>NZ_AMRG01000001.1 GCF_000299895.1 Idiomarina xiamenensis 10-D-4
CTGAATACCAGCAGGGGCTTTTTTATGTCTGTTTTATAGGTTTTTTTTTGTCTATTGCTATTTGTTATATGAAAGAGACAATCAATTTAAAGCAAAACTAGATCTCGGTGCTAAAATTAACTGACTAACAATAGGTTAAACCCCGTCACGTTATGGAGAGCACAGTGAGAATTACGTTATTAGCAGCAGCCATCGGTTCCAGCTTGGTGGCACCAAACCTTGTTTTTGCACAACAGCAGAACACACAACAGCAAGCAACGAATAACGTAGAGACGATTCAGGTCGTTGGGTCTCGGTTAAGCCTACGAACCGAAACCGATAGCGCTACGCCGGTTGATATCATCAGCGCCGAAACATTGGCTGCGACGGGTATTACCGAAACCGCCAAAGCATTGCAGTATGCTGTCCCGAGTTTTAATTTTCCGTCGTCATCGGTTACCGATGGTACCGATGCGGTACGCCCAGCCTCGCTGCGCGGCTTATCACCGGACCACACTTTAGTATTAATCAACGGTAAACGGCGCCATAGCAGTGCTTTAGTTCACTTAAGTGGCACTACCGGTCGCGGTAGTTCTAACGTTGATTTGAACGCCATTCCTATTGCTGCGATCAAACGCATTGAGGTTTTACGCGACGGCGCTGCAGCGCTATATGGTTCAGATGCCATTGCCGGCGTCATCAATATTGTTTTAAAAGACAACGCCAGTGGCGGCGATTTGAATGTGCAGGCAGGACAAACATACTACGGTGATGGTGAACAATATAAGCTGTCGGGCAGCACCGGTTTTGATTTGGCAGGCCAAGGCGCCCTAACGCTGTCTGCCGAATATCATCATAAAAATCGCACTAACCGTGCTGGCTACGACACACGTCAACAATATCCCTTGTTGGAGAATGGCGATCCCGATCCTCGTGAGCAAACCTTTAATCGTAAAAGTTTCCACGTTGGTGATGCCGCTTACGAAAATGCCGCCCTATTCGGTAACTTAAATTATCAACTTGGCGACGGTGAGTTGTATGCTTTTGCTGGTTATAGCGACCGTACATCTAAATCAGGCGCATTTTATCGTCGCGCAATTCAAAGCAATACCTTGACTGAAATTTATCCGGATGGCTTTCTACCGATTTTAGCGCCTGACGTAAACGACCAGTCAGCCTATGTCGGCTATAAATGGGCCATCGGCGAGTGGAACATTGATGCCAGCGCCGGTTACGGTAAAAGTGAGTTTCAATATAACGTCGAGAACTCGTTGAATGCCTCCTTAGGCCCTGACTTAACACCAACCGAGTTTGACGCTGGTACGTTAAAGAACGAAGAAACTAACGCGACTATCGACGCACAACGTTTCATCCCATTTATTAATAACTCAGATTTGTCGCTGGCAATGGGTATTAGCTATCGACGTAATAGTTATGCTGTCGAAGCCGGAGATGAAGCTTCATATATCAACGGCAGTTATCAGGATAGACCGGCAGGAAGCCAAGGCTTTACTGGCTTTAGTCCGGACTCTGAGGTAGATGAATCACGTCACAATACTGGCGTTTATGTCGAGCTAGAAAACCAGCTTACGCTCGACTTTAAGTGGGGAGCTGCGGTTCGCTACGAAGATTATTCTGACTTTGGTAATAACACCAGTTGGAAGCTTAGCGGGCGCTATGACTTGACCGATCAGTTTGCTATTCGCGGTGCGGTTAACACCGGTTTCCGTGCGCCAAGTGTACAACAGCTTTACTTTACCAACATCTCGACCTTGTTCGTCGACCGTAATGGTGAACTGGTGCCAGAGCAATCAGGTACATTCAATAATATTAGCGACGTTGCGCAAGCCTTGCAGATTGGACGGTTACAGCCAGAAGAGTCAACTTCGGCCAGTTTAGGCGTTGTTTGGCAAGGTGATAACGGTTTTACGTTAACCGTCGATGCCTATCAGATTAAAATTGATGATCGCATTATACTGTCTGGTGACGTCTCTCCAGAAGATTCGCAAGCCGTTGCTGACGCGTTGGCTGGAACCAGTGCCGAAAACGCACGTTTCTTCGTTAATGCTGTCGATACGACTACGCAAGGGGTTGATGTGGTGGCGGCACAGACATTCGATTTAGGTCGTTATGGTGATTTAAAAGCACAGTTTGCTTATGGCTATAATGATACTGAAATTGATGCCATTAATTTACCGCCGCTGCTTGATGGTTTAGAAGCGCAGCTGTTTGATGAACAAGAACAGTTACGGATGACCGACTACGTACCCAAAAATAGTGGTTCGTTAGGCTTTACTCACCGTGTCGGTGCTTGGGAGAGCCACTTGCAGCTAAGTTACTTTGGTGATTATAAAATTTATTATGGCTCGGGTATTGAAACCTACGGCGCAGAGTTGATTACTGATGTGGCGGTATCGTATCACTTTAGCGACCAGTTAAGTCTGAAAATTGGTGCGCAGAACTTATTCGACGAATATCCGGACAAACGCAGTGAAGGTAATCGCTTTAATGGCATTTTCCAATATCCGTTAACCAACTCACCAACGGGCTTTAACGGTGGCTATTACTTTACCGAGTTGAGTTACAGCTTCTAAAGCGACAGCCGATAAGTTAATCGTCAAAATCGCTAATAGTTGGTTAAAAAGGCTGCATCCTGATGCAGCCTTTTTTATTGTCTTCTTCAAAGATTATTATTAATCATTTGAAAAATAAGGAAATTAAAATAGTGGCATGACCTTTGATTGATCTTCGTTAAGTTGACTACTTCTAAGTCGGTTGACCACCACAGGTGATACTCATTTAAACAGAGCTGAGCAGCACTTGATGACGATAATTAAAGGAGAGAATCATGGGTATGTTTACACGCTTAACTGATATTGTGAATGCCAACTTGAACGCACTACTGGACAAGGCCGAAGACCCTGAAAAAATGATTCGGTTGATCGTGCAAGAAATGCAAGAAACACTGGTTGAACTGCGTGGTGTCGCGGCTTCTCATATTGCCGAGAAAAAACGTTTACAGCGACAAATTGACGCACTGACGGCGCAAAGCCAACAATGGCAAACTAAAGCACAACAAGCATTGGATCATGATCGCGAAGATTTAGCGCGCGCGGCGTTACAGCAGAAGCTTGAGGCTGAGCAACAGCGACAGCCGCTGCAATCAGCGCTCGCCCAAGTTCAGCAAGACTTAGACAAACTGCAAGATGATATCGGCCGTATTCAGCAGAAACTAAGCGAAGCTAAGCAACGTCAACAGCAAGCTGAGCGTCGTCACGGTAGTGCCGATATTCGCTTAAAAGTGCGCCAACAGTCGCATGCTGAACAGGTCGATCAGGCATTACAAAAGTTTGAGCGCTACGAGCATAAAATCGATAGTTTAGAGGCTGAACTAGAGGCCTATGATCTGACTACTAAGCAGCATAACTTGCAAGCTGAATTTCAAGCATTACAACAGCAAGAGCAGCTTGATAATGAATTGGCGGCGCTAAAAGCACAGCGTCAATCATCGTCAGCGCAGTAAGGAGATAGCTATGAAACGCGATAACAGTATTTGGTGGATCTTGGCAGCGGTTGTTTTATTGCTATGCTTTGGCGATAACATTTTAGCTTTAGCCGGTAGTGTCGTTGGTGGAATTTTGAGCTTTACCATTAGCGGTGTGGTGTTATTGGCTGTCGCGGCCTTGGTATTTTTTGTGGTCATGGCTATTTTTGGGAGCGTGTTTTTCGCCATATTGATGGCAGTAGGCGCTCTTTTGTTAGGGGGTTTAACGGTTTTTTGGCCAATTTTGTTAGCTATTTTCGTTGTTTATTTATTGGTGCGCAAAAAACCAAGAGCCGTGTAAACTTAGTTGAAAGTTACATCTCATAGTAAGGAACTCGAAAATGCGCGCATGGATCGTTTTAATGGCAGGGCTTTTGGCTCTGCCATCGGCTTTTGCAGCAGAACTGACTATCAATAACGCGTGGTTAAAACAACCAATTCCGGGCAGCGATAATGGCGCCGCTTATGCATCATTACATAATGATTCTGAACAAACCGTGGTGATAACCGGGGTTTCTAGCAACGCAGCCGAGCGTACCGAAATTCATGAGCATCAAATGCAGCAAGGTATGATGAAAATGGTACACTTGCCAGAGCTGCGTATTGCTCCCGGAGAAACCGCAAGCTTTAACCCTGGTGGTTTGCATTTCATGTTATTCAAACTGAATCCACAATTACGGGTTGGTGAGCAGGTTAACTTCACGCTACGCTTTGAAGATGGTTCGGAACAGCAGTTTCAGGCTCGCGTTAAAGCTATATAAAGAGTCAGTTCTGCAGATAAGCAAACAAGGTAGTTAATAATGAAGCATTTGAACTGGCGTTGGCTGATTGCTGCTGCTATTGGCCTATTGCTCTTGGCTTGGTTACTGAGTTGGTATTTTAGCCGCGAGCCTGAGGTTTTTAATGTCGTTGAGCGCGCTCAAGCCGACGCTAATACCGAGCAATCACAGTTAGTTTCAGGGTATGTGACGACTACCGCCCTCATCGGCGTGATGGAAACGTTATTGGATAAGCCCGGTGGTTTTATTGCGAATGATGTTATGCCACCCTTCATTTTTATGGACAACATGCCGGCATTTGAATTTGGCGCGTTGGAAATGTCGCGTGATCTAGCCTTAGCCATGCGGCGCGAGTTTAGCCGTTCGCAATCACAGTCGATTCAGAATACGCAGTTAACGGTGGCGCAGCCAGCTTTAAATATTGACCATACCAGTTGGTTAATGCCGAGTGCTGAAAGCGAGTATCGCGAAGCCATTAAACAGCTTCGAGCTTATCGGTTAGGTTTGGCTGACGGCGCCGATTATAGCGCTCAGTTTTTTGCTCGAGCAGATAATCTACGGGCGTGGCTAACCGAGGTCGATAAGCGTCTAGGCTCGCTCTCGCAGCGACTCAGTGCGAGTGTCGCCCGCGCCGATGTCAGCATTGCTGGTGAGCAATCGATGGCGCCGACGAGTTGGTGGCAAATTGATGACATCTTCTACGAGGCACGCGGTGCAACATGGGCGCTATTACACTTTCTACGAGCCATTGAGCATGATTTCGCTGCGGTGTTAGAGGATAAAAATGCCATGGTTAGCTTGCGCCAAATTATCCGCGAGTTAGAAGCGACCCAAGCGAGTATTTGGAGTCCGATGATTTTAAATGGTTCGGGGTTTGGCTTTATGGCTAATCATTCGTTGGTGATGGCTAACTTTATCAGTCGTGCCGACGCAGCGTTGATTGATTTACGAGACTTGTTAGCGCAAGGCTGATTTATAGATGTTAAAAGGAAGATGTATGAAAAAAGGTGTGTTAACTGCCTGTAGTTTATTGGCAATGTTAGGAGTTAGTTTTTCTAGTCAGGCTGATAGCGTACTAGGTATCTACGCCGGCGCCCGTTATCACGACTTATCGGTTGACGGCGAACTCGGTCAAAGCAATGGTGTCACCCATTTTGATTTTAGCGACGATCAGCCCAGCAGCTTTTATATAGCGCTCGAACATCCGCTGCCGTTGTTACCCAATATCAAAATCAGTTCGTTTGATATGAGTACCAAGAGCGACATTCAGGTCGAGCAAGGCACATGGCAATATGGCGGTGTCGAATACCCGCAAGGTAGTACAGCCAATGTCGGCTTTGACGTCGATTTTATTGATTATACGTTTTATTACGAAATCTTAGATAACGATTTAGTGAGTGTTGACTTTGGCTTAACGGCGCGCGATTTAGATGGCCATACCAGTAGCTATACGGGTCAAGACGCGGCTCCTATTACGCAACAGTTCTCGGGTATTCTGCCGATGCTTTATACACAAGTGCGGGTCGGCATACCCACAACACCGATAACACTTTTTGCTGATGCTAATTACTTATCATTTAAAGATAGCGACGCTCGCGATATTCAAGCCGGTATTGAGTATCGGCTAATAGATAATATTACGGTCGACGTTAATTTGCAGGCGGGTTACCGTGATATGAAGTTAGCATTAGACGATTTGGATAATATCAATACCGATATCAACTTCAAAGGTTGGTTTGCTGGTATTGAAGTTCACTTTTAACTAAATGTAGATAAAAAAACCGGCATTTTTGCCGGTTTTTTATTTTGTTGAATTTGCTTCATGCCTATTCAGACTCTAAACTGAATTGTTATTAAATTGTGATTTTTATGATCGCAGGATCTAAGCATGGGCAAAATTGCGAGTGAGGAGTTATTAATCTTTGCTGAAGATACAACAACTCCAGATGTATCACCGACCAATGACTTTTGGCACATCTTAATCGTCGACGACGATGCTGAAATTCATACGATAACCAGACTGGCCTTAGCCGATGTTGTGGTGAGCGGTCGTTCACTGCAATTCCACAGCGCTTATAACGCCGAGCAAGCCATTGCGTTATTAAGTGATCGTGACGATATCGCCATGATCTTGCTGGATGTGGTTATGGAGCGAGATGATGCGGGTCTGCGGATAGCAGCTGCTATTAGGCACGAGCTTAACAATCACGAGGTGCGCATTGTATTACGCACCGGTCAGCCCGGAACGGCACCGGAAGAGCGCGTTATCCGTGATTACGATATTAACGATTACCGCACGAAAACCGAGCTAACTCGAGCGCGTTTATTAACAACAGTTTACACCGCTATTCGTTCTTACCAGCAGATCCGCACCATTAATGCTAGCCGTATTGGCCTTCGACAAGTGATAGCATCCGCGGCAAACCTGATGGAGCGCCATTCGATGGCGAATTTTGCCGAGGGCGTAGTCACACAAATTGCCTCATTACTAGGGTTGCCTGCGGATGGCATGCTGGGGGTTCGCAGCGGTGGCGGCCATGAGCCAGAAGTTATCGTACTGGGAGCGGCTGGCCGCTTTGCTCGTGCTATTAATAGACCGTTAACGCAGTTAGATGACGATGATATAAAAAGCGCTATCTTTAACTGCATCGCAAGACGAGAGCACCTTTATTTGGCCGACGCCACGGTGTTTTATATTAAAGGTAATCGATTTCAAATTGCAGCATATTTAGAAACTAAACAAGAAATTAGTGATATTAACCGGGACTTAATTAACGTCTTTTTAGCCAATATTTCAATCGGCTTTGAGAATGCCAAATTATTTGAAGATTTACGTACCACTGCCTACCTCGACCGCTTAACTGGCTTAGCCAATCGTGTTGAGTTTATTCGCATGCTGGGCGAAAAGCGGCAGCACACACAAGGACAGTTGGCGGTGATTATTGATATCAACCACTTTTCAGATATTAATGATGGACTTGGAGCAGATATTGGCAACGAGGTATTAGTTGCTGTCGCAAGACGTTTACAAGAACGTATACATGATGGTGTGTTTCTGGCGCGCGTTGGCGCCGATGTATTTGGCTTGATTGGTCAGCAATCATTATTGTCTGCTGATTTCCTATTCGATATTTTCCGCCAGCCGTTTGCCGTTAGCGAACATAGTATTTTGCTAAATATTCATATTGGTATGAGTAGCACGTTAGCTGCGGAAGAAGCAATGGAGTTGTTCAAGTATTGCTTTATTGCATTGCGGCACGCAAAACGTCACGCTTCGATACGTTGCCAGACATTCTGTCCGCAAATGGAGACAGAAACGCAGCAACGACTAGAATTGATTCGACGTTTACGAGCAGACTTTCATGCCGATAAACTGACCATTTGGTATCAACCGCAAATTTGCTTAAAGAGTGGTAAGGTGATTGGTGTTGAAGCTTTATTACGATGGCCGCAAGACGATGGCAGCTTCATTTCGCCAGCGGTGTTCATTCCGTTGGCGGAATACTCTGGGCTGATTGTTGAAATTGGGGAATGGGTATTAAAGCAAGCATGCGAGGAAATTCGCCGATTTGACCAGGCTGGGTTAGGGAATTTGCGAGTTGCTATTAATGTCTCGGTACCGCAAATTCGTCAATGGGATTTTGCTGAGCGTTTACAGCAAGTATTGACTACTCACCATATTCCAGCTGAGCGACTTGAGTTAGAAATCACCGAAAGTATTGTTATGGACGAGCCAGAGCACGCCGCTGAGATTCTTAAGGCGCTTAAACAAAGCGGCATTCGCATTGCCATTGACGACTTTGGTGTAGGGTTTTCTTCCTTAAGTTATCTGCAGAGCTTGCCTATTGATCGCCTGAAAATTGATCGTTCGTTTGTCAAAAATGCTAATCGTCAAAACGGTAAAGTGATTATCGAAACCATTGTTGAAATGGGGCATAAATTAGGCTTGAGTATTTTGGCTGAAGGTGTCGAAGAAGCGTGGCAGGTAGCTTATTTTCAACAGCTGAAATGCGCTGAAGTGCAGGGCTATTATTTTGCCCGGCCGTTACCGGCCGAGCAGTTAATGAAGTTTATTCACAACAGACAGTCGTCTACACATTAGTAGTAAGACTCGACCTTATTGGCGTCCATGGTATAGCCGACTACGGCTAAGTCGCCCTCGTAACGTTCAACGTGCATAGTACCTTCAATCCAAACTGCATCGTAGGTAAGCTCATAGGGAACGCCCTCACCCTCAGCAAATTTTACGTGGATGATTTGGTTTGGCGGGGGTGGTGGCACATGAATACAAGCGCCAAAATAGGGGACTAACAAAAACTCGGTGACTTTATCGGCATCGCCCTCTAACTGCACGATATAGCCGGGAATACGTACCGACTTTCCATCAAAGGATTGCACCACCGGCGCATCTAAATTGAGCTGTCGCGCTTCGTCTGGATTCTCATCATAATACTGTTGTGAGCGCACCGGCGGTGGCGTGAACCCTTCTGGTACTAAATCTTTCCAAGCTACCAGCTCGGGCTCGGCCATGGCGGATAGGCTAAACAAGGCCAATATGGCGGTTAATAGATACTTCATAATTTCACCGATAATCCGTCTGCTAATGAATTCTTATAGGCACGCCAAGCGGGCACCAAACTTAAAATAAAGCCAGCAGCGACAACTAACGCTAAGCGATACCACTCAGCCACTGTGGGCCAGCTCAGGCTCAGCATCATGCCGGTTTGACTATGGATCCAGCCGCCGAGTAAGCCGATACTGGCATAGAGTATCACTAATCCAGCAAAGCAGCCCAGCACTGTTAATAGCACCGCTTCACTGACCAATAATGTAAACACATGGGCAGGACGTGCTCCGACGGCTCTTAAAACCGCCATTTCACGGCGCCGCTCACGCAAACTAGCGAGCAATGTGGTGAGCATGCCCAGCAAACCGGTGACCACCACCATTGCCGATACGGCGGTTAACGCGCGTTCAAAGATATTCAACGTTTTCCACAGTTGTTGCAAGGTTAGACCTGGCATGATGGCGCTGAGCGGTTCGGCATCGTAGTTGTTGATTTCACGCTGTAAGCGAATGGCTAGCGGTTTGACCTTTAAACCGAACAAAGCAGCACTGATCGACGTGACATGACCATCCTGCATGGCAGCATGATGATGTTCGTGTTCGTGTTCGTGTTCGTGTTCGTCGTGCGTGGCGTGCTCATGCTCATCACCATTATCGGCAAGATCACCATGAATTAAGCCCATACCGCTCAAGGACACGTATACCGCCTGATCGACTGGTGTGCCGGTAAATGCCAACACGCCGCTAACGTGAAAAGGGTGTTCGTCGTGTTCGGAAAAACTAATGCCACCCGCACCATGTGCGACGACTAAATCGTCTCCCATCTTTAAGCCCAATTGTTTGGCAGCATCGGCACCGAGGACAACCTGGTCGTTAGCCGCGAACCACTGTCCTTGCTGTAATTCCAGCGAACGTTTTAAACCATATTGAAAATGCGTAAAAAAGGCGTCAGTGGTTGCTACAACCGGTAAGCCGCGCACACTATCGCCTAGCGACAGCGGGATACTCCAGGCGATTTCAGGACGTTCACGCCACGCCTCATAACTGTCCCAACTGAGGTTATTACTCAATGCACCGATATGAAATACCGACGCTAACAGCAACTGGGTTTGGCCGGTGCGGGCACCGACGATCAAGTCGGTGCCCGACACGGTATTGGCAAAGTTATCTTGAACTTGATCGCGGACACGTTCGACCGCCAATAGCAGTGCCACGCTTACGGCGATGGCAAGTAATGTCAATAACGCGCTGGCGCGACGGTTCTGTAAGCTAGCTAGGGCAAGCTTAAGCATGGTTAACCTCCGCTTGCAGCTGAGTTAGCTCAATATGGCGTGGAAAATGGCTAACCAAGCTATCGTCATGAGTGACAAAGATTAAGCTAGTTTGTTGTGCCTGACATTCGCGGAACAGCAACTGAATAAATTCGTCACGACGATCACTGTCGAGAGCCGAGGTCGGCTCGTCAGCAATCAGCAAGGCTGGTTGGCCTAGTAAGGCGCGAGCTGCAGCAACCCGTTGCTGTTGACCGACACTGAGTTGATGCGCCGGTTGCGTTTGTTGCTGCTTATCTAAACCCAAATGCTGCAATAATTCAGTGGCTCGTTGGCGTGGTGATTGCCCCGCTTGACGCAAGCGTTGCCGACGTTTCGCCGAAAATTGGCAGGCCAGCAGCACATTATCGACGGCGGTTAAATAGGGCAGCAGATTGAACTGCTGAAAAATATAGCCAATATCATCGGCACGGACACGGTCGCGCTGACTGCCGCTGAGTTTTTCAAAGGCATGTCCAAGGACCTGTAGCTGACCTTGTTGCGGCGTATTAATACCCGCCAGTAGCGACAATAACGTGGACTTACCCGAACCACTAGCACCACGCACAATGACGTGCTCACCGTTGGCGATGGTTAACTCGGGAATCTCCAGTACCGCGGCTTGGCCGGGCCAAGCGAAAGATAAATTGCGAATAGCAACGCAAGATGATGACGGGATGGTCATAAAAAAGCTCACTAGCCTAACAGTTGCTGACAGTAAGTGTACTGTTATAACAGTTAGACTAGTGAAGTTCGAGAGTGCAGCAAAAATTAATTATTTTTTAGCGCGCTCGAAAGAGGTTTTGATTTCGTCTTTGGCGGCGGCGGCATCGGCCCAACCGTCAACTTTCACCCATTTACCTTTTTCGAGTTCTTTATAACGCTCAAAAAAGTGAGTGATTTGCGCTTTTAACAACTCAGGCAGGTCGTCGACGTCTTGAATATGATCGTACTCTTTACTGAGTTTGCTGACTGGAACCGCAATAACTTTAGCGTCTTCGCCCGACTCATCGGTCATTTTTAATACACCGACGGGACGACAGCGGATAACAGAACCAGCCTGTAGAGGATATGGAGTCGGCACTAACACATCCACCGGGTCGCCATCTAACGACAGGGTTTGGTTAACAAAGCCGTAGTTGCAGGGATAAAACATCGGCGTTGACATAAAACGGTCAACCCAAAGCGTACCGGTATCTTTGTCGACTTCGTACTTGATCGGATCCGCGTTGGCTGGGATTTCGATCACCACATTTACTTCTTCTGGCAGTTTGTCGCCTGCCGGGACATGACTAAGACTCATGGTGAGATCCTTTTATTAATACATCAATCTGTGAAAACGTCGCGCATAGGCTGGCGCGTAGTATACCCTTATGCGGCGCCGCTGCGAACCCCGACAAAAGGCGAATAAATGGCGTTATTTTCCGTTAATCTTGATGATAATCTAAACAACGTTGCACCTCGCTACGCGAGCCCAAGATGACACCAACGCGTTGGTGAATATCGTGCGGCTGAATGGCCATAATGCGTTGTTCGCCATCGCTGGCTAAGCCACCGGCTTGCTCGACTAAGAAGCTCATTGGATTGGCTTCGTAAAGCAGGCGTAACTTATACGGCTTGTCGGTTTTACGGGCATCCCAGGGGTAAGTAAATAAACCGCCACGGCTAAGTACCCGGTGCACATCGCCAACCATCGCTGCGATCCAGCGCATATTATAATCTTTTTCGCAGGGACCTTGTTTGCCCGCTAGTAAGTCGCCGATATAGCGTTGCATCGCTGGCTGCCAATGGCGTTGATTTGACATATTAATGGCAAACTCACTGGTTTCGGCCGGAATTTCAATCTGGCTGCGAGTTTGTAAGTATTCACCAACAGTTTGATCAAGGGTATACATATCGACCCCCTGACCGGTGGTCAATACCAACATCGTGGCAGGGCCATAAAGCATATATCCCGCTGCGACTTGGGCATCACCGGGCTGCAAGAACATGTTGGCGGCATCGCTATCGGCTGGTTTTTTTAGCACCGAAAAGATGGTTCCAACGAGACCATTAATGTCGATATTGGACGAGCCATCTAGTGGATCAAAAGCGACCAGATAGTCACCGTCGGCGGCGCCGACTACATAGCTATCTTCTTCTTCAGAGGCGACCGCCGCCACATGGGGACAATCCAGCAACATATCTTTGAGCAACTGATTGGCCAAGACATCCAATTTTTTCTGAGTTTCACCCTGAATATTTTCATCCAGTGTTGAGCCCAATACACCGGCTAATGCGCCTTGGTGTAAACGGAACGAAATCTCTTTACTGGCAGTCTGTAGGGTGTGAAGAACTGAGATCAAACCTTCACTTACGTGCTGTTGGCGTAAGGCAGGGATCAAGCGTTGCATACGTAGCCTCTTGTTTCTGTCGCGATAGATGAAAAATGCGCCGGCAAGTTTACCGTATTTTAGAGCAAAATGCCTGTGTTACCGACCTTGCGTGTTACAATGGCGGAATAACAGGGCGCGCTTATTTTGCAGCTTGGATAATTTATGCATATACATATTTTAGGCATTTGTGGCACCTTCATGGGCGGTATCGCGGCGCTAGCCAAGGCACTCGGACACCGGGTGACGGGTTCTGACCAACAGGTTTATCCTCCCATGAGCGAGCAATTGCAGCAGTTGGGGATTGAGCTCATCGAAGGCTATGATGCCAAGCAATTATCACCTACTCCCGATTTAGTCATCATTGGCAACGCCTTAAGCCGCGGCAACGCAGCGGTGGAGGCGGTATTAAATCAGCGCATTCCTTATCAGTCTGGGGCGCAATGGTTGCATGATCATGTCTTGCAACAGCGTTGGGTTTTGGCGGTCGCTGGTACTCACGGTAAAACGACAACGGCAAGTATGTTAGCTTGGCTGCTCGAAGCTGGGGGCTTAAAGCCGGGCTTTTTAGTGGGCGGAGTGCTAGCCAATTTCGCGCAGTCAGCACGCTTGGGCGAGAGTGACTTTTTTGTTATCGAAGCGGATGAGTATGACACTGCCTTTTTCGATAAACGGTCTAAGTTCGTACATTACTGCCCATCGACTTTAATCTTAAATAACTTAGAGTTCGACCACGCTGATATTTTTCCGGATTTGGCAGCGATTCAACGGCAATTTGAGCATTTACTCAGGGTCGTACCCGGTTATGGACAAGTTCTCTACGCTGCTGACGACGCAAATTTACAAGCGGTGCTTGAGCGTGGCTGCTGGAGTGAACAAGTGAGTGTTGGTGGGCAGCAGCAGGAGAGCGAATGGCAGGCACGTAATATTGCCGCCGACGGTAGTCGTTTTCAGGTCTACTGGCGTAATCAATACCAAGCTGACGTGAGTTGGTCACTGCTCGGCCTGCACAACGTTTATAATGCTTTGATGGCCATCGCCGCCGCACAACATGCGGGAATAGCCGCCGCTGATAGCTGTCGAGCGTTGGCACAGTTTAAAAATACGAAGCGCCGCTTAGAGTTACTAGCCGACATTGATAACGTGCGTGTTTATGATGATTTTGCCCATCACCCAACGGCCATCGCGACAACTCTGGCTGGTTTGCGCGCGCACGTCGGTGATGCTCGTATTCTAGCGGTGCTAGAACCACGCTCGAATACCATGAAAGCGGGTGTCCATGCGGCACAGCTAAGTCAGGCTTTAGACGCTGCCGATCAGCTGTTTGTATTACAAAGCCCACAGTTGAGTTGGTCGGTTGCTGATACTATCGGTGCGGCTCAGGTTGCCACTAATAGCACTGAGCTACTGCAGCAAGTCACGGCTCAGATACGCGCCGGTGACCATGTTCTGATCATGAGTAACGGTGGCTTTGATGGTTTTCACCAACGTCTAGTTGAGTGGTTGAGGCAGCGCGCTGATAACCGCCGCACAACGGCTTAACGCCAGCACTCTGCAACCAAGAGAAATCTGATGAATAATGACGATAACCGTATCACATTAGCGATTACCGGCGCTTCGGGTGCACCCTATGCGTTACGTTTGTTAGAATGCTTACTGGCGCAGCAACAGCAAGTGCATGTGCTGATGTCCAGTGCCGCAAGAGTGGTGTTTGCCACCGAACAGCAATTGCAACTGGCGGCGGCGCCCGAGGCGTTAGCCGAACAACTGCAGCGACACTTTCAGACCTCGCCTGAGCAACTTAAGGTTTATGGCAAGAATGATTGGTTCTCGCCGGTTGCATCGGGTTCGGCGGCGCCCCGGCGGATGGTGGTTTGTCCCTGTTCTACCGGTAGTTTAGCCGCCATCGCACATGGCAACAGTGATAATTTGATCGAACGTGCGGCCGATGTGGTCATTAAAGAACGTGGGCAATTAATATTGGTGCCGCGGGAAACGCCATTTTCTGCGATACATCTGCAAAATATGCTGACCTTGGCACAGGCTGGCGTGACAATTATGCCGGCTGCACCGGGCTTTTACCATCAGCCACAAAGTATCGCGGACCTCGTGGATTTTATGGTTGCTAGAATTTTGGACCATTTACGCATTCCACATCAATTACAGTCTCGTTGGGGATACGCTAAGGAGCATCCAAAGCAATGACAAAAGCTTTATCAATTAAAGGGTTACGGAAGGTTTATAAAGGTGGTTTCGAGGCCCTTAAAGGGCTTGATTTAGAAGTCGAAGAGGGCGATTTTTATGCCCTGTTAGGCCCTAATGGTGCGGGTAAGTCGACCACCATCGGTATTATTTCATCGTTAGTCAATAAAACGGCTGGTGAAGTGAAGGTCTTTGGTTACGACTTAGACACTCAGCTGACTGAGCTTAAACGACAAATCGGCCTAGTTCCGCAGGAGTTTAATTTCAGCCAGTTCGAAAAAGTGAAGCAAATCGTCGTCAATCAGGCGGGTTATTATGGTGTGTCACGCGAGGTCGCTTATCAGCGCGCCGAAAAATACCTCACCCAGTTAGGCTTGTGGGACAAACGAGACCAACCGGCTCGGGCGCTATCTGGTGGCATGAAGCGCCGCTTAATGATCGCGCGAGCGCTGTTACACGAACCGCGTTTATTGATTTTGGATGAACCTACGGCTGGGGTTGATATCGAACTGCGTCGGTCGATGTGGGACTACCTGCAACAGATCAATCAGCAAGGTATCACCATCATCTTGACCACTCATTATTTGGAAGAAGCCGAACACTTATGCCGTAACATCGGTATTATCGACGCCGGTCAGATTGTCGAGAATACCTCGATGAAAAAGCTGTTATCCACGCTTAACACCGAAACCTTCATCTTTGACGTAGAACAGGCTCAGCCAGACCTTCAGCTAGCGGGCTTTAATTATCGCTGGAGCGACGACTTTACCCTCGAAGTTGACGTCGACAAAAGTGCCGGTCTAAATAAAGTGTTTGAGCAGTTGACGGCGCATGGCTGTCAGGTGATATCGATGCGAAATAAAGCGAACCGTTTAGAAGAGTTGTTCGTGGATTTGGTCGAAAAAGGGCGTAAGTAAGGAGTTTATTGCAGCATGTTTAACTCAACCGGTTTTATCGCATTAAAAACCATTTGGATTAAGGAGTGCACGCGCTTCTTACGCATTTGGGTACAAACACTCGTTCCACCTGCCATCACGATGACGTTATATTTCGTCATTTTCGGTAGCATCGTCGGTGATCGTATTGGGCAAATGGGTGGCTTCACTTACATGGAGTTTATCGTGCCTGGCTTGATCATGATGTCGGTCATTACCAACTCCTATTCGAACGTTGCCTCGTCATTTTTTAGTTCCAAGTTTCAACGCAATATCGAAGAAATGTTAGTATCGCCGGTATCGACCAATACCATCATTATGGGCTATGTCGGTGGCGGCATGGCGCGCGCGCTAATGGTCGCTTGTATTGTTACCTTGGTGTCATTTTTATTTGTCGACGTACGCTTTGCGCATGTCGGCATCATCGTGTTAACGGTTATCTTAACCTCAATGATTTTTTGTCTAGGCGGGTTAATTAACGCCGTCTACGCAAAAACCTTTGATGACATATCCATCGTACCCACCTTTGTGCTGACACCGATGACCTATTTAGGCGGGGTATTTTATTCGGTTTCGTTGTTGCCAGATATTTGGCAAAAAGTGTCGATGGTGAATCCTATCTTATATATGGTTAACGCTTTCCGCTTCGGTTTCTTAGGTGTTTCCGACGTTAACATCGGCGTCGCGATTGGCGTATTAGTGATCTTCACACTGGTGTTTTATGGCGTTGCTTACCAATTGTTGCAGCGTGGCGTAGGTATTCGTTCGTGAAGGTCGCCGCCAAGCCGGTCAGCACCAACCAGCAGGGGAATCACGACGATTTAGCTGAAGTGGTGCTGCGGCATTTACGCAGCCCGTTTCAGAAACCCCTGCAAGCGCATAACCGCGAAGCATTTGAACAAGTGCAAACGCAGGTTGAGCAGTGGGCTGGGCCATTAATTTTGGATGCC
The DNA here is from genome assembly GCF_000299895.1 of Idiomarina xiamenensis 10-D-4. GTDB lineage: Bacteria > Pseudomonadota > Gammaproteobacteria > Enterobacterales > Alteromonadaceae > Idiomarina > Idiomarina xiamenensis. Next base: position 16,638 of record NZ_AMRG01000001.1, read on the forward strand.
TGCTGCGGCGTCGGTGAGAGTACCGCGGCGCTAGCTGAGCAACATCCCGAGGCGTTAGTGATTGGTGTCGACAAGTCGTCGCATCGGCTTGCCCGTCACGCCAGCTATCAAACCGCTGATGCTGGACAGCGCTACTTACTGGTACGCGCCGACCTTAACGATTTTTGGCGATTGGCGGTGGCGGCGCAATGGCAATTACAGAAGCATACGATTCTGTATCCTAACCCATGGCCTAAAGCGAGCCATTTTCGTCGACGCTGGCATGGTAGCCCGATTTGGCCCTATATTCTGGCCTTGGGCGGTGAGTTAGAGATGCGCTCGAACTGGAGTATTTATTTAACCGAAGTTGCAGCAGCACTGGCGTTAACCGATTGTCAGGCGAGCCTGCAGCCATTGCTGTCTCAGCATCAGCCGATGACCCCATTTGAGCGTAAATATCAGCAAAGCGGCCAACAGTTATGGCAGCTGAAGGCTAAATTGGCCGACGACGGTGGCTTTTTGGCGGCGGTGAATTGTGAATGACCCTAGCCGACAGGCAATGCTAAAATAAACCATTAAGATAACTATTTCTGACTCTGGCGCGAACCAGTCTGAGGAAGCACGAGTGGACGACCCGCAATATGCCGAGGTGAATCAAGAGGCGCTATATCGTATTTTTACGATCCCAGAAGCGCCCGATTCAACCCTCGGAAAAATTGAAAAGCATCTTTCCGAAAATCTAATGGGATTTTTGGGCGAGCATATTGTGACTCGTGAAAAGCCGCTGCAAGACATCGAGAAAGACTTTCAAGCCAGCCAGCTACCGGAATTGCCTCAATTTGTCTCGGATCACACCGAGTTCTTATTGGACAAGTTGGTCGCTCATTCAGTGCATACCTCGTCGCCACGCTTTATCGGCCATATGACATCGGCATTACCTTACTTTTTATTGCCATTGGCTAAGCTGATGGTGGGGTTGAATCAGAACCTTGTAAAAATCGAAACATCTAAAGCCTTTACGCCATTAGAGCGTAATGTCATCGGTATGCTACACCACCTCGTGTATGGCGAAAATGAAGCCTTTTATCAGCGTTGGATGCATAGCGCGCAACATGCTTTAGGCGCTTTTTGCTCGGGTGGCACCATCGCCAATATGACCGCGCTGTGGATAGCGCGTAACCGCTTATTAAAAGCCGATGGTGAATTTACCGGTATCGCTAATGAGGGCTTGGCCGCCGGTTTACAGCATTATGGCTACAAGCGTTTAACTATCATGATTTCCGAACGCGGACATTATAGTTTGGGGAAAGCCGCAGACGTGTTAGGGATTGGCCGTAAAAACTTAGTCGCCATACCAACCGACGATAATAATCGCATTCGTCCCGATTTATTGCGTCAAGCCTGCCAGCGCATCAACGATGAGGGCGGTAAAGTGATGGCGATTATCGGTGTTGCTGGCACCACCGAAACTGGGCACATCGACCCGCTGGATGAGTTAGCCGATATCGCTGAGGCTTATCAGGCTCACTTTCATGTGGACGCCGCTTGGGGTGGTGCAACCTTGCTGTCGAATAGCCATCGTCATTTGTTGCAGGGTATTGAGCGTGCCGACAGTGTGACCATCGACGCGCACAAACAAATGTACGTACCCATGGGCGCTGGTATGGTGCTATTCCGTGATCCAGCCATGGTCAGAGCGATCGAACATCACGCCGAGTACATTATCCGACAAGGTTCAAAAGACTTGGGCTCGTTGACCATGGAAGGCTCACGCCCGGGGATGGCGATGTTAGTCTACTCGGCATTACACATTATTGGTCGCCGTGGCTATCAGATGTTAATTGATAATAGCTTGGAGAAGGCACGCTATTTTGCCGACTTGATCCGCGAGCAAGACGATTTCGAAGTCATCTCCGAACCAGAACTATGCTTGCTGACCTATCGCTATGTGCCAGCGCGGGTTAAGCAGGCGTTGACGCAAGCCAATGCCGAACAAGTGCAGCGACTAACGCCGCATCTTAATGCGTTAACCCGTTACATCCAGAAGCGTCAGCGCGAAAACGGTCAGTCATTTGTGTCGCGCACCAAGCTGACACCACCACAATACCACCGTGAGCCGACTGTCGTATTTCGAGTGGTGTTAGCAAATCCATTAACCACCGCCGAGATGTTGGCCGATGTGCTAGCAGAGCAACGCAAAATCGCGCAGAAGGCGACGAGCTTACTGGGCGCCTTGCGTACCGAACTGCGTGAGCTGGGATTATTAGAGCCGCACTAACTCAGGCGGGCTGCGGCTTAATCTAACCGCATCAAGCTAAATCAACGCGATAGTTATCGATTAGCCGAGTGCTACCGATATAAGCGGCAATCAGAATAACTAGTTCACGGTCAGCGGCTTGTGGTGTTTGCAGATCACTGGCGCGACGCACGGCAACATAATCGGTGCGGAAACCGGCCGATTGCAATAGTTGCTGTCCCTGTTGCTCGACTATTTGGTGACTTTTGCCTTGGTGCAGAGCGTCAGCTAGCTGGCGCAAGGTCTGGTATATCTGTCGTGCTTGCCGTTGCTGGTTGTTATGCAGATAGCCATTACGTGAGCTCAGCGCTAAGCCGGAAGCATCACGCACGGTTTCGGCACCGATGATTTCTACCGCTAAGCTCAAGTCCTCAACCATTAGCCGAATGACCTGTAATTGCTGATAATCTTTACGACCAAACACGGCAACGTCGGGTTGTACCATGTTAAATAGTTTACAGACAATAGTCGCTACGCCACGAAAGTGGCCGGGGCGGCTGGCGCCGCAAAGTATATCGGAAATCTCGGGGACGTTGACAGTGGTTTGCTGCATAAGGCCGCGCGGGTACATATCTGCCACGGTCGGTGTAAAAACCGCGTCGACACCGGCAGCTTTGAGCTTTTCACAATCGGCTGCCAAGGTGCGTGGATAGGCATCCAGATCTTCGTTGGCACCGAATTGCAGTGGATTCACAAAGATACTGACCACCACCACCTCGGCGTGCTGCTTGGCGGTTTCTACTAAACGCAGATGACCATCGTGCAAATTACCCATGGTCGGCACCAGCGCTACGCGCTGTCGTTGAGCGTGCCGCCAGGCGCGCATTTCGATCAAGTTAGTCAGTTGCTGCATCAGTCAAAGCGATGTTCTGGCTGTGGGAAATCGCCGCTGCGCACTTCGCTGATATAAGCACACACAGCGGCGTCGATATCGCGACCATCGGTCAAAAAGTTCTTCACAAATTTCGGTAGGTAATTACTGTTCATGCCGAGCATGTCATGCATCACCAGAATTTGACCATCGGTTTGCGCACCGGCACCGATACCGATAGTGGGGATACTGAGTTTTTCGGTAATACGTTGCCCCAGTTCACTCGGCACGCATTCCAGCACCATCAGTTGTGCGCCAGCCTCTTGCAACGCCAACGCATGACGTACGGTTTGTTCGGCTTGTGCTTGTTCACGACCTTGTACTTTAAAGCCACCTAATACATTTACTGATTGCGGTAGCAGGCCAAGGTGAGCGCATACCGGCACACCACGCTCTTTCAAGCCAGCAATGGTCTCTAATAACCAGTCTCCACCCTCTAACTTGACCATATTCGCACCCGCTCGCATCAACTCAGCGGCGGCTAAATAAGCATCATGCGGAGTGGCGTAGCTCATAAATGGCATATCAGCGATAATAAAAGCTTCCGGCGCACCACGGCGCACTGCTGCGGTATGATAAACGATGTCAGCTACCGTCACTGGCACCGTGCTGTCTTGGCCTTGCACCACATTGCCGAGCGAGTCACCGACTAACATGAAGTCAATGCCAGCGGCGGCGAATGCGCGAGCAAAGCTGGCGTCATAAGCGGTTAACGAGGCGATTTTTTGGCCTTCTTGTTTCATCTTTTGTAATCGAGATACCGACATGCGCGCCATAGCCTGCTCCTGTTAACCCTCGTCAATTTGCCCTAGTTGACTGATATTGTGACTGGAAATTAAAACACTGAGTTGCCGTTGCGGAAGCTGCGCAGCAATATCGCTGAGCGCTACACCGTCTTCAAATACCAATGCGGGAGCGATCTCTAACAACGGCATGACGACAAACTCGCGTTCACGTAGGCCTGGATGTGGCAACGTCAGTGTCGGACTTTGTCGTTGTTCTCCCTCAAACCATAATATGTCCAAGTCTAACGTACGCTCGCCCCAACGGCGAGTACGTTGACGGCCAAATTGGTCTTCGATCATTTGCAGCGATTCCAGCAGCACTTCAGGCGTTAAATCGCTGTGTAGTTCGATCACAGCATTGACATAATCGGGCTGATCTTGCGGACCCATGGGTTTACTCAAATAAAACGACGAGACTTTGCCAATGCAACTCGATGGCAAATGGCAAATCACCTGCAGTGCTTGATACAGCGTTTGCGCCGGATTATTGAGGTTTGCGCCCATGCCAATATAAACAATACTCATGACGACGACTTCCGTTCGGCGGATGAGCGTTTTGGCCGCGTTTGGCGACCGCTGCGACGAGGGCGCCTTTTAGTTTTGGGCTTATGTCCGTCTTGCGTATCGGTTTGGGGGGCTTGTTGCTGGCGCTTAGTCCAATAATGAGCTTGCTTTTCCAGCGCGAGCTGCTCATCACTATTATCCGCAGCGGTACGTTGCCGTAACAGTAAAAAGTCATAGGCGGCGCGAAACCGTGGATGAGTCAGCAAGCGGTCAGCGCGAGCACCACGTGAGCGCTCTAAACGCTGTTGTAACTGCCAAATTTCACGAGCAGGAATAGAAAAGCGCTTCGGGATCGAGACTTGTTGCACTTGCTTGGCCATGACGTCGGCGGCGGCGATGTTCATGGCGTCAATTGGCGTTAAGTCGCTCTCGGTAATGAGCTGTTCCATACGTGCTTGTAGCGGATACCAGAGCAGCGCTGCAAATAAATAGGCCGGCGTGACGCGTTGACCGTTCGCAATACGCGTATCGGTATCGATAAAGGCTTGCCGCAAAAATTGAAAGGGTGCAGCTTGTTCGTTTTGCAAATGGCTTTTAAGCAACGGAAATAACTGTTGGAACAGTTGGTAGTCGCGCAACATCAGGAAATTAGCTTGTGCTTTACCGGCAACAAACAGTTTCAACACTTCCTCAAACAAACGGGCTGCGGGAATATTTTGTAGCAACGGTGATAGTTGCTTAATGGGCGCTGCGACGTTATCCGCCAAACGCATATTCAGTTTGGTAGCGAAGCGGATGGCGCGTAACATTCTTACCGGATCTTCACGGTAACGCGTTTCGGCATCGCCAATTAGCTGTAGCACGCCGTTTTCTATATCACGCACGCCGTTGGCATAATCATAGATAGCAAAGTCAGCAATGTTGTAATACAACGCGTTGACGGTGAAGTCACGACGTTCGGCATCCTCATCAATGTCGCCATAAACGTTATCGCGTAGTAACAAACCTTCATCGTTTTGTTTTGCTATTTTATCGGTTTGCGCTTGCTCACCATTATGGTGTCCGCGAAAAGTGGCGACCTCAATAATATCTCGGCCAAATACGATATGAGCTAAACGGAAGCGGCGGCCAACCAGTCGGCAGTTGCGAAATAAACGCTTGATCTGTTCGGGATGGGCGTTAGTGACCACATCAAAATCTTTGGGGGTAATACCCAATAGCAAATCTCGCACACAGCCGCCGACTAAATAAGCGTCAAAGCCACTTTTGTGTAAGCGATAAAGTACTTTTAGCGCATTTTCACTGATTTGGTTACGCGATATCGAATGTTGGGCACGGGGAATGACGATGGGCTCAGCTAAAATGCTGGCACCGACCGAATCGTTGTCTGAACTGGGTTTTCCCATTGCGCGTAATGCCAATGCTTTGATTTTTTTAATAATACGCTTATCTCCGCGGTGCTGAGTTGGTGCATTGTAGCTCGACCGGGAACATCAGGGAAGTCGTAACCCCGCTAAACTTATCATGAACGTCTAGGCGGGGTTACGGCAAGGCGGTATTTAGTCAGCGGTGATGCTGATACCGAACAATTCAAAGGCTTCTTCTGGGCTGGCTGGACGGTTTTCTTCGCCAAGCTGCTCGATGTCGGCAAATGACATTGGTTGCGAGGGTTTCCAATGCAGTTTTAAGCCGTTATTACCTTTAATAAAGCCAACTAAGGCTTCGTTACCTGTTGCGTCTAATGGTTGCATTTGGCTAATTTGCATCGCCATCATGTCACGCATTTGGTCGGCTTTCATGCCCGACTGTTGTGCCATCATGTCTAAATAGGCGTTAATTAAACCATGGTCAGCAACGCGCATGGTTAATTCATGCAGAACGCCGTCTTTCAACATATCGATAAATTTTTCGACTTCCATCGGTTGCATCATGCCGCCGCCTTGTTGCTGTTGCTCAGCAATGGCATACATAGCGTCACGGACATTGGATACGTCGATATCAAAGTCCAAGCTGACTAACTGCTTATCTTCAATACCCATTTTAACGTGGAACAGGTCGTCGCCTTTTTCATAACTGACATCTGAGTAGGCGTCGATGCTGACTTCTTTTAATGCGTCCAGTGTTCCCGGTGCTGCCGGCATGCCCGCCGCTTGCGCTTCAAAGAAATTATCGCTAAAGCGCATACCGGTCATCGCGCTACGGCCTTCTAGAGCAACATCGCCGCTGATCATTTCCCACAAATTACTGCTGGTGACGCTATCGATGATAATAAAGTCGCCGTACTCAGGGTGTTTGATGGTTAACCCGCTAACTTCAAGTGAGCTGGTTAAGATGTTGGCAGATACGTTCTCGTAGCTAACGACAAGTTCAGCCGCTGGGTCGGCATTTAAAGCCGCTAACTGCTCGTCTATCGTCGCTTTAGCTTGCTTGGCAACGTACCAGTTACCAACGAAGAAAGCGACCACTGCCAGTATGACAACTACCAATAAAAGGCGTAACGATTTACTCATAAGTTTTTCAGCCGTGTTAGTCAGATGTATAAAATAGCGCAATATGGTATGCCAAATGACGCAAAAACGCTAGCGCTACGACTGACAAAGTGGCTAGAAAAACTCGCTAACAGACCAGCGTTGCAGCGCCCACTCAAGGATGATAGCCGCCGGTTCGTGTCTGAGTGCGGCATCGGGTTCGAGTGTTAAAAACTGTAAAGCTTGAAACAAGTTCTCAGAAATGCGCGATGAGTCGAGCGCTGGAGCATGATTCTGTTTACTCAATTTGCGTCCCTGCGGGTCTAGCGCCAGCGGTAAATGCATCAGACGCGGCTGCTGTTGAGTAAATTGTTGCCATAAACTCAGTTGCCAGCTGCTTGGTAACAGTAAATCGCTGCCGCGAACGATATCGGTCACACCTTGCTCAATATCATCGACAACCACCGCGAGTTGATAGGCATAAAGTTGGTCTCGGCGCTTGAGTACAAAATCCTCGCGTGCAAAGGCTGGTTCTAAGTCGACTCGACCTTGATAGCGGTCAGTAAAGTGTAACTCGGCTTGGTCGTTGCAAAAGCGGATGGCGTAAGGTTCGCTAACGTTTGAGCGATGGCGGCAATAGCCGCTGTAATATAAACCGTTAGCTTTGATTTGACGACGACTGCAGTCGCATCGATAGGTGAGTCCGGCAGTATGTAAACGTTGTAGATAGTGCTGATACAGGTCGTCGCGTTGGCTTTGCTTTATCACCTCGCCATCCCAATGCAAGCCATGCTGCTCTAGCTGCATTAAAATGGTATCGGCGGCAGCGTCTTGAGCGCGTGGTTTATCGACATCTTCGATACGCACCAGCCAACGACCTGCATGGGCTTTGGCGTCTAAATAGCTACCCAAAGCGGCGATCAGGGAACCAAAATGCAAAGGCCCCGACGGGGTCGGGGCAAATCGGCCGCAATAAGCCATGCTTAACGCTCGCTATTTATCTCGCTACTGAATTGAGCAGGTAGGTTTGCGGATAAATAACAGGCGCTTAGGCGCCGGTCATTTGTTTTTCTTTAATTTCGGCTAAGGTTTTGCAATCGACGCACTGATCCGCAGTCGGCCGCGCTTCTAAGCGGCGAATACCGATTTCAATACCGCACGAGTCACAGAAGCCAAAGTCGTCTTCTTCGATTTTTTGTAGCGTTTTTTCGATCTTCTTGATCAGCTTGCGCTCGCGGTCACGGGTACGCAACTCTAGGCTAAACTCTTCCTCTTGAGCTGCGCGGTCAACCGGATCAGGGAAGTTAGCCGCTTCGTCCTTCATGTGATGCACGGTGCGATCGACTTCCTCGCGCAATTGTGAGCGCCACGCTTCAAGAATTTTCTTGAAGTGTTCGCGCTGCGCTTCGTTCATGTACTCTTCGCCCGACTTTTCCTGATATGGCTCTAGGCCAGCAAGCGCCAGGATGCCATGCGTCTTCTTTGCGTTGCTTTGTGGCATCTGGATCTCCTTACAAACAACGTGTTTTAGTCAAAAGGACGCTACGTATACCAGAAAGCAAAGTAGCGTGCAATGTTCGTATGATGATGAGGTAAATACCTTTACCTCGGCCATTAAGCCACCCTATATGGGGGTAAATAATTGGCTTTCAAGCGTTATCAAGCATCACCGGTAGTAATTTCTGCGCCGTTAATTGCTGCGGTGTTAAGTAACAATTTAAGGCGTAGCACTCAACTCCGGCGCGGTGCGCTTGCTGTAATGCCGCCGCGTAGTTAGCGTCAATGTGTGCGGCCGGAGTGACGCTGTCGATAGCACTATGCATAACCTGATACAACATAATGCCGCGTGCACCTTGTTGCACCACATGTTGAAGCTCTTGCACATGTTTGAGTGCACGTTGACTGACAGTATCGGGAAAATAGCCGCGGCCATCTTGTAACAGCGTGACACTTTTTACTTCAATAAAGCTGGGACGGTTCTGTTGGTCGCGTAAAAAAATGTCGATTCGACTATTTTGTTCGCCATAACGTCGCTCGCGGCTAAAGTTTTCAGCGCTTAAATCTAGTGGTGTTAACGCTTTTATTAAGCCCGCTTGAATAGCCTCGGCGGCGACCTCATTGGCCCGTTGGGTATTGACGCAAATTAGGTTGCCGTCGGCGCTTTCACTCAGCTCCCAAGTATACCGGTACTTGCGTTTGGGGTTGCCAGAGTCGCTGGCGTATAAGCTCATGCCGGGCTCGGCGCAACCGGTCATGGCACCGGTATTGGGGCAGTGGATAGTCAGTGTACTGCCATCGGCAGCAATGACGTCGGCCAGAAAGCGTTTATATCGCTTTACGAGGGTAAAGCGTTGCAGGGGCTTGTTAAATTGCATGGACGACCTCATAACCACTAAAGTAAAGGAATAAAATTTGCCAACTTACTGGGAGTCAGATGTCATGTCCAGAGCTATGCCCGTCTATTTAAGTAACGAACGTTCAGCCACCGCAGCATGGAAAGCCAGCGCGGCTTTTTATTGGCAGCAAGATGCTATCACAATTCCCTTAGCTGACAACGAAGCCGATAACTTACGTGCCATTCAACGTGCCGGTCGTCAGTTAGATAACAGCGGTCTGCAGCATTTAGCCATCGCTGGCGAAGGCTGGGATATCGAGCGTCAATGGGCGTTAGCGCAAGGTTTTACCTCAACCTTATCAAGCAACCAAATTAGCTGGCATGAGCAACAGCCTCAGGTAGCGGAGCAGTTGACACAGATGACTGATATCGCGCGTTGGACGCGTGAGTTGGTTAACCTTCCGCCTGCCGAAATCTATCCGCAATCGCTAGCACAGCGGGTTATCGATAAATTTAAAGACGTCGCTGGTGACGATCAAATCGACTATAAAATTATCGCCGGTGACGACTTGCTTGAAGCCGGTTGGGTGGGTATTCACCACGTTGGCCGTGCCAGCGTCAAACAACCGCTCATGCTGCAATTGGATTTTATTCCTGATGGTAACAAAGACACCGACGTCAGTGCTGCGTTAATTGGTAAAGGCATCACCTTTGATAGCGGTGGTTACAGCATTAAAGCCAGCGAGGGTATGCTGGCGATGAAGTGTGACATGGGCGGTGCCGCGACTGTAGCCGGTGCGCTATTGTTAGCAATTCAACGCGGTTTGAAAAAGCGCGTACGTTTGATCTTATGCTGCGCGGAGAACTTGATCGATGGTTCGGCGTATAAATTGGGCGACGTGATCACCTATAAAAACGGCACCAGTGTCGAAGTTGTCAATACCGATGCCGAGGGGCGCTTGGTTTTAGCCGATGGCTTACTTGCTGCCGGTGAAGCAGGCGCTAAACTGGTGATCGACGCGGCCACGCTAACCGGCGCCGCGCAGATGGCGGTCGGCAATGAATATAATGCGCTGTTTAGCGTCGACGACGGCTTGGCCGCAGAAACGTTAAACTTAGCGGCGCAAGAGCGCGAACCACTATGGCGTTTGCCGCTTGCCCACTGGCATAGTAACAACTGTCCGTCGGCATTTGCCGATACTGCCAATAGTCGTCCGCAAAAAGGTGGTGGTGCTGGTGGTGCTAGCAACGCTGCGGGCTTCTTATTGCGTTTTGCACCTCATCAGGGGCAGGGCTGGTTACACTTTGATTTAGCTGGTGCCTACCATAATAGTGCTAATGGCATGTGGGCGACCGGTGCCACCGCACTGGGCATTCGTACCATCGCTGCCACCTTGATGCACGAAGCTTAACGGTTGGTTTACGGGGTTAAGCGCGCGGGCGTCGGCAACGGCCAGCGCGCAAGCGCCTGATAACGTACACCCGCGTTGGTGCTGCGTGACCTGAATAAGGTCAGCGCTTGCCATTGCAGAGTAAAATTGGCCGGCTCCGCCACCAGCGTAGCCGGCTTTTTTGCGCCACGAATGAGTGAGATATGTGGGCTAAAGGGGTGTCGATCCGACAGTTCAAAGAGTGCCCGCAAACGGTTTGCAAAGTCGTTTAATTGCCGATTAGGTTGGCTTGGTGCTAAATACACCGTTTCGCTCTCGGACCAATATCCCAATAAACCAAAATGGCTGTGTAATGCCGGTTTTACCAGTTCCTGACAATGCTGCACGATGTCTGTCAGTTCACTGTCGTCACGCTCACCAAAAAAAGCCAAGGTTAGATGATAATTACCTGAGAATACTGCCGCTTTGGGATGCGCTAATGCTTGCGCTTGCCAAGTCGCCAGTTGTTGTTTTTGATGGGGGAGTAAATCTAAACCCAAAAAGAGTCTGTGCTGCATAGTGCCAGCATAACACATTGCCGACGGTTTACGGTATCATGCCAAGAGTTAAGCTGATCGCTAAGCAGCGATTGGCGTTATTGCTGTCAATTTACTCGCGGTGTGCATGAACAACCAGCAACTCCCCGTCAACGACGTCATTGCCGAATTAATTCCTGCGTTAGCGCAAACAGCGGTGATCTTACAAGCGCCTCCTGGCGCGGGTAAGTCGACCGCGTTACCGCTTGCCCTGTTAGCTGCGCAGTCTGCGCATGAAGGACGTATCATCATGTTGCAACCCCGTCGCGTTGCCGCTATTGGTATCGCGCACTATTTGGCTCAGCAATTGGGTGAGAAGGTCGGTCAGCAAGTTGGTTATCAGGTGCGGGGGGACCGTGCGCTGAGTTCGCAAACGCGGTTGTTGATCGTGACTGAGGGAACTTTTACGCGGATGATACAGGCTGATCCGTTACTCGACGACGTCAGTTTGGTCATCTTTGATGAGTTTCATGAGCGCCAGCTACACAGTGATTTAGGTTTGGCATTGGTGTTAGAAAGCCGTCAGGTTAAGCCGCAGCTACAATTGTTGATCATGTCGGCAACATTGCCGGCAGCCGATATCGCGGCCTGGTTAGATCAGCAAGGGCAAGCTACGCGGGTGTTTGTTAGCCAAGGCCGAGAGTATCCTATTCAATTGCATTATCGACCGCCGCCGACGGCACGAGATTGGCAGCAACAGCTACCAGCGGTGGTCGCCGAGGCTTGGCAGCAAGCACAACATAGCGTGCTGGTTTTCTTACCCGGCAACGCTGAAATCGCGCGCTTAGCGGAGGCTTTGCGAAGCCGCCTAGCGGGCGTACCGCTTCAACCTTTGCATGGCGGCTTATCGCTGGCTCAACAACAGGCCGTGCTGAATCCACAACAAAGCCAACGGCGTATCGTGTTAGCCACCAATATTGCTGAAACGAGTTTAACGCTTAGCGACATCGATACGGTGGTTGACTGTGGTCGTGAGCGGGTAGCGCTATTTCATCCACAGCAGGGTATTAGTCGTTTATTGACGCAACGTATTAGTCGAGCCGCGGCTGAGCAACGCGCCGGTCGTGCTGGTCGGCTGCGAGCTGGCGCTTGTTACCGCTTGTGGTCAGCACAAGAGCAAGCACGTTTGCGCGAGTACGCCGCCGCCGATATTGATACGCAGGAGTTAACTGGCTTATTACTGGAGTGTCGGGCATGGGGCAGTGAACCTTCGCAAATGGCTTGGTTAACGCCGCCTAATGACGCTAATTTAGCCGTTGCCGAGCAATTATTGCAGCAACTCGGTATCTGCAATCAGCGTGGTCAACTGACCGTCTTGGGGCAACAATTACCAGCCGCCGCCAGCGACCCACGCTTGGCTGTTATTGCCTACCATTGCGCGCAGCCGCGTCAAGCCGACGCCACCTTGGCTGCAACGGCAGTGCGTCGCTGGACGAGGTACAGCAAAGTCGTCATTTGCCCGTCGACTGGCTGAGCCTATGTGCGCAGCACTGGCAACAACGGAAAAATCCTGGTCGTTGGCAACAGCGCTGGCAATTCTGGCGGCAACAGTTACAAGTGAGCGAGCCTACAGCCGTCAATTTCAGCCGCAGTGCCGAAGTGCTGTTGTGGGGCTTTGCTGACCGCGTAGCGCAGCGCCGTAGTGGCGACGTAAGCCGCTATTTACTGAGTTATGGCAGCGGCGCGTCGCTTGGCGATGACAGTCTATCCAGTGAATGGTTACTGGCCTTGCAATTGACCCTGCACGATGGGGATAGCGACAGCCGTATTCGCTTAGCGTTGCCGCTGACTTGGCGTGAGTTAGCGCAACATCCGGCAATAGCCGTTGAGCAGTATCAACAAACGCGCTGGCAGGGGCCGACGCAACGGTTGGTTAATATCGATGAACGCCGCTTGGGCGCCATTGTGCTTGAGAGCCGGGAAAGTTCTCAACAGCCCTCTGCGCAGCAGCGTCAACAAGCCTTCGTCGATTATCTGCAAGCGCAGGGCTTGGCGCGTTTAAATTGGTGTGACGCCAGTCAGCAACTGCTGGCGCGCTTACGTTTATTGGCTCAACACCAGCCGCAGGCGTTGCCTTTTGCGCTCACCGATGACGCGTTGCTAGCCGAACTAGCCGTTTGGGCTGCGCCCTATTGGCAAGCGCTGCTGAACTTGCAGCAACTGCATCAATGGCGACCCTATGAGGCATTATTGGCGCGTTGTGATTACGCTCTGCAACAGCAGCTACAACAGCAATGTCCAAGTCAATGGCAAGCGCCTAGTGGACGCTTAGTCAGTATTGATTACTGCCAGCCACAGCCGGTAGCAGCGATAAAGCTGCAAGAAGCCTTTGGGGAACCCCACTCGCCGACGCTTGTCTATGGCAAGGTTACCTTGACGCTAGACCTGCTGTCACCGGCTGGACGATTGCTGCAACGTACGCAGGATCTTGCCAGTTTTTGGCAAGGGGCCTATCAGCAGGTTAAAAAGGAAATGCGTGGTCGCTATCCTAAGCACCCGTGGCCGGACGATCCCAGTTCAGCGCAGGCCACGCTGAAAACAAAAAGACAGATGTAGTCGTAATTAATGAAGGACACGAAAATCAAACGGACGCTGCGCTATTTGCTAATCACTGGGCTTAAATTGAGTCTGGTCGGTTTAGCGATTCTATTTTTTTATTTGCTGTATTTAGACAGTGTTTTAACCGAGCGCTTTAGCCAGAGCCGCTATCAGGCCCCGGCTTTGGTATATGGTCGGGCGATGACCTTGGCACCGAGCGCGCAATTAAGCCACGCCGAAGTACTTAAAGAATTAAAGCTATTGCGCTATCGCGCGACTGCGACGGCTGCAGAGTCAGGTGAATACACACACGGCCGACAACATTTTGTGATTCACCGGCGACCTTTTGATTTTGCCGATGGCCCACGTATGGCAGAGCAGGTTAGGGTGGAGTTTCAGGGGGACCGTATTAGCCGATTAGTCAGTTGGCCAGATGGTCGGGCGCTGAGTTCGTTTCGTTTGGAGCCGCCGTTGGTGGCGCGTATTAATGGTAGTAATGATGAAGACCGCTTATTGGTTGGCCTTGAGGTCGTACCCAACCTGTTGGTGGAAACGTTATTATTGGTTGAAGATCAAAACTTTTATCATCACTACGGGGTTTCGCCTGGCGCCATAGCCCGTGCTATGTGGGCTAATTTACGCGCTGGTTATACCGTACAAGGTGGAAGTACGCTGACCCAACAATTGGTCAAAAACTTGTATCTAACTCGTGACCAAACGCTTTGGCGCAAAGCCAATGAGGCGTTAATGGCGTTGGTTATCGACTATCGTTTTAGTAAGAATGAAATTCTAGAAACCTATCTCAACGAGGTTTATTTCGGCCAAGACCGAGGCCATGCCATTCACGGCGTTGGGCTGGCGAGTTTGTTTTATTTTGGTAAGCAAGTTCAGGAATTGGATGCCGCCGATGTCGCGATGTTAGTGGGATTGGTGAAAGGCCCTTCTTATTATGACCCGCGTCGTTCGCCTGAGCGCGCACGGCAGCGCCGCGATTTGGTTTTACAGCTGATGTTTAACAATGACTTGATCAATCGCGATAACTATTTAGCTGGTCTCGATACGCCGTTAGTGAGTAACGGCTCAGGGCGTTTGATCAGCGAGACACAACCGCACTATGTAGAGCGAGTGCAGCAAGAGTTACAGCGTATTGAGCTACCGCAAGCGTGGCAGAGTACGGGATTACGCATTTTCACTTATCTTGACCCGCAGCTACAGCAAGCGGCTGAGGCTGCCTTAGAGCAACGCTTAAAGCAGCTCTCCGATGACGAGCAATTACAGGGAGCGTTAGTGGTTGCCGATTACCAGCAAGCGGGTATTACCGCGCTGGTGGGTGATCGCCATAATCGTCGTGGCAGCTTTAACCGAGCGTTGCTGGCATTAAGGCCGGTGGGGTCGTTGGTGAAGCCGGTGATTTATGGTGCGGCGTTATCTCGCAGCGATTTGTATAGCTTGGGGTCGATGTTAGACGACAGTCCCATGCGCGTTTCGGCTAAAGGTGAAGATGATTGGCAGCCGCGTAACTATGACGGTAAATATGTCGGTCCGATTAGCCTTTACGATGCCTTCGTCGAGTCGCGCAATATTCCTGCAGTACGGGTTGGTTTGAATGTTGGCATTGCTGAGCTAGTGCGCTATTTGCGAGGTTTGGGTGTGCACACCCCCATCGCGGCTTATCCGGCCTTGACCTTGGGCTCAGTGCAATTGTCACCGCTGGCGGTAACACGCATCTACGCGGCTATTGCAAATCAAGGTCGTTATCGGCCGTTGGCGACGATTAACGCCGTGACCACTCACGCCGGCGATCTGATTTATCAACGTCAAGACGATGCGGGAGCGGCGGTATTCTCGCGTGAAGTGGCTAGCTTGCTACGCTACACCATGCAGGGCGTGGTGGCCGAGGGCACTGGCCGAGGCTTGAATCAGGCTTTCCCTAGCGCCCATTTGGCCGGCAAAAGTGGCACCACCAACGATTTACGAGACGCCTGGTTTGTCGCCTTTGACGCCAAGCAAGTCATGACCAGTTGGGTTGGCCGTGATGATAATCAACCGATGGGTTTAACCGGGAGTAGCGGTGCGTTACCGGTCATTGCGGGACTGTTGCAGCGCCAAGCACCACGCGCGTTGACCAATGCGTTAGCGGAAGGCGTCACCATGCAAGCCTATAACCGTGAAAACGGTGTCCAAGTGCCGTTAGCATGTAACAACGCTCGACGTTTACCGGGTATCAGCCAAACATTGCCCGAGGACATTAATTGCGACGGCGAAATTGATAAGAAAAACTGGTTTGAGCGGTTGTTCGGTGGTTAACGCTGACGTATTAATATGCTTGCTATTGAGGCCATATGCGAGTACTGCATATGGCCTCAGCGGGTAGCCGTTATAAGCTAGCGAAAGCCTGCTTAGCAGCGTTGATGGTATCAGCGATATCCTGTTCACTGTGAGCAGCCGACATAAAGCCGCCCTCAAATGCCGATGGTGCCAGATAAACGCCCTGCTTCAACATGCTGTGATAAAAGCGACGGAAGTGCTCCATATTGCAGGCTGTCGCCTGGTCAAAACGTGTGACTTGCTTGGCGTCGGTAAAGAAAAAGCCAAACATTGAACCGGCACGGTTAGTGGTGAGTGGAACACCGGCTTCATCAGCCGCAGCTTGCAGACCATTGACCAGCGTTTCGACGCGGGCGTACAAGCGCGGGTAAAGTTCGGTGTCGTCGCTGAGTTGTGTCAGTGTGGCTAAGCCTGCCGCCATGGCGACGGGGTTACCCGATAAGGTGCCAGCTTGATATACCGGACCGTTAGGAGCGATGTGGTCCATGATTTCGGCTTTACCACCGAAAGCGCCAACCGGCATACCGCCGCCGATGACCTTTCCTAACGTGGTCAAGTCTGGGGTTACTTGATAGTGCGCCTGTGCGCCGCCCGGCGACACCCGAAAGCCGGTCATCACTTCGTCAAAAATCAGTACGCTACCATAGTCGTCACAAACCTTGCGTAAACCTTGCAAAAAGCCGTCGACCGGAGGAATACAGTTCATGTTGCCGGCTACCGGCTCGACAATAATACAAGCGATTTGCTCACCGACTTCGGCAAATACCTGACGGACCGATTCGATATCGTTATAAGTGACCGTTAAGGTGTGTTTGGCGTAATCTTCAGGGATCCCAGGTGAATTGGGAACACCTAATGTTAGTGCCCCAGAACCGGCTTTAACTAACAACGAATCGGCGTGACCGTGATAGCAGCCTTCAAACTTCAGGATTTTGTCACGGCCCGTGTAGCCACGCGCCAAGCGAATGGCGCTCATGGTCGCTTCGGTGCCCGAGTTAACCATACGCACTTTATCGATAGACGGCACAATGCTACGGATTTTTTCAGCCATGGTGATCTCGACCGCGGTCGGCGTACCAAAGCTCAGGCCATTCTGTACTGCGGCGATAGTCGCTTCGCGCACAGCAGCATGGTTGTGACCTAAAATCATCGGCCCCCATGAGCCGACATAATCAATGTAACGCTGGCCATCGGCATCGAACATATAGGCGCCATCGGCGCGTTCGATAAATAGCGGCGTACCGCCGACGCCATTAAAGGCGCGTACCGGCGAGTTGACACCGCCGGGAATGCTTAATTGAGCTTGGCTAAATAATTCGTCGGAACGTGACATAAAAACCTCTTAGACGTTACGTTTGTCGCTGTACCAATTCACTTCACACTCGTAGCGATCGACCTGATCAGCGACGCCGAGCGTCAGCGCGAACAGCGCCATGCGGATCAGAACACCGTTATCGGCTTGGCGGAATATGGCTAGATTTGGATTCTGGTTAAGGTCATTATCGAGCTCGTTGGCCTCGGCGCGCGAGTCGCGCGGTAATGGATGCATAATGACCGTATTGGGTTTGTAGTGTTTGGTATAAATTTCGCTATTTAAGCGGAACTTACCACGATATTGATCGGCCTCTTCTGGGCTGGAAAAGCGCTCTTGCTGAATACGGGTTTGGTAAACAATATCGGCATCTAACGAACCGCTGATCTGCTCGGTGACGGTAAAACGGTGGCCGGCTTCCGCCATGACTTCTAGGATATTATCCGGCATTGCCAATTCGCGCGGAGAAATTAAGGTAAAGCGCACGTTTTTGTACATTGCTAACAGCTTGGATAACGAGTGCACAGTACGTCCATACTTTAAGTCGCCGACCATGCAGATGTGCATGCCATCAATGTTTTGCTGATGATACGCCAGTTCTTTTTTGATGGTATACAAATCTAACAACGCTTGAGTCGGATGCTCATTGGCGCCATCACCGCCATTGATGACCGGCACCCGGCTACCTTCGGCAAACTCTGCCACCGCGCCTGATTTTGGATGGCGCATCGCGATGACATCGGAGTAGCTACTGAGTACCCGCGCTGTGTCGTAAAGCGATTCACCTTTCGCTAACGCAGAACTTTCCATTCCGGTGGTTTCTCGAACTTCGCCACCGAGTAAGTTAAATGCGGTACCAAAACTCACCCGGGTTCGGGTAGAAGGTTCAAAAAACAAGTTACCTAAGATGGCGCCATCTAAAACCCGGGTACGTTTTTGCCGACGGGCGTATGGCTGCATACGGTCGGCGATTTCGAAAATGGTCTGTATGCTATCAATGGTAAATTGATTAACAGACAGAATATTTGACCCAGTAAAAGTCATGTTGGCGTGTCCTGAGTTAGCTAAAGTACCGGGGAAGATGCAAATAAGTCTATAGTCACTCAGCGAGTCCTGAGGGTTGCAGTTGCAAGACAGGATTCGCAGGGAATGGCAGTCTTCCTTGCCAAGCGCCATCATAGCAGATGGCGCCATTGTTGAGAATCTAGAACGGTTTGACGACCGCCAAAATAATGACCGCGAACAAGATCAGCACCGGGGCTTCGTTAAAGATCCGATAAAAGCGAGCGCTGCGGCGATTACGATTGTGTTTAAAGTCAGCTAATAGCTTAAAGCAATAGGCATGATAGCCATACAGCAGGGCCACTAAGGTCAACTTAGCGTGCAGCCAGCCACTGGCAGCTAACCAAGCGCTGCCGTATGCGACAATTAGCGCGATACCGAAAATGGCGGTTAAAATAGCGAATGGTGTGACAAAAAATAATAAGCGTCGCTCCATGACTTTAAACTGTTCGGCGACGGCTTCGTCGTTGGTTTCAGCGTGATAGACAAATAACCGAGGCAAGTAAAAAATACCGGCAAACCACGCCACCATAAAAATTAAATGTAAGGCCTTTAACCAAAGAATGCTCACGGTAACTCCCTGTCTAATGCTTTACGTACCATATCCCAACTAACCACACCGATAATATCGGTCGGGCTTTCGTCATAAATATAAACCGCTCCACGACGTTGCGGCGCTAAAATATCGTAGGCCTCGGACAAGGTAACGTTAATTTTTAAACCGGTTAACGGCGTATAATTGAGTGATGACTCTGAGGCATCCGAGGCCATAATGTCGTAGCTGACGATATGATAAAGCGGTTGTTGTTCGGCATCATAGCTTTGAATAATTACCGATTGCGTATCGGCGTTTTGCAGGGCGTCGGTAATTTGCTCATGAGTCGGTTGTTTGAGCAGCATATAGTCGCGATCCATTACCGCTTCGATACCGGTTTTTTGCAGTGCCAGTGTGACCGGTGAAATTTGATAAGGCAGCTCTTGCAAATCAAGTTGGGCAATAAAAATCGACTTCGACTTGAATAGCTGACTTGAAATCAAATAAGCGGTCACGATAACCAGCATCGCCGGTACAATTACCTCGGGTGAACGGCTAAGTTCCATGACCGCCAATAACGCCGCCAGTGGCGCGTGTATGGTAGCGGTTAATAGGCCAGCCATGCCCAGCAGTAAAAAGATGTCTAAGGGTAGCGGCGTATGTAAACCCAAACTGGCTAAGCTGGCGGTAAATAATGCTGCAACAATGGCACCAATACCGAACACGGCACCGATTAAGCCGCCGGGAATACCCATGCCCAATGCGATGGCGCTGGTGATCAATTTGGCGAATAATAGCGTGAATAGAATATTTAGCTCTTGCTGATGCACAATAACTTGATGAATAGCGGTCAGGCCAGGACCTAAACCGGCAGGAATAATGAGACCCAAAGCACCAGTCATGAGTCCGGCGAATAAAAACCGGGTGAGCACATGAGTATGCTTGGCGGTGCGCATCATATCGAGCATCAGGGCTTTAAATAAAACGCCGACTAAACCCAACAAAATGCCGAGCATCACCACCCAGGGTAGTTGCATCGGTGTTAGCGGCTCCGGCACCAGCATCGCCAAATCGGTGGCGGTGCCAAATACCTCGCGGGTGATTAAGGCACCGCTAACAGCGGCTAGCATAACCGGAATGAAAATGTGTACTTTGTACTCGCGGAGGACGACTTCCATAACCAGTACCATGGCTGCCAGCGGCGTGCCGAAAGAGCAGGCAATGGCGGCAGCGATACCACAGGCGGCCAGGGTACGAATACTGTTATAGGGGACTTGTAAGCGATGCCCAAACCAGGTACTGATGGCGGCGCCTAAATGTACGGCGGGGCCTTCGCGACCCACGCTGAAACCCGCGGTAAGTGCAATAATACCGGCAAAAAATTGATTCACGGTGCTACGCCAAGGTAGCATACCGTAATGTTGCTTCATGCGGTGAATAACAAACGGAATGCCGAGTCGAAAGCGACGATAGCGGGTGACCATCATCAATAAATAAATAACTGCTGCGGCAGCGATGGGAACGCCAAAGCGCCAGCCGTTTGGCATAAACTGTTGCCACTGGCTGTGGTTGCCGATAGAGTTGCCTAGCCAGAGAATGCCGAGTCGAAAAACAACAATAACAGCGGCAGCTAACACACCCACCAGTAACCCCATGACGCACAGCGCAATGGTGGTTGTGGGTTGCGCCAACTGGCGGCGCAGCTGCAAGTGCAAAGAACGCGAGAAGCTCACAGTCGGTTATCGCTCAGGTCGCGGTTTAACGAAGATTAGTAAGCTTAACACATTGATTCAGTTAGTAAGTAGTGGTGCATGAAGAAAGCCTATTTTAGCTTAACGTATTGGCGGCAACGGTTAGGGCGGTTACCCGTAACCTTAATACTGGTGGCGATTGCTATCGGTTTACTGCTGCTGGGCCATTACAGTGGTCATTGGCGCTTAGCCTATTTGCAGCAATCCCATGAGCAGCAGCAGCAGCGTTTAGATGAGTTGTATCAGCAAGTCGAGCGCATGGAGTATCAACAACACGTGCACCGGGTCGAGTTGGATGTTGAGCGAGCCTCTAATCAAAGCTTGCAGCAGGAACTTGCTATTGCGCAAGATGAAAACTTTGCGCTGCGCCGCGAGTTAGCCTTTTATCAAAAAATCATGGCACCGGAGTTGGAAGCCGAGGGCGTGATGATTGATTCGCTGTTATTGCGTCCCAATGTGGCGCCGGGACATTATCACTTTCGCTTAGCACTGATTCAGTTAGAGCGTCGGCGTGAGTTGGTGAAAGGCGAAGTTGCGATGACATTACGTGGTCGTGTGAATGGCGAAAGTCGTCGCTTAGACTTGATTAGTATTAGCCAGTTGGCCGACGTCGATCGGCAATTTGCTATGCGTTATTTTAGCCTGTTAGAGGGTGACTTTATATTACCTACTGATTTTGTGCCGGAGCGTATTGACGTGCAAGTTACACTGGCATCAGGCAGTAACCGCTTACTTGAACGCTCATTTTCATGGTCGCGATTATTACAACCACTGACCGAAGAAGAACGTGAGTTGGCCGAATCCCTTGAGGTGTCGCTGGATGCAGAGCCCTGAGTCGCTGAGCAATACTTGACCTTTTTAGTCGGGTAAGCGAAAATGCAGACGTAATAACAAAGGTTTCCATTCATTTGTTGTAGGAAAGAGAGTTAGAGCCTATGAGTGCTGTTGAGCAAGCCGTACCGATTCAGTTTACCGAAGCGGCAGCGCGTAAAGTTAAGCAATTGATCGACGAAGAAGAAAATCCCCAGTTGAAGTTGCGGGTTTACGTCACCGGCGGTGGTTGTTCTGGCTTTCAGTATGGCTTCACCTTTGACGAAAAAGTGAACCCCGGTGATATGCAAATCGATAAAGAGGGTGTCATCCTCGTTATCGATCCCATGAGTTTGCAATATTTGGCTGGCGGTACCGTTAATTACGAAGAGGGCCTGCAGGGATCTCGCTTTTTTGTTGATAACCCCAACGCCACCACCACCTGTGGCTGTGGCGCTAGCTTCAGTATCTAGTCGCAGCTAGCGGCGGTTGGACGCGCAGGCTGGTGCAGGCTGCGCGCGAATACGTTATCATGCTCATCACTTTTCTCAGGTTGAGGTAGTTATGAGCCATTACGCACAACACATTCAAACTGTCCGCGAGCGCTTTGACGCCGCCCTCAGTGCCACCGGTTTTTCATCGGTATTGGTTTATGCGGGTCAACCCCGGGTCGCATTTTTAGACGATAATCCGGCGCCTTATAAAGTAAACCCGCTGTTTAAATACTGGATCCCCGTTACCCAAAGTCCTAAAAGTGCCATTTTTTATCGCCCCGGCGAAAAGCCCGTGGTGTATTTATTTCAAGCGCGCGATTTTTGGCATGCTGCGGTTGATGTACCCGAAGAAGAATGGCAACAGCACGTTGAATTAAAGATCATCGATGATGTTCAGGCCATCGCCAACGACTTGGGCGAGCAACTGAAAGATTGCGCCTTTATCGGTGAAAACTTCGCGCAACCCGTTGCTGACTGGCCGGTTGCCACGGTTAATCCGGCACCGCTACTGGACCATTTGCATTATCATCGGGCGTATAAAACCGCGTGGGAAGTTGATAATTTACGGCAAGCCAACCTACTGGCTGCGCGCGGTCACTTGGCGGCTCGCGAAGCCTTTTTCGCTGGCGCCGACGAACTGCGTATTCATCAAGCCTATTTAAGTGCGATGAACTTTCGTGAAAGCGAAGTCCCGTATAACAGTATCGTTGCCCTCAATGAGCATTCAGCGATTCTGCATTATGATATTTACCAGACTCAAGCACCGAGTGAAAGCCGCTCATTCCTAATCGATGCGGGTGCCACCTATCGCGGCTATTGTGCTGATATTACGCGCACTTATGCGCGCCAAGCTGGCTTTTTCGCCGACTTAGTTGAGGCCATGGATAGCGCCCAGCAAGAGTTACTCAGCGAAATCAAGCCTGGCGTCAGTTATTACGATTTGCACGTGTCGCAACACCTGAAGACGGCGCAAATCTTGGCTGATTTTGGTTTTATTAACGGCAGTGCCGAAGCTATTTACGAAAAAGGCTACAGCAGCGCCTTTTTCCCGCATGGCTTAGGTCATTTTATTGGCTTACAAGTGCATGACGTCGGCGGTTTTCTGCGTAGCGATAATGGCGACAGCTATCCGCGTGATGAACGCCATCCGTTCTTGCGCTTGTTACGCCCGGTAGAAGAAGGGCAAGTGTTTACGATTGAACCGGGCCTGTACGTTGTTGATCAGTTACTTGAAGCTCACGCTGACAGTAAAGATATCAATTGGGATAAGGTCGACCAATTGCGCCCTTACGGTGGTGTTCGTATCGAAGATAGTATTGTCGTTGGTGGTGATGGCAATAATGAAAACCTGACCCGCGATGCCTTTTCTAAGCTGGACTAAGTGCTAAGCTGCACAGGTTCAGCGCATTCTACACTTTAGGCGCTCGGCCAGCGAGCGCCTAATATCGCCGCACGGCTGGCGCCAGTAACCGCGGGTAAGTTACCGCTTTGGTGCTGATAATAACAACGTGCCAACCAGGCAAAAGCCATCGCCTCAACCCAGTCAGGTTCCACGCCCAAGGCGGCGGTGCTGTGTAATTGAGTCTGCTCGCCCAACGCTTGCTGTATAGCCTCCATGAGTAGCGGATTTAAGGCGCCGCCACCACAAACATATAAGTGACTTGGCGGGGTCGGTAAAAACTGCTGACAGGCTTGAGCCACACTTCGCGCCGTTAACTGTAACAACGTTTGCTGGACGTCGGCAGGATGATATTGCTCAACTTCCGGACAACGCCGACGCAGCCAATGTAGGTTGAAATCATCACGGCC
Source organism: Idiomarina xiamenensis 10-D-4 (assembly GCF_000299895.1). Classification (GTDB taxonomy): domain Bacteria; phylum Pseudomonadota; class Gammaproteobacteria; order Enterobacterales; family Alteromonadaceae; genus Idiomarina; species Idiomarina xiamenensis. The sequence goes on from NZ_AMRG01000001.1 coordinate 40,481, forward strand.
GGTACTTTTCGGTGGTCTACGCTGGAAATAAGTGTCCGCTAATAAGGTTTCAAGCAGCGCTGGCAACAACTGACCCTGAGCGGCGAACTGCCCTTGCTCATCAAACCAGCGCTGTTCATCATGGCTGCTGTGCACATGGCGGAACCATTGATCAAGCAACGTATTGGCTGGACCGCTGTCAAAACCGGTGACCTGGTCCGCCGCGCCGGGTAAGTAGGTTAGGTTAGCGATGCCACCCAAATTGAGTACCGCGCGCGGCTCGTTTGGGTTGGCAAATATCGCTTGATGAAACGCTGGCACCAAAGGCGCGCCTTCACCACCTAAAGCAATATCTTTACGACGGAAATCGGCAATCACGTCAATGCCAGTCAACGCCGCTAAGGTTGCTGCGTCACCGAGCTGTAGGGTGTAACTGGGTTGCTGCTGTGGTTGATGACGCACGGTCTGACCGTGGCTGCCGATGGCGGTTATCGCAGTGGCCGGAAGCTCGACCCGTTGCAGCAGTTGTAACACGGCCTCGGCACAAAACATGGCAAACTGGCGGTCAGCGACTGCGTAGGCATGTAAATCGTTGTGCTGCGGCTGGCAGAGTTGTTCGAGTTGTTGTCGTAATGGCCGGGGAATAGGCTGACAATGGCTGGCAATCAGCGTTGGCTGCTGGCCATGAAACTGCACCAGCACGATGTCGAGCCCATCCATGCTGGTGCCCGACATCAAGCCGATGTAGTAATCGGCGTCACTCATCGCATTGCCAAGTAAACACGCTTATTGCTATTCAACGCTGCCAGTAATTGCTCAGCTTCAAGTTTAAAGCTGGGCAGCTCATCGCTATCTAAGGATTTAGCTTGCGGTAACTCAACGGTACGCGGGTTACGATGTACGCCGTCGACCAAGAACTCGTAGTGCAAGTGAGCGCCGGTGACACGACCGGTAGCACCAACACGGCCCACTAATTGACCCTGCTTGATGCGGTCACCTTTTTTCACTAAACGTTTACTCAAGTGCAAATACTTAGTGACGTAACGTTCGCCGTGCTGGATAAAGACATAGTTACCGTTGTATTTATTATACGAGCTGGCAATTACTTTACCGTTACCCGAAGACATCACCGGGGTGCCGACAGCGGCTGCATAATCGATACCGTTGTGCGGACGCACACGACCGGTTACTGGATGCAAGCGACGAGGATTAAAGTTGGAGCTGATGTAGGTAAATTTAACCGGCGAGCGTAAGAACGTTTTACGCATCGCTTTACCCTCTGGCGAGTAGTACTGGCCGTTGCTATGCAGCACGGCGGTGAACTTTTCGCCACTACTGACAAACTCTGCGGCGAGAATTTTACCGTAGCCAACAAAATCACCGTCGATGTATTGTTTTTCGAAAAGCACGCTAAATTCATCGCCTTTACGTAAATCTAAGGCAAAGTCGATATCCCAACCGAAAATATTGGCGATGCTCATGATCTGGCCTTCGGTTAGACCCGAGTCGATACCCGCGTTCCAAAAGCTGCTGTTGATCACGGCATGGCGAAAGTCGGAACGTGTTTCGACGTCACGTGATTCGATTTCAGTGACGTATTTATCGTTGTTACGCGTGATCAATAGCGTATCGGTACTATTAATCGGGTAAGCTAATTGCAATAAGTCGCCATCGCTATTGCGTGCAAAACGCAATACCTCACCGGGATGAATGCGACGCAAGATGGCGGCATCATCACCGGCCTCGGTCACTTCATAAAGCTGGCGCGGGGTTAATTCGTTTTTCTCAAAGATACGAGCCAGGCTATCACCTGACTTCACCGTATATGAACTCCAGCGCAAGTCGCTGTCTTCCTGAGCGACATTGTTTGGCTGGTCAGCTAACTCAAGATCCAGTTGGTAGCGTTTACCCAATACCAGTTTTTCGACAGATTTTACGTTTTTTGATGCGGTTGCTTGTTCAGAAGGCAACAACAACAAGATCAGTAAAACTGTACTCACCGCCGTCAGCAACACTTTATGTGAGTGAGGCAGCTGATTTAATAACTGTTTCGTCAGTTTTGCTACTGCTGTCATAATTTAGCGCACTTTCTGTTATTTACTCGGTTGGCTTTTTTTTGGTTTCCCGCTAGGTTGCCAATGGACCTACAGCGTTAGGGAAAGCCCTATAAAAAGCAGGATAATACGAAAAATAAGCGAATGCCAGAGCTGCAAATGTAAAAAAACGGAGCTTTTACACGCATTTTGCGCTTAATTCTCGTGCGTCAATCACGTAGAATTGATCGATTAACAGACCTTTGACCCGCCAATCAGGAGAAGTTTCAATATGGCCAAAGCAGTAGCCGATGCGCTGGCAGAAATCATGCGTGGTACCGAAGAGGTGCTGATTGCCAGCGAACTCGAAGAAAAACTTAAAAGTGGTAAGCCGCTGATCATTAAGGCTGGCTTTGACCCTACCGCACCGGATCTGCACCTCGGCCATACGGTTTTGATTAACAAGTTGAAAGTGTTTCAGGATTTGGGACATCAGATCAAATTCTTGATCGGTGATTTCACCGGTATGATTGGCGATCCAACCGGTAAAAATGTCACCCGTAAGCCGCTAAGCCGAGAAGATGTGTTGGCCAATGCTGAGACTTACAAAGAGCAGGTATTTAAGATCCTTGATCCGGCTAAGACCGAGATTTGCTTTAACTCAAGTTGGATGGAGTCGCTTGGCGCTGCGGGTATGATTAAATTAGCCTCGCGGCAGACGGTGGCACGGATGCTGGAGCGTGATGACTTTAAAAAGCGTTACAGTAATGGCCAGCCGATTGCGATTCACGAGTTTTTGTATCCGTTGGTGCAAGGTTGGGATTCGGTTGCCATGCAAGCGGACGTCGAGCTAGGCGGTACTGACCAACGTTTCAACTTATTGATGGGGCGCGAGTTACAAAAAGAAGAAGGCCAACGTCCACAGACGGTGATCATGACGCCATTACTAGAAGGTCTGGATGGCGTGCAAAAGATGTCAAAATCGCTGGGCAATTACGTGGGTATCACCGATGCCCCGAACGATATGTTTGGTAAATTGATGTCGGTATCGGATGAACTGATGTGGCGTTATTTTGAATTACTGAGTTTCCGCCCATTAAACGAGGTCGAGGGTTTCAAGCAGGCTATCGCTGACGGCGCTAATCCGCGTGATTATAAAATACTATTGGCGAAAGAAATCATCGCTCGTTTTCATGATGACGCCGCTGCCGAGTCAGCGCAGCAAGACTTTGTCCAGCGCTTTCAAAAGAATGCAATACCTGACGATATGCCGGAGCTGACGTTAGCGACCGAGTCGGGGCAGCTGGCTATTGGTCATTTGCTGAAGTCGGCTGGCTTAGTGGCGTCGACTTCTGACGCGATGCGGATGATCAAGCAAGGTGCGGTGAAAATCGATGGTGACAAAGTTAGCGATACGAAATTGCTTTGTGACGCTGGTAGCACCGCTGTCTACCAAGTGGGCAAACGTAAGTTTGCCCGTATTACATTGCAATAACTGACGACGAAAAAAAAAAGGCCGGACTGCGAGGCAGTCCTTGTTTGTTAAGCATGTTAGACGCTAAAACTACGAATTGAGTCTTGTAGTTCGTCGGCTAACTTGGCGACTTCGTTAGATGCTGCCGCGGTTTGCTTAGAGCCCGAGGCCGTTTGCTCGGCAATGGCAACGATAGCTTCTAAACGTTCGCTGATATCCTGAGCGGTACGACTTTGCTCCAGTGCTCCGCTAGCAATGTGATTACTGCTATCGGCGGCCTGATGCACCGAATCGGTAATCGCTTGTAGCGCCTGTGCTGCTTCCTCGGTTTGCCCAACACTGATTTCGGCTTGCTCGCGACCCTTATTCATCACCGTCACGGCGCGCTGTGCATCGCTTTGCAAGCTCTCGATCATCTGATGAATTTCCTCGGTTGATTCTTGCGTACGGCTTGCTAAGGTACGTACTTCGTCGGCGACGACCGCGAAACCACGACCTTGTTCACCGGCTCGTGCCGCCTCAATGGCCGCATTCAAGGCGAGCAGGTTGGTCTGGTCGGCAATACCGCGGATAACATCGAGAATACCACCGATATTGGTGCTGTTTTCGTAAAGTTTGTTGATGACCTCTGAGGCACCTTGAATCTCTTGCGCCAGTACTTCAATCGTTTCTTTATTCTTGTGCGAGATTGTACGAACGCGGGTTGCTTCTTCGTCTGAATGTTGAATTTCACGCAAAGCTTCTTCGGCGCCATTCGCCATTTCGCTAGACGTGCTATTCATTTCTTGAGTCGCGGTCGCCACTTGTTCGATTTGTCCACGCTGATCTTCAATCGCTTTGGTGGTTTGCACCGATACTGTGGATGACTCTTCTGCCGCCGTTGCCAACTGAGTGGCACGGCTAGCAATGCCACGCACCAACTGAGCTAAGTTCTCGGTGAGTTTATTGGTATTGCGCGCCAATTCACCGAATTCGTCTTCAGATTGATAATCGACACGCTCGGTTAATTTACCCTCTGCCATCACGTTAAGCATGTGGTTAACACGGCTCAATGGACGTGAAATGCTGCGTACGGTGATATAAGAGATAAGCACCGCCAAGGCAATCGAGACGATGGTCAGAATGCTGTTGGTCCAGCTACTGGTCGAAATGGCTGAGCGAACGTCGGCGCTGGCTTCACCCGAAATCGCTTGCACCGAGTCTTGAGTTTTATTGGTAATTGCCATTACCGAGGCTAACTGCTCTTCCGATTTACTCAGCGTGTCACGAGCTTGTTGGCGAGTTTCCATGCGCTTGATGACATTGTTAGGGTAGCTATCGCTAGTTTGTAACGACGCTTTCGCGTCACCGATAGTGCTGATGGCACTGCCGACCATGTCGTTACTCGCACTCGCTGCGCTTTGTAACTCCTGAATACGAGTGTCAATGCCTTCTAAGGCGATGTTGATCTCGCTGGCAATGACATTTGCGCCATCTAAAGAATCGGCGTTTTGTAAGTCATAAAGCAGGGTGACCAAGCTCGCAATCGCATTCTCAAGATTACTGGCTGCTTTTTTAACGGTCTCAGAATTGGCGGCATCCATGGCATCAAGCAATGCAATGGAGGCATCATCTAAAGTAAAAGCGATATCGTCGAGCTGTGATTTGGTTTGTTGACCCAATTGCAGATATCGACGTTGCTGCTCAAACATGGTGGATAACAAGCCGACATAACTTTCGATTTCGGCGTCGGCTTGATTCAGTAAACTACTTTGTCCCTGACCAGCGAGTAAGCCTTTCAACTCGTTCAAGCTGGACATCATGGTGCCGTGTGACTCTTCAAACTTGGCATAATGCGCGTCAACTTCAGCCATGGTGGTATCGTGATAGGTCGCTAACTCAATGTTCGACAGCTCTAACACGTCCGTTTTCACATTGGCTACTGCATTCAACGCTGGCACCGCCATAGTATTCACGCGGTCACTTGAGTCACCAATGCCGTTAATACTGAATAACGAACTTAAACTGATAACAAGCAGCAATAGTGTAATGATGGCAAAACCACCAATTACCCGCATCGCAACGGTTATTTTCATAATGTCATCCTCACAGCTTGATACTCAGAGTGCTTATTTAACTTAACGCTGGCTGGTAATAATATTGCTTGTGCTGCCAATCCAACAGTGTCAGATACTCACCCCATACGCATCCGGTATCCAATCCAATAACATATTGAGAGCCTGTACGACCCATTAATGCGGCCCAATGTCCAAATATCACGGTTAATGATGGTTTTGGCCGCCAATAGCTAAACCAGGGTTTCAAACGATTATCTTTATTATCCTCTGGCGCGATTTTACAGGAAAAATCTAAACGGCCATCAGCGTTACAAAAACGCATACGCGTAAATGCATTCACTATAAAACGGTATCGGTCAGTTTCGTTAAGACTTGAGTGCCAAATGTCAGGTTTATTACCATACATGGTCTTTAGTAAGCTGCCTAAGTGCTCGCTACGTAGTTGTGACTCAACTTCGGCGGCATATTGGCGTGCTTCTGCGATTGACCACCAGGGGTATATCCCGGCATGAGTCATGACCACACCTAATTGCTCGTTATGCCTTAACAACGGTTGTTGGCAAAACCAATCGTGCCAGTAATGACGTTCTGGTGAAGCCAATAGGGCATGTAGCTTATCGTTATCGCTGGGCTGTCGTAAGCCATGCATAACGGCCAGAAAGTTAAGGTCGTGATTGCCGAGTACGGTATTAACACTGTCCCCCAGCGACTTTAAATACTGTAGTGTAGCGAGCGAATCAGGGCCGCGGGCAATCAGGTCGCCGACGCACCAGAGTTGGTCTTGTTGCGGGTTAAAGTTAACTCGCTCGAGCAAGCAATCCAGCTCTTTGTAACAGCCCTGTAAATCACCGACAAAATAATCTGCCATAACCGCTTAGTGCAAAATATTGGGCACGGCTAAGCGGAACGATGGAATGGCCACTCGATAGGCTTCACCGTCTTCCGCGGTCATGCCGTAATAGCCTTCCATGGTGCCTACTGGGGTCGCCAACACGGTGCCACTGGTATAGCTAAAAGACTCACCCGGCGCAATTTGCGGTTGTTGACCAACCACACCATCTCCGGCAACGCGGGTTACCTTGGTATCGGCGTCGGTGATACGCCATTCGCGGTTAAGCAGTTGTACTGGCTGCGAACCGTTATTGGTAATGGTGATGGTGTAAGCAAATACGTATTGTTGCTGTTCTGGCGATGATTGTGCTGCCAAATACTGCGTTTTTACGTCGATGTCGATATTGTCTTTACTCATAACGCCTTTTTATTGTCTACACACCAGTCGGCTAACGCACAAAACTGTGCAATCTCAAGCGTTTCTGGACGTGCACTTGGATCAATACCCAACGCCGTCAACTGGCTGTCATCGATAAAGTGCTTCACATTGTTACGTATGGTTTTACGGCGTTGATTAAACGCGGTCAAGCAGACTTGCTGTAACGTCTGACGACTTTTAACCGGAATCGGAGGATTACTATAAGGTACCAAACGAACGACCGCAGAGTCGACCTTGGGTGGTGGCGTAAATGCTCCGGGCGGTACTTCGAGCACTGGCACCACTTGACAGGCTTGTTGTACGGTCACGCTGATACGGCCGTAGGCTTTGCTGTTAGGGTTGGCGGCTAAACGATCGACAACCTCTTTTTGCAACATAAAATGCATGTCAGCAATGATCTCAAGTTGGTCGAGTAGATGAAAAATCAACGGCGTTGAGATGTTATACGGTAGGTTACCAAACACGCGCAACTTCGCTTCACCTTGTTGGAACTGGTGAAAATCGGTTTTCAAAGCATCGCCACGATAAACACTGAGTTTATTGGCTAAGAAGGGGTGGTGTTCTAAGCGTTCGGCTAAATCACGGTCTAGTTCCACGACCTGCAAATGACCGGCTGCTTCCGCTACCGGCTCGGTCAACGCCGCTAAGCCTGGGCCGATTTCGACCAGATGCTCTCCGGCCTGCGGATTAATGACGTCGACGATGTCGCCAATAACCTGTTGATCATGTAAGAAGTTTTGTCCAAAGCGTTTGCGAGCTCGGTGGCCTTGATGGGTATTAGTCATGCTGTTGTTTCTCTACCATATCGATCGCGGTTTGCATTGCTAATAAGCAAGAACCGGCGTCGATGTTGCCGCTGGCGGCTAAATCGAGTGCGGTGCCGTGATCAACCGAGGTGCGAATAAATGGCAACCCCAGGGTAATGTTCACAGCGTTACCAAAGCCCTTGTATTTTAACACAGGAAGCCCTTGATCATGATACATTGCTAACACCACGTCAGCGTCTTGCAAATACTTAGGCTGAAAAATGGTGTCGGCCGGATAAGGACCCTCAACCTTCATACCTTGTTCGCGCAAACGTTTCAATACCGGTTCAATGACGCGTTGCTCTTCATCACCTAGGTGACCGCCTTCGCCGGCATGCGGATTCAGCCCACAAACCATGATACGTGGTTGTGACAAGCCAAATTTGACACGTAAATCGTGTTCTAAAATGTTGATAACTTGGGTTAGACGCTCTTCGGTGATGGCTTTACTAACGTATGCCAGCGGGATGTGAGTGGTCACTAGTGCAACTCGTAAGCCACGGGTCGCCAGCATCATCACCACGTCTTTGCAGTTAGCTTGCTGGGCAAAAAACTCGGTATGTCCACTAAAGGCAATGCCCGCCTGATTAATCACGCCCTTGTGCACTGGGCCAGTAACCACCGCAGCGAACTCGCCGTTGAGGTTACCGTCGCTGGCACGCTTCAACGTCGCTACCACGTAGCGACCATTGGCACTATTTAATTGTCCCGGTTGACAAGCGCTGTGCAAGGCCTGCGGGGCAATGGTCAAGGTTCCTGCTTGCTGTGCTTGCGCCGCGCTGGCGGCCTGGTACTGACGTAACTGCAGCGGCAAACCGAGTTGTTTGGCTCGCTGCAATAATAAGTCGGCGTCGGCGCAGACCACTACCTCGACTGGCCAGTCTTGCTGTGCCAGCAGTACCGCTAAATCGGGGCCGATACCAGCCGGCTCACCGGGGGTAAAAGCGATCCGCTTGACGCTCATTCCGCAACCACATGCACATACGCTTGGTCACGAATTTCTTGCATCCAGTTATCTAACTCTTCGCGGTACTTTCTGCTAAACAGCATTTGGTAAGCGCGATCTTGTTTACTTTCGGCGGTGGCATCTTGTGTACGGCGCTCTTCCACCTGAACAATGTGCCAGCCAAACTGAGTATGGAACGGCTCACTGATTTCGCCAATCGGTAAGCTTTCAACTTTTTGTTTAAATTCTGGGGCATAAGCCTCTGGACGTGACCAGCCCAATTCTCCGCCGCGAGAAGCTGAACCGGTATCGGCTGAGTTTTTACGCGCTAATTCGGCAAAGTCGGCTTCGCCATCGAGGATTTGTTGACGGTAGTTGTTCAACATTTCTCGGGCGCGTTCGTCTGACAGGATCACCGAAGGCTGAATCAGAATATGTCTTGATTTAACCTCTTCAATTTCAACCGTCTGCTGACCGCGAGTATCTTGCACTTTTAAAATATGAAAACCGACACCACTGCGTAATGGCCCAACCAAGTCGCCTTTACGCTTACCGTTCACCACTTCGGCAAATAAGGTGGGCATTTCGTTCGCGCTCATCCAGCCCAAATCACCGCCTTCTAATGCTTTGCTACCCGACGATGCAGTGATGGCGAGCTCCGCGAAGTTCTCGCCATTTTTTAAACGTTCTAACACGCTTTCAGCACGTTGACGTGAAGCCGCTAGTTGTTCAGGGTTAGCACTTTCGGGAATACTGATCAAAATATGACCCAAATTATATTCAACTTGGTTATCACCGGAGTTTTCGATCAGTTGCACCAAGTTATTCACTTCTTGCGGGGTAATATAAACCCGGCGGCGCACTTGCGCGCGTTGTACTTCACCGGCAATCAGCTCGGTACGGATGTTTTCCCGATAAGATGACCAGCTGGTGCCATCGGCGGTGACATCTTCGCGCATTTCGTCTAGCGTCGCGTTTTGATCGCGGGCGATGTTAGCCAGCGTTTGGTCTAACTGCGCGTCGCTGATTTGAATCCCCATTCGTTCTGCCATTTGCATTTGAATGGTTTGCAGAATTAAGCGTTCTGACGCCTGTGTGCGTAGCACTTCATCGCGCGGTAAGCTTTGATTATTTTTCTGCGCATTATTCTTTACGTAGGCGACTAATTGATCGATTTCACTTTCTAAAACCACGCCGTCGTTAACCACGATAGCGACTTCATCGACCAGGCGTTCTTGTAACGCGTATGCCGAACTGGTTAAGGTCAGGCCGACGGCGACGATACACTGCAACAAAGTTCTCATGTTAAATACCACTAATTACTTAAGTAGAATGGGCGGCGATAGCCAAATAGGCTCTTTTGTAACATATCTAACAAGCTATTGTTGTCACCGCCAAGTCCGCGAATCATAAATTGAATGCTATAGCCATTATCAAATTCAGGCTGATTTAGCATGCCGATGTTTTGCATATATTCAAAGTTGCGGTTGATACGACGATAAGCGCTAAAGCGCACCGCCCAACAGCAGCTCGAATATTGCAGACCAATGATCGCATCATTGGTTCTTTTGTGAGACAAATCGTAGTACCAATTGCTCGCAACCTGCCAGCGATTGTTGAGCGACCAAACGCCTTGCATACCGACTTGCTCGATGTTGTCACCGATTAAATTGGTCACCACTCGATGGTTAACTTGGAACAGGTTGTTTTCGTCTTTGCGATACTCTAATGCGGTCTGACTCTTACGGGTCAGGTTCAGTTCCGTATCATACTGGATTGCGCTGCTAAATGACCAGCGTTGTCCCAAATAGAAACTGGCTTCGGCGGCTAATTCTGAGTTGGTTGAAGTAATGGCGCTGCTATCGTCCTCTAACAGACGTGTGCGGCTATCTTCTAAATAGAAGATTTGGCCAAGACTAAAGCGCATCAATTCTTGCTCATGCTGGTTAAAAATACCGGTCGATGCACCGATGGTAATTTGATTAGCCTCGGCGATACGGTCTAAGCCGGAAAACCGCCGCGCCCGGAACAAGCCATAATAGTCTTCTTGCATCAGCGTGGTGTCATAAATACCGATATCCGACTGATCCTCGTAAGGCACAAACAAATACTGAATTTGTGGTTGTAACGATTGTCGGTAGTTTTCACCATCATGTTCAAAAAAGCGATCAAAGTTTAAGCGGCCGTGAAAGCGCAGTTGCGGTAAGGCTCGGGTAACACTGTCGCTAATATTCTCGTTTGGCGACTGTTGTTGGTAGCGGGTGACCAAATAGCTAGCCTCTGCTATCCAGTCATAGGCGGGCTGTTCCACCCGATAGCTGAAACCGGGTTCAACGTGCAGCCGGGTAGCGTATTCGTCGCTGTTATCTTGATTACGAAAATGACTTAATTGCGAGGCGAAGCTGTATGATAAGCCATCATTAACGAACGGCTGATAGTTAACGCTGATTTGCGGTATTGTACGAAACGGCGAACGATACTGACCAATAAGTTCGTAATCCTCGAAACGTAATTGCGCGTTCCAGTCGTTCTCGCTGTAGTCCAGTTGTGCATGACGGTACAAGTGGGTATCGGCACGCCCGGCAAAGTCGCTACCAAAGTCATTTAAGTAGTTGTCATCGCTGATATCGGTGGCATTAACATAACCCCGCCAATGTTGGCTCCAGTTAGCCTCATGTTCAACGTGCCAAAGATAGCGTGAATTAACCGAGTCTAAACTTTTATCGTCATCCAGATATTCAAGGTTAAGCTGACCCTGATGCTCGGCGGATAAATAGCGGTATTCGCCACCCAATTGTAAACCACGCTGGCTCATATAGTGGGGCGTGATGGTGGCGTCCATATTGGGCGCGATATTGATGTAATAGGGCGTTTCGACTTCAAAGCCATTATTTGAAGATGAACCAAAGGTGGGGTATAGAAAGCCCGTCTTACGTTCATCGGTAATGGGAAAGTTGAAGTAAGGCACATACAGCACTGGGACACCGAATAACTCGAACTTAGCGTGCCAGGCTTCGCCCCAGCCCTCATCCTTATTCATGCGGATTTCGCCAGCGGAAAGCTGCCACACGGGGTCATCGGCGGGACAGGTGGTAAAAGTGGCGTCAGCTAGGTCAACGCTGGTTTCGGTGAGGGTTAAGGACTGTGCTTCACCACGCGCATTTTGTTGACTGAACTGATAAGCCGATGACCCTAACACGGCGACGTTGTCATTCGCATTCAAGCTAAAATTGGCACTGGTGACAAACACGTAACCATCGGTAAAGGTGGTTTCACCGGGGGCATCGATTTGCCCCGTGTCGCGGTTTAGGGTGGCGTGTTGAGTTAGCAGGCGGCGGCCATCATACTCAAGTTCGACGTTGCCGCGATAATGTGCCACCGACTGGTCATAACTGACATCAACATTATCAGCACGAGCCCCCACCGTACCCGGCTGCAAGTCTGGAAAAGGTGCTAGCGTCAGTGTCGGCGTGGTGCGTACAGGGCAAACGCCGCCCTCAGTGCGGTTGACATTCTGCTCTGTGAGGGTCTCAGCATGGCCGACTGAACCGACTCCCGCCAATAATAAAAATGACGCAATCGGGTTCAGCCGCATAGCTTAGCTCCTGTGTCACGCTGATGCGATGGGGCGTCAGCAGTCTGGAAAACCCGCGCCGAAATCAGCGGGCAAACATTTATCAGTGTCATGCGATAGTAAATCGGGCTGTTGCGAGTCAAAATTCTGGGTATGATAAAGCAATTTTGAATGACTCGCCATTTGCATGGTTAAGCACTGTGCGTTGGGGTAAGGATATTTGTGGAAGATCAACGAGAAATTGCGCTACAAGCCTGGTGTGAAGCGCAAACTGGGTTAGCGCAGCAAGCGTTACAAAGTGTTTCGGGCGATGCCAGTTTTCGACGCTATTTTCGCGTGCAAAGCGAGGACAACAGCCTGATTGCTGTCGATTGTCCACCGCAACAAGAGCCGTTACTGCCTTTTCTTGCCATTGCCGAAGCCTACGCGCAAGGCAATATACCGGTGCCACAGGTGTTGGCGGTGGATATCGAGAAGGGATTCATGTTGCAGTCCGATTTAGGGCAAACGCTATTGTTGAGCAAATTACGGCGCGATAATATGCGTCAGTATTATGCTCAAGCGCTAGCCATGTTACCGGCAATCATGCGCGTGCAAGAAACTGCCGATGGGCCGTTGCCAGCGTATAACGAAGCGTTATTGACGCGTGAATTAAACTTGTTTCATGACTGGTTACTGGAGCAACAGCTAAGCTTAACCTTAGACGCTCGTGAGCGTCAGTTATGGGGCGACTTTTGCCAACAAATGATCGACAACGCCCTACAGCAGCCAACGGTTGGTGTACATCGTGACTATCATTCGCGCAATTTAATGGTGCAGCCGGACCACAGCTTGGCGGTAATTGACTTTCAAGACGCGGTTTGTGGGCCTATTACCTATGATGCGGTGTCGTTATTACGTGATTGCTATATTGAGTGGCCCGATGCTTGGGTTGATGAACTGGCGCAGCAATTACGTACTAATTTGCAGGCTGAACAGATACTGGCGAGCGATGTTAGCGCCACCGACTGGCAACGCTGGTTTGATTATATGGGCTTACAACGGCATACCAAAGCGGCTGGTATTTTTGCTCGGCTGGCGATTCGCGATGGCAAAGATGGCTACTTGAATGACGTGCCTCGCACCCTCAGTTATATGATCCGTATTGCCGCGCGTTATCCGGCGCTGCAGCCGTTCCAACAATGGTTACAACGGCGGGTTTGGCCGCTCGTTGCCAACATGAGGTAAGTGTGCCAAGAGCAAAGATTAAAACCGCCATGATCCTCGCTGCTGGTCGTGGCGAACGTATGCGTCCATTGACCGACAGCACCCCTAAGCCGCTACTACCGGTGGCTGGTAAGCCATTGCTAGCTTATCATTTAGAAAAGTTAGCCAAAGCCGGGGTGCAGCGCGTAGTCATTAACCACGCTCACTTAGGCGCGCAAATCGAAGCTTATGTGGGCGATGGCAGTCGTTGGCAGTTAGATGCGCAGTTTTCGCCAGAGCCTGCCGGTGGGTTAGAAACCGCGGGTGGCATCATTCAAGCATTACCGTTGCTTGGTGATGATCCATTTTGGCTGATTAACGGCGATGTATATTGTGAGGTCGATTTCGCCACCTTACCCAGTGCCTTGGCCGACCACGATAGAGCCAGTTTGCTGCTCGTCGATAATCCGCCACATCATCCAGCGGGAGACTTTCACCTGCAAGGCGGACGCATTACCGCGCAGCAGGGAGAGCGTTTGACTTATGCCGGAATTGGCTTGTTTTCGGCCGATTGGTTAGCCACTGAGCGCTTGACCAAGTGTAAGTTGAAACCCTACTTTGATGAAGCCATTGCCGAACAACGCTTGGCGGGGGTAAAGTTTAGCGGTTATTGGCAGGATGTGGGTACGCCAGCACGTCTGAGTGCGTTAGAGGCTCATTTAGCGGCAGGAGAGAAGTAATGCAAATTTGGGGTAAGGTACTGGGCTTTGTGTTCGGTATGCTGTTCTTACGCTGGGCTGGCGCCATTATTGGTTTGTTGATCGGGCATTGGTTTGACCGTGGTTATGCGCAAGACTTTAATCGCCGCGGTGGCTTTTCACGTTATCTATTTGGTACCGATCGAGCTATTGGTGACGCCAGTTTTATTTATACCCTGTTTGCGGTGGTTGGCCATGTCGCCAAAGCCAAAGGGCGCGTGACCGAGGTTGATATTCAGCACGCGAGTTTATTAATGGATAGCTTAGAACTGGGCGACGAAGCGCGACGAGAAGCACGCGACGCGTTTCGTGAGGGCAAGCAAACGACCTTTCCATTAAAACGTGTTATTCGCGAGTTTCGACAAGCGTTTTACGGCAATCGCGATATTTTGCAGCTGTTTATGGAGCAGTTGATTGCGGTCGCGTTAAATGACGCCAAGTTACAGTCAGCCGAATACGATGTGTTGTTACAAGTGGCTAAAACGCTGGGATTCAATCAGTATCAACTGGATCAATGGTTGTTGGTGCAAGGCGCTGGTCAGCGTTTTGGGCAACGCCAGTATAGCCAGCAGCGGCAACAACAACGTCAGTCGCGCAGCCATTCTGAGCCCAGTTTAAGCGACGCTTATCAAGTCTTAGGTGTTAGTGCGGACAGCAGTGACAGCGAGGTTAAGAAGGCCTATCGCAAACAGATGTCGCGCCACCATCCTGATAAATTAGCCGCCAAAGGGTTGCCTGAAGAAATGATGAAAGCGGCGCAGGAGCAAGCGCAAAAAATTCAAGCGGCCTACGAAATGATCAAGCAACAACGTGGTATGCGTTGATTGAGATCGGTTTAGTAGCCCTGCTGTTTTAGCCAGCCTTGTACTAATTTGGTCAGCGCTGCTTGTTGCTGTGAATCGGCACCGATAAGGCGGCGCTGCCGATAACTGACCTGCTGATACTTATCGGCAAATTGGCGGCGCTTGTCGGCGCTAGCTAAGCTCCAGCGGTTACTGCGGCTGGTCATCACGTCTAACACCGGTAGTGGCAGTTGCGCCAAGGTTTTCGGCAAGGCTTGATTGAGTCGATATTGCGGTAAGTAAGGGTCGATAATCACTAACGCATCCGGGCGCAAACCGGCGTCTTCACTCAGTAGTCGTAGGCTCAACGCGGCTGTCATACCCTCGACAATCAACACGTAAAAACCCGGGTAGTCGCGTCGCTGCGCTGCGGCTACGCTCAAGCGCGCACGCAATGCATCCAGCAACGGTTGCAGTTGTTCGTCGTCGACCGCCTCAGGAAAGCGTTCATCAACCGCCGGGATCTGTAACATGTCGCCGCGTAAATCGGTGTCAGGCGGTGTCAGCGCCCAGCTACGCCAGCCAATACTCGGTGCAAACTGGTACAGTTGACGAACCGCTGCCGACTGTAACGGATGATAACCCCAATCGGGTAAACTCAACAGCACACCACGACTGAACGAACGCAGGCTTTCGCGCTCCAGTAACAAGAACCGTTGCGTACTTTGTTGTTCATTCTCGTTACTTTGACTGGGACTAAGCCAGCGCGTTTCGCCCGGCGGTAAATAACGCGCATAGTCGTCTGCGGCTTGTGCCGAGCCGAAAAGCACAATGCCGATAGTTTCATAAGCTCTGTATCGGCGCTGGCAGGCAGGGCTTTAGCGCGAACGATCGGTTTTAATGATTAAAATGGTGGTGGGCAGTAAAAGCTTATCGGTTGTTCGCTACGTGGGTGATGCAGGTGCAATTCGGTGGCGTGCAAATGCAGACGCGGGGCTGCCGCATAGCCGTCCGCGCAGGCATAAAATTTATCGCCGACAATGGCGCAACCCAACGCTTGCATGTGCACACGCAATTGGTGCGAGCGGCCGGTATAGGGCGATAACTGTAGGCGGTAGCGCTGGGCCGCGGTTTTTGCAATAACGCGGTAAAGCGTTTGCGCGCTCTTGCCGGCAACCAGATCCAGCATTTGACGTGGACGATTGGGCCAGTCACAACGCATCGCTAAATCGATAAAACCGCTGTCAGCAGGCGGTTTGCCCCACACTTCGGCGGTATACAATTTACTGACTTGGCGCTGTTGAAACTGTCGCGCAACATGACTTTGGGCGGCTTTGCCTAGGGTCAGTAACATGATCCCGGAGGTTGCCATATCCAGTCGATGCACTACCCGCGCGTCGGGCAATACACGGCTAACGCGCGTGTAAACCGAATCGGCATGTGCCGGATCTTTCCCCGGCACACTGAGTAAGCCGCTGGGTTTATCCACCACCAACAGCTGCTCATCGCGATAAAGTATCGTCAAATAAGGGCTGGTCGGCGGCTGATAATGAAACAGCGTCATTCTGGTACATTAACCAACACACGCAACGCATGCAGGCTGAGTTGCGGCTGGGCAATGGCTTGCTGCAATTGTTGCTGGCGTTGCTGTAGTGCTTGCACTTCGTCATCGCGCACCAGCGGATTACGTTGTGCCAGTTGCTGCAATCGTTGCAATGCTTGTCCAAGTTGCTGCTCAACTTGTGACAACGCCTGCTCAATGAGTGGTTGCTGTTGTTGCGCGGCTGTTTGCCAGCTTGGCAAGCCTGGCGTAACTGTTTTAGCAACTCACGCGCGGTTTTCTTGTCGGTGTGTTGTGCTTGTTTATCCAAAGCGTCTGCTGGCACTTTATCGGTTAAATCACGTCCTTGGCTGTCGAGTAACACACGCAATCGTTGCTGCGGATAAAACTCGCCCGCGACGGCTGCGGCAGGCGCTACCGCCTGACTAATAAATTCGAGTTCGAGGAACCACGCGCCGGCAGGCAATGCGCGGTTTTTAAGCACTGCCACGCAGGTACTGCCGTAGCTATCTTCGTTCAGCAGTTCTAATGCCGATTGTACTAACGGATGATCCCAGCTAAGTAGTTGCACGTCTTCGCGCGCTAGCGCGATATCGCGTTTAAAGGTCACACTTTGGCCGTCCTCAAGTAACCCCGGCAGCGCAGGCACGCGCATGTGCTCGCTTGGACGTAGCAAGAAAATATCGTCATTGAGCGCTTCGCAGTGCACGCCAAAACGGTCAAAGAAGGTCATTAAAAATGGCGCTAATGGGGTTGTTGCCTCGACCGCTTTTACCGCGTCAACAATCGCTTCGGCTTGCTGTGGCTGACAAGCACTCAATTGTTGCAGGATATCGCGGCCTTGTTGTAACTCGGCTTTTAGCTGTTGCTGATAGTGGCGTGTACGTGTGATCAAGTCGTCCAATTGGCTGGCATCATCGGCTGCCAACTTGGCAATATCATCAGCAAAATGGTCGGCAATGGCGCGACCAATCGGGTTACATTGTTCAAAAGCGTTCATGCCTTCGTGGTACCAGCGTAACAACGACTGCTCCACCGAGAATTCGCGGTAAGGCACATGGATATTAACGTCACCCTGCTGTCCAATGCGGTCTAAACGGCCAATACGCTGCTCCAATAAGTCGGGATTGGTGGGCAGATCGAATAACACTAAATGTTGTACAAACTGAAAATTACGCCCCTCACTACCGATTTCTGAACTCAGTAAAATGGGACTGCCTTCTTCTTCACTGGCAAAAAACGCGGCGGCGCGATCGCGCTCAAGCAGGCTCAACCCCTCATGAAACACCGCGGCATGAATACCGGCTTGTACGCGCAGCGCTTCGGCTAAATCCAACACTTGTTCGGCAGACTGACAAATTAACAACGACTTGGCTGGCTTATGCTGTTTGATATGATTCAACAGCCATTCAACGCGCGGATCATCTAACCACCACGGCTCGGCGCTGACCTCAGCATCATCAAACAAATCGTCGTGCGCCAATGGATAGCTGTGTAAGCGCCGCGTTGGAAAGCCGCCAATGTGCGCACGGGTGTTGCGAAACATGACACGGCCAGTACCATACAAATCTAATAATTGCGCAATCCATTGTTGACGTTGTTCAGCCGAAGGCTCAGCGCAGACCGCCAGTTGCGGTAACTTGCTTTGCAGTTGCGCTAGGGTATCGTTGCCGAGTGGTTGTTGTTCAGACACTTGCAAAGCCAAGCTTGCCAACGCTTGCGCGTCTTGTTGCTGGTGTTGGAATTCGGCAAAGTCACGAAAGCGATCGGGGTCAAGTAACTGTAACCGCGCAAAATGGCTGGCCTCGCCCAATTGCTCCGGGGTCGCAGTTAACAGCAGTAAGCCGGCACTGGCTTGGCTGAGGGTCTGTAACTGTTGATAAGCCGGTGAGTCAGCAGCAATATGATGAGCCTCGTCGACCACCAGCAAATCCCATCCGGCGTCGCTGGCGGCTTGTGCCCAGCGCGGTTGTTGCAATAATGATTGCGGGATCAACACCTGCTGCTCGGTATAAAACGGGTTCTCGTCGTCTAATGCTGCTTGCGCGCAGCGCTCGTCATCAAACAGACTAAAGGCTAGCGAGAAACGGCGGCGCATCTCGACCAGCCATTGATGGCAGAGACTGTCGGGAATACATAGCAATACCCGTTGACTGCGGCCTTGTAAGATACGGCGGTGAATGATCAAGCCGGCTTCAATGGTTTTGCCCAAGCCGACTTCGTCGGCTAATAACACGCGCGGGTCAAAACGATCGGCAACGGTTTTGGCGACATACAATTGATGCGCTAGTAAGCCGATATGACCACCTAACAAGCCGCTGACTGGACTGCTTTGCCAACGTTGTAAGTGTTCACTTGCTTCGCGTCGCAATAAATACATATCTAGGCGGTCGGCTTGTCCGGCAAGTAAGCGCGTTAAAGGAGAGTTCAGCGGCACTTGTGCGGCCAACTGCGATTCCGGCACCATCACCTTTTCCTCAGCGTCATTAAGGCCTTGGTAAACGGCTAGGTCGCCGGCAAAATCGACGGCGGTGACAGTAAAGTGCCAGCCATCGGCATGTTGACCGCGGTCGTCAACTTGTAGCAGATAACGCGCTAACGGCGCGGTATGGCTGGCATAATGACGGGTTTCTTCGCCGGCAGGGAACAGCACCGACACTTGGCGGCCCTGTACTTGCGTAATAATACCTAAACCGAGTTCGGTTTCGCTTTCACTGAGCCAGCGTTGGCCTAAGGCAAAGGTTGTCACTGCGTATCCTTAATTGTCCCGCGATTTTGGGGCGCAATGGTACCCAATGCCGCCGCAACTGACAACGTCTTCCCTAGGCCAAGCTGTTTGCCGCTAACTTTAGCGGTTAAGACTTACTCGGATCTTTAGTCATGCGTAAGTATGGCTTAAGTGCTTTATAGCCACTCGGGAAGCGCTGTTTGATCTCGTCTTCGTCTTGTAGCGAAGGCACAATCACCACGTCATCGCCTGCTTGCCAGTTACCGGGGGTCGCGACTTTATGTTGATCGGTGAGTTGCAGCGAGTCTAATACCCGTAATACTTCGTCAAAGTTACGTCCGGTGCTGGCCGGATAGGTGATGATCAGGCGGATTTTTTTGTTCGGATCGATAATGAATAGGCTACGTACCGTTAAGCTGCTATCGGCATTGGGGTGAATCATATCGTACAGCTCGGATACTTTGCGGTCGGCATCGGCAATGATGGGAAAGTTAACCGCACAACCTTGAGTATCATTGATATCGCCAATCCAACGCTGGTGCGAGTCAGCGTCATCAACCGATAGCGCGATGGCTTTGGTATTGCGCTTCTCGAATTCGTTTTTGAGTTTTGCGGTTAAGCCTAACTCGGTCGTACAAACTGGCGTGAAGTCGGCTGGATGCGAAAATAAAATCCCCCAGCTATTGCCTAGCCATTGGTGAAAATTGATCTCGCCTTCGCTACTTTGTTGGGTAAAGTCGGGGGCACTGTCGCCCAGTCGTAATGCCATAACAGACTCCTTATCAAATAGGCTGTAACAGAATCATCATAGCCTAAGACCAAAAATCAGAAAGCTCGTTTCACACTATTATAGAGCGTCTGGTTATAACTAACGGGCGCGCAATAATATTTGCTCACTGTCACAGTTTTTTCATCAACAGTGAGCTATGGTTGTCATAAAGGGATTGTCACAAAAAAATAATATCGCTAACCGTAACTATTCTCGTAGTTACTACAAGATGTACAGGGGAATCGCATGGCTGAACCGCTTGCTAAGTACTACCTACTGGATACCAACATTTTACTTCACGAACCCTTAGCCTTTCTAAACTTCCAAGAACATCATGTGGTCATTCCGATGGTGGTGCTGGAGGAGCTTGATGCTATTAAAGATCGGCAAAAAGATGTCAGTCGTGACGCGCGTGTCGCTATTCGAGCATTAGAAGAGGCGTTAAAAGATGCTACGCCAGAACAAATTCTAGATGGTGTGGCGTTGTCGCGGGTGCAAGGAGAACATCATGCTGAGGGCACCTTATCGATATTTCCTGATTACCAGCTGAGCCAAAGCGATGCGGTATTATCGTTAACCGAGAATGACAACCGCATTATTCAAGCGGCGTTAGAGCTACAACGCAATAAAAAGCCCGCTAAAATTATTTTGGTGACCAAAGACATTAACATGCGGCTGAAAGCGAAGGGTGCTGGTGTTAAACAAGTTGAAGATTATCGCACCGACCAATTGATCGACGATATTCGTTATTTGAGTAAAGGTTTTTATGAATTTGAGGGCAGTTTTTGGGAAAAAGTAGGGGCTGTGACCAGTGAACAAAGTGGTCGTGACACCTTGCACAAAGTACCGCGAAACCTATTTGAACAAGTCTTTCAAAACGAATATGTGATCGATGAAACTCACGAGTTCGCCGCTAAAGTGGTGGCTTATGACGACCAACAAGTCACCCTGCAAGACCTCGGTTACGAGCGCATGATGGGCTATAGCGCGTGGGGCGTTCATCCGAAGAACATTTATCAGGCCATGGCGCTGCAAGCGCTGTTGGACCCCAGTTTGGATATGGTCATTCTAACCGGCCCAGCCGGTAGCGGTAAAACCCTGTTAGCGTTATCCGCGGCGCTAGAAATGATCATCGAGCAGGGCCGCTACGAAAAAATAATCGTGACCCGCAATACGCCGGAAATTGCCGAATCAATTGGCTTTTTACCGGGCACCGAAGAAGAGAAAATGGCGCCTTGGCTGGCGGCAATCACAGACTCGTTAGAGGTACTGCATAAAAATGACGAAAGCATGGAATCGAGCCTTAACTACATTATGAAAAAGGCCAATATCCAGTTTAAATCATTAAACTTTATGCGTGGGCGTAGCATTCAAAATGCGGTGGTGTTATTAGATGAAGCGCAGAACCTAACGGCCTCGCAATTAAAAACCATCATCACCCGCTGTGGCACGAACACCAAATTAGTGGTTTCGGGTAACTTAGCGCAGATCGATACCTATTATCTGAATGCACTGACCTCTGGTCTGACATACATTGTCGAACGCTTTAAAGACTATCCGGGTAGCGCCACGGTCAACTTAAACGGCGTGGTGCGTAGCAGTTTGGCACAATATGCCGAAGAGAATTTGTAACGCTTATTAATGGGAAGGCGATTTATCGCCTTCCCTGACTTGTTAGACACTTTCCGTGGTAACGGGTCGGCGTTGCGCCATAAATAGCAGCACCACCATATAAATTAAGCCCAGTGGGGGGATAATCGCCAAAAGCACGCCGATAAAAGTCAGCAACATTGGCAACTCAAATCTCTTTCTGGTCGTTAGAAAACATACCAGGCCGCAAAGAATCATAAAGCCGACGATGAATTGACCAAAAACCGTTGCGTTAATATCGACACTTTCTAACATAAACTTTTCCTTTATTGGCTGATTAAGCCGTTATCGCTAATCCCTTAAGATAACATAAATGTTACATTCTGATAATTAATTATTACTATTCTTGTTTGTGAAGATGTCAGCAAATAACGTTGCTCGTCATTTCACTTAGAGGCCTGAGGTTGCCATATCCAACTGATATTGTTGACTGTGAATGGCGTTCAAGGTGCTATCGCTGACGCTGCCGAGCGGTAGGTGGGCAGGGCCGGTGGGGTCGATAAGTACTAGCTTACGGCCATTATGTTCGATGGTTTGATCATCTTTGCGAGTGCTTACCGATACCGCGATAAAGGCATGATTAGGAATATAAACAATACCCGCTTTAATGCTGGGCATAAGCTCCTGAATTAGCGCCAACATCAGCGTGGCCTTGCTATCACAGTCGCCTTGATTCTCATAAAGCAGGCGCGCCGGCGGATTAAAGCCATCGCCACGGCTGTCGGCGTCAGCTTCTAATGAGCGGTAGGGTATGCTCTGGATAAAATAGGCAATGCTATTGAGGTATTCACGCTGCGAGTTATTGCCTAACTGTTGCCGAAAGCTATCGGCGATGGGTTTTATGATACTCATTGAGTCCCGTGCGATACGAATATGATCAGGTTTGATCAAGCTGCCTTCGGCTGGCGTATGGATACGGCTGTAATAGTTATCGCGTAAGTATTGGTTATAAATTTCTTGCTGAACTTGTGCCAATTGCATCAGCCGCTGCTGCGTCTCCGGACTATTATCGTTAGCACGCGTGGGCAGCAGTCGAATAGCGCGTTGCTGCGGTGTGAGTTTAACTTGTACGTTGTGCCACTGGTGCTCTCGTATATAACGCGCTAAGCGAGCTTTAACCTCGCGGTTAGCGCGCTGTTTTTGATAACCCCGAAAGTCGCGAAAAGAATCGAATAATAAGCGCTTATCGTAATTTAACGTGAGTTGCTGCGGGCGTTGATGCTGATCTTGCCAAGCATAACTGAGCGCCACGCTCTGGCCTTGTTGTTGGCGTTGGAAAACCAGCGGATCAGCTGCTGGCGTGGCATTTGCTAGCGTTGTTGGGCCGAGTGCCAGCGATACTATCAGCGCCAGCTGTTGACAGTATTTGCTCACTGGCCCGGCCAACTTGATCATTAGAACTTCATTTCGGTAATCGGATTCTCGGCGTATTTTAAATCGACTTGATATTCGACACCGCCAGCGCGAATAAAGAAGAACACTTTATCGCGCTTGAATAATTCCTGTAACAGAATGTTCTTCACACCAGGACGGCGCTCGGGTTGCCAATCACTCAGCTCCACCGAATACTTGGATACCAGTATGTTCGGATAGCGATCAGTGGTAACCAGCAATAATTGTTTGCTCTCGTCTTTCAGGGTAATGGTATTACCGGTGACGGTATAAGGTTCTTCGTTACCAAACAAGGCCTGTTCTCCAACACAAATGAGTAAAATTTATGTCACTATACCTCGAACTGAGGCGCTCGCCAAGTGACCAGAATAATCGCTCAAGTGCTTGCGTTGGCAAAAAAATCTTGCAGGATCAATACTGCCGATAGGCTGTCTATTTTGGCTTTTTGTAAGTTGCGGTAACCGCCCTCGGCAAATAACAACGCTTTAGCTTCGGCGGTGGTAAGGCGCTCGTCTTGTAAAGCCACCGGTAAACCAAAGCGGCCATGTAAACGATTAGCAAATTTGCGAGCTCGTATACTGATGTCTTGTTCGCTGCCGTCCATATTCAGCGGTAAACCCACCACCAATTGTTGTGGCTGCGGCTAATGTACTTGTTGCCAGTCGGGTTGACCGTCGCGGGCGGCCAACGCCGCGAGCGGTGTGGCGCTGCCGGTAACGGCTTGGCCGACGGCAACACCAATACTCTTTAAGCCATAGTCAAACGCGAGCAGTTGACTCATTAGGCGTGACCGGCGCCGGGCGCTAGTTGTGCCAAATCAAAGCCCAGCATCTCGGTCGCTCGCTGCCAGCGCTCTGCGGCCGGCGTGTTAAATAAAATGTTGGCATCGGCGGCAATCGTGAGCCAAGCATTGTCAGCAATTTCTTGTTCTAGCTGACCAGCTTCCCAGCCCGCGTAACCCAATGTCAGAATGAATTGATGCGGTGCAGCCGAGCTGCCCAATGCCTCCAGAATATCGCGCGAGGTGGTGACCATGATGTCGTCGCTCATGCGTAAACTGCTGCGCCAGTTATCTTGCGGTGGGTGCAGTACAAAACCACGATCACGAGCAACCGGGCCGCCGCTATAAACAGGGGCCTGCAATAATTGGCTTTGCTCGGGATAGACAATTTCCAGTTGCTGCAGTAAATGATTAACGGCGACGTCGGCGGGCTGGTTAATGACCAAGCCCATCGCGCCTTCTTCATTATGCTCGCAAATATAGGTTACCGTGCGCTTAAACGCCGGATCGTCCATATCCGGCGTGGCGATAATAAAGTGGTTTTGTAAACTCTGCATACGCTCGCCTTAATACTTTGATGATGCCTAAGGTATGGGGGAGCGTACGGTAAAAATCAATGTTTACGGCGCTCAATAGCGATAAATAATTTTTCTGCAATGTTGATGTCGTAAGCGTTTTCGATTTCGCGCATGCAAGTCGGGCTAGTGACATTGATTTCGGTGACTTTGTCGCCAATCACATCTAAGCCGACCAACAGTAATCCGCGTCGCTTCAGTTCTGGACCAATTTTTTCGGCAATGGCTTTATCGCTAGCCGACAACGGTTGGGGGCGGCCGCTACCTCCGGCTGCCAAATTGCCACGCGTTTCACCGGCCGAAGGAATGCGCGCCAAGGCATAAGGCATGGGTTCGCCGTCGATAATTAAGATGCGTTTATCGCCGTCTTTGATTTCCGCCAAATAGCGCTGCGCCATAGCAAAGCGAGTGCCGTGTTCCGTTAGCGTTTCGATGATCACGCCCAAATTGCGACCCTGTTCATCAACCCGGAAAATCGACGCGCCACCCATACCATCTAAGGGTTTTAAAATGATGTCACGGTGTTGTTGGTGAAAGGCACGAATTTGCTCAGCGCTGCGCGTTACCAGCGTATCGGTGATCAGTTCAGGGAACCAAGCGGTAAACAGTTTTTCGTTACAGTCACGCAGACTTTGCGGCTTGTTCAGCACTAATGAGCCGCGTTGCTCAGCCAATTCTAAAATATAAGTGGCGTAAACAAATTCGGTATCGAAGGGCGGATCTTTGCGCATGAGAATGACGTCCATGCTCTCAAGCGGTACCACTTCCGGCTCACCCAATTGATAGAAGTCTTCAGCTTGGTCGACCACCTCAACAGTACGTACACGTGCATAGGGCCGACCGTTATCGACGAATAGATCGGCCATTTCCATGTAATAGTTGAGATGGCCACGGGCTTGTGCTTCGAGTAGTAAACGAAAGCTCGTGTCTTTGTATGTTTTTACCGCCGCAATGGGGTCCATAACCATGCCGATCTTCATCACATCTCCTTACCGAATTAATTCGCCAAATCACCGAATTGATATTGTAGACAAGTAATTGCCGCTAGCGCTGCGGTTTCCGTACGCAACACCCGCGGGCCTAGCTGTACAGCTTGAAATTGTGCGGTTGCCGCTTGTTCGATTTCGGCATCGCTGAGACCACCCTCAGGGCCGATTAACAGTTGTACCGCGGCGTTCGTCAGTTGTTGCTGACGCAATGGCTTGTCCGCTTCTGGATCGAGCGTTAAGCGCAGACCGTCAAAATCATCTTGTAGCCACTGCGACAATGGTTGCGGTGTATGCACTGTTGGGATCACGCTGCGACCACACTGCTCACAGGCGCTGATAACGATGCGTTGCCATTGTTGCTGCTTTTTCAGCAGTCGCTCGCCTTGTAATTTGACGCCACAGCGCTCGGTGAACAGCGGGGTGATATCGGTAACGCCGAGTTCAACTGACTTTTGTAGGACAAAGTCCATACGTTCGCCACGTGATATGCCTTGACCAAGATGAATCTTAAGCGGCGACTCGCTAGGGTTCTGTTGCACCTCGGTAACCACGACCTCGGCCTGCCGCTTACTGAGGCTAACAATCTTGGCGTGATAGTCGTGACCATCGCCATTAAATAGGCGTAGCTGCGCATCGTTACCCAAGCGCAACACTTTCACCACATGCTGTACGGCATCGTCGCTTAATGGCAGCGGCGTACCAAGTGGCAGCTCTGTGGCATGATAAATTCGGGGTATTCGCATCGGCGCTAAGCAGTCGCTAAACAGTGCCAACATGTTAGCAGAGCCTGTACTGGCAAGGAAGCCTAAGACTGCGCGCTGACCTTGTCCGCACCGACGTGTAACGAATAACTGCCATGCCGAGTCGAGTTAAGGTTAACGGTCATGCGAATTTACTGATATTTTATCAAGACGATACACGCTTAAGACTGGTCTTAAGCGCGCAATGAGCTTCAACTCATCACACAACTAGAACAAGGAGTTTGCCTGTGACCAGCCAATGGTGGCGACGCGTGGGTTATGCCGCGTTGACCTTTATCGGCCTTAGCGCCAGTGCCGTTAGCTATGCCCAAGACCAGCATAGCTATGCCCGTTTAGACGAAATTAGCACGCCGCATTTACAGCTAGATATCAACTTGGACTTCGCCAAGCAGCAAGTCAGCGGCCAAGCAACCTATCAATTACAGCACGGCGATAACGACCGCGGTGTGCTGCGTATGGATACTCGTGACCTGAGTATTCACAGCGTGCAAGTCGAGCTAGGTGATAACTGGCGCGATACCGATTTTGAATTAAAAGCTGCCGATCCGGTGTTAGGCAGTGAGCTGGTTATCGCGGTACCTGCTGAGGCAACCGCGGTACGTATTGATTATACCTCGGCGCCGACCGCATCGGGTCTGCAATGGTTAACACCAGAGCAAACCGAAGGCAAACAGAAGCCGTTTATGTTCAGTCAGTCACAAGCGATCCACGCGCGCAGTTGGATACCGATTCAAGACACCCCGGCGTTACGTTTAACCTATAAAGCGCATGTGACTACACGTGATGACTTATTGGTGGTGATGAGTGCGGAAAACGAACTACCGGTAAAGCGCGATGGCGATTATCATTTTAACATGCCGCAACCCATACCCACGTATCTTATCGCTATTGCTGCCGGTGATTTAGCCTGGCAGAAAATATCTGACAACGTGGCGGTTTATGCCGAGCCAGCGATGGTCGAAAAAGCGGCGTGGGAATTTGCCGATACACCAAAAATGATAGCTGCCACCGAAAAGCTTTATGGACCCTATCGTTGGGACCGTTACGACCTGCTGATTTTGCCACCGAGTTTTCCGTTTGGTGGTATGGAAAATCCGCGCTTGTCGTTTATCACGCCGACCTCAATTGCTGGCGACCGCTCGTTGGTGAGTCTGATTGCGCACGAACTGGCGCATTCATGGTCGGGTAACTTGGTTACCAATGCTAGCTGGCGCGACCTGTGGCTTAACGAAGGCTTCACCAGCTATGTTGAAAACCGCATCATGGAAGAGTTGTATGGCAAAGAGCGCGCGCTGATGGAGCAAGCGTTGGCATACGACGATTTGCAGGAAGACTTACACAGCTTGCCCGCGGACCAGACGGTGCTGAACATTGAACTGGGTAAACGCAATCCCGATGATGTGTTTTCGCAGGTGCCTTACGTCAAAGGTCAGCTATTTCTTATGTATTTAGAAGACAAGTTCGGGCGTGAGCGATTTGATCAATTCGTGCGTGGTTATTTTGACGCCTTTGCTTTTCAAAGTATTTCTACCGAGCAGTTCAAGCAATACCTATCGCGCGAATTGTTGGTCAAGTATCCAGGGATTGTCAGCATTACCGAGGTCAACCAGTGGCTCCATGACAGCGGGCTACCAGCCGATGCGCCACATCCAACTTCACCGGTATTTGCCAAAGTCGATAAACAACTGCAGGACTGGTTTGCTGGCGAGTCGCTGCATACCGACGGCTGGACTACGCAGCATTGGCTGTACTTGATCAGCCAATTACCTAGCGATATTTCGTTAGAAGATATGGCGCGTTTAGATGAGCAGTTTAAGTTAACGCAGTCGGCTAATTCGGAAATTGCTTACGCGTGGTTACGACTGGCGATTCAACGCGACTATCAAACCGTGCAACCACGTTTACGTCAGTATTTACTGAGCATTGGCCGCAACAAATTTGTTGTGCCGTTGTACAGTGAGTTAGCCAAAACGCCAGAAAATCTGGCATGGGCGCGCAAGGTTTATGCCGACGCTCGACCCGGTTATCACCCGCTGACGCAATCCAAAGTTGATCAGATTTTGGGTAAACCGACTAAACAGTAATACGGTAAGCTGCAATCAGTGCATTTTACTGGCCTTTTAGACGTCCAGATGTGGAATCTGGGCGTCAGTTGCAGTAGAATGCGCCCCTTGTTGCAGTAGCGACTGTTTATTTAGCGATACGAGACTCTTATGGCACGTCATTTATTTACTTCAGAATCGGTTTCTGAAGGGCATCCCGATAAAATTGCAGACCAAATTTCTGATGCAGTATTGGACGCTATTTTGGCGCAGGACCCGAAAGCGCGGGTAGCCTGTGAAACCTACGTCAAAACTGGCATGGTCCTGGTTGGCGGCGAAATTTCGACGCACGCATGGGTAGATATTGAAGAGTTAACCCGTGCTACCGTGCGCAAGGTTGGTTACACCCACTCGGATATGGGCTTTGATGGCAACTCTTGTGCAGTATTGAATGCCATCGGTAAGCAGTCGTCCGATATCAATCAAGGTGTTGACCGTGACCACCCCGAACAACAAGGTGCAGGTGACCAAGGCCTGATGTTTGGTTACGCCTCCAATGAAACCGATGTGTTAATGCCGGCACCGATCACCTATGCTCACCGCTTGGTTGAACGTCAGTCCCAAGTGCGCAACGATGGCACTTTGCCGTGGCTGCGGCCCGATGCCAAGAGCCAGTTAACCTTTGTCTATGAAGACGGTAAGCCGGTCGCTATTGATACCGTGGTGTTGTCGACTCAGCATGCTGAAGACGTCAGCTTAGCGCAGGTTCAAGAAGCGGTTATGGAAACGGTTATTAAGCCGGTCTTACCCAGCGAATGGGTGACTAAAGATACCCGTTATTTCATTAACCCAACCGGACGTTTCGTTATCGGTGGACCGATGGGCGACTGTGGCCTAACCGGTCGTAAAATCATCGTCGATACCTACGGTGGTATGGCACGCCACGGCGGTGGCGCGTTCTCGGGTAAAGATCCGTCAAAGGTTGATCGCAGCGCCGCTTATGCCGCTCGTTACGTGGCAAAGAATATTGTTGCTGCAGGTCTGGCAGAACGTTGTGAAGTGCAGGTGTCTTATGCCATCGGTGTTGCTGAGCCAACGTCAATTAGCATTGACACCTTTGCCAGCAGTCGTTTTTCTGAAGAGCAATTAATTGCTTTAGTACGCCGTCATTTTGATTTGCGCCCTTATGGCTTGATTCAAATGCTTGACCTAGAGCGCCCGATTTATCAGGAAACCTCAACCTATGGTCACTTTGGCCGCGAGCGCTTTCCGTGGGAGCAAACCGATAAAGCCGAGGCGCTAAAAGCCGACATTTAACGGCAATAATGATGCAGTAAATTTGCTTGTAAGCCCCGAATTGTGGAGAATACGCGCACATTTTCGTCAGTTCCACAATGTCGGGGTTTTAGCATGTTAGACCGTAAGCCACTTGCCAACGCTATCCGTGCATTAAGCATGGATGCAGTACAAAAAGCCAACTCGGGGCACCCCGGGGCGCCGATGGGCATGGCTGATATCGCCGAAGTGTTATGGCGTGATTACCTTAATCACAATCCTAAAAACCCTAATTGGGCCAACCGTGACCGCTTTGTGCTTTCTAACGGTCATGGCTCGATGCTGATTTATTCGCTATTGCATCTGAGCGGCTACGAACTGTCTATCGACGACCTTAAACAATTCCGTCAACTACACTCAAAAACGCCGGGTCATCCCGAATACGGTTACACCCCGGGTGTCGAAACCACCACCGGACCATTGGGACAGGGTGTCAGTAACGCGGTCGGTATGGCGCTGGCTGAAAAAGTACTGGCGGCGCAATTTAACCGCGATCAGCACGACATTATCGACCATTATACTTACACCTTCTTGGGTGATGGCTGCTTAATGGAGGGGATCTCGCACGAAGTATGCTCGTTAGCAGGCACCTTGGGGCTGGGTAAACTGATTGCGTTTTATGACGATAATGGCATTTCAATCGACGGCGAAGTGGAAGGCTGGTTTACCGACGACACTGCTAAACGCTTTGAGTCTTATGGCTGGCAAGTCATTGCTAATGTCGATGGCCACGACCCGGCAGCTATCACGGCAGCCATTGAGGAAGCGCGCGCCGACCACAAACGGCCGACCTTAATTTGCTGTAAAACCATCATCGGCTTCGGCTCGCCAAATAAACAAGGCACCGAGAGCTGCCACGGAGCGGCGTTGGGTGATGACGAAGTGTTAGCGACCCGCAAGGCGTTAAATTGGTCGCATCCGGCATTCACTATTCCCGATGACATTTATTCGGCATGGTCGGCGATTGATAAAGGCGTGGCGTTAGAGTCTGCCTGGGATAAAAAAATGGCCGCTTATCAAGCTGCGTATCCTGACTTGGCCGCCGAATTACAGCGTCGCTTGCAGCAACGTTTACCGGAAGATTTTGCCACTTATGCCAATGACTACATTCAGTCATTGCAAGATAATCCCGCCGATATTGCCAGCCGTAAGGCCTCGCAAAACAGCATCACACAGTTTGCCCGTAAACTGCCTGAATTGTTAGGCGGCTCTGCTGATCTGGCTGGCTCGAACCTGACCCTGTGGGATAACGCCAAGGGTATTACTGCCGATGATGCGAACGGTAATTACGTTTATTACGGTGTGCGCGAGTTTGGCATGTCGGCCATCATTAACGGCATTACCTTACACGGCGGTTTCCGGGCTTACGGTGCGACCTTTTTGATGTTCATGGAATACGCGCGCAATGCGGTACGCATGGCAGCGTTGATGAAACAGCC
This sequence comes from Idiomarina xiamenensis 10-D-4, assembly GCF_000299895.1. Taxonomy (GTDB): domain Bacteria; phylum Pseudomonadota; class Gammaproteobacteria; order Enterobacterales; family Alteromonadaceae; genus Idiomarina; species Idiomarina xiamenensis. The sequence goes on from NZ_AMRG01000001.1 coordinate 71,367, forward strand.
GGCAATTTTTGTTTATACCCATGATTCTATTGGGTTGGGCGAAGATGGTCCGACTCATCAGCCGGTCGAACAATTGGCTAATTTGCGCATGACACCGAACATGCAAACTTGGCGCCCATGCGACCAAGTTGAAACGGCTGTGGCGTGGAAGCGCGCACTTATGCGCGATGACGGCCCCTCGGCGTTAATTTTTAGCCGTCAAGGCTTAGCTCAGCAAGCGCGAAATGCCGAGCAACTGACGCAAATTGAACGCGGCGGTTATGTGTTAAGTGACAGCGATAGCACGCCACAACTGATTTTGATTGCTACCGGTTCAGAGGTTACCTTGGCCATGCAAGCCGCCGATAAACTGCGTGAACAGGGGCGAGCAGTACGCGTCGTGTCAATGCCATCGACCGAAGTGTTTGACCAGCAAGACGCCGACTATAAAGAACAAGTGTTGCCACGTGCAGTCACGCAGCGCATCGCTATCGAAGCGGGTATTGCCGATTTTTGGGCGAAATACGTGGGTTTAGAGGGGACTACCGTGGCGATGCACAGTTTCGGTGAGTCCGCACCTGCCGGCGAGCTGTTTAAGCATTTCGGTTTTACCGTCGATGCTATCGTCAAGCGTGCTGAGGAGCTCAGCTAAGATGAGCGCCACTGCTCCGTGTCGAATTGCCATCAATGGCTTTGGCCGTATCGGCCGCAGTGTCTTGCGCGCGATGTTTGAGCGTGGCTTGAGCGAGCAGTTAAAAGTGGTGGCAATTAACGAATTGGCGGATGCCACCAGTATGGCGCATTTGCTCAAGTATGATTCGAGCCACGGCCGCTTTCAGTGGCCGGTTGCGGTCAACGGTGACACCCTGACGGTTGCTGAACAGCAGATCGTGTTAACTCACGAGGAGGATCCGGCGGCGCTTGATTATGCCGAGTTGGCAGTCGACTTGGTACTGGACTGTACCGGGGTGTTCGGCAGTGCCGCCGATGGTCAGCGCTATCAAAGCGCCGGTGCACCGCGGGTATTGTTTTCGCAACCGGGCCAGGCCGATGTCGACTTCACCCTGATTTACGGCATTAATAGTCAAGATCTGACGGCGCAGCACCGCATCGTCTCGAATGGTTCTTGCACCACTAATTGTATCGTACCGGTGATCCAGGTGATGGATAACGCCTTTGGCGTCGATAGTGGTGCGGTGACGACCATTCATTCGGCTATGCACGACCAACAAGTGATCGACGCCTATCATCCCGATTTACGTCGTACTCGAGCTGCTAGTCGTTCGATTATTCCGGTAGATACCAAGCTAGCTCGGGGGATTGAGCGGGTGTTACCCAAGTTTGCCGGGCGTTTCGAGGCTATCGCGGTACGCGTACCCACCACCAATGTCACGGCTATGGACTTAACCTTAACGCTGCAACAAGACGCCAGCATCGATAGTGTTAATGCTGCGTTGCGGCAAGCTGCGCAAGGCCAGTTGAGCGGCATTTTGGATTATACCGAAGAGCCACTGGTATCGATTGATTTCAACCATGATCCGCATTCGAGTATTGTCGATGGCACGCAAACCCGGGTTAGTCATCGCCGTTTAGTCAAATTATTATGCTGGTGCGATAACGAATGGGGCTTTGCCAACCGCTTATTGGATAGTGCCAATGCGATGTGGCAAGTGGCTGATAAGACGAACTGATTGAGCGTAAAGCTGAGTAAATTTGCAAGGAAAAACACATGAACGTCATTAACATGACCGATTTAGACTTACGTGATAAACGCGTCCTGATTCGTGAAGATTTGAATGTGCCGGTGAAGGCTGGAAAAGTCGCTTCTGACGCTCGTTTAAAAGCGGCCATCCCGACTATTGAAGCGGCTTTAGCGGGCGGTGCCAAAGTGATGGTGATGTCACATTTAGGACGGCCAACCGAGGGCGAGTATGATGCTCAGTATTCGTTGCAACCGGTGGTTGATTATTTAAACGGTGCGTTAGCGGTTCCAGTGCGTTTAGAGACCGATTACTTATCGGGCTGCGACGTCGATGGCGGCGAAGTGGTGGTATTTGAGAACGTTCGCTTTAACGTCGGTGAGAAGAAGGACGACGAACAACTGGCGAAAAAGCTGGCGGCGTTATGCGACATCTTTGTTATGGACGCGTTTGGTACCGCTCACCGTGCGCAGGCGTCGACTCACGGTGTCGCTAAATACGCACCACAAGCTTGCGCTGGGCCATTATTAAGCGCCGAACTGAGTGCCTTGGGTAAAGCGTTAGCCAATCCTGCGCGCCCGCTGGTAGCCATTGTCGGCGGCTCAAAAGTATCGACCAAGTTAACGGTGTTAGAGTCGTTATCAAACAAGGTCGACCAGTTAATTGTCGGCGGCGGTATTGCTAATACCTTCATTGCAGCAGCAGGACACAATGTCGGTCAGTCATTGTATGAAAGTGACTTACAGGACGAAGCGCGCCGTTTAGTCAGCGCCGCACAGGAAAAAGGTGGATATATCCCACTGCCAGTTGATGTGGTGACCGGCAAAGAATTCAGCGAAAGCGCACGGGCAGAAACCAAGGCGGTGGATGCAGTGGCTGACGATGACATGATTTTTGATGTTGGCCCGAACACGGCGGCACAGTTTGCCGAGCTGCTAGCGTCGGCGGGTACTATCGTTTGGAATGGTCCGGTCGGCGTATTTGAGTTTGATCAGTTTGCTGCGGGCACAGAAGCGCTGGCGCGGGCTATTGCCAATAGTCAGGCATTCTCAATTGCCGGTGGTGGTGATACGCTAGCGGCCATCGATAAGTATGATGTTGCCGATGACATCAGCTATATTTCAACCGGTGGTGGCGCATTTTTAGAGTTTTTGGAGGGTAAAACCCTACCCGCCGTGGCGATTTTAGAGCAGCGTGCAAAAGACGCCAAATAACCGATTACACGAACCAGAATATGACAGGAGTTTAACTTATGGCACTGATTTCTTTGCGCCAATTGCTCGACCATGCTGCTGAGCACGATTACGGCGTGCCAGCCTTTAACGTCAATAACGTCGAGCAAATGCGCGCCATCATGCAGGCTGCCGACAAAATGGATGCGCCGGTGATTGTGCAGGCCTCGGCAGGCGCTCGTAAATATGCGGGTGCACCGTTTTTACGTCATTTAATTTTAGCCGCGGTGGAAGAATGGCCACATATCCCAGTGGTTATGCATCAGGATCACGGTACTTCGCCGGCGGTTTGTCAGCGCTCTATTCAACTGGGCTTTAGCTCGGTGATGATGGATGGTTCGTTACAAGAAGACGGTAAAACACCGGCCGATTACGACTATAACGTACGTGTCACTCAACAAGCGGTTGCCATGGCACATGCCTGTGGTGTCTCGGTTGAGGGTGAATTAGGTTGCTTAGGCTCGTTAGAGACCGGTGAAGCCGGTGAAGAAGACGGCGTTGGCGCCGAGGGCAAACTTAGCCACGACCAGTTGCTGACCGATCCGGAAGAAGCGGCTGCGTTCGTTAAAGCAACCGACGTTGATGCATTGGCCATCGCTTGCGGTACCTCGCACGGTGCTTACAAGTTTACCCGCCCACCGACCGGCGATATTTTGGCTATTGATCGTATTAAAGAGATCAACCGCCGCATTCCCAATACGCACCTAGTGATGCACGGTTCATCATCGGTGCCACAGGAATGGCTGAAAGTCATTAATGAGTTTGGTGGTGAGATCCCAGAAACCTACGGTGTGCCAGTTGAACAAATCATCGAGGGTATCAAGCATGGCGTGCGCAAGGTTAACATTGATACCGATTTACGCTTAGCGTCGACCGGTGCGATTCGTCGTCATCTAGCGCAAAACACCAGTAATTTTGATCCGCGTAAATATTTCACTGCCGCGACTGAGGCCATGCAAGCCATCTGTGAAGCGCGTTATGACGCTTTTGGTTGCGCCGGCCAGGCCAGCAAAATTAAGCCAATTTCGTTGGAGTCTATGTTCCAGCGTTACGAAAAAGGCGAGTTACGCGCCGTGGTTAAATAGCCATAACCGTTGTGCTAGCCACTATTACAAACCCGTCGCTGTGGCGACGGGTTTTTTTGTTTTACTGGCTTTTATCCTAACTTTAAAGACATTCATCATAAAAAATGGACTTTCCAGCCATTTTTACACAAACACCTCTTAGCAAAGCCTATGTAAGTCGTTATACTAACTTCGAAATGTTCACATTTGCTTACAATGATCCGGATAAAGTGAGACGAGGTACCCCGTGCGATTGACGTTACTAGCGATAGGCCTGTTTTCAGCATCTTCGGCGATGGCTGCGCCATCGGCACTTATGTTTGATGACAATGATGGGATGGCTGATGCTGCCAAAAAAGAATGGCAAATTAGCGCCGAGCTGGGTGTGCTTTATACCTCGGGTAATACCGAAACCGAATCGTTTAAAGGTAAATTAAACGGCGCTCGCGAGTATGTTAGCTGGCGTCACAAGGGCGTGCTTGACTATTATAAAGCTAAGCAAACCGACCAAGAGACCGGTGAAGATGAAACCACCGCCGATAAGTTATTCGCCTCGGCGCAAACCAACTATAAGTTTGCTCCTGACAGCGTTTCATCACTGTTTGTCTTTGGTTCTTATGAAAACGACAAATTCAGTGGGTACGACTATCAAGCCACTATCGTGACTGGTTATGGTGCCCGTTATCGCTACAGCGAAAACTTATACGCTGATTATGAAATCGGTCCGGGTTATTCGTGGCGTAAACCGATTGTCGACGATGTAGTACAAGAAACCGAAACCAGCGCCATCTTACGATTAGCCGGTAACATGGTTTGGGACATTACTGAAAACTCGCGTTTCAATGCCTTGCTGGCTTCTGAAATTGGTGAAGATAATACCAAAACTCGTGCTGAAGTCTCGGTCTCGGCGAACATTAATGCTTCATTAGCGATGAAAGTCTCAGTATCTGGTACGCATAACAGCTACGTCTCTGACGAGACTATCGAGAAGCTCGACACCGAAACGGCGGTTACGTTGGTATATACTTTCTAACAACCGTTTGCTTAAAAAAAGCTGGCATTGCCAGCTTTTTTTGTGCCTGTTTACTCGCTGTTGTTGACCCTTGGTGGTGCCAAGCGACGGCGTAAGTTAAGCGGCTTTTGCTGGCTTTTACGCACGCGTAGATTGAGTAATTCCACCACCAGCGAGAACGCCATAGCGAAATAAATATAGCCTTTTGGTACATGAAACTGCAGGCCTTCGCCCACCAACGCCATACCAATCATAATTAAGAAACTCAGCGCGAGCATTTTGATGGTTGGGTGTTGGTCGACAAAATCCCCGATGGGCTTGGCGGCGACCATCATCACCAACACCGCAATCACTACCGCTATGATCATGACTGGTAAATGGTCAGACAGGCCAACGGCGGTGATCACCGAGTCCAGCGAGAAAATAATATCGAGTAAACCGATTTGCACAATGATGGCTGCAAAGCTGGCTTTAACGGTACTTTGCTCGTGAGCTTGCTCACCCTCTAAGGCGTGGTGAATCTCTAATGTACTCTTACCGAGCAAGAACAAACCACCGCCGATTAGAATTAAATCGCGACCCGAAAAAGCATAGTCCCACAGGCTAAACAGCGGCTCGGTGAGGGTCATGATCCAAGTTAGCGATAATAATAATAAAATACGCATACCCATTGCCAATAACAGCCCAACTCGGCGTGCTGCATTGCGTTGAGCTTCGGGTAAGCGACCGACTAAAATTGAAATGAAAATGATATTGTCGATGCCTAATACAATTTCCAGCGCCGTTAACGTCGCTAAAGCAATCCATGCTTCTGGCATCATTATCCATTCAAACATACGCAATCCTTGGTTGTGGTGAGCGACGGTAATTTGATTTACTATGGGGCAGACAGTCAAACTCTGCAAGCGTTACCGAGTCGAGAAAGGATATGAGGAAATTAAACGCGCTATCGCGTTTGAAATTATTAGAAATCGTCAGTCGTTTACGCTTTTTTGATCAGTTTAATCAAGACGAGCGACGCCTGTTGTTAGAAGATAAACTGCATTGCTATGTGTGCAAAAAAGGCTTTCATATCCTTCGTGAAGGCGAACGTGATACGGCACTGTATTTGGTCTTAAGCGGCGATGTGAGCGTGATCAAACGTAGCCTACAACGCGAGTTGGGGCGGGTCGGTGCCGGCAATATTTTGGGCGAAGGCGCATTTGTTACTCGACAGCCGCGCAGTGCGTCGGCTATTGCCGCCAGTGATGTGATTTTGCTACGGCTGGATAACGACGGTTTGAAACTGCTACCCGCACGTATGCGCGAAAAAATTAAAGATGCCATCATTACCGAAATGGCAGCACGTATTGTACAGCTTAACGAGCGTATAGCTGCCAGCCATCCGATCACAAAACTGTCATAGTTTTGCCGTAGCATAGGCGCGCATTGCAACGGTTGGAGTGGTTATGCGCGTGTCTGTTTATAGTCGCCTGTCGGCGGCTGTATTGTTTGCCTTTAGCGCGGTATTTATCGGCGCCTTAATTTGGGCGTACACTCAGCTGCAAGCCATGGAGCTAGAAAGTCGCCAGTATCAGCGCCTCAAGTCAGAGGCGGTGGTGGCAGTAGCCACCGAAGTCTCGGCTTATTTGCAAAGTGGCAACACCATCAATCTCAATCAAGCTTTGAGCCTACTCGATAAGGTAAAGCAGCAACGCTTGCCAGCCTTACACGACGATTTGGCTCAACCTATTCAAGCCGCCATCGAACGCTTTACCACTAACGCTCAACAACGTTACCGCGCGCTGGGCAAACTGGCTGGTAACGAAGCGGCCCTGCTAATCAACGCCGAACGGCAATTAAGCGACTACATTTCTAGCTTAATCGACTATGCCGAGCGCGGGTTACAGCAAAACGCGGCACCGGCACCACGCTATTTGGCCGTAGCTAGCGACATGACTTTAGCGCTGACACAATTGATACACGCTCGCGAAGCTTATTTATTTGCTGACGCCGAGCGCGATTCGGTGGTGGCCGCGTTACAACCGCTGCAGGCCGCGGCTCAACAGTTACAAGCGTTACCCTTGTTGGGCATTAGCGAAGATAGTGCCGAGGCGGCTATGTTCTCCTTAGTGCAGCGCGAACCGAAAGACATCGGCGAAGAGATCCGCGCCGAGTTATTGAGCTTAAGTCAGCGCTATACGCGCGAGCTCGATACCACCGAAACATCGGTCAACGAACGTCGTCAGGGATTCACCGCGATACAAAGTGATTTGACCCAGATCCAGCAGGCCGTTGGTGGTGCCGAGGATACGCTGGTGGCGCGGCAGGCCGATATGTTGCAGCGGTTGCAGTGGATGCTACTGCCGTTAGTGCTATTGTTGCCAGTACTGGCGCTGTTGAGCTGGCTAGCCATGCGCGGCTTAGTGTTGCGGCCGCTGCGCGGTTTACGTGATGCCATGGCTAACTTGCTGCAATACCAGCAGTTGCAAGCATTACCCGGCGCCGACCGCGCCACTGAAATGGGCGAGATCGCGCGCTATTTTAATCAATTACTCGATTCGTTAGCGCAACAAGAGCAACTCAAGCAAGAGCAAATGCGTGTCGTCACCGATGCCTTACGCGAAATTACCAGTGAACTTAAACGCATTCAGCAACAGTCTCAGCAAACCGTTGGTGCCGCGCAAAGTTCGCAGCAGCAATTAGATAACCTGCTACAGTTAACTGAACAGTTAAACGCCGCTTCGGAGCAGTTGCAACACAACGCCGAGAGCACCAAGCAAACCATGCACCACAGTGGACAACGCGTAAGCTCCATGCAACAGCAAGCACAGCAGGTAGCCAGCGTCGTGAATCAAGGGCGACAGGCACTAACCGAACTGGAACAATCGGTGCAAGCGGTGGGGCAAATTTTAACGGTTATTGCCACCATTGCTGAGCAAACCAATCTATTAGCGTTAAATGCCGCGATTGAATCGGCCAGAGCTGGCGAACAGGGGCGTGGGTTTTCGGTGGTTGCCGATGAAGTGCGAAAACTAGCACAAAAAACCCAGCAGTCGCTGGATGATATCAAACCGATGTTGACTGAGCTGAGTACGGCAACAGCCACTATCGAGGCGACCATCAGTGATATGGAAGCCAGTAGTGATGAACAATTAAGTGTAGCAAAACAGTTAGCCAACAACGCAAACGAGGTAGCCCACCAGGCCCAGCATTCGGCCAGTGAGGCCCAGCAAGCGCATGGCTTAGTCACTGAGCAAAGTCAGCATGTACATGATTTTGCAGAGCAAATGAGTGTTATGGTAGATAAATTGGTCGCTGCGGCAAAACAACTGGCGCGAGTCGAAGAGGCCGTCAATACACAAACTAGCCGTATCGAACTGACATTTAGTCAACAATAAAGTCGTTGCTAAGAGGTTTCCAAGCGTAGCCCTTTTCGATACTATTCGCGCGGTAAAAACAGACAGCCTAATAAAACAGGTAACCACATATGTCAGTAAACTCTTTTTTAGGTGTGTTCGCTAAATCACCGATAAAACCGATGATCGAGCATATCGAATTAGTACATGATTGTGCGGAAGCGCTAAAGCCATTCTTTGCCGCTGTTTATAAAGGCGACTGGGCGGCCGCTGAACAAGCGCGCGCCGACGTCGTTAGCAAAGAGAAACAAGCTGATGACATGAAACGCAAAATCCGTATTAACTTGCCCGGTGGTTTGTTCATGCCGGTGGAACGTACCGATTTATTAGAGTTGGTTTCGCAACAAGACCGTATCGCTAACAAAGCAAAAGATATTTCTGGCTTGGTCATGGGGCGTGAGTTACAGCTACCGGAAACCTTGGTTACCGATTTTGATGCTTATTTAAACCGCTGTATCGACGCCGCCAGTAAGGCGCGTGAAACTATCAGTGAGTTTGACGACTTGTTAGAGACGGGCTTCCGTGGCCGTGAGCGCGAGCTGGTTAATAATATGATTGCCGAGCTGGACGCCATCGAACAAGATACCGACCAACTACAAGTACAACTGCGCCGCAAAGTGCGTAAGTTGGAGCATGAAATGCCACCGCTGGATGCCATGTTCCTTTACCGTATCATCGACTGGGTCGGTGATTTAGCTGATCTTTCAGAGCGGGTTGGTAACCGCTTTGAGCTAATGTTGGCACGAGTTTAAGCGGGGCATTTGATGGATATTTTAACTTCTTATGGCGTGATCCTCATCGCGCTAGCGGCCATCTTTGGCTTTTTTATGGCGTGGGGTATCGGCGCTAACGATGTCGCAAATGCGATGGGCACGTCGGTCGGCTCTAAAGCATTAACCATTAAACAAGCGATTTTTATCGCCATGATATTCGAGTTCGCCGGTGCTTACTTAGCTGGCGGCGAAGTCACCGCGACTATCCGTAAAGGCATCATTGATTCGGCTTATTTTATTGATTCGCCTGATTTGCTGGTGTTCGGTATGATTGCCTCGTTGTTAGCGGCTGGTTTTTGGTTGCTGTTTGCCTCGTACTTGGGCTGGCCCGTGTCGACCACGCACTCTATCGTGGGTGCGATTGTCGGCTTTGCCGCGGTCGGTATCAGCGTTGATTCGGTATCATGGGGTAAAGTTGGCAGTATCGTGGGTAGCTGGATAGTGACCCCGGCGATATCGGGCTTCATCGCCTACTTGATCTTCATGAGCGCGCAAAAATTGATTTTTGACCGAGATAACCCATTAAAAATGGCACAACGCTATGTGCCCTTTTATATGGGTTTTGCAGGTCTGGTACTGTCATTGGTTACCATCACCAAGGGCTTAAAGCACGTTGGTTTACATTTGACCTTGGTTGAAGGCTGGTTATGGTCGCTGGCGATTGCGGTGCTGGTATTCTTTATTGGTAAAGCTGCCATTTCGCGCTTGAAGTTCGATCCCTCAGCCGACCGTAACATGCATTACACTAACGTCGAAAAAGTATTCGCGGTGTTGATGGTGGTGACCGCCTGTTGTATGGCGTTCGCACATGGCTCTAACGACGTTGCCAATGCCATTGGCCCGGTGGCTGCTGTGGTCAGTGTGGTGTCCAGCGGTGGTGAAATTTCCAGCTCAGCAAAAATGGCTTGGTGGATCTTGCCGCTAGGGGGCGTTGGCATTGTCGCTGGTTTGGCTATTTTTGGGCATCGCGTGATTGCCACCATTGGTAAAGGTATTACCCATCTCACACCCAGCCGAGGTTTTGCCGCTGAGTTAGCCGCGGCATCGACGGTGGTGTTGGCATCGGGCACCGGGTTACCTATCTCGACTACGCAAACTTTGGTGGGTGCGGTGTTAGGTGTGGGCATGGCACGTGGTATCGCCGCCCTCAACTTAGGCGTCGTGCGTAACATCGTGGTTTCTTGGGTAGTCACGCTACCGGCGGGCGCCATCATGTCGATCATCTTCTTTTATATCATCAAGGCGGCGTTTGGCGTGTAAGCGCTTGGCGTTATCAGCTAGCGATAGACTAAGCCCGGGCAGCGCCCGGGCTTTTTTTTATCTATCCGCCAAACTTTTTCTGCGGCATCATCGACTATAACGGCAAAATCACGAGGAACGTGTTTTGTGTTAGCAGCAAGCGATAGCAAATTAGTCAGCGCCGCCTTAGCCGGCAAAGCGCGCGCCTGGGACAAGCTAGTCAAGCGTTACGACGGCTTGGTTTATAACTATGCGTTACGCATGGTCTCCAACCCTGATGACGCCCGCGACATCATGCAGGACACCTTTATGGCGGTGTGCCGAAACTTGGCCGGTTGGCGCGGCGAAAGCCAATTTAAAAGCTGGTTAATGACTATTGCCCATCACCGCTGCGTCGAGTTTTATCGACGCCGGCGTGAGCAGCAGGGCTTGGATGACAGCGAGGAGCCGCGTAGCGATTGTGATTGGCATCAGCCAGAGCAAGTATACAGCCAGCAACAACAGGGCCGCCGCTTAGTTGCGGCATTACAGCAAATACCATTGGCGCAACGGCAAGTGTTAGAGATGAAGTTCTTTCAGCAGCTAACCTTAACCGACATAGCGCAGCGCACCGGCACATCGTTGAACACTGTAAAGTCTCGCTTATACAGCGGTGCTGATAAGTTAAAGCAGTTATTAGAGGGGGAGTCATGAATAACTGGCAACAAGCATTTGAACGTTGGTTAGATGGCGAGTTATCGGCTAGCGAGAGTGACCAACTGCAACGTGACTTAGAACAGCACGAGCCGGAGTTAGCAAAACTTATGCAGCAGTTCCAGCAACTGCAACAGGCAGCCGATAGTTGGCAGCCAGAGCCGGTGCCGGCGTGGTCACCACGACAAAGCTACAGCGTGCCAGTCAAGCCGAGCGGAACGCGCTGGTGGCAGGGCACAGGGTTATCAATGACGGCCTTGGCTTGTTCGTTACTGGCGGTCTGTTTAGTGTTGTTGAACGTGCAAGTGAGCGTGCAAGACCAGCAGTTACGCATTGCCTTCGGTGGTGCGATACAGGCTGAACAACTGCAACAGTTAGTCGATCAGCGGGTCGCCAGCTTGGCCGCCGAACAACAACAACACTTGCAGCAGCAGGTTGCTGATTTGCGTCAGGACATTCGTCAAGATATGCAAGACTCGACCACTCAGCTAGCCAGCTACGTCCTGGCGACAGGGCGGCAAGAGCGACGTGAAGACTTTGCTGACTTAATTAAGTATGTGAACGAACAACGCGAAGATGATCAGGTGTTCTATGCCTATCAGTTGCGTCAGTTAAAAGAAACCATACCCGACCAGCCTATCGGCTACCAACCGCCACGTGATAATAAACAAAGCGCTACTGAACTTGAAGACTGACTTAGCGAACCGAGTTAGAGGAGTTGTGACCATGAACAAACACTATTTAGCGATTAGCCTGGCAACCCTACTGAGTGGCTCTGTGGCGTTAGCTGACCAAGCCTCCGCCGCCGAACCGGCTGTGGCGGCATACAGCGAACTACGTAGTCAGTTGCATATTATGACTAACATCATGCGCACCGCATTTAGTCAAAACGAGGGTGAGGTGCGCCGGTTTGCCGACCTAAACTACAGCTATTTAGCCGGACAAGGTGTGGTTTATCGGGTGCGTCTACCGGGTGTCGGTTTTGGCGGTTTGAATGTGCCAGTTCCGCCGGTGCCACCCATCTCAAAAATCCGCGCCGACATCGATATTGATTTAGATTCGGCTGAGTTTGAAAGCATGATCGGCGAAGCCATGGCCTCGGCGCAAACGGCGATTGAAGGCATGCGTCGTAGCGGATTGTTCGATGCGCGTATGAGTGATGAACAGCGGCAATTGCGTGAGCAAATTCGAGAACTATCCGACGATGCTCGTGACCTATCATGGGAATTACGCGAAGTCAGCCGGCAACAACGCGATTTAGCTTTTGAGTTGCGCCGCGCCAGTGAGCAAGATAAGGCGGCTAGACAGGCCGAGTTAGACGAGTTGCAGCAGCAACAACAACAACTCGACCAGCAACTGCAAGCGAACGCGGAACAAATCAAGGCGTTAGAGCAAAAGAATCGTCAGCAAACCGCTGAACTGGTTAAACAACATCAGCAGCAACAGCAGCAGCTGCTAGGCAGCTTTGAGCAAACCATGGGACAAGTATTATGTGACTATGGGGTAACTCTGCGAAGTCTACCAGACGATGAACAGATCAGTGTCATTGTGGATGGTCTGCGGCAGCCGGATTCGGGCGATAATTACGAGCGTGTATATATCGTGAGTAAGTCACAGTTAATGAATTGTCAGGGAAGAAGTGACGCCAGTGATCTATTTAAGCAGGCACAAGCGTATAACTTTTAACCTGTTATTCAGAGCGGTTGTCAACAGGTGAGATGCTCCCTGAGTACAAGTATTCGCCCGGGTTTTTACCCGGGCTTTTTTGTGCGCTTGGGCTTCATGGCAAAATCAAGTAAACTGTAGCCGCCGCGAGCCACCCGCTTCTCAAGCGGGTTCTCAAGTCACCACCCCAGTCGAATAAATGAGCTAATCAGTTAGGTAAGAACCCGCATGCAAGTCAGTGATTTCAACTTTGAACTGCCCGATGAATTGATCGCCCGTTATCCACAAGCCGAGCGTAGTGCTAGCCGTTTATTGCACTTACAACGCGCTGATGGGCAAGTGAATCATCGCCACTTCAAAGACATTATCGACTGTTTAAACGCGGGTGACCTACTGGTGTTTAACGACACTCGCGTGATCCCGGCCAGACTATTGGGACAAAAACGCAGTGGTGGCAAAGTCGAGGTATTGGTGGAGCGCTTGCTTGACGAGCACCGGGTGTTGGCTCATGTGCGCAGCAACCGAGCACCCAAAGAGGGGCAGTTATTGTGGCTTGAAGATGCTGTTGAAGTAGAAATGCTGGCGCGCCACGAGACTTTGTTCGAGTTACGCTTTAATCATCCTAAGCCGGTACTTGAGGTATTAGAACAGTACGGCCACATGCCTTTGCCGCCTTATATTGACCGCCCTGACGAGCATAGCGACCGTGAGCGCTACCAAACCGTCTATAACCGTAAACCCGGTGCGGTGGCGGCACCGACCGCAGGCTTGCACTTTGACGATAATATTCTACAGCAACTCCGCCAGAAGGGCGTTAACTTTGCTTATGTGACGTTGCACGTCGGCGCGGGCACCTTTCAACCGGTGCGCGTAGATAGCATTGAGCAACATCAGATGCATAGCGAATATGCCGAAGTACCGGCGGAAACGGTGGCGGCGATCAACGCTACCCGTGCTAACGGTGGTCGCGTAGTCGCGGTGGGAACCACCTCGGTGCGTTCGCTGGAATCGGCAGCGAAAGATGCCGCTGCGAAAGGGCAAGCGTTACAACCCTATTTTGCTGACACCGATATTTTCATTTATCCCGGCTATGAGTTTGCCGTGGTGGATGCCATGATCACTAACTTCCATCTGCCCGAATCCACCCTGATCATGTTGGTTTCGGCGTTTGCTGGCTACGATGCGGTAATGGCGGCCTATGCCGAAGCGGTGCGTGAACGCTACCGCTTCTTCAGTTATGGCGACGCCATGTTTATCGGTTAATCCGCTGAACTTACGGGCGCAAATCGTCGGCGTGACGAAAGGCCTGCTGATATTCCTTCTCTAATTGTCCGACAATCTCAGCGATGGGCGCGGTTTGCTTGATGCTACCGACGCCTTGACCGGCTGACCAAATGTTCTTCCAAGCCTTGGCTTCGTCTTGCAGGTCTTTAAGTTTGCCGCCAAATGGCTTCAGTGCAAGCGCCTTCGGGTCTAATCCGGCTTGCGCCAGACTAGGGGCCATAAAGTTGGCACCGACGCCGCTAACGGCTGATGTGTAAACAATATCGCTACTGCTGGTCTCGGTAACCATTTGCTTATATTCCGGTGCGGCCCAGCTTTCGTTGGCGACGATAAAACGCGTGCCTAAATAAGCTAAGTCTGCGCCCAACAGTTGTGCCGCCAAAATCTGTTCGCCTTGCGAGATGGCACCGGCTAATAACAATGTGCCGTCAAAAAAGCTGCGGATTTCTTTAACTAAGGCAAACGGATTGATAACGCCAGCGTGACCACCGGCGCCACCGGCTACCGCAATGATACCGTCGACCCCAGCGGCAGCGGCTTTTTGCGCATGGCGGAGCATGGCAATATCATGAAACACCACACCGCCCCAGGCTTGCACGCGTTTGATCACCGCTTCGTTAATGCCTAGCGAGGTAATCACCAACGGCGCTTGGTATTTTTCAAGCAGGGCAAGGTCTTCTTCCAAGCGTGTATTGCTTTCGTGCATGATCAGGTTCACGCCCCAAGGCGCGTGGCTGTCATCTAACTTGTCGTGAAATAACTGCAGCGCTTGTTCAAACTGCTCGCTCGTGCGAAAGTTCAATGCCGGTAGGGTACCGATGACACCGCTGCGACAGCCCTCGATAACTAGCTCCGGTGATGACACCAAGAACATCGGTGCAGCGACCACGGGTAAACGTAAGCGTCCACGAAAACTCTCTGGCAAAGCCATAATCTTTTCCTTTTAACGATGTGATTTGGCGCCGTCTGCTGATTCGGCGACAAGTGGCGATAGCCTCATGCTACCCTTTCGCGACTGCTCTGACCAGTCCTGTCAATTGATCGCAGTCAGCCTCGTCTGACAATGCTATACTGCGCGCCAAATCGGACTGTTTTTCCGTCTTTTAACCCGAGTTGCATAACTCAGCAGTGACATAAGTAACGATACGATGAAATTTGAACTTCTGAACAATGATGGCAATGCGCGTCGTGGGCGCATGGTTTTTGAACGTGGTGTGGTAGAAACGCCAGCTTTTATGCCGGTAGGCACCGTCGGTACGGTAAAAGGCATGACACCGGAAGAAGTGGAAGCCACTGGCGCGCACATTTGCTTGGGTAACACCTTTCACCTGATGTTACGGCCGGGTACACAAATCATTCGTGAGCACGGTGATTTACACGACTTTATGAACTGGCAAAAGCCGATTCTGACCGACTCTGGTGGCTTTCAGGTTTTTAGCCTTGGCGAGTTACGTAAAATTTCGGAACAGGGTGCTACTTTCCGTTCACCCATTAACGGCGAGAAAATCTTATTAACGCCGGAAAAGTCGATGCAGGTACAACGTGAATTAGGTGCCGATATAGTCATGATTTTTGACGAGTGTACACCGCATCCAGCAACGCAAAAGCAAGCCCGTGACTCGATGGAATTGTCACTGCGTTGGGCACAACGCTCAAAAGACGCGCATGCCGATAACCCGGCAGCGTTGTTCGGTATTATCCAGGGCGGCATGTATGAAGAGTTACGCGATATTTCGTTAAAAGGTCTGACCGACATCGGTTTTGATGGCTACGCCATTGGTGGCCTGTCGGTAGGCGAGCCGAAACAAGATATGATGCGCATTTTGTCGCATACGGCGCCGCAAATGCCGACCGACAAACCGCGTTACTTGATGGGCGTGGGTAAACCTGAAGACTTAGTCGAAGCGGTGCGCCGTGGTGTTGATATGTTCGACTGTGTGATGCCAACCCGTAATGCGCGTAACGGTCACTTGTTTATTAGCAGCGGCGTGGTGAAGATCCGCAATGCCGTACATCGTAGTGACACCGGGCCATTGGACCCGGAGTGTGATTGCTACACCTGTAAAAACTATTCACGTGCATACTTACATCACTTGGATAAGACCAATGAGATTCTGGGGGCGCGCTTAAATACCATTCATAATCTACGTTTTTACCAGAAAGTTATGCAAGACATGCGTGACGCTATCGAAGCCGGACGTTTTGACCAGCATGTCGCTGAGTTTTACGCCAAACGTGACTTACCGGTGCCACCGCTGACATGATGGTTAGGCTGATGCCGTTGGCGAAGAGCAGCTTGAGCGTTAGCGCTTAGGCTGCATTCGCTGCACGTAGAATGTCGACCAGATAAGGCTTAATGCCGGCGAAAAAGAACTCCACGGCAATCAGCATGACGATTAAGCCCATCAGCCGCATCAAAATTTTACTGCCGCTACGGCCCAGCTTTGCCAGCATTTGCTTACCAAACGACAAGATCACTGCGGTCAGCGCACAGACCACAATAATCGCCGCCATCAAGCTAATAGTGTTAGTTGTTTGCGGGCTTTCCTGCATGATCAAAATCACCATAGTGATGGCGCCGGGACCGGCAATCATGGGAATACCCAGCGGCGTTACTGCGGCGTCAGAGCCAAAGTCACTATCGCTTTCACCGTCAACCCGTTTGGGCACTGTGCGGCCACGTAACATCTCAAAGCCCATAATAAAAAACAGCACGCCGCCAGCCACGCGTAAGCCGTTCACCGATATCGAGAAAAAGCTAAAGATGGCATTACCAATCAGGGCAAACACGCATAGCGCAATCGCCGCCGTCACCGCCGCGCGCATGGCTACCCAGCGCGCTGCCTTAGGCGTTAGGGTATCGGTCAAGGCAATGTAAATCGGAATCGCTGCAATCGGATTGATCATGGTAAACAGCGAGGTAAATTGAAATAAAAACAGATCTAACATGTCCTTGTCCTGACGGTGTCACAAAACTAGTCGATAGTACTGGCTATTAAGCCGTGAACACCATAGAGTGTAAAGAGGCTGGTGAGAAGAAAGATAAATAAATCCGAAGGAGAGCCTAAATGTCTGTAGCAAAAGATCAAATTGAAGTCGTTATCCCACCAAGTTTTGCGCTGGAATACCCCGACGGTAAACTGGTGGCTTATAGCGGTACGATCAAATTTACCAATCATGCCGATAAAGACGCACATGTCCATGTGCAAGGCTACAATGAGTCTCATAACGTTGATCGTTTAGTACATCGTGTTGGCCCAAACGATAGCGTAGTGATTGCGGCTAGCGAATTTGCCGAAGATAAAGAGTCACGCGAGTACAACTTTGTCGTTCACGGTATTGATGACGATAGCGGCTATCAAGAGGGCATGAAGCCGGTTGGCGAGCCCGATGCGCGTGGTGATTTAGGCGTTAAAGTTTAATTTAGCAACTCATTTAAGGTGGCAGGGCTATAGCCTTGCCCCTTAATTTCTACTTGTGGTGGCTGCCTCAACCATTGCTGAAAAATGGCCTCTAATTGTTTATCATCTGGCCGCTCTTGCATGATTTTCTTATGCATAAAACGAAGTAAATCGAACATGATTATACCGTCGACATTGGTACTTTGAATTTGTGCTCGATAATGCTGTATTGCATCTTCATATGCATCAATCGAAGCTTGAGAGGGACTTACTACATACTGACTTAAACCTGCTAACGCGTAAGCACCTTGTGGCAAAATGCTTGCAGCTCGAGCAGATGCATTGGACATCGATACCCGATGCTGCATACGACGATTAATTTGCGGCCTTTGCGATGAATTTAAATAGAATTCAATAGCACTTACGCTAATAAAAAGGCTATTAGCAATATTTGGATTATTTAGCTCGTCTTCACTCACCAGTTGTAGCGCCATATCGGGTAATTCAAAATGCTGCTGTTGGCATTGCGCGAGCATAAAATTGCCGACTACCCCTAATAAGTAGAAATGATTAGAAATGTTGTCGTCGGTACGCTCCTCTATTCGCTTAGCTAAACGTGTTTGATGTATAGCGATTTGCTGCTGCACTTGCTTTAAAGCCGCTTGGCTACTATCCAAATAAATGCCGCGGTAAATTAATGGAGATAGAATAGCCTGTATCGGAAAGAGCGACTCAGGATTTAGCGCCTTAGCTTTCTCGTAGGCGCTTAAAGATGTTTTATAATGAACGTCTGAACTGATGCCCATTAAATTATCAAACTTAGCTAGCTCGTCATGAACAGCGCCCTTGAAATACCAGGCTGCCCATGAATCTGGTGTGAAAGTTAAACCGATATCAATGGTTTGTTGTGCGACATGAAGCAAGTCAAGTGCCATAGAATGTGAGAGGTATGACGAGGCGCGCGTTAGAAAATTTGCGTAATTCAAATAAAGTCCGCTACGCTCTGGATGACTATTTATGGCTGACTCAAACCAGTACCGAGTTCGCTCCAAGTAATGCGAGGCGAGTTCCGTATCTCCGTTAGTTTTTAATTCACTAATAGCCAGTGATTGATAAACGACGGCGTTGTTGTAGTAGAAATAAATGTCCTGCTGATGCTTCGGTACATCGGCAGCGACAGCTCGAAAGCGCGCGACTAAACTCTCAAGTGGTAACCCATCGCGTTCAAACTGTCTGATTAAATCCCTTAACATACTCAATAGCTGCAAGCGTATGTTGTCACGCTGGCTCGAGTCGTGTACTGACAATCGATAAGCTTTTTCTGCTTGCGATAAGGCTAAGGCAAATAAGCTCAGAGTTGATTCTGATTGAATATTTTTAAGCTGTGCTTTAATGGTAACCAGTTGTGATTTGGCTGCCCATAGCTCGGGTTTTGTAGCGCGCTGCTCTGATGCTTGTTGCACCAAATGCTCAACGGCTTGTATATAAGGTGTTACATCACCCGACATTTTTAAAAACCAAGCGGCTAAGTTAGTTGTCAGCGAGGCATGCTCTAAGTACACGCTAGTATAGTTCGGAGCGACGTTTTCTAATGCTTGGTAATGCTCCTTAGCTGCCTCATAGAATTTGTTAATATTGTCAATATCGTCGACGTTACTGGCAATAATCGCTCGCTGATAATCCAGCGTTGCGGCTAAGCGTTCGGCTTCGTAAAACCAGGTGGGAATGTCGCGAGCTTGCTGCAAAATACTGTCGGCAGCGTTCAAGTCATCGTTTAAATAGGCTGCTACGGCTCTTAAATAACTTCTCGGTATACTCTCACTTTGTGAACCCTCACTCATTCGCTGTAGCAGGCTTAGTGCAGGTTGTTGATGCTCATCTTGTAGTTGTTGGAGATACCTCTCACGCTCACTGGGGTTTTGTATGCTAGCGGCAAACTGCTGGCCTTGCTGATACAGCTCGCTATGCGTTAAGGCTAAATACAGGGCGGCATTGGGGTTCTGATAGTCCGATTGCCACGCTTGTTGTAAGGCGTGATAAGCATCGTTAAAACGACCCAAGCTATAAAAGGTACGGCCTGCGGCATACCAAGCTGGGCCGGCAAAGAAATCACTGTCGTTGACTGCTTGTGCGGCAAACTGTTCGGCGCGTCGGCTGAGTTGGCGCATATCGTCTTCAATATAAGTCATCGGGCTCATACGAATAAAACGTACTTCAGCTTCGATGTTTTTGACTTGCTCGGTGAAGCGCTGCAAACGCAATTCACGTACCCCGACTTGTTGCTGGTAATAGGCGAACAACACCAGCGCAGCGATTAACACCAAACTCAAACCGGTGATCATCACGCCCGCCGCGGGTGAACGACGGTACCATTTGGCAATACGATAAGCGGGGCTACGGATCAACGACACCGGCTGATGGTTGAGCCAGCGTTGCAAATCGTCTGCTAGCTGCTGTGCACTTTGGTAGCGTTTAGTGGGATCGCGTTGCAAACAATGCATCACCACTTGGGCCAAATCGTCGGGCAACTTAGGGCAAAGTTGTTGCAGTGGAATAATGTTGTCTTGGGATAATTCGGCGCGCGCCACGGTAGTGCGGCGACTTGCCAATACCGGCTCACCACTCAATAAGAAATAGAGCGTAGCGCCCAGACTATAAACATCGGCGGCAGGGGTGATTTGTTGCGGGTCCAGTTTGGCTTGCTCCGGTGCCATATAAAACAGGCTACCCTGGCCGGCATGCACGCCGAGTGTGGCGTTACTAATATCGCTAGCAATACCAAAGTCCAATAATACCGCTTTAACACCTTGCTGGTTATCGGTGGTTAATGCGATGTTGGCCGGTTTGATGTCGCGGTGGATAACGCCCTGTTGATGCACTGCGGCAACACCGGCGGCCACTTGCTGAATGGCTTCAACCAATTGCCGTGTGGTTAACAACGTGCGCCAATCGTTGAGTGTGGCGCCCGCCACATACTGCATGACCATGTATAATGCAGGCCCTTCCTCGGCGACTTCATATACACGGCAAATACGATCATGTTCCAATTTAGCCAGTAAGCGTGCTTCGCTAATAAAACGATCGCGTGCCAGACGTTGGTCGGTATTAATAAACTTTATCGCGACATCACGTTGCAGCTTATTATCGCGAGCACGATAAACCGCGCCGCTACCACCGCGACCCAATAATTCTAAACAGCTATAACGAGCATTGATGGAATAGGGAAAGCTATGCCGCGGCGTGTCGCCTCGGTCAGGATTATCTTGCCCGGGTAAAATGGTTTGCTCGTTGTCGTTCACAGTTAAAGTCTTCTGGTTATTTTTATAGTTAGCTAGGGAAGGAGCGAATAAGTCTATGGTCGCTCAGGCATACCGCCAAGTAACTAATCAAGGCGGTCTTTTGCAGGCCTAATGGGTTAAGTCAAAAAAGCCCAACGACGAGTAGGTGCTTGGCGGTATGCCCCGCAGGGCGAATCCTGAAGCACGCATTTGCGGTGTTCGGCTTGTTGGCAAGGACGATTGCCATTACCTGCCAACCCTGCCTTGCAACTGCATACTTCAGGACTCGCTGAGTGACCATAGACTTATTCGCTCCTTCCCTAGCGGTTTAGCTGTTAACGATATCGGCGGCGAGGCGCAAATAGTGAAGTGCCAACTATTTTTAATTTTCCAGCAATGCGAGATCACCTAAGCCACGCTACTGAGTTTAATGGGTGAAGCCGAATAACGCCAAGTATGTTGAGTTAGCTAACGAATTGCAAATGGTTGACGTCAATTAACGTCGATTGACGTCAATTTTTGTGAACGTGTCGCTATCAGTGACGAAATATCCATAAATAACGGCAAAATCCATTTAAGTTGTTGTTGGTATAAAACTTGCTGTTATACTGATGCCTGAGTGTTGGTTAATCGTTTTGACCTGTATTGGGGTGGCGGAGCTCTTGTAAGATTGACTCACCAGCCTTTAGCCTTGCAAGCCGCTACCCCACTTTTTCACTCGGCCTCTAGTCTGCTTATTTAATAACAACATCGCCAGCGCAGAGGCTCTTTATTATGTGGAATAATGATATTTTTGCTCGCGTTAGCGCGGACAGTAGCGTCGAACTAGAAGTAAGTTTAAACACTCGAAAAATTAAGCTTAAGGCGCAGCTTATTGGTCAGCGGCAACAAGAATATTTAGTCTTTGAATTAGCGCGTAATATCAATTGGCATGAATTACAAAACCTATTAGTCGATGCGCCGATGGTCATTGTGCGTACACTACTACCCAGCGGTGAAGTGGCCGCCGGTGTTTGCAGCTATTTAAGCACCGTACCTTATCCCCGAAAATTACTGTTTTTAAGTTATCCCAATCGTGTTGAAGTGCAAAATCTTCGGCGCTCGCCGCGCTTAGAGATTGAATTAAAAGCTGAGTTGTCTTTTGTTCGTGAGGTCGCTAGCGACGATGTCGAGATGCATGAGGATGCAGCAAAGCCAGCGTTACTGAATGGCCTGATCACCGATATTTCAGCGGGTGGCTTGGGCTTTAGTTGTCTTCGTGAAGATCTCGAAACGGTTTTACCGGAGCCAGGGCAAGCGGTAGAACTTACCGCATACGCCGATGACCAACAGCAGCCGTTAACCTACTTAGTTGGCGAGTTACGTAGCTGCCGAGAGCGTCAGCAGGATAATCTGCATTTTGGCATCGAGCTACACGGTGGCATGGATGACTTTAGCGACGTAGTTAATCAACTCGTGCTACATTCGCGGCAACTCAAGCACTTATTAAAAGCCGCCGAACAGCGCTTATCACCGAAATTATCCGCTGATTTGTCGTTATGTTAGTTGGTGCACTGTTACAGCGCATGTGTCGCCAGCCGATAGTTAGCGGTGACGGACAAACCGTGGCTTATCAGGTTTACTTTCGCGGTGAAGATCGGCGTAGCTTTCCTTGTTTAGCGGCAAGCGAAAAGGCTCGCTTGTGTCGTGTTATTAGTGAACGATTACAGGTTATCGCTGATAACAAGCGCGTATTCTTGAATTTTACCGAATCAGGTATCGTACAGGGCCTGCCTGAGCTATTACCAAGCTCGCAAGTGGTCATTACACTATTAACCGAACGCTCACCTTCAGCGGCGTTGTTAACCGCCTGTCAACGGTTAGCCGATAAAGGCTACCAAATCGCGTTATCGGCGCACGAAAAGTATTGCTGCTGGGAACCGTTTTATCGGCTCGCGGCGGTAGTCGAGGTCGACGCGCAACGTGTAACTGGTGTACAATTGGTGCGTCAGATTGCAGAATTGAAGCACCACCGTTGTCAAATCATGGCACACTGCCAAGTCGATGACCTTAGCGCCGAAAGCTGCCGCACGCTCGGCGTCGATTATTTTATCCATCCGGCCAAGCCATTACCGCTCGAAGCCTCATTGAGTGAACAGGGGATGATCGCGGCAGATCGGATTTGATCGATAAAAGGGCTTTACAGGTGTTATTTCAATCGCTACAATTCAGCACCAAATTTATTTAGTCTGGTTAAAATTTAACCAAAGCAACCGTTTTTATTCCGAGGTGATTTTTTAATGCCAGTAGTTAAAGTAAAAGAAAACGAACCGTTTGACGTGGCTCTGCGTCGCTTCAAGCGTTCATGCGAAAAAGCTGGCGTACTGTCAGAAGTACGTCGTCGTGAGCACTATGAAAAACCAACTGCTGAGCGCAAGCGTAAAAAAGCTGCAGCAGTTAAGCGTCACGCTAAAAAACTGGCTCGCGAAAACGCTCGTCGCACACGTCTTTACTAAGACTCTGACATCGTTTCGTTAACGTTTAAGCCGCAAGGTTTTCGTTAAACTTAGCCGATAAGCTGAAAGCTTGATAAAAAGCCGTCATGGGTTTGCCAATAGGCAACCATCGCGGCTTTTTTTGTTGCTGTTTGATTGGCAAGACATCTTTAACCACATACAATCGATGGGCTATGGCTGGCTTGATCCCGAAATCCTTTATTCATGACTTACTAGACCGCGCCGATATTGTCGAGGTGGTCGATAGCCGTGTGCCACTTAAAAAAGCGGGTAAAAATCATCAGGCCTGTTGCCCGTTTCATAACGAAAAAACGCCTTCATTTACGGTCAGTGCCGATAAGCAGTTCTATCATTGTTTTGGTTGTGGTGCGCATGGCAATGCCATCGACTTTATCATGGAGTACGATGGCCTTGAGTTCCCCGATGCAGTCGAAGAGTTGGCCTCGTTGTTGGGGCTTGAGGTACCGCGCGAGCAAACCGCTAACCCGCAAAAATCAGCCCAGCAACGTGCGCAAGCCGCCGATGATTATGCGCAGATGCAGCAAGTGGCGCGCTATTTTTCGCATCAATTACGTCACCATGAAAATTCAGCACGAGTGATCGACTATTTGAAAGGTCGCGGCCTAAGTGGCGACATCGTTAAACAATTTCAAATCGGTTACGCGCCGCCACAGTGGGATGGCGTGCTCAGTACCTTTGGCCAAAAATCGGCAGCGCGGACACAATTGCGCGATCTAAAATTGATCAACCGTAACGACCAAGGCCGTGAGTATGACTTTTTCCGCGACCGTATTATGTTCCCCATTCGTGATCGGCGTGGTCGGGTGGTCGGCTTTGGTGGTCGTATTCTAGAAGGCGATGGACCCAAGTATTTAAACTCGCCAGAGACCCGTATTTTCCATAAAGGCCGCGAACTGTTTGGCTTTTATGAGGCGCGTCAAGCGCATCGGCAATTACCGCAAGCGGTGATCGTCGAGGGCTATATGGACGTGGTGGCATTAGCTCAGCACGGTATTGATTATGCCGTAGCGTCGTTGGGCACGGCGACCACCACCGAGCAACTACAAATGCTGTTTCGCGCCACCAGTCGAGTGGTGTGTTGCTACGACGGTGATAGAGCGGGGCGCGATGCCGCTTGGCGTGCGCTAGAAAACGCCTTGCCGCTATTAAAAGATGGACTTGAGTTAGCCTTTCTATTTTTGCCTGACGGCGAAGATCCTGACTCGTTGGTGCGTCAAGAAGGACAGCAAAAGTTCTCGCAACGCTTACAAGGTGCGCAAAGCTTTACCGACTATTTTTTCGGCCATTTAATTGACAGCTTAGACATGTCGTTAGCCAATGACGCCGGTAAGTCGAACTTGCTTAAACAAGCCAAGCCGCTGATCGAGCGGGTCGCGAGCGAGTTTTATCGCGAATTAATGTTAGAACGTCTGGCGCAATTACTCGGCCGTGAGACTTCGCAGTTAAATTCGCACTTTCAACGCCCGCAACAATCGCGCTACGCACCGCAAGCGTTAAAAATGACGCCGATGCGACGTGCCATTGCACTACTGGTGCAGTATCCGCAACTTGGGCAGGCGATTGCGGTGCAAGAGCAACTGGCTGATTTACAAATGCCGGGGGTCGATTTACTGCTGGCGTTGCATCGACAAACCGCCAGTCGCAGTTATAGCACCGCGCAGTTACTCGAACAGTGGCGTGAATCAGAGCATAGCAAAGCGCTACAACGCTTAGCGGTGTGGCAGCACGGTATGGATAACGACGGTATTCAGGCGGAATTTGAAGACATTTTCGTCTATTTGATCGACCGCTATGTTGAACAACGCGCCAATCAACTCTTGCAAAAAGAGAAATCGTCCTCATCTTTAAGTAAACAGGAACGTCAGGAATATCAGCTGTTAGTGCAGCACCTGGCGGGGAAAAAAGCCTAACAAGCTAACCGTTATTAGGCTGGAACTTCATCGCCACAAGGCGCTCAAAAGGTATACAACTCAAGGCTTTCAGGGCGATCAATTACTAGCCTATTGAGTCAATTTCTGATACACTATACGGTCTTGCTCTCGAACCGTTCAAAGTTATTCACAGGTGGAAAGTCTGTATGCAGCAGAATCGGCAATCGCAATTAAAACTTCTCATTGCCAAAGGTAAAGAACAGGGTTACCTGACATTTGCAGAGGTCAACGACCACCTCCCGCAGGAAATCGTCGATTCCGATCAGATCGAAGATATCATTCGCATGATCAATGACATGGGGATTCAGGTGTTTGAAAACGCACCGGATGCTGACGAGTTGATGATGAGTGAAAGTGCGGCTGATGAAGACGCCGCAGAAGAAGCTGCGCAGGCGTTAGCGTCGGTCGATAGCGAAATCGGTCGTACCACTGACCCGGTACGCATGTACATGCGTGAAATGGGTACCGTGGAGTTGTTGACCCGCGAAGGCGAAATCGACATCGCCAAGCGTATTGAAGATGGTATCAATCAGGTGCAGTGCTCGGTTGCCGAGTACCCCGAAGCGATCAACTTCTTGTTGGAGCAGTGGGATGCATTTGAAGCCGAAGAAGTGCGTCTGACCGATATCATTTCTGGTTTTATTGATCCGAATGAAGTCGATACGGCACCGGTCAGCGCTACTCACGTCGGCTCTGAACTGACCGACGAGCAGCTGAAAGAAGACGACGAAGACGAAGATGATGATGACGATGACAGCGATGATGACGCTGATACCGGCATCGATCCAGAATTCGCACGGCAGAAGTTTACCGAATTGCGTGACCAGTACGAAGCCACTCGTCAGGCGATTCAAAAGCATGGCCGCGATCATGCCAAAGCGCGTACACAAATTGATGAACTGAGTGAATTGTTCAAACAATTCCGCTTGGTGCCTAAGCAATTTGACCGTTTGGTCAAAGATATGCGTGACATGATGCATCGCGTGCGTGTGCAAGAGCGTTTGATCATGAAGCTCAGCATTGAGCAGGGCGGTATGCCTAAGCGTCAATTTATGCGTGCCTTTGCTGGCAACGAGAATAATCTGAGCTGGGTTGACGAGCAAGTGAACAGCAGCGAGAGTTACGCCGAAAGCTTAGCCGCTGTGCGTAGCGAAATTGAGCGCTGTGTTAAAAAACTGGCGGAAGTCGAAGAAGAAACCGGCCTGACTATCGCCAAAGTGAAAGACATTAACCGACGCATGTCGATCGGTGAAGCTAAAGCTCGCCGGGCTAAGAAAGAAATGGTCGAGGCCAACCTGCGTTTGGTTATCTCGATCGCCAAAAAGTATACCAACCGTGGTTTGCAGTTCTTGGATTTGATTCAAGAGGGTAACATCGGTTTGATGAAGGCGGTCGATAAGTTCGAATACCGTCGCGGTTATAAGTTTTCGACCTACGCAACTTGGTGGATCCGTCAGGCCATCACGCGCTCGATTGCTGACCAAGCGCGCACCATCCGTATTCCGGTGCACATGATCGAAACCATCAACAAGCTCAACCGTATTTCACGGCAGATGTTGCAAGAGATGGGACGTGAGCCGTTACCCGAAGAGCTGGCCGAGCGCATGGCAATGCCCGAGGACAAGATCCGTAAGGTATTAAAAATCGCGAAAGAGCCGATTTCGATGGAAACCCCGATCGGCGACGATGAAGATTCGCACCTGGGTGATTTTATTGAGGATACAACACTCGATTTACCGGTCGATTCGGCGACTTCAGAAAGCTTACGCAATGCCGTACGTGACGTGCTCGGTGGCTTAACCGCCCGAGAGGCGAAAGTGCTACGCATGCGCTTTGGTATCGATATGAATACCGACCATACCTTGGAAGAGGTGGGTAAACAGTTTGATGTGACCCGTGAGCG
This sequence comes from Idiomarina xiamenensis 10-D-4, assembly GCF_000299895.1. Taxonomy (GTDB): domain Bacteria; phylum Pseudomonadota; class Gammaproteobacteria; order Enterobacterales; family Alteromonadaceae; genus Idiomarina; species Idiomarina xiamenensis. The sequence goes on from NZ_AMRG01000001.1 coordinate 98,435, forward strand.
GATCCGTCAAATTGAAGCAAAAGCGCTACGTAAGTTACGTCATCCGAGCCGTTCGGAACAATTGAAGTCGTTTTTAGACGAGCAGTGATACATTCTTGCGTTTCAGTCGTAATTAAAAAAGCCCGCTGCCTATGCGGGCTTTTTCACAATCGGCTGATTGGCAAGCGCGCTTGGTATTGATGCTATAGCGCCCTTAGTCAAGCAAGGATGTTTCAGGTACAGTAGCAAGCTAACGAGATTGTCTACGACAACAGAAGGAGGCCAGATGGAAAAGCAGCAACGGCCAACACGGATCATCGACACCCATTTACATATTTATGATGGCGAGTATCCGTTAATTGAAAACCAAGGGTTCACACCCGACAACTTTACTATCGCGGATTATCAAAAACGCGTGTCTGGTATGCCTATGAAAGGTGGTGTCGTGGTGTCCGGCTCTTTTCAGGGGTTTGACCAAGAATATTTGAAGGCCGCCTTAAAAGCATTAGGCGACGGTTATGCGGGTGTGACTCAGCTACCTGGCAGCGTCAGCGATGAGAAAATTGAATCGTTGAATCAACATGGTATTCGTGGCGTACGCGTTAATTTAAAACGCGGTGTGCATAAAGATATCGACGGTATCGTCGAATTCGGACGGCGTATCTGGGATCTGGCTGGCTGGCATTTAGAGCTGTATGTCGATAGTCGTGATTTGGACGATATGGTACCAACCTTGGTTAAACTGCCGAAGTTAAGTATCGACCATCTGGGCATGGCAAAATCTGGTTTGTCACAAATTCGACGCTTAGCCGATGCTGGTGTGTCGATTAAAGCCAGCGGATTTGGCCGCACCGAAGTCAACATTAAAGAAGCAGTGCAGCTGTTGTATCAAACCAACCCAGAGTGTTTGATGTTTGGTACCGATCTACCGGGTACGCGTAATGAACGTCCGTTCGAGCCGAGTGACATCGATACCATCGTCGCTGCTTTAGACGGTGAAGAGCAAGCGGTTGACCGTGTGTTTTACCGTAATGCTTGTGCGTTTTATAAACTACCTGAGTAATATTTGTGCGCTGTCGTCATGACAGCGCATTCCCCGCTTTACCCCAGCCTGCTGACTGGTTATGCTAACTTCACGTTTTATTAACACCTTGGGTGGCGACAGTTGATCACCTTAACTGCTTATAGTCGTCAATTGCGTTGGCTGCTGATGGGCTTATTCTGTCTTTGCCTAGCGGCATTGGCGGCGCTACTTTATAATTTACCCAGTGCCAGTGTGGCGCGCAGCAGTGCTGCTTTAACGCAGTTATGTAGCGATATCGCGCACAGTGTGGACCAGGTATTTCCCGATCAACAGCGGCCATTGGCGCAACCCGAACAAATCGACTTTATGCAAAACCGGCTCGACATGGGCTTAGAGCAGGCACCTGGCGTCGAAGGCGGTTTATGGCAGCGGCAAGCGGGCTTCTTTGCCTATAGTTTTCCGAGCTATAACGGCCGTGAAGTGCGCTCCCACGCCGACGATACCGAGCAACAGCGAGTGTTGGCTAACGTCAATGACGTTGCGGCTGGCGACCAACCGCTAGTATTGCAAGCGCAACAAGGGCAAACGCTGCTACAGTTGACTGCTATCTGCCCATTGGCGAGTCATGAGGACGCTGTTGTTTGGCTAGCCACCGAGCGCGGCATCATCAGTAACGGCTTACTGATCACCTTGACCGCTATTATAACTACCTTGGCGGTTATGTTAGTGCTGATCATGGTGTTACAGCATCGCTTTGTCAGTAGCTGGTATCAACGTCGTGACGAATTAGCCGAAAGCCTACAAGACGAAGATCAGTTAGTACCGCTAACCACCGATATTCCAGAAATGCAGCCGATGTTATTCCTGCTGCAGGCTTCACGTGCACGCATTAAAGAATTGCAACAGAGCTTGGATGAAGTCGACAGTCGCGGCTCCGAAGAACAGCGCTTGATCGAGATGGGCCAACTCGCCTCGGCGCTTGCGAACGAGGTCAAAGCGCCGTTAGAAACGATACATCGCCGAGCGTCACAATTAAGTCAGGTGGCGGCAAAAACCTATCAAGGGCGTTTGGATGAAATCTTACGCGAAGCGGCGCATATTGAGCATACGCTGGAAGGTCTTTTACTGCTTAATGACCGTCGCGATATCAAACGCACGACGATTCAATTACAACCCTGGTTGAACGCCATTGCTAATAGCCATCGCGAGCTTTCTGAGAGTCGACAAGTCGCCGTAACGGCGTTAGCCGACGAACACGACAGCATCAGTATCGATAGCCTGCAACTGCGCTATGCGGTCGATAATTTAGTCTTGAATGCGCTGTCTTTTGCACCAAGCGGTAGTGAGGTACTTGTCCGAGCACATCAGGCCAGTGGTCGTATGCTGATCTCGGTGAGCGATGAGGGACCCGGTGTATCGCCAGCCATGCGCAAACAGCTCTTCGATGCCAAGGCGCGTTCGCGTAAACAAGTGTACGGCATGGGATTAGCCATGGTGCGTACCATTGCGCATGCCCACGGTGGTGAAGTTCGCTACGAAGATTTAACCCCTGGCGGCCGCTTTATCATTGATTTACCGATGACAACCGCCTAAAAAATCCGTATACTTTGCGCCGCTTAAGTGGTTTGCCGATAGCCGACAACGGCAATCGTAGCAACCACTTAAGCCATCCCATCTTGTCATGGCCCCTTAGCTCAGTGGTTAGAGCAGCCGACTCATAATCGGTTGGTCCCCAGTTCAAATCTGGGAGGGGCCACCATTTTTAAAGGCTTTCAGTGTTAGCTGCCACTAACAAAAATTGGTTGGTGCTACCTCTGTGCTACTTTTTAGCTTATCACACCTCGCTTTTTTCGGTTATATTAAAATCAAGTCAATAGTTAACCAAACCGGAATACAGTTACCTGTCTTTGTGACATTACTTTCTTTGTGTCGCTAATTAACGTAACTGGTAACTTTTTACTCTCAGCAGGTATTAGCGAGCAATTAGAATGTCAGGAAGACAAGGCCAGAAGAAGCTTTTTGATTATCTTCAGGAAAAAGAACGCAAAAACACAAACTTCACTATGTCGCAGTTAGTGGATTCTGTCGGTTGGAAGCCTTCAACTTTTCAAACTTACCTAAATAAAGGTCAACTTACACAGTTTGTAAATAAAGTTGGGAGAGATAAATTTGAAGCTATCAATACTCTAGATATCAACTTTGTTGAATTTAAAAAAAGACTGTCGCAAAGCAAGCATTTTCAAGAGCTGGGACATAAGTGCAAATCACCGTTAGCTAAAGCGCTTTTAAAAAAATCCAAAGATAACATGATGCTAGCTTTAGAGTTGTACAACAGACCATCGCTAGAAAACAAACTTGATGGCTTCGTACTTTTGTTTTGCGCGGCATGGGAGCAACTTTTCAAATCAATCCTGATTGAGAAACAAGGTGAAAACTTCATCTATGAAAAGTCAAACAAGCATGGCATTAGAAAGACTATAACTCTCAGAAAGTGCCTTGAAAACCTGTACGATGAGCGTAGCCAAATAAGAAAAAATATAGAAAGAATTGCGGAATGGCGTGACAAAGCTGTGCACTTACTGATGCCTGAGCTTCAAGCTCTAGCGTCACGTGTATTTCAATCTGGAGTGCTCAATTATTCTTCTGAATTTGAAAAGTATGCGGAAGTTCCATTTATTTCCTCACAGCATACTGGAATGATGTCTTTAGTTGGGGATTTCAAATTGCCGCCAGAATCGACATTGAAAACTCTGTATGGAGAAGCTGCTGAAGAAATTTTTGAGTTAGCAGATACCTTAAAAGGGGAAATTGAAGCGACGGATGATATTGGGTTTGCCATCCCTTTGCGGGTTTCGTTGGTGTTTGCTAAAGAGGAAGGAGATGAACAAATTGTTATTGCGAAGGCCAGTGGGAGTGCGGAAGATCTGCAAAACCTTCGTAAGGCTATGATTGTTGAGAAGCATGTAGATCCTGACAAATCGCATCCATTTAGTCAGAAAGGCCTTATGAAAGCCGTCAATGAGAGATTATGGCAAGATCTCGACGATGAGGCTCTACGTAAAAAGTTACCCAAGCAGAATCAACAAGGTAAGCCAGCATTAAATAGTCACTGTATCCAAGCTTGTATTATGAAACTGGGATGGAAAAAGAATAATAATGACTTTCACTATCACAGTAAGATGTCTGACCGACATCAATACTCCGATGCAGCAGTAGTGGCTTTAGTAAAGAAAATAAAAAAGGACGATAGTTTTGTAGCTCGCTCGAAAGCCAGTAAATAATTTTAAGTTCAGCAAGTAAATATATTTTAATGTATTAGTCATACGGTTATTGATTGCGAGATAATATTAGTACGTTTACCGTACTTGCCACTTTACAAGGCTAAATGCTAGGTCTGGCTTTAAGTTTTGAGTTTTGGATAAATTCTACATGAACCGTATTACCATCGTAAATTGCTATATAATTATTAGAAGTTGCGATTACTTTACCTTGCACAACAATCCCATTCTCAGGAGTTAAACTGACACACGATCCCGACTCTCCACAGTCGACGTGATTTTTAATTTCTTGTTGTGCTATTTGATGACCCACGGCCCAACTAATTAAAATTCCAAAAATTAAACTACCAATAAAGACCAATATTAGATAAGAAATACTGACAGTTGCTAGTACCAAAATGATTGGCGAGGCTATAAAATCATAGGTTTTACAGTTGGTTAGCTTGTTGGTTGGAATATGGGTTTTACCTTTTAGACGCTTAAAAAAAGCTATTAATAATCCGTATAGCCAAATCATTAATATGAGCAGAAGGATAGAAAGAGGAGTTTTTTTAAAAAACTTGAGGAGTAATACGAAAGATTGCATGAAAAAGGTAAATGCACTGATCAAATAACCTTCGAAAGAGTCCCTAAATAGTGATGGTGGTAGGTTATATTCCTCAAGATATCCGAAATGGTAAAAGTAGCCTAGCAAGTATAGGGCTGGGACAGAAGTTGCCATTATGCCGAGAATATAAGCTAGGCGATTTGAGCTTGTTATTTCTTCCATCTTCGGACACCGAATTATCGTTTATTTTGAGACACCATATTAAAGTAGTGACTAAGCAAAATCTAGATATCATGAGTCAGTCCCTACTCGCAGAAGGTAGACACGAATCGCAGAGTCGCCCGTCGAGGCCGCTGCTCATGATGCCTCGACCCCCAATCCGCCTGAAAAATATTCGGGGCCAGAAGAGGGACGAAGATTTGGGAGGTGCAAAAAAGCGGTTGTAATCTCTGAGAGCTCTATCTTCAGCTAAGAAAATTGAAACCATCTCTATGAATCATACATATAAGAAAACAATACCGTGTGTATCGATTCTTCAGGGAAAATGATCCAGTTAGGTGTACTAGCTCAGACTTGATCTGACAGTTACCCATTTTTTCAGGTGCCGCTGTTAGGTTAGATTTGAGCTAAATTCTTTTCAGCCCAGACCTGCTTCCCATCGACTAATGTTTCAATTGGCGTTCTGCCACAGCACATTTTGCCTTGATGAGTCCGTTCATTGTTGTAGTAACCCATCCACTCGTCCAGATCTTTTTGAAGTTCTTCGAGCGACGCATAGAGTTTCTTGCGGAATGTAACCTGATAGAACTTGTTAAGTATGGTCTTGTGGAAGCGTTCACAGATACCGTTAGTTTGCGGTGACATTGCCTTGGTTTTGGTGTGATCGATGTCATTGATTGCCAGATACAGCTGGTAATCGTGATGCTCTACTTTGCCGCAATATTCCGTACCGCGGTCAGTGAGTATCTGAGCATTGGCAAGTCGTGCTGTTCGAAGAACGGCAGCACCTTATCATTAAGTGCATCGGCAGCAGTGATGGGCGTTTTTGTCGTATATAGCTTGGCGAACGCGACTTTGCTATAGGTGTCGATAAACGTCTGCTGATAGATGCGCCCAACGCCTTTTAAGTTGCCGACATAGAACGTATCTTGTGAACCCAAGTAACCTGGATGAAGCGTTTCAATTTCACCACAAGCCTCATCATCATGCTTCTTCTTTTCCAATGCAGCTATTTGTGCGTCAGTGAGGATGATACCGTCATTGGCTACCTTGGTTTCTAACGCCTTCAGACGCTTCTTGAAGTTCTCTAAGTCGTGACGTAACCAAATAGAGCGTACACCACTGCCAGAGACAAATACGCTGCGCTTTCTGAGCTAGTTACTGGTTCTGTGTTGGCCGTGCGCAGGATATTCGATTGCATAATCAATAACAGCTTTCTCTGTGACTTCATCAACTCGATTCTTCAAGTTCGGTGACCGACGACTTTTATCAATCAATGAGTCGATTCCACCATCTTCTACCAATTCTTGATAGCGATAAAACATATCGCGTGATACGCCCATGACCTTACAGGCTCTCGATACGTTACCGAGTTCTTCGGCGAGATTTAGCAGACCTGCTTTGTGTTTAATGATTGGATTGTTAGTATGCAACATGAGAGTTACCTATTTTGTTTTGATTAAAGATTCGACACCTTTATCAAAACGGGTAACTCTCACCTTTTCAAGAAGATGTGTCAGATTAAGTCGAGACTAATTCAAGTTAGGTTGGCATTATCGTATCCAACGAGGTCAAAATACCTTTTTTGTTATACCTACTATACGGATTGTTCCGGATCGAGTCGAATGGAGTGATCCCGACCCTTAGCCCCCCTTTTTGCTTGCAAGTTGCGAATGCCTATAAAGCGCTACTTATATTACCATTAGGGTTCTGAAACTGAAGTTAGTTTAGCGTTTAATTCGTAGATCTGACTTTCAACTTTTCTCATAAGTATCGTTTTTTGATCTAGCTCGCGTTCGAGCTCTTTTATGCGCGACAGAAGCCTCTCGCTATTGGGTTCATTCTCTATCGGTTTTTTATTCTTTGATTGGTTCAGCTCGTTGCGTTCTATACCATTAGACTTTACTGGGTGTTGATAAATTTCGCGTAAAAAGCCCTTGATGTAGTCCTGATAGTATTCGTCAGAGCCTTTGTCCTCTTTTAGTTGTCGTGAAAAAGCTACATGGGAAGACATAAGAACTTGTTTGTAATCGTAATCTTCGGCCAAATTCTTTTGAAATATATATCGGTTTGCAGCGAACCAAGCACCAGTTAATAGTACAGGAATTAAAGATAGGCGTGCAATTACGTGAGAAATATCAAGGCTCGACGATTCTATTATTTTATAGCCTATATACAGGGCGCCTGCTATAAACGCAGCAGCAAGCAGAACCCATAGTAACGAAGCTTTCGAGCTTGCTTTCTGAGCTTTAGTTTTAAAATCTTTGCTCAATCCTTCGGCTGTTCTTACTTCAAGAGCAGTCTCCGCTTGACTTATTAAATCTTTTGCTTTTTCGAGGTATATATCCTGTAGTTTTTCGAACTCTTCCAGTCTTTCCTCAAAGTTTTTTGATGTTTCAGCTTGCTTTTCAAGCTCTATTTCTCGGTTGTCTATGTTTGCTGCAAATTGACCTATGCTCTTTGAATAGTTTGAAATCTGTTCTTTTATTTTTTCAACCTCGGCGGCTTTCTTTTCAAGAGCGTTTAACTTTAATTGTAGACTTTCTTCTCGTGACTCTAATGCAGCTGCTTTTTGTTCTAGTTCATAGGCGCTTTCCTTGGCACCTGCAACCAGACTCCAGCCACTTCTTAAGTTCATCCCCCTAAGCATCCGGATCAGTTCGGAAAGGTTTTTAAAGAGGAGGTCAATTCTGTCATCTTTGGTATTTTTAATAAGTGTTTCAATTTTACTGGCAATTGCCTGTCGTTCATCGCGTTCAACCAGCATTGAAAATGTGTGCCTAGAGCGAGTCAGAGATCTCAATGACAAAATTAAATCTTTGGCTACATCGATTAATTCGCCGATAGAGATCTCATCGTCACCAAAAGGGTCGCCCTTGTATTTTTTGCGACTTACTTTTTTGAGAGAGTTTTCAAACGTTGTGAGTAGAACATCCAACTCTTCCCTAGAGATAGTTTGCTTAGCCATCTAGCTTATCCTTATCACAAGAAAATTAAACATCAGCGGAAAGTAGCTCACATAGTCCAACTACCAGACAGCACGGACAACGCAACAACTTGCTCGATGGTACTTTCGGGTAGGCGCGGATTAACGCGGCGTAAAGCGGTTTCAGGATCAGCGAACAACAAAATTTGCTTATAATCTATCCGTTCCGGGTAGAGGCCTTCATGGGCAATGTCGGAACCATGGGCAACTTCCCAACCATCCTCGGCAAACGATTCCAAGGACTGTTGTTCTAACTGGTCTTCAGTCATTCCATTAGTCCTTTACAGTTTTAGATCTTTGCTGATATTGCCAGAGTATTAACAGAGTTGCTACTGACTAGCGGTCAGCAAGCTCTTGCTCGAACGCTTTGATAGTATTCATGATTGACTCCCAGCTTGGGTATTCACCATAGATCATCTCATTCATTGCATCATAGTCTTTTTGCAACGCAGCCTGCCTAAATTCTGGAGGCATTAACGTAATATCACCATTAATAGCGTCTTCACGAACGCCTCAGCTATGCCATTACTCTGCGGGCTGCGTATCGCGGTGTGGTACAGACCTTAAAACCAAGTGAGTTAGCAAATTTCCGCGTCTCATCGGCAATATAACAACTACCATTATCGGTCTGCCATTCGACTTCCTTTGGTAAAACCGAAGCATGGCGAAAACGTTTTTCAATGCTTTCAACCAGCACATGCTGAACCATAGTGGCACTAATGCCTTTGGTCTTCTCAACGTAGCTCACTACTTTGCGGTTACAATAATCCAGACTAAATACTATACGCACTTTTTCTTTGTTCCAGCGGATGATTTCAAAGCCATCAGAGCACCAGCGCGTGTTGGAATGCAAAGTAAGGACTTTACCGTCATGAGCACGGTTATCACCAACGCGACCTGTAAGGCTTGGGTAGTAACAACTTATCCAAGCGCATAATGCGATACACGCGCTTCGGGTTTACTCGAACGAAGCCATAATCATCTGCGCGCAGCTTGCCATTTGAGTGCTCAGTAAAGGCCGGTAGCCGTTCGTTTCTCGACCATCATACAGCGCTTCTATCTGCGGTAACAAGACCGCATCTTCTTGCTTGTTGTAACGCGCTGAGCGGCTTAAATTTCGTCCATAAATGCGCTGATATAAGTTCGAGCGCAACAAACCAAGTGTATTGACTACTAAGGATGACAGGGAATCGTTCGCTGGTAAAAATGACATGCGCGATATCAACTGTTTTGGCGGGGCTATCTCCAGTGCCTCTTTGAGGATTTCCGTTTTCATCGTTTTGCGGCCAAGCAGCTGCTCAAGCTGCTTAACCTTCTTTTGCAGCGCTTTATGCTCGGCTGCGCTGACCACTTCATCGCCAGCTTGAATTGCGTACATGTCACCATCTTGCATAAGTTTCTTCCACTTAAACAATAAACTCGGGGTGATACCGTTTTGCCTAGCCCCCAGCGGCACTGAATAACTCGGCTGCAGGGTTATGGCGCAAATTTTGCATTTTCCTGCGGAGTATAGCGACGACGGCGTTGTTCGCCAGTGAAGATTTCTATACGCTCCATAGACACTCCTTAAAGATAGATCTAAGCCTATCGCTTAACTAACGAGTGTCTGTTTGAAAAAGGGGCTAATACAAAGCCATAAAGTCCATTAGGGGGTTCGAATGCAATCAAACATTACATTACCAACGGATAATGTATATAAGTTCTATGCTTTTCTCGGGATATTGCTCATGCTTACTGCTGCAATAATGTTCTTCATGCGGAATCAGTATTATAACTCTATGGCATTTGACCGCTTTGTACCAATGGAGAATCTGAAAGCTAAAGGAGTTTTAAAAAATGATGAGAAGCTTGAGTTATATTTGTATGAGGAGAAAGAGAGAATAGCTAGATCTGAACTAGACTTCGAGCTTTTGATGTATTTTTTTGGCTTTTTTATTGGTGTTGGTTTCACCTTCTATGGTTTTCGTCATTGGCATACAAAAATTCAACCTCAACAAGATAGGCTTTTAGATCTTGAAATAAGAAAACTTGAGAATGAGTTAAAATCATTTGATAAGTCGGTCTAGTGGAATTTTTGAATCGTCATTGAACTGAGTGTCAAACTCGTCTTTTATTCGATTCAACGCGCCCTGAACAGATCGGCTACAGTCGTTATCGATTTATAACGGGCGCAAATATTTATCTACCATTTTAAGGTGTATCTCATTAGAACCACATTTAAACATGGTATTCACAAAGGTATCAACAAAGCGACCATTCAGCTCAGATAAATTTGGTCTGGTCAACGCTGCCAGTACCAGCGGGGACCACGCGTACTATCATACGCTATTAACACGCAATGTCGACGTTGTAGCCAAACAAGGTGATCATGTCATTCGCTTATGGGGTTGATGTTGAGCGCAGCTTTTTCATATAGCCATTCGATCATTGGTGTGACGGGCAATGTGCCCTCACTGACCAATGTCAGCTTGTCAAAAAGTAATTGGGTGGAGTGGAGTTTGAGTATTGTTTAGCCCGCGTATACTTGCCAATAGAATTGAACAAAGAGTGCGACACCTTTGGCGGGAGTATACTTAGGATAAAGTTCTCGAAACTTTTCTAAGGCTAGGTTTAGGTTGTCTTTGGGTAAGGCATCTGTGTGTTTAAGTAAGTAAAGCAAAGCAATGGTCGGTGACCTCGACATGCCTTGGTTGCAATGAACTAATACTTTATTAGTTTTGAGCTCTCCATGAATAGTATCTATCGCTTCATCAATCACCACTTTTGGAATGTAATTAGGATCATTCGCGTCAATTAAGTTAAGAATAAGTCGGTTTTCTCGTTTTGCAATTAAGTACTCTGGATGACCTTTAGGGGCTGCTCTCCCAGAATAACCTAAAGCTTGTCGGTGATAGGGCTCTTTGCAGGCGTGAATAATAAACCAGCTACTTTCTTGCGAAGCGACTGAAGCGTCAGTGTCATTCCCTACAAAAAGTTTTGGGTAAACCTCAAGCATGTTCTTACTCTCCAATAATCGGTTTTACCACTTGCTTGGCTCTTGTTGTGTGAGAAACTGGTTGATTTACTCTTATACTCGAAGTTGCGTATGATAATTTACGCTTGGACAATGTATCAGTAATCGTGAAAAACATTTATATTTCAACGGAAGCAGACGCTAGCAATTTAAATCAGATGTATCTGAAAGTCTAATTTCTGTGATTCCCCTCAACCACCCTCAACGGAGTCCACAATCTAGCCCAGCGTTCGGCTTTTTCGGCGGCTGATAATTGCTTGGGTGAGATATCGATTGGATCGGCAAAGCTATCGTCGGGAAATAGCGTGGCGTTAGCGGCGCCAACACAGTTACCGGCGGGTGTGATAAATGCGGTTGCTAGTGTGGTGTCACATTGTGGACAGCTGAGAAAGTCGGCCAAATGTGAACCTTGGCGTTGACGATGTAGTGGCAGTTTCGATTGAATGAGCATATTGCCTTTGGCATCAGATAAGTAAACCAAGCCTCGTTGCGTGCAAAAATCACAATCGCAGCGGCGCGGGTGGTAACGTTCTGCTGGTTTGGGTAGTGTCAGCGACAGTCTGACCGAACCGCAGTGGCAGGTGGTGGTTAAGGTGTTCATTGGCTGATCCCCTCAATATTAAACGCGGTCAGTGGCAGCTGTTCACTATAAACCGATGCGGACTATATCGTCACCCTTTGCTGAGTTAATGCATTGCTCGGGAGTTGCAAAGTTTGCTAGCCTAACCCCAGCCCGTAACCGTAGCAGGAGTGACCAGGGATGTTGCCGAAGTCGTTACCGATTAAGTTGAGCAAGAAGGATCGTGAGGCGATCGTTGAAGACTTGAACCGCATTGACTATATGACGCCGGCGCAGTGTCGGGGTGCGTTGTTGCGTCGCTATCACGAGTTACAACATTTTTATCTGAATCCACCGCGAAGTCATATCGAAGCGCGCGAGCTGCAACCGCGTGATTTTTTTGTACACTTTCGCGCGCAGGATTTTTTAAGCTTTGGCTATATACACGCACTGATCGAGCAGCAACCTCAGCTATTTCTAAATGCGCTGTACTCGTTTAATCGTTATGACCAAGTCATTTATAACGCTAGCGGCTATGACCACGGCGCTTTTGCTTGGCAGGTGTTAATCGGTTATGCCGCTAACGACGACGTTTATATTGACTTTATGCTGCCGCGTTCGTTGCCGTTAACCGAGGGACGGGTGGTTTGTCACATCATTGTCGATTGCATTCTGGCGTTACGTAATCCTGATTTAAAGGCACCAGCGGTGGATTCGGCGGAACGCTTCTTACAATGCAAAAGAACGCATTATGAGCGCGCCATGATTAACGCTTTACTGGGTATTTTAACGCAGGATGTCGAGCGCTTTAACGATGCCTTGCAAGCGTCCTTAGATTATCATCGGCGTAGCCAAATCACCTTTGATCGTGGTCTATTGAAGTATATGCCGGTGTCGAGTTACGGCCTATTAGCCTTAGCTTATCGTTATTTTGATAACCAGCAATACCAGCAAATCAAACATTCTAAACACGACCTCTGGTGGTCGGCGTTTGTGGCTCATAATGAACAACAGGGTTATCGGGTCGGCCAGCATTTGATTCGCTTTGACGGCGAATTAAGCTTTATGAATGATGCCGAATCGATGATGGAGGTCAAGCATACCTCGGTGGCGGAAATGCGCGAGCAAGCTCGACAAGCACGGCGCGAATACGCGCAGCGGCAACAATAATAGCGAACGCATAAAGGTGATTAAAGCTGACTACTTTTTGGCCGATGAATAGGTTATGTTGGTTAGCATGATAATAATAATGTGGTCACACCATGATGCGCTTAACAGGGTCCTTGCAGCGAAAGCTGATCATTTCTATTTCGGGCGTGTTGGTCGTTTTGCTCGCTTTAGCCGGTTATTTGGTGACGCAGCAACTGTCTACCTTAACGCGCGAAAAAACCGAAGCTCAGGTTTATGAATCGATTCGTTTAAAGGCGGAAACCATTAAAGGATTTTTTGCCGAACGCGCGCGTATTCCGTTAACCTTATTTCAACAGCCCCGTATACGCCGTTGGTTGGTCGATTACCAACAACGTGGCAAAAACTTGGACGATGATGTCGGTTATCAAGACATGATCGCCACTTTTCAGGCGGTATCCAGCGCCGACCCAACGCTTAAGTCGGTGTTTGTGGGCTCGGCCAACACCTATGAATACTTTTATGAGCAAGGGCGCGTCGGTGTCGATAGCAGCGGGCCTCATGCTGGCGACCCCAAACACGGCTATTTCACTAATCAACGGCCGTGGTGGCAGGAGGCCATTGATGCCGGTCAGCTGTATTTGACCTCGCCGCAAGTGGACGCCACCGATGGTACCGTGTCGACCGTGCTGCAGATGCCGATTTATGACGATGAGCAGCGCCTGCTCGGCGTCGGTGGCGTCGATATTCTGATTTCCACCATTGCCGACCTGATCGATGGTATCGATTATCAGGGTCAGGGACAGGCGTTTTTGGTGAATGAGCAACAGCAGTTGGTGTACTTTCCCAGCGACCGCGTTGAGCTGGCTTTAAATTCACCCTTGCGCAGTTTAGATCAGGTATTCAATCAGGCTGTTAAAGACCAGCAAACGCAAGGTTTTGCGGAACTGGCCAAACAAATCAAAACCAGCGACACCGGGCATGGCTGGCCGCTCACTCTGCGCGGTAAGGATTATCGCGTATTTTACGTGCCAGTGGCGTCGAGCACACCGGATATACAATGGACCTTGGGTATATTAGTACCCGCCGCCTTGATCGAGGGGCCGATTGCGCAGGCACGTTGGTATTCATTATTGACCATCGTGTTAATTATTGCCGTACTGACGCTGACCTCGTACTGGATATCCCGCAATATCTTCCGGCCGGTTAAAGCTATCGCCGAGGCGATGCAAGATGTGGCGCAAGGTGAAGGCGATTTAACCCGCCGTTTGCAGGTCAATTCGAACGATGAAGTGGGTGCAATGGCGCGCGCATTCAACCGTTTCGCCGATAAGATCCAAGCGCTAGTGCAACAGGCTTATAGCTCCTCGGTGGCGGTTAATGAAGCGGCGGAAAGGGTGTCCGAGACGGTCTCGACGCTGAATCGAGAGGTCAATTACGAACAGCAACAAATTCGCGATATCAGTGATGCGGTCAGCGCGATGCATGGCAGCGCTGCGGCCATTAACGAATACGGTGCACAAACTACCCAGGCGATTAGCGAAGCCACGGAAGCGATGCAGGTGGTGTCAGATAACTCGACCCAAACTCAGGGTTTGATCGAAAACGTGTCGAGCGACATTAGTCAGATCACCGAGGCGGTTAATCAGCTCAATAAGGATGTCGCCGAAATCGGTTCGGTGTTAGAGGTCATCAATAGTATTGCCGAACAAACTAACTTGTTGGCGTTAAATGCCGCTATTGAGGCTGCCCGTGCCGGTGAGCAAGGCCGTGGCTTTGCGGTTGTCGCCGACGAAGTGAGGGAGCTGGCCACGCGCACGCAACGCTCAACCGATAATATTCGTAGCACCGTGGAGCAATTGCGTCATAGCGCTGGGCAAGTGAAAAGCTCGATGCAACGCACCGATGAATTAAGCGATAAGGGCGTACAACAGGTGCAGCAGGTATTGGCGGCGATCACCGACATTAACCAAGCGGTCGCGCAAGTAAAAGACGTCAATGAGCAAATAGCCAGTGCCACCGCACAACAACAGCAACAAGCGAACACGGTCAGAGATAAACTGGATGGCGTGCATCAATTAACCGAGCAGGCGGTGCAACATGCCAGCACCATGCAACAAGACTTTGAACAACTGAATAGCGTGTCAACGGAGCTTAAAATCACCGTTAAACGATTTAAGGTTTAAGCGCGTTGCCATCATGCAATGTCATAAAAAAGGCCGCTGATAAAGCGGCCTTTGTTGTAGCTCAACGGCTAGTTATCACTTAGCTGATTAGCTTAGAAATGATAGTTAACGCCGATGCTGTAATTGCTTTGGTCGCTATTCATGTAGCTGTAGTTAATGTCAGCGCTGAAGTTTGGCGTAAAGAAGTAACGGCCAGTCAGGCTGTAGTATTGATCTGATTCTTCGATGTCAACGTGACGAACGTTAGCGTCAAGTTCGAACTGTTCGGTCAGTGCTGCGCGAACACCCACTTGTGCGTTCCAGCCATCTTCATCGGCGCTGATTGAAACTGTAGAAGAAGACGCTTTTGCTTCCGCCCACGCATAACCGGCTGATACATAAGCGGTCAGCATGTTAGTGCGATAGAACTGATAGCCGACGTTTGCGAAAGCTTCTGAATAATCCAAGTCGATACCGTTGGTATCTTCAGAGGTATCCATGTAGTTGATGGCTGCAAACCAGTTGTTTGCAAAGCTCATTTCACCTTTAACCGCAAAACCGTCTAAGTCTTCGTCAGCAAGGTCTGCTTGCACGTAGCTAACGCCAACAAAGTCAAAGTTAGGCGCTTTATTGGCCATTGCATTACCGCTAATACCTAGCGCTAATAATGAAGCTGCAACCATTGAAAGGTTTTTCATGACTACTTATTCCTTTATCTAAAGTGTCTTCTTGATGAGATTGCCAACACTATGACAGAACGATGACAATCAAGCGGCGCAACTCTAGCACAAAGGGTTATCTTCATTAAACTACTAAGGTGTTGTTTTATTGTTGGTTTTCATCCTCAATACTATGCGCTAACCACGACCTCATGAGTGTGATTGCGCGGTCGCTAATGGTCGATGAATCGGCTTCGCGTAAGCCGTGGTCAAGCTTATCCAATCGTTTATAGGTCAGCCAAGCTGGTGCCGCCAGTGCCGCTACCATCGCTTCTGTCGCAGCTAACGATACGGCTTGGTCCTGGCCCGCCTGAAGCAACAACAACGGCGAATCAGCGGCGGCGATTAACGCTTGTTGATCCAGCTCCAGCATTTCTCGCCACCAGCGGTAGCCGTGGTCGCTACTGTCGACCTCGATGGGCGCGCTGGCAGCTAGCACGGTATGGGTAAATTGGCGAAATCCGTTTAAGGCTTCAGCAACCTCCGAGCGCGGCACACTTTGTTCAATATTGTGTTCGACATCGGCGGCGAAGTATCTGCCACCCCCGCTAAAACTAATGGTCGCGGCGATGTCGTGGCGCTGCGCGCGCAGCAGGTTAGCGACAACAGCCCCCTCGCTGCCACCCACCACTACTAATTGTGAATAGTGTAACTGCTCCAGAACGCGATTGAGGTCGGCAACCCGTTGTGAAGGCGAGTCATGTTCAAGATAGCTGGACGGGCAATTTCCGTCACGACTGTCGGCTGTCAGCCCCCATTTATCGACCAGCAGTACATCGGCTGCAGGCCAGACTTGCCAAAGTGATTGCTTGATGGTTTGGTTATGGCTGACGCTGCGACAATCGGAACCCTGCAACAACAGCAGTAATTTATCGTTTGCAGGTTGTCGCTGTGCAAGGTAGTACCGCAGCGGCGGTTGCCCGCTATCGCGGTTAAGTTGATAAGATTGAAACTGTGGTGCTTGTGGCGATGGGGTCTGAGTCGCAGCATAGGCTGCGCTATGGCTAACTAAAAAAAGCCCGCAGAGAAAAAGCAATTGGCGCATAAGTGGTTAAGCCCATGTTGTTTTTTCCTTGGAGCAAAACACGGGCTTAATAGTTCACTAAGCGTTAACCTTGATAGCGTTGTGCGCGCGCTTTATGCAGTTTTTGATAGCTTTCTAGCAGCCGTTGATGGCGTTCTAAGCCGCTCAGTTGCAGGTCGGTTTCGGCTAAGCCATAAAAGCGCACGCTACCGTCCACCGAACCGACTACCGCGGTGATCACCTCATCGCCAAACATGCGCGTTAAATTGTCGATGAACGAGGCCAGATTTAATTCCTCATCCAGCGTGATCTCCAACACCGCTGCCATGGCTTGATAAAACAAGCCGCGTTTGACGGTATTGGTGTTGTACTGCAAAAACATATCGACCAGTTCCAGCGCTTGTTCATGTTGTTGCAGCGCTAAATAAATCAATAGTTTCAACTCCAGCACCGTCAGTTGACCCCATTCGGTGTTGTCGTCAAACTCAATACCAATCAGGGTGACAATATCGGTGTAATTGTCGAGTTGGCTTTCTTCTAAGTGCTCGACTAAAGCCGCCAACTGCTCATCGCTCAGGCGGTGCAGGTTAAGAATATCCTCGCGGAAAGCCAAGGCTTTGTTGGTGTTATCCCAAATCAAGTCATCGGCGGGATAAACTTCGGAATAATCGGGAACCAAAATACGGCAGACCGGCGCACCTAAGTCCTCATGTACCGTTTGATAAACCTCTTTACCCAGCTCGTGCAAGATATCGAATAAACGTTGGGCTTGTTGTTCGGTAGTCAACGGCTGATCCTGGTGGTGGGTGAAATCCCAGTCACAAAACGGATAATCGGCGTCACTGCTGAAAAAGCGCCACGACACCACCCCGGTAGAATCAATAAAGTGCTCAACAAAGTTATTCGGTTCGCTCACCGCCATGCTGTTAAAGGTCGGTGGCGGTACGTCGTTGAGCCCTTCAAAGCTGCGACCTTGCAAGAGTTCGGTCAGGCTACGCTCTATCGCCACCTGCAATGACGGATGGGCACCAAACGAGGCGAATACGCCACCGGTACGTGGATTCATTAAGGTTACGCAGGCGACCGGAAACTGACCGCCGAGCGAGGCGTCTTTGACCAATACCGGAAAACCTTGTTGCTGCAGACCCTCAATGCCGGCAACGATGGTTGGGTAACGGTCTAGCACCGCCGCAGGAATATCCGGCAGCGCCAGTTCTTGTTCGATGATGTCGCGTTTGACCGCCCGCTCAAAAATCTCTGATAAGCATTGCACCTGCGCTTCGGCAAGGGTGTTACCGGCGCTCATACCGTTACTTAAGAACAAGTTTTCAATCAGGTTTGACGGAATATAAACGGTCTCACCGTCAGCTAGCCGCTGATAAGGCAGGGCACAAATGCCACGCGCCTGATTGCCCGAGTTAGTGTCGATCAGGTGACTACCGCGTAGCTCGCCGTCGGCGTCATAAATGGCGCGCATGTGCTCGTCTAAAATGCCGTCTGGCAGGCTGTCGTCGTCGGTAAGGGTAAACCATTTTTCGTTAGGATAATGAACGAATTCGCTGTTAGCGATTTGCTCACCGAAGTATTGGTCGTTATAGAAAAAGTTGCAGCTCAAGCGCTCGATAAATTCGCCCAATGCCGAACATAGTGCACTTTCTTTGGTGGCGCCTTTACCGTTGGTGAAGCACATCGGCGAAGCCGCGTCACGAATGTGCAGCGACCATACATTAGGCACGATATTACGCCATGAGGCGACTTCGATCTTCATACCCAAATCGGCCAAAATAGCGGTCATATTGGCGATGGTTTGCTCCAACGGCAGGTCTTTACCCTCAATGTAGGTGGTTGCCTCTGCGCTGGGCTCTGCCATCAATAGTGCTTGTGCATCTTGGGCGAGGTTGTCGACCACCTCAAGCTGAAACTCGGGGCCGGTTTGCACTACTTTTTTTACCGTACAACGGTCGATAGAGCGAAGGATACCGTTGCGGTCTTTCTCCGAGATATCTTCGGGTAGCTCAACCTGGATCTTAAAAATCTGGTTGTAACGGTTTTCCGGGTCGACGATATTATTTTGCGACAGCCGAATATTGTCTGTGGGAATATCGCGCGAGACGCAATAGACTTTGACAAAATAGGCGGCACAGAGCGCCGACGACGCCAGAAAATAATCGAATGGGCTGGGTGCGGAGCCATCACCCTTGTAGCGAATCGGTTGATCGGTGATGACCGTAAAATCGTCGAATTTCGCTTCAAGTCGCAAATTATCAAGAAAGTTAACGTTAATTTCCATGAACTACCTATGTGTCGCAGAGCCAGCTAATGGCGCCATTATCCAGATTTTAGCCGCCCGCGTCTTGTCTTAGCGCGAATAAATCACGCCGACTTAAGCGGTCGGCGTCAACATTAGCTGCTGCGTACTCGGTAATTCAAACTGTAACTCGGCGGCGCTGACGTGGCTGATGATCAACCACGTGCGCTGCGCATACTGCTCCACCATGCGTGTCAAAATACGTGCGGCTAAATCGCGTTGTAAGCCACTAAAGGGCTCGTCTAGCAGCAGCAGTGGGCGGCCGCTTAATAACACCCGGGCTAAGGCAATACGACGCAGCTGGCCACCGGAAAGCGCCAGGCCATAATCACCAATGCGGGTTTGCAGGCCGTCGGCTAATGCGGCGACGCTGTCGCTAAGTTCGACCAAGGCTAATACTCGCCACAACGCCTCGTCGCTAGCCGCAGGCGCTGCAATGCGCAGGTTGGCGGCGATGCTGGCGTCAAGAATATCGGTTTGTTGGGTTAAATAAGCGCAATGAACGGCCATTGATTGTGCGCTGCTGTCGCCACGATGCTGCAGCTTAATGTCACCATTGCTGGCCGGATATAGCCCCATCAAGGTGTCGGCCAAGGTCGACTTACCGGCACCGGACGAGCCTTGTAACCAATACACTCGGCCCGGTTCTGTGACCAAATTTAGATGTTGCACCACGCGCCTTTGTTGGCGGGTAATGCTCAGTTGAGCAATACGAAGTTGCAGATCGCGACCTTGAATATCGCGACTATGAACATCGCGACCATGAACATCGCTGTCGGCACTTTGGATGACCTGGCTACTCGCCATCGCGTCAGATTCTGGCTGTGGTTTTAAGAGCGCCCGGCTGGCGCCAATAATGCTACCGTAACTGCTCCATTGCTGTGGTGTTTCTAGCGCGGTTTCTTGCCAGGCCAGTGCGGCTAAGCTGAGCATGATTGCTTGTGCGGCGCTTAACTGGCCACTGTTGACCATAGTGAGACTGATCACTAGCACAACGATGAATAATAACTGTACGACTAAATCGACCCAGGCTTGACTGCGCTGGCGTAACTTGGCTTCGTCATCCTGCCAGCGTTGTAAGCGCTCGCCGTGACCTAAGCAGCGCTGTTGATAAGCCTCGTAATAACCCCAGCCAGCCAGCTCGGCGGCACTTTCGGTCAAGGCCATGCTGGCGCTACGCAAACGTTGTTGCTGGCGGGTATAGCGTACCGCCAAAATGCGGCTGCGTAGCGCCAAATGAGCGCTTAACGCAATCACTAACAGGCTGGTCAGTAGTAACGCTAACGCTAGCCAGGGCTGATAAAACAACCACCAAACCGCGACCAACAGCGTTAGCAGGGTAAACACCAAGGTTGGTAGCAATAGCCGTAACAATAGGTTGTCCATGGCTTCGATATTGCGCGTTAGGCGCTGCACGGTGTCGGCTAAACGAAAGCGTTTATCAGCGTTTAACGGTTGTTGGCGTAAGCGTTTAAATAGCGCAATACGCCAACGTGCTTGTAGCTTAAGCACTAAATCGTGATTAACCAAACGTTCGAGATAACGCCCGACGGTCCGTGACACCGCAAAAAAGCGAATACCCGAGCCCGGGCTATAAATATCAAAGCCGACATACAGCGCCGAGGCGGTAATGAACCAGCCCGATAACGACAATAGCCCCAAGGCAAACAAGGTGGTTAGCCACGCTAATGCCATGCCGAGTAATAGCTGTCGGCGTTGGGTAAGTAGCTGTTTGAGCCATGGACGTAAGTACTGACTATCACGCATGATCTTGTTCCTTACAGCCGATAACATAGTGATGGTCGGCCATACGCTGTAGCTCAGGGTCGTGGCTGGCGACCACGACGGTGCAGCCCTTGTCGGTCAACTCGCGCAGCTGTTGACGGATCACCGCAGCCGATGCGGGGTCGAGATTTTCGGTCGGTTCATCGGCAATCAGCAACGGCCGTTGCGCTAACAAGCAACGAGCCAACGCTAGACGGCGTCTCTCGCCACCAGAAAGTCCTACGCCACGTTCGCCGATGTGGGTATCTAAGCCATCGGCTAGCTGGGCTAACAGGGGGGTTAGTGCCACCGCTGCCAAGGCCTGTTGCAACTGCTGGTCGTGGTATTGTCCGAATAAATTGAGGTTAGCGCGGATCGAGCCGGGTTTTATATAAGGCTGTTGAGCAAAGTAGGCGCGCCCAGTCGTGGCTGACATAGGCGCTGGCATGCTGAGCTCGCCGGTGTAGGGGGCTTGTCCCAGCAACGCGCGCAGCAGAGTGGTTTTACCGCTACCCGAAGGGCCTGAGATAACGACCAGCGTGTTGCAACGCCACTGCGCCGGTGGATAATGCAACTGCATGTTGGGCGTCAGTGTTACCGACAGTCGTTGCCACGCGATATGCTCGCTGCTTGCTGCGGTGGTTACCGGGCTGAGCGTTTGCTTGGGCTGGTGCTCGCAAAGCAAGGTGGCAGCGCCTAAAGCGGCGGCACGGTCGTGGTAACTCTGCGCGAATTGACGCAGCGGGGCAAAATACTCGGGTGCTAATAGCAGCACCAATAAGCCGCTAAATAAGGTCAGCTGGTCGGCGCCTAGCCAACTGATATAGCCGAGCAGGCCAAAGCCGACATACAAAGCGACGCCAGCAATGGCGACACTGGCAAAGAACTCCAGCACTGCCGACGATAAAAACGCGACCTTCAGCGTACTCATGGTGGCTTGTCGATAACGCTCACCGGCAGCGGCAACATCGTCAACGGCGGTATCGGTGGCGGCAAATAACTGCAAGGTCGCCAAGTTACGCAGTTTGTCGGTAAAACTACGGCTCAGTGCAAAGTTTTGTTGCGCGTGTTGCTGGCTGAGACGTTCGGCGCCGATACCGATTAATGCCATAAATAGCGGTATTACCGGGCCACTGATGAGTAACAGTAAGCCAACTACCGGGTTCAGCCAAAAGCAAACGCTTAAAATCAGCAGCGGCGAAAAAACGGTGAGATATTGTAGTACCAGATAACGGCTAAAGTAGCCGTGCAGAGCGTCGATGGGCTCCAGCGCTAGGCTACCATCGGCGGCGGCTAAGCGTTGACCTTGTTGCAGTTGCTGCTGCCAGCGCTCGGTTAGTTGTTGGCGCGCAGCTTGCAGCGCATCGCTGGCGGCTCGTTGCTGTGCTTGTTCGCGCTGCCAACCCGCGTACACACGTAGTAAACTGGCTAAGCCTAGACTGATCAAGGTGGGGTATTGCTGAAGCAGGGCTTGCTCACCGACAAAGGTGTCATGTGCTAAGCGAGCCACCGCCCAGAGTTGCACAATAATCGCCAGGGTTTTGACTAAGCCAAATAAAAACGCCCGCTGGATCGGGCGTTTAACGGTTTTTGCAAGTTGTTTCAGGTAAGCAGAGGCTGCGTTAAAACCACTTCGCATGAAATGAGCTTCCTAAACGACTGACTAATGATAACCCTGACCGGCCTTGACTTTACCGCGGAACACCCAGTAAGTCCAAGCGGTGTAGGTCAATACAATCGGGATAACAAAGAGTAAGCCTAACAACAAGAACAGTTGCGATTCATGCGCCGAGGCCGCGTCTGCCAAGGTGTAATTGGGCGGTACTACGTAAGGCCATTTACTCGCCAACAAACCTAGGTAGGTAAACACGAATAGTCCCATAGTGGCGACAAAGGGAGTACCTTCGCGCTTATCGCGGGTCGATTTAAAGATCCAGTAGGCGCAAATTAAACCGCCAATCGGTAATAACCAAATGGCTGAGAAGCCGCTAAACCAGCGGTCAGAGACAAACTCATCAACAAACGGCGTCCACACACTGATGGCGGCGAATACCAACAATACGAATACCAGCAATGGATTCACCAGCTTGTAAGCCCAAGCTTGTGTTTCGCCCTCTGACTTCATGATCAACCAGGTCGCACCGAGTAAGGCGTAACCGGCAACCAAGCCCAGCCCGGTTAAAATGGTAAAGGGGGTTAGCCAATCCAGCGCACCGCCGACATAGCGCATATTCTCGGTTTCGAAACCTTGAATATAAGCACCAACGACCGCGCCCTGAGCAAAAGCGGCAACGATTGAGCCGATGCTGAACGACCAGTTCCATAAGTACCGCGAGGTATGCGCTTTAAAGCGAAACTCGAACGCGACACCGCGGAAAATCAAGCCGGCCACCAGCAAGAATACACCGATATATAAGGCTGGCAGCACCACCGCGTAGACCAGCGGGAACGCCGCTAACAAACCCGCGCCCCCCAGCACCAGCCAGGTTTCGTTACCGTCCCAAACCGGTGCAATGGAGTTCATCATGACATCGCGGTCTTCTTCGTTAGGGGCAAACATAAACAGAATGCCCTGACCTAAGTCAAAACCGTCCATCAGCACGTACATGATCACGCCAAAGGCAATGATGGCGGCCCAAATGTAGGTTAAATCAAAAATTGGTTCACTCATGACGTTGTTCCTTAATCGAAGCTAGCTTCGGCAGCTGATAACGGACGTTTAGCACGATGTTTGTCATCGTGAGTCTGATGCGTATCTTCGGTACCCATGCGAATGACGCGGGTCAGGTAGTAAGCACCTGCCGCAAACACACATGCGTATACCAAGAAGTAACCAATCAGCGTAAACAATGCCATACCACCGGTTAATGACGGCGTTAAGCCTTCGGCATGAGTCATCATGCCATAAACCAGATAGGGCGCGCGTCCAGCTTCGGTGACGAACCAGCCTGCTAGCACCGCAATAAACGGGCTTAAGGTCATCAGGCGTAAGCTCTGTAAGTACCAGCGAGTGCGCATGTAAGCGCGTTTAGGACGTAATGCCAGACCGATAATGGCGGTAATAATCATTAACACACCCATTGCCACCATCACCCGGAACGACCAGAACACGATCGGTACATAGGGTTGTTCTTCTGGTGGTACTTCTTTCAGTCCCGGTACTTCGCCGTCCCAGTCATGGGTCAGAATCAGACTCGCCATGCTCGGAATGCCGACTTCAAAGTGATTAGTTTGTTGCTCTTTATCGGGCCATGCAAACAGCAACAGCGGCACGTTCGATTGGGTTTCCCAGTTGGCCTCCATCGCCGCCACTTTGGTGGGTTGATGTTCAAGCGTATTTAAACCATGAAAATCACCGACTACGGCCTGTAGCGGGGTGATGATCAACAGCAACCATAAGCACATGGAGAGCGCTTTACGATGTAAGTCGACATCGCGCTTTTGAATCAAGAACCAAGCACTCACTCCGGCCACCACAAAGCTACCGGTAATAAATGATGCAAGCGCCATGTGCATAAAGCGGTATGGGAATGAGGCGTTAAAAATTGCTGCACTCCAGTCAACCACGTGATAAATACCGTCGCGTACTTCGACACCGGCCGGGGTTTGCATCCAGCTGTTTGCCGATAAAATCCAAAATGACGAAATGAAGGTGCCGATAGAGACCATCAACGCTGCAAAAAAGTGTACGCCGTTAGGTACTTTGCCGCGTCCAAAAAGTAATACGCCAAGGAACGCCGCTTCTAGAAAGAATGCCGTGATAACCTCGTAGCTCAGCATCGGGCCGAGGAAGTTGGCGGTAGCTAAGGCAAAATTACTCCAGTTGGTACCAAACTGGAAAGCCATAACGATACCGGACACCACCCCCATACCGAATACCACGGCAAAGACTTGTGTCCAAAAGGCGCCTAAACGTTCCCATTTGGGGTCGTTAGTTTTAAAGGCTAGGCCGTAAATCAGCGCCAAATAAGAGGCAAGGCCGATGGTAAAAACGGGAAAAATCGCGTGAAATGAAACAACAAAAGCGAATTGAATTCGCGATAGCAACAGCGGATCAAGCTCCATAACGACTACTCCTGATGCAAGGGTCGTGATAAGTCTACTCTTTACCCTTACAGGTTCAAGGGACAAACTTGATTTAAATTAATAGGACAGTAAATAAATTGTCGCAGGCTGTTAGCCAGAGTTGACAAGTGATTTGCTTGCCAAGCTAAAGCTGACTCAATATCATTTTGGAACGTCAATATTTTGATTAATTACCATTGAGTCGATCCGCTGGCATGCTTACCGGCGACGCACAACTGCAAGGACTGTTATGGCCTACGATTTTGGTTCACAAACACTGGGTATTAAAAACCCTTTTAAAAAAGAAGGGCTTATTCGTTTCGTCGCGGGGGTGTTAGTAACCCTGCTGGGCGTTTATGCGTTATTTCATGTGGCCGCGCTAATTGATACCCAGTTGAGCAGTGCTTGGTTATACGCCATTGCTGGCTTTGTCTTGCTGGTTTTGGGGCTAAAGCGTTGTGGTAGTGGCTTAATGCAACTGTTTAAGTTCTTTGTCGGCCGTTCGGTACCGGCGTCGTTAGCGTATAACTTAACTAAGAGCGAGCGAGATAACGCCAAACTAGAACAACAAAGCGGCAGTTTGGCCTATCCTAGCTCCGCTTTAGAGTCGATGTTGATGGGACGTAAAAACCTGACCTTTGTTGAGCCACAGGGGTGGTTAGCCAGGCTGGCACATACGGTTTTTCCGCGCTTGATATTTTTGCCCTATCCGATTCGCAATCTAGTGCAGGATGTGTTTGCGCTGGCGGTAACGACGTTTATCGCGTTTGTCGCTTTTGGCTTGACCTATTTTGTCGCTGCGGTGGGGCTGGCCGGTGCCGCTGGGCCGCTGATCATTACCTTATTTTCGTTTATTTTGGTGCTCTATTTAGTGCTGGCATGGCGTCGCGGCGCGCAACATATTCGCCTGAGTAAAGTAAAAACGCTAAATAGCTCCAGTGCGACCAGCTTAGCCAAAATTATCGCGCTATCGATTGTGTTCCCGGTGGTGATTGGCGTGTTGTATAACTGGCTAGTCAATAACGAACAGCGGTTGATGGCTGATATCGAGGCATTGTTTGCACAAGCGTCGAGTTTTAGTGCTTGGCCGTTATTGATTTTTTTGATCATGTTGATGTTTATCAGCATGGCGTTAATTGCAGTGTTGGTAAAGCAGCGTGGGGCATTGATTCAAACCAATACCGAAGTTGCTGAATATCGTGAAAATCTGCAAGAGTCGGTACATCCAAACGAAATCTTTATCAATATTGAAAATATCGTTTTGGCTAACCGTCGTTATAAAGAAGTGCCCAACCGTACTTATATTGAGTTTAGTCCGCGTCTTAATGAACAAAGTCAGGGCAAAGGTGACTTTGCCGGCGAGCTGTTAATTGAAACGCAACCGGCGTTGGCAAAAACCGAAGTCACGCCAAGCTTTTCATTAACTCGTTTATTAACCACGCTATTCGCGCAATTACTGATTGTGGCAGGAGCGGCAACGCTACTACTGCTGACGTCACAATTGATTGATTTATGGCAAGTCGTCAGTGGCAATGATGTTGTGGCGATGCTGCAAGGCGCCAACGGCGCAGCATTTATGGGACAGCTTAGTGATGTGGTGATGCCGGTGTTGGCCACCTTATTGTTATGTCTGTTGCTGCATGCGGGAGGACAAATTCTGGAGAACGCGGCGCATATCTTCTGGGCCGAGCTACAGTTTAATTCGTTGCTCATGTATATGAAAACCGAGGGAACCTTTACCGAATCAAAAATTTCTACCGGTATGTCTATTCATGACTCAACGCGCAGCGAGAACGTCATTGTTAAATCGTCTATTACACCTTGGATAGTGAGTTCTCGTATTAATACCAGCACCTTTGCCGATAGCGGCCAGAACAATGTAGAAATGCCTCGCTATGTGATGTCGCTGCATAAAAACGAAGAAGAATTGAACATGATGGTCGATGAAATTCGCAGCTTCTTAAAAAACCGCGAAACCATCGCCGGTTTTAGTAACTCGCAAGATTTACGCAATGCTGAGAACATTTTGCGAGTGAATCAAGTATCGCGGCAAACAGACGACAAACAGCGCTTAACCGAGACCGAACAGGGCGCGGGCTATTTACGTCACCAACAAGATGACGACGAGCCCAAGGCTTAATACCTAGTTGATGCTGGTGGCGTCGATTTGCAAATTCTTACATTTGCAAATTGACGGCCATGGGCATTTGCTCAATGATGCGTTGTTAACTTATCTGCCTAAGGATAATTTCTATCATGCTTAAAAGAACGCTATTAGCGCTGGCATTAGCCAGTTCGTTTGCCCATGCTGATGAAGGCATGTGGATGCCGCAGCAGTTACCCGACATTGCCGATAAATTGAAGGTCGCCGGTTTGCAGCTTGACCCCAATAATTTGACCGAGTTGACCGAGTTCCCCATGGGAGCGGTGGTGAGTTTGGGCGGTTGTTCTGCTTCTTTTGTTTCGCCAGAGGGTTTAGTGGTCACTAACCACCATTGTGCCTATGGCAGTATTGCTTACAACTCGACCCCTGAAAATAATATCTTAGCGAATGGTTTCTTAGCCAAAAATCTCAGCGAGGAACTACCCGCAGCGCCAGGCTCACGTATTTTTGTTACGACCGATGTCCGCGACGTTAGCAGCGATGTTATCGATCAGGCCACCGCAGCGTTAAGCGGTCGCGAGCGGGTCAAGGCGATCGAGAATAACAGTAAACGCTTGGTCGCTGAGTGCGAGAGTGATGCGGGCTACCGTTGTGATGTCTCTAGCTTCTACGGCGGTTTGTCGTATTATTTAATTAAGCAGTTAGAAATCAAAGACGTGCGTTTGGTGCATGCCCCTGCCGAGGGCGTTGGTAAGTTTGGTGGTGATACCGATAACTGGATGTGGCCACGCCATACCGGTGACTATTCGTTCTATCGTGCTTATGTAGGGCCTGACGGAGAGTCAGCCGAGTACAGCGAAGACAACGTACCTTACCAGCCTAAGTTTCATTTGAGCTTGGCGCAAGAGCCACTGCAAGAAGGAGACTTTGTCATGGCGCTGGGTTATCCAGGGCGTACCAACCGTCATCGCTTGCCTAGCGAGGTAGAAGATACCTTCACTTGGAGTTACCCCAATACGGTCAGCTATTATAAGCAGTCACTGGATATCATTGCCGAGCAAACCGCGAACAACAAAGATGCTGAACTGAAATACGCCAGTCGTGTGGCGGGCTTGAACAATTACATGAAAAACCGTCAGGGTATGCTCGATAGTTATGCCGATAGCGACATGCTGGCACGTAAACAAGCGGAACATAAAGCGTTGACAGCTTGGGTAAATAGCAACGATAAAAACCGCAATGCATACGCCGATAGCCTGCAACAAATTGAGTCGTTGCTGAAAGAGCGGCAACAACGAGAGCATCAAGATCATGCTTATACGTTAGCTAAACCACGTTTATTTGCTACTGCGCAAGCGTTGTATCGCCTAGCCGAAGAGCAGCAAAAACCGGATGCTGAACGTGAAGTTGGTTATCAAGCGCGTGACTTACCGCGGTTTGAGGCCTATGTGCGCGGTTTGGCGCGTAATTATGATAGCCAAGTCGAGGCGGCCTTAGATCGGCACTTTGTACGCCAGTATTTAAATAAGCCGGCGGCACAACAGCATAGTGAATTTAACAAGGCTATGGGACTGCGCGCCGATATGAGCGACGCCGAACTGCGAGATGTCATTGATGCTTGGTACGCGAATAGCGTGTTTAGCGATGTCGACGCGCGCATGGCGTTGTTGCAAATGAGTCCGGCTGAGTTACAACAAAGCCAAGACCCGTTCATCAAAGCCGCAGCGGCACTCTATCCGCAAGCGATGGCTGAAGAAAAGCGTGAAGAAGAGTTGGCGGGTAAAATCCAGCAAGCTTATGCCAACTATATGCGCGCCAAAATCGCTTACATGAATGAACAAGGTGAGGCGGTTTATCCAGACGCCAATAGCACCCTGCGAGTGACTTATGGCAACGTTAAAGGCCGTGATCATGGCACCCACGACGGTACCGCTTGGACAGCCTTTACGACACTGCGCGGTATTCAGCAAAAAGCGACTGGTGAGGGTGAGTTTGACGCACCAGATGCGCAGTTAGAAGCGATTGCTGCGAAAAACTACGGCGACTATTTTGTGCCGTCGTTGAACTCGGTACCGGTTAACTTTTTGGCGACCCTCGATATTACCGGCGGTAATTCAGGTTCGGCAGTGCTAAACGGCAAAGGTGAACTGGTGGGACTGGCCTTTGACGGTACGTTAGACTCGATCATTTCTGACTGGGACTTCAACGTCGACAATACCCGGTCGATTCAGCTCGATAGTCGCTACATGCTGTGGCAAATGAGTCAAGTAGACGGCGCCCAAAACCTGTTAAAAGAGATGGGTGTCGAGTAATTTTTTTAACGCTTAGTCGTTATTGTTAGAAGGGGCCTTGGGCCCCTTTTTTATTGGTCGTTTTAGCTACTCCAGACCTTCGCTAGCCCGCTTTTAGTGACCTAAATCCTCCTGTCTTAACGCTCATATCTCGATCTAATAGCACAGCTATCATATTCGTTATGACTGGTAATTATTTCATAAAACTTTTAACTATTAACGTTTGACTAACAACTGACTAGTTGACATAGTGAGGTTGTTGCTGGCTGTTTTTTGAACCGCAGTACTGTCGGCAGCGGCCCGTATTTCCTGTTGTTGCGGGGTAAGCGAGCGATTGCTCGTTAGCCGATCTGCAGTGCAGATCTCATTAAATAAAAAAAATAGGAAGACGATTATGTTAACAGAGAACATTAACTTCGATGACTTGAACGTAGACGATGTGAACTTGGACGGTTTAGAAGTTGCGAATGTAAGCAACGCAATGGCTTTACCTGAAACCGGCGCATCAAGCGGCACCTCATCGTGCGGTTCTTGCTCTACCTGTGGTTCATCATCATGTTGCGGTAGTTGTGGTGGTGGCGATGTTTCAGTTCAACAAGAAATTAAAGCTAACTAAATCATCGTTAAACTGCAAAGCGTACCCGTTGTTGGTTGTGGGTGCGCTTTAACATGGGGAGTTGTTCACTAATGCAGAATAATAAAGAACTCATTACCGTGTCATCAATAAGTAAATCATATGACGACAAGTACGCCCTGCATGATGTATCTCTGACGGTGGATAGTGGTCAAACGGTTGCGCTGATTGGGCCTAATGGGGCTGGTAAAACAACATTCATCGAAACGATTTTAAACCTGAAAAAACCTGAACAAGGGGCGGTTTCAGTTTTCGGTATCGATATTCTTAAACACCGGAAAAAACACCTGCCTCGGGTTGGTGCACACCTGCAGGAGGTTCGCCTTTTTCCAAAGGTATCAGCCCGCGATTTTTTGCATTTCTTTCAACAACTGTATCAAAAAACCGCTGACGTGAATGAAATCATCGAAGCGTTAGAGCTGACCGAGTTCGTCGATAAAAAAATCGGTCAGTTGTCAGGCGGCATGCGGCAGCGCGTATCACTGGCGTTGGCGTTGGTTAATGACCCCGATTTAGTGCTATTAGACGAACCGACGGTTGGCCTTGATCCGATTGCACGGCAAGAGTTTTGGCGCTTGATTCAGAAATTACAGGCCTCGGGCAAGACTATCCTGTTCACCACCCATTATATGGAAGAGGCGACCACATTAGCTGATCGCGTTGTCATGCTGCATCAAGGACGGGTTGTCTTTAATGGTGCGCCGCATGACGTCATTAGCAAAGCAGAAGAGATCGGCGGCAATCTCGATCAGGCTTACTCTCATTATGTACAGGCAGCTAACGGACAATAATAATGCTTTCAAAAAAATTTCGGGCTTATCTCGTTTTTGACTCTAAAGTCTATTTTCAAGAGCCGATGGTATTGTTCTTCGCGCTCATTTTTCCTGCGGCAATGTATTTAGCGTTTGGTATGTTGTTTGGTGATAGCACCTATGGCAGCGCTAGAAACAGTTATTACGACGAATACACCGCGAGCTTTCTGGGTATCATTTTATTAAATACCGCGTTGTTTAACATCGCGCCATCGCTGGTGGTTTATAAAGAGTTGGGCTTCTTTAGACGTTTGATGGTAACGCCGTTAAGCATTAACTCGATTGTTTTTTCTACCCTAGTTAAAGCCTTTATTATTTTCATCTTGGGCATGGTGGAAGTGTTCTTTCTGGGCTGGTTGATGTTTGACCGCATTATTCCTGAGTACCCGCTGCAAGTTATTTTCGGTTTAGCGATTTCGGCGTTCAGCTTGTTTGCCTTCGGCTTTATGTTGGGCAGCTTGTTCAAGCGTTCAAATTCTGTGTTTTCTGCCAGCGTCTTAATTTTCCAACCGATGTTGTTCCTCTCTGGCGCCACGATACCACTGGAAACCTTTAATCAACTGTTCCTGATGATAGCGCAAGTCATCCCGATGTATCACGTGGTGGAGCTGTTACGCCTGTCTTGGTCAGGGCAGTTATACAGTGAGGCGGCCATCGTGCCGGTGGTGGTATCGGTGGTCATTGGTGTGATTTGTATTTTTGTTGCCAACCGCACTTTTGAAAAGTCAGCGGTGTAAACAGCACCTGCTGTCAATGCGTCTTGAAAACGATTAAAAAAATAGGGACGACTGATTATGCTCGCTAACAATGTCTCACGACAGGCCGATGCAGCCGATAAAACATGGTTAGAACGTTTGCATGACGATGGTTTTGCGTTGCACCCGAATTACTTATTACGGGTCTGCGGTGAACCCGCTAATTTGACCTTAAGTTTAAGTGACGGTCAGTGCCAGCGTCATGTCGACGATATCTTGCAGTTAGAACACTGGTTAGAGGCGAATAAAGAAGACTATTGCGGCTATGTTGAAACCTGTATTAAAGGTTTAGACGATAAGGCCGCATCGAATAAATTGCTTAAGATAAAGAGAAACATCTTCAATTGTCGGCCGATTTCCACCAACTTGTTAGCTGACGTTGAGCATGTTTTTGATGCTGATAGCTTTCGTCAGGTGCAAGACATTGTTGAGCGCATTAATCGGCTTGAACAGTGTCGGCAAGAGCTGGAGCAAGTTTATCAAAACGAATCTGACGCTATTTCGGCGCAGCTTAATGCGGTTTGGCAAAGCAAGAATCTACGGCATGCCTTAAGCTATTCGAACCCGAAGATATTTGAAGATTTGGAAGCGCTTTACCAACGACCGGAAAAAAAGATAAAGCGTAAAAAGCGTCGTCAGTTAGAGGCTGGATTATTGCGTTACGCCTCCCGTAGCTCGTTAAAAACCAGTCCGTTATCAACCTTTACTCCGGTTTTTGTCGGGCACTGGCGTACGGCTAAAAGCTCACGCGATATCGAATTGTCGGGCGAGCTCACCCACCGTATGGAAGTCAAGGCGAGCCTGTTTCAAGCCATCATGCATAGCCTGCTAAGTGACTATCAGCGCATCAAAGCGGATTTTCCGATCAAGCTAAATCCATCTATGCAATTAGTCGATGGTCAAATCCAGCTGAAACGAGTGGTGCCTGAGGCGGGTCTTAATGGTCGCGTTTGGGGTACCGGTGAGGTCGACGTCAAACTGAATGCCAATCAGATGATTCAGTGTTTGTTTGTGGCCTTCCAACAATTGCAGCAAAGCGAAGTACTAGCTGACGAGTTGATTGCTAAAGTATTAACCCTAGCGCCTAAATTAGAAGCCAATGTGGTCGACAGTTATTTGGCTAAACTGTTTGATGCACAGGTCTTCGTGGTTGAAAGCGGTTTTTATAATCAAACCGAACTGACAACTTGGGCTGCGCAAGTGCTGCAGCGTTCCAGCGACGCTGGCGCGCAACAAGCACTAGCACACCTACAACAACTAGAAGAGCTGTTAGACGAGTTTCCGCAATTAGCCGCCGAGCAGCGGCTGCAAAGCGCACGGCGTATTAATGATGGTATCGCTGCTTTTGCCGACGCATTGCAAGCAACACCCGCGGCAGAATTACAAACACCGGCTTTTTTTGAAAATAGCTATTTTGTCGATGACGAGGTGGCGGTTGAACAAGCTTTCTTAGAGCCGTTTGCGGACGATTTTAAACTACTGACCGAGTTATCAGTATTCTTTGACGTACACCAATTGGCGCAAACAAACTTTGCTGACTTTTTTGTCGATCGGTTTGGCGTTGACGGTGAGTGCCAAGACGCGGCTGCCTTTATCGACGACTTTGCCAATCGTTATGGCGCAGGGCTGCCGGATTTTGTTGCCGATCCCAGTCAATTGGTTAAGCCTTCAGCTATCACCACCGAGTTTAAACAGGCAATTGCGACATTTACCGACTATTTATTAACGCAAGTATTTGCTAACGACCAACAGCAGCGGCGAGTCGAACAGGTACAACTCGATAGCGCGCAATTACGGCAATTATTGGCGACGGTGCCAGCAGCGATTCGCGAGCGAGGTGCATCGCACAGCTTCTTGGGCCAAATCGCGCAAGCCGACAACCAGCCGTTATTTGTACTCAACCAGGTATTCAGTGGTCATTCGGGTCTGTTATCTCGATTTTTTGAAGTGCTGGGTAGCGACAAAATAAACAATATTAAAGATTATTTAAGTGCCGTCAGCCGCGACGGTGAGTCGGCTGAAATATCCGGGTTATTTGGCTTTAATGCGAATAAACATCCGCAACTGACTGAGCAAGAGCTACAGATCCCACCTTTTGCTAATAACCGTGAAGAAACCGAAAAACTCGCGTTGCACCAGCTGACGCTGGTGTACGACCAGTTGACTCACAAGGTATTTTTTAAATCGCCAACCGGTCGCTTATTAGATTGCTTTTATCACGGCTTTCTGATGCCGCTGTTATTGCCCAATTTGCACCGCATTTTAACCCTATTGAATATGAATGGGGTGCTTATTTATGTGTTGCCGATTTTGCGTAGTGGCCGCTTTAGCACGCGTGAAGATATCAGCCTGATCCCTAGAGTTTCGGTGGGTAATGTGGTCTTGATCCGTAAATCATATATGGTGCCGCGCGAGCTATTACCCTCCGCCGAATTACCGGAAGCCGAGTTCTTTGCCGCGCTGCAACGCTTTATTCAAGAGCGTCAATTACCACAATCGGGATTTGTGCGGGTATCACCTTTTGACACTAATCCGGGCTCGACCGATAGCAAACTCGACTGGTCGAAACTGGACTTCAAGAACATGAAACCCTTTTACGTCGACTTTCGCAATCCGCGCTTAGTGCAATTGCTTTATATCGCCTTAAATCGCAATGACTACCCCATTGTGATTAGTGAGCCGTTACCGGATGTCGATGATCAGCATGTGACGGTGCAACAGCAACCACACGTTGCTGAATTTCAGTTCGAGATCACCAAGAAGCCGGGCACCTTTAAAGGTCAGCATCACTCAACCGCGACTCAGCAAGGGGGCTAATCATGTGGCACGTTATTCGAATTGCTTATTTTGAAAATGATAAATCGGCGTTGCTGCTAGGGCCGCTAAAGCACGTCATTGAAGACATTTTAAAGCCTGCAAAAATTACCGCTTACTTACAAAGCCACTGGAAGTTTGGTCCTCATATCGACCTGACTTTGCAATGCTCACAAAACCAGTTTGATGCGTGTTATCCGCGTATCAAAGCACAACTGGATGATTGGCTAAAACAACACCCGTCAACCACGGAGCTACAGCCAGAAGCCTACGAGAAACTGTCTTATCAGTTGGGCATGAGTGAATTGGCTTCGCCGCCTTACTTACCGCTATTGACTAATAACAGCGTGAGTATTGCCGCTTATGAGCTGAGTGAAAGCGTTGATATTGAAGCGCTGCATCAAAATAAAGTGCAGTTTTTGCAAGCGACTTGCGAACTCACGCTCGCGTTAGTGGCATTAAAACAGCAGCAACAAAACGAATTTTTTGTCGCCCTAATTTTGATGATGGGTATGGTGGCGATGCGTTTTCAGCCTGATGGTATCCGGCGTGGCTATATTTCCTACCGTTCACACGCCGAGTTTTTTCTAGAAAATTACGACCAAAGCGGCGCGCTACGACAAAAATTTGATGCGCTTGATCAACGTTTACAAAGTGTGGTTGATGACAGTCTGGCCAAATTAACGCGCGAGCAATGGTCGCAGTTGTCATTATCGAGCACGGTTATGCAGTTACTACGGCAATGGTCGGCTATCGTCGATGAAACTTATGCACAGCAGTTGGCAACGGTTACCGATAATTATCAGGCGTTTATCGATGACGATGATGAAGTCTCTAAAAGCGAACGCCACTTTGTGAAAATGGCTGAGCAAGTCTCGTCTCAAGTACCGAGCCATATTAAAACCATCGATCGTGATTTTAATACCGGCAAGGTGGTTAAGAGCGCCCTCCAGCATGAACAAGGTAAGCAGTTATTCCGTTCGAAGCCCTTTATCGCTTACCGCTTGACCGTCAATTATTTTTATCTGTTATTACCAACCTTAGAGATCAGTCCCGTACAAAAATTCTCGCTATGCCATATTCTGGCTAACGCGGTTGAGCGGCAATGGCAGTTGAATTGGCAGGACATTATTCCTGTTGCTGCAGGAGGTGAGCATGGCTGAGCAATCGCAAACACATTCACTGCCACAGCAGAATTTACAGTTAAAGGGCAACATTTATTTTAATAAGGTCGAAGACGGCGTTTATTTTCAGGGCGCGAATGGTGGCTTTGTTTTAAAAGGCCAGCAAATCTATCCCATCGTCGCCAAAATCGTGGCGTTTATTGATGCCGGCGTCAGTTTGCAAGATATTCATCAAAAACTACCTGAAAAAGTCAGACCGCTATTTCACAGCTTGTTGACGCAGTGGCAGCAACATCAAATGCTGATGCCGCGACAAAGCGACAGCAAGGTACCCGAAAGCTGGTGGAATTGTGCTGAATTTGTCGATTTTTATCAGTACTTAAGAGAGGCCAGTAGCGATTTTGAGCAACGCTTTTCGGCTTGGCAGCAGCAGCGCATTTTGCTGATTGGTAATGGGCCTAGCTTAATTTCGGCACTGCATGGGTTGGCCATATCGGGTCTGTCGACGCTAACCGTAACCGTGCTCAACGACCGCGACACGGCGACGGCAGTCGAAGCCATTATCGCTGATTACCAGCAACAATTGCCAGGTTGGCAGTGCCAACTGCAGGTTGTCGATAAGCTATCAGACGAACATGATGTGAACGACCAACAAGTGCTGTTTTGCAGTACCGATTTACCCTACCGTAAGCAACAATGGTTTGGCCCTGCCACGGTGACGGCGGTTGCCGGTGGGGTGCAAGGGCGCGCGGTTGTATCGCCGGTGACCAGCATTAGTCAGTGTGACCATATGGCGATGTTGCAGCAAATTCGACCGGCAGCCGATAGCGCAGTACAAATGCCGGATGCGGCGTGGTCGGTGTTGGGTAGCGTGGCGGCGTTAAATCTGGTCAAAGCTTTCTTTGCTTTGGAGCTGAATTCGTTACGTAACTATGTTTATCAAGTCTCTCCTTATCTCGAGTTATCCAGACACCCGCTGCTGCCACTACTGACCACGGCAGCCAGTGGAGTAGAGCAGAATGGCCAACTAAGCACAGCGCCGTTAGCGTTTGAAAGCGAATTTGAGCTACCCGAAGAGCGCGATATGCTGCTTTACGAACAAGTCAAATTGGCATTGTTTCCGTATTTTGACCCATTACTGGGCTGTTTTGACGAGACTGCAGGACGACAAATAAAGCAAGTCCCATTTTTTCATGCCCGCCTTGATGTCAGCGCGCTGCCAGCTGCGCAATCGGCAGCCACGCTAATGGCGGTGGCGTTGAGTGCTGACGGCGCTGGTTTACGGGTGTTGAGCAAAGCCATTCAATGGCGCATGGCTGCTGCCGCCGAGGTCGCTGCCGAAGCGTTAACCGTGGCCTTTGATGTAAACACATGGCGACAGCAGGCATTCGCTCGTTACTGGCTGAACGATGTTCAGCGTTGTCGTGCTCTGCATAGTTTGTCGGTGCCTTTGGCGCAAGTAGTCGATGAAGAAGTGCAGTTGCTATGGCAGTTTTTAACCACCACCGGAATCGCGTTACAGCAGTTCACGCTGTATTGGGACGAACAAGGCTATTGCTTTGTTTGTGGCCTGCAAATTAGCCCACAACAGACGCTGCATGCCGTTAGTTACTCGCCCTTAGAAGCGCTTCGGCAGTGCTTAGGCGAAGCCTACTTACAGCAGCAGTTCGGCGATAGCCATGAGCTAAGCATGAGCGTTGCAAGCTGGGTCGATAGCCTACCTGCAGCTAATGTTGCTGTTGATGAGCAAGGTGAGCGTTGGCGTCAACTGACACGCCAAGAGCCGCCGTCATTGCCACCCCTGCACGAGCAGTACTTTGATACTGCGCTGTTATCGATGGGGGTTTATGCCGGAACGGTTGATGTCGTTACAGAAGCGCTGGAGGTTGTATGAGCCAGTCACCAGGTTTGCTCATAGCGCACGACGGGTCGCCAATTGTGGAACACATACACGCGGCCTTTGCCAAGCACCATCGGGTACAACGGTTAGCGGCTTATCAGTCACCTGACGCGCACAGTGATCAGGTTTTGCTGGTCGTTGCGAGCCTACGTCAGCATGCATGGCTGACTGAATTGCAGCGTTTAGCGAAGCAGCGTCAACAAGCGCTGTTGCTGGTCGGCTTGGCGCCCGGTGAAATGTGGCTAGGTCCCTATGTGGCTAACGGTGGTGCGGGCTGTATCAACTGTATGCGGCGCTGGGCGCACAATAATCACCATCAACCTTATCATTGGTCGCGCTTAGCCGAGCCCGCACCCGATCAGATTCGAACTCAGCTTCCTGGTGCGCTGTCGCCGGCTAGCTTGAACATTATTGAACAGCTATTGCACTATCATTTTGCTCGGCTTGAACACGATCACTTAGCCGCCTACGCACGTCGTGTGATTCGCTTTGATGTGCTGCGTAACCGAACTTCTGAACATCGTTTCATCAGCGATCCAGGATGTCCTATTTGTGCCTGCTTACCGGACGATTCCGCCGCAGCCGCCAAGCTCGACTTACAACCCTGTTTGAAAGATCGTGCAAGTGATACCCGTGTCGCCAACAGTCAACTGTCATTAGCACGTTTGAAACGCGATTTTTATGACCGTCATTTGGGGTTGATTCGGCATGTTTATCAGAGTCTGACCTCGAACTTGATGCCGATGTACTCAGCCGAACTGCCGATCATGCATACGCGAGAAGTCGAGAGCGGCTATGGCCGCAGCGAAACCCAACAAAGTGCCGAAATGGTGGCTATTTTAGAGGGTTTAGAGCGCTATGCCGGACACGCGCCGCGTGCTCATCGTACCGTGGTACGCAGTAGTTATCGGCAACTACAACTACCAGCTATCGACCCTCAGCAGCTGTTGTTGCACGATCAGCAGCAACAACACGAAGCTGGCTACGGTCTGCCCGCGTACAGCGAGGATTTAGAATTCTCTTGGGTGTGGGCGCACTCGTTTGCACAGGATCAGGCGCTGTTAGTGCCCGAGCAGTCGGTTTATTACTATTTACTAAAC
This sequence comes from Idiomarina xiamenensis 10-D-4, assembly GCF_000299895.1. Lineage (GTDB taxonomy): Bacteria > Pseudomonadota > Gammaproteobacteria > Enterobacterales > Alteromonadaceae > Idiomarina > Idiomarina xiamenensis. Next base: position 136,747 of record NZ_AMRG01000001.1, read on the forward strand.
ACCCCGTCGCAACCGGTTAACCGCTTTGTTTACGAGACTTCTAATGGCTGTGCATTGGGCGGCGCAAAAGAAGAAGCGATATTTTGTGGGCTGCTAGAGCTGATCGAGAGAGATGCTTACATGACCACTTGGTATGGTCGTTTTACACCGCCTGAAATCGACTTAGATAGCATTGACGACGAACGCATTCAGTTGCTGTTAGCGCGCGCCCGAGGTCAGGGATTCCGCTTACACGCCTTTGATATTCGGGTCGGCATCGATGTTCCCGTGGTTTGGTGCATGATCGTCGATGATGCCGAGCACGCGCCGGTAAAATCATACTGTGCTGCCGGTGCTCATCTGCGCCCGGAGCAAGCGATTTACAGCGGGCTGATCGAGGTGACTACCTCAATGGGGGTGTATCAGCAGTCGATGCCACCGTTAAAGGAAAAAGCACAGCGACTCTTCGCTGATCCCAGTCAGGTTCAGGACATGCACGACCACGTGCTGCTTTATAGTTTGCCGGAAACTTTCTCGCGCTTGGCGTTCTTGTTTTCGGAGCAGCCCAAACAGCGCTTGTCCGATTTATACGGCGACGCTTATGCACAACATAGCCAACGCGATATGACTGTCGACTTACGTCAGCTCATTAAGCAAGTGATGGCCTATGCTGATGACGTATTAGTGGTCGACTTAACCTTTCCTGAATTGGCTGCACATCAATTGCATTGCGTAAAGGTTATTGCGCCGGGTCTGTTGCCGGTGACGTTTGGACATCAATATCGTCGCATTGCGCTGAACCGAATCAATCGCTTTGCACGCAGCGTGGGCGTTACCGAATTTAACGATGTCGGTGACTTGAACCCTTACCCACATAATTTTCCGTGAGTTTGTTATGCGCGATTTATTAGCTCAGCAGTCAATACCATCCTCTCAGCCACCGCTGAATGCAGCGGATGCTTGGTTATTAGCAAGCGATCGTCGTTTTGATAATCTGTACATGCCGATCTTAGTGGATAGCCGCCTGATAAAGGGGTACGCGATGCACAATTACTACCGCTCGTTAAGCAACCGCCGCGCACTAGTCTCAGTGTTGCCGATTTCATTGCTGGCGGTGATTCTGCCTTAGCCAGTTTAAGTGATGTCGACAAACTGAGCTTGCTGTTTCAATTCTGCGCCGCACCTGCGCGTTATGAACCCTTGAATCGTCCCGATATTCACTATCCGGTAAGCTCCTTTGGTGGTTTACTTTCCTGTTGCTTCTACTTACTGACGCCAACAGCACGGCAGGGCTATGTCGATGTTTTTCGCTATCAGCCCAACTATCATGCGTTAGAGTGCGTTGCCCGGCAGCAAGCCTGGCAGCAACCCCTGGCCGCCGACCAAGCGCTTTTAGCAATAGCCGGAAACTACTGGATGGTGGTCAATAAATATGGCGAATATAGCCCCTATGGCGTTGCTTTAGATGCCGGTATTTTAGTCGCACAAGCTAATTACTTAACGCAGCTGTGTGAGCTGCACTCAAGCGCTTGTCCTGAGTCGTTACCGGCGCTGCAAGCGCTGTTGGTCGACAACCAAAGCGCGACACAAATTTTTGCGGCGCAGACGTTACGATTCCAACAACCGCCTTGGCAGCTATTGCAGAGCAATGCTGCCGATACCCGTATCGCGGTCTGGCAAGAGCCGTCCATTGCTTACGCCAGCCTGCCCAACTTGCCGGCGTTATTCAATCTGTTTGCGACTCCGGCGCCGACGCCGGAACCATCCTCATCGGCGCCATCCGGCAGCGCGCCGGTAACGTTACCGACTACCGATGTGTTACGCGTTATGCAGCGTCGTACCGCGGCCAATGATGCGGTTGGTTTTGCACAAAAAACGCCGCCCTTGAGCCGTCAGTTTTTAACTGACTTTTTGCAAACCCGCGAACAATTAGCGCAGCGCCGTGAACGGTTAGCGGGCGAGTCGTTGTTAACGATGCAGGTCGCTTGGATTAATCCATTTGGCGTTGAGCAAGGGCTTTATGACGGCCAGGGACAAGCGCTACGACTGCCCGCCGATAAAGAAGCTTTTTTAGATCAATTACGTGATTGCTTATACAGCAGTCAGCAAAAGTACAACATCGCGTCGTTAACGATGGAATTATTCATCACCGTCGAGCCGCAACAATGGCTGGCGGCTTACGGTGATAGTTCGTTACGGCTGGCGCATATGGCGGCTGGCGCGGTGGCCCATGATATTGCCTTAACGGCGTCATTATTCGGCGCCTTTGCGCGCCCGGTAAGAATGTTTCGTGATACGGCTTTACAGCAGCGCTTAGGGCTTACCGGGCAATTATTGGTTCAGGTCTTGGTGGGCTTTCACCGCCATCACAACTTTGCGGTAAAACTATGACAACGACTCACGCACAGCGCTGGTCAGCTTTTCACGTGTTTTTGCACGATACTGAGCAGCAAGAAGTTTTCTTACAACAACAATTACCAAGTTTGGTGCGCACGTTAAAAGCCGAACAGCAAACGGCGAGTTGGTTCTTTTTGCGCTATTGGGATGGCGGCCCGCATATTCGCGTTAGATTCGAATCGTTGCAGCAGCCACAGCAGGTGCTTAATCAGCTACAAGATAGCGCTCGTCAATTACCCGCACAGCAAGCGCTCAGTGCCGAACAATACTATGCCAATCATAGTTTTGACGGACAACCAATGGCTATCGACGAACTGGATTGGCATCACGATGGTGAAGTAAAGCAGTTCCCTTATGAGCCCGAGTATGCGCGCTATGGTGGCGAATCGGCGTTGGTCATTAACGAGCGTTTATTTTCGATTTCTAGCGAAGTGGCGTTGGCAATCATCGCGGCAACGCAAGGACAATTGAATCAGCGTTTGCAATTGTCACTGAAAATGATCATTTGCTCAGTCTTTACTGTTAATCCGTCACTTTCTTCTGTTAAACAGTTTGCAACCTACTATGCTGAGTTTTGGCGTAGTCATGCTGCTGGCGTGCAAGTACCACAACAAGCCGATCCGGCGTTACGAAAAACGATTGCGCGCAGTTTAGATGAAGTGGTTGAACAGCAGGTCACGGGTGTCATTGGCACTTGGCTTAGCTACTTGAGTCACGCCATTGACGAATGGCGGCGGCTGTATCGTGAGCAGCAGTTAGTCTCGCCATTGGATGGTCAGCGAGTAGAGACTGACGAGCAGTGCGAGATGGCCATTATGAGTATGGTCGGTTCACAAATTCATATGTTAAACAATCGTCTTGGGGTAACGCCGGCTTATGAATTTTTCTTGGCCGAACGTATCCGCATAGCGTTATCAACCGCCGACCAACGGAGTTAAGGGTGCCATGAGCAAAGCGTTATCATTAGCTTGGACCAGCGTCAAACGTAACCGCTTACGCAGTTGCTTGCTGCTGTTTACTATTTGCTCTGGCTTTTTGATTTTTGGCGTATTGGGCACGCTTAATTTTTCGATGTCCGGTGGTAGCGACCAGTTTGCGCAAAGTCGACTCATGGTGATCAGCCAAGGTGGCTTAGTTGATCCGTTGCCTATCGCTTATCAACAGCGTTTAGCCGCCATTGATGGCGTTGCATCGGTGGGCCATGCAACGTGGTTTGGTTTGCATTACCAAGAAACCGATCAAGATATCATGTCATTTGCGGTAGATGGCGCCATGTGGCTGCAACAGCATCCCGAAATGGAAATCTCCGATACCGCTGTACAACGCTTCTTGCGCAGTAAAAACGGTTTGTTGGTCAACCGCCATATCGCTAATCGATTTGGCTGGCAGGTGGGTGACCAAGTGCCTTTGAAAAGCATTTTGTTTCAACCCAGCGATGGTTCTGGCTTCTGGTCATTTGAAATCAGCGGCTTGTTCGAGACCACCGATGCCTCAGGTGGCCGTAAATATGTCATTGCACATTATGACTATTTGAACGACGGTCGTGTTATTTGGCCGGATACGGTCGGCAGCTTTATTGTTGTACCGCAAGACGGCGTTGACGCTAACCAACTGGCAACCCGCATTGATGACCATTTTTTACGCTCTCAACAAAGCACTTTCTCGGCCACCGATAAGGCCTTTCACGATGACTTCTTTAAACAGTTTGGTGATGTCTTTTTTATTATCAAAAGTGTGGTACTGATTTCATTTCTTTCTATCGTCATGGTGGTTGCTAGCACCATTGCTTTAATGGTGCGCCAGCGTACCCGTGATATCGGTGTATTAAAAGTTATCGGCTTTAGTGGCGCGCATGTTTTTCGCATGATTTATACCGAAGTGTTCTTGTTGGTCTCGCTGGGAACCGCGCTGGGGTTGTTGCTTGCCTTTATCGTCAATAAGGTCATGATTTATTACTGGCCGATCATCCCCGACATTAATTTGCCACCCTTTGTACTGCTGCAAACGTTAGTCATCGCGCTCGCCTTAGCGGTGATTTCGGGTGCTATTCCTAGCTACTTAGCACTGCGCATGAAACCAGCGGAGGCCTTTAAAGTTCATGAGTAAATTCGCGTTATATTGGCACTTCTTCCGCTTTTCACACCGCTTTATGTGGCGGCAAAAGTGGATGTCGCTAACGTCCATAATCTCGATAGCGCTGGTTGTCGTGGTATTGGTTGGCTTTTTATCGATGGCAAAAGGGTTCGAGCAAGCCTTAACGAATTCTGGTTCGGAGCATATTGGCATTGCTTTGTCGGCTGATGCGCAAACCGAAATTACCAGCAATATTAGCCAAGAGCAGGTAGATATTTTGCAAAATTTGGTCAATCGCTTTTATGGCCAGCGACAAGCAATTTCAGCCGAGTTAGTTAGCGTCGTCTCGACCACGCTAAGTCATCAAAATGAACGGATTAATATTAACCTGCGGGGCCTACAAGCCACGGCTACCGATTTACACGAAGGTTTTAACTTAGTGCAGGGACGCATGTTTCGGCCCGGTACCGCAGAATTGATCGTCGGTCATAGCTTGGCGCAGCGCGTCGATGCGCTGCAAGTCGGCGAAGAAATAAACCTCGGTGGCGTCAAGTGGCGCATTGTCGGTATTTTTCAGTTACACGGTAATTTGTTTGAATCCGAGGTGTGGGCGTCAGATAAAACCGTGCAAAGTGATTTCGAACGACAGAATCAATTTCAGTCGGTACGTATTCCATTACTTAATGACGATGCGTTAATTGATTTGGCGATAGCAATAGCCGAGGAGCGTCGTTTAGAGCTGCAATTGGCGACCGAAAAGTCGCATTTCCAACAGCAATCTAGCGCTACGGTAGGTCTGATCACTTATATCGGTTGGCCGCTGGCGATTATCCTTTCGGTCGGCGCATTTTGCGGCACCTTTAATAGCTTAAAAGTGATGATAGACGCACGTCGACAGGAGTTTAAAGTGCTGCGTCTGGTCGGTTTTAAGCGTGATTTGGTGTTTGCGATAGTGATTTATGAAGCTTGTATCTACGCGTTGTTAGGTGCTGCGGTGGGCTTTATTAGCGCTTGGTTGCTATTTGATGGGTTACTTACTTCAACCTTTGGTGCCGGCTTTAATACCGTCTCATTCGCCTTGCAGGTAGACAGCGTTACTGCCCTCCAAGCTTTGTTATTAGCGTTAGTGGTGGGCGTTCTTTCGGGTCTGATACCCGCTTTAGGCGGTAGCAGAATTAAAGCGAGCAAACCTTATGAAGCATAGGTCGCATGATGAATAAAAAAATAGAAACATTAAACGAATTGCGCATCGACCGCTCGGCAACACCAGCAAAACCGTCGTTGGGGCGGCGACTCATGCCGCTAGCCATCGTTGCCGTAGCTGGCATTGCTGGCTATGGTTTTTGGCAAGCAAGTGAAAGCACCGCTATGGCAAATCAACAGCAACAGCAGATCAGCGCTAGTCAACAGAACAGCCAAGTTATGGTGCAAAGCGACGACGCCGTACAAATCAATGCTAAGCAGGGCGGAGCGGATAATACGCAACAATCCTCGTTTAGCGTCAACAACAGTGTGTTGGAGGCCTCAGGCCATATTACCGCACAGCGTGTGGCAACGGTGTCGGCAAAGATTATTGGTCTCATTGAAGAGGTTTATGTCGACGAGGGAACTGCGGTTGAGGCCGGTCAGGCATTAGCTCGATTAGATGCGCGTATTGCTGAGTTAGATTTAAAGTTAGCGCAAAATCGGCGTCAGCAATACCAAGCCGAAGTTAAAAAAAGTCGTGCAGAGATTCGTGATACCGAACGTCAAATTAAGCGCTATCAATCGCTGGCAGAGCAACATTTTTCGAATCAGTCAGAGCTTGACTCGTTACGTATTGATTTGGATGTGTTGCAGTCCAACCTGACGATTGCACGCGCCAATGTTGCGCAGAATGAACTTGAAGTTGAACAACTGCAAAAGCGTTTAGACGACCATACTATCCGTGCACCATTCTCTGGAGTGGTGACCATCAAAAACGCCCAACCTGGGGAAATCATCTCCCCCAGCTCAGCCGGTGGCGGCTATACCCGAACGGGTATTTGCACCATCGTCGATATGTCATCGTTAGAAATTGAAGTTGATGTGAACGAAGCTTTCCTCGATAAAATTTATGAAGGACAGCCGGTTAAGGCTCAGCTTTATGCCTACGATGACTGGATGTTCGACGGCAAAGTTAAAAAGATAGTGCCCACGGTCGACCGTGCAAAAGCGACGGTGCGTGTGCGCATTGAAATTCTTAAGGCTTCGGAACGCATTTTACCCAATATGGCGGTTAGAGTGAGCTTTATTGATGGTGTTAGATTAGCCAGTGAGGGAGGAAAGGGACGGTGATCACATTAACCAACGTTAATAAATGCTACCGCAAGAAGAATAATCAGGTGCAGGTGTTTAATGACCTCAATTTCAGTGTAAATGAGGGCGATTTTTATGCGGTGATGGGGCCATCGGGAACAGGGAAAAGCACCTTTTTAAATATCATCGGTGGTGTTGATGGTATCGATAGTGGTGAATATTGGTTTGCCGATAAACGTATTGATCATTACAACGAGGGACAGTTATCGGATTGGCGCGCTCAGCATGTCGCCTTTGTTTTTCAGTCGTTCAACCTATTAAAAAACCTTACCGCGGCTGAGAATGTCGAGCTACCACTCTTGTTGACCTCATTGGGTAAAAGTGATCGTCGTGAACGGGTAAAAAAGGCATTAGATCTGGTTGCTTTAAAAGACCGCGCTGACCATTTGCCTGAAGAACTCTCAGGTGGGCAACAGCAACGAGTAGCAATAGCTAGAGCAATCGTTTCTGATGCGCCACTGATTTTATGTGACGAGCCGACCGGAAATATTGATGCGGAAGCCACCAAAGAAATTCTGGAAACACTGAAGTTATTAAATGAGGAGTTCAACAAGACCATCATTATGGTGACCCATGATAGTGACGCAGCGAGTTATGCTAAACACCTTTTTTCGTTAGAAAAGGGGAGCTTTGAAGAGAAGTTCATTCAGTAACCAATACTATTTTTATTGATGAGGATATTATGAATAAATTACAGGGATTAATGTTTGCGTCGATGACGCTTATGGCGACAGCTGCTGTAGCAGATGAGGGCCACGAATTGACTGTTGTGGTTACCGGTGTCAGCTCCGCAGAGGGTAATATCCGTGCGGTGCTGTGCCAAGAAGACGAGCAGTTTCCGAATGTGTGTGAGATTAGACAAGTCGTGCCAGCGGCTGAGGGCACCGTAAAAATTGTATTTCCTGATATTCCTGCGGGCGAATACGCGTTTGCAGCTTTTCACGATGCTAACGATGATCAACGCTTAAACTTTAGTCAAAATGGTATGCCTGCCGAAGGATTGATTTTTAGCCAAGATGCGATGGGTCGAATGGGGCCACCAAACTTTCAGGATAGTGCTTTTGAATTAACGGACGATCAGCGCATACTTGCAGCAGCACGTTATTTTGAATGACGTAAATTATTTGCACTTAGCTAAATGTTGCCTAAGCTTTCAAGACGTTAACTGATAAAGGTTATGATAGGTTTTAATAATAATTAGACTCAAGTATTTAAATAGCTTTTACAGAAACGATATCAGGCTTCAAGCGTTATAGTATAAGTGCAGGTATATGCAAACCGATAATCATAAAGAAATAATAAGGTTAGCCGCGTTAGATAAAACAGGGCTGCTTGATACTCCTCCTGAAGAGCGTTTTGAACGCTACACACGTATGGCACAGAAAATATTTTCTGTGCCAATCGTAACCATTTCTTTAGTGGCTAAAGAGCGGCAATGGTTTAAGTCGGTCATCGGTTTGGATTTTTGTGAAACACCAAGAAACGTCTCAATTTGTTCTTTTGCTATCACCGTTGAAGACCTGTTGGTGGTTAATGATTTAAGTGCTGACGAGCGCTTTAAAGAGCTACCCGCAGTCACCGGTGAACCTCACCTACGCGCATACGCTGGCGCGCCGGTTCAAAGCGCCGATGGCCTCCGTTTAGGTACGCTATGTGTTATTGATACCCAAGTTAGGGAGTTTAACGAAACACAACTGGCATTATTACGCGAGCTCGCCGCCTGCGTTGAGGCCGAGTTACAGCGCGTTAATGAAAGCCAACAGCAATGGGAACTGCATCAGGCAAAACGTCTTAACGATGTGATTGCGCGCGCCCAGTCCAAGTTTATACAAGCCAGTAACCGTACCGCTGCCTTCGATGGGCTCCTGCATGATGTGCTGGCGCTGACGGACAGTGAATACGGCTTTATTGGCGATATTCTGTATGACGAGCATGGTCAGCCGTATATGAAGGCGTATACCTTAACCAATATCGCTTGGGATAAAGCCAGCCGAGAGTTTTTTGATAAGCACGCCCCGACTGGGCTTGAGTTCAGGGATATGACGACACTGTTCGGTCGTGCGGTGACAGCGGGTAAACCACTAATCTCTGACTCGCCCATGACCGACTCACGGGCCAAAGGTTTACCCCCTGGGCATCCTGAATTGCGTAAGTTTATGGCGATTCCGGCTTATTACGGTGGTGAAATTGTAGCTTTGGTTGGCGTAGCCAATGCGGTGAGTGGCTACCGTGAAGAACAAGTCAGCTTTCTTGAGCCATTGACGTCGACTATTGCACAGTTGGTCTACGCCTCGCGAGTGCGAGAAGAAAAAGAAGCCGCGCAGCAGTTATTAAACGAAAGCGAACAACGTTTTCGCTCGTTAGCCGAATCGGCGCCGGTCGGTATCTTTGAAATTGACGATAATAATCGCTGTTTATTTGTTAACGATCGCGCATTGTGGCTTGCCAACTTAACTCGAGAACAGGCTATGGCGGGCGAATGGTTAACGGCCGTAGAGCCTGAAGATCGCAGTGAACTGCTTGAGCGTTGGCAGTGTTATCAACAAAGTGGCAGCAGTTTTCGCTTTGACTTTCGTTTTCGCCGCTCACAACAAGACTTGCCGAGTAACGCTTGGGTCACCTGCCAAGTGTCGCCGTTACGCGACCAGCAGCAACGAATCGTCGGTCATATCGGCACCTTGATGGACATTACGGAACAAAAGCAATCGGAACAGCAGTTACGTAATGCCTATGCACTTATTGAAAAAACCAGTGAAGCGGCAAAAATGGGCACCTGGGAGGTTGATCTAATCGATAACTCGTTGCATTGGAGCGCCATGACAAAGCGTATCCATGAGGTCGACGATGATTATCAACCAACTTTAGACAGCGCTTTTGCTTTTTACCGTGATGACGGCAGTTTGCAACGTTTACAACAGGCCGTTGATGAGGCGATTGAACACTTCAAAGCTTATGACTTGGAACTCGTCATCACCACCGCAAGCGGACGCTCTCGTTGGGTGCGCTCAATCGGCTTACCACGCATAGAGAACGGCCGTTGCGCAGGCTTGCAAGGCTTATTTCAGGATATTTCGGCACGTAAAGAAAGCGAGTTGCAGTTACGTGAACAAGCCAGTTATACCGAAGCAATTTTGGACAACATGCTGGATGGCATTATTACCATCAACCAGCGCGGTATTATGGTTACCGCGAATCAATCCGTCGAGCAATTGTTTGGTTACCAGCGCGAACAACTTATCGGTAACAATGTAAAAATGCTGATGCCGTCGCCGCATCAAGAGCATCACGACGAATACCTGAGTAACTATCAGCAAACCGGTATCGCTCGTATTATCGGTATCGGCCGTGAAGTTGAAGGGATGCGGCAGGACGGTAGCTTGTTTCCGATGGAATTATCGGTGTGGGAGGTGGAACACGCTGGTCAGCCTCACTACGTCGGTATGATCCGCGATATCACCGAACGTAAGCGGTTAGAAACCATGAAGAGCGAGTTTATCTCTACTGTCAGTCATGAGTTACGTACGCCGCTGACATCCATTAGCGGTGCCCTCGGTCTGATAAACGGTGGTATTGCCGGTACTTTACCCGAGTCGGCCTCGCGTATGATCGAAATCGCCTATAAGAATAGCCAGCGCCTGACCTATCTGATCAACGACCTGCTGGACATGGAAAAATTGGTAGCCGGTAAAATGGTGTTCGACATTAAGCTGCAACCATTATGGCCGCAGTTGCAATATGCCGTTGAGAGCCACCAAACTTTTGCTGGCGAACGCTCTGTTAAGGTGTCGTTGGAGACAACAGAAGACCATACTTTTGTTCGTATTGATAATCAGCGCTTTCAACAAGTGTTGGCGAATCTACTTTCCAATGCGATCAAGTTCTCGCCCGATGGCGGCATCGTCGATGTTAGCCTCAGCCATCGAAAAGGTTTTGTCAGGGTTTCGGTAAGCGATCACGGACCCGGTATTCCGTTAGCCTTCCACCAGCAAATTTTTACCAAGTTCTCCCAGGCCGATGCATCGGATACGCGCAAAAAAGGTGGTACCGGCTTGGGATTGGCGATCACCCGTGAGCTAGTCGAACGTATGGGCGGGCGCATTAATTTTGAGTCTGTCGAGGGCGAAGGCGCGACTTTCTATGTCGATTTACCTGCATTCCAAGAACATAGTTCGGTTGCCGACGAAAAACTGAGTCAACATCAGGTTGTTGATAACGCGCTAACTGGCAAAAAGCGTGTGTTAATTTTAGAAGATGACCCGGATATTGCTCAGCTACTGGCATTAACTATCGGACGCGGCGGTTACGCCACCGAAATCGCGTTTTCACAACAACAAGCGCTGCAGTTAGTCGCGACACAGCAATTTGCGGCAATCACGGTTGATTTACTCTTACCTGACGGTAACGGTGTCGACTTTATTCATGCGGTGCGCAAGCAACCCAAGTTGCGCGATTTGCCGCTGATTGTGCTGTCGGTAAAAATGGAAGAGGGGCGGTTGGCGATCAATGGGCGTTATGCCGGTATCGACTGGTTAAGTAAACCCATCGACGAAAAACGGCTGCTGCAAGCACTGCAGCGCGCGACGTTAACCTCTAGCGAGCACTCACTGCCACTGTTATTAGTCTGCAAGGACGAGAATACCGCGGCGAGCATCACAAGCAGTAATAATTGCCAGCAAGACTGGCATCATGTGACCAGCCTAATCGCGATGAAGGACTATTTAGCGACACAGCGGGTCGATACTGTTTTTATCGATATTAACATGCTTAGCGATGATGCTAACGGTCGGCAAGCGGTACAGCAATTAGCTACCAATACGCGGGTAGTGATGCTGACCGCCGAGCAGCTTAATCAAGGCGATGCAGCCGTCAAGGCTCTGCTGAAAACTCAGCAACTGGCACCCAGCGAATTACTTGCGCTTATTGATGATGAGCTGAACCGACAAGCAACCCTGACCAAGACCACGCCAGACTCAGATAAGGATTAAATGATGACCGCGTTAACGCGTATTTTATATGTTGAGGACGAACCCGATATTCGTGAAGTCGCCAGCATGGCGTTACAGGCCTTAGGTGGTTACCAAATTTGCTGCTGTGAATCGGCGCAACAAGCATTAACAAAAGGTCCGGCATTTGCACCGCAACTGTTATTGCTGGATGTGATGATGCCCGGTATGGATGGCCCCCAATTGCTACAACAGTGGCGCCAATTGAGTGGTCAAGCCAGGGTGCCGGTGATTTTTATGACCGCCAAAGTGCAACCCAAAGAGGTTGAGGAGTTAAAGCAACTAGGTGCCTTAGCAGTGATCAGCAAACCCTTTGATCCGATGCAATTAGCGGCACAAATCGAAACCATATGGAAGCAAGTATGAGCGGCGCTCAACAAGACTTTCTAAAGCAATTAGGCAACCTGCGCGAACAGTATTTAACGCGCTTGCCGGCGTCGCTAGCGCATATCCGTGAAGTGGCAAAAACCTTGCTTGACCCGCAACAGCAGGCATCTGCACTGTCGGAATTACATCAGCTACTTCATAAGTTAGCCGGTTCTGCGGGCACCTTTGGCTTAACCAGCTTGGGCCAGCAAGCCCGACAGCTAGAACATGACGTGTTGAGCCTGCAACAGCAGCAACCGCTGCCGGCGAGGCCATGTCACCTGCTGATTGAGCAAGTGGAGCAGTTAGTTCGTACGCCATTGAGCTTGCAACAATATCAAGCGGATGCGAGTACTCTAACCGAGCAACAAGCCAGCAGCGATAGCCTGACACTGCTCGTTATCACCGACGATGAAGCGCTAAAGCGACTCCTCGACCAACAGCTATCCGCTTACGGTTGCCGCTTAGCCTTTGTCGCTTGGTCGTCAATTATCGCTGGCGATGATGCGCGGCTTTATCAGTATGAGGTGGTGTTGCTTGATGTCAGCCGCGACGACGTGAATCGCCTGAGCAATAACGCCACCTGGGTACAAACGCGTGCGCAGCAACATTTACTGCCGACCTTGATGATCGCCGAGTGCGATGATTTTGAAAGGCGCATACTGGCGGCACGATTAGGCTTTGCTGGTTTTGTGGTTAAGCCCTTTGATGTGCCGCGGGTGGTGAACCAACTCATGCAGTTGGTGATACGCCGCTCGGTTGCGGCTGAGCGAGTATTAATTATCGAAGATGACGATGACCTAGCTCAGCACTACCAGTTGGTGCTGCAGGCGGCTGGTATGCAGGTGGCGCGTCTGACCGAGGCTGAAAAAATTGTCGAGACGGTACTCTCTCAGCGCAGTGAATTGGTGCTTATGGACCTGTACATGCCGCGTTATAGCGGCCGTGAGTTAGCCGGGGTATTACGCCAATATCCGAGTTGCGTTGGTTTGCCAATCGTCTTTTTATCTGGCGAAACTGATGTGAATAGGCAGCTATCGGCAATGGGCAGTGGTGCTGATGACTTTTTAACCAAGCCTATTTCTGACGAGCACTTGGTCGCGGCAATACGCGTTCGAGTTGAGCGAGCTCGCTATCTTAACGAGCAAATCATGCTCGATGGTCTGACCGGTTTGTTAAAGCATGCCAATATTAAAGAAGCGGCTGAGTTAGAGTGGCACAGTGCTCAGCAGCGCGAACAGGCGGTGGCTTTTGTCATGGTCGATATCGACTTTTTTAAGCGCGTTAACGACCAATATGGACATGCGGTGGGCGACATGGTGATAGCGTCTGCGGCTATGTTATTAAGACAACGGCTACGACGTGATGACCGCATTGGTCGCTATGGCGGTGAGGAATTTTTTGCGGTTTTAATCGACTGCAACGCCGCCCAAGCGAAGCTGATACTGGACGATATTCGCGAACGTTTCGAGCGGCTGGTATTTCAACACGCTAATGGGCATTTTCATTGTTCACTATCGGGTGGCTGCGTTGACAACCAAAGCCATGCCGATGCCAATGCCGAGCAATTACGAAAGCTTGCTGACGAAGCGCTTTACGAAGCCAAGCATGGCGGCCGCAATTGCATTGTGGCGCATTAACGAGGCGCTGTTGACTATGGCTTGGGGGGCGCCATTTGTTGTGCCACGCGCTGTTCAATGGCTTGTTGCAGTGAGCTGCACAAGCCTAGCGCAAATAATACCTCGGCGACCACAAACAAGGGGCCGATCAGTAAGCCGATGATATCGTCGACGAAAGCCGGTTTACGGCCCTCGTAATAATGACCAATAAACTGAAAAATCCAGCCGACGACAAATAACCCGATACCGGTAATTAACCATTGTGCAGTTGATTGCATGGCAATTTGTTCACCGACGATTAAACACAGTAGCAGCAAAAACGCCATCACTGCAGCGAACAGCTTGCTTAAGCGGAAATAAAAGATAACAGCCGCTATACTCAGCAATAAGGCTGGTGTTAATGGCAGCCCCAGCAGGCTGAACGTGGGTCGCGACAACAAAATGACAATCGCCACGACAATCATCGGAATGCCAAACATATGCGTCAGGATATTGCGGCTATCGCGATGGTAGCAAGCATAGTTGCTGAGGTGTTCGGTTAAACTTTTCATGGGGCGCTTTGCTGGTCGCTGTTGTTAGGTAAAGATTGATACGAAAGCGGTGAGCTGTCAAGCGCCGCCGCTAAGGTGCTTTAGTTTAGCGCCGAGTCGGAGTAGGATGCCAGATTAATGGCTTTGATGGCGCTGACGACGGCGCCTGCAACGAAAGGGATGTTGATGCAACAGAAACTGGAACAACGCTCATTTTTATTGATGTTAGTGGTAGTTTCACTAGCCTTCTTGTGGGTCTTAAAGCCGCTCTGGGGAGCCATCTTTTGGGCGGCTGTGATCACCGTCATTTTTTACCCGGTGCATTGCCGTATTAATCAACGCATTGGCCAGCACCCGAGCATCGCCGCGGCCTTAACCTTGATGTTGTGCATGGTCATTGTGGTGATACCCGTCGTTGCCATTATTTCGTCATTTGTGAGTGAAGGCGTACAGCTTTATCAGCGCTTAAGCGACGGCGATATCAGCGTCGGCGACATGGTTGATCGCGTACGTCAGGCTTTTCCTTTCATCGGTGATATCTTAAATCAATTGGGTATGGACCCGGCGACACTGAAACAGCGCTTATCCGATGGCGCAGTATCGGTGAGCCAAGTACTGGCGAAAGAAACCTTCAGTATCGGCCAAAGCACCTTCAGTTTCTTCTTAAACTTGGGTTTGATGTTGTACTTAAGTTTCTTTTTGTTACGCGACGGTCCGCAATTAACACGGCTGTTAGTGCAAGCGTTACCGTTGGGCGACGATCGCGAGGAACAGCTTTTTACAAAATTTGCCGAGGTCACTCGCGCTACTGTTAAAGGTAACTTGGTAGTGGCTATTGTGCAGGGGGCTCTCGGTGGCCTGATTTTCTGGATCCTAGACTTACCGGCACCAACCTTATGGGGTGTGGTGATGGCGGCTTTATCGCTGATACCGGCAATTGGTGCGGCGATCATCTGGGCGCCGGTAGCGGTTTATTTAATGGCCACCGGTGAGTTGATGGACGGGGTGATTTTATTTGCCTACGGCGCCGTCATCATCAGCCTAGCCGACAACGTCTTACGTCCGATTTTGGTTGGTCGCGACACTAAGCTACCCGATTACGTGGTACTGTTCTCAACCGTTGGTGGTTTAGCTATTTTTGGCATCAATGGCTTTGTCATTGGCCCACTGATCGCGGCCCTATTTATGGTGTTTTGGCAAATTTTTATGCGCGAGTTTAACACCTCGGCGGAGTTGACCGCCGATGAGCGCTTAGCCGAACGCCTGACCGACGCCGATGAAGATTTACATGAACGTGACCAGCCCATACGCTGACAGTGTCAGCAGTGGTTAGACTTTGGTCGCATGGTAAAGCATGATTAAGCTGATAGTTTAAGCAGATTAACAACCGTTTATGGGCGTCAACAGAGGATGGCCTATGAGCAATTTAAGCGGCGCTAACAAAGCCTTATCGTGGGTTAATTCTAGCGCGTTGCTGGCTGCGCTTATGGTGTTGCTCAGCAGCGCACTGCTTGATAACGATTGGCTGCGGTTAACGCTAAACCTGATCGGCCTAAGTCTGCTGCTCGTGTTACTGTGGCGCCGTCCGGCCACGCCCGCTAGCGCCACCAATGAGCAATCCGCACAACAACTCGCAATGCAACAAGTCGCTGCCAACGCTGGCGATAATGCGATTGCTACCGCCGAGTTAAGTCATCGTATACAGCATCTACAGCAGGTGCTGCAAGATAACGTCTCGGTGCTTAATCGTAATGTCGCTCAGGTTGCCGATATCGCTGAGCGCGCGCAATCAATATCTCAATACACGGCTAATGTTGCTGATGCCGGTGAGCAAACGCGCCAAATCAGCCTGCAAGGACAGCAGCAAGTACAGACGTTGATTGGCGATATCGAGCAGGTAGTCAAACAAAGTCGTGCTGTCGCGCAAGATGTTGAAGGCTTACGCGCGGATGCTGAAAAAATACGTCAAGTGACAGCGGTCATTGATGCCATTGCCGAGCAAACCAATCTGTTGGCTTTAAATGCGGCGATTGAAAGTGCGCGTGCCGGTGAGCATGGTCGTGGCTTTGCCGTGGTTGCCGATGAAGTGCGTAACTTAGCTAAACGTACCTCAAGCTCGACCGTCGAAGTCAGTCAGTTGGTCGAAGCGATTCATCAGCAAACGCAACACGCCAGTCATAGCATGAGCGCGCTAGCCGACGAAGTCGAGCAGCAAGCAACCACCGTCAATGGGGTGGTGCAGCAACTCGATGAGATTTTACAGCATGCCAGTTCAGTCGAGGAGCAGCTACAGCAAATTGCCACTAATGTTGCTCAGAATCATCAGCAATTAACCGATAGCCGACTGGCTTTTCGGCAAGTTGAGCAAGAACTGCACGAGCAGCAACAGTATATGAGCGATGTGTTGGGCCAGGCTAGCCATTTAGAAGCTCAATCAGAGTCACTATTCGCGTTATTAGTCATGCACGATGCTGAATCTCCGCATCGCGCTATTTATGACGTTGCTGCGCAAGCCGCCGAACAGGTTAGCGAGTTGCTAAGCGCGGCGCTCGATAGCGGCGAATTAACCGAGGCGCAGTTATTCAGTCGTGAATATCGACCGGCTACGGATGCCTCGTATAAGTTAGAAACGGCGTACAGTGAATACTTTCAGCGTCACTTAGCGCCGATTCAAGAGCCCGCCTTAGCGCGTCACCCGCAAATTGTCTACGCCATTACCACCGACCCGAATGGTTACGTCGCCCGTCATAATGATCGCTTTAATCAACCGTTAACGGGTAAAGCCGAACAGGACAAGGTAGGTAATCGCTCACGCCGCTTGTTCAACGACGCGACCGGCAAGCGTTGCGGCGCACATACTCAACAACTCTTGTTGCAAACCTATAAGCGCGATACCGGCGAAGTGATGCATGACTTATCGGTACCCATTTGGGTAAACGGTAAACACTGGGGCGGCTTTCGAGTAGGCTACTGGCCCCTGAAAGACTAACTTAGCGGGCGTTGGTAGCCGCCTTCAATACCGGCCTTGCTTAACACCCACTGCCACAACTGCACGTCGCGGGCGCGGAAGGCACCGGCGCAACTGCATAAATAGTACCGCCACATACGATAAAAGCGCTCATCGTAGTCGCTTTTTAATTGTGGCCAAGCGTGTTCAAAATTGCTTAGCCAAGCCATCAAGGTTTTATCGTAATCGGCACCAAAGTTGTGTAAATCCTCAACCACAAAGTTGTCTTCAAGGCTGGGGGACATGCTCTCTAGCGTGGGAATTTCACCATTGGGAAAAATATAGCGGCTGATCCAAGGGTCGGTACCGCCGCTGTTGCCGTGTTTACCGATAGTATGTAATAAAAACAGGCCATCATCGGTTAAACAGCGCTTAGCCACGCGCATGTAATCGGCATAGTTTTTACTGCCGACATGTTCAAACATACCCAAACTAATGATACGGTCAAATTGTCCCTGTAAATCACGATAATCCTGCAGCAAAAACTTTACCGGCAATCCTTGGCAGCGCTGCTGGCCTAGCTCCACCTGTGCTTTGGAGACGGTGACGCCAACGCATTCAACCTGATAGTTCTCGGCAGCGTATTGCATAAAGCTGCCCCAGCCACAGCCGATATCTAATACTTTCATGCCTGGCTTTAAGCCCAGTTTTTGGCAGCTTAATTCCAGCTTGTGGCGTTGTGCTGTGGCTAGATCATCGGCGTTGCGCCAATAGCCGCAGGTGTACACCATCAGCGGATCGAGCATGGCCTGATACAAGCGGTTACCGAGGTCGTAATGGTGGCGACCCACCTCCCAAGCGCGCTTGATATTTTGTAAATTGAAAAGCCGGCTCTTTAACGCGTGCCACAGTAAGCGGGTGGGTTTGACTTGATCTTGAATGCGAGCCCGCAGCAGCCGTGCAAAGAACATATCTAAACGCTCTGCACGCCACTGCCCGTCCATGTATGACTCGCCTAAACCTAGGTTGCCGTAGGCGAGTGCGCGATCAAACATAGCGCTTTGCTGAACTTGTATATCCCAAGGCCTATCGCCGTTGACGCGAATATCCGCTTTGGCTAAAAGCTGAGTAACAAATTCCTGACTTGCTGCCATGCTCGTAGTCTCCTTGCTGCTGCCAGTATCACTATAGCAGCTACGCAAGAAAACGCCGATTGGATACCCAATAGCTGCACTGAAAGCGGGTATTTTTCTTTACAATTCAGCCTATTGATTCACTCTAGTTGCGTTTACCTGAGCCGCTAAATTCAGGATAGGCCTCGACGCCACAATCGCTGATATCGGCGCCTTGGTATTCGTCTTCTGCCGAGACGCGAATGCCGATACAGACTTTCAATAACCACCATAGCAACAGACTGCATAAAAAGACCCAAGTAAAAATGCTAAAGGCGCCCAATAATTGTGCCGACCAACTCGCTTCGCTATTGTTCACTGGCACCCACAGCAAACCCAATAGACCGACGACGCCGTGTACCGAAATCGCGCCGACCGGGTCATCTAAATGTAAGCGGTCTAGGGCGATAATTGATAGCACCACTAGCACACCGGCACTGACGCCGATAGCGGCCGCCCATAGTGGTGTGGGACTGACCGGATCGGCGGTAATTGCCACTAACCCGGCTAAGGCGCCGTTGAGGATCATGGTTAGGTCAGCCTTTTGCCACAGCAAGCGCGTCATCAGCAATGCGCTAATAGCGCCAGTTGCCGCAGCGGCATTGGTATTAACGAAGACATCGGCGATAGCGTTAGCATCATCATAGCTGCTTAACGCAAGCTGCGAACCGCCATTAAAACCGAACCAGCCCATCCACAAAATCAGGGTGCCCAGCGCTGCTAATGGCATGTTAGCGCCAGGAATGGCGTTGATGCTACCGTCACGGCGGTACTTGCCGAGCCGTGGGCCAAGCAACAATACGCCAGCCAATGCGGCGGCGGCACCAGCCATATGCACAATACCGGAACCGGCAAAATCGACGAAGCCGGCACTTTTTAAAAAACCACCGCCCCAACTCCAGTATCCTTCTACCGGATAAATAAAACCGGTCAGTACCACGCTAAATAGTAGAAAGGCGTTGAGCTTCATACGCTCAGCAACGGCACCCGAGACAATGGACATGGCGGTGGCGACGAATACTACTTGAAAAAAGAAGTCGGCGGCTAATGCGTGTGATGCCTCGCTGTCGGCTTCGCCTAACAGCAGCGCTAAACTCGGTATGATGCCGCCAGCATCGTTACCGCGATACATGATGCCATAGCCGACCAGCAGGAATAGCGTACAGGCAATCGCGTACAAGGTGATATTTTTGGTTAGGATCTCGGTGGTATTTTTGCTGCGCACCAAACCCGCCTCTAACATCGAAAAGCCCGCTGCCATCCACATGACTAGGGCGCCTGAGATCAGTAAATAAAAGGTGTTCAGAGCAAATTGTAACTCACTAAATTGCGCTAAGCTGGCCATCGTTCTCTCCTAAATTGCCTCGTCATCAACTTCGCCGGTACGGATACGCAACGCTTGTTCAAGCTGGGTAATGAATATTTTGCCGTCGCCGATATTGCCGGTGTGGGCAGCATCGCTGATGGCGTCGATGATGGCTTCGACTTGATCGTCACTGGCGGCGATGTCGATTTTTACTTTGGGTAAAAAGTCGATGCGATATTCGGCCCCTCGATACAGCTCGGTATGGCCCTTTTGTCGACCGAAGCCGCGTACCTCGGTCACCGTTAAGCCTTTGCAGCCGATTTCTGCGAGAGCAGCTCGAACGTCATCCAACTTAAAGGGTTTAATTAAGGCTGTTATCATTTTCATAGACGCTTCTCGCTGTCATATAGAACCAGAGCTAAACCTTATTCAGAGTTTGTGCCAACATAAAAATAACCTTTGTTATCAGTATGTTTTGTTTGATAAATAGTCTTAGGTGGCGTTATCAACAAAAATCACGCTGATAGCTGCACCATGTTGGTGCTAAGGCGGGTTGCTTTGACTCGGGTTGCACTTTATTGGTGCGTGTGGGCGGATTGATAGGCGACTAGCAAGCGTTAAGAAACCGTAAACCGCTTTACAGTTTAATGCGTACCTTTTATCTTAGCGCTGAATTTTCCTTTATCGCTTTTTTGATTGGCGTGACTAAGTTACTTTGGTTGAGTGACTTTGGCTAAGTTACGTTGATTAGCGACACTTTGGGTAAACTACATAGGGAGGCCTCAATGATGCTAAGAACGCTCATCAGCGTTTTTCTAATTGCTGTGTTAGCAGGCTGTAGTGCGTTTAATCGTTATACCCAGCAAGCCAACCAAAGTGAAGCAGAGGTGTCATCGGCGCTGGTTGAAACCGTCAATTTTTACAGCCCCTACGACATTTACGACAATAACGTTGAGGCGCGTTTTTTAGCTCGTCAAAGCGGCTTTTCTTGCCCCGTGCAGGGGCAATCGCAACAGCAAATGGCGATGCTCGATTTGAAAGCGGCAGTGCAAGCGATCGGCGGCAACGGCGTGGTTTTAGAACGCTGCCATGAGGTGCAAACCGATCAATGTTTAGCCGCTATTCAATGCGATGGCGATGCCTACCGTGTGCAAGATAACCGCGCGCAAATTGAACGTACCGCCAGTGACCAGAAGCCCAAGCGTCAGTCGGGCGTTTGGTTCTAAGTCTTTCATCGGGAAGATGCGACCATAGACTTATTCGCAGTTTCCCTAGCCGGTTTAATAGGACTTACTCAGTTTATCGGCAAGATGAGTTGGCAACGGCAATTTATAACGGCCTAAACATTGTTTAACCGCGGTTAATGCCTGCTGCTGGTCGAGCCCGTAACCGGCCGAAACCAGTACCGCCTTTACGCCCTCTCGACTGCGCAACCAATAGCCAGCCAGCTGCTGTTGTTTATCGTCATGCCAATGTTCGCTACTACTACCTCGCGCGGCTGCAGGTTCGCTACCGTTACCACAAAGCCTGGACTTGGCGATACCAATGCTGGGCTTTTGTAACACGGCGCCAATATGAGCCGCAATGCCCAAGCGTTGCGGATGCGACTGACCCTGACCATCACACATCAGTAGTCGATAGTCATGGTTTAGTTTTGCCAGTGCCGCTAACAACGCTGGACCTTCGCGGTAACTCAAACACCCGGGGATGTAAGGTAAGCTAGTGGCTTGTTCATGCACTTGCAGCTCGAGTACCGTCAAGCACGGCCAGCGCATGGCAACCACTGCCGCACGCGTCAGTTGGCCATTTTGCGGAAACGCGACATCGGCACCCACCACCACGTCGCCGTGACATAATCCTGACCACTCCGTGGTCTGCTGCAGGCAGCGTTGTGCCAGCTGTCGTTGTTGCTGACGAGCGGCAGCGACTGAGCCGGGCCAGTCGATGCTGGGCGCAGCGATAGAGTTATGTTGATGGTCTTGCATGGTCTGTCTTCCTAGTTTTACAGCACCGTCAACGGCAACTGCGCAGCGGCGCTGAGCGTTAACCGCGAGCATCGCGTAAGAGTCTGATATACTCAAATCAACGCCTGTGTGACATGAGGGTAGTATGACAACAACCAGTTCGATTTCGCAAACGCTCGCCGCCCGCGTGGGTGAGCGCCCGGCAGACTTGATCGGTCAGACCGATTTGCTGAAAATCCCGAGTTTATCAGCCTTGACCGGTTGCGACATTTACCTCAAGTGCGAGTTTCAAAATCCGGGTGGCTCGATTAAAGACCGCGCGGCCCTGCAATTAGTTAAAGACGCCATGGCTAGCGGTGAGCTAAAACCGGGCATGACCATTGTTGAGGGCACTGCTGGCAATACCGGCATTGGTTTGGCTTTGGTGGCTAAATCTTACGGCTTAAAAATGCTAGCGGTGATGCCTAACGATCAGGCGCCGGAAAAAACTCGCATGATCAGCCTGCACGGGGCACAGTTAAAAGCGGTCGACCCAGTACCGTTTAAAGATCCCAATCATTTTTATCACACCGCTAAGCGTATCGCTGAACAGCACGATGATTACTGGTGGGCGAATCAGTTTGAAAATACTAGCAATGCACGTGCTCATTTTTTGCAAACCGGGCCGGAAATTTGGCAGCAAACACAGGGTGCTATTGATGTCTTGGTATCGGTTGCTGGCACTGGCGGCACGATTGCTGGTAACTCTACGTATTTAAAGCAACAAAAGCCCGATTTGGCGGTCTGGTTGGCCGACCCCGATGGCTCTGGCATTTATCAGTTCCTCAAAACTGGCGAGTATCAATCATCGGGTTCCAGCATGACCGAGGGCATCGGTATTATGCGTCGGGTCGAGAATTTCCGACAGGCTAAAATCGATTATGCGATCAATCTACCGGATCAAGATTTAGTCACCCTGTCACGTTATGTGCGTGATGAAGACGGCATTGTGTTGGGCAGTAGTTCGGCATTGAACGTCGCTGCGGCACTAGCGGCAGCGTTATATCATGGGCAAGGTAAGACGATTGTCACCTTTGCTTGCGATCTCGGTGAGCGTTCCGCCAGTAAATTGTATAACGCTGACTACCTGCAACAACGCGGTTTGAGCGATCAAGTCGAACCGATAGCCGAGTTGCTGCAGCGTTATCGTCAGCAATCGCAGCGCGTGCTTCACGTCACTCGTGATTACTGGAGCTAAGACCATGAGCATCGGATCGGCGTTGCGCCGCTGTCGAGCGTTATGCAAGTTGCTGTTACTCGGCGCGGCGAGTCTTACTTTAGCGCTGTCGCTGAGTGCTTGTGTGCAGGTTAGCGGACCGGCATCGCGAGCTAAAGCCGAGCCGCTGCCGAAGGTTTCCAGTATTGCCTTGCAAGCGCGACCATCGACATTGGCGGTGCCAAGTGCCATCAGTCAGCGCCTACCGCAACGCTTAGCCGCTGCACTTTATCAACCGCAACGGTTTAGCCAAGGCGACGGTGTGATTTTAAGCTACCGTGTGGTCGTGTTAGACGAGAGTGTGTTGGCGGTCGAGGTGGTGTATCTGGATGACGACGAAAAGCGCTTGGCGCAAAGTACATTTGCTGCGCGTCTGGCGGCGCAAGACAGCGCTAGCTTAGCCCAAGCGATCGACGAAGTCAGCGAAGCTATCGCGACTTTCTCGGTGCGTTTATTTTTGCCTCGCCAATAACGGCGCTGTGGCGTGCATAAAGCCAAAGGTGTAGTAAAACGTAAAAAATACGTTAGTCAGCTTGCGCGATGGCCGAACTGTGGCAAACTGATTCCATCTTTACATTGTAAAGGAGGTCACCATGAGCTCGGTGAACCCCCAATCTAATCGCTTGAAAAATATTAGAAAAAAAGTTGTTGTCGCAGTCTTGCTGGGGGGCATAACGAGCACGCCAAGCTGGGCTCAAGGCGACAATGATATGCAACAAGCGGTGGTTGAAGCGTTACAAGCTAATCAGCAATCGTCGTCTTCAGTAGAGCAACCATCGGTAACCGCTGATAGCGACCAGCAACCGGTTTTAGCGCAAGATCCGCTAGCCGTTGAGCAGGCGCAAGAGGCTCAACAGAGTCCGGTAAATGTCGACGACAAAGATTGGATTGTGATTGCCCATCGTGGTGCTTCCGGTTATTTACCTGAACATACTCTAGCCGCCGCGGCATTGGCGCATGGCTTAGGCGCCGACTATTTAGAGCAGGATGTGCAGCTAAGCCGTGACGGCGTGCCGGTGGTATTACATGACCTGACACTAGGCGCTGTCAGCAATGTTGCTGACGTGTTCCCTGAGCGTACGCGTCCAGATGGCAAATACTATGTGTTGGACTTTAGCGTCGCTGAGTTAAAACAGCTGAGGTTGCATGACCGCATTGATGAGTCGACCGGTGACATGCGTTGGCCGAACCGCTTTGATGGTAGCGCAGTCAATTTTCGTATTGCTACGCTGGCCGAGCATTTGGCGCTGTTAAATGGATTAAATAAAACCCGTGACATGCGTACCGGTGCTTACGTCGAAATTAAGAATGCCGCGTGGTATCGCAACCAAGGCTTTGATGTCACGGCGGCAACCATGGCGGCTTTATCTCGCGCTGGTTATTTGGAGCCTAAAGGTAGTCCATCGCCGTTGTATCTACAATCGTTTGACCCTGAGGTCTTGCGTCGTTTATTACGCGAATATCACGTGAACGCGCCGACGGTGCAATTGATCGGTGAAAATGAATGGAACGAAGCCGACGTTGATTATTCGGCAATGCGCAGTGCCGCTGGATTAGAAGCCTTATCCAATACCGTGTCAGCGGTTGGGGTGTGGCTACCGCACGTGTTAAAAGGCGTGGACGAAAACGGCCAACCGCAGTTTACCGATTTAGTCAAGGCGGCGCATCGGGCTGGTTTACGCGTACACGTATACACCGCGCGTGCCGATCAGTTACCCTCAGGCACACCAGACTATCCAACCTTGATCAAGTGGTTACAACAGGCCGGCGTCGATGGTGTCTTTACCGATTTTCCCGGTAATCGAGTACCCGCGAAGTTAGCCGCTATTGGTCGAGCCTCTGACGCTGAACAGCACGAACCTGATGCGGCGCACGACGACACCGACGTTGATCAGTTGCCGGCTGGCGCTCAGGTTGACCGGAGCAAACCGTTGCGATGATCGCTTATCGCGGTTTTAGCCTGCTACGCAGCCTGATAGCGGTCGTTATTATCGCGCTATTGGGATATGCGGCGGTGATTGGCTATTACTATGGTTGGCAGGAGCGGGAGCTATTTAAGCCGACGCTGTTGGCTAGCGACTATGTTTATGACTATGAGCAGCCGTTTGAAGAATCTTATATCGCCATGCCCGATGGCGTACGTTTACACAGCTTGTTGTTTCGCACGCAAAAGCAGCGACAGGGCGTCGTTTTTTACCTACATGGCAATCGCGGTTCGCTGGTCGATTGGGCTAAACCCGAATACAACCAGGTTTACTTAGACAATGGCTACGACTTATTCATGGTGGACTATCGCGGCTATGGTAAAAGTGCTGGTGAAATCACCAGTGAAAGCCAATTATACGGCGATGTGGCTGCGCTTTATCGTTGGTTGCTGCAATCTTACCAGCAGCAAGATATCGTGGTGGTCGGTTATTCATTGGGCTCTGGCCCAGCAGCGTGGTTGGCTTGCCGTCAGCAGCCGCGTTATCTCGTCCTGAAAGCACCTTACTACAGTATGGTCGATCTAGCGGCGCAAATCGTGCCCTACATCCCCTCGGCGGTATTGCGCTATCCATTACGCACCGATAAAGCCTTAAGCGGATGTCAGACACCAATCACCCTGATTCATGGTGAACAGGATAAACTGATCCCGATTGACGCGTCTGAGCGTTTAGCTCAGTTGCTCAAGGCCGATGACCAGTTTATTCGTTTAGCCGGGGTCGGGCATGGCAATTTAGCCGGTGAACCGTCATTTATTGCCGCGATGGACGCATTATTAAAATCGCTTAATCAGCAGCAACAGCCATCAGCCACTGCTCAGCCGCCAGCTAATGAAACGGCAGAGCATCGCCATTAAGGGTTAAAGCTGAGTGACATTTTATAACCGTCACAACCGTCGTCGTAATAACCAACCAGCACGTCGGTGACTTCAAAGTTAAGCTGCCGATAAAGTGCAATGGCGGCTGCATTATCCGTTTTGACTTCTAACGTGAGCGCGCTCGCATGCTGCGCCTTAACGTAGTCGATGACGTAGTGAAGTAATCGTTTACTTAAGCCTTGACCTCTGGCTGCTGGCGCTACGGCTAACGAATATAAACGCCAGCGGCGGCTATTGCGACGCGTCAATAATAAGCTGTAAGCTTGAATTTGCTTTGCCTTTACCAATACGTGCAATTGCGCCGAGGGCGACTGCATTAAACGGCTAAAGCTGCGTTTACCGATACGACTATAGTCAAAGCAGGCCGCCTCTAGGGCGACCAGTTGGGTAAGGTCGTCACGCGTGGCTAAACGAATGGTCACATCGGTGCTCACTATTTTTCTTCCAAGCGCCTTGCAAAGTCGGCCATGATCATCCGGTAAAGCTCGTCGCCCAAGTGTAAATCTTCGACACTGGACTCAATCGAAGGGTTGTCGTTGATTTCAATGATGACAGGACCTTTGTCAGTCATTTTTAGGTCAACGCCGTATAAACCGTCGCCGATCAGTCGCGTCGCTTGTAACGCCGCTTTCACCACGTCTTTTGGCACTTGATGCACGCCAACGGTTTCAAATGAACCACTTTTCGGTTTGCTACCTTCCACATGTTCATAAATTTGCCAGTGATTACGTGACATAAAATACTGACAAGCGTATATCGGACGGTTATTAAGGACGCCAATACGCCAGTCAAAGTCGGTGGGTAAAAACTCTTGCACCAACAGAATCGTCGACTTCTCAAACAAGCGTGCGGCGACTTCACGAAATTCGGCTTCATCTTCGGCTTTTTCGACACCAATCGAGAACGAGCCATCTGGGATCTTCAGCACCACTGGATAATCAAGGCGCTTGCCGATGGCGGTATAATCGATGTCCTGTTGCAATAACAACAGTTCGGTTTTGGGCGTTGCGATTTGGTGCTTCTCAAGCAGCTCTTTCAAAAATACTTTATTAGCACATTGCAAAATCGAGCCGGGGGCATCGATCACGACCATGCCGTTGGCTTCAGCCTTCTTAGCAAAATGGTAAGTGTAGTGGTTAATACGCGTGGTTTCGCGAATAAATAACGCGTCAAACTCCAGCAAACGGTTAAAGTCGCTGCTGGTAATCAGCTCGGCGTCGATATCGCAATCTTTTGCCGCGCGAATGAATTTTTTCAGCGCTTTACTATCGCTGGTTGGGATTTTCTCGTCTGGGTCGTACAAAATCGCCATATCGTAGCGATATTCTTTACGCGTACGAGCTTTACGCCAGACCCGCTTACTAAAGCTATCTAACGCATTACCAAAGAAGGTTTGCTGTTCGTCATCTAGTTCGGTCAAGCTGCCAGCGCTCAGTTGATTAATGAACCAACGTCCTTGCCAGGCCAATTCGACACGCATGATCGGGCAGGGGTAGCGCTCGAACAGTTGTCGTGCGAAGGTATTCAGTTGTGGCTGCTGGCTTTGTCCAAAGCAAATCAAAAACGATACCGGCGCTTGTTGCTTTTCGCTGTCTAAAAAGCGGGTTAGTTGTTTGTCTAAATCACTTAGCAATAGCTGATAATGAGAGAAGTTAGCCAGATCGTTGATGGTCGACACCGATGGCATGATACGTTGGCCTCGTGCCTCGGCCAGCAAACTGACGTAATAGCCAGTGGACAAGTAGCTCAAGTCGGCACAAAGGTTTAAGGCGTGGGTACGACTTTTCGGGTGTTGCTGTTGTAAGTACTCACTTGCGGTGACGAGTGACTGACTGGGATAGTAGGGTTGCCAATCGCTGATGTCATCAACAATGATTTGTGGCGTCTGTTGCATGAAAAATGTCCGTTCCATCAAGGGTTAAAAAGGCATTTCAGTCCGACTGAATGCTGGCCGCTTTTTTAAGTCTAGGACGTTAAAAAAACAAGCACTTTTACAACTAATTTTTCTAATCAGAAGTTATAAAGTGATCAGAATACGCTATTCTGAACAATCAGTATTAACCACTTACTGCACTGATGCAAAAGTGTAGTTATTAACTACCAAGCATAGACGTGAAATTGGCAAGGAGAAGCGCTGATGCTGACGTTGTTAGCCAAGCTATTGAAAGCTTTGAACTCTGAAACAGGTGCCTGGGCATTGGCTTTTGCCTTTGTGTTGGGCATGGTGCTGGGATTGACGCCGTTATGGCGTGTGCACAATTTAATCATTTTATTAGCCGCGTTGCTGTTTCGAATTAACCTATCGGCTTTTATTGTCTCGTTTTTGGTATTCTCGGGGATCGCCTATTTACTCGACCCGTGGTTCCATCAAATTGGTATGAGCGTGTTGCAATCACCGAGCTGGCAAGGCGTTTGGGAAACACTATACGCGTCGCCTTGGGGCCGCATTACCCAGTTCCATCATAGTATTACCATGGGTAGCATTATCGTTAGTCTGCTGTTTGCACCGATATTAGCGGTACTGAGCTATCTGATTGTCATCAACTATCGCGGTCATATTCAGGCTTGGTTGCTCAAACTCAAAGTGGTGCAAGGTTTACGCGCTAGTCGTTTTTGGCAGATTTACGCAGGGATTCGGGGGTAACAGCGCATGAAACGTAGCATTATTCGTTGGCCGGGGTTGCTGGCATTTGTCGTCTTTGTTGGATTGTTGGTGGCGTTTTCGTGGTTATTCCTCGACAGTATTTTGCGCTGGGGCATGGAAAAAACGCTGGGTCGCCTGAACGGTGCCGAAGTTAATATCGAACGCGTCGAGCATAGTTGGGTGCCGTTATCGATAGGCGTTTATGGTATTCAAGTGACCAATCCGCAGCAGCCGGAGAATAATCGGGTGGTGGTCGGCGAGGTGCGTGCCGATATCGACACCGGTCAGTTATTGTTAGGGCGTTATATTTTCGAACAAATGAATGCCAGCGGCATTCGCGTTGACCAACCACGCGACAGTGCCGGTGAAGTCTATGCGCCGGTGACTAAAGACAGCTTGTTAGATGCGGCCGGCTCGGGTTTAGAGGCGCTGGATATTGAATTGCCATCGGTCGATGACATCATGCAACAGGTCAATATCCAAACCGAGACCGTTATTGCTAACGCCAAACAAACCTTTGCCGAGCAGCAACAAAAACTGGAACAGGCCAAGGCGGCGTTGCCCAGCGACGAGACCTTAAAGTCCTACGAGCAGCGCATCAAGGAGCTGACTGAGGGCAAAATTGAAGGGCTGGGAGATTTAGCGCAGCGCCGTGAGCAGTTAGAAAAACTGAAGGCAGACTTCCGTGCCGACCGCGATGCGGTTAAGCAATTCAAAGACACCGTTAGTCAAGCTCGCGAGACCTTGAGTGCTGAGTTAGCGGCCGTTAAATCGGCACCTGGTGACGATATCGACCGCATCCAGCAGTTTTTCAAATTGGACAGTCAAGGCTTAGGTAATGTCACGTCGTTGGTATTTGGTGAAAAGGCGCGGCAATGGAGCCAGTACATTTTGCTCGCTTATGAGCAAGTAGCGCCAATGCTGGCGCGTTCCAGTAACGATCAGACGATCGAGCCTGCGCGCGGGCAAGGGCAGTGGTTATCGTTTACCGAAGACGATGCGCCGCCAGAGTTTTTGATTAAAAAGGCGGTCACCGAGTTTGCCTTTGGCGATACCGTGCTGGACGTCGATTGGCGCAATATCACTCATCAACACCAGCAATTAGGCCAACCGACCACCTTTCAAGCGCGGGCTGACAATAACGGCTTATGGCAGTCGTTTAACTTGAATGGCGAGTTATCCTTAGGAGAAAACGGTATTGACGCGCGTCAGCAATGGCAATTAAAAGGGCTGAAACTGAGCGATACGCCGTTGAGCGAATCGTCGGCTTTCAGCGCCACACTGTTAGCCACCACCTTAGACACCGACGGCTCGATGGCGGTGCGTAGTAACCAGTTAGAGGGTAACGGCGCTATTCGGTTGGCTAATTTGGATATCCAAGCCAGCGGCGAACAACGTTGGGCGCAGTTGGTTGGGCAGGCGCTCGGACAGCTTCAGCGCTTAGATATTCGCGCTAACATGAGTGGCGATATTACTTCGCCGTCCTTATCGCTTAACTCGGACTTGGACCGTCAGCTAACCGAAGCGCTAACGGGAACGGCGATGAGTGCGGCGCAAGATAAATTGGATGCGGTCAAGGCGCGTTTAAACGAGCAGGTACAAAGTGCCTTGTCGGAACAACAGCCGCAACTAGCGGAATTAACGCAGTTACTTGAACTGGCTGACAGCAAAGACAGTCGTTTGAACGATTTGTTAAACGCTAAAGCCGAAGATTCGGTAGGTGACAAATTAAAAGAGGGTTTATTCAAAAAACTTGGCGGCAATAATTAGTCTGTCGCCATTGCTGCTCAGCG
This sequence comes from Idiomarina xiamenensis 10-D-4, assembly GCF_000299895.1. Classification (GTDB taxonomy): domain Bacteria; phylum Pseudomonadota; class Gammaproteobacteria; order Enterobacterales; family Alteromonadaceae; genus Idiomarina; species Idiomarina xiamenensis. Next base: position 166,992 of record NZ_AMRG01000001.1, read on the forward strand.
CACGGCGTCGACATTTAGCGGTTGTCGACGCTGCGCGGCCTGTCTTACCAGAGAATAAACATCGCGATAGCCAGCGCTAAACCCAGTACTGGAACTACGACGGTTAACGCGGCTAGGGGCCAATAAGCCGCTTGATGGGTTTCGCCGCAAATAGCGCGAATGGTAGTGACTACATAACCGTTGTGCGGTAGTGAGTCGATGGCTCCCGAGGATATCGAAACAATGCGATGTAGTTCGTCTGCTGCCACCCCGGCGTCTAAATAGTGCGGCGCCACCAAGGGTAAAGCAATCGCCTGACCGCCCGAAGCTGATCCGGTTAAACCGGCAATTACGCTCACCGCTAACGCCGCGCCCAGTAACTCATTACCCGGTATCTGCGTCATCAATGCCACCGCCTCGTTAAACGCCGGTGTGGTTTGCGCAATACTGCCGAAGCCTACTACAGCAGCAGTATTACCGATCGCTATCAGGGCGCCGGTGGTGGCTTCGCCGATGGCGATTTTAGGTTGCCGTAAATGCCGAAAATTAATCAATACCAAGCTTAGTACGCCGCCCAGCAACGCCACAATAAGCGCGTTCTGTTGTAATTGCTGATGGAAGCTAAAAGAAATACTTAACACCACCAGCAGCGGAATCAGGCCGGTCAATGGCGACGGTAATTGTCGCTGCGGTAGTTGCGGATCGCCGTTGCGCGCTTGGAACGATTCGCCGTTTGCCACCGCGCGGCCGATCATGCGCTGTAACCACCAATAGCCAAAGCCAGCCATGAGTGCCGCTACCACGATACTGACTTGCCAGCCAGCGTAGGGCGAGGTGCCGAGATACTTGATCGGGATCCAGTTCTGAATTTCGGGTGAACCGGCGGAGGTCATGGTAAAGGTGATGGAGCCAAATGCTAGCGCTGCCGGAATAAAGCGACGAGGTAAGTTAGCGTCTTTAAACAGACTCAAGGCCATGGGATAGACCGAGAACGCCACGATGAATACCGATACGCCACCGTATGTCAAAATCGCACAGGCTAGCACGACCGCCAACACCGCTTGGCGGCGGCCTAATTTACCAATGATCCAGCTAGCAACACTATCGGCCGCGCCGGTATCTTCCATCAGTTTGCCAAACAAACTGCCGAGTAAAAACATAAAGAACCATGCCGCGACAAAACCGGCAAAACCATCCATGTAAATACTGACAAAGTTGTGCTCACCTTGCAGTAGCGGTAACCGACTACAAACGGCAACAACCAAGGCGCACAGTGGTGCACCGATAAACAGATTTAAGCCACGTAATGTCAGTACAATTAATAGTATGAGGCCGCCAACGAGGCCGATCAGACTTAACATGGTCAAGGTCCTTTTTTTATCGTTATAGTGAACGGTTTGACGTTAAATGCGCGATAATTACACGTTATCCTGACTGTCGCTGAATACCGGCAGCGACCAGCGGAAGCGGATCGCCAACAGCCGCAGCGTTAGTGTGGCGGTCATACCAACCGCTAACGCTAACAGCGGATCGATAGCCACCAGCAAGGTGTAGCAGGCTGCGCCGACAATACAGGTGGTGGCATACAGCTCGCCTTTTAGCACCAGTGGTACGTCCCGTGCCAGTACATCACGCAACATGCCTCCGAAGCAGGCCGAGATGGTGCCCATGATCACCGCAATAAAGGGGGGAAAGCCTGCCATTAGCGTTTTTTGCGCACCCATAGCAGCAAAAAAAGCGATCCCCACGGCGTCGGCGACCAATAAGGTGGTCATTGGAATGTAACTACGATAGCGCAACCAAATAATGGTGATACAAGCGGCCATCAAAATGGAATAAAAATAAGTTTGATCATGAGTCCAGAATACCGGTAAGCCCAAGATCAGGTCGCGAATGGTGCCACCGCCGATAGCGGTTACCGAGGCCAGTACGATAACACCAAAGCCATCCATTTTTTTACGAAAGGCGAGTAAGGTGCCGGAAACTGCAAAAATCGCTACTCCGGCTAAATCTATCCAATAAAAGGCAAAGTCCATAACGGTTGCTGGTTAAGTAAAAAAACCTAGTTTGGCACGGCTAGCCAGCGTTGCCTAGGGGAGAGGCGAATAAGTCCATGGTCACACCTACCCTCGGCGCTTGGCGTGGAATCCCACTATCGACGCTAGCTATTTAACCAACTAGCCCTTAAGATAACGTTTATCAACGCAACGTTTAACTCGTTACTATGGTTTAACTAGGGTTTAACTAGGGTTTAACTAGGGTTTAACTATGGTTTAACGGCTTAGCTATGGTGTAATTCGTTACATGGATATCAACGCGCAAACGCAAACGCAGGTTTTATCGACCCGCCATGCCGATAGTTCATCGCAGAGTGACGAACAGCTTTATCCCACTCTGGTGATCATGCTGCATCCGCAACTTGAACGTATTGGAGAGTCGGCTATTTTGGTCGATTTGATGCGTCAGGGGCGTGCACCGTTGAGTCGTAATCAACCGGAATTTAAGCATCAACAAGGCTTCGGCCAGGCGCTGGCGGACGCTTACATAAGTCGTACACCAGTTTGGCTTGAACGCCGTGGCAGCGACGATGTTGTGGTTAAGCAGGGGGATAGCAATACCCGCTTAAATGTCAGTGATCGTGCGTCAGCAGACGAATACATACTGACTCAAGACGAATTGTTAGACGGCGTGCCGATAACCTTAAGCGACCGCGTAGTGCTGCTATTAAAGTGGTTACCCATGCCCGCTGAACAAGACTCAGATGACTTTGGTTTAAAAGGTATGAGCCCTTATTTAGCCAGTGTACGTCGCCGTATTGCTCGTATTGCTGGGTTACAGGAGCCGGTGCTCATTCGCGGCGAAACCGGTACCGGTAAAGAACTGGTAGCACAGGCTATTTATCAGCATTCGCAACGGCAACAACAGGCGTTCGTATCGGTCAACTTGGCGGCCATGCAAGACTCGTTAGCGGTCGCTGAATTATTCGGTGCACGCAAGGGCGCATTCACCGGTGCGGCCGCCGACCGTGATGGCTATTTTATGGCGGCGGATGGCGGCACCCTATTTTTAGACGAGATTGGTGAGGCCTCGGGTGATGTGCAAGCGATGTTGCTACGGGCGTTAGAAACCGGCGAAATCTATCCGGTTGGCTCAACCTCGCCAGTGCAAATCAGTGTGCGTTTAATTGCTGCTACCGATGCCGATTTGGAAACGGCGTCTGAACACGAGCGCTTCAAACTGCCGCTGTTACATCGTCTGTCCAGCTATCAAATATTTTTACCGAGTCTGCGCGAGCGCCGCGAGGACATTGGTTTGCTGTTTATGCATTTTGCACAGCAACAGTGGCAGCGCTTACACCAAGATTGGCAGCAAGCCGTTCCCACCATGCCGACGCTAACGGCCGCGGCGATGACGCAACTGCTAGAATTCAGTTGGCCTGGTAACGTGCGCCAATTACGAAATGTGGCGCGGCAAGTGGTCATCGATAGTCGTGATAAAGCACAACTGCAAATTGAACCCCAACTGTTGTCGATGCTGCGGCCAGCAGCGTCTGGCCACCATACCTTAACCGCACGTCCGCCACAGCAGCAGCGCCGAAAACCCAACAGCATCAGCCGTGAAGAGTTAGCGCAGGCGTTGCAGGACAACCGCTTTGAGTTGCAGGCCTGTGCCGAGCAGCTAGGGATTTCACGGGCGTCGGTTTATCAGTTACTGCAACGCTTTGATGGCTTCCGTAATGCGCAAGATATCGGTGAGCAGGAGTTGTCGACCTGTTATCGTCAATGTCATGGCGACACCGAACAGATGATGTGGCAATTGGAAGTGTCCCAAATTGGCTTGCGACGACGCTTAAAAGCGCTCGGATACGACGTATAAACGCTGAATTTCTGATCGGATTCGGGTACACTGCCTGACAAATTTTTCAAAGCTTTGGCCGACCAACCTTGTCAAATGGGGAAAACACCCCCATAACCAAGCAGACAACGGCGTGGGCCGATTACAACGACAATGAGAGGATAACCTCAATGGATTTCTTTATTTCTAATGCGTACGCGCAGCAGCAAGGCGCAGCTCAAAGTGGTGGCGTGATGGAATTGGTCTTCATGTTGCTGGCCTTCGGTCTGATTTTCTATTTTATGATTTATCGTCCGCAAGCTAAGCGTGTTAAGCAACATCGCGAGCTGGTGGCATCAATGGGTAAGGGTGACGAGGTACTAACCAATGGTGGTATCGTCGGTCGTATTACCAAAATCAGCGATGATAAAGACGTGATGGTGATTGCCATCAGCGATAGCGTTGAAGTGACTGTACAAAAAGCAGCAGTGACCTCGGTGTTACCTAAAGGGACGATGAAGTCTCTGTAAGCAAAAGCTAAGGACACAACGTGTTAAATAAGTATCCGTTGTGGAAAAATCTGATGGTGGTGTTGATCATCGCCGTGGCAGCGCTATATGCGCTGCCTAATTTATACGGTGAAGATCACGCTGTTCAGATTTCTGCCAGCCGTAATAGTACGGTCACGGCAGCCACACTCGATGACGTACGTGAAAGCCTACAAGCGGCTAATCTGACGGTTAAGTCAGTGGCACTGGAAGACGAACAAATTTTAGTTCGGGTTAATTCTGATAGTGATCAACTGGCTGCCCGCGATATTCTTAATCAAGCCTTGGGCGATGACTATATCGTCGCACTCAATTTAGCTCCTGCGACGCCAACCTGGTTACGCAGTATCGGTGCTGAACCGATGAAGCTCGGTCTCGACTTGCGCGGTGGTGTGCACTTCCTGATGGAAGTCGACATGGATGAAGCGCTGAGCAAAATTGGTGGGCAGACGCGCGACTTGGTACGCACTGACTTACGCGACCAACGCATTCGTTATACCGATGTCAGCGTGCAAGACAATCATATCGTGGTTAAGCTGCGTACCGCCGAAGATTTTCAGGCGGCGGAAAACTTCCTCGACAATAAATATCCCGGTTATGTGTTGCTGGACGACGCCGATGCGCGCCAAATTACCCTGCAAATGACCGAAGATAAATTGCGCGAAACCCGCGAATACGCAATTTCTCAAAATATCACCATCATGCGTAACCGGGTTAACGAACTGGGCGTTGCGGAACCGCTGATTCAGCGTCAGGGCGCCAACCGTATCGTGGTTGAATTACCGGGTGTGCAAGACACCGCGCGAGCCAAAGATATTTTGGGCGCCACGGCAACATTAGAATTCCGCATGGTTGATACCGATAACAGTGTGGCCGATGCACAACGTGGCCGTGTGCCTTTTGGTAGTGAATTACTACCGATGCGTGATGGCGCCCCGCAGTTGTTGAAATCTGAGGTGATTCTGACCGGTGACCATATTATTAACGCGAATGCTGGGTTTGACGAAAATAGTCAGCCGCAAGTCAGCATCGCCTTAGATGGCGCTGGCGGTAATAAAATGTCAACCGCTACCCGCGACGCCATTGGTAAACCGATGGCAACGGTATTCATTGAATACAAAGCCACCGACCGTCGTGATGCTGAGGGTAAGTTAGTGTTTGAAAAGAACGCCGAAGTTATCAACGTGGCGACTATTCAAGCCCGCTTAGGCAGTAACTTCCGCATTACTGGCTTACAGCATCAAGAAGCTCAGAACTTGGCGTTGCTGTTGCGTGCCGGTGCATTGATTGCGCCGATTCAAATCGTTGAAGAACGCACCGTCGGTCCAAGCTTAGGCCAAGAGAACATCGACTCGGGTACGCAAGCGATTTTCTGGGGCTTTATTTTAGTCTTGCTGTTCATGGTCATTTACTACCGTAAATTCGGTATGGTGGCGAACGCTGCGCTGGCTGCCAACGTGGTGCTGATCATTGGCGTTATGTCAATGATCCCGGGTGCTACGTTAACCTTGCCGGGAATGGCCGGTATTGTCTTGACCGTCGGTATGGCGGTGGATGCCAACGTACTGATTTTTGAACGTATTCGTGAAGAAATCAGAGCTAAACGTAGCCCTCAGCAAGCTATTCATCACGGCTACGACAGTGCTTTGTCGACTATCGCTGATGCCAACGTGACCACGCTCATCGCCGCTATCATTTTGTTTGCGGTAGGTACTGGTCCGGTAAAAGGCTTCGCCATTACCTTGGCGGTCGGCATTATTACCTCAATGTTCACTGCCATTGTTGGTACGCGCGCGGTTGTTAACGCTATTTGGGGCGGCAAGCGTATCAAGAAGCTGTCGGTGTAGGGGGCGAACATGAGACAGATTATTAAAACAGACAAAACCATCGCCTTTATGAAAGGGCGTTTTGTCGCCATGGCGTTTAGCACCTTGTTGGTGCTAGCGTCTTTGACCTCGCTGGTGATCAATAATCTAAATTTTGGTTTGGATTTTACCGGCGGTACGCTGATTCAAGTGAGCTTTTCACAGCCTGCCGACCTTAATCAAGTGCGGCAACAGCTAAGCGAGAACGATTTTGGCGATGCGGTGGTGCAAACCTATGGTTCGCAAAGCGAAATCTTGATTCGCTTAGAGCCGCGCGAAGGCGTTAAGGCTGAAGAACTGGGCAATCAGGTGATGCAGGCATTGCAGTCGGGTATGAACGTCGATATGCAAATGCAACGTATCGAGTTTGTCGGTTCGGCGGTTGGCGATGAGTTAAAGGAGCAAGGCGGTTTAGCCATGTTAACCGCGCTTATTTGTATCCTGATTTATATCGCGATTCGCTTCGAGTGGCGTTTAGCTGTCGGTGCGGTAGGAGCGTTGGCACACGACGTGATCATTACCTTAGGTTTGTTTTCGGTGTTTCAGTTGGAATTCGACCTCACGGTATTAGCGGCTTTGCTGGCGGTTATTGGTTATTCGATTAACGATACCGTAGTGGTCAGTGACCGTATTCGCGAGAATTTTCGCAAATTCCGTAAATACAGTCCGGAAGAAACCATCAATGTGTCTTTGACGCAGACCATGAGCCGTACCCTAATCACCTCTCTAACCACTATCTTAGTGCTGTTAGCGTTGTTCTTCTTGGGTGGCCAGTTGATTCATGGATTCGCTACGGCGTTATTGTTTGGTGTCTTTATTGGTACTTATTCTTCTATTTATGTTGCCAGTTCGGTGGCATTAATGTTGGGCGTTAGTCGTGATGACTTGATGCCTACCGAGGTAGAAAAAGAGGGTGCCGATCAAGATCCGTTGCCGTAACCTAACTCAAGGTCTACGCTTAAACAGGTCGACAATGGTCGGCCTGTTTTGTTTTTGGCGTTGGCTAATCCGCTCGCTTAGATGATCTTGCCGCATAAAATCAGTATATTAGCTATAAAGTCTAACCACATAGGGTAAGCCAAGAGCGCTAACCTGTGGTTCATTGTTCGTTGTCTGTTGGAGGCGCATGTGAGTGTATTAGCCGTTATATCACCGGCCAAAAATCTAGATTATCAATCGACTTATCCGGCCGTAACGGCGACTCAGCCGAGGCTGTTAAATCACGCCGAATTGTTGGTTGAACGTTGCCGCGAATTGTCACCGCAGCAACTCGGCAGTTTGATGAAGATCAGCGATAAATTAGCCGGGTTAAACGCTGCTCGGTTTGCCGACTGGCAACTGCCTTTTAATCAGGATAACGCCAGACCCGCGCTGTTTGCCTTTAATGGTGATGTCTATGCGGGGCTTGATGCTTATCAATTATCGACTAATGCGATTGCTTACGGGCAACAGCATTTGCGCATTCTATCGGGTTTGTATGGTCTGTTAAGGCCGCTCGATTTAATGCAGCCTTATCGGTTAGAAATGGGCACCAAGCTGGATAATGAGCGCGGTAAAAACTTGTACGAGTTTTGGGGCGAGCTGATCACCGATATGCTGAACCGTGACTGCCAAGAAAGTAATAGCGAGGTTCTCGTTAATTTAGCGTCAAACGAATACTTTTCCGCAGTAAAAACTCGGCAATTGAACGCAAAGTTAGTGACGCCAGTATTTAAAGATGAGAAGAATGGTCAGTATAAAGTCATCAGCTTTTATGCGAAAAAAGCGCGCGGCATGATGGCACGCTTTATTCTGAACGAAAAACCTAAAAAAGTGTCTGACTTACAGGCATTTTCAGCCGCTGGCTATCAATATAGCGCGGCCCAATCCGACGACGCGCAGTTGGTTTTTACGCGTCCGCAACAATCGGCTTAAGTCATAGAGGAAACAGGGCATGAGCAACGACACTGACGAATTTAAACAAGACGGCGGCAACAAAGGCACTTGGATTGCCGTTGCTGCTATTGTAGTTATCGTTGCCGCCGGCCTAGTCTGGTGGCTGACCAGTGGTGATGATACAACTCAGCAACGACAACCGGTCGAACGCAGTATGGAAGTGCCTAAGCAGCCGGAAACCGCAGCGCAACCAGAGCCTGAACCAGAACCGCAGGCCGAACCTGATGATTTTGAGCCGGTTGCTGAAACGCCAGACGAGCAACCGCAGCAGCAGCCTGAACCCGAACAACCCTTGCCGAGCCTAGCGCAGAGCACTCCGGTAGTGATGGAAACCTTAGCGCAAGACGAGGTCGATACTCAGCCATTGTCCAGCGACAGCATGATCCGTGACGTGGTGGTGTTCGTGGACAACTTGCGTAACGGCATGGTGGTGACCGAACACGCGCCAGTCGCGCGCCCTGATGGTCAGTTTGCGGTAATCGAATTAGATGACAAGTTGTATATTGATGAGCGCAGTTATGACCGTTATGACAACTTAGTGAGTTGGTTTACCAGCATCGATAATCAAGTGCTGATTAAAAACTATCGCCATTTTCAACCGCTGATCGGCGAGGCTTACGGCGAAATCGGTTATCCCGATGGAGATTTCACTGATAGTGCCATTGAGGCCATTGATGTATTATTGGCGACGCCTGAACCCGATAGCTTGATTGAAGTTGAAGACGACCAGGTGATGTACACATACGCTGATCCGGCGCTCGAAGGCTTACCACCGGCACAGAAGCAGTTGTTGCGCGTGGGTCCCGAGAATATGCGAAAAATTAAAGCTAAGCTGCGCGAAATTAAGCAGCAGTTAAAACAGATGTAGGTAGTTATGACCAAAGCTCCAGATCCTGTACCCGAGCAGTTACTCGGCGAATTGCCCACTCAAGGTGGTCGTTTTAGTCGTTGGTTGGGTCGCGCAGGACTGCGTTTAATGGGCGGTTGGCGTATCAATGGGCAATTTCCGGCGGTACGCCAAGCCTTGGTAGCGGTAGCGCCGCATACCTCAAACTGGGACTTCCCGGTAGGTGTATTTACAAAAATGGCGTTAGGTCTGAAGCTGTCGTTTTTGGCCAAGCATACGTTATTTCATTTTCCGCTAGGCACGCTGATGCGTAAACTGGGTGGGATTCCGGTCGATCGCCGAGCCGCGCGCGGTGTAGTCGAACAAATGGTCGATCGTTTTGCTCAACAACGACAGTTGATGTTGGTGTTAACGCCCGAGGGCACGCGCAAAAAAGTGACCCAATGGAAAACCGGTTTTTTACATATCGCTCGACAGGCGCACGTGCCGGTCATACCGGTGGCTTTCGATTTTGCCCGTAAAGTGGTTGATATTGGCCCGGCGTTAATGATTAGTGGTGATATTGAAAGCGAACTTCAGCGTGTTAAATCCTATTTTATGCACGCCAAAGGTAAGCACGGGAGCGTCACGTAAATGTCGCGCTGGCTACTCATCTTTTGCTTGTTTGCCTGTGCTCCCGCGCAGGCTTTAAACTTTTGGCAGGATGAGTGGCAGGTGCCAGCACAACTACAAACTAACGACTATGTGTTGACGCCGTTGTCTAACGACGATGCGGCGGCGTTTTATAAAGCTTATTTTTCATCACAATCTTTCCTTTATCATCAACTTGGTTGGGCTTGGCCATCCGAAAAAGCCACGCCTGAAATGAATACCGAGATGGTTCGTTATCAGGTTGAGCAACACTTACAACGACGAGCCTTTACCTTCATTATTCGGCCGCGCAATAAAGACACTATCGTTGGTGCGCTTTATCTGGTACCGATTCTCGAACAACGTAGCGACGTACCGGGGCTGGCTGAACAACAGTATGATGCCGAACTGAGCTGGTGGTTAACCGAGCGCGAGAGCAGCAGTGATAGCGCCGAGCGTCTGTTATCGCAGGTGTTGCCATGGTTGGCGACACAATGGCCTTGGCAAAATCTGCTACTACCGGTCGCGACCACTAACGAAGTCGCGTTAGCGCAGGTGCGCCGGCAGGGTCTCAGTCAAGTTGCCGAAGACAAAGATAACGCCACGCTGTTCTTTTCCTACCGCGCCCGCTAAGCGATTTTGTAGCAGCGCACATTGTTTTAATTTGTGCTATTATCGCGCACAATAATTTCATCGAGTTTGGGTTGATAGGAACAGTCATGAACGTCATCGAAGGCGGTATTGCCGCACCCGGTAAAAAATTTGCCATTGTGGTATCGCGTTTTAATCATTTCGTGGTTGAGAGCTTACTGCAAGGCGCGGTAGGTACGCTCAAGCAATACGGTCAAGTTAGCGACACTGACATTACCGTTGTACGCGTACCTGGCGCCTATGAAATGCCAGTTACCGCACAGAAATTGGCCGATTCCGGCGACTTTGACGCGATCATCGCGGTCGGTGCCGTGATCCGTGGTGGTACACCGCACTTTGATTTTGTCGCTGGCGAATGCAATAGCGGTTTGGCGCGGGTTGCGCAACAAACGGGTGTCCCTGTCGCTTTTGGTGTGATCACCACCGACAGCATCGAACAAGCCATTGAGCGCAGCGGCTCTAAAGCCGGCAATAAAGGCGCCGAAGCGGCGTTAAGTGCGTTAGAAATGGTCAACGTACTGGCTCAGTTGTAAGAGGTTGATGATGAAACCAGCAGCGCGTCGTAAGGCTCGTAAATTAGCCGTTCAAGCGATTTATTCTTGGCAGTTAAGCGAGAATTCTATCAGTGATATCGAAGCTCAGTTTTTAACCGACAACGATACCAGCAAGGTCGATACTGATTACTTCATGGCGTTAGTACGAGGGGTTGGTGCGCAAGCGCGTAATCTCGATCAAGCCATGAGCCCGTTTTTAGATCGCCCGATCGACGATTTAGACCACATTGAGCGTGCGATTTTACGCATAGCCTGTTATGAGTTACGCGAACGTATCGATGTGCCTTATAAAGTGGCCATTAACGAGGCTATTGAATTGGCTAAATCATTTGGTGCCGACGATAGCCACCGCTTCGTTAACGGTGTTTTAGACAAAGCTGTCGATTCATTGCGGCCCGCTCGCCAATAAATCATGTCGGTCGATGAATTTTCTCTCATCGATGAGTACTTTGCTCATCGTCAGCACAGTCGTCGTGATGTCGAACTCGGTATCGGCGACGACGGTGCCATCTTAACGCCCGCTGCCCAGCATCAATTGGTGGTCGCTACCGATACCTTGGTAGAAGGGGTACATTTTGATCGCACCACGCCGCCGCGAGCATTAGGTCATAAAGTGGTTGCTGTTAATCTCAGTGATTTAGCGGCAATGGGTGCCGAACCCTGCTGGTTAAGCTTAGCGCTAACCTTGCCGCAGATTGACCATGACTGGTTAACGGACTTCTCCTCTGGCTTTCACGAAGTTAGCCGTTACTACGGCTGTACCTTGGTCGGTGGCGATACCACCAAAGGTCCACTAACCATTACCGTTACCGCTCACGGGCAATTACCCAATGGCCGCGCTATTACTCGGCATGGGGCGAAAGCCGGTGATTGGATTTATTTAAGCGGCAATGTTGGCGATGCTGGTTTAGGGTTAGCGGCCACGCAGGGACGTGTACAGTTACCCGCCGCGCACCTACAACGAGTGGTCGAGAAGCTACACTACCCACATCCGCGGGTAGCCTTAGGACAATCACTACGTGGTATTGCTAGCGCAGCTATCGATATTTCTGATGGCCTACTGGCCGATTTAGGTCATTTACTGCAACGCTCGCAGTTAGCCGCACGTATCGATTTAAATGAATTGCCGCTGTCGCTGGCATTAACCGAGACCGTCGATACCGACACCGCACTGCGTTACGGGCTAACCAGCGGCGACGACTACGAGTTGTGTTTTACCGTCCCTGAAGAACGTCGAGGTATGTTAGACACGGCGTTAGCGCACACCGCGGTAAAACCCATTTGCATTGGTCAGGTGATTGGTGGTCGGCCAGGTAGCATGCAGTTGTCGCTTGATGGGCAAGCCTGGCAAATGCCCGAACAGCGTGGCTTTAACCATTTTGGAGATGACCATGCTGTTAGCGAATAAGTTATCGCTGGCTAATCCGATTCATTTAATCTCGCTGGGTTTTGGCTCTGGACTGGCACCCAAAGCACCGGGAACCTTTGGCACCCTGGCTGCTATTCCGCTGCTGCTACTGGTTGGGCTGCTGCAATTTAATTGGTGGCAGCAATTAATCTTGCTAGTAGTGATGACGCTGGCGGGTATTGCTTGTTGTGCCTATTCGGCCAAAGCGATGGGTGTGCATGATCATCCAGCTATCGTTTGGGATGAAATTGTCGGCTATTTTATCGCCATGTATGCGTTACCGCATCAATGGCCATGGTTGCTGGCGGCATTTGTGCTATTCCGCATTTTAGATATCAGCAAACCGGGTCCGGTGGGCTGGTGCGACCGTCAGTTGCACGGCGGCAGTGGTATTATGTTAGACGACGTCGTGGCGGGTATTTTGACCGCGCTCATTTTACATGGCGCGGCCTTAATACTTTAGAAATACTTGAGTTCGGCGTTAGTTGCTCAAGTAAGCTTGGATCTGCTGTAAGATACCGGCGCTATCTAAGCCTAGCTCGGCTCGGATCTCATCTTGCGAGCCGTGCTTAATGAAAATATCGGGTAAGCCTATCGATAACAGCGGACACGCTATCGCCGCACGACTTAGATACTCTGCCACCGCGCTACCGGCACCACCGGCAACCGCATTCTCTTCGATAGTGACAAGCAAGTCATGATCCGCTGCAGCCGCTTTGATGGCGTCTTCATCAAGCGGTTTAACAAAGCGCATATCAATGACGGCAGCGTCCAATTGCTCGGCAACCGCTTCCACCTCTGGCAACAATACACCAAAGTTAAGTAACGCCACTCGTTGTTGCTCGCTAGCGGCTTTGCGTAGCTGCCGTGACTGACCAATGGGGATGGCGGCTAACGGTTGTTCTAGCGCGATACCGCGACCTTGTCCGCGCGGATAGCGCACTGCTGCAGGGCCATTATGATGATAGCCGGTGTAAAGCATTTGCCGACATTCGTTTTCATCGCTTGGCGCCATCACCACCATGTTGGGAATACAGCGCAAGTAGCTTAAATCGAACGCGCCCTGGTGAGTCGGGCCATCGGCACCGACAATACCGGCACGATCGATAGCAAATAAGACATCCAGGTTTTGCAGGGCGACGTCATGAATCAACTGGTCATAGGCGCGCTGTAAAAACGTCGAATAAATCGCCACCACCGGCTTGTAGCCAGCTATTGCCAAGCCCGCAGCAAAGGTCACACTGTGCTGTTCAGCAATCGCCACATCAAAATATTGCTGCGGGAACTGACGTGAAAACTTGACCATGCCAGAGCCTTCACGCATGGCTGGTGTAATCGCCATTAACTTATCGTCGTCGCAAGCCATGTCGCATAACCAGTCGCCGAACAGCTCTGAGTATGATGGAATACCCGGCTTTTTACTGGGTAACTGATTTTGATTGGGATCGAACTTGGGCACACCGTGATAACCAATCGGGTCGTCTTCGGCGGGCTTATAGCCTTTACCCTTGCGGGTAACCACGTGCAGTAATTGTGGCCCTTTCAGATCACGCATGTTGCGCAGGGTGTCGGTTAATAAGTCAACATCGTGACCGTCGATAGGACCGATGTAGTTAAAACCGAGCTCTTCAAAAATGGTGCCCGGTGCAACCATGCCTTTCATATGCTCTTCGACACGGCTGGCCAAGTGATGAATATGCGGCATACCGCGCAGCAATTGCTTGCCGCGTTCGCGAATTGAGGTATAAGTTTTGCCGGACAATAAACGGGCAAAGTGATTATTTAAGGCACCGACATTTTCTGAAATCGACATATCATTATCGTTCAGGATCACCAGCATATTGGGTTTAATATCACCGGCATGATTGAGTGCCTCAAAAGCCATACCGGCGGTAATCGCGCCGTCACCAATAATACTGACGATTTTTTCGTCGCGTTGAGCACGCTCGGCAGCGATTGCCATGCCCAGCGCGGCGCTGATCGAGGTACTAGAATGTCCCACCGATAGCACATCGTATTCACTCTCTTCACGCCAAGGGAAAGGATGTAAGCCATCCTTTTGCCGAATACTTTGCAATTGCTCTTTACGCCCGGTCAGTATCTTATGAGGATAAGCCTGATGACCGACATCCCAAATAATGCGATCGACCGGGGTCTGAAAAACATAATGTAAGGCTACGGTCAGTTCGACGGTGCCTAAACCAGAAGCCAAGTGGCCGCTGCTTTGACTGACCGAATTTAATAAAAACTGGCGAACCTCGTCGCATAGCGGACTCAGTTGATGTTTTTTTAACCGTCGCAAATCGGCGGGAAACTCAATTTCGCTGAGTAACGGGTAGGTAGTTGCGTCTATCGTCATGATATTATTAATGGTCCCGATTTAGCAGGACGTTAGCTAGTTGTGCTAGTGATGTCGTATTGTAAGGTATTGTCGACAAAGCGTGTAGCGCTGATTCATGTAATTGTTGGCGCCGTTGCTGAGCGCCCTGCAAGCCCAGCAATCTGACATAAGTGGCCTTTTCGGCGGCACTGTCCGAGCCTTGCGGTTTGCCCAGTGCTTCGGTCTGACCGATTTCGTCAAGGATGTCATCTTGCACCTGAAAAGCCAAGCCTAAATCGGCCGCAAAACGCGAAAAAGCGGGCAAATATTGCTGCGCTTCGTCGTTGCCAGCTAACACCGCCATGTTCGCCGCAGCCTGAATTAGGGCGCCGGTTTTATGCTGATGTATCTGTGCCAGCTGTTGCTCGCTGAGTTGTTGTCGGGTGGCCTCGATATCCAGTGCTTGCCCACCGCACATGCCTTGCGCGCCGCTGGCTAACGCTAATTGTTGTACAATTTTTAACTGCCGTTGGGCGCTGACCTCCGGCAGTGGCTGACTCACCCACTCAAACGCCAATGTTTGCAACGCATCACCGGCCAAAATTGCGGTGGCCTCATCAAACGCGATGTGGCAAGTCGGCTGACCGCGTCTGAGCTCGTCGTCATCCATTGCGGGTAAGTCATCGTGTATTAATGAGTAGGCATGTACCGACTCCACCGCCGCCGCTAGCCAGTTCAGTGTCGCAGCGTTAGCTTGGCAAAGCTCACCAATACTAAACAGTAAATGTGGACGCACACGCTTACCGCCAAGCAACAAACCGTGTTGCATGGCAGCGGCCAAATTACTGGAAAGGTGGGGGTAGTCGCTTAACTGTTGCTGTAAAAACTGGTTAACCCGGGTTTTACTGGGCTCGAGTAACTGCTTTAGCGTCACTGAATGGCTCCATCACTATCGTCAGCAAAATCAGTTAAGCTTTCGCCTTGCTGCTGTTGTAATAACAGCGCTACTTTTTGTTCGGCTTGTTGCAAGCGTTGCTGACTGATTTTAGACAGGTTAACGGCGTGCTCAAATTTGCTCAGGGCTTGTTCTAAGGGCAGGTCGGCTTGCTCTAGCTCGTGTACCAACTGTTCCAATTCCTGCATGGCTTGTTCAAAAGTTTTTTCTGCCGATTCGCTCATAAGGGTATCTGCGCTGCATTCTCAGTAAAGATTTTAATGATCTAGCCGATGAATTGTTTACTCGGTCTTAATTTAACCCAGTACAATGCTTGTCAGTCGGCATCCTATCGTTAAGAATAGCATTAGCGCGACCGTCTGTTGAACGGGTAATCATGTAAATTATCCGTTGTGAGAGGAGAATTTAGTGGATATAGCAACGATAGTTGGGCTTATTGGTGCCTTTGGCTTCGTCATGATGGCGATGATTCTTGGTGGCGATGTATTAATTTTCGTCAATGTGCCATCCATCTTAATCGTTTTTGGCGGCACCTTATTCGTTACTTTATCTAACTTTACCCTGGCGCAGTTTTTGGGGGCGGGCAAGGTAGCGGTAAAAGCTTTTATGTTCAAAATTGAGCAGCCGCAGGAATTAATCGATAAAGCCGTGGAATTAGCCGATTCAGCCCGCAAGGGCGGTTTTTTGGCGTTAGAAGAAGCCGAAGTGCCTAACAAATTTTTTCGCAAAGGTATCGATATGCTGGTCGATGGTCACGACGCCGATGTGGTGCGGGCGACGCTGGCGAAAGACATTAATATGAGTTACGCGCGGCACGAAGAAGGCGTAAAGATTTTTAAAGTCATGAGCGACATCGCGCCAGCGATGGGGATGATTGGTACCCTCATTGGTTTGGTTGGCATGCTGAATAATATGGACGACCCCAAAGCCATTGGACCAGCCATGGCGGTGGCGTTGTTAACCACGCTTTATGGTGCGTTGATTGCAAATATTATCTGTATCCCAATAGCTAACAAACTGACTTTGCGTGCCGACCAAGAGAAGCTTAATCAACAGCTTATTTTAGATGCCATATTAGGTATTCAAGACGGTCAGAACCCGCGTGTTATTGAAGGGATTTTGCGTAATTATTTGGCTGAATCAAAACGTATCACGGCGGAAGAGTAAGTACTTATGGCAGCCGCAGAAGAAAACGAAGAAAAAAAATGCCCACCACCGGGATTGCCGATGTGGATGGCTACTTTTGCCGATTTGATGACACTTCTCATGTGCTTCTTCGTGTTGCTGCTGGCGTTTTCCGAAATGGATGTATTGAAGTTTAAACAAATTGCCGGCTCGATGAAATTTGCCTTGGGTGTGCAAAATAAAATCGAAGTAAAGGATATTCCTAAAGGCACCAGCGTTATCGCGCAGGAGTTTCGTCCTGGTAAACCCGATCCAACGCCCATCGAAACCATCCAACAGCAAACGATGGAAGTCACGCAACAAATGTTGGAGTTTCAGGACGGCGAAAGTGATTTTGCGGGTGGTCAACAAGAGCAACGTGGTGGTCAAGAAAGCGAGACCGAGGAAACCCAGCAAAGCCAGTCGCAGCAAAGCTCGGCAGAGCAAGACGCGACCATGTCTGAGTTGCTCAAACGTATTCAAGAGCAGTTGCAGGAGCAGGTTAAAGATGGCGCGTTAGAGCTGGAGCAATTGGGTCAACAAATCCTTATTCGGGTGAAAGAAAACGGTGCATTTCCGGCTGGTTCGGCTTTCTTACAGCCGCAGTTCCGACCCGTCATTCAGCGTGTCGCCGATGTACTTAAAGACATTCCTGGCGAAATTACGATTTCCGGACACACCGATAACCAACAAGTTCGTTCAGAGATTTATTCGTCAAACTGGGACTTATCAAGTAAGCGCGCAGTGGCTGTAGCCGAAGAAATGTTAAAAGTGCAGAACTTCGATGACGATCGCATGGTTGTCATGGGCTACGCCGATACCAAGCCGTTGTTACCGAATAATTCGACTGAGAATAGGCGTCGTAATCGGCGTGTTGATATTGCCATTATGCAAGGTAAGGCAAAAGAGTCGCAACCGATTGAAATGAGCCAACCGCAAAGTGCGTCAGAAACACCGCCCACAAGCGAACCACCCAGCAGCTAACTAGCGGGGGCTTGACGCTTTCGCTATAATAGTTGTTTTTGTTTCTGCCCGAGGTATTTGATGAAGTTTGTTGTACGGTTGCAGGCCGAAATCACCATCAAAAGTAAGTCGGTCCGCAAGCGGTACGGCAAATTACTGGTTAATAATTTAAAGCTAATTCTAACCCCATTACACCCGTCAATGCGCGTGCGCTGGATGTGGGATCGCATTGATATCTGGGCTGACGATGTCGCTGGTTTAGCTCAGCAAGTCGCCGCTAAGCTCACCGATATACCCGGTATCAGCTCTTTTAGCGAGCTTATCGAAGTGCCGTTGAGCAGTTTTGAAGAAGCACTTGAGTTGACCTTGTCGCATTATGCCGAGCGCGTCGAGGGCAAAACGTTTGCCGTGCGAGTGCGCCGCAATGGTCATCATCCATTTAGTTCTAAAGATCTTGAACGCTACATTGGTGGGGGTATCAACCAGCGTGTCGCTGGTACACGGGTTAAATTGACCCAACCCGAGCTAGAAATTCGGTTAGAGGTACAAGACGATAAACTGCGTCTGCTAAGCGATAAGCAAGTCGGCATGGGCGGCTTTCCGATACCTAGCCAAGATACCGTGTTGAGTTTATTGTCGGGCGGCTATGATTCCAGTGTCTCCACGTATCAGATGATCCGCCGTGGCGCCCGTACTCACTTCTGCTTTTTTAATTTGGGTGGCGATCAACACGAGATCGCAGTGCAACAAACGGCACATTATTTATGGCAGCGCTATAGTTCCTCACACCCGTTGAAGTTCGTCAGTATTGATTTTGCACCGGTGGTCGAGGAAATCCTTACCAAGGTTGATAACGGCTTAATGGGCGTGGTGTTAAAGCGGCAAATGATGCGTGCAGCCAGCCTGACCGGGCGTCTGTTAAAGGCTAAGGCGCTGGTTACCGGCGAAGCCTTAGGGCAGGTTTCTAGCCAAACCTTAGCCAATCTACAAGTCATTGATCATGCTTCTGATACCTTGGTATTACGGCCGCTGATCGTCAGCGACAAACAAGACATCGTTGACATGGCAAAACAGATAGGCACCGAGCCGCTAGCCAAAGCTATTCCCGAGTACTGCGGGGTTATCTCGAATAAACCCACAGTAGCGGCGCGCCTTGATCAAATAGAAGCTGCCGAAGCAGAGCTTGATAACCAACTCATCGCGCGTGTCGTGGGTGCGGCTAATATTCTGAGTATGCAGGATATAGCCGCGCAAACCGAAGCTAAGGTTGGACAGGTCGATTATCGCCGAGTACAAGATAGCAACACCGTGATCATCGACGTGCGCAGCCCTGATGAACAAGAGCGAGCACCGTTAACGCTAGCCGAAGCCGAGGTGACGCATATACCGTTTTATCGGTTAGCGACACAGTTTAGCGAGCTGGATCCGCAAAAACAGTATTTGTTGTATTGCGATAAAGGCGTTATGAGCCGCTTACAAGCCCTGTATTTGCAAGAACAGGGCTTTAGTAATGTTGCGGTTTACCAACCTGCCTAGCCATCGCTTAGCGGCTTAGTCGTCAGCGTCATCGTCAGGTAGCGGCTGCAGTTGCCAGCCATCGGCACTTGGCTTTGCTATCAGGATACGCTGATGGCCGGTATCGGCTATCAGTAGCTGGTTTTGCTCGTTAGTACGAATGATGCTTACGCCGCCGGGCTCTAATAAAGAGTCGCTGAGGTGAAGCGTTGAGACTTGTTGCGTGCCTAAATCCAACAGTCGCAGTTGATGGTTATAGGTATCGGCAACCACTAGCTGATCAGGTGTCAACGCCGCCACCGCCAGTGGATGCTGTAACAGCGCCCGGGCAAAGTCACCGTCTTTACTGCCGAATTCAAATAAGCCTTGACCGACGACAGTGCGCACTTTTTGTGTGGTTAAATCAATGGCGCGAATAGCACTGGCTTCGGCGTCAGCCACATAAAGCGTGTCGCCGACCACGGCTAAACCACTTGGTTGATTGAATGCGGCTTGTTTGGCGGTGCCATCTAACAGGGCTTCGCGGCCACTACCAGCTAGAATACTCAAGCGCTGCTGTGATGGTGAGTAGCGCCAAATCTGATGCGTCCCTGCCATGGCAATGATGACATCATCTTGATACATGGTGATGTCCCATGGTGAGCGTAAGGCGACCGCAGTGGCTTTGCCGCTGGCATTGTAGTTGCGGCCCAATTGTCCGGTTCCGGCAACGGTAGTCACCTGCCAACTGCTCAGGTCAATTGCGCGCAGAGCATGATTGCCGGTATCGGCGACATACAGCGTTTGCTCAGCAAATGCGAGGCCTTGTGGGCTATTAAAGCTAGCTGCAGAGGCACTGCCGTCATTGAAGGCGGCGTTGCCGGTACCGATTCGTTGCACGGTTTTGCCGTGTTTATCGGTCACCACAATTTGATGATGTAGGGTATCGGCAACGGCGATATAGTCGCCATTGCTAACTGCCTTGCCGGGTGCCGCGAAGCGCGACTCGGGCAGGGTTTCTAAGGCGATGGGAAGTGGTTTACGGTCGATGTCATCGGCTTCTTCTAGTAACAACTTAATGGCTTGCTGTAGGGTTTCATATTGTCCCTCGCCGGACAGTTGACCGACGTACTGACCGTTGGTGTCAATTAACACAAAAGTGGGCCAGGCGTTAACCTGATAGGCGCGCCAGAGTTTGAAGTCGACGTCGTTCACAACCGCATGCTTGATCTCGTAGCGAGCCACAATTTGTCGTAATCGCTCGGTGTTTTTCTCGTTTTCAAACTTAGGCGAGTGTACCGAAATGACCGCCAAGGCGTGACCGAATTGTTCCTCTAAGCGCGCCAGATCAGGCAGTACGTGCATGCAATTGACACAACCATAGGTCCAGAAGTCGAGTAGCACAACCTTGCCTTTCAGTTGTTCCATGCTCAGTTTTTCTGACACATTTAGCCATGGTGCGTCGGCCGGAAAATCGGTAGCTGTACTACGCGCATAGCCAACTGGACTTAGCGTTAGTAACAGCAGCGCTAATGCAGCCCAGCGTGCTATAGATGATAAGTGCGTAAATTCGGCGGTTGTGCGTTGCATAAAAGATACCCGAAGCTGACTTTTACAAAACATTACGTAATGCCGCCCTGGTTGGATGGCTTCAAACGCTAAAAATGCGGTACACTGCGGCAACAACGATGTATTCAACGGAGTTTTGGCAGCATGATGGCGCGGTTATTATTTGCAGTAGTCTTAATGGTGGTGTCGGCGTTGTTCCTATGGCAATTTCCACCCAGCGCTGCCCCTGCGATACCGCACTTTGATAAGCTGGTGCATGTCAGTTTGTTTTTTATTTTGGCAGCCTGTTTGCATTACGCCTTCGCTTTGCCACATTGGCTAGCATTTTTGCTACTGCTGGGGTACGGCGTGGTCATTGAACTGGTGCAAGGCTTAACACCATCACGTTCGGCCGATGGTTGGGACGTGCTCGCCGACGCCGCCGGCGCACTCAGTTATTACTTGCTGTTTGCTTGCGCGAAACAAGTTAAGCGCCGCGTTAACGGCGCTTAATGGTTTTCTTTTTAACGTTCTTATTACCTTTATCGGTTTTCGTGCCCTTGGCGCCCTTAGCGCCTTTGCTCTTCTTCGGCTTGGATTTTTCGGTGCTGGGAAACTTGTATTGCGGACGCAAGTCTTTGATGATGCGACGCTCTATTTTTTCTTTTAAATAGCGCTCAATACGACCTAGCAGTAAGGCATCGTGAGCCTCGACTAAGGCTATAGCGGTTCCGCTTTTGCCGGCGCGAGCGGTACGTCCAATACGGTGTAAATAAACATCGGCCTGCTTGGGTAAATCGTAATTCACGACCAGCGTCACATCGTCAATATCCAAGCCGCGCGCAGCCACGTCGGTCGCTATTAAAATGGTATCGGTTTGCTGTTTGAGCTTTTTGACCACTGCTTGCCGGTCTGCCTGTGGCATATCGCCGCGCAGGGTAAAGCTTTTCAAGCCATCTCGTTGTAGTTGGTTAGCCAATTGCGAGGCGCGTTCACGGGTTCGCACAAACACTACGCGGCGGCCTTCGTGCTGATTCAAGAGGCGATGTAATAGCGCATATTTGTGCTCGGCGGTATCGGCAATATGGAGCCACTGGTGAATTTTGCCTTTTTCACGCTTGGGTGGGTCAACGTCAACGCGTTTTGGCTGTTTCAGTAGCTGCTGAGCAAAGCGCTCAACGCCGGGGCTGTTTAACGTTGCCGATAACAACATGGCTTGCTGTCGTTGTCGACATTCTGCGGCTAATTGCTGTACCGCCGCGCTAAAGCCCATATCCAACATGCGATCGGCTTCATCGATGATCAGCCATTCGACGCTTTCTAATTCATATTGTTCGGCCTCGATTAAATCGATCAGCCGACCCGGTGTGGCCACCACGATATCATGCGCGAGTTCTAATTGATCTAACTGAGTACCGTAGTTAATACCGCCGGTGATCAACACGCAACTTAACCCTGTCGCTACCTCGAAGGCTTGCGCCTGAGTGGCGATTTGTTCCGCTAATTCACGCGTCGGCGCCAGTACCAGCACTCGTGCAGCACCGGGCTGACGGCGTGGATAATCCAGCATGTGCTGGATGGCGGGTAGCAAAAACGCTAAGGTTTTGCCGGTACCGGTGGGAGCCGACACCATCACGTCTAAACCGTCTAAGGCTAACGGAATGCTTTGCTGCTGAACCTTCGAAGGTTTGTTAAGATTCGCCTGCTTGAGTACGCCGACCAGGCGCTCATCGAGATCCAGGTCTTCCCAGTCCGGGTTCATAGTCAGTATTTCCTGTTGGCTGAACGCTGCACGTACCGAGACGGCGTGACGCGATTACTTAGGGGTTGTCATCATGGCATTTCAATGTCAGCAATTTTACCTGAAAGATGACCAATGTGCGATGAAAGTTGGTACCGATAGTTTATTGCTGGGTAGTTGGCTACAACTGCCCACTTCGTCGTCTGAATGCAAGCACTCAGCACGACGTTGGCTGGACATTGGCTGCGGCTGTGGCATCTTGGCGTTGATGCTGGCGCAGCGCAGTGCTGATGATGCAGAGGCGGTATCCATCGACGCGGTCGAGTTGGACCAACAGGCGGCTACGCAGGCGCAATATAACGTTGCTAATTCGCCTTGGCCAACGCGGGTACAAGTGTTTAACCAAGACATCATGGCCTTTGCGCAAGCACCGTCGCGGCACCAGGGTTATCAATTAATTATCAGTAATCCACCATATTTTGCTGGCGCTAACCAGACTACTTTGCAGGCTCAATCGCCGAGCGCTAGACGCCAAGCGCGTCATCAGCAGCGCTTGAGCTTTGCTCAGTTAGTACAACAAGCACAATATTTATTAGCACCGGGCGGCTGTTTAGCGGTGGTTATTCCAGCCGACCATGAGGGCAATTGGCTGGCCGCTATGGCCGATGACGGCTGGCAATTGCAGCGCCGTTGTCTGGTGCGAACGCGTGCGCATAAACCCGTGCGTCGGTTATTGCTACAATATGGATGGCGCTGTGCTGAGCCGTTTGAACCGCAACAACAGCGCTTAACCATCCATCATCAGCAAGGCTATAGCGCTGAGTTTCGGCAACTGACCGCTGCTTTTTATTTGGCAGGCGCGTCGCTTTGAAGGGGTAATCCCCATTGTGCCGCGACACGCTTAACGGCGGCGACATTTTCTGACGCGTAAATCGTCACCCGAGTCTTGTCAAAATGGGCGTTTAACTGTAATTGTTGTTGCAGCCAGGCCACCATGGCTTCGCCGGAGTGAATGGTGAGTGCACCGTTAAAATACGCTGCAATCGCCTGCGCAATGAGAGGATAGTGGGTACACCCCAATACCACCGTAGTGATCGCATGCGCGGATAAGTCGGCAAAATAATGTTGTAAAACCGCGTCGAGTATTGGTCCCTGGTAACATTGCTCCTCAACTAAAGGAACAAACAGCGGAGTTGCACGCGCAATTACCTGCCCATAGCCGAGCGCTTCAATACGGCGCTGATATTCGCCAGAGTTGATGGTGGCTTTGGTGGCAATGACCAATATACGGTCGTCATTTTTATCCAGTTGACGTTGTTGCAGTGCCAATACGCCAGGCTCGATCACGCCATACACGGGTTTATTGCTGTATTGCTGCATTTGCGCTAAGGCAACTACGCTGACGGTATTACAAGCAACGACGACAAAATCGACATCCACGCCATTAAAAAACTCGATCGCCTCCAGCGCATAACGAAGTACGGTATTCTGGTCTTTACTGCCGTAAGGTACACGGGCGGTATCGCCGTAATAAACGATATCGCTGAATAAGCGACTTTCATACAATGACTTGGCGACGGTTAAACCACCCACACCACTGTCAAAAACACCCACTTTCATGGTCACTACATCCTTATCGGGTCAGGCAGGTTATTGTTGCAATAATTGCTGTAAATCGTCGATTGGCAGTGGCTTAGAAAAGTAAAAGCCTTGTGCGCTATGACAATTCAGCTGTTTTAAGACCGCGGCTTGAGCCGCTTGTTCAACGCCCTCGGCAACGCTATTTAACTGAAATGCTTGACTCAATTTTATCACGGTTTCGACGATGGCGTGGCTGCGTGGAGAATCGACGATGTGATCAATAAAGCTTTTATCAATCTTAATTTCGTCGATAGGTAAATCGTTTAACAACGATAACGACGAATAGCCAGTACCAAAGTCATCTATTGAAAAACGAATGCCCACCGCCGCTAAGGTTTTAATGACTTCGGCACTGGTGTGCAAATCTTCAAGCGCTGCCGTCTCGGTAATTTCGATTTGCAAAAAAGGACGCAAACGTTGTAACCAAGCCACATCACGGGTTAATCGTGGAATCAAATCGGTATGAAATTCACTGGCAGAAATATTAATCGAGACTTGCTGCAAACGGCCATTTAATAAGCCGGCTTGATCGAGTTCGAGGCTGGCCTGTTTTAATACCAAGTTACTAAGTGGCTCGATTAAATGATGCTGCTCTGCTAATGGAATAAACTGCGCGGGTGATACTGCACCGAGTTGCGGGTGCTGCCAGCGTACTAACACTTCGCAACCACAAATTTCGCCACTGGCTAAATGATATTGTGGTTGATAAACCAAACTTAACTGTTGTTGTTGAATCGCTTGTTTGAGTGCTTCAACGAGTGCTAAGTGCTGGTTTTGTTGGGCTGCGATCTCTGCATTGTAAAAGCGAATTTTACCTATCCCGGCTTGCTTGGCTTCACTCAGTGCAGTGGCAGCGGCATCGCGTAAGTGCTCGGCTCGCTCGGCGTCGTTGGGGTAAATCGCTACACCAATGGCTGCACTAGCTTGAATGCCTTCGGCATCAGCCGCTAAGGTCAGATAGCGCTGAATGTGATTGGCGCGGTCAACAACTTGGCGGTGGTGGGTTTCTTCAATCTGATAGGCGATGGCAAATTGGTCGGCGCCTAAGCGCGCTAATAAGGTTCGCGCATCAAAGTTTTTGCGTAACAATTCGCTAAATCCGACCAATAATTGATCGCTGCGGTTAAAGCCATAACGGGAATTTAACTGACGAAACTGGTTAATATCGACGTAATACAAGACTGCCGCTTGGCGCTGTTGCTGCGTGTTATCCAGCAATTGTTGTAGCAGCACTACGTAGCTCTCGTGCTTGTGTAAATTAGTGAGCGAATCATCTTCGCTGAGCTGTTTTTCGCGTTTTAAGGCGGAATAGCTAAGAAAAAAGAGTAGGGTGGCGGTAAATAAAACGTACGCCCACCCTTTATACGTCTGTATTTGCTGTCTCAGTGTGGCATCGTCGAACCACTGGTTAACAGCGGCATCCGAAAAAGTAATCCAGAGCCCACCCAAAATGGCATAGAGTATGGCCAAGAGTAACGCCATTTGACGGGCACTGGATAACGGCATGAGTGCTTATAAACCCAGCACGTCGCGACCTTGTTTAAAGGTGATATCGACCGGAATATCGGCATCACTTAAACGTGTTAAGTCGGCTGCAAGTTGCTCACCGATGTTACCTTGTTGTTTGAATAACTGGTCAACACCTTGATAATCACCGTCGCCTTGGAGGGTTAAAATTAATGCTGATAAATCGGTCATGGCTTGCCGCATTTTTTCCATATTGACGCGATAATGACCGTCTTCGGTGCGGCTAAAGGCACCTTTATCGGCAAAATAGTTAAAGCGGATCATATTGGCTTTGCCATGAGCACTAGACGCACCAAAGCGCACCGAACGGAAGATACCGGCTAAGAAAGTGGTGTAGTAATCTTCAAGTTTGCCGTCAGTGAGTACGCCTTGCTCAACCAACTGAGTCACCATGTACAAGCCCAAAATGTCGGCTTTACCCTCTTCTAAGGCGCTGGCATGTTCTTTCAGTGCTGCACGTACCGTGCCTTTGTCATTGATGGTGTTTTTAATACCTAAACCGTGCGCCACTTCGTGAAACATGGTGTTGGCAAAGAACGCATCGAAGGTAATATGTTGGCGTTGGTCGGGCGCGATCAACTGGTCTGCTATCGGCAATAAAATTTTATCAAACTTAGCCCGCATGGCATTTTTTAACTGCAACCGACGGGTGCCCTTTTGCAACTGTACCTGCTCATCGTTAGGTAAGTTGATGGCGATAGTTTTACTGCCAGCATTCGAGTGTCCGGCGTAATAAACCACGTCATAGGCATTTAACTGCGCCCCCGAACCGGGTACTTCTTGTTTATATTCATCCGCAACCGGTAACTCACGCTGCAACTGCGGTAAGTATTGTGCGTATTTAGCTAGCTTTTCGCTCCAAGCTAAATCTTTGACCAAGACGTAAGCTTCGAACGCGGCGCGGTAGCCGTAGAGCTGATCCTCATAGGTTTCGATAGGACCAATTACCACATCGATTTTGTTATCTGACATGTCCATCCAAGCAAAGTCGGATGGCTGATAATCGTTGCTCACTAAAGCATCGGCACGCATGGTTAGATATTTGGCAAATGCTTCGCTTTCAGCTAACTGTGCCGCTTCACGCAAATATTGAGCGGCTTGTTTTAACGGCGCGGCGTAAGCTTCAGAATAAGGCACGCTGTAAAGTTCACCAGCGTCGTTACGGCGAACCAAGGTATATAGGCTTTGCTTACCGTCAAAATCGGCGGCCTCAAATTCGGCTTTGGTCAGATCTTGCGGATAAAAATTGGCGCCGGCGGCTTTTTCGTCGAAACCGCTTAAAAATGGCTTTTCGTTATTGAGTCGATCCCAGGGGCCATAATTGATATCAGCGAAATTCTTGACCTTACCATCAAGGCCATTGAGTAATTCGCTCTTATCGCCATAATAAGCTTGCTGCCAGAATAAATCGTCCATGATTTTAGCGGCATCGATCAACTTACCGACCAGTTGTTGCTGCTGATTCGATAAATGACTTAATGAACTGGTTAACTCGACTGGTGCATAAATATCTAAACGTGTTTTGGCGCTATCCAATATTTGATGTTGTTGATTATCGGGGATCAGCTTGTCGGCGGTGTTAGCGGCATCCTGAGGAGAGCTGGGCTGACCACAACCGCTGAGCAAGAAAGTCGCGGCAAGCGCGCTTAAAGCAAATGTCTTCATGGTTTCCTGAGCCTTATCGTTCGTTATTTTGGCGTGCAATCTATTATCGCTAGCATGGACTGTTATAACACTGGCGACAACGGCAGCTTATGTCCTTTGCCATTATGGCGGTAATTAACCGGGCTAATCAATAGCGAGTCGATTGTGGCCAGCGCTTAATCGCAAAGGATCCTTGGCAGCCGCCTCCCGCATTGAGGTTGAATTTTGGTTAAGCAAAGCGTTAAATGGAGTCTTTGTCGGAAACTATAGGCGTTTAGCCGTGAATAACCCAGCCAGCTGTCAACGTGACGATCCCTTTTCGTCAGCTAAAAATGCGCTTTATCTAATCGTTTTGGATAAGCTTGAGCGCGACGATTTACAGTTGCCTGCCTTACCCGGAACGGCCGATGCGGTAGCGCGTGCGGCCGCCGATGATGGCTGTAATTTGCAGCAGTTAGCGACGGTTATTCAACGTGACCCCGCGCTTACCGCCAGTTTGATCAAGTTGGCGAACAGTGCTTATTTGGGCGGGAGGGTCCGTGCAGAAAGCTTGATGCAGGCGCTTACCCGTATCGGCCTGCGCCGCATTCGTCTGCTTGCCACGGCATTGTCGGTGGAGCAACTGTTCGTCCCGCATAACGAGATCATTCGTGACTATTATATGGCAAGCTGGTGTCGTTGCCGCGACTTGGCCGCTGCTTGTGCGGTTTTGGCACCGGATCTACGCGCCCACAATGAAGCCGCTCGTTTGCATACCGATGTGGCGTTATTGGCCGGTATGGTGGCGGGTATTGGCGCATTGCCGGTGCTGGCGGTAGCCGAACAACATCAAGCTAGCTTTGCTAACCCCAGTTTTATTACCGATGCCATTGAAAAACTTGATGTTAGGGTGGGGCCACTATTACTGCAGTTTTGGCAGTTTGGCGAAAACTTGCTAGAAGTCGCGCAGTGTTGGCGCGACGGTTTGTTACAACCTAACCGCGATGGGCAAGTCTTTAGCTATGCCGATGTTGTACATTTGGCTGGGCGTTTAACTGGCCACTTGCAACAGTCACCCGGTTTAACTTGCGCCGAATACCATCAACTGGGCTTTTTACCGAGTTTAGATTATTGGCAGCAAGACACCGTGCAACAGCGTTACCAATCGATTCAGCAAGCTTTGGGCGGTGTTATCGGTGACTCGCTTTGAGTCACCTTCCTTGTTATTCGCTAATATCAGTATTGACGACGGTTGCTAACAGCTCTGGATAAAGGGCGTTAATCTCACCACTTAACAGAGCAAAATCAACGTCTAGCTGTTGTTCTGGAGTGGCATCGACCAAGTCATCTTTTTCTTCCATGAGGACGTCGGTGGCTTTAAAACGTTTTACCGCAAAATCGTTTTCCAGTACGAAAGTTAATCGTTCGCGCCACTCTAGCCCCAGTTTTACCGCTTGTTTGCCATGTACTAAGTGAGTGGCAATTTCATCGCTGTCCAAGGGCAATTGTTTACAACGTACCACGGCGCCGTCGTTATCGCTGCCACGGAGTTCGACTTCGTCGCCAAACTCAAAACCGGCTGGCAGTTGTAACTTGCGTAACCAGTGTGTCATGTACAGCTCTAGCGCTTGTTCGCTGGCGATGGGTTTGACTGGTAACGAGCCCACGGTGCTGCGTAACAAGGCGAGTAAGTCTTCGGCTCGCGAGGCGGCAGAGGCATCAATCACAATGAACTGCTGCTCCAAATTCAAATAGCCCCAGCTTAATTGATACTTACTGAACGCTTGCGGTAATAAGGTGTGGATCAGGTCTTCTTTGATGGTTTGTTTTTCTTTACGGCCCACCATGCGACCTTGTTCGGCACTGATTTGTTCGGCTTTTTCTTCGACCTCGGCGTTGATCACGCTGGCCGGTAAAACTTTTTCTTCTTTTCGCGCGCAGAACAACACGTTATCGCCGATGCGATGATGCAACATGTCATTGTCGGCACCAAACGGCGAATACCAACCATAACTGGCTAGTTCTTGTCGACCACAAGGGCGAAAGCGCTGCTCTTGCTGACGCTCAGCAAAGTCATCAGGCAGGCTGAAAGGGCTTGAAAAACTGTAAAAACGGAGGTTACGAAACCACATGAGACATCCCTAAGTAAGCTAAAACGAGTTAGGATAAAAAAGTAACGGGTATGCTAAAGCGATAAATCAGGCCTTTGCCTGGCTCGCTTTCGGCACTGATATCACCACCCAATGACTGGGTAATTAAATTACGAATAATGTGTGTGCCTAAGCCACTGCCTCCGGCATCACGTTTAGTGGTAAAAAACGGATCGAACAATTGTCGCATTTGCTCGTCGTTCAAGCCGCAGCCGTTATCGCGGTATACAAAGTGAATATCACCATCACCGGCTTCTGCGACAATCGTTATGCGTCCTTGTTCCACGCCTTCAAAGCCGTGGATCAGCGAGTTCATGATTAAATTAGTAAAAATTTGCGAGATAGCGCCGGCCGGACAACGAATATTTAAATCTTCAGCACAGCTTACCTCGACCTGATGAGCCGTGCGCTTCAAGTGAGGTTGTAACGACTGTACCACTTCATTTAAATATTGCAGCAGGTTGATATCACGAATGGCATCTGAGGTTTGGTCAACCGCAACTTGTTTAAAACTACTGATCAAATCTGACGCGCGTTGCAGGTTATTGTCTAATAACGTCAGGCTCTCGCCACAGTCGTTAATAAAACTACTGAGTTGTTGTTGCGTTAACGACTTTTCGGTCAATGCACGTGATAATTGTTGCAACCGTTCGCGCATAAACGACGATGCCGTCACACTGATACCAATAGGCGTATTCACATCGTGCGTAATGCCGGCGACTAAGCCGCCGAGTGAGGCCAGTTTTTCTGATTCGATCAGTTGTGCTTGTGCTTGTTGTAAATTGTGCAGCGAGTTTTCTAAGCGCTGATTGGTTTGCCGCAGGTTACTTTCAATATCGCGACGTTGGCCAATTTCACGTTCTAGCTTATCTTGCCGCATTTCCAGCTCGTTCTTACGCTGCTCTAAATCCAGCATGACTTGACTCAGCGTCGAGGTTTTCCGCGCGACCTCTTGTTCTAGTAGAGCGTTTTGCTCATCCAGTTTGCGATTGGCGTGCAGCAATTGTTGTTGCGTACGTTGCAAATCTTCTTGGTAGTCTTCGATGTTATCGATGAGCTGGTTATAAGCTTGCTCCAGTAACATGAATTCGTTGTTCGGCTGGCCATTAATATGCACCCGCGAATGCTCTAGGTCGTCTAAGCGAAAATTACTGATTTGCTGGGTTAAGTCGCTCATCGGTTTATTTAGCATACGGCTAAATGCCAGCGAGAATAAGATCAACAAAAAGGTACTTTTGATCATGGCATTGCCGATGATAAAGCCTAAGCTGACCTTAATACGGCTGATGGCAATATCGCGAGTCGAAAATAATGTCACATCGCCGACTTTTGTTGATTGCCCAGAAAACTCAAACACCAACGTTGAGAAGTAGCCGAACACACCGTCACGTTCACCCAGCATAATCCCCTCAGAGGGTTGACTGGGCACATCTAGCAGAGGATACGTAGAACCAATATCAATCAGTACATTGCCGCTATCGTTACGGACAATGACACCAGCAATCGAAGGAATACTGAGCAAGCCTTCGGCAATGACCTCGACCTGATCGTTATTAAACTCCCATAACGAACGAGCCAACGAGCCACTAAACGTATGTTGTTGGTTTTCTAATTCGGCCACCAACATGCCTTTGGTATCAAAGTATTCGCCGGCGATTTGGATACAGGTAACCAAAAACGTCAAAATAAAATAGGCCGACAAAACACGGGTCAGTAGGGCTCTGGAAATGCTGGACGTTGGCATAAAGGATTCCGTGGTTGCTCGGCATGCTAACGGACTTATGTAATCCCTGTGCTCACCGCTGACTCATCGCAAATAAATTAAGAGCTTATTATAGGCTGCGTGTTGTCACAATCAACGCTGTTATTTGCCGGCTTCATTTTCTGCTCGGCTGAACAGACCGTGATAATGCCGTCATGTAACTGCAACGAAACTGCAACCACTGTTACATAAATGACACATTGGCGTCATCAAGCTGTCATTAAAATTCACTAAAGTCCCCTGCGAATTTACTAAAACGCAGCAATAACGCTGTGCCACTGAAACTTAAGGTTAACGTCATGAAGCTGTTAGCGACAGGCAGTGCAATGGTGCTGGCGATGGCTACCGCCATTCCGTCATCGGCACAACAACAGTCATTAGAACCGGTGGTTGAGGCGGCCAGCGCCATCAATCAGTCGGCGCAAAAATCTCAAGTCACTATCGATAACATTGCTGACAATATGCAAGAACGCGTGCAGCAATACCAGCGCGTGATGAAAGAAATTGATGGTTTAAAAGTTTATACCCGTCAGTTAGAGGCGCAAATTGGTAGTCAGGAGCAAGAAAAAGCCGACCTCAATGCGTCAATCGACGAAGTCAGTGTGGTAGAGCGTCAAGTATCGCCACTGATGCTGCGTATGATCGACGCGTTGCAACAGTTTGTCGACTTGGATATGCCGTTTTTACCGCAAGAGCGACAACAACGCATTGCCGGTTTACGGGAATTATTAGAACGCGCCAACGTTGACGTATCAGAAAAGTTTCGGCGCGTGCTCGAAGCTTACGAAATTGAAACCGATTATGGCCGCACCATTGAGACCTACAACGGCAGCATGACCATCGATGGACAAGAACAAGATGTTGATTTCTTGCGCATCGGTCGCTTAACGCTGATTTATAAGACTCGTGATGGCAGTGAACTGGGCATCTGGAACCAAGAGAAAAACGCTTGGCACCCGTTGGACGACAGCTATCTCAGTAACATCAACACCGCTATGCGCATCGCGAAAAAACAGCTTGCCCCCGACATGCTGATGATGCCCGTATTCGCGGCACAGTAAGGAGCCTTGCAGATGTTTAAATCAATCCTTAAAACGAGCGCTGCAATGAGCTTAATAGTGGCCTCAGTAGCCACTGTTGCGGCGCCATTACAAGAACCGGTTAACTTGGACCAGCTGCTGCAACAACTTGAGCAAGGCCAGTTCGCCCAGTCGCAGCAAAATAAAGAACGTGAACAAGCGTTTCGCGCGCAGGCGGCGCAACAGCAGCAGTTATTACGCGACGCCATTGCCGAGCGCACGCGGTTAGAACAGCGTGCCGAACAGTTGGAGACGCGTTTTGAAAACAACGAGACCGACTTAGCCGGTTTAAGCGACACGTTGACGCAGCGCATGGGGTCACTAAAAGAACTGTTTGGTGTGCTCCAGCAAGTCGCCAACGATGCGGCTAGTCAGTTCCAAAACTCGGTGATTTCGGCGCAATACCCCGGACGTAGCGAGCAATTAACGCAGCTCGCTGAAAAAATGGGGTCTAGCTCAAAACTGGCATCGATCGAAGAAATCGAGCAAGTGTGGTTTGCCCTGCAAAAAGAAATGACAGAGTCCGGCAAAGTCGCGCGCTTCGAGACGCAAGTGACCGAGGCCGACGGTGAGAAGGACAACGACGAGGTGGTGCGTGTCGGTGCCTTCAACTTGGTCGCCGATGGCAAATATTTGGAATACCTGCCAACCACTGGCTCGGTAGTGGAGTTAGTGCGGCAGCCGAGCGGTCGTTATTTGGCCAGCGCTGAAGCTATTGAAGCAGCCAACGGTGGCGTGGTCGAGTTTGGTTTAGACCCGACTGGCGGTTCTATTTTGGGCTTGTTGGTGCAGGCGCCGAGCCTATCTGAACGTGTTGAGCAGGGCGGCGCTGTGGGTTACGTGATCTTAGCATTAGGGGCCATTGGCTTATTGTTTGCGCTGGAACGTTTTATTTCGTTGTTATTGGTTGGCGCTAAGGTCAAACGTCAATTAAAACAAACCAGCGCGCGTAACGACAACCCACTGGGTCGGGTTATGCAGGTGAAAGATAACAACCCCGAGGCAGACACCGAAACGCTTGAATTAAAGCTAAGCGAAGCCATTTTGCGCGAAGTGCCTAAGTTAACTCGCAATTTGACCTTTATTAAGATCATCTCGGTGGTCGCGCCGTTAATGGGGCTACTTGGTACGGTGACCGGCATGATCGTGACTTTCCAAGCGATCACGCTGTTCGGTACCGGCGACCCGAAATTGATGGCTGGCGGTATTTCGCAAGCGTTGGTGACAACCGTACTGGGTCTGGTGGTGGCGATTCCGATGACGTTGTTATTTGCCACCCTGAATACGCGCAGTAAGAACTTAGTGCACGTGTTACAAGAACAAGCGTCGGGCATTATCGCCGAGCGCTCAGAGCGGAGCTAAGCGACGTGTTATTCCTAGCCGAGTTTATCAACGCAATTCGTGATTTTATCGAGACCGGCGGCGTCGTGCTGCTGGTCATCGGTATTCTCATTTTCGTGATGTGGCTGATGATACTTGAGCGTATTTTTTATTACCTAAAAGGTCATCGGCAACTGAAAAAGCAGATCTTGCAACAGTGGCTAGCGCGCGCCGACAGGCGCTCCTGGAATGCCGAACAAATTCGCCAAGCGTGGATCTCGCGGGTGAGTTTAAAGCTAGGTGGTAATCTAGCCATTATCCAAGCCTTAGTTGCGCTGTGTCCATTGCTGGGTTTGATGGGCACCGTGACTGGCATGATCGAAGTCTTTGATGTGATGGCGATAACCGGTACGGGTAGCGCTCGCTCAATGGCGTCGGGCGTTTCTAAGGCAACCATTCCAACCATGGCTGGCATGGTGGGCGCGTTGTCGGGAGTGATGGCTGCCACTTGGCTTAAACGCACTGCACGTCGTGAGCGTTTGAAACTCGAAGACCGTTTGTTAATGGACCACAACTAGAGGCGTGGGTTATGAAACAGCATTTTGCCAATTTAATTGAAGAAGAAGAAGCCAGTATCGACATGACGCCCATGTTGGACGTGGTCTTTATCATGCTGATCTTCTTTATTGTTACGGCGTCGTTTGTCAAAGAAGCGGGTATCGATGTCAACCGGCCAGAAGCCAGTACCGCGGTGCAAAAGGATCGTGCCAATATCTTGGTTGCCATTAGTGAAAGTAATCAGGTATGGATCAACAAGCGACAAGTCGATATCCGCGCGGTGCAAGCCAACATCGAACGTTTGTATGCCGAGAATCCGCAGGGTTCGGTGGTGATTCAGGCCGATAAAATGGCGAACACTGAAACCTTGATCAAAGTCATGGACGCGTCGCGAGCAGCGGGCGTGTTTGATGTCTCGATAGCCACACAAGAAGAGTAAGTCATGTTACGAGTGCTAGGGGCGTTATTAGCAGCGGCGGTGATCACACTGGTGTTGTTCTTCTTGATGCAGTCCTTGATCAGTAGCGGTGATGGTGCGTTGAGCGATCCGCCTCGCGGCAGCGTGTTGGACTTTGTCCGGGTTAAACAACAAGAACAGGTGCAGGAAAAGCAACGTAAGCCTGAGCGACCACCTGAACCCGAGCAGCCACCGCCAGATATGCCGCAGCCGCAAATGGACTCGCAGGTCGATAACGAGGCCGCCAATAGTTTTAGCTTTAGTGCCGATGTTGGTGCCGATGCTGGCTTAAGTGGTGGATTAGGACTCGATAGTAGCGATGGTGAGTACTTACCTATCGTAAAAGTGCAAGCGGTTTATCCGCGACGTGCGTTGCAGCGCGGCATTGAAGGTTATGTGGTAGTTGAATTTATCGTGACTAAGCAAGGTACGGTGCGTGCACCCCGTGTTATCGAAGCGCAGCCGCAAGATATTTTTGATCAAGCGGCGCTGGATGCGGTGCTGAAGTTCAAATATAAACCACGGGTCATCGATGGTGAAGCGGTTGAAGTACAAGGTGTACAGAACCGTATTACTTTCGAGATGAGCGGTTAGGAGAACAACCATGAACGGGTTTAAACAAAATGCAGTGATGCTGTTGTTATTGTTGACCATGCTGTCTTCTGCAGCCGTTAACGCACAACAGACTGAGCGTGTGCCGGCGCTGCGAGAAGCGGTTTATAGCCAATTAGCCCGCGCTCAGGAAATGGCTGATAACGGTGATCTGCAAGGTGGCTTGGCGGTATTGAAAAACGTCGAGGGCAAGCTTGACTCGATGAACAGCTATGAACGTGCCATGCTCTGGAACTTCTACGGGTTTATGTATTACGAGCAAGAGCGTATTGACGATGCAATTCGTTATTTTGATCAGGTCGTTGACGAGCAACCGATTCCCCAGCCCTTGCGTCAGAATACCTTGTTCAGCTTGGCGCAACTATCGATGCAGCAAGGCTCGTACCAGCAGGTATTGAGTTACCTTGAGCGTTGGCAAGCCAATAGCGACGAGCCGCAAAGTAAAGCGTTGGTGTTACGGGCGCAAGCGTTGTATCAAGCAAAACGATTTGATGAAGCCTTGGTGCCGATAAATCAGGCGATTAAAATTGCTGAGGATAAAGCTGATCGTCCCGATGAAAACTGGTTGATTTTGCAACGTGCCATCTATTTTGAATTAGAGCAGCCGCAACAAGTGGCGCGGGTGTTAGAAAAAATGGTGCGTTTGTTTAATAAGCCTGAATATTGGGTGCAATTAGCCGGTATGTACGGTCAGTTGGGGCAAGAACAAAAGCAACTGGCTATGTTAGAAACCGCTTACCAAATGGGCTTTTTAGAAAAGGCTGCTGATAAGGTTAACTTGGCGCAGTTATATTACTTAAACAACGTACCTTATAAATCGGCACAAGTGTTAGCTGCAGGCATGCAAAGCGGGGCAATTGAAGAAAACTTGCGCAATTTAAAACTGTTGGCGCAAAGCTGGGTGTTGGCGAAAGAAACCGAAAAGGCGGTGGCAACCTTGCAAAAAGCTGCGCCATTAGCCGAAGATGGCGAGTTATACGCGCAACTTGCGCAAGTTTTGCTAAATGATCAACAGTATCAAGCCGCTATTCGTGCTGCTGAGCAAGCGTTAGCCAAAGGGGGCTTAAAGAAAGCCGGAAATATGCATGTGGCAATTGGCATGGCACGCTTGCAATTAAAGCAATATGAACAGGCGTTGGTGGCTTTTGAACAGGCTAAACAATACGACGCCAGCGCACAAATGGCCGCGCAATGGCAAAAATACACACAAAGCGAGCAGCGTCAGGCACAGGTGTTGGCAGAACTATCGTCATGAGTTTTGCTTTCTAATTTTTCATAACCGCTCTATCATCCATAGCCACTGGCCACGGTCAGTGGCTTTTTTTTGCGTGAAAGAATATCAGTCAAAAGAGCATCGCAATAAAACTGAAATACGTCAGACATAAATAGTTTGCATAAGCGACATAAAAAAGTCATACAGTCATCATTCTGTCATAAAACTGTTATAAACTGCCGCTTTATTGTTCAACTGACTGCGAATAGGTACATTTATGAACGCGATTTCATCTTCGGCTAAGCTGAGCTTGGCTATGCTGGCAACGCTGAGTTTTCCTTCATTAGGCTCGGAGCTGCTTGACGTATACGGCCGCGTCGATGTCTCATTACAGCGTAATGACGATGGCGTCAGCAGTGATTCGGAGATGGTTTCTAACTCATCGCGTTTCGGCGTTAAGGGTAGTCAAGCGTTAGAGCACGAGCTAGAGGTTTTTTATCGCTTAGAGTGGCAAGTGGATGTTGCCGATTTGGGCGGTGATGACAACATCACCTCACGTAACCAATACATCGGTTTAGGTGGCGCTTTTGGTCAAGTGATGCTGGGGCGTCGCGATACCGTGTTAAAAGATCTACAAGGCACGATTGACCAATTTAGCGATTATGAGATGGATATTAAAGCGTTATGGGAGGGTGAAAACCGTACCAGCGATACACTCACCTATTATTCACCGAAGTGGCAACAATGGCGCGTAGGCCTTTCTTATATTTTGAGCGAAGAAGATGAAACCGACGATGGCCTATCATTGAGCTTGGCTTATGGTGACGAGTATTTGCGTGACACGGCATGGTACGCTGGTGTTGCCGTTGACCGTGATGTCGATGGTTATGATGTTGTGCGGGCGGCGCTCTCGACAAAGTGGTCGAACACGGTGCTAGGCCTTATGTACCAGGCGCAGGAACTGAGCGATGGTGGCGATAAGGCGGACGGCTTTGTTGTCAGTGCGGCACAGCCGTTTGGTCAGTTGACGCTAAAACTACAAGCGCAACTGATGGACTATGACGAGCAAGACGGCACCGATACCTCTTGGGCGGCTGGTGTCGATTACCGTTTAGGTGACAATACCAAGGTCTATGCGTGGTATGGTTTACGCGATTTAGAGACCAGTAATCTGGACCAAGATTATATTGCAGTAGGTATTCGCCACAATTTTTAATGGCTCTGTGCGCCTTGACCATCTTTGACTTTGGTCGACATTGACTAACCCGCAGCCGTTGCTGCTATCGTTTTTTAGCGGCAAACTAAGCTAAAGCCTC
The DNA here is from genome assembly GCF_000299895.1 of Idiomarina xiamenensis 10-D-4. Classification (GTDB taxonomy): domain Bacteria; phylum Pseudomonadota; class Gammaproteobacteria; order Enterobacterales; family Alteromonadaceae; genus Idiomarina; species Idiomarina xiamenensis. Next base: position 204,686 of record NZ_AMRG01000001.1, read on the forward strand.
AGTAAGGATGGGACCGTCTTGGAAAATTTAATTTTTATCGCCGTTTATTTGCTTCTAGGCCTAGCGTTACAACGGGTTAAACAATTTCCACAGAATACCGGTCAAGTATTAAATTTGTATGTGATTTATATCGCGTTACCGGCCTTAGTCCTACAAAAAATTCCCGCGCTAACTTTTTCTTCAGCGTTGATCATCCCGGCTTTATTACCTTGGCTATTGTTAGCGTTAGTGGTGCCGTTGATATTATTGTTGGCGAAGCGTTTTCATTGGTCTCGCGGCGCTACTGGTGCGTTATTGATTTGTATTCCTTTAGGCAACACTTCTTTTCTTGGCTTGCCGATGATTGAGGCGTTTTACGGCGCCGAAGCGCTCCCTTATGGCGTGCTCTATGACCAACTGGGGTCATTTTTAGGTTTGGCAATTTATGCCACTATCATTGCCGCTGTTTATAGCGACCAGCAAACTCGCCCGAGTGCTTGGCAAATTACCCACCGAATTGTGATTTTTCCACCCTTTATTGCGTTAGTGGCGGCGTTTGGTTTGCGCGGCTTCAGTTACACGCCGGTGTTGCAGTCGATGGTCGATACTTTGGCTGCCACGTTGGTGCCGGTGATCATGATCGCTGTTGGCTTCCAGCTTAAGTTCCGTTTAGCGCGACACGATCGCAATCCGTTATTGGTTGGTTTATTGCTTAAACTGGTGGCGATGCCGTTATTGGCGATAGCGCTGTTGGTATGGACAGGGTTTGATGATGTCGTAGTTCAAGTCTCGATTTTCGAGGCCGCCATGCCGCCCATGATCTCTGCTGGCGCGGTGGCGATTATGGCTGGTTTAGCGCCATCGTTATCGGCGGCATTAGTCGGCTACGGTATTTTATTTTGCTTTTTAACATTGCCCTTAGTTTATCAGTTGCTGCTTTATCTAAACGGCGTCGTTGGATAACTAAAATAAATGCTTAGCAAGTTAATAAAACTGTATTAATTTCATAAAAGTGTCATATAGTTAATTCATAATTCGCCATAGTCAGAGAGAACTGGGTGAAAACACATGTCAAGAAAGATACTTATCGTCGAAGATGAAGCGCCAATTCGTGAGATGTTAAGCTTTGTCATGGAGCAGCACGGGTATCAAGCGATTGAAGCGGCCAATTACCAGACTGCCTTAGATAAAGTAACCGAGCCGTTTCCCGATATGATCCTGCTGGATTGGATGTTACCCGGAGGTTCCGGTATTCAATTAGCAAAACAGTTGAAGAGCGAAGAGTTTACTCGCAACATCCCGATTATTATGTTGACTGCCCGTGGCGAAGAAGAAGACAAAGTGAAAGGTCTTGAGGTGGGCGCAGATGACTACATTACCAAGCCTTTTTCGCCAAAAGAATTAATGGCGCGCATGCGAGCGGTATTCCGTCGTGTATCACCGACCTCGTTGGATGAGCCGTTAGAATTGGATGGTTTAAAGCTTGATCCGGTGTCACATCGGGTATCGGCTTATGACCGGCCGGTTGATATGGGGCCTACCGAATTCCGTTTGCTGCACTTTTTTATGACTCATCAAGAACGGGTTTATAGTCGTGAGCAGTTGCTCGATCAGGTGTGGGGCACAAACGTCTATGTTGAAGACCGCACCGTCGATGTGCACATTCGTCGTTTACGCAAAGCCATTGCTGATAATGGCCATGACCGCTTCATTCAAACGGTGCGAGGTGTGGGTTACCGCTTTTCAGCCCGTTAGTTATGGATAATAATTTTTCCGCACTGTTTTTAATTCGTGGATTACTGATTTACTTAGCGCCGTTCATTTTGGTCGGTGCTCTGCTTGACCAGTTGTGGCTGGCGCTAAGTATCGGTCTGCTGCTACTGACCGTATGGAATTACTTTTTCAAACTGAAGTTGATCCGTTGGTTATGGCGTAGTCGCACCATCATGCCGCCTTCTGCTCCTGGTAGTTGGAGTTACATTTACGAAGGTATTTATCGTACGCAACGGCGTAGTCAGCATCGTCGTCGCGCGCTGGCGCGTATTCTGCGACGCTTCCGCGAAGCCTCCGAAGCGATTCCCGATGCCGCGGTGGTTTTTCGTGCCGATGGCTCGTTGTTATGGAGTAATAAGCTGGCACAGTTTCATTTTGGTTTGCGTTGGCCTAGCGATGCCGGCATACGCTTATCGAATTTGATTCGCCACCCTGAATTTGTTAGTTACCTCAATAAGGGTGACTTTCGCGAGGCGATAACTATTCCGTCGCCGGTACGCGAACATGCCGAGCTTGAAATCCGCATCATGCCTTATTCCGACGACCAGTTTATGCTGATAGCTCGCGATGTCACGCAATTACGCCAGTTAGAGCGTATGCGCAAAGACTTTGTCGCCAACGTCTCACACGAACTGAAAACGCCGCTGACCGTTCTGCAGGGCTATCTGGAAATGATGGATGAGCCGGCCAGTATGCCGCCTACATTACAAAAGAAAGCGGTTGGCGATATGTATCGGCAAAGTGAACGAATGCGCAATCTGGTCAATCAATTGCTAGTATTGTCACGTATGGATAGCGCTGCGCGGGGCGATATATTTGAACGTAAAGTGGGCATGCCGCAGCTATTGCGACAAATCCAAAGCGAGATGCAGCCCTTAGCTCAACAGCGCCAACAACAACTGCTATTTAATATCGCCGAACTGGATATGTATGGCCGCGAAGATGAGCTACGCAGCGCGATTGTCAATTTAGTCAGTAATGCCATTAATTACACGCAAGAGGGCGGAGAGATAACCGTCAACTGGCGTAAAGTGGGGCAACAAGCAGAACTCAGCGTGAGTGATAATGGTGCGGGTATTGCATCGCAGCATTTACCGCGTCTTACCGAGCGTTTCTATCGCGTCGATAGCGACCGCAATAGCGCCAGTGGTGGTACCGGGCTTGGTCTTTCCATCGTTAAGCATGCTTTAGAACACCATCATTCGCAGCTACAGGTTAGTAGTAAAGAAGGCGTCGGTAGCCGTTTTTGGTTTCGAATTTCAGCCGAGTTAATGACAAATTAGTGACATTTTTGTGTGTGTTGTCATTAAAGTGTCACACAGGCTACCTATACTGCTATGCGAACGTTAACCAAACTCAGATGCTAATTCGCATCGGTACGTATTGGAGTGATTTATGACGATGAAAAAATTGTTCGCCACCTGTGTGTTAGCAGGCGCAATGACGGCAACCTCTGCATACGCGGTTGACGATCTGCCTAAATATGAGCCTATCAACGGTTTATCCGGTAATTTGTCTTCGGTAGGTTCAGATACGCTGGCTAACATGATGACGTTTTGGTCTGAAGAGTTTACCCGTCTGTATCCTAGCATTAACTTTCAGGTGCAAGCGGCTGGCTCATCAACGGCGCCACCGGCATTGACCGAAGGTACTGCTAATTTTGGTCCGATGAGTCGGATGATGAAATCGAAAGAGATTGAAGCTTTCGAAAAGCGTCATGGTTACAAGCCAACGCCGGTGCGAGTTGCTATTGACGCCTTGGCGGTGTTTGTACATAAAGATAACCCGATTGAAGGCTTAACGATCCCACAGGTTGACGCCATTTTCTCATCAACGCGTAAATGTGGCGCACAACAGCAAGTTAATCGCTGGGGTGATTTAGATATGACCGGCGCGTGGGCAAATCGCGATTTACAGTTATATGGTCGTAACTCGGTTTCCGGCACCTACGGTTACTTTAAAGAAACCGCGTTGTGTGACGGCGACTTCCGCGCCAATGTCAATGAGCAACCTGGCTCGGCTTCGGTGGTGCAATCGGTATCGACGTCGGTGAACGCGATAGGTTACTCGGGTATTGGTTACATGACTTCAGGTGTACGAGCGGTACCGTTAGCGCAAAAAGCGGGTGAACCCTTTATCGCCGCCAACACAGAAAATGCATTAGCCGGTAAATACCCATTAGCTCGGTTCTTGGTCGTGTATGTCAATAAGCACCCCAATAAGCCGCTAGCACCTGCCGATGCTGAATTCCTGAAAATGATTCTGTCGCAAACGGGACAAGAAATCGTAGAGAAAGACGGTTATATTCCTTTGCCACGCGCAGTGGTCGATGCTGAACTCAAGCGGTTGGGCTTACACAACCACTAAGCTTTTCTTAAGTTAACCGACCGGCTCAATTGAGCCGGTTTTTTTATGGGGTAATTTGTCGTTGTATCGGCTGTTGCAACGAAATCAATGTCTCCGTCGATTGAATCGCATCAATGGCCTGAATCTTACTGATCAATAATTGTTGTAATTCGTCAATTGAACGCACCATGATTTTCACAAAAATGCTGTATTGCCCCGTTGTATAATAGGCCTCTAGCACTTCTGGTAATTGCTCCAAGCGCGCTAGTGTCGCCGGGTAGTCGCCAGCACTCTTCAAAATAATGCCGATAAAACAGGTCACGTCATAACCAAGCTTGCGGCTGTCGAGTGTAGCTACGGTGCCCGTTATGACACCTTGCTGACGCATTTTCTCAACGCGTACGTGTACGGTCGCCGGACTGACCCGAAACTGTTTAGCTAAATCGGCGTATGAACGTCGCGCGTTTTGCTGCAGTGCGGTTAGGATTTGTTTGTCTAAATCATCGATCATTCGATTTACACCCATTAATTTATGGTTTTGTAGATATTATCTAATTTAAATCGAATTAATTTCAATAAAATTATTGCTGTTAGGGTAATTTGCTAGTGGTTATTGATTATTTCCGTGGTTTGGTCGATGTTGTATCTATCTGGGCAAGGCAAATCTGAGGACTCGCACATGAAACATGAATTCATCCAACGCCAAAGTCGTATTCGCTTTATCAAGCAGCGCTTTACCGAAGCTTTATGTCAGGCACTACAACTGCAAGAGGTGCAAGCGCCGCTATTGACCGACCCGCGAGATGGTGTACAGGACGGTTTAGCGGGCTATGAGCAAGCGGTTAAGGTTGCGGTGAAATCCTTAGCCACCGACTATGAAGTAGTGCACTCATTAGCGAAATGGAAGCGGCAATTATTAGCGCGTTATCAGTTTGCTGCTGGTGAGGGTATCGTCACTCAAATGCGCGCCTTGCGTCCCGATGAGGAGCGTTTGAGTCCGATTCACTCGGTACAAGTCGACCAATGGGATTGGGAGCAAGTGATTTTACCAAGCCAACGCAGTCGCGCGACATTGCAGCAGACGGCGGCTGCCATTTATGCGGCGCTGCAAGTTTGCGCTGCGGACTATGCCGAACAGTTTCAATTAACAACACCGACATTGCCGCCGCAATTGACCTTCATCGACAGTGCAGCATTGCAGCAGCAATATCCGCAGTTGCCGGCGAAACAGCGTGAGCGAATGGTCGCCAGGCAATATGGTGCGGTGCTGTTGATGGGGATTGGTGCGAAGCTTAGCGACGGTCAAGTACATGACTTGCGGGCGCCTGATTACGACGATTGGTCGACGTCTGACAGTAGCGGCACGGTGGGGCTAAACGGCGATATTATATTATGGAATCCCGTTTTAGATGACGCTATTGAGTTGTCGTCGATGGGAGTCAGGGTCGACGCTAGCGCCTTAAGAGCGCAGTTAGCGCTGAGTGGACAACAGCATTTAGCGACCTTGCCGTGGCATCAACAGTTATTAGCGGGGCAGTTACCCAGCACCATTGGTGGCGGTATTGGTCAGTCAAGATTATGTATGTGGCTGATGCAACAAATGCATATAGGAGAGGTTCAATCTAGCGTATGGTCAAGCGCTGAACATGAAGCTTATCCATCGCTTTTATGACGTCTTTTGACGTCAGTTTTTTAATGCTGACGTCATTTTAGCTGTTGATTTGTAAGGGTTATTTGTTTTAACCTTTTATTTTATAAGGTTTTTGCTTTTTACAATAAAAAGTCATTAAAAAAAGCAAGCTTTACGAATATTTACAGTGTTATAATCACGTTATCTTTGTGTGGATTGAGTCGTGATTATGATTAATGTTAAGTCTTGGCTGTACAAATTTGTACTATTGTCGAGTTTACCGCTCGCATCAGCGCTGGCGACAAACGATGTTGCTGTAGATAACAGCGATTATGCGCCGCGTGTGCTGACTAACGGGGCGGTTTCGCTGGCCTCGCCAATGCAGCGTTTGCAGGCTCAGATTGATGCGCAAGGCGCTACCTTAACGGTGGCGCACGAACAGGGAGCTGACGAGCAGGTGTCGGTTCGCCCAATTAGTTTGGGACGCATACAACAGCAGCTACTAAGCGCCGGTCATGTGGTAACCGATGCGCAACGGGTGTTGCTTAAGCGTCAACAGTTGACCGAAATTTTTAGTAGTTCGATGCATGGTGTGCGGCAAGACTTCTTAATTTCTCAGCGCCCTCAAGGCGACGGCGCATTGAGTCTAACCTTGGCTTTTCAAGGCGCGAACGTTGCTGGTGCGGGGCAGGGTGTCAACGTGACCACGGCAAACGGTCGCGAACTCAGCTACCACAAATTGCAAGTTATAGATGCCGATGGTCAGCGACTGGCGGCAACCATGCGTGCCACGGCTCACAATCGGCTGACGATTGAAGTCGACGACCGTGCCGCTCGTTATCCAGTACTCATCGACCCGACCTTTAGTGACGCTAACTGGCAAGCGTTTGCACCGGATGCTGGTGGCTCGCCGAACAATCAGGTTCGCGCCATGGTTGAATATCAGGGTGACTTATACGTCGGTGGCACGTTTGCACAAGTTGCTGGTGAGCAAGTTTATTATATCGCACGTTGGAACGGTTATCGTTGGCAAAAATTGGGCGATGGTGTTAACAACGCGGTTTATGCGATGACGGTTTTTAATGACAAACTGATCGTCGGCGGCTCATTTACTACTGCCAGCGGCGAGAGTGTACTGCGTATTGCGAGCTGGGATGGGAACAATTGGCAAGCGCTCGGTGACGGCCTTAACTCGTCGGTGGTCGATCTAACTGTTTATAACGGTGAGCTGATAGCCGGCGGTATTTTTACTGCTGCGGGCGGCATTAGCGTTAATCGCATTGCGCGTTGGGACGGCAGCAATTGGCATGCGATGGGTGGCCCTGACCAGGGTACCGTTAATTCGGTATCGGAATACAATGGCGATTTAATCGTCGTTGGCTCTTTTTACATGGTCAATGGTGAAAACCATAACTACATCACCCGTTGGGACGGTAGCTCATGGTCTAGTCTGGGTGAAGGTCTGAATACCACCGTTAACGATGCGGTTGAGTTCCAAGGCAAACTTTATGTAACCGGTCAATTTACTGGCTCTGGAGGTCATGCTCTCCCATACATAGCCGCATGGGATGGCAGCGCATGGTCAGCGGTGGGTGGCGGTTTATCCGATGCGGGTTATTCGCTATATGCTGATAACGATAAGCTTTACGTTGGCGGTCAATTTGAAACGGCCGACGGCATTAGTAGCTTAGGTATTGCCGCTTGGGACGGCAGCAGTTGGCAAGCCGTTGGTGATGGTTTGGGGCTTTACGCCGGTACGGTGATTCGTATCTACCGCATCGCTAAGTTCGACAACGAAATTTTATTGGGCGGTCTGCTCGATAAAAATGGCGTTGTTAACTTAGTGCGCTTGAACAATGATAGCGAGTGGCAAGGTTTTCAATCGACCTTCCTTGACGGTTCGACACAGGTGGTCGCGGAATATGATGGCGATACCATTGTCGGTGGTGACTTTACTGAAATCTCAGGTATTGCAGCAAACCGGATTGCGCGTTGGGACGGCTCGCAATGGCACGCAATGGGAGACGGTTTTAACGGTACGGTAACGACCATCGCGAGTTACCAAGGTGAACTCTATGCGGCCGGAGCATTCGACCATAGTGGTAGCTCCGCGGTGGCACACGTGGCGCGTTGGGATAGCGACGGACAAACTTGGCAGCCATTAACGATCGGTGTGAATAATACCGTTTATCGCGTAAAAGTGATCAACGACGAGTTATGGATCTTGGGTGACTTTAGCTCTGCGGGTGGCGAGTCTGCCACTGGTATGGCTCGTTGGGATGGCAGTCAATGGTTAAGCGTTGATTTTCCTTATCAAGTTCACTATGGGCCAACTGATGTTGTCGAGTACCAAGGTGAAGTGGTTGTTAGCGGTCGCTTCTATAACCCAGAGGGCTTTTTACTATTTAAAGTCGCTGCATTCGATGGCGAGCAGTGGTACCCGCTAGAGCTTGATGCCGTCACGGGTATGGTGCTGAGCATGGCGGTACACGACGATGTTCTGTATGTGACCGGCAATATCTATCGCATGAATGAGAGCGTCAGTGCCAGCGGCGTTGCGGCTTGGGATGGCAGTCAATGGTCTAATGTTGGCGACAGCGACGTTGGCTCTGGAAAAACCTTGCAATCGTTTAAGCAGGAGTTGTTCTTAGGTAGCGATAGCGGTTTATACGTTCTTAAAAACGGTGCTTTCCAACAACCAGACACGAGTGTTAATCAGCTAATTAATGGCTTGGACGCCGCTAACGATAGTCTTTATCTGACCGGTTCATTCAGCTCGGCGGGCGGTAAACCTGCGCAAAACCTAGCACGTTTAATACCGACGGTGAGTGTCAGCTTAGATGAGCAGCAAGGTGCTGGAGCCGTAGCGACTAAGTACTTCCCTGGTTCGACTATCAAGTTACCACAGCCGACTCGCGAGCATTACAACTTCACGGGTTGGAATACTGCCAGTGACGGTTCGGGTACTAACTACACCACTAATTTACCGCTGATTAGCAGTGCGGTTAGCTTGTATGCGCAATGGCAATTAAAGAGCTACACCATTAGCTTTGACAGTGCGGGCGGCAGTAGCGTGGCTGATATGGAAGTGGCTTATGGTGCCAGCGTGACCGCACCTACCGCGCCGACTCGCACCGGTTATACCTTTACCGGCTGGAGCCCAGAGTTACCAAGCACCATGCCGGGTGAAGATCTGAGTGTCACGGCACAGTGGCAGAAGAACTCTTATACTGTTACTTTTAATCTTGGCGCAGGCACACCGTTAACTGAAATTGTCGAATTTGGCGAAGCGATTCCCTTACCGACCGTACCGGCACGCACTGGTTATACTTTTACCGGCTGGAGCCCGGCATTACCGAGCACTATGCCAGCCAATGACGTCACGGTAACGGCGCAGTGGCAGGTGAATAGCTATACGCTGAGCTTTGATAGCAACGGCGGTAGCGCGGTTGCGGCGCAAAACGTTAATTATGGTGCGGCCGTCACTGCTCCCGCGGCGCCTACTCGTACCGGCTATTCTTTTACCGGCTGGAGCCCGGCATTACCGAGCACGATGCCCGCCAACGACGTTGCGGTGACTGCACAATGGCAGGTTAATAGCTACACGCTGAGCTTTGATAGCAATGGTGGTAGTGCGGTTGCGGCGCAAAGCATCGATTACGGTGCGACTGTCACTGCACCGGTAGCGCCTACCCGCCTCGGCTATACCTTTGTCGGTTGGAGTCCGGTATTACCGAGCACCATGCCTGCCAATGACGTCACGGCGATCGCACAGTGGCAAGCTAATAGCTATATCATTGCTTTTGATAGTGATGGTGGTAGTGCTATCGAAAGCCAAACCTACAGTTATGGTGCTACGGTGAACGCTCCGACTGCCCCGACTCGTGAGGGCTATACATTTAAAGGCTGGACGCCGCAGTTACCGCCAACAATGCCAGCTGAAAACTTAACGGTAAAAGCACAATGGCAAGTTAACCAATATACCATTACGTTTGACACTGATGGAGGTAGCGCTATAGAGCCTCTGACGGCAGATTTCGGTGCTCAGGTTGCTAAGCCACAAACGCCTACGAAAGAAGACCACACCTTTGTCAGTTGGCAGCCGGCGATACCCGAGACGATGCCGGCTAATGACGTGACCGTGGTTGCTCAATGGCAGGAGTCAGCTAAAGTGACGGTGACTGCTCGGGTTGAGGGTAATGGCCAGGTGACGCCGGCTTCACAAACTGTTAAGCGAGGTGAGAGAGCGAGCTTCACACTGACCTTAGCTGATGTTGAAGACTATGTGGTACTGGCCGGTAGCTGTTCCGCGTCACGCTCAGATATGACGATTACCACGGCACGCGTGACAGAAGACTGCGAGCTGATAATTCATGTGTATGACTCAACCGACGCCGAAAAAGACCAGGATGGTCCGGTTGGTGGATCGCAAGCGGTTGGCTTCCGCCTTAACGGTGGTGCCGGTGATAAGGCCTTACAATGGGTTGACCGTCTACGCGGTGGTGTTGAAACACGCCTAAAAGGTGCCGAGGCTGAAGCGCTGATTAGCCTGCAAGAAGACGGTAGTTTTATCTTCTTGGCCGAACTGACCGGTCGCTATAGTTTACGCTTCCGTGATGAAGTCTCAGGTGAGATCACAGAACTGAGTTTTGATGTCATGCCGTACTTGGCGTTTAGCGCGTCACGACAGCTAGCGCAGCAAGAGCAGACCGTTGATGTCGGTGTTTGGTTGAGCGATGAGCCGATTGAATATCCGGTCAGCGCGACCTTGAATCGCGATGCTCTGGGTCAGTCGCCGTTAGCGTTAAGTTTTGACGAACCACAGTCGTTACAGCAAGTGTTGAGTATGCAAGCAAGCGCATCGGCTACCGAGGTGCAGTTAACGCTAGCTGATATTGAGCAAGCCCTCGCTGGTTCACCGGCGACGACGACCTTGCGTTTAACCGAGCAAGCACTGCCGTTAACGGTACAGCTAAGTAGTCATCAGGCGAGTGAGCAGCAAACGCGCATCGTCAGTCGTGACAGCGGCGTGGTAACCTTGACTGCGGCACTGAAAAGTGGTGCCGACGCTGAATTTAGCTGGCAGTCGGATATCGACTTGAGCGTCGCAGGAAGCAGCGCTAGTTTTGACCCACAAAGTGTCGACAACGGCAGCTACCTGATCAGCGTCGAAGCCACTGCGGCAGAGCGTAGCGGTCAGGCCGAAATAACACTGACTGTGGTTGATAGCTGTCCGGATAATGACTGTGCGGGCTTGGTGAAAGGCTTGCCGACAGCGGCTGACCAGAACGCTGAACGGTTAAACCGCCTGGCCATCTGTCCAGCAGCCGTTGGCAGCGCACGCTCAAGTGCTTGTGGTGAGAATGAAGATGGCTTTATTGAAGTGCCGAGCTTGTACACGCTGACCTTGGGTGTGTTAAGTGCCGAGCAGTCATGGCAAAGTCAGCAGTTTGGTACTGTGCTAAATGACGCGTCGTTGGGCGAGGACGAAGGCTTTAACCAACTTGGCGCAATGGTCAACTTTAACGTGGTCGATATCACTGCTCCAGGCGATATCGTGCCGGTGGCGATACCTTTGGTCAGCGGTGTCAGCATTCCGCAAGGCGCGGTCTGGCGCAAGTGGATCGATGGCCAATGGCAGACCTTTGTCGAAGATGACTCGAACCGTATCGACAGTGCGGAGAAAATGAGCAATGGCCGTTGTCCGGTGGTCTCGGCTGACAGTTGGACGCCGGGTCTGAGTGCGGGTCATGGCTGTGTGCGCTTGTTCATCGAAGATGGTGGTCCGAACGACGACGACGGTCAGGTTAACGGCAGTATTCGCGATCCGGGTGTGCTGGCTGTCGAAGCGGAAGTTGAACCAGAGCCGCCGGTGGAGCCAGAGCCAACCCGCCCAGCCGAAACTCGCTCAGGTGGTAATATCGGTGGCGGCTTGTTGCTGTTGTTAGGTGCGTTATTAGGACTGCGGACTCGCGCGATCCGTCAGGCACTCAAACGTTCGGCGTTAATGGCGTTGGCAGTATTGGGTGTCACGCACCAAGCGGCCGCGCAAGAGTGGTACTTAGGCGCAGAGGCATTGCAAATCCATAGCGACGTGAAAGCCGAGCAGGTGGAAGCCGATTTAGCCGCCCTAGGTTATGCCGACAGCGGTTTGAACATTGATGATAAATCACGCCAAGGCCTACGTTTATATGGTGGCTGGCAAGTCAACCCGGTGCTAGCGTTTGAATTAGCTTGGGTGGATACCAACGAGATCACCACCAGCTTTGCTCGTTTACCCGAAGATGTTGATACTGATAGCCTGAAAGATGTTTGGCCGGTATCAGGTAAAGGTCCAGAGCTGAGCTTGCTGCTGACGCCATTTACCGATTCCGAACAATGGCGTCCCGGCGTGCGTTTAGGTGTTTGGCGCATGCGCAGTGATAGTGATTTCCGTCAAGGGCGAACAGTACAGATGCTGGAAAACGACGATACGGTGATGGTGTTAGAGACCTTCACTCGCTATCAGGTTAACTCGCATTGGGCGGTGAAATTAGGTGTTAGCCATTATCGTCTGCACGCCGCGCCGATGAACACGGTGACTGTGGGTTTAAACTACCGTTTCTAATACCGCAGTCTATTTGATGTTGAATAACGAAAGCCCAGTCCTCGGACTGGGCTTTTTAGATTAAGCACGCTGCTGATCACGCCCAAAGCAATTCGATATTGAGTTTGGCTAGCTGTTGTCGCTCGTTCAATAGATCGGCTTGCAATACCATGTCTTGCTGACGATCGGGAGTCAGTTGCAGGGTTAAATTATCTTGCTCGGCATGTACCTTGGCTATCACTGGGTCTGACTGTCGGTCCTGATTAACCAATACGGCTAAACGTATGATAGCCACCAGGCGCTGTACTTGGCGCAGCGGGTATAAACGGGTTTTAGGTAATGCTGATGGTTGTAGCTTTTTGCGCTGTAAGCGCACAATAGCGGCTAGAATGTCTTGTTGTTCGCGGTTAAAGCCGGGTAGGTCGGCATGTGCAAGAATATAGGCCGAGTGCTTATGCTTGCCACTACTATTGATATGCAAGCCCACTTCGTGCAACCTGGCTGCCCAACTTAGTAAGGCATACCAAATCGGTCGCTCTAGGGCCCACGCGTGCTGACAGCCGTGGAACAGTTTATCGGCACTTATCGCTACTCGTGCGGCTTGATTCTCGTCCACTTGATAACGCTTGGCGATGGCATCGATGGTGCGTTGGCGAACGTCATCGCCTTGCAGTTGTTGTGCAGCTAATTCGTACAACACACCTTCACGGAGAGCGGCATCGTGTTCGCTGAGATAATCGAGTTCGAGTTCATTAAAAATGGCGAGCAGAATCGCACACCCGGCCGCCATCACCGATTGTCGCTCCGGCGCGATAGCTTTATGAGTAAGCGCGTCAGCATGACCCTGTGTGAGCAGCCATTGTTGCAGCTCGAGCAAGCTGGCATGGGTAATGCCACCTTCGCTCCAGCCACAATCTTTGACCACGGCAGCGATGGTTTTAATAGTGCCGGAGGTGCCAATGACAGTAGTCCAGTCGTAACGGTTAAGTTGCGATAATAACGGTTCGACTTCGCGCTGCGCAGCGACTACGGCTTTATGAAAACGCTTCTTGCTAATTTTTCCGTTAGCAAAAAATTGTTCGGTAAAGCTGACGCAACCCATACTGCGAGAAGCGACAAAACGCGCTTGGCTGCCGTCGCCGACGATCAACTCGGTACTGCCGCCGCCAATGTCGATGACCATCCGTGTCGCTTGACCGGCGACCGTTTGCGCGACGCCTTGATAAATCAGTCGTGCTTCTTCGTGACCTGAAATGACTTCGATAGGATAGGGCAAAATGGTGGCTGCGCGCTGTAAGAACTCACGTCCGTTACTGGCTTTACGTAGCGTATGCGTAGCGACCACGCGCACCTGCTCTGGGGCAAATCCTTGTAATCGCTGTGCACAGATATGCAGTGCCTCAAAACCGCGCTGCATCGCTTGCTGACTCAAACTTTGCTTATCGTCCATACCGGCTCCCAGTTGTACCGGTTGTTTGAGTTTTAACAGCGGTTGTAAGGCACCATCGACGACTCGCGCCGTGATCAGGTGAAAGCTATTAGAGCCTAAATCCAGTGCCGCAAACTGCTCAGCTGCTTGGGTCTGATGTGACTCATTTGCGGTATGCTCCGGTGCGGTGCTTACAGGCTTATCGGTCATCACTGGCCTCATCGATAAAGTGGTGCTAAGAACGTGCGCAGTGGTTTATTCGCTGGCACGATTTTGCTGCTTTAAATAGTCATAAATAGCCAATTGCGACTGTAATTTACGTTTATTCCCACGCTTCACATAGTGATTACGTTGCTCGGCGTCGATCACCCGGGCCTTGGTGGTATCGCGCCAATGTAACGCTAGAATATCCATAATTTGTTGTTGCAGTTTGGCGTCGTTAATCGGCACGCTGACCTCAATGCGTTGATCGAGGTTACGCGCCATCCAGTCCGCTGAACCGATGTACACTTCGCGCTGGCCGCCGTTAGCAAAGGCCATCACCCGCGGGTGTTCTAAAAAACGATCGACGATACTGATCACTTTTATATTATCGCTAATGCCCTTGATGCCGGGCACTAAGGCACACATGCCTCGCACTATCAGTTTGATTTTAACACCCGCTTGACTGGCGGCATAAAGGGCTTGAATCAGTTCCACATCGACTAAATTATTGACCTTGGCTTCTATCCACGCCGTTTGCCGTTGCTGAGCATGTTGCTGTTCACGTTGAATCAAGGCCAGCAGTCGTTCGCGTTGATTCAGCGGTGATACCAATAATGAGCTAAAACGGTAACGTTTGTAGCTATGCTCAATAAAATCGAAGACCTGCTCGACTTCTTGAGTAATAGCCGGCTGACAGGTAAACAGGGTAAAATCGGTATACACTTTGGCGGTATGCTCGTGAAAGTTACCGGTGCCGATAGCCGCATATTGACGTACGACATCGTCCTGTTTGCGCGTGATCAGGCAAATTTTACTATGTACCTTTAGATTCGGAATACCAAACGACACCTGAATACCGGCATCGGTCATTAAGCGTGCCCACTCAATGTTATTTTCTTCATCGAAACGGGCTCGTAGCTCGACCACCACCGACACCGATTTACCGTTGTGTACGGCGTCTAACAGCGAGCCGATGATACGCGAATGCTTTGCCACACGATAAATGGCTAAGCGGATATGTGTGACTTGTGGGTCGCAGGCGGCTTGCCGCACCATTTCGGTTAAATGGCGAAACTTGTGATAAGGGTAGTAGAGTAAAATATCATTCGCGTCGATGGCCGAGAATACCGATGGATAGGCTTCAAACTGCCAGTGGTCGAGCGCCTGCAGCGGTGCATTTTGCAAAGATTTACGGCCGACATTGGGAAACCGAATAAAGTCACGGAAATTACGATAACGGCCACCCGGAACTACCGCGTCATAGGCGCTGAGGTTTAAGCGTTTGACCAAAAAGCGCAGCATCGCCGAGGGCATGGCTTTGTCATAAACAAAACGTAACGGCTTGGCTTGAATACGTTGCTTCAAGCCTTCTTCCATCTGTTCAAGTACACTCTGGTCTATCTCTTCGCTGACGTCGAACTCGGCATCACGGGTCATTTTTAAGGAAAATGCTTGTAACCCATCAAACTCAATCAGGCCACGAAAGATCTCGTGCAAAAACAGGCTGATAATATTATCCAGCAGCACCACTTTTTTCTTACGCTTAGAGCCTTCGGCAGGGAGTTGCACAAAGCGCGACAATTCATGCGTGGGAATTTCAATTAACGCATAGCGAATATTGTCTTGGTGCTGGATCTGAATGCACAGATAGGCTGAATCCTCATCCATGCGGGCGGCAACATGGGTATGTGTATCGATAAATATCGGCACTAAGTAACGTAGCAGCGTGTCGCGAAAGTAACCCTTTAACCAGTCGACATCGCGCTCGCTTAATTGCTGCTCTTCGAGTATGTAAATGTGCTTTTTAGCTAGGCTGCTGTAGACCTCTAACCGAATGCGCTCAAAGTCCTCATGCAATTGCAGCACTTTCTTTTGAATTGATTGCAATAGCTGTTCTTCGTAGGCGCGAATGCTATCGCTGGCGGCATATTGAATGCGGCGTCGCACATCGGCCACCCGAACCCGAAAGAATTCATCCAAGTTATTGGAGAAAATCCCTAAAAAGCGCACCCGCTCGATGACCGCGTTATCGTTATCCGCGGCTTCTTGCAAGACCCGTTCATTAAAGGCTAACCAACTTAATTCTTTAGCGTAAATAGGCAATTCGGTCACGGTACCTTATCCTTATGCTGTGTTATCCCTAGCATGCACCGTTTCTGTGAATATTTTATGACAGCCATGTAACAATACTGTCATATAGTGTCGGTATACTTCGGCAACTTTAAAATGGTTAGAGGTATTTCATGGCTTCCAACTCGTCGAAATACTTAGCAGCAAATCGCAGCCGCTTGCTCAAAGATCGCATGGCCCGCTGGGGTGTGACCTTAGGCGGTAGCATGGTATTAATCGCGCTGCTGATGATTTTCTTCTACTTATTATACGTCGTAGAACCCATTTTTCGCTCAGTCAAGGTTGAGCCGTTAACAGATTTTGCGGCGCCAGGCCAAGGCCAAACGCTGGCACTGGGCATGGAAGAGCAAGGCGAAATTGGTTATCGCTTTGACGACCAAGGGCTGGTGACCTTTTTTGCGGTTCAGGATAAACCCTCGCAGCAACGTCAGGCGGGGCAGGTACTGTTACAACAGCAATTGCTCGATGCGGCTGACATTACTGCCTTTGACGCGACGCTGCCGGTCAATAATCGCTATGTTTACGCGATGAGCGGTGGTCGAGCACTGATCGTACAGCCAAAGTTTAGTGTTAGCTTTCCTAACAATGAGCGCTTAATTGAACCTTATGTCGAGGTGCTGAACGACGGCCAACCGTTATTGATTGACCAGCAGCAACGCCAGTTAAACCAGCTCGTCTATGAGTATGACGACGCCACCATGCAGTTCGCTGCGGTGACCGCGGCAGGCGATTTACTGCTGACCCGTTTTAATGCCAATGAAGACTTTTTAACCGGTGCCGTCACGCTTGAGGCGAGCTATCAGCAAATTCCCTTTAACGGTGTCATTGACGAGCTGGAAATGACACCCGACCTACGCCAGTTGATGGTGCGTCGTGGTGAGCGTATTCACGTTTATGATGTTAGCAGCGATGGTAATGTCAGCGAACGTCAGTTGCTCATTTCAGACAATAAAGCCATGGGTAAAATCACTACCGTGGAGTTATTGGCTGGGGCGTCCTCGATTATCATTGGTCACGACAGCGGTAAGATCTCACAATGGTTTCAGGTGGCTTCTGATGAAGGCCGGAATTATCAGTTTATTCGTAGCTTTGATAGCGGTAACAGTGCGGTTAAAGCGCTGGTGGTGGAATACTATCGACGCACATTTTACAGCGTGGCCGCCGATGGTGAACTGAATATCTTCCACACCACCTCCGAGGCTGATTTGTATCATCAACGTCCAGCCGGTGTGGCGGTACAGCAAGCGGTTATCGATCCGCGTGCTAATCACTTGCTAGCGTTAAGCGACGGCCGTCTGCATCTGTTTGACGTCGATAACGAACATCCCGAGGTGACTTGGAGCGGTTTATGGCATGAGGTCTGGTACGAGGGCTATCCCGAGCCGCAATATACTTGGCAGTCGACCTCCGGCTCCGATGACTTTGAACCCAAGTTCAGTTTAGTACCCATTTCGTTTGGTACCATCAAAGCGGCTGCCTACGCCATGTTATTTGCTGTACCTATCGGCTTGGCCGCCGCAGTTTACACAGCCTACTTTATGTCGCCGTCGGTGCGTAAAGCGGTTAAGCCCACGGTTGAAATCATGGAAGCCTTACCGACCGTTATCTTGGGCTTTTTGGCGGGGCTCTGGTTAGCGCCCTTGGTCGAACAATATCTGCCGGGAATGATGGCGGTTCTGGTGTTGGTGCCGTTAGCCATCATTGCCACCGCATTTATCTGGAGCCGCTTGCCGACCCATATCCGCAGTAAAGTGAGCGATGGTCGTGCGGCCTTGCTACTGATGCCAATTATTTTGCTGGTTGGCTACTTTGCCTTTGGCATGAGCCCGCTGATCGAGGACTGGCTGTTTGATGGCAACGTGCGTGGTTACCTCACCAATGAACTGGGCATCACCTTTGATCAACGCAACTCGTTGGTGGTCGGTATTGCCATGGGATTTGCCGTGATCCCGACCATTTTCTCGATTGCCGAAGATGCCGTCTTTAGTGTGCCGAAGCATTTAACTCAGGGCTCGTTGGCGTTAGGCGCTACGCCTTGGCAGACGCTCACGCGAGTGGTGTTGTTAACCGCCAGTCCAGGGATTTTCTCGGCCATTATGATGGGCTTGGGGCGCGCCGTCGGCGAAACCATGATTGTATTAATGGCGACCGGTAACACGCCGATCATGGATTGGAATATTTTTGAGGGAATGCGCACCTTGTCGGCCAACATAGCGGTTGAAATGCCTGAATCGGAAGTCGGCAGTTCACATTATCGCATCCTGTTCTTGGCGGCCTTCGTGCTGTTTATCTTCACTTTCATCTTCAACACAGCAGCTGAATTTGTGCGCCAACGCCTGCGCGACAAATACAGTTCCATGTAAACGGCGAGAGGTTAAACATGAATAAGTGGTTTAAAACCGGCAAGCCATGGATTTGGTTAACAGCAGGCGCAGTGAGTGTCAGTTTGATTGCGGTGCTGGGATTGCTGTTGTTGATCGGCTGGCGCGGGCTATCATTCTTTTGGCCTGCGGCTATTCACGAATTTCAAGTAACGGCTGCCGATGGTAGCCAACGTACGCTGATCGGCGAGGTATACGACAGCGAGGAAATCCCGGTCACGCGGTTAGAAGAATCCGGCGTATTTTTAGAAAACTACGAGCACCTGACGGTCGAGCGTTACTTGGTGAAAATCGGTAACCGTGAGTTTGTGCCGTTGGATTTTACTTGGGTACTAGAGACATCGATTAGCGCCGACCAACAGCCGGCAGATCTGGCAGTGTTAGAGCGCAGCAAGGACGGTAATTTTTATGGCTACGTGACCGATGTACTAGAAAATGGCGAATCCGTAGTCGATGATCCGGCCCAGTTAAGAAGCCTTTTATTTGAACGCATCGAACGTGCGGTGGCGCTCAATGAACAAGCCACAGAGCTTGAAGAAGGCGAGATCAATCACATCAACTATCAGCTCAACGAATTGCGTCTTGAGCGGCGCTCGCTGGAGTTAAAGGGCGAGTTAGACGCCACTGCCGAACAGCGCATTGCTGAGCAACAAGCGGCCTTGCGCGAACAATACCGTGAGGTCGAAAAGCATCTGTTTGATTTTCGTGAGCAAGCGCGTCGTGATGCGGTGGTGATGCGTGACATGCGCGGCGAACAAGTGCGCATTCCGATGTACCGGGTGTTGGACGCCAACTTTCCAAATGACATGAATGTGTTTGAAAAGACCGGACACTTTTTTGCACAAATTGGTAAATTTGTTAGCCAAGATCCGCGCGAAGCGAACACCGAGGGTGGCGTATTCCCGGCCATTTTCGGCACCGTTTTTATGGTGCTGTTGATGTCGATTATCGTGACCCCGTTTGGTGTGATTGCCGCGATTTATCTGCACGAATATGCCAAACGCAACGCGGTGACTAAAATTATTCGTATTGCCGTCATCAACTTAGCCGGTGTGCCGTCGATTGTGTATGGCGTGTTCGGTTTAGGTTTCTTTGTCTATATGGTCGGTGGCTCGTTAGATCAGCTGTTTTATCCCGAAGCGTTACCCAGCCCAACCTTTGGTACACCGGGCGTATTATGGTCGGCGCTAACACTTGCCATCTTGACCCTGCCGGTAGTGATTGTTTCGACCGAGGAAGGTTTATCGCGTATTCCTAGCTCGGTGCGCGAGGGTAGCTTAGCGTTAGGTGCGACCAAAGCTGAAACCATCTGGCGTATTATCGTGCCAATGGCGTCGCCGGCCATTATGACCGGTTTGATTTTAGCGGTCGCCCGTGCCGCTGGCGAAGTGGCACCACTGATGTTGGTGGGAGTGGTGAAGTCGGCGCCGATGTTACCGGTAGACGGTAACTTCCCGTACTTCCATCTAGACCGTAAATTTATGCATTTAGGCTTTCATATCTACGATGTCGGCTTTCAGAGCCCCAACGTCGAAGCAGCACGACCACTGGTTTATGCAACCTCATTCCTGTTGGTCACGGTCATTATTGGCCTAAACTTAACCGCGATAGGGGTACGTAACCACCTGCGCGAAAAATACCGTGCGCTTGAACAGTAAGTCGACACGAATTTCAGATTAAGACGAGAGTAAGGTGAGTTATATGATTTCGGTTACTCCGAACACAAGCAATACAGAAACGCTTGATTTAGCGAACTTAACAACCGAACAAACGGCGTTAACCATTAATGACCTGAATTTGTATTACGGTGAAAATCAGGCGCTACATCAAGTGTCGATGGCCATCCCGAAAAACCGGGTAACCGCGTTTATCGGCCCATCGGGCTGCGGTAAATCAACGCTGTTACGTTGTATTAATCGCATGAATGACTTGGTCGAGATTTGTCGCATTGAAGGCGAGATCAAGCTGCACGACAAAAATATTTACGATAAAGATGTCGATGTGGCGGCCTTGCGTCGACGCATTGGTATGGTGTTTCAGCGACCCAATCCGTTCCCTAAGTCGATTTACGAGAACGTGGTCTACGGCATGCGCTTAATGGGTGTCAGTGACCGCCGCGTACTCGACGAAGTGGTAGAGAACTCGTTAAAGGGTGCGGCGCTATGGGACGAAGTTAAAGATCGTCTGAATGATAGTGCGTTCAGCTTATCCGGCGGTCAGCAACAGCGGCTGGTAATCGCCCGTTCCATCGCCATTGAACCGGAAGTGTTGTTGTTAGACGAACCGACCTCGGCATTGGATCCTATTTCGACGCTGACCATCGAAGAGCTGATCACCGAGTTAAAAGCCAAGTACACCGTGGTTATCGTTACCCATAACATGCAACAAGCGGCGCGGGTATCGGACCAAACCGCCTTTATGTATATGGGCAAACTGATTGAGTACGCCGATACCAATACGTTATTTACCACGCCGTCAGAAAAGAAAACTGAAGACTACATTACGGGTCGTTACGGTTAATAGGAGCGATGCAAATGGATGCCAATTTAAACACCAGTAAACACATTTCTGGCAAATTTAACGAAGAGCTAGAAGCGGTTCGTAATAAAGTATTGAGCATGGGCGGCTTGGTCGAGCAACAGCTGCACAATGCCTTAATGGCGATTGAGAACTCTGACCAAGAGTTGGCCGAGCGGGTGCTAAGCAGCGACCATCGAGTCAACGATTTCGAGGTACAAATCGACGAAGCTTGTATTCAAATCATCGCTAAACGGCAGCCAGCTGCCAGCGATTTGCGTTTGGTTATCGCGATTTTCCGTACTATTGCTGACCTCGAACGCATTGGCGATGAAGCCGAGCGTATCGCGCGCGTGGCCAAAGAAAGCTTTAACAAGGACCAGCAGCAATTTTTGATCAGTCTGGAAAACCTCGGCTCGCAAGTGTTAGCAATGCTGCATAAAGTCTTGGATGCGTTTGCTCGCATGGATATTGAAGCGGCATTAGAAGTGCATCAGCAAGACGCGCAGGCCGATCGTCAATATGAGGCGCTAACCCGCCAGCTGATGACCTACATGATGGAAGATCCGCGCGGTATTCCTAAGGTTATGGACGTGTTGTGGTCGGCGCGCTCGTTAGAACGCATCGGCGACCGCTGTCAGAACATCGCCGAGTACATCGTGTTCTTTGCCAAGGGTAAAGACGTGCGCCATGTCTCGCCAGAGTCGATGGAGCGCACGGTCAAAGGTAGCGCGAGCAACAAGCCCGCGTCAGACTAAGTGAGCGGTAGCGCCGACTAATGTAGCGGTCACTAATGTAGCCGTGACTAATAAAGTACCCGGGTACGAATAGTGCCCGGGATATCTCGTAGCCGTTGTACCACCTCATCAGCGACTTTCGCTTCTGGGTCGATATCGACGTCAATCACCACATAACCGACTTTTTCGTCGGTCTGTAAATACTGACCCGACACGTTAATATCTAAATCGGCCATGATCTGGTTGACCGCGGTCAGCATACCCGGGCGATTTTCGTGAATATGCAGTAAACGCCGCGAGGTGGCGTGTGTCGGTAAGCTAACTTCGGGGAAGTTAACCGCCGATAGTGTCGAGCCGTTATCGGAATAACGCACCAGCTTGCCCGCCACCTCAATACCGATATTGGCTTGTGCCTCCATGGTGGAGCCGCCGACATGTGGCGTTAATAAACACTGGGCAATACCGCGCAACGGCGATTCGAAGACCTCGTTGTTACTACTTGGCTCTTGTGGAAATACGTCAATAGCGGCGCCACTCAGTTGTTCATTTTTGAGGGCACTGGCGAGCGCATCGATGTCGACCACGGTGCCGCGTGACGCGTTAATCAACACGCTACTGGGCTTCATGGTGGCAATTTCTTTGGCACCGATAAGCCACTGGGTTTGCGGCGTTTCTGGCACATGCAGGGTGACTACGTCGGCTTGCTTTAACAAGCTCGGCAGGCTGGCCACCGCTTGTGCATTGCCCAGCGCCAACTTGTCCTCGATGTCGTAAAACCGCACCTGCATACCCAGTTGTTCAGCCAAAATACCTAACTGTGTACCAATGTGACCATAGCCGATGATACCCAAGACTTTGCCGCGAGCCTCGTACGAGCCCTGAGCAGACTTATCCCAACCGCCCTGATGAGCCGCCATATTTTTGGCTGGAATACGGCGCAACAGCATGATGATCTCGGCCAGCACCAATTCGGCGACACTGCGGGTGTTGCTAAAGGGCGCGTTAAACACCACCACGCCGCGCTCACGGGCGGCGTGCAAATCGACTTGGTTGGTACCAATACAAAAACAACCGACGGCGAGTAGCTTGTCGGCGTGCGCCAGCACTTTGGCGGTTAACTGCGTGCGTGAACGAATGCCGAGAAAATGCACTTGCTGGATTTTTTCGCAAAGTTGGTCTTCGTCAAGCGAACCCTTTATGTACTCAATATTGCTATAACCCTGACGCTCAAAGCTTTCGACGGCACTGGGGTGTACTCCTTCAAGGAGTAGGATCTGAATTTTATCTTTGGCTAACGATACGTCGCTCATGACGCGGTCCTGTGCAAGTGGCTGATCGCCGATTTAATCGGCATGGCGTTGGTCGACGCCGCTGGCGCTGGCAATCAAGGCGATGTCGGCGCCGCGTTGGGCAAACAGACCGTTGGTCACCACACCCACGATGTTATTCAATTGTTGCTCAAGTTTCATCGGTTCAAGGATAGTTAAATTGTGAATATCCAAAATAAGGTTGCCGTTATCGGTGACAAAACCCTCACGCCAAACCGGATCGCCACCCAATTTAACGATTTCGCGGGCGACATAAGAACGCGCCATCGGCAGCACTTCAACGGGCAACGGAAAACGACCTAAAACATCGACCAGTTTTGACTCATCGGCGATACAAACAAAGCGTTTGGCAACTGCGGCGATGACTTTTTCGCGGGTTAACGCACCGCCACCGCCTTTGATCATTTGCAGGTGAGCGGTGATTTCATCGGCACCGTCGACATACACCGGAATGTCGGCAGTATGATTGAGCTCAATAACCTCAATGCCGTGTTCTTGTAAGCGTTGAGTTGACGCCTCCGAACTCGATACCGCACCGGCGATGTCATCTTTCATGGTTGCTAGGGCATCGATAAAGTAATTCACGGTAGAGCCGGTGCCGACACCGACGATGGTGTTGGGTTCGATGAATTCTAGCGCAGCTTGTGCGGCTTGTTGTTTCAGTTGTTTGGCGTCCATTAATAATTGCTCGTCGTTAGTTAGGCGTTAGTTGGTTAAAGGCCAAAAATTTGCTTATTGGCTCATTAAGCGTTGTCGCTAGGCGAACCACTGTCAAACCGGTAATAGCGTGTTGGCGTCACAATTAAAGGTAAGGGGACATCCCAAGCGGCACTGGGTAAGCGCTCGACTTGTTGACAGTCATATGCCAAGCCCGCTACCTGTAGCTGTGGGTAGCGGCCAAAAGTACGGTCATAAAAGCCACCACCCATGCCCAATCGCTGACCCTGCTGATCAAAACCGACCAGTGGTGTGAACAGCCAATCAATTTGCGCTAAAGGCACGACCTTACGGCAGTCTAGTTGTGGCTCGGCAATACCAAAGCGATTTAAGTTCAGCGCTTGCTGACCATCATCGTGTAAAAACAGCAGTTGGCCTCGATTAATCGGGTGTAATACCGGTAACAGCAGGCGCTGTCCATGCTGCCGTAGCGCTTGTAGTAATGGCTCGGTATTCAATTCGTCGGCAAAGCTGTGATACAGCGCTACGGTCAATTTAGCCGGTGACGACGCGAGTAGCGGCAACACTTGCTCGACCAGTCGTTGCGCTGCCTGCTGGCGTTGTTGCGGCGATAACGCCGCGCGGCGTTGCTTCAGCTGCTGGCGTAATTGCTGACGCTGTGCTTGGTCAGTTGCTGGCAATTGCCGCTGACGCTGGCTGTTGCTATGCTGCATGAATTATCAGCACCTTAACTCAATATTATAATAAAACCTTAGGATACCTTATGCGCACGCTGATCACGATCATCTGTTTGCTGTTTTTTGTTACCCAAGCTTTGGCCGCACCACCTAAAGCGCCGCCGCGCGAGCGTGGTGACGGACCCTATGAACGTTTGATTTTACGGGGTGTGACGCTGGTTAACGGTGAGGGTGCGCCACCTTATGGGCCGGTCGATATCGTCATTGAGGATGACCGCATCACGGAAATTGTCAGCGTCGGTAACCCGGGCATGCCGATTAAAGCTGAGCGGCGGCCACAAGCCGAGGCCGGTGATAAAGAAATGGATTTGCGTGGTCATTATGTGCTGCCCGGTTTTATCGATATGCACGGTCATATCGGCGGCTCGGCCGAGGGTATTCCTGCCGAATATGTACTGAAGCTGTGGCTAGCGCATGGCATCACCACGGTACGCGAACCGGGTAGTTTTAACGGCTACGACTGGGTCCAGTGGCATCAGCAGCAGGCTGAGAAAAACGCCATTGCTTCGCCACGCATTGTGCCTTACGTCGGCTTTGGGCAAGGTTGGGAGGCGCCCATTTTTGGCGCCGACGACGCCCGTGACTGGGTGCGTTTTATCGCCAAACAAGGCGCTGCCGGTATTAAGTTTTTTGGGGCTTCGCCAAAAGTCATGCAAGCGGCACTGGATGAGGCTCAGCAGCAAGGCCTAGGCACCATGATGCACCACGCGCAGCTTAACGTGGTGCGTATGAACGCTTTAGATTCGGCACGTTTAGGGTTAACCTCAATGGAGCATTGGTACGGCTTGCCCGAAGCGTTATTTACCGAACAGGTGATTCAGAATTATCCGGCTAATTACAACTACAATAACGAGCAAGACCGTTTTGCCGAGGCGGGTAAGCTCTGGCAACAAGCGGCTAAGCCCGGTTCGGAAAGATGGAACGCGGTGCGCGATGAAATGATTGCGCTAGATTTTACCATCGACCCGACATTAACGATTTACGAAGCCAGTCGTGACCTAATGCGCGAGCGTCAAGCAGTTTGGCACGAGCAATATACCTTGCCGCAGTTGTGGGACTTCTTTCAACCCAGCCGTTATGCACACGGCTCATACTGGTTTGACTGGACCACCGACGAAGAGATCCAATGGAAGCAAAACTACCGCATTTGGATGCAGTTTTTAAACGACTATAAAAACCACGGTGGCCGCGTCACCACCGGTTCGGATTCCGGTTATATCTATAAGGTTTACGGTTTTGGTTTTATTCGTGAACTGGAGTTACTGCGCGAAGCGGGCTTTAACCCATTAGAAGTGATTCGCGCCGCCACCTTGTCTGGCGCCGAAGCGCTGGGCATGGAGGAGGACATTGGTACGGTATCGGTGGGCAAAAAAGCCGATTTGATCATTGCCGACGAAAACCCGTTACACAACTTTAAGTTATTGTATGGCACCGGCCATTTTCGCTTAGACGATAATAACCAACCGGTGCGTAAGCGGGCCTTACAGTACACCATCAAAGACGGTGTCGTTTACCGCGTCGATGAATTGCTTGAAGACGTGCGCAAGCTGGTGCAAGAGGCCAAACAGTAATATCCGATTGTACCTAAGAGGGTGGTTCCCCAGAATGCCGCTGCGTGGCTGTAGCCCTTGAACCCATTGGTTCAAGGCGGGGAGCGATTGGTATCCGTCGTAGGCTTCCCGGTACTTGCCGGGCTTGCTCATGACGGGCCAGCGATCCCCTGATTAAAAAGCATCGGCTCAGGGACATTAGCCTGCTGGCGTACATCCCAGGGAACCCTAAACAGGTATACGAATTAATGCTTAACGACGATCATGTCGTTGTTCACTAATCGCTTGTTCGATAGTGGCTTGCAGTAATTCGATTTTTTCTTCTAAAGCGGCATGGCGCTCGGCCTGCTCGGCTTGATCTTGCATCCACTCATGACACAGGTTAAGCGCGGTCATCACCGCCAACTGTTCCATGTTGGTGAGCTTAGTGCGTTGACGGGTTTCTTCCAGACGTTGGTTGAGGTTGTCTGCCGCACGCTGTAACGCCGACTCTTGTCCATCTGGACAGCTGACCCGATAATTGCGGTCGAGTAAATGAATATCCATAGTACGGCCAGTCATCGCTCACATCCTTCCTGATGGTCGTTTTAACACTATTATGGCATGCCCGACGGGGTGTTGTCAGCTAGCGCCTGCGTAAAGCCAGTGTTAGGATGTGTGCTACTGACTTTATTTTCAAGGCCGCTTTTGGTCAATAAGCGTAAGAAAGATTATGTCGACAACGCAAAGCTTTAATTATGATCGTTTGAACGAACTGTTCGAGCGTTACGAGTTACTTTCCTCACCGGCAGAAATTCACGGCACCTTGGCCGGCTTAGTCGCCAGTGGCAGCAGTATTGAAGGCGAAGACTGGCTCACCCTGATGAGCGATTTGGCCAACGAAGGCCAGCCGTTCCATCCCGAGCTGACAAAAACGTTGAAAAACTTGATGCAGGACATCTGCGCGGCATTGCGCGACCCGGATTTGGGTTTTCAATTGCTGCTACCTGAGGATAATGCTCCTTTACCAGAACGTTTACAGGCGTTGGTCAATTGGGTGCAATCATTCTTAGTCGGGTTTGGTATTAACCAACAAAATCTTGCCAACGTCTCTAGCGATTTGCGCGAGGTTATCGACGATATGGTCGAAATTGCCAAAGTCGATTTTGAAGTTGACGACGGTGAAGACGCCGAACACGCCTATTACGAAATACTCGAATATTTACGGGTGTCGGCGATCATGTGTTTTAGCGAGCTGGGTAACTCGCAAGGTGGCGATTGTAAAACCCAAAAGACGCTACACTAAAGCGTCTGCAACCATGAATGGCAACCGCCATTCGATGTTTTACCGCGATCGATAAAGAGGTTTGATGGTGAGTTTAACGACAACTGATTACCAACGCCGTCGGCAGGCGTTATTAAAGCAACTGCCAGCCGATAGTATTGCCGTCATCGCGGCGGCCAGCGAAGTGACCCGCAGCCGCGATACCGAATTTCCGTTCCGTCAGAACAGCGACTTTTTTTACTTAACCGGTTTTAACGAGCCGGATGCGTTATTAGTGTTGGCACCGCAGGCCAACACACCGGTGACGCTGTTTTGTCAGCCCTCCGATGCCGACGCCGAAGTTTGGCACGGCCGTCGTTTAGGCGTCGATGCGGCGCTGGATAAGTTGGGTGTCGATGCCGCTTACAGCACCGATACCATTGACGAACACTTGTTTGAGTTGCTGAACGGTGTACATACTGTATTCAGTTGCCACGGTGACAACGCTGAGTTAGACCAGCTACTTTGGCAATTAAGCGATGGTTTGCGCCAGACTCCCAAAAAGGGCAATAAAGCACCGCAACAATTCAGCGATTTGCGACCCTTGCTACACGAAATGCGGCTGATAAAAAGCGCTAAAGAGCTGGATATCATGCGCCGCGCCGCCAGCATTACCGTTGCCGCCTTTAAGCGCGCCATGCACTATGCTCAGGTCGGACGTTACGAGTATCAGGTAGCGGCCGAGCTACACCACGAATTTGCCAGCCAGGGTGCCTTGCATCCCGCTTATGGCACCATTTGCGGCGGTGGCGATAACGCCTGCATTTTGCACTACACCGAGAATAGCGCCGAACTACGCGATGGTGATCTGCTGTTAATCGACGCTGGTGCTGAGTATCAGGGCTATGCCGCAGACATTACACGCACCTTTCCGGTCAACGGCCGCTTTAGTGAACCGCAAAAACAACTGTATGAATTGGTACTGAAAGCGCAACAGGCGGCTTTTGACGAGGTCAAGCCGGGCAGTAACCTGATTGCCGCGCAACAGGCGGCAGCCAAGGTGATCACCCAAGGTTTGCTGGAGTTAGGAATATTATCCGGAACTTTCGACGATAATTGGCGAAAATCGACTTGGAAACGCTTCTTTATTCATGGTTTAGGGCATTGGCTTGGACTCGACGTGCATGATGTTGGCGAATATCAACGCCAAGGCCAACCACGACCGTTTCAGGCGGGAATGGTGTTGACCATCGAACCGGGCATTTATATTCCGTTGCAGGCTGAGGTTGACGGTGTCGCCGTCGACAAAAAATGGTGTGGTATCGGCATTCGTATCGAAGACGATTTAATCGTTACCGCCGATGGTTACGAAAACATGACGGCGGCGGTGTCCAAAACCGTGGCCGAGGTAGAACAATGGCTGGCGCAACGCGGGTAGATTATCAACTGCTGATCGCCGGTGGTGGCTTGGTCGGCGCACTACTGGCGCTGCTCAGTGCTCGCCAGCAGCCGCAGTGGCGGGTAGCGGTAGTCGAGCCGCAAGCATTGGGTGCCAGTAACGATAAACGTACACTGGCACTAGCGGCGGGCTCGGTCGAGGCTCTGCAACGCGAGCAACTGTGGCAGCCCATTGCGCACGCAGCGCAACCGATTGAGCACATTCATATTAGTGACCGTGGCTTTGCCGGATTAACACTACTGCATGCCGAGCAGTTGGGCGTAACGGCCTTGGGTCAGGTCATTGCGGCGGCAACTCTGGGTGACTTGTTGTATCAGCAATGCCGACAACACCCTAACATCGATTGGCTCAGTGACTGCCGCGTTGATGACGTACAGCTAACCGAGGCGGCAGCCGCAGTCAGCTTAAGTGATGGCCGTTGTTTACACAGTGCGCTAGTGGTTGGCGCCGATGGTCAACATTCGCAGGTGGCGAAGGCGTTAAAGTTACCCATGCAACAAAGCGATTACCAACAAGTCGGCGTCATCGCTAACATCGATGTCGACCGCGACCTGCAGGGCTGGGCTTATGAGCGTTTTACCGAAACCGGACCGTTAGCATTGCTGCCGGTTGGACCGCGCCAAGCCTCGCTGGTGTGGAGCCTGCATGATGATGCGGCGGCGGATATGTTGGACGTTTCTGATGAGGTGTTTTTACGCACCTGCCAGCGTGCCTTCGGTTATCGCGCTGGACGCTTTGTCGGCTTGGGGCCACGTTACAGTTTTCCGTTAAAGCTGCAGCAAGCGCCGCAGTTTACCGCACATCGTGCGTTATTAATGGGCAATGCCGCACACGCGCTACACCCCATTGCCGGTCAGGGTTTTAATTTGGGCTTACGCGACGTGACTAGCCTGCTGGACTGCTGGCGTCAGCAACCGCCGACAGACCACCTTGATAGCGGCAGTTTTGCCGTGCTGCATGATTATAAACTGCGGCGTGAAGCCGATTATGGTCGCATTATCGGCTTTACCGACACCTTGGTGCGCAGTTTTTCTAACCGTTATGCACCCTTGGTTTTCGGTCGCAACTTAGCATTATTAGCCATCGACCATCTGGCACCCGCGCGACGTCGGTTAGCCACCTTGGCGATGGGAAAACTGGACAATTAAAGTAGGACACAAGGCATGAACCAAGCGCAGTCGATTGTCATTGTTGGCGCCGGTATGATTGGCTTAAGTTGTGCGGTGGCGTTGGCCCAGGCCGGACATCAGGTGACCGTGGTTGAGCGCGGTCAACGACCGGACGATGACAACAGCGACGATGCTTTACCGTTGCTGCGGGTGAGCGCCATTAATCACCGCAGTCGCGCCTGGCTCAGTCAGTTGCAAGTGTGGCAACAGTTGCCAACGGCACGCTTAGGTCCGTATCAGGCGATGCAGGTGTGGGATAAAGACAGTTTTGCTCAGATCGATTTTGCCGCCAATGAGGTGGGTGCCGACGACTTAGGAGCGATTGTTGAAAACGCGGTGCTGGAGCAAGCGTTATGGGATCGTGCCGAGCAAGTCGGTGTCACCATCATCGCTGACGCCCAGTTAGAAGCCGAGCCGCAAGCCGCCTTAAACGATGATTTTGTGCCCGGCCAACGCTTGCAGTTGCAAGTCGTCAGCGCCGCTGGCGCAAGCAAGACCACGCTGTTAGCCGACTTACTGATTGCCGCCGACGGTGGTCGCTCACAATGGCGCCAACGGTTAGCGTTGCCGTTAACGGCGTGGGATTATCAACAACAAGCCTTGGTCGCCGCGATCCGCTGCCAGCGACCTCATCAAGGCGTGGCGCGGCAGGTATTTTTAGCACACGGACCGTTGGCATTATTACCGCTGGCGGATGGCCAACAATGTTCCATCGTTTGGTCGCAAGACAACGCCGAAGCCGAACGCTTACAGGCCTTGTCACCCGAGCGGCTCATGCGTGAGCTGCAAATTGCCAGCGATAACGTGCTGGGCGAATGTCAATTGTTGGGCGAATGTCGGGCGTTTCCTTTACGCATGCAATACAGCCGCCAGTGGCACCGCGGCCATGTGGTGTTGGTCGGCGATGCCGCTCATACCATTCATCCATTGGCAGGACAGGGCGCTAATTTGGGCTTAGCCGACGCCGAACGCTTAACCGAGCTACTGACGCAACAGCCATTACCGCGCTGGGGGCGGGCGCTGGGCGAGTATCAGGCCGAACGCAAAGCCGCGGCGCTAACCATGATTGCTGCCATGGAAGCCTTTAAACGCGGTTTTCATGGGCAACAACTGTTGCCGAAATTGTTACGCGGTATGGCTTTGCAGGTGGCCGACAAGGTCTCGCCGTTAAAACGTCTGCTAACCCGTGCCGCGCTGGGTCAATAACGCTTAAATGCGTTCGCGCAGGAACACCGCCAGTTGACTGGCCGCCGGATTATCGCTGGCGCGTTGTTTCAGCACCAAATTGACCCGGCCTAATTCCGGTAGTGCCGTTGAGCCGCTAGCGCTATTGATTGTTTTGCTGCTGGGCAGTCGGGTAAAATTATCTGGCACCGCGCTGTCGGCTAGCACCGTCACTCCCAAACCGCTGTGCAACGCCGCCTTTAAACCGGAAAAGTCGGCGTTGGTGTAGCTAATGCGCCACGCCTGCTGACACTTTTTTAGCGCCTGTAACGCGCGCCGCCGGTAAATGCAGCCGTCCGGCGCCACCACCAAACTCACCGGCGCGTTTTTGGCCAGCGGTGGCATCAACGAACTAACCACCCAGACTAGGCTCTCTTGCTTTAACAGCTCGTCTTTGCGGACTTGCTGCGTCGGCTCTTGCAGCGCTACTACCACATCATAATCGTGCTCATCGTCTTGTTGTAGCAACTGTTCACTGAGCGCCGAGGTTACCTCTAGCGTGACCTGCGGATAAGACTGTGCAAATTGTCCCAACACCCGTGGCAAGAGGGTACTGGCGAACTCGCTAGGAATGCCGAGTCGCACACGCCCCGCCAGCGACGGCTGTTGAAACTGCGCAAAGACTCGGTCATTCAGGTTCAACAGTTGTCGTGCCGAGGCATACAGTGCCTCGCCGGCAGCGGTTAACTGCATGCGACCACGTTGGCGGGTTAGTAAGCGCGCGCCTAATTGTTCTTCCAGCTTTTGCAGTTGCAGGCTAATGGCCGGCTGTGAGCGTCCCAACTGCTGACCGGCGGCGGTGTAACTGTTTAAATCAACCACGCTGGTAAAGGCGCGCAGCGCGTCTAAAGACAGGTGTTTCATCGGTACCGACATCGGTTTGGCCTCGGCTGGAGCAGTGCTGCTAATAATGAATATAAATAGTGTAAAGCCAATTATTAACTTTTTAAATGGCATTATAAGTAATATTGATTTGTTGTTGGCGCCGTCCGGCTCTATAATTCCAGCCTGATTTTTCAGCCGCCAGCAACCATGAGGAAACATCCGTTATGGCGAATAGAACTCCGCTTTATGACGCACACGTCGCAGCCGGTGCGAAAATGGTCGACTTCCACGGCTGGGATATGCCATTAAACTATGGTTCACAAATCGAAGAACACCACGCGGTACGCCGCGACGCCGGTGTCTTTGACGTATCGCACATGACCATCGTCGACGTTTCTGGCGATCAGGCGCAAGCCTTCTTACGTTATTTGTTGGCCAACGATGTGGCAAAATTGTCACAGCCCGGCAAGGCACAATACACCAGCATGTTGAACGATAACGGCGGTGTGATCGACGATCTGATCGTTTATTATTTCGACGACACCAACTACCGCTTAGTGGTCAACTCGGCCACCCGCGAGCGAGATTTAGGTTGGATCAATAAAGTCGCGAGCGAGTTTGAAGTCAGCGTAAAAGAGCGCGATGACTTTGCCATGGTTGCCCTGCAAGGCCCCAACGCGGCGGCCAAGCTGGCGCAAATCTTAGACGCCCAGCAATTTGCCAACATCGACGGCATGAAGCCGTTCTTTGGTAAGCAGGTTGATCAATATTTTATTGCCACCACTGGCTATACCGGCGAGAAAGGTTATGAGATCATCGTTCCCGCCGCCGAAATCGTTAGTCTCTGGGATGCACTGTTACAGGCCGATGTGGCGCCTTGTGGTTTAGGCGCGCGCGATACCCTGCGCTTAGAAGCCGGGATGAACCTGTATGGACAAGATATGGACGAAAACGTCTCGCCGTTGGCGGCCAACATGGGCTGGAGTGTGGCGTTTGAACCGAGCGACCGTGACTTTATTGGTCGTGCTGCGTTAGAAGCGCAAAAAGCCGCAGGCACTGAGAAGCTTGTTGGCTTGGTGATGGAAGAACGTGGCGTACTCCGTCATGGACAAAAGGTTATCGTCGATGGCGGCGAGGGCATCATCACCTCAGGCACCTTCTCGCCGACGCTGGGTTTTTCGATTGCGATGGCACGGGTGCCGCAACCGGTTGGCGATAGTGCGGAAGTGGAAATGCGGAAAAAATTGGTTAAAGTAAAAGTGGTTAAACCAAGCTTTGTCCGTAACGGCACATCGGTTCTCTAACATTACGTATTAACACATAAAGCGCTGGCGTGGCCGGCACAGAGGGAAACATTATGAGCAACATTCCTGCTGAACTAAAGTACGCATCAACGCACGAGTGGATCCGTGACGAGGGTGACGGCACCTTTACCGTCGGTATTTCTGAGCACGCTCAAGAGCTGCTGGGCGACATGGTTTTTGTCGAGCTGCCAGAAGTTGGCGCAACTTACGCCGCTGGTGACGACTGCGCCGTGGCTGAGTCGGTCAAAGCGGCGTCAGACATCTACGCACCGATCGCCGGTGAAATCGTCGCGGTTAACGAAGATTTAGAAGATGCACCAGAAACCGTCAACAACGACCCATATGGTGACGGTTGGTTGTTCCGCATCAAAGCCGACGATGCTAGCGAAATTGAGAATCTGCTTGACGCCAACGGTTACCAAGCGGTTGTCGACGAAGACTAATTTTATTGCATTGCTGTTGCGGTTAGCAACCGGACGTAACAAGCGAAAGAACCCCGGTGTAGCACCGGGGTTTTGCGTTTAACCCACAACGTACAGGGCCGAGGTAATGACCAGTACCACGCTGAAACAACTTGAACATCAGGATGAATTTATTGGCCGTCATATTGGGCCAGGTGCCGACGAGCAACGCGACATGCTTGCTGCATTGGGCGCCGACTCGCTGGAAGCGCTGACTAAAGATACCGTACCGGGCGCCGTGTTGCGCGACCCCTTCCTGAGCATCGGTGAGCCACAAAGCGAACGTGATGCACTGGCGCGCTTGCGCGAGATCGCCAGCAAAAACCGCGTCTTCAAGTCGTACATTGGTATGGGTTATTACGACACCCTGACGCCGAACGTGATCCTCCGCAATGTGTTGGAAAACCCAGGTTGGTACACCGCTTATACGCCGTATCAGCCAGAAGTGGCACAAGGCCGCTTAGAAGCCTTGTTGAACTTCCAGCAAATGACCATGGATCTAACCGGTTTAGATTTGGCTAGCGCGTCGTTGTTAGACGAAGCCACCGCCGCCGCCGAAGCCATGGGTATGGCTAAGCGTGTCAGCAAAAATAAAAAGTCGAATGCGTTCTATGTTGCCGATAACGTCTTTCCACAAACCATCGACGTGGTAAAAACGCGCGCCGAGTATTTTGGTTTTGAGGTGATTGTCGGGCCAGCGCGCGAAGCCACCGACCACGACGTGTTTGGTGCCTTGTTGCAATACCCTGATCGCGAAGGTCAACTGCACAACATCGAGCAATTGATCGGCGAACTGCGCGATAATAACGCCATTGTTGCTGTCGCCAGCGATTTAATGAGCTTGGTGCTGTTAAAATCACCGGGCGAGATGGGCGCCGATATGGTGTTCGGTTCGGCGCAGCGCTTTGGCGTACCGATGGGCTACGGTGGTCCACACGCGGCCTTCTTTGCTACCCGCGATAAGTTCAAGCGCTCGTTGCCGGGCCGTATTATCGGTGTTTCAAAAGACAGCCGCGGCAACGCCGCATTACGTATGGCGATGCAAACCCGCGAACAACATATCCGTCGCGAAAAAGCCAACTCGAATATCTGTACCGCGCAAGTATTGTTAGCCAACATGGCGTCGTTTTATGCCGTTTATCACGGCCCGCAAGGCTTAAAAACCATCGCTTCGCGTATTCATCGGTTAACCGATATCGTCGCCTTGGGCTTGCAGGACAAAGGTATCAAACTACATACCAGCCATTGGTTCGACACCCTGACCTTTAGCGTTAGCGACGCCAGCGATGTGCTAGCACGCGCTAAAGCCGCCGAAATCAACCTTCGCGTCGATGGCGAAGGCGTATTCGGTCTGAGTATCGACGAAGCGAAAACCCGTGCCGACGTCGAGCGTTTATTTGACGTGATTTTGGGCAGCGAACACGGTCTGGATGTCGATACCCTGGATGGTCGGGTAGCGGCTGCTGAAGTGGAATCGATTCCGGCGGCGTTGCAACGGGAAAGCGAGATCCTAACGCATCCGGTATTTAACCGTTATCACTCAGAAACCAACATGCTGCGTTACATCAAGCAGTTGGAAAACAAAGATTTGGCCTTGAACCACAGCATGATCTCGCTGGGCTCTTGTACCATGAAGCTGAACGCGACCGCCGAAATGATCCCGGTTACGTGGCCGGAGTTTGCCCAGCTACACCCGTTCTGTCCGGTCGACCAAGCGGCGGGTTATCAAGAGTTAATCGGTACCCTGTCAGACTGGCTGTTAGACATTACCGGCTACGACGCCATGTCGATGCAACCGAACTCGGGTGCGCAGGGTGAGTACGCTGGCCTGTTGGCGATTCAGAAGTACCATGAAAGCCGTGGTGATGCGCATCGCAACATCTGTTTGATCCCGAGCTCGGCGCACGGTACTAACCCGGCGTCGGCGCAAATGATGAACATGAAAGTGGTGGTGGTCGATTGCGATAAGCACGGTAACGTCGATATCGCCGACCTGAAAGCCAAAGCGGCAGACGCGGGCGATAACCTGTCTTGCTTGATGGTCACTTATCCGTCTACTCACGGCGTTTACGAAGAAGGTATCCGCGAAGTCTGTGAAGTGGTGCATAGCTTCGGTGGCCAGGTGTATATGGACGGCGCCAACATGAACGCGCAGGTGGGCGTTACCTCACCGGGTTCGATTGGTTCTGATGTCTCGCACTTAAACCTGCACAAAACCTTCTGCATTCCGCACGGTGGCGGCGGTCCGGGTATGGGGCCAATCGGTGTTAAACAGCACCTAGCCGAGTTTTTGCCTAACCATACGCAAATCAACATCGAGGGCACGGCGCGCGCTAACGGCGCGGTATCGGCGGCACCTTATGGTAGCGCCAGTATTTTGCCAATCTCGTGGATGTACATTGTGATGATGGGCAGCCGTGGCTTGCGTCAGGCGACCGAAGTGGCGATTTTGAACGCTAACTACGTGGCTAAGCACTTAAGCCCGCATTTCCCGATCTTGTATAAAGGCCGTAACGACCGTGTCGCGCACGAGTGCATCATCGACTTGCGTCCGCTCAAAGACGCCTCAGGCATCTCTGAAATGGACGTGGCGAAGCGTTTGCAAGACTATGGCTTCCACTCACCGACCATGAGCTTCCCAGTAGCCGGTACGCTGATGGTCGAGCCGACCGAGTCAGAGTCAAAAGCCGAGCTGGACCGCTTTATCGAAGCCATGGTATCGATCAAGCAAGAAGCCGACAAAGTGGCGAGCGGCGAATGGTCAGCGGACAACAACCCGCTGCACAACGCACCGCACACGCTGGCCGATATCGTTGACAACAACTGGGATCGTCCTTACTCACGCGAACTGGCCGCCTATCCAGTAGCCGCCGTCAGCGTCGACAAGTTCTGGCCTACCGTCAACCGCATCGACGACGTCTTCGGCGACCGCAACCTGATGTGCTCATGCCCACCGATCGAGGAATATCGGTAGGGGGTATTGGCGAGCAACAATTAAGGTTGTGAACGCATAGATAAAAAAGCTAGGCAGTTATGGTTAATGCCAGTCAGTTAAAAGCTGACTGGCATTTTTCTTCTCACTGGATATTTCTTAGGTTTTCGTTGACCAGAGCACTACTAAGTCTGACAACTACCAGCGCAATCGCTTAGTCGATTTACAGTCATTTAGAGTCATATAGCTCACCGTGTTTGGGTGACTCCTTTGTACATGAAGCTGTTCCTCAGAATTCTAGCCCCTAAAATCGGTAGTGCGTAAATTGCGGTCACCAGCCGATGGTACATATGGATGAGGGCGAATCGCTCATAGGCGACTTCGCAGCCCTCACTTTCATTTCATCAAGCATGCTAAATATACTTTAAGCCATATGTTTTGGAATGACTGAGAATTCTCATTAAATGCACTTACATAAGATAAATACCACTTAACTTATTGTATCTACGGTTCTTTATAATAAGCGGGAAGCGTTATTACTGATACTTCACTGCAACACTCATATAATTTATTGGAAACTACCCCATAATCCAGTGTAAGGTATTATTGTTATGAATAAATTATGTATGGAATTCAGGGATGAGGAAGACAGAGTGTTACTGTGAATTCTCGATCGTCAGATGTTAGAACTACTCAAGGAGATTTCGTGTACGACGCACATTCATTAAGTGGAATAATAAAAAAGATTGGTTCTGACCTCCCTCGGCGCGTTGAATATTTGAAGAAGGAACCCATTCTCACTATCGGCTATATGACATTTTTAGATATGAATACTCCAACTCGATATCAAACTGTAAGAGTTGAAGAATCTCGCAATTCAAAACTTGTTGGAATATTGTTGGCTCATCCAAAATCAGCAATATCTAAAAGTGAAATAGTTAGTCATCTGAACTACTTTCATCATCGCTCAGGCGAAGCTATTGATTTCTTTTGCGTGGGTTATGGTTCCTATTGGCCAGAAAATCATTACCCCGATCAAGACTCAACGGCAAGAATAGATGGGGTTGATTGGTTTTTTAGCGAAAAAGCATTTGCCGACGTAATTCATGAGATTGAATCTGAATCTAAATGGCAATATAGCGGAGAAGCAGAGTTGTTGATTATTTCCGCTAGGAGGCAGAAGGATGGAAATACCTCAATGGATTACTCTTCTGCAATCGTGTGTAACCTTGAAGCAATGCAGAAAGACCAGGCTTTCACTTCAGTACGTTCATTTTTTGAGGATATATTCAGGTTCGCTAAAAAGAGTAGCTGCTCGGATGAAGCCTGGGGTCTTAGCGATCAGCAGGGTTTAAGGGTTGGTCAATCCGCCATTAAGGATGCTGTACTTTCATTGCTCCCAAAAAACCTTAGAGACTCATACAAAAAGGCAGAGTATTTTGCAGTGCGAAATATCGCGTAACTGCTCTAACAAACGCATGTTGTCGAACTGGTTTTACGCTGCGCTCCAAACCAGCCGCAAATGTGAGCGTCGGCTGCCTGCTGTTCGTCTTTCGATGCCAGCCAAAGCTGGCTGTAGGTCAACTGTGTACGTATAGCGGACGTCTAGTTTCTTTCTCTTGAAAACTAAGCTAATGGTTTTTCATAGGAAACAGGTGTTATATGAAGTTTCGCTTATTAGGTGTTAAGTACATAATAATTTAAGGACGATAGATGGAAATGTTAAAGGAAATTAGTGAATGGAAACTTGATGCAAAGTTCGAAGACTCAGGAAGATATTTCTTTCACGATAAAGATGTCTCTGCAATTGAGGCTGGTAAGTACTCATATGTGATAGGTAGAAAGGGTGTCGGAAAGACAGCAATATCCCAAAATATTTTCAGCAAGAATTCTCATGACGTATTTTGCGAGAAACTCACTTTTAAAAACTTTCCATTCAACTCACTATATGAGTTAAATGACGAAGACTATACCCAACCTAACCAGTACATAACGTTATGGAAATACCTTATTTACAGTTCTATATGTAGGATGTTCGTAAGAAACGAAGCTGTAGATAATGAGGTCAGATTGGAGCTTGAGAAGATTTATGGAAGTGTAGAGCCTATCAATAATCTGAGGCGAATAATCAAAAAATGGGTAGCTAACGAATGGAGTGTAAAATTCCTAGGCCTAGGCGGTAAAGTTAAACTTTCCGAAGATAACGGAGATCAAACTTGGATAGAAAAAGTCGATGTATTAGAGGACGTAATCAGTCGCTACATTGATGAAGCGAACTACTATATCGTATTTGATGAGTTAGACGAAGACTATAGTAGTATTATAAAAACAGGGGGCCAATCAAACTACCTTTCGTTAATAACTAGCTTGTTTAAAGCGGTTCAAGATATTAAGTCTATTTTCCCTAGCGAGTCTAGTGGCGTCAAACCTGTTGTTTTTCTTCGGGATGATATTTACGACTTGCTTACAGACTCAGACAAAACTAAATGGAATGACTTTCGTTTAGATCTCGACTGGGATAAAAACACGATTAAAGATCTGATAGCTTTTAGGTTGACTAGGGCGAAATATCGAGCATCTGAACCTCTCTCTTTTAAACAAGCATGGGCACTCGCATTTAGTCCGGAAAAAATTGAGTACGGGAACAGACAGAAAAAACAGACAGATGTGTATACCTATATCGCAAAAAGTACCCAGTTAAGGCCTCGTGACTTTGTTCGGTACCTACAGGTCTGTGCTAAGGAAGCAGTATCTGAGAGAAGAACAAAGATAGGGCCTGATATCGTCAAAAAGGTAGATAAGGCGTTCTCCAATTACCTTAAAGAAGAGTTGATCGATGAAATCCATGGGGTTTTGCCTGATATAAAAGAAATTCTGATGGTTATTTCAGAAATAAGAAAGCAGAATTTCACGATTGAAGAGTTCAAAGAACAATACTCAAGGGCAGTAGAAACTGGAACCGTAACGACAAAAAATGCAGAATTAGCCTTAAAGATACTCTTTCACTTTAGCGTAGTTGGTAATGAACCAAGGCAAAGGCAACTAAGCTTTTTTCGATATCAAAACAAAGAGAGTCGAATCAATTTTAACGAGCGCTTGGTCGTACATCGAGGTTTGTTTAAAGCATTACAAATACTATAGAGTTAACAAGTTTATCAACTGTTACTCAAGCAAAATTGGCTGGGGTTAGACCTTCTTTTTGGTACTTCGCCCCGCGCACACTGCGACCGGTCATAAAGGCACAGAATGTCTGCTCATTGTCTTCAGCGGCACATAGAGAGTGTTCAATATTATATGCCAGCCAAATTCTCATAAGCCTATATGATCATCCAGTCGGCCTTCGAAGTGGATGGTCAGCTGCGGCAGCGGCAGGCTTCAATGTTGTACAGGATGCGACCAGCGTGCCTAGAGGCTTTTGGCATACCCGAGTAGAGTCGCTTGAGCAAGCTGTTCTCGATGGCAAAATCGCTTTTGGTTTTAATGAGCTTACGGAATTGGCGGCGCACCGCTTCAACAGCACTGGTCGGGTGCGCAGGTAGTTGGAGTATTTGAACTACGCTGATAACGTCAACCATTTGCTGCGCCGGGACTTAATGACTGGATGTGGCTTGATATCAGCGACATCCACACAGGCGTGGTCGTTAATGCCCGTGCTAACTTCGAATACGAAGCCTTATCGTTTTTGCTGACTATTGTCGTGACAGCTCATCCAGCGATTCGGGTATCTGAACGTCTGATAAGTACTGCGTTTTTATCGTATTTAACTGCTCATCGTTGTCTAACACACGCCCGAGGGTGCTGATTAGAAACTCATAGTCGGTTGAGTCAGTATCGGCGGTTAGCAGCTCGGTCATCCAAGCGTACATGTTGTCTTCGCCGATTTCTTGTTCGACCATTAGCCAGATGATGGGGGAATAGGTATAGACATAGCGGTTTCTGTTGCCGTAATCGGCTGGCGATGTGATGTGGCTAATGGCTGGCAAATCGACGTCGCGCAGAGCGTTGAGCTTTTCTTCGACCATGGCTGCATAGCGTTCTTCACTGACCAGTGCTTTGGTGATTTTCATCGCTAAGTACTCTGAAAAAGACTCCATGATCATGTCGCCTAACGCGGAGTTAAACATGCGATAATTGGCAAAGTAATAATGTGCCAGTTCGTGCGCATAGAAGGGTTGGAAGAAGTTTGATTTTTCCGCGTCGATAAAGTCGGCGAACCCGCTTTGCGCATGGGTGATATAGACCACCGCTGGATAGGAAACAAACAACCAGTTCTTCTTTTTCGCGACCGGTGTGGTACGAATAAGCACCGGTTTTTCCCCATAAGGGATGTTTAATTGGTTTTCATAAAATTCCACAAAGGCAGCGCTCATGCTGGCGAACTCAGTCACTTGTTCGGCAGAGAGGTTGGTGTTTAAAAAGAGGCTGCCGCGCGCTTCGGTAATGTCATAGTCTCCGGCGAAGAGCATTAACGAGGTTGGCATGTTACTGCTGAATTGGCCGCTCTGATCGGCAATTGGCTGACTGCCGTTGACATAAATCGATTGGCAGTCGGAACAGTTAATGCTGATGTCATAGCTTATTTTGTCGTAATAAACATCATTATCCACGTCGTACAACACGGGATACCAGGCCGCTTGTAAGCCGTCGGCTCTGACGGTTTTTCCATTAAAGGCAATATTGCCTTTCCAATCGCCATGATCGCTGGCTTTACTCATATCTGCGATCACCGGGTATTTGCCCGTGTATTTAAAACTTAACGTTTCAGGCAGGAACTTGGCGTCGCCAGTCTCATCAGGCAGGTAGTAACCGAAGCTTTCGTTAGAATAGGTCGCGTTGTATGCTTTTTTGTAATCGTAGTTAACGCTCTCCTGCTCATTTCTCAGGTATTCAATGTTCATTCCCGAGTTGATCAGAATTAGATAGTTTTCGATTGGCGGGATGTCGCTCAATTGAAAATCGGCATCTATGGTGCCTTGTTTTACCGAAAGGGTCATGGAGCCTTTTAACGTGGGGGTTTTAGCAAGCGCTAACGACGACAATAGCGCAGCAATAATAGCCAGTGTGTATTTCATGGGAGTCCTTGGTAAATTAAGGCTTGAGCCAATTGTTAATACTGATTTAACAATTGATAGACCTTACCTGCTGCCAGCATTTTTATCAAGGAATATAGGCAGATCAAAGGCTTAGCTTTTTAAGCGTCGTATTTCTCTGCCTTGCGTCTTAACTGCGAAGTGATATTGTCGGTAAGCTCCAACCAGCTAAAGGTTTTGCCCCAAGTTTTTTTAAAGCCGGCGTCTCCGGCTGATTGTTCAACCAGTTCACGAAGGTCGAAAACGTCGGCAAAGTTGCTGTCATTGACGTTGTATGTGCCCCAGCCTTTATACTCGACCTGACTGTGTTTTAAGTAGTTCTCTTGGAACTGTCGAGCACCCTCGACGAATTCTTCATTGCTGTTTAAGCGCTCGCTTAAATAAGATTTTTGCTGCTCGCTGATCTTGCCGGTCACGGCAAGGTTGCCATCGCTGTCGATAGCGATGCCCCAACCACGATGCAGTAAATCGGGTTGTTCTTTACCGATTTGTGTCATGATGGCACTGAATTGGTTGAACATGCGCTCGACCGCTTTAGGCACACTGCCGCCGGGCAGATATAGGTTGCCGGTCGCCAGCGCTAAACGGTGCATGGATTCGTCGATCAAGGTTTGTAGCGGTTGCGTCAGTTGTTGCTGACTAGCGCTAATGGTTAGCGTTTTATTGTAGGTATCGTTAACGGGTGCGTTTATGGGCGTTTGATGATACTGGTCGACGGTTAGCGATTGCTGAGTCGAGCTTAATTGAGCTTGACTATTTTTAGCATTATCCGGCTTGCTCAGCGCGCCTAACGGCGTTTGAATCGAACTGTCATTATGGGGTATTTTCATCCGCTCAGTTCCTTGTGCCAGCGAATCATCATTATTGCGATAACGCTTATATCGGCAGCAAGGCGATAAACTTCAATAGGGGCTGTCTTCGGCCTTGCCGTCTATCAATGGAGTTGTTGTAAGTTATGTTATAAAGTATCATCCCTGCCTTCGATCCCCACGCCCAGTAAAAGACATGAAAAAGTTGTTTGTGTATTCAATCGCTATTGTTTCGAGCGGAGTCTTGGCGCAAGTCACAGCGCACGAATTAACGCAGGAACTAACGCAAGAACCCGTTGATTCTCCCCAACAAGTTAACGCAGAAATTGAGCGTATCGAAGTGGTGCAACATCGCCAGCCCTACCGCGGTAATGTGCCATTGGTGAAAACCCCGCAGGCGATTGACAGAATTAATGCAGATCAATTGAATAATGAAGGCATCACTCAGTTTATTGATGCATTAGATTTTTCACCCAGCGTGGTCAGACAAAATAACTTGGGTGGTATGTTCGATAGTTTTGCGGTGCGCGGCTTTGCCGGCGATGAGAAT
Source organism: Idiomarina xiamenensis 10-D-4 (assembly GCF_000299895.1). Taxonomy (GTDB): domain Bacteria; phylum Pseudomonadota; class Gammaproteobacteria; order Enterobacterales; family Alteromonadaceae; genus Idiomarina; species Idiomarina xiamenensis. The sequence continues at coordinate 247,757 of NZ_AMRG01000001.1, forward strand.
AATCCCACGGGTTACTTGATAAATGGTTTTAACCTACGCGGTTACAGTGGTACTCGTAGCACTGTCAATATTCAAACTATCGAAGTCATGAAAGGGCCGGGCTCGGCACTATACGGGCAGGGTGAACCCGGCGGTACCATTAATATCATTACTAAAAAACCACGCTTTGATGAGCAAGGTTATATCCAAGGCACCTTGGGTAATTATGATAAGCAACAACTAGAATTTGATTATACCAATGCCATTAACAGTGTTAGCGCTTTTCGTATTAACGGTTCGTACGAAGACTCTGATAGCTATCGCGACCACGTTTTCTTTAAAAAATACAATTTACATCCGTCGTTGATATGGAATATTTCTGCTTCGACCAAGCTAAGCTACGAACTGGAAGTGCTTGATCAAGAAAAGCCGCTGGATCGCGGGGTTTATGTGCTCAATAACGATTTTGATGCGGTCGAGCCGGACGCTTTTTATGGCGATATTCGCGACGGCGCGCACGAAGTCAAAGCGCTGGGACATCAGTTAGTCATTAATCACGCTATAAACTCAAGCTGGCACCTATTAGGTGGCTTCGCCTATCGTGATTCTTCATTTGCAGGCGTGTCTTCAGACACCGAACTCTCGGACGGACGACAGTTGCTTTACAGCGACCCTGATATGTTATCCAGACAGCGCCGTGAGCGTGATTATCAGGCGCGCGACTTATCGACGCGATTTGAATTAAGTGGTGATTTTCAGTTGGCTGGTTTTGCTAATCACCTGTTAATGGGCCTGGATTATTACAATTATCACCTTGATACCGATTATCGTGTTTGGAGAACCGCGTGGGGCGCAGGTGATACCACTTACAGTATTGACCCTCATAACCCTGACTACAGCATTCCACGTCCACAGGTATTGCCAAAAACGTTAACCTTTGAAAAGCAAGAGGGCTTGGGCTTTTATGCTCAAGATCTGATTGATGTGACTGAGAAATCTAAACTGCTGGTCGGCTTTCGGGTGGATAAGTTTGAGCAGCATATTTTCAATAAAGAGAACGACGTTACACAGAGTCAGGAGCAAACGCAGTTCACCCCGCGCGTCGGCTTTGTTCATCAATTGACTGATAAGTTCAACTTGTATACCAGTTACGCCGAGGGCTTTAGACCCAACCCGGGCTTAGATGCCGATCGCAACGCCTTCGACCCAGAACAAACCCGGTCGTTCGAAGTGGGCGCTAAGTGGCAAAATGTCGCCGACCGATTGTCTGGCAGTGTGGCGATATTTGATGCTGAAAAAACCAATATGCTGACAGCAGAGCCAAATACCGGCTTTTCGGCGACCTTGGGAGAAGTGAAAAGTCGCGGTGTCGAGTTGCAACTTAACACCGAGTTAACCGATAACACCAGCGTTGACTTGGGGTATGCCTACACCGACGCCGAAACCGCAAATGAAATGGTCAACTCTGACTGGGGCGTCGCCATTCCTAAAGGCTCGCGTTTGATCAATATCGCTAAGCATTCGGGCTATGTCTCGTTAAATCACTACACTCAGTTGCTGACCAAAAACGCGTTCTTCGCGGCCACCGTCCGCTACGTCGGTGATCGTCTGGGTGAGACAACCGATCCTAATTATATTTTACCGTCTTATACCTTGGTGAATTTAGCGGCATCGATTGAACTCAGTCCTCAACTCAGCTTGAAGTTCGACGTGAATAACTTATTTGATGAAGAATATTTTGAAAGCTCTTATCACAAGTTGTGGACAATGCCCGGCTCACCCGTTAACTACAGTGTCAGTTTGAAGTATCAGTTTTAACGATTTTATCCAACGCTGCTTGTCGGCAACCATCGTTAACGTCACTGAATTTTTACTTGTCACTAACGTCCAATGATTAAGTCAGCAAATTTAAGGAGTTCGCGATGGCCGGAGGTTGGGCGAAAGACGGTGCGGTGCAGGAGCAAATCGATGCCAGTATTGAGGATGCGGTAGAGCAAGCGCGCGGTAACCTAAAACACGGTGACAGCTTAACGCATTGCGAAGAATGTGGTGAGCCGATCCCTGAAGCGCGTCGTCGTGCCGCGCCGGGTGTACGTTATTGTATTGATTGCCAGCAGGCGTTGGAGCAGAAAAACAGTAACTCCAGCATTAACCGGCGAGGCAGTAAGGACAGTCAATTGCGTTGATGGCAGCAAGTTTAACTGTTCACTAAACGGTACTCACTCATAGGTGCCAACCAGTCATTAATCGTGATTAATTGTTGTTTTTTCGTTGTAAATGCAAAAGGGCTTTGCTATAGATTAGGCGAAGCCTTTGCGAAGTTGGTTGGTACAGAGACTTCCTATTATGTTTGAAATTTTCTAATTTTCTTTTCGATATAGGAACTAACCCCATGAAACAGAACAAAAAATTATTCGCTTTCAAACTGGCCGAGAAAAAACAGGCAACTCAAATGAAAAGCCAAAAACAGTTTAAAGCGCGCGAAGGTGTGGCTTTAGCGGGTTGCACCGATCCATCAGGCAACTTTAATGTGCGTTACGACGATAACGGCATGTACTGCTAAGCGATTACCGTTAAAACCCCGGTGCTAACCGGGGTTTTTAATACTGGCGCGGTCGCCAGTGTGGTACCGCTTGTCGCTCGAAAGTATTTGGCTAATCAACTAATAACGATAACCATAAAGACGCCGCTAATGAGCCAAAAACGTATCTTGATCGTCAGTCATGCTGACGATTTACACGTCGATGTATTATCCACAAAACTGCTCGCGAAAGGGCACAGCCCCTTCATCTTGAAGCTCGATCAGTTCCCACGCGATTACCAATTTACCCAGACCTATAGCCAGCGGCGCTGGCGAACCGAATTGCTGCACTTGCCCAGTGGTGAGTGTTTAACCAGTGAGCAGATTGGCTCGGTTTGGTTACGTAAAAAGGCACCTTATGCCTATCTGACCGATGAGCTTAGTGCGCAAGAACAGGCTTTTGCTGACAAGGAAACCACACATACGCTGTTTGGTTTCCTCTACGGCTTAAACCATTGCTACTGGATGAATCACCCATTGGCGGCGCGTCATGCGGCCTTTAAAGGCGAGCAGTTGCAGCGGGCGGTGGCGATGGGGTTCGATATTCCGCCGTCGATCATTAGTAACGATCCGAGCGCGGTGCAGAGTTTTCAACAACAGCTACGTTCGCCAATGGTATTCAAAGCCATGTCCTCGTCGATGTTGGCGGCCGAGCAAGTAGCTGCTGATGAACGCGATACCTATGGTGTACACACCACCATTATCGACGCTGATGATGAGCAAGCACTTGAGGCGGTGGCGTTGCTGCCGTGTCATTTTCAGGGCTATGTCGATAAGGCTTATGAAGTGCGTGCCACGGTGATTGGCGATAAATTATTTGCGGCGCGCATCGATTCGCAGGCTGATCCTCGTACACGTGTTGATTACCGCGATTTTAGCGCTGACATTCCTTATACGGCGATAACGTTGCCAGCGGCAGTGGAAAAACGTTGTTTGGCGTTTGTACATAGTTACGGCCTCAGCTACGGCGCACTAGACTTAATGGTTACGGCACAAGACGACTATATATTTTTAGAAAATAACCCGGGTGGGCAGTTTTGGTTTATCGAGCAATTGGTGCCGCAGCTGACCATGATGGAACATTTGGCGGACTGTTTAATTGCCGGTTTGCAAGCCGACGCAGGCGCAACGGCTAAGGCGGTGTCATGGTAACGCCAACATTTATTGCTCAGCAGCCGCTGCAAAAGCTACAACAAGCGCTGCAACAGCAGCGCCAACAACGGTCCGAGCAAACACTGCGCGGCGATAGTCGGGTGTTGCTGTTAGCCGCCAGTCAACTGAGCATCGAACTGTTACCGGCCTTGCATCAGGCGTTAGCAAGCTTGCCCGTCGGCGACCATTTGGATGTGGTGATTTATAGTCGTGGCGGGGTGGTTAATGGCGTCCGGCGGTTAGCGCTGTTATTGCATGAATACGCCGAAAAGCTGACCTTTATTGTGCCGCATTACTGTGAATCGTCGGCGACACTGTTGTGCTTAAGCGGGCAGCAATTGATCGCCGGGCCGTTATCGATTTTTTCGCCAATCGATCCGCAGTTACAAGCCGAGTCTGCCGCAGACGGTATGCCGTCGAGTATATCGGCGCAGGATTTACGACTGTTTCCTGAAGCATTAAGCGACTGGTTTCAATTGGCCGATGAGGATGCCGTATCTTTTGCCGTGCAGCAACTGGCACAGAGTATTTTTCCTACCACTTTGACTTCGTTTTACCGCGCCAACCAAGAGCAACAAATGATAGCGCGGCAGTTACTTGAACGTAGCGGTAGCACGTTAAGCAAGCAGCAACAGCATGCCATTGTCGAGCAGCTAGTGCAGGGCTATCACTCGCACAGTTACGCCATTACCGACAGCGAACTGGCCGCTTTAGGCTTACCGGTCGTTCGCGATACGGCGATTTATAGTCAAGCGTTGGATATCGCCGACCAGGTTCGTGCGCATTTAGGTGCTGGCGCGCGTAGTGACGCGCAGCAACCCTGGTGTGACGCGATCATTGCCAGCTGCACGTTGCAACACAGTCGCTGGCATCAGCCCGATGCTTTGCAACCGCAGTGGCAAACGTTAAGGGCGGATGCAGCGCAATGAGTTTCGCTCTGTTTTGTCATTATCTATTGGCGTGGGTGCTGGCGATTGCGGCGCTACAAAAGTGCCGGAGTTGGCGCCAGTTCGTGGCTAACCTTCAGCAGTTGTTGCCGATGCCTTATACGCTAGCGGCGCTATTTAGTGCGCTGTTGATCGCTACTGAGGTGTTGTTGGCGATAATGCTGTGGTTGCCGGGGGCGTGGTGGAATTTCAGTGCTGGCTTAACGCTAGTACTGTTTATTGGTTTTAGCGGCTTTATCATCTGGCTGTTGCGCAGTGGACGCCGTTTTAGTTGCCAGTGTTTTGGCCATTCGCAACAGCCGCTAGGCAAAGCGGACCTTTATCGCAGTGTGCTATTGCTGGCGCTAGCAATAGCCATGTTGAGTGTCGAGCAAGCGGCGTTAGTGGCGTTTAGTGTGGCCGCCAGCGGGGTTGAGCAACTACTGTTAATCAGTTGCGCGCTGTTATGGGCGCTGCAGCTTATCGCGTTACCGCAGTGGTGGTCATGGTTTACCGACGCTGATGCCGTGGCGGACGATAAAGCAGGAGAGCATCAATGACTATCACCGAGCTATGTTTATGCTTGCTGACACTGGCGTTGTTGTTCAACTTTGTTTTGCTGTGGCGTGTTATCTCGGCGCCTGCAGCACGCCAAGACAGCGCTTCTAGCCAACCGCTGACGCTAGCGATTGGTAGCACTGTGATGGCAGTAAGTGCGTACCGTCGTGCCGCCGTCAACGCCGCTCCCCATGCTGATGCTTTTGCAAAACAGGCGCTGGTCAGCTTGCCGTCAACGCCCACCTTGGTGGTGTTTTTATCGGCTCGCTGTCATAGCTGTCGTGGCAAAGTGCCACAATTACAACAGTTATTAGCGGCAATACAAGCGGTCGAGTTAAGCTTTTGGTTGGTGGTTATCGAAGCGCATGACGACGCCGCTGATTTTTTGCGCGATAGCCCGCTTTGGCCTTATGTGATGAGTATGCCGCCCGAGGTTATCAAATATTTAAACCCGCGCACTGCGTCGCCGTTTTACTTGATGCTTAACGAGCAACGCCAATTGCAGGCCAGCGGTATGCTGGATGATGCCGACTGGCAAAGTTTTGTCGAGCAAATGCAGGCGGTAGATGCTGAGCTATCGCAACCGTCGCAGTGACTGCCCTGAGTATGAGCGTGCCCCAATGACGTCAAAAAACCAGACAACATCGGCCTTCAGTCCGTCTTTTAGGCAGCCGTTAACGCTATTGATACCCTGCTGGCGGCGGCTGTTGTTGGGCTTATTGATGATGTTGATCACGGTGGTGATTCAGCTCAGTATTCCGCGCGCGATAGCCTATTTTATCGATCATGCGGTACGTGTCGATGACCGTGATTGGTTGAGCTGGGCGGGCTGGTTGATGGTGGCAGTACTCGTAGTCCATGCTGGCGCCACCGCAATGCGCCTGTACTTATTTGAATCGGCTGGCGCAACAATGGTGACGGCATTACGTCAACGCCTGTATCAGCGCCTATTGGGGCAGTCTATTAGCTTTTATGACCAACACCGTATCGGCGACCTCAGTAACCGTTTATCGGCTGACGTTGAACAGCTAAAAGACACCCTCACCATGGGCTTTGCCATTGCTTTACGGGCGGCGTTAACTTGTGTCGGTGGCGCGGTATTGCTGCTGCTGTTGTCGCCGGCGTTAAGCCTGTTAATGCTGGTCATTGTGCCATTGTCGTTTTATGCCGCGCGCTTTACCGGTAAAAAGCTAAGAGGCAAATCACGCGACGTGCAACAACAGTTGGCCGATTGTAATCAGCTGGCGCAAGAGAGTTTTGCCAATATCCGTTTGATCCACGCTTTTAATCAGCAACGTTCGGCACAGCAGCGCTATCGACAAGCGACCGATGATGCCAAGCAGTCTGCCATCGCTAGCTCGCGTTTATTGGCGAGTTATCAGGGCGTGACCACTTTTATTCAGTATTTGGTGCTGTTAGTCACGTTATGGTTCGGCGGGCAATTGGTATTAGCTCAACAATTGAGCATTGGCGAGTTGACCAGCTTCATTTTATACGCGGCGATGGTGGCGATGTCGGCGACCGGGGTGAGCTGGTTTTGGGGGGAGTGGATGAAAGCCATGGGCGCCACCGAGCGAGTTTTTCAGTTGTTAGCGCAGGCACCGGCGCAGCCGCTAGCAGCGCCAGCAGACGACCAGCACACGCCAGCAACGCCAATCAGCGGTGATATTCGTTTTCATAATGTCAGTTTTTGTTATCCTTCGCGGCCCGAGGTGGCCGCGCTGACGCAGCTTAACTTGCATATCAAAGCCGGCGAGCGGGTGGCGTTGGTGGGGGCGTCGGGGGCTGGCAAATCGACTATCGCCAGTTTATTGCTGGGCTTTTATCAACCTGCTAGCGGGCAGATATATTTTGACGATATCGACGCTGCGACGATGCCACTGGCGCAGCGTCGTCAACAGTTAGCGATTGTTGAACAAGAGCCGAGTCTGTTTTCCGGTACGGTGATGGATAACCTGCGTTTTGCCGTGGCGGCCAGTGACCGTATGTCGGTGAGTGATGAGGAGATTATTGCTGCGGCAAAACGTGCCAATGCACACGAGTTTATTCAGCGACTACCGGCTGGTTATGACACCCATCTTGGTGACCGTGGTTTGCAGTTATCCGGTGGTCAGAAACAGCGTATTGCCATCGCCCGGGCGATATTACGTGATGCCCGCATTCTGATTTTGGATGAAGCGACCAGCGCGCTAGATGAAAGTAATGAAAACCAAATTCAGCAGGCGCTGAATGAGCTTATGGCCGGACGTACCACCATCATTATTAGCCATCGTGCAGCCACCATTGCTCAGGCCGAGCGGGTCGTGCATTTACGCGCTGGGCAAGTGGTGCCCGCCACTTAAACTGCCGCAGCGAATAACATGCCGCCGTTATTAAAGCGCTGGTTATCCGCCAAGATGCGCTCGACCATGTCGCTGTAACTCGCGACTTGGTATTGGTTAAAGCCGATACCGTGTCCTTCAACGCAATAGCCCATCGGTGTTTGGTCAAACATTAAAGTGGCAGCATAGTCCCAATTAGGCGCTTGATCGCCGCTTGGCAATTGCCCGAGCACGACGAAATACAAGCGGTATTGCTTTGCCTGGCTTGCCCATTCGGCAAGTAATGCGCTATTAATGTGGTCAGGCTGGAGTTGGGTTATTGACATAAGAGACCTCCCTGGTCCGGTATAGCCGGGTAACTGACAGCTACCGTTTGCTAAGAAAAACGATAAAAACTGATCGTATATGAGCGAATGTACTTATTAATCACTGTAAGCTCATCATAATCATTTTGCAGCCTGATTAACTATTAAAGGAAGGATAACCATGAATTTAGCAATGGCTTACTATGGTACGCTATTTTGGATGGCGGTGATTATTTTAACGGTATTGGTGCAAGCGATGATTGCTGGGCGAGCGAAGGCCATGCAATCGGACGCGATTCCGGGCCAACCGCCGCGCGAAATGAGTCATCATAATTTCGTTTTCCGGGCGTGGCGTACACATCAAAACTCGTTAGAAAACCTAAGCCCGATGTTAGGCAGTATTGTCTTGGCTATTTTAGTCGCGGCGCCGCCATTTTGGGTGATGATACTAACCGCTGTGATGGCTGTTAGCCGCATTATTCACATGTTGTTGTATTACCAAATCGCGACCGAAAAGAATCCTAGCCCACGCAGTTATTTCTTTTTGATCGCTTATTTAGCCAACGTCGCGCTGGTGATTCTATCGTTAGTCACCTTGTTAGCTTGATCGGTGCCAAAGAAAGTAAGCGACCGCTAGCGCTAAACTAGCGGTCTTTGATAGCTATCAAGTAATTCGTCAAGACACAGACTGCAGTGTATCAGGCTGTCTAATGGCTTAGGTTGTACAGCTGGTTAAGGTTTAATAAGTGGCGACCAAAGATACAGCGATTGTCAATGTCGATCACTACGACCAGATAGACATTTTCCATACCAGCATTAATTAACACATGCTGATGCGTTTGCTGCGGATTTTCATAAACATATTCGGTATCCCACGCACCGGTGTCGACTTCCGCGTACTCATCGGCTAAAACCTGTGTCAGATAGGGCCAAATATCGACAATTTTTTCGGCACTGTCGCTGATATCTCGCATTGGTATCGAAAATGTGCGATTAAATTCGGTGCTGCTTAGGCGGTTTTGGCGCATTAATAACCCTAATACTGTTATCTACTTTGATGCCGAGTTTATCCTAAATTTTGGCTCGGATCTTAAGCATTATATTGCACATACTTTGTGATAATTAACAAGACTGATAATTACCTTCAATTTTTCTTAAAATGACTCCTCAGTCAAATTCGATTCAATTTGCCCTCTGGTAATAAAGAGATTTTATGAAAAACTGGATATTTTTAAGCATTGCCATAGTTGGCGAGGTGATTGCAACTACAGCATTAAAATCCACGCATGGGTTTACTAAACTAATTCCGTCTATTGTTGTTTTATTGGGTTATGCAATTTCATTCTACTTTTTATCGTTATCACTTAAATCGATACCAGTAGGAATTGCATACGCTGTATGGGCAGGTCTAGGTGTTGTACTGGTTACTTTTATAGCGTGGCTTATTTACGGACAAAAAATGGATGTTTGGAGCTTCGTGGGTGTAGGTTTAATAATTGCTGGCGTTGCAATCCTTAACTTGCTTTCAAAAGTAAGTGTTCATTAAATGCTCCTTTAAAAAGGCTTATCTGTATAGCTCAGCTACTCTAGCTATAAAAAAAGCCTGCAAGTGCGGCCACTTGCAGGCTTAAACAACCATTGCTCAGGCAATGGTACAGGCAACCATAAAACTATGGATTATAGGTCGCGTTCAGGGTGACACCGCTGAAGCTGCTATAAGCGCGCAGACTAATGTGCCAAGTGGTTGCGGCGGGGTTGCTGAAATTACAGCTTTCGTTGTTGCCGACTAAATAAGGGCGGCAATCCCAGCTACCAGTGGTGGGTTGTGCACCTTCGCGAACATACAAGTCGGCATCACCGCTACCGCCAGAAATGCTTACGCTCAGGCTAGACATACCAGCAGGTACTTCCAGCGTGTAATGAACCCATTGACCCGTTGAGGCAGAGATGTTGTTGACGGTGCCGCCACCGCCTTCACCGCCGCCACCGTTATCGCCACCGCCATTTAGCGCTAAGTCAACGGCTGCCGCTGCGTCGGCAATACCGACACCACAACCGCTACAAGATGCTGGGAAGCTGCGAGCTGATTGCTTGATGACTTGTTCAACACCGGCAGGGCTTAGTGTCGGATCAGCCTCCAAAATCAACGCCGCTAGACCTGCCACATGCGGTGCTGCCATCGACGTACCTTGCAGATAGGTATAGGTATCTGAGCCCGGTGTGGTAGAGCCGGTATTGTGGGTCGATAACACCCCGTTAGGATCGTTGGCGTAAGATTGCGCACCACCCGGTGCGGCAACGTCTACTGAGCTACCATAGTTAGAGTAATAAGCACGGCCACCATTACGGTTAACCGATGCGACGTTAACGACGTTAGCACAGTTACCCGGGTTAAAGTTGTTAGCGTTAGCGTTGCTATTACCAGCGGCGATAACGACCGTGGTATTGTTACTTTGTGCGATGTTTAGTGCCGCTTGAGTCGTGCTAGAGCACGAGCCCTGACCGCCCAAACTCATGTTAATGACATCTGCTGGGTTGGCGTTAGCAGGCACACCCGGTACGCTGCCGCCCGATGCCCAGATGATACCGTCGGCGATATCGGCGGTGGTACCACCACACTTGCCGAGTACCCGCACCGGCACAACTTTAGCGCCGTACGCAACACCCGCGACACCACTGTTGTTATTGGTGACGGCCGCGATAGTACCGGCTACGTGAGTACCGTGCCAGCTAGAGCCTTGATCCGAAGGCGGATAACCACCGCCACACTCACCGGCCTGGATCCAGTCACCCGGATCACGCGCGTCGCTGTCACGACCATTGCCATCATTGCCGATAAACGGATCAGAGATCATGTCGTAGCCGGGTAAGATATTAGCGGCTAAGTCGGCATGAGGACGGTAACCGGTGTCTAATACCGCCACTACGCGACCAGAACCGTCTACATCGTTCCAAGCGTTAGGCAGGTTCAAGCCACCCAAGTTTTCATAGTAATGCCATTGATCGCTATAATCCGGATCATTCGGCGTGGCGACCAAGCGCAAGATTTTGTTTTCTTCAACATATTCGACGTTTGGATCGGCTGCCAGGCGGCGCATTAACTCTTCTTTCTCGATGTCATCAAGCTGTTTATCAGCGTTGAAAACAAAGTGTTTTTCTAACGCCATATCGCGCTGGAACTGTACATTTTTGCCGACTCGTTGGGATAACTCTTGGGCGAAGGTACGCATTTGTGTAGCAACCGCGGCTTGACGATCAAGCGGCATCATCGATTGCAAACCTTGCAATTGACTGACCTGAGTTGAACCGTCTTTTAGCTTAACGATAAAGCCGGTTTTTGGACCTTTCTGCTGGCTGGTATTGCCGCCGCTGTTACCCGGTTGGCCGGGAATAATGTTGCTTGGCGGTTGTGGTAATGTCACGTTGCCAACATCGCCTAAGTCAACTTTAGGCGCTGCGCTAACGGCTGCACTGGCGGCCAATAGCATTGATACAGCAACGGCTGACAACTTCACTTTCATGTGTTGTTTAGTCATGTTGTTTCTCTCTGAGTGTTGAGTTCCATTGACAATTCACAGTAGGTTCCTTGTGATTTTCCTTAACTATGAAAAGACAGCCTAGGGAGTTTTAGTCACTATTACTGAAAAGTAAATGCAACATATTGTTAACTTGATAACATTTTTATAGTCATATCTATTGTTTCTATTTTGTTGAAAGTTGGCTAGCTCAGTAAAAATGGGCGATAACGCTGATAAGTCAGTCTGTAAAAGGCTTGCTAATTTTTTTTAGAATTTTTTGTTATAGAAAATAAACACTTTGTATATGAGAAGCCGCATAGCTAAGCCGGGTAATCGCGTTATGTGGCATGCCAGTGCGTATTGCTGCAGGCTGCGCTATAGTTTCATTCAGCTAAGCCGTGGCCGGCTGCGAGCTAGGCTCGGTATAACAACTCACTAGCACGGTTGAGGGAGGATTGCTTATGCGATTTGTGGTGATGATGGGGAGTGTAGCGTTGATACTGATGTTGAGCTGGCAGTCAGCTCTTGCGCAAAACACACAAGGTGATACAGATTTTCAGGTCAGTGGTCAGCCCAGCGCGGCGCAATTAAGTGAATTTGCCAAGCAGGGTGGGCAGGCGGTTGTTAACTTGCGTGGCGCCGACGAACCCTTGCCGTTTAATGAGGCGGCGTTAGCCAACGAACTAGGGGTGTCGTATTATGCGATTCCGATTGCTAATGCGAATGACCTAACGTTGTCCAAGGTCAAATTGTTTGATCAGGTTATCGGTAAACTACAGCCTGAACAGACGCTACTACATTGTGCCAGCGGCAATCGCGTTGGCGCTATGATGGCTTTAAGAGCCGGCTGGTTGCAACACAAAAGCGCCGATGAGGCGTTACAGATTGGCCGTCAGCATGGTTTAAAGTCGTTAGCCGATACGGTTGCTGAGTTGCTCCAGGAATACCCGCACGGTCGTTGATATGGGGTTGTCTAGGCACGCTTGCGAAGTCATCCAAGTCGTCATTGCGTACGTATTTTGTAGTGTGTGTAAAACCATTTAGCCAGTTTCGGCTGGCTTCAATCAGCTTCAAATCAAGGTCAGTGTAAGGAGAGTATGATGAAACTGTTATCGTCAATTTTGGTCGCCAGTGGTTTATTGGTAGCAGCCAGCCAAGCCCAGGCTAATGACTGCGAATTAACCATTACTGGTAACGATCAGATGCAATATGACAAGCAATCGTTGAGCGTGCCAAAAAGCTGTAAAGAAGTGACTTTGACGCTTAAGCATAGTGGTAAAATGGCAAAAGCGGCGATGGGGCATAATTGGGTGCTCAGTAAAGCCAGTGATATGAATGACATCACAAAGGGTGTGTATAGCGCAGGGTTAGAGAACAACTATGTGCCTGATAGCGACAAAGTAATCGCTCACACCAAAGTTGTCGGTGGTGGCGAGCAAACCTCAATCACTTTTTCTACCGAGGCGCTGTCAGCCGATCAGGATTACGTTTTTTTCTGTTCTTTCCCTGGTCATTGGAGTGTGATGAAGGGTGACTTTAAGGTGACTCAATAGTCACTTGCTGACATAAAAAAGGCGGGCATCCTGCCCCTTAACCAAGCTGGAGTCAGCAGCTTGAGTCAACAACCAGAACGCGTCTCGTCCTTGGTTACTATTTACTCTAGTCGGCAATGTTAATCGTTGCACTGACCTTTGCAGATTTTTACATTGTCGCGCCTGCTGGATGTTGGTCAATCTCAATTTAAACGCGATGCTTAGAATCGATAACTCAGTTGTGCGCCCAGCGAGCGCCCAGGCTGGCTGTATTGCTCGGTGCTGGTGCCTTCGCTTAAACCAGCAATCGTGCCGTAAGGTACATACTCGCGGTCGAGAATGTTAAACACCCCAGCTTGCACTTGCCAGTGTTGCCAGTTAGCGCCAACTAACCAATCTAAGGTCGCCCAGCCACTGCTAGCCAAGGCGTTATCGCTGGGTAAGCGAGTCATACCGTCGGTTGCCGTAAGTAACCATTCACTGTACCAATTGTCACCGTTATAACGGAGCGCGGTGACCGCTTGTAACGGATTGATCGAGGCTAACTCGCGGTCGCTGGTGTTATCTTTGCCTCGTGTGTAGGCAGCGCTAAAGCGACCTTGCCAATGATCGCTAAACCAATGACTGGCGTTGATCTCCAAACCATAGATATCAGCTTCGTCGCGATTGACATATTGATAAGAAATACGGTCAACACCGGGTATTGGGCTGGGTGTTAACGCCACCACTTCGGTGTCGATAAAGTCATCAAACTTACTGTAAAAGGCAGCCACATGAACACGTGTTTGCCCGTTAGCAAATTTTACCCCGAGTTCGATTGCGTCACTGGTTTCTGGCTCTAGCTCTGGGTTCGGTAGTATCTGATAAAATGGCTCAACACCGTGGCTTTGATAAGCTTGGTCATGGGGCGGTATTTTAAAGCCGCGCGCATATTGTAGGTAAATGTTGGTGTTGTCTGATAGCGCATAAATAGCGCCTAATTTAGGCGAGAAAGCGGTTTCATTCATATCCCGTAGCTGCGTCATATCGTACAGAGGATTGTCGTTAGCCGACATTTCCATATGATCAACACGGAAGCCCGCGATCAACTGCCAGGCGCTATCTTTAAAGGTGATATTATCTTGTACAAAAACACCGCTTAACAGCGTTTCAGCACCCGGAAAAGCCGCCTGTGGTTGATTGCTAAATAACGGCGTACCATCGTTTAACTGACGTGTTTTATAACGCGGACGATCGGTGTCGTACCAGTCGACATCCAGCCCGTAAACCAAGCGATGTTCACTGTTGTTATTTGTCAGACGCTTGCTGGCTTGCCAACGTAATCCCCAAATGTCTTGTTCGAAGTCGTAGTCATTCAAGTCAATATAAGCACCTTCAGCGCCATTACCCGGCCGAATTTGGTCACTTTCTTGCTTGTAGTTGCTGTAGTACAGCTGCCCTTGCCAGGCATCGTACCAAAGGCTCGTAATACTCGATTGATAGTCTAACGATAGCGCCGTGCTGCGGTCTTTATCGTCGGTCTCGTTAGTACCGCTGGTGAGTGTTTGCTGATTACTCAACTGGTAATGATCGAGCGTCAATTTAAATTGCTGTTGCGCCGATAGTTGGTATTGCCATTTGGCTAGCAGCGAGCTGTTGTCAAAATCAAATCCGGGCAGGGTTTCTGGATAGTTTTGGGTCTCGTGACCACGGCGATGGTTAAGGTCGAGCAGCAAGCTGTGCTGGCCTTGCTGGGTGGCGGCGGTAACGCCCGCGTAGGCTTGTTCGGCGACACTTTGATAGCCGACATTAAGTGCTAGATAACGGTCGTCGTGCTGCAACAGATCGTCAGGATCGATGCTGGTCATGACCAAAATACCGCCTAAGCCATCCGAGCCATATAGCGGTGAGGCTGCGGCTTTCGCGAGTTCCACCCGTTGCAGCTGTTGTGTCGATAAGTAACCGCGTCCAATCAGATACCCGCCACCGCCAGCATAGCCGTCATTTAAACGGCGACCATCTTTAATATAAATCAGCCGATTACCGCCGATACCACGCACCGATAGGGTTTGCGGTGCACCTGCCACGCCGGTACTAGAGACGCTAGGGTCGAATCTAAACAGCGTGCTTAAGTCGGTACTCAGTTGTTCACTGACGCGCTGACGAGAGAGCACGCTGACCGCACCGGCGACGTCATCTAACGATTCTTCGGTACGCGATCCGGTGACCACGATGATGTCGTCAATGTTGTCTGTATCGGCTGAGACGGTTGCAGCTTGCAGTGCGCCGCTAGGTAACAATAGCGCAGCGACCAACATAGCGACAGGGGTTAAACGGGGATTCATCAGACTCTCCTTTAATTAGTAACGATTCTTATTTGCATCTTTTCGCGAAATACTATAGATTCAAATGAGAATTATTTGCAACAACTCTTTTGAGGAGATTCAGCCATGTGGCGGATGTCAGGTATAAGCTTGCTATGTGTGGTCGGGTTAATGCTGTGGCGACCTGCGTCAGCAAGCGCTACAGAGCGTTTGGTAACTGCTGGTGGCACCTTAACCGACATCGTTTTTGCCTTGCAGGCGGGTGATAGGGTGGTTGCTGTCGACGTTTCCAGTACCTCACCGGCTGCGGCGGCAGCGTTGCCGAAAGTGGGCTATTACCGCGATTTAGCCGCCGAGGGCGTGTTATCGTTCGCACCAACCGAATTATGGGTTTTAGAGGGTTCAGGCAGTGACCAAGTGTTACAACAAATCGCTGCCACCGGCGTTAAACTGCGGCATTTTGCCAAGCCGCATAACTTTAAAGAGTTGCAGTTACTGATACAGCAAGTCGCTGCCGCATTAGACATACCTGAACGGGGACGTCAGTTGAATCAGCAACTACGTGAGCAATTGCCGTCTGTGGCAGCATCGCGTGGACAGTCAGCGTTGTTTGTGATGCAAGCGTCGGAGCGCGGGGTTATTGCGGCGGGTGGCGATAGTGTGCCCGACCTGCTGATGCATTATGCGGGCTTACATAACTTGGCCGAGCACCAAGGTTTTAAAACCATCTCTAGAGAATATTTAGCGGTGATGCAGCCAAACTATTTGATCGCGCCTGCACATGTCGTGCAAATGGCTGGTGGTGAACAGGCCTTTTGTCAGCAACCCGCGCTGTCGCTGCTAAGCGCTGCTAAACAATGCCGTTTAGTGGTGCTGGACTCGTTGCTAGCGTTGGGTATGACCACGCGTTTTAGCGAGGCGGTCGCTTTGCTCAAGCAGGCCGTCACTAAGGCTAATTTGGTACAGGTTAACTAGTTAATGACGTCTTTAGCGTTAATGTCACCGGCCTACTATCGGCAAAAATTATGGCAAAAGCTGCTCTTTATGGCGCTGCTGCTGACTGCCATGCTGCTGCTTGCCGTGGGGCCGGTGACTCCCGATTTAAGCGCCTGGCTACAGACATTGTTGGCACCCGCTGACGCGCCACAAACGGCGCTGACCGAATTGCAGCGTCAGGTCGTGGTGCAGATAAGGTTGCCACGCCTAGTGCTGGCGGTATTGGTGGGTGCGGTGTTGGCACAAAGTGGTAGCGCGACGCAAGCGTTATGCCGCAATCCGCTGGCCGATCCGGCCTTAATCGGTGTGTCCGCGGGCGCCGCGGTAGCGGCGTTGGCGATGATCTCCCTGGGTCCCCAACTGGGTGTCAGCGGTAGCCTATGGGTGACCGTTGCCGCTTTTGTTGGGGCACTTTTATCAACCTTATTGATTTACCGTTTGGCACGCCATAACCAACAAGTCAGTGTCGCCACTTTGCTGCTGGCAGGGGTCGCGATTAACGCCTTAGCGGGGGCGTTGATTGGCTTACTGAGCTATTTCGCCAGCGACGATGCTTTGCGTTTGATGACGTATTGGCAGATGGGGTCGCTAGCCGGTGCTAATTGGCAACAGCTATGGCCCGGTATTGCGGTGATGCTGATCAGCTTGTGTCTGTTGTGGCGCCTGCGTAGCGATATCAATGTGTTGCTGTTGGGTGAACAACAAGCGCGCTATTTGGGCATAGACGTTGCGCGCTTGAAGCGCCGATTGATTGTGCTGGTAGCGTTAGGTGTTGGTGGCGCGGTGGCGATGTCGGGCATGATCGGCTTTGTCGGCTTGGTGGTGCCGCATATCGCACGATTGATGGTGGGCGCCGATATTCGCCGCATGCTGCCGGTGGCGATGTTATTAGGGGCGTTGGTATTGGCGCTGGCCGACGGCTTAGCCAAACTAGTGGTGATGCCCGCCGAGTTGCCTATTGGTATTGTCACCGCTTTACTCGGTGCACCTTTCTTTATCTATTTACTATTGAAGCAAAAACGGAGTTTTTATGCTGGATATTAGTGAATTACAACTCAATTTTGGACGTCAACAGGTGTTGGACAACATTGATTGCTCGCTGGAAGCGGGGCAGTTGGTTGCTATTATTGGCGAAAACGGTGCGGGTAAATCGACGCTACTACGTAGTTTGGCTGGCGATCATGATTATCGCGGGCGTATCGATTTACATGGTCGTGAACTGCGTCAATGGCAACCCGATAAACTGGCGCGTATTCGCGCGGTGATGGAGCAACAGCAAACGTTAAGCTTTGCCTTAACCGTGGCTGAACTAGTAGCTATTGGTCGCCACCCCTATGCGGAAACCGAGGCACAACAGCTAGCGGCCATCGAGCCTTGGTTGGCACGTTTTCATTTAGACAAACTGGCTCACCGCGAGGTCACCAGCTTGTCGGGTGGAGAACGACAGCGGGCGCAACTTGCGCGTTGTATGACCCAATTAGATGGCAAACTCGAAGGCGAGAAGTTGTTGCTGCTGGATGAACCGACCTCGGCCTTAGATTTGTATCACCAACACCAATGTTTACGCGCGGTTAAGCAATTTTGCCAGCACGGCAACTTAGCGCTAGTGGTGTTGCACGATTTGAACTTAGCGTCGCTTTATGCAGACCAAGTACTGGTTATTCATCAAGGTCGATTATTCGCCCATGGTAGCGCCCAGACGGTGTTTAACCGGCGCTGTTTACAGTCGGTTTACAGCACGCCGATGTATATCAGCCAACACCCGTTTTTAGGGGTGCCGATGGTGTTTTCAGAGCCCGAGCACCTGCACCGCCAGCGTTTTAATTAAAAGGTTTTAGCATGAGTATTCGTCAACAGGCGGTGCAAGCCGCTCGTCAATTAGTACAGCATCAGCGACAAGGCGTGTTGTCGACCACCTCGGTGACCTTAGCGGGCTACCCGTTTGGCTCGGTCACACCGGTGTTACTGGATGACCAACAGCAGCCTTTGCTATACATGTCTGACATTGCCCAGCACAGTAAAAATCTAAAAGTCGATCAACGCGCTAGCCTGACGGTGTATGCGCAGGCCACAGAGGGTGACCAAAACGAGCAGGGGCGTGTGACGGTGGTCGGTGATATGCAGTTGCTATCTGATGAACAGGCGTTGGCTCGCTATTTTCGCTGGTTTCCCGCGGCTCAAAAATATCAAAATATGCATGATTTTCGGCTTTGGCAAATGCAGGTCAAGCGCGTGCGCTATATCGGTGGCTTTGGCGATATTTTCTGGCTTGAGAAAGCGGAATGGCAGCAGCCCGAGGTGCAGTGGCAAGTCAGCGACGAGCAGGGCATGATACAGCATATGAATAACGATCATGGCGACGCCAATCAATTACTGTTTCGCTTAGCGGGTGGTCGGGTTGAGGCCTCGCAGCCGGTTGCAATGGTTGCGGTTGCTGCCGAGGGTTGTTTGTTGCAGCAGGGCCAGCAGCAGCGTTTTGTTGCGTTTCCCAGTTTATGCTTGACGCCGCTAGCGGTGCGACAGGCATTAGTCGAACTGACACGTCAGGCGCGTCAGCGCGTGGCTTAACGTCGGTTGCAGCAACTGGCGGTTAGCTCATTACCGCCAGTTTGGTGCGAATATAGTCGGGATGACTGATATACAATAAATCGGCAATTTTGCGCAGCATCGCTTCCTCGTACGGATCGAGTACGTTGTCGGCGTAGGCCGTTTGCCATAAGCTTTTTAGCAGGTTCACGCGTTCCCCATATTCGAGCTGCTTTAACTGATGAGTATAGTCGTGTAGTGAGGCGGCGTTATCGGCAATACTGCTAGCTACGCGATAGGCTTCGTCGGCTTGCTCGCTAGATAACCGATACTCGTCCTGTAAATACTGCAACGCCTGCCGCTGTTCGTGCTCGTCTTCGTCAAAATCGGCGCGCGAGATCTCGATCATCAACACTAATGCGAGCAACTGCTGTTGGTTCAGGCCGGCTACCGCCGGGCTATTCATGTCGGGTAATTAATGCTTGCAGCGCTTTGAACATAGCTTCTAACCTGAATCATGAATGTTATTGTTATTCGGCAGCAAAGCGACGTTAAAGTTCCACTGGTCGTATTCCTTTGACCGTTAACCGTCAGCGACTGGACAGCGGCTGTGACGCTCAGTACAACCCTTGTTAGGGCAAATACATAATAACTAACAGGGTTAAAACCATGAACAAACACTTCTCGCCATTACGCAAGCCGTTGCTAGCGGCTGCTATAGCCGCGGCTTTGCTACCCGCATTCGCTGCTGCCGAGCAAACCTGGTCGGTCAACGAGCCGCAGGGTGACTTCAAGCAGGTCGACATTAAGGTACAAGAAGGCACCTGGATGAATGTCGATATGAGCCCCGATGGCAAATACATCGTGTTTGACTTGCTAGGCGACATCTATCGTATCCCCGCCAGCGGTGGCGACGCTGAACTGCTATTGGGTGGCATTGCTTGGCAAATGCAGCCGGTTTATTCACCGGATGGGCGTCATATTGCCTTTACTTCAGATCAGGGTGGCGCTGACAACATCTGGATCATGGATGCCGATGGTAGCAATGTACGTGCGGTTACCGACGAAACCTTTCGTTTGCTGAATAGTCCGGCGTGGAGTCCTGACGGCGAATTTTTGGTCGCTCGAAAACATTATACCGCACGTCGTTCGCTGGGTGCCGGTGAGGTCTGGATGTACCATAAAACGGGCGGTAGCGGGGTGCAATTAACCGCTCGCGACAATGATCAAAAAGATCTTGGCGAACCGGCGTTCTCGCCCGACGGTCGTTATATTTACTTTTCGCAGGATGACACGCCCGGTAAAACCTTTCACTACAGCAAAGATTCGTTAGAGGGTATATACGAAATTAAGCGCTACGACCGTGAGAGCGGTGATATTGACGTTATACTGGCGGGCGCCGGCGGTGCCATCCGACCGACGCCATCGCCAGACGGTAAATATCTGGCTTATATCAAGCGTGAAGACTTTGACAGCGTACTCTATTTATACAACTTGCAAACCGGCGAACAACAGCGCTTATTCAGCGATTTAGATCGTGATATGCAAGAAACTTGGGCTATTCATGGTGTTTATCCGACCATGGATTGGACCCCAGATAGCCAACAGTTGGTGTTTTGGGCGAAAGGTAAAATCATGCGCCTAAATATTGCCGACCAAAGCACGCGCGTGATCCCATTTAGTGTCGACACCAGCAAGCAAGTGCAAACCGCGTTGCGCTTTAAACAAGATATCGATAACGACCAGTTCGACGTAAAAATGCTGCGTATGGTGCAAGTATCACCAGACGCTAAACAGACCATTTATGAGGCGCTAGGGCACTTATATCAACGCGATTTAGCGGGTGGCGAGCCGCAACGCTTGACCGACCGTAATGATGCGTGGGAGTTATTTCCCAGCTATTCACGTGATGGTAGCAAGCTGGTTTACAGTACTTGGCACGATCAACGTCAGGGACAGTTAATTGTGCGCGACTTAAACACTGGCAAAGAGCGAGTGCTGAATACTGGCAAAGGTAAATTTATCGAAGCGGTGTTTGCGCCTGATGGCAATAGCGTGGTCTACCGTAAGATCCGTGGTGGCTATATTACCCCCGATAGCTTTGGTGTTAACCCAGGCATCTACCAACTGTCGTTAGCGTCGGACAGCGAGCCCCGCTTGCTCTCAGAAAACGGCTATCAACCACAGTTTGGTGCGCGCTCAGATAGACTTTACCTGATGGATGCGGGCGCCACACCACGCTTGCTCAGCGTTGACTTAGAGACGCTGCAACAGCGTGAACTGTATAGCGGTGACCATGCTACCGAATATCGGGTATCACCAGATGGCAAATACTTAGCCTTTGCCGAGCGTTTTAAAGTGTTTGTGACGCCCTTTGTCGAGCGCGGCGAGACGATTCATATTGGCCCTGAAGATAAGCAATTGCCGGTTAAACAGTTGTCAGTAAGGGCGGGCGAAAATATTGCCTGGACCGCCGATAGCAAACGATTGTATTGGTCGTTAGGGCCAGAGCTGTATCATACCTCGGTGGCCGGGCTGTTTGATATCGGCGCTCAAGCGCTGGATTTAAGCGGCGTTGAAAGTGGCACCAATATTAGCTTTCAGCAAGACAGCTTAGTGCCCGATGCAACCGTCGCCTTTGTCGGCGGTCAGGTACTAACCATGAACGGCGATGAAGTCATCGAAGACGGTACTGTCATCGTCAAAGGCAATCACATTGTGGCAGTGGGTACTAGCGCTGAGATTGACGTACCCGCCGACGCGCAGGTGATTGATACTCGCGGTAAAACGGTAATGCCGGGATTATTCGATGCGCACGCGCATGGGCCGCAGGGCGATAATGAGATCATTCCGCAACAGAACTGGAAGGCATATGCCACTCTGGCTTTTGGCGTGACGTCGATTCATGATCCGTCAAACGATACCAGCGAAATTTTTGCCGCCAGTGAAATGCAAAAAGCGGGACTTATCGCGGCGCCGCGGATTTTCTCTACCGGCACCATTTTATACGGCGCCAACGGCCCCGGTTATACCGCCCATGTCGATGATTTAGACGATGCCAAGTTTCACTTGCAACGGTTAAAGAAAGTCGGCGCTTTTTCGGTTAAAAGCTATAACCAACCGCGTCGCAATCAGCGTCAGCAAATTATCGAAGCCGGACGTGAGCTAGAGATGATGGTAGTACCCGAGGGCGGATCGCTGTTACAGCACAATCTGACCATGGTTGTCGACGGCCACACCACCATTGAGCACTCGATTCCAGTAGCCAATATGTATGATGACATTGCGCAACTGTGGCAGCAAACCGATGTGGCTTATACGCCGACCCTGGGCGTTGCCTACGGCGGTATTTGGGGCGAGAACTATTGGTATGCCGAAACCGATGTCTGGAAGCACCCGCGCTTGAGCAAGTTCGTGCCGCAAGATGTGCTAGTGGGCAAGTCGATGCGTCGCGAAAAGGCCCCACACAATCACTACAACCACTTCAATAACGCTCATGTCGCTAAGCAGCTACAGGATTTGGGGGTTACCGTGGTGGCGGGGGCTCATGGTCAACGCGAAGGGCTGGCGCAACATTGGGAGATTTGGATGATGGCGCAAGGCGGTATGACACCGATGCAAGCGTTACGTACCGCGACTATCGACCCGGCGCGTGAGTTTGGTATGGACCATCAGCTTGGCTCTATTGAAAACGGTAAATTAGCCGACATCATTGTTATTGACGGCGATCCGTTAAGTGACATTCGGGTTACCGATAAGGTCACTCATACCATGGTCAATGGTCGTCTGTTTGACGCCGAAACGATGAACCAGCTATCGCCGCAAGCACCCGCCCGGCAGCCGTTTTTCTGGCAACAATAAGTCAGGAAAAGTGAGTTATAGTAAAAACGCCCGCTGCTCAGCGGGCGTTTTTTTAGGGACGGTTTACGTATCGTTAGCGGTTTCGGCAACCAGCTGTCGGAACCAGCGGTGACCCTCGTCGTGTTGTAACAGCGGGCTCCAAATCATGGTTAGCGACAACGGTGGAATGGTAAACGGCGGTTCGCGAGTCACCAGCGCCGGGTCGTTGCCGTACAGCTCGGCGGCACGGGTGGGCAAGGTCGCGATCAAGCCCTGCCGGGCTAAATAAATAGCCACATGGTAGTTACGGGTAAAGACTCGAATGTCGCGCTTTTTGCCCTGTCTAGCTAGCGCTTCATCGACCCAACCGAGTTTTTGTACATCGTGTGGGTCCATTCCCACACCCACGCCAAAGCCGGTTTTGCTTACCCAAACATGTTCGTAACGCAAGTAGTTATCCAAGCTATAGTCGTCGAGTAACGGGTGGTCTTTTTGAATCAAGCAGGCAAAGTTATCTTTCCACAGCGATTTTTGATGAAAAGACTGTGGCAGTTTTTCAAAACGGTTAATGGCCAAATCAACTTTACCGTTCTCGACATCGTGAAAACTAATATCTGACGGCGTCATAATATCCAGAGAAATGCCGGGCGCTAAGGTTTTTAACTTGCCCAATAAGGTAGGTGTCAGTGTAGAAGCGGCATAATCTGAGGCCATGATGCGAAAAACGCGCTCGCTTGAGGCGGGCTCAAATTCGCGCGAGGGCTGGATCATCTCCTCTACCGAATACAAAATATCGCGTACCGGCTGGCGCATTTCTAAGGCGCGTTCGGTGGGTATCATACCCTCGCTGGTGCGCACTAAAATGGGATCGTTTAACAGCGTACGCAAGCGCTTTAAGCCGTTGCTCATGGCCGGTTGGGTGATATTAAGTTGCGCAGCGGCTTTGGTGACGTTGCGTTCGCGCAATAACACATCTAAGTAAATCAGTAGGTTAAGATCGATATCCTTTACTGTATTCATGGTTTGAATAACCCCGTCTACCTCTATTAGCCGAGATTATAACGATTTCGTCGGGGCGCCGCCATCGCTATCGCCAGCAAATCGCAGTCCCCGACCTCAACCTTAGTGTTCTTACTGACGTGTCGCCAACGCCGGCGAAATGGCGGCAGCCTTGCGCGCGGGTCCGTAAACCGCCAGTAAGCCGACCACAATTAACAGCAACATGGCGACCGGCAAATACAGCCAGCCGATACGGGGTAGGTTGAAGGTATCGACTAACCAGATATTTAGCAAAATACTACTGACACTGCCTAGCACTAAGCCGACCACAGTCGTGAGCAGATTCTCCAACATAAAATAACCGATAATGTCATTGCGACTAGCGCCCAGCGCTCGCCGTGTGCCGATTTGTTTGCGTCGCCGGTTAACGTTAAAGCTGACCATGCCGATAATGCCCAGCGCGGTGATAATGACCAACGCGGTCATGGTCACCCACAGCACTCCCTGCAACGCTTGATCGTCACGATAGCTACGCGCTCGGGTTTCGTCCATGGTACGTACATTGCGGATCAAACGGCCTTGCGGATGTTGGTCTAAGTGATCTTGCACCGCACGCATGGCTTGGTTTAACTGGCCGGGCTGGGCGCGGATAAAGTAGCGGGAGCTGCCAAATAGCGTTCGTTGCGGTATTAGCATCGAGCGCTCGACCCCCGACCAGCCATTCCACGGTGCTTGTAAGCGATCGATCACGCCGATGATGGTGGTCTGCGAAGTAGACGAGATGTAGACACTTTTGCCGACCACTTGGGCTGGTGATAAGTCGGGGAATAAGCCTGCTGCGGTAGCCTCGGTAACGATAATTTGTGATGGCCAATCAATGGCATTCTTTTCCCGTTCACCTATCTCGTTAGCGCGAAAGTTACGCCCAGCGATTAACTTAACACCCAGTGTATCTAGGCCGGTTTCATCAACAAAGTACACCGCTGCCCCAACCCCGCTGGCTTGTTCATCCATGGATAGCGATAAGCCGGTTGACCAACCACTACTGCCCAGTGGTGTGGCATTGGTTTGAATAGCGCCGGCCACGGCGGGGAGGGCACGCAGTTGACGCAGGTCCTCGGCTACCACTAACGCTTCATTAAAGTTGCTGGCGTAACCGGTGCTGGTTAAATAAAATTGATTGGCTTCGTCTAGCCCCGATGGCCGCGACATTAAGTCGCCGCGGCTACTGATCACGTGAATGGCGTTGACCACCACGGTCATGGTTAAAGCAATCTGCAACGCCAGCAATAAGGCGCCAACTTTATTGCGGAGTAAAGCTCGGAAAGTCGGTCCGATGGCTATCATCACGATGTCCTTTATTGTGTTTTAAGTTGACCGGCAGGCGCGATAGCGCAAGCTCGCCAAGTGGGATAAAGGCCAGCCAGTATGGCTGCCACCAATGCCAGCAGCATGCCCATCCCAAGTAATGGCAAATCCAGTTGCGTGAGATCTTTTAAGTTGCCTTGATACAACCGTTCTACGCCAAGCAGTCCTAGCCATGTCAGCACTAGCCCTAATACGCCACCGGCGATACCGATACAGGCCGTTTCTAACACGTGTTGTTGCATTAATTGCCGACGATTGGCGCCTAACGCCCGACGTAGCGCAATTTCTGGTGTTTTACCCAGAAACTTAGCGAGCAGTAAGGCAACCGTGTTGAGTAAGCAAACCAGCAAAAACATCAACGCCATGTACATCATGATTTGTGCGTCATCGCTAACCACCTGTTGCTTTTCCATCCAGCTCATGACATCCGATAGGTGGTTGTTGAGCGGGCGAGGAAAGCGACCCAGTTTCTTTTGCTCGGTAACGTAGTTGTCCAAAAAGCGCTGGTAATCCGCTACGGCTTGTTGGTCGGACAGTTCGACCCAAAACTGATTGCTGATACACTCGGAGTTTAAATAAGCTTGAAAAGTGGCGTCGGGCAATGGCTTCCAGCAATTGTTATTGCCGCCGTTAGGCAGTGTTAGCGCCTCTTTTAATAAAAAGGGCACATAGACATCATTCATGTCAGCAAAAGCACCGGTGGTGACGTCGAAAAAGCGGGGCCGCGGTTGCCAGGGTTGCATGACGCCAACGATCTGAAACAAGCGACCGCCCATGCGTAGTGACTGTCCCACCGAGTTTTCACCGCCGAATAAACGCTCGTTCATGTCGTGGCTTAACACCACCACTAACTGTCGACTTTGGTCGGCATCGCTGTGCCAACCTTGGCCGTATTGAAAGGGCACGTTAAACATCGGGAAAAAGTCGCTGTAGGCCAAGCGCACCGACGCCGAAAACGGCTTTTGTTGTGCTACATCCGGTTCGATAACCATCATTGAGGTCGCCATCGCTGATTGCCGTTCGGCTTTGGCGGCACGCATTAACTCGGTAGCGTCGCGCCAGGTCAGTTGATCTGGTGGTTGATTAGGTTCTAAAAAGGGTTCGTCCGCGCTCCAACTATCAAGCTGTACATAAAACAAGCGGTCGCTCTTGCTCGGAATGGGATCGGCAGACATCAAATAATTGACCGTGATGGTGGTCATGGCGGCAGCGATACCCAGCGCAATCGCCATTACCATTAATAGCGATAAAATTGGGTTACGTTTTAGGCTGATCAGGCTCTGGCGCAGATAATAACTGAACATGGCTGACCCCTTATGCGCTAGCAAACTGCGATACGGCACGCTGATTAACAACTTGTTCGCTGGCGCGACCATCGCGAATGACTAAATTGCGACTGGCGCGTTTGGCTAATTCACTGTCGTGGGTAACCATGACAATGGTGGTACCGCGTTGGTTGATTTGTTCTAACAGCGCCATCACCGATTGCGCCATTTGGCTGTCGAGGTTGCCGGTGGGCTCATCGGCCAGCAAAAAGCGCGGTTCACCAGCCAGTGCGCGAGCGATGGCGACGCGTTGTTGCTGACCGCCAGACAGTTGCGTCGGTAAATGTTTCAGGCGATGCTGCAAACCGACTAACTCCAAGCTTTGCTCGATGCGGCGTTTGCGCTCGGCGGCGTTAAAGCCGCGATAGCGCAGCGGTAAGTCGACGTTATCGAACAAATTTAAATCGGCGATCAGGTTGAAGCTTTGAAAGATAAAGCCAATTTTTTCGTTTCGTAAGCGTGATAACGCTTTGTCGTTGAGCCCCTGAACCGACTCGCCATCCAGTTGGTAGCTGCCGCTGTCAAAGTCTTCTAGTAAACCTGCGATGGTCAAAAAGGTGGTTTTGCCAGAGCCTGACGGGCCGGTAACGGCAATAAAATCTCCCTCGTTAACGTTCAGGTTAAAGTCGCGTAGCGCATGAGTTTCGACATCATCGGTACGAAATTTCTTGGTGAGTTGCTGCATCACTAACATGGTGGTGATCCCTTAGTCGGTTAGGCGCACGGTGTCGGCGCTGGCAAATGGTTCGGTGTCCGAAATAATAATGCGGTCGCCTAACTGCAAGCCGTCGATGATCTCGACCGCATTGAGGCTGGTGGCGCCGATGGTGATAGCGGTGCGGTAAGCAATACCGTCTTGTACTTTATAAGCGACGCGGCCGGCGCCACTATTGATAAATTGTCCCCGACTGACCTGTAGTACATTGGCTTTGTTTTCCAATAGCACACGGGTGGTTAAGCGCTGACTCTGTCTTAAGCCGGCCGGCATCGAATCGGCAAAACGCACGCGTCCAATCACTTGGTTATCTTGGATCTCGGGCGAAATGGCGATCAAGGTGGCGGCGTGACGTTCGCCGTTGTAATGAATTTCAGCGGCCATGCCGAGCGCTAAATCATCGGCATAGCTTTCTGGGATGGCGATTTCAACTTCGTAGGCAGACAAGTCAACTACACTCAGTAACGCTTGATGACGGGTGACCTGATTTTTCTGTTGCAAGCTCAGGTTACCAACCATACCTGCGACCGGCGAAGTAATACTTAAGGCGTCGGTGCGGCGGCGTAAGTCTGCGACCAGCAATTGTTGGCGGCTAAGTTCTAGCTCACGAGTCTGTAGTTCAAAGCGCTGACTTTCGTTAGCCAGTTGCGCATCGGCTTCGGCATGTTCAAAAACTAATTGCGCGTTTTCCAGTTCGTCCTGTGCTTTTTCGTAGTCAATTTGGCTGATGGCATTCACTTGCCAAGCCTTATCGGCTCGACGTTTTTCACGCTGTGCGGCGGTTAAGGTGACGCGGGCAATATCCACCGCTTTTTTATTCTCTAGGGTCAATTGGCGACTGTCGATGTGCTGGCGTGATACCGCTATGCTCAGTCTATCGAGGGTGGCTTGCTCTTGTTGCAGCTGGTTTTGCAAGTCAGGACTGTCGATAACCGCCAACACATCGCCTTTTGCCACGGTGTCGCCGGCGTTGACCTGATAACTCACGATACCATCGGCAGGTGCGTACAAGGTGGGGCTGACCGCCGCCCCTGAATACTGATGTCGCGGATTAAGTCAGCTTGCGTAACGGTGGCGATGCGCAGGCGCTCCATGGGCACCGACGCTTGTGCTTTTGACCAGCGCGCCACACTCGGTATTAGCAGCGCCAATAACAACGCCAGCGTCAGGCTGCCCCCCAGCACTAGCATTAAGCGGCGTTTGCGACGTGGCGAGCGTTCGATGACGACATCTTGGGCGCTGGTGTCGGCAATTTTCATAGTCAGATCTCATGGCTGCAGGTAACTGCTTAACTGAGTCGTAAAATCGTTGAAAAAGGTTTAAATTGACGTTAGAAAATCTTTAATGCGATGGATGGGCTATGTCGATCACGGCGCTCAACAGTCTCGATGCGGGCACTATTGTGCAGTTGATATTGCGTGGTTTTCAGCGTCATTACACGTTATTTCAAGCATTGACGCAGGAGGTCGCGGAACACTTCTCAAAAGGCCGGTGGCAGGGCATTCAAAAAGTGTCCATGGCGCGTATTTCTTGTTACGACGAACGGGTGGCTGAAACCACTCAGTTGCTGCGTAAGCGTATGCCAACCGATGACTTAGACGAAGCGCTATGGCGCCAAGTCAGGCTCAGCTACCAGCAGTGTTTACAGTTTCATCCACAAGCCGAGTTAGCCGAGACCTTTTATAATTCGGTGTTTTGTCGTTTGTTTGAACGCCGTTATTTTAATAACGACTATATTTTTGTCGCATCGACGTTAGCGGACGCCATTCCGTTGCCATTAGAAAGCGAATTTCGTTCTTACTTTCCGGTTGTCGACGGCATTGCGAACAGTTTACGAAAAATCATTGCCGATAGTGGCCTCAGTAATGCCTTTCTGGATTTAACGGATGATATTAAACGTTTGCGTGAGGCGTTTATGGGGCGCACGTTAGAGGCCGATTTAGCCGCTCATGAGTTACGCATTGACGTACTAAAAGCGCCGTTTTATCGCAATAAAGCGGCTTATATTGTCGGTCGCATCGTTACCGCTAACCGCGTTTATCCGGTAATTGTACCGATTTTACGGCGTCAAGATGGGCAGTTATTTTTAGACGCGTTGATCACCGATGCCGCTCAAATGGCCATCATTTTTGGCTTTGCACGCTCGTACTTTTTTGTCGACACGCGCGCCCCGTCGGCGTTGGTGCGCTTTCTCAAACAGTTGATGCCGAACAAGACGTTAGCCGAATTGTACGCCGCGATTGGTTTTCATAAGCAGGGTAAAACCGAGTTTTATCGGCAGTTTTTACAGCACCTGCAAAGCACCGATGAATTAGTGGTCAATGCGCCCGGCACCAAAGGTTTGGTGATGTCCGTGTTTACCCTGCCGTCTTTTCCGTATGTGTTCAAGGTGATCAACGACCGTTTTGGGCATAGCAAGCAAATTGACCGCGACACCGTCATTAAGCGTTACCGTATGGTAAAACAGCATGATCGCGTGGGACGTATGGCGGATACCTTGGAATTCACCGACGTGGCTATTCCTAAACAGCGCTTTGCGCCTGAATTGCTAGCCGAGTTGCAACAACATGCGGCGATGTCGTTGTGTTATGAGGACGACTTGGTGGTCATTCGGCAATTATTTGTCGAACGCCGTATGATCCCGCTAAATGTTTACCTGAGCTATGCCAGTCAGGAAGATATTTGTGCGGTGATGAACGATTACGGGCAAGCCCTAAAAGATATGCTGGCGGCGAATATCTTTCCCGGCGATATGTTATTAAAGAACTTTGGCGTGACGCGGCAGCGGCGGGTGGTGTTTTACGATTATGATGAAGTGCGCTACCTAACCGATATGCAGTTTCGTGATATTCCCGAAGCGCAAGACGACCACCAGCGTTATGCCGATGAACCCTGGTATACGGTGGGTCCAGACGATGTGTTTCCGCAGCAATTAGCGACCTTTGCCTTAACCGATAGCAACCTGCGCGAGCTGTTTCGGGCGAATCATGCCGAACTGTTAAGTGCCGCCTATTGGCAGCAACAGCAGCAAGACATCCGCGCCGGTCAGGTCGCGGATGTCTTTCCTTATCCACAAACGTTACGTTTTAAGCGGGATGCTTAAATTGTGCCTCTTCGGTTGAACCGGTGAGTGCCGTCACCGATGACTGACCGCCTTGAATAACATTGGTGACGCTGTCGAAGTAGCCAGTACCGACTTCTTGCTGGTGCGCCACGAAGGTGTAGCCTTTGTCCGCCGCAGCAAACTCTTGTTGCTGTAATTTCACATAAGCAGACATATCGTTACGGGCATAATCGTAGGCTAATTCGAACATGTGGTACCACATGTTGTGGACACCGGCGAGGGTAATAAACTGGAATTTATAACCCATGGCTGCCAGCTCACGTTGGAATTTAGCGATGGTGGCATCGTCCAAATTACGTTTCCAGTTGAATGATGGCGAGCAGTTATACGCCAGTAGTTTACCCGGATACTGAGCATGTATGGCTTCGGCAAAACGGCGCGCTTCATCCAAGTCGGGTTTTGCCGTTTCGCACCACAGCAAATCGGCGTATGGCGCATAAGCCAGGCCGCGTGATATGGCTTGTTCGATGCCAGCGTTGACACGGTAGAAGCCTTCACTGGTGCGCTCACCGGTGCAGAATGGTTGGTCGTTGGCATCAACGTCAGAGGTCAGCAAGTCGGCGGCGTTGGCGTCGGTACGTGCCAATAACAACGTGGGCACGCCAGCGACGTCGGCAGCCAAACGTGCGGCGATTAGCTTTTGCACCGCTTCTTGTGTTGGCACTAGTACTTTACCGCCCATATGGCCGCATTTTTTCGCCGCCGCCAATTGGTCTTCAAAGTGCACGCCAGCCGCACCCGCATTAATCATTGCCCGCATCAATTCATAGGCGTTGAGTACGCCGCCAAAACCGGCTTCGGCGTCGGCCACAATGGGGGCAAAATAATCGATGTAGCTGTCGTCATCGGCACTGAGGCCATGACTCCATTGGATCTGATCGGCACGCGCAAAACTGTTATTGATACGCTCGACCACGGTGGGCACCGAGTTGACCGGATATAACGATTGATCAGGATACATACTCAACGCACTGTTATTGTCGGCGGCGACCTGCCAGCCGGATAGATAAATCGCTTGTAGGCCAGCTTTCACTTGTTGCACCGCTTGCCCACCGGTCAGCGCGCCGAGTGCATTGACGTAGGGCTTGCCAAATTTTTCTTGCGCGGCACCGTTGAGTAAGCGCCACAGTTTGTCAGCACCGCGGCTGGCATAAGTGTGCGTGACAGGCACTGAACCGCGTAAGCGAATGACATCGGCTGCGCTATAGCTGCGGCTGATCCCTTGCCAGCGAGGATTGTTATCCCAGTCGTGCTGTAACTCGGCGATGGCTTGTTGTTGTTGCTTGTTCATAGTGGTTTCCTTGTCGGTTTGCGCGGCTGCTTATGGCAACTGCTGATAACCCGGTAGCGTCAGAAATTCGGTTAGGCTAGCGGCGGTGGTGATGTCGAGTAAAAGCTGTTGGGCTTGCACGAAAGGCTGTTGTTGCCAGCGCGCGCTGCCAACTTCGGCTTTTACCCGCGCCGCTTCTTCATCAAGCAGCGTTGTAAAGAGCTCGGCAGTGACAATGCGGCCGTCGTTCAGCGTTTTGCCGTGTTTTATCCATTGCCAAATCGAGGTCCGTGCAATTTCTGCAGTTGCGGCGTCTTCCATCAGGCCATAAATTGGCACGCAACCACGGCCGTCTAACCAAGCGCTGATGTACTGTAAAGCGACACGGATGTTCATGCGCATGCCTTGTTCACTGCGCTCACCACTGCAAGGCTGCAATAGCAGTGCTTGGTCGACGTCGCTGATGTCGGGTTGTTGGTCAAGCTGATTATCGCTATCAAGACCATCGACAAACACTTCACGCACGGTAGCGGCTAGGCCGGGATGCGCTATCCACGTACCGTCGTGACCGTTATCGCGCTCTAATTCCTTGTCGGCATAAACTTTAGCCAGTATTTGCTCGTTCTGTTGTGCGTCTTTACTGGGAATGAATGCCGCCATTCCACCCATTGCCAGCGCGCCACGGCGATGACAGGTGGCAACCAGTAAACGTGAATAAGCGTTTAAAAATGGTTGGGTCATAGTCACTACTTGCCTATCCGGTAAGACCCGGTCAGGATGCGCGCGTAAAGTTTTAATGTAGCTAAAAATATAATCCCAACGACCACAATTAAGCGCTGCAATATGGTCGCGCATGGCGTGCAAGATCTCATGCATCTGAAAGACCGCCGGTAATGTCTCGATCAGCACCGTGGCGCGGATACTACCGGTGTTCAAGCCTAGGTATTGCTCGCTGAAATGAAACACGTCAGCCCACCAAGCCGCTTCACGACTGTGCTCGAGTTTGGGTAGATAAAAATAAATACCGCTACCGCGCGCTAAGCGTGTTTGATAGTTATGAAACAGGTAAAGAGCAAAATCCATGAGTGCGCCGGCAATGGCTTGTTGTCGATAAAGGATATGTTTCTCGGGCAGGTGTAAACCGCGTACCCGGGCAATCAGTAGTGCGGGTTGAGCTTTCAACGCGTACTGCTTACCGTTGGCATCGGTAAAACTAATATTGCCCAGATTGGCATCACGCAGGTTTATTTGCCCTTCAAGTAGCCCCTGCCAAGTCGGTGATTGCGCGTCTTCAAAGTCAGCCATAAACACGTCGACATCGGCGTTAAGCGCGTTTATAACCATTTTTCTATCCACCGGGCCGGTGATTTCTAAGCGTCTTTTGGTTAACTCTTGGGGTAACTCAGCGATACGCCAGTCGCCCTCTCTCAGGTGCCGCGTCGCGGCGTCAAAGTCCGGTAGCTGGCCTTGATCGTAGTACTGTTGTTGTTGCTGCCGTTGCGCCAGTAGCTCGGTCAAACGTGGTTGAAACTTACTGACTAAAGCGCTTAAAAAATCGACCGCCGCCTGAGTAAACAATTGTTCACTGGCTGAGGTCGACGTAACGACGAAGTTTAATGGCGTTGAATGCTGTTGCTGAACCATCGGTGTGCTCGCTTTTTGTGCATTTGTTAACGATGTGTTTCAGCGTAGTCTGAATTTTATTTATTTATGAAATTTATTAAATAAATCTCAATCATTTTATTTGTGAATGTTAAGCAGTGTTTTACTGGCTTCCCGGTATGAAGCGGACTTGTTATCGCCAATATCTCGTTTTTTTCGCTATTATTTAAGAAAAATAACCGACTATCGCGTAAGTCAATAAGATGAATTTATTTAAGTTTTTGTTTTATATGTATTTATTTTCTGGCTTGAACTTTGCTTAATATTTATATGAAGATGGCTGGTGAGCCATAATTTGATAATAGAAGCGTTTAAGGAGTGACTCATGGCTATTCATAACGACGGTGTAACGATCACCGACAGACCGATTGAACAAGTGCGCGAGCAAGCCATCGACCAGTTGATCATGAGTTATGGTCATGGCGTTATTTCGGCAGAGGCGTTCGAGCGTCGCTTAGACGAGGCAACAAATACCGACAGCCATCAACGCTTAGTGGAGTTGGTTGCCGATCTCAGTTTGGAGCCGGATAACGCTTATCAGCAACAGCGCCAACAGAGTTTTATGCCACGTTATCAAAGCGCTGGTACAGCACGCCATGAGCGCATTACCTCCATACTGTCGTCGAGTCATCGCAACGGCCAGTGGCTAGTACCCGAGGAATTATCGGTATTAGCCGTTTTGGGCAGTGTTACTTTGGACTTTTCTGACGCGACTTTTACCACTCAGCAAGTCACCATAAACATCGCTAACTGGGTTAGCGATGTCACCTTATATGTGCCTGAGCACGTCAATGTGGTGCTACAGATGACCGACATTTTAGCGTCAACCGACAATACGGCGCCATCAATGGGCGGGCGTCAAGGCCCGACTCTGGTGGTCACCGGTCACGCCGCGCTCGCCAGTTTATCGGTTGAAGTTAAATGCACCATGAAAGAAAAGTTTGTGGCGTTTGCCAACCAGGTACGGCAAAGCTTAAAGAGCTAAGCCTCAGATCTATAGAGGCTTAGCTGGTTAACACTATCATGCGCTGCACTAGCGCGCTGATTAAGCGACTTCAATCGTCACGTCGATATTGCCGCGAGTGGCGTTTGAATAGGGGCAGACTTGGTGTGCTTGGTCGGCTAATTGTTGGGCACTGGCCTTATCTAAATCGGGTAACTTAACTAACAACTTAACCGTTAAGGCAAAGCCTGCTCCAGCCGGGCCTATGCCGACTTCTCCGGTGACCTGTACGTTGTTACCGAGTTTGATTTTTTGGCTAGCGGCAACGTGTTGCAGGGCGCCAATAAAACAAGCGGAATAACCGGCTGCAAAGAGCTGTTCTGGGTTGCTGCCGTCACCGCCGGCACCGCCCAACTGCTTAGGCGTCGAAAGCTCAATGTCTAATTTGCCGTCGTCTGAACGGGCGCTGCCGGTACGGCCACCGGTAGCGGTTGCGATAGCGGTGTAAAGTACGTTATCGGGAGTTTGCATGATGCTATCCTCTTAGGTCGTGAGTAAATATTTGAATATCTAGTTTGCATGCAAAATAAATATAGCCAAATCGAACTTGCTTGGCAACTACTTTGTGTGCAAAATAGTTTGACGATAGCGCGATGGATGTTGTTATGACCGATTTACTGAAGCTAGATAATCAGCTATGTCACCGCTTTTACACCATTTCTAATGCCTTAACGCGTGCCTATCGGCCGTTGTTACAGGCGCTAGATTTGACTTACCCGCAGTATTTAACCTTGTTAGCCTTGTGGGAGCGTGACCAAGTCTCTATTCACAACTTGTTGCGGAAAACCCGCATCGATGGCGGCGCGATGAGTTTAATGCTGAAGAAGTTATCGGCTAAAGGATTGCTTGAGATTCATCGCGCGGACAACGATCAACGGAGTCGGGTTGTTGTGTTGACCGCTGCCGGACGAGCCTTAAAAAATAAAGCTGAAAGTGTGCCTGAGGCGATGCTTTGTCACTTGTCGGCGCTATCAGCTACAGAACTGCAACAGTTAAGAGGTTTACTCGATAAGCTGGCAACCACGCTGAATCACGATTGAACCCGGTGATTGTCGTCAATACCGGGCTAACCGACTCATTCATGCACTGCTGTTACAGCACATGAATGTCATGGATGGTGACTTCAAATTGATTGGCTTGAGTTGGCTTAAACTCAAATTGTACCGTTAAATCCGTTAACTGGTCGTTGACCGGTAAATTGAAGTCACACAGTAAACCGCCGTCGTCGCGCTCCATAAAGCAGGGCTGGCAGTGGTCGATATCGCGGTTATCAATGCAATAAGTTGGCGTTTGCCGACCATCGCCAAAGTAGCTAGTTAAACACTGCTGAATATCGGGACGACTCCACTGCCGACCCGCCTCATTGGGTTTATCGATCAATGCTTGGGCATTGCTAAAATCACCAATGGCGACGCAGCCTAACCAGTGTTGGCAGTATTGTTTAATAGCGGTGGTTTTTGCGGCGGTTGCGATGGTTAACATATGAATACTCCGTTATTCCTCAATTAACCCCTTGGGTTGGTTACAAAGCTGCAGCCAACTGCGAAAGATATAATCAGGTTGACTATATCAGCAGTATGGCACAGCCTGATTTGAGTCATCTGTTAACGAATTGCAAAGCCTCTGTAAAAATTAGGCTAAGTGTTTTTCAGACCAAACCGCAAACTCATTACCGCTTGGTTCGAGAAAATGAAAACGGCAGCCACCGGGAAACTCAAAAATGGGTTTGATGATGCGCCCGCCGTGCATTTTTACTTTATTTAAGGTGGCTTCGATATCGGCGCTATAAAAAATCAGCAATGCGCCACCGTTTTCGCTCAGGCTGGCTTGTTCTGCACGATAAAAGCCACCATCTAACCCCTCACCAGAAAACGCGGTGTAGTCATCGCCGTAATCGGTAAATTGCCATTCAAAAACCGCGCTAAAGAACGCTTTGGTGGTATCCAGATCGTGGGCTGCTAACTCGACATAATTGAGCTTTTCATGTTCCTTCATATGCCGTACTCCGATTGCTTGACGGAATTACAAAGATTAGCACGCAGTGGGCTTTTTACCACTCGTTTGAGCGGATTCACTGTGTAAAAAAGATGCAAGTAACTAAACGTTTAGGGCATGATCGACTAGACTTTAAAGATGTATGTAGTCGCTATTTTGATGTGACGCGAAAAGGCGTTGAGGAGGACAGATGAAAAAGGAAGCCATACTCGCTGATCCAGCATCGGCCTATGCCAAACCTAGCGATGTCTTAAAAGACCAGCAACTAACCGATGAAGAGAAAATTGATGTGCTAGAACGCTGGGAATACGACGCACGTGAACTACAGGTTGCCACCGAAGAGAACATGCCGGGCCAAGACGAGGATGTTCTGGAAGATATTCTTAAGGCAAAAAGCCAGCTGCAGGGTGATAACGGCAGCGATATCGAGGGTGACAATAAACACGGTAGTTGACGCTTAAGCCGCAGATACAAAAAAGCCAGTCCGAAGACTGGCT
>NZ_AMRG01000002.1 GCF_000299895.1 Idiomarina xiamenensis 10-D-4
GTGTTGGCTGTTGTTTCTTGGCAGCCGCCGAGCTCTTACCGTGCAGTTCAACCTCAGCGAAGCCAGTGAGTTGGCGTCGTTCAATAGGCTGGCCAATCAGCTTTTCGATGGCTTTTAAGGTTTTAAATTCCTCGTCCATAACCAACGAAATAGCGTGCCCGGTTTGTCCAGCTCGACCAGTGCGGCCAATACGATGCACGTAATCTTCGGCCACTTGCGGTAAATCGTAATTGATCACGTAGGGGAGTTTTTCGATATCTAAACCGCGCGCGGCGATATCGGTCGCCACTAACACTTGCACTTGACCCGATTTAAAATCAGCCAAGGCCTTAGTACGTGCGCCTTGGCTTTTATTGCCGTGAATCGCAGCGGCTAAAAAGCCATCGCTATGTAATTGTTTAACTAGTCGATTAGCACCGTGCTTAGTACGCGAAAAAACAATAACTTGCGGTAAGTTCAGTTCGCGTAAAATTTGCATCAACATACGCGGTTTTTGGCTTTTCTCGGCAGCGTATAAGATTTGTTCGATACGCTCGGCGGTACTATTGGCTGGTGCGACCGATATTTCTGCCGGATCGTTAACCAAGCCTTTCGCCAGTGCGCGAATATCGTTAGAGAAGGTTGCCGAAAACATCAGTGTTTGACGTTGGTTTGGTAGTAATTTGATGATCTTTTTGATGTCGTGAATAAAGCCCATATCCAGCATACGATCGGCTTCATCAAGCACCAGTACCTCTAACTTGGGAAAGCGGATAGCATTTTGCTGGTACAGATCGAGTAAACGTCCTGGTGTCGCAACCAAAATGTCGACGCCTTTGCGCAGTTTCATCATCTGTGGGTTGATCTTTACTCCACCGAACACGACGGCGTAATTGAGCGCTAAATTAGCACCGTAGGTGGCCACACTCTCGCCAACTTGCGCGGCAAGCTCTCGCGTTGGCGTTAATATCAACACTCGCGCTGTATTTGCTTGTGCGCGTGGGCCGTCTTTTAGCATTTCCAGTATCGGTAAGGTGAAACCGGCCGTTTTGCCTGTCCCGGTTTGCGCCGCTGCCATGACGTCTTTACCCGCCAAAACGGCCGGAATGGCTTGTGCTTGTATGGGCGTTGGCTCGGTATAGCCTTGGCGTGCTAGCGCGTCGAGAATGTTTGGGCAAAGTCCGAGTTCAGAAAATGTCATGTATAAAATTACAACTTAATGAGTGATAAGAGCGGCCATTCTACGTCAGAGCAGCGCGGTCTGCATGTTAATTTCACGCTATCTGCGATGCGCGAGGTAAAAGCTTGTTCCGCTTTCTACCAAGCGCAGCTCAATGCGTCATTGTTATTCGCACTAAAACCCATGCCATGTTTACGGCCATCGCTAGCACGGTAGGTGAATTGGTTATTGCTCAAGGTATAGCCGTGATTACTGCCCGTGTGCTGTAGCTGCAAGACATTATCGCGTTGCCAGACCAATTGCATGCAAACCGTTTTGGGTAACTCACTGGCTGAGGCGGTAAGCAAGCGTTGCCAGTGCTGGTCGACGTTCTCTAATAGCCAAACTTCGTAACCTGACCATTGTTGGTCACCGCGCTGACAGCGGTACAAATGCGCCTCAATAGGCTGCTGCGCGTGAGTCAGTAGCTGCAGCGGTTGACAGTTCGCTTGTGGTGGTGGCGCGGGCGCGTAAGTGGTGTATTGATAAATAACCACGGCGAGAAATAACAGCGTGACGGTGATGATCGCGGCCAGTAAGGTTTTTAGCAGTGCCCACATTACCACTTCACCGCCGTGGGGATAGCCGGCGCCGATAAGCGCGTGCCAGCGTAGTTGGCAACTCGACCAAAACGCGCATGGCCTTGCTGCCAGTCGCTATGTGCTTGGCGAATACGTGCACCATCATAAGCGACAAAGTTCCAAAACATATGCAACGGTTTTGCTAAGGGTTCGCCGCCGAGCAACATGACTTGGCTGTCGGTACCCAGCGCGATAGTTAGCTGCTTGCGCTGTCCGCCGACATATAACAGTTGATGTTTGTGCAAGCTTTGCGAACTATCCTCATCGTCAACCCGCAGTTGCCCATCACAGACATACAGCCCGTATTCAAACTCCGGTTTTAGCTGTAGTGTTAAGGTGCTTGGTCGCGGACTGTATAGTGCCAAAGCGGTACATGGCGCACCGGCCTTTGCTGGTGACTGCCATTGTTCATAGCTGCCTAAAATCAAACGTGCGCTGACACCGGGCAATTTAACTAATGGTAATTCGCGGTGATGCTCAAAAGCTGGCGGCATATCCTCTTTATGTTCGGGTAACGCGAGCCATAATTGCATACCGTGCAACGGCTTTTCAGCCGCTTCGTCGACCTGTTCAGCATGACTAATGCCGTGGCCTGAGGTCATTAGATTGAGCTCGCCGGGAAGTAATGGTTGTTCGTTGCCTAAACTGTCCTTATGCAGTAATTGACCAGAAAACAACCAAGTGATGGTTTGTAAACCAATATGCGGATGGGGGGCAACGTCAAATTGATCGTAATCTGCCAGCGCTACCGGTCCCATTTGATCGATAAAGCACCAAGGACCGATATTGCGTAATTGTCGTTGCGGGATTGCACGGTAGACATTTATTGCTGCGGTGAGTGGTCTAACGGCGGCATCCAAGGTTTGCCAATGGCGCTGTAACGGGTGACGCTCACAGGTGGCTTGTTGGTCATCTTGTGTATGTCTGGTCATGCACTGGCTGCCCCAAAAGTGTTATGTGCTGCTCAGTATGGCTTGCCTGAGAGCAGTAAACAAGCCTGTTAGAAAGGCTTTTACTGCGCGCTAAAAATCGTTAAGGTGAGGCATGTTTGTAACGAGTATTTAACTCGCGAAGGAGATGCGAATGGTTATTGCGTTACTGGTCATTGTGGTCGGCTTAGCTGCCACTATCAGTGGTATTTATGAAGCACAGCAGTTTGTTATCGGCGTCGGCGTGGTGATGATGTTGGTTGGCTATATTAGCTTCCGCTGGCTTTGGCGTAAGCGCGGCGGCGGCCAGAAATCGGGTAATGATAAACAACCACCGAGTAACCCCCATCAACCGTAAGGAGTTTAACTGATGCATTCCGACCGTAATTCGGTATGGCGCACTGTTATACCGTTATTATTATTAGTTGCGGGGTTAGTGACTGCCGCGCTCAACTCCGCCTACGAGATGAAAATCATTGGTGCGGCGGCTGCAGCCATTGCTGCGGTTTGGCTGGCGGCCAGCCGAATTGGAAAAAAGGATGAGCAGAGGCAGCGCGCTAACACAAGCCAGAAACCTTTGCAATGGTACCAATCGCCACTAGTTTGGATTCCGATTATTGCTATCATCGGTTATCTGCTGAGTTTGTTGTTGCGTCATTAACGCTGACGGCTGACCCGATTTGAGAGCAGAATGAGAGCATGAAAATAACAATAACCATGGCCAAGGCGTTAACATGAATCTTAATAAACGTATTGTAATTTTGGCAGGTGCGGTCGGGCTGATGTTTTATACCGCCTCGCAGGAACAGTTGATCAGCGTCATCGCCGATTATCATTTAAGTTGGTATCGATTGGGCGTGCCTGTGGCTTGGGGCATTATTTTAGGTGGTTTAGCAGCCTTTTTTAAATTGTCATTTTTGCAACGTTGGCTAGCGCCTTTGACACTGATTGCCAGCGGTTTGTTGACGATGGGGTTGATCGGCGCGGCAGCTAGCTACGTTAAACATGAACTAGCCGTTCTCACGTTACCGGCATTGCAATTGGCGACCATCGGTTTAGGCCTGTATTTGGTCGGTTATGCCTATGCACGCATGCTTGCTGGCCGTGATGACGATGCAGAGCAATAACTGCATCGATTAGTCGTTATACAGGAGTTGTTATCAGGCTTATGAGCCATTTACGTTTAAATTGTGACTTGGGTGAGAGTTTCGGAGCTTGGCAAAAGGGTGATGATGCGGCGGTTATGCCGTTTATTGATCAAGCCAATATTGCTTGTGGTTTTCATGCCTCTGATCCGGTCACGATGATGCAAACCGTGGCGTTAGCGAAGCAATATCAAGTCAGTATTGGGGCTCACCCGAGTTATCCTGACTTGGTGGGTTTTGGACGCCGTTCAATGGCTTGCAGCACTGCTGAGATTCGCGCTTTAGTCACCTATCAAATAGGCGCGTTGGCGGCGGTTTGCCGCGTTCATGACAGCGCGGTAAGTTACGTAAAACCGCATGGCGCGCTGTACAACGATATGATTGCCGATAGCGAGGTGTTCCAGGCGGTCTGCGCGGCAGTTGCCGCCTACGATGCCGATTTGCCACTCATGGTGATGGCTACCGAAGCTAACGACAAATGGCGAGCATTAGCCAAGCCATACGGTTTAACGCTATGGTTTGAAGGTTTTGCCGATCGTGCTTATGACGATAATGGGCGGTTACGTGCTAGACGCCAAGCGGGTGCTGTTTATCAACACCGTGCTGATATTCTGACACAAGCTGAACGTTTTGCGCAGCGACAACCCATTGTTAGTTATCAGGGACGCGAGCTGAGCATTGAAATTGATAGCCTTTGTGTACACGGCGATAACGCTGAATCGCTCGCTACGGTAAAAGCCATTCGTCAACGTTTACAACAACTCACAACATCATGAACATTCAATGTCAACGAGCCGCCATCAATGCTTGGTTGTTGGTGCTCGATAATCGTATTGCGGTAGATGTCAGCGAACGCGTACATGCCGTTAACCAAGCTGTTCGCGAGCTCGGCACGTTTATCATGGAAACCTCGCCAGCCTACGCCAGCATTTTAGTTTATTTTGATATTCGTCGGGTTAATGCCGAGGCGGTGCGCGATGAATTAATGGACTGCGCCACTCGCGTATTGGGCGCTTCTTTGCAAAACAAAGCGTTGCAAAACAGTGACGAGGTCAAGCCCGCACGTCAGCACGAAGTACCCGTTTGCTATGGCTACGGTGAACATGATTTAGCTGCTGTTGCTGAACACTGTGGGCTCAGCGTTGCCGAGGTGATTGAATATCACCAGCAGACCACTTACCGAGTTTACGCGTTAGGTTTTGCACCAGGTTTCGCTTATTTGGGCGAACTTGACGAGCGCATCCGTATCCCGCGTTTAGCAACGCCACGCGCTAAAGTGCCAGCGGGTAGTGTCGCTATTGCTGAAGCTCAGACTGCCATTTATCCCATCGCCTCGCCGGGTGGGTGGCGTATTCTAGGGCGCACACCAATGCCATTGTTTGATCCGGCAGCACAGCCGATGTGTCCCTTGCAGCCGGGTGATGAAGTACGTTTTGTCGCCATTGATGAACAACGTTTCGAACAATGGTTGCTGGAGGTTAACCCATGACAACCAGGCGTTTACGCATAGACCATATAGGTTTACAGGCCAGCCTGCAGGATTTTGGCCGCTTCGGTTATTTAGCTCAGGGCGTTACTCGGGGGGGGCCGTTAGATGAATCGGCCTTCTTATGGGGAAATCGATTATTAGCCAATCCCCCCCGTGCGGCGCAGTTAGAAATTCTGATGGGGCAATTTCGTGCGACTTTTCTGGCCGATACCGCTATTGCGGTTTGTGGTGCCGAGGTCAGCGTTGAAGTCGACGGTCGCACTTGTCCTTTATGGCAGAGCATCGCGGTTAAAGCCGGTCAGCAACTCAGCATCGGCATGGCGAGTGCTGGTTTACGGGTCTATTTGGCGATTGCCGGTGGTTTTCAAGCGACTGCTCAGTTAGGCAGTGTCAGTACCGTGTCGCGTGAGCACTTGGGTGGTTTACAGCAAAATGGTGAGAGCCTGCAAGCGGGTGATGAAATTGATTTTGCCGCGGCGCCGCAAGCCACTGTGGGACGTCGTATTGGTTGGGCTTATCGTCCGCAATACCAGCAAACGCCGACTATTGGTTTGTTGCCGGGCTACCAATATGAACAGTTTAGCGATAGCGCGCGAGCGCTGTTAGTGGCGCATGAGTACCAGTTACAGCAAGACAGTAACCGTATGGGCATTCGGCTACAGGGCCCAGCAATAGCGATCGATCAGCAACAACACGGCTTGTTATCAGAAGGGTTAGCCATTGGCGCGCTGCAGGTGCCGCCGGATGGGCAGCCGATTGTGATGATGCACGATCGGCAAACACTGGGTGGTTATCCAAAATTGGGCTTTGTTAATCCGCTCGATTTATCGTTGTTGGCACAAAGAAGGCCGGGGCAGACAATTCGCTTTCATTGGCAGCAGTTATCAACGGTGACGCAGCAAGTCAGACGTTTTTATCGCTTTTTTGGCATCACTGCACCTTATTAAGGATAACCGCAGCAATGCTTGTCAGCACGCGGATAACCTGCGATCATAGCGATTATTCCTATTGACGTATCAGAAGAGAAGAGACGTACATGGCTGAACAGCAAGCCCATCCTAATGATTCGGTAAGCGCTGACGCGAATAATGGTAACGCAGTGCGTAGTAACTTTATTCGCCAAATCATCGATAAAGATCTCGCCAGCGGTAAGCATAGCAGCGTACATACGCGCTTTCCGCCAGAACCTAATGGCTTTTTGCACATAGGTCATGCGAAATCGATTGTGTTGAATTTCGGTATTGCTGAAGATTACCAAGGTCAATGCAATTTGCGTTTTGATGACACTAACCCGTTGAAAGAAAAAGAAGATTATATTCAATCGATTCAACAGGATGTTAATTGGCTGGGCTATCAATGGCAGGGTAAGCCTTGTTATTCATCAAATTATTTTGATGCGCTTCATGGTTTTGCCATCGAACTGATTGAAAAAGGTTTGGCCTACGTGGACTTTTCGAGCCAGGAAGCTATGCGCGAGATGCGTGGCAACTTGACCGAGCCGGGTACCAACAGCCCTTATCGCGACGTTGATATCGACACCAATTTAGCCGAATTTGCGAAAATGACCGCCGGTGAATATGCCGAAGGGCATTGCTGTTTGCGTGCCAAAATCGACATGAGTTCGCCCTTTATGTGCCTGCGCGATCCGGTGATTTATCGCATCCGTTTTGCTCATCACCATCAAACCGGTGATAAATGGTGCGTGTATCCGATGTACGACTTTACTCACTGTATTTCTGATGCGTTAGAAGGGATTACGCATTCATTATGTACGTTAGAGTTCCAAGATAATCGCCGTTTGTACGATTGGGTATTAGACAACATCAGTATTAATTGTCATCCACAGCAAATCGAGTTCTCGCGCCTGAACTTGCAGT
This sequence comes from Idiomarina xiamenensis 10-D-4, assembly GCF_000299895.1. GTDB lineage: Bacteria > Pseudomonadota > Gammaproteobacteria > Enterobacterales > Alteromonadaceae > Idiomarina > Idiomarina xiamenensis. The sequence continues at coordinate 7,220 of NZ_AMRG01000002.1, forward strand.
TTACGGTCATGAGTAAGCGGAAGCTCAATCTCCTAGTCGAAGAAGGCAAGGTCAGCGGTTGGGATGATCCACGCATGCCAACCATTGCTGGGTTGCGTCGTCGTGGTTACACGCCAGCCTCGGTACGTGAATTTTGTCACCGTATCGGTGTGACTAAAATGGATAACCAAGTCGAAATGGGCATGCTAGAGGCGTGCATTCGAGATGACTTGAACGACAATGCGCCGCGCGCGATGGCGGTGATTGATCCGGTTAAATTAGTGATTGAGAACTACCCAGAAGGTCAGGAAGAAGTGGTGATTGCGCCGAACCATCCTAACTCTCCAGAAATGGGTAGTCGTGAATTACCGTTTACCCGTGAACTCTATATCGAGCGTGAAGATTTCCGCGAAGAAGCGAATAAGAAGTTTAAGCGCTTAGTGCTGGGTAAAGAAGTCCGTTTACGCAATGCCTATGTCATCAAAGCCGAGCGCGTTGAAAAAGACGAACAGGGCAATATTACTACCATTTACTGCCACTACGACGCCGACACACTGGGTAAAGACCCGGCAGATGGTCGAAAAGTGAAAGGCGTGATCCATTGGGTTTCGGCAACACGGGGTGTAGCGGCAGAATTTCGTTTATATGATCGCCTGTTCCAAGTACCCAATCCAGGCGCTGAAGACGACTTTTTTGCCACACTTAACCCGGACTCTTTACAAGTTAAACAGGGTTATGTCGAGCCAGGCTTAGCGCAGGCGTTGCCAGAGAAAGCCTATCAGTTTGAGCGTATCGGCTACTTCTGCGCCGACATCGATAGTCCTGCTAGCGATAAACCGATTTTTAATCGCACCGTCGGTTTACGCGATAGTTGGGCGAAAATAGAGCAACAGGGTCAAGACTGATCTGACCCTGTCGATAGGCTTTTAGCAACCGCGTCTGCCGATAACCGGAAGGTGATATCGGGACGCGGTTTTTCATCTTTAGCCGCCGGTAACGGCAAGATAAACTCAAGCCCGTGCTGATAAACGCCATCAGCTAGGCTAATCGTCAATGCGTGGTTATCTTTTGAATAATTGAAACCACGATAAAGGTCGCGTTCAGCGTCAGTTAATACTTGATAGTGGATCCTGAAGCCCGGCGTATCAAAGCCTTCTCCTTGCACATAAAAACGTAAGCTGCTGGCCATATAATCAGACCAACGATCACCATAAAATACACGGCTAGCTAAGAATTGCTGGATGAAGTGATCGAATTGCTCAGACACACCAGCAGCCTTTTTCAGTGCAGCGATGGCCGCTGGCAATTGCTCGGGATGTTGCTCTGCTAATCGAGAGAAATGTTGCTCATCAATAAACAGTAACGTGATCCCTTGCTGTTGATAGACAACTTGACTATTACCGACATTATCCGGCATCGGCCGATTTTGATTCGTGTTATTCACGGCACACCCCGACAGTAGCAGACTAAAACATAGTGTGATGGTGGTAATGATTCGCTTCATCCTTGTCAGCCTTTAGCATCAGTGAAAGTACCATAGGGTAACAATAAAGGAGTTGGGAAGCATAGCTGCGTTGTTGAAAGGGATTAATCGCTACTCGATGATAAACCGATCTAGCAATTTGGCACCGTAAAGGCGGGCAGGGGTGTAATAACCACCTTTTAAGTCGTCGTGTTGCAGGGTGTAAACGGCGAGTTCGACGGCGCCTTCGGCGGTGACACTGTAGCCATTTTTGACTTTTACGCGGAGGCTTTGGGTGTGGCCCTTAGCGTTGCCTATTTCTCCCCAAACATAGGTGGGGTTGTTGTCTCGTTCATTGGCCGACGGGCCCGCATCTTGTTTGTCGACACGTTTTAGTAATTGCTTTTTAACCGCGTCAAAACGGAATAACCAACGTACCCAGTTCAACCACTTTAAGCGCCTGACCAATTTCGGGCTGGCTGGCACGAATACGCTAATATTGGGAATTTCGGTGGTGTAATAAGCGGTGGCAACATCGCCCCAAGGGATGGTCATGGCCATCTTTAGGCCGTTACCAAAGTCGATAGTGTCGACTTGGTACGCCAAAGGCACATCTTTAATGACACCATTTTCGCGTATGGCGCCACCTTTGCTTAGGCGTTGTAGACTGGTGCGACTGGTACCACGGCTCATACGCGACTTAGAGTCAAAGCCCAAGCGTAGCCAAGTGGCACCGGGCAATTGTGCATTTAAACGGGCGGCGACACAATCGGTTGGAATAACGTCAAAGCCGACTCCCGGACATATCACGATACCGGCTTCTAATGCGCGCGCATGTTGTTGATGAGCATATTCGAATACTTCAATTTCGCCAGTGATATCTAAATAATGCGTGTGGCTGGCGAGGCATGCCTCAATGAGGCTGGCGGCGGTCTCACTAAACGGACCGGCGCAATTAACCACTAAATCGACGTCGTTGAGCTGGCTGGCAACTTGATGACTATCGTTAAGGTCGAACGGGCGAGCTTGCAAGGATACCTGATTAGCAAACTCATTGAGTTTTTGAGCGTCACGACCGGCTAATAGGGGGGTATAACCACGACGCTTGGCTTGATGCGTAATCAATTGCCCACTGTAACCATAAGCGCCGTATATCAGCCAGCGTAATGCCACCTTTATTCGTCCTCGTCCTGGCGGTTCTTACAGTTGCTTGTTTGGCACTGTCCGTACAGGTAAAGGCTATGGTTGGTCAGTTTGATATTATTGGATTTGGCAACCGCCACTTGTCGATCTTCGATGACGTCATCTTCAAACTCAAAAACATGACCACAATCTAGACAAACCAAATGGTCATGATGATCTTTTGCGCTGAGTTCAAACACCGAGCGGCCGCCCTCAAAGTGGTGACGGGTGACAATACCGGCGTCATCAAATTGGTTCAACACGCGATAAACGGTGGCTAAGCCGATTTCCTCGTTTTTATCGAGCAAAATACGGTACACGTCTTCGGCGCTGATATGCTGGTTGGCAGGGTTTTTCAGTATCTCCAGGATCTTCATCCGTGGTGAAGTAACCTTAAGTCCAGCTTTTTTCAATTGTTCGTCATTAGTCGGCATAGTGCTTCACTGTTTAATACATCTGGATAACCCATTATAGACAGATAAATCAGCGGATGAAATGGCAAATCGAAAAAGCCCGATAAAGCCGATAAAACCGAGGCCAGACTGGTCAGGCTTAATGGCTTTTGGCATACTAAACGACGCAGTCTTATCTCATCCGACCAGTTGGAGTTGCTATGTTTTGGATTTTCAAGCATCCGCGCTTGTTGAAGACCATTTTAAATAGTTGGCCGCCATTTTTTTGGTGTGGTATCCGTATTCGCCATTTAAACGCCGACTATCAGCATAGCCGGGTAGAATTAAAATGGCGCCCGTGGACTAAGAATATTAACCGCAGCCAATACGGCGGTAGTCTATATTCCATGGCCGACCCGATGTTTGCACTCATGCTGTATGGTATTTTGGGTGGGGAACGCTACCAAATTTGGGATAAGTCATCGCATATCGACTATATTAAGCCGGGCATTGGTCGTTTAAGCGCTGACTTTAAGATTAGCGATGCGCAAATTGCAGAGATCAAACATCACACCGAACAGGGCGAAAAATATTTTCCCGAATTTGAAGTTGAGGTGAAAGACCGTCGCGGCGAAGTGGTTTGTCGACTACGACGTACGTTGTATGTACGTAAACGTAAACATCATCGTTAAATAATTAGACGCAGTGCGTGACTGCTGTGCGCTTATAAAAAAGCCGGGCTAATACAAAGTGCCCGGCTGATATCATTAGTTAAGCAGTGCGGTTAGCGGTTAGTCGGCTAACTCAGCTAAACACATTTCTTCATACACTTGCGCGCACCATTTTTGTACACGTTCTTTGGTCAGTTCTGGTTGACGGTCTTCGTCGATACCTAAACCTACAAAGTGGTTTTCGTCGACTAAACCCTTCGATGCTTCAAAATGATAACTATCGGTCGGCCAATGACCGACGATAATGGCACCGCGAGCTTCAACGATGTCGCGTACCATACCCATCGCATCGAGGAAGTATTCGGCGTAATCCTCTTGGTCACCACAACCAAAAATAGCGACTAACTTATCGGTGAAATCGATTTCTTCCAGTTCCGGGAAGAAGTCATCCCAGTCACACTGAGCTTCACCGTAGTACCAAGTTGGAATACCGAACAGCAGCAAATCGAACTGTGCGATATCCTCTTTACTTGATTTGGCGATGTCTTTGACGTCGACCAGTTTTTTACCCAGTTGTTTCTGGATCATTTGAGCGACGGCTTCGGTGTTACCCGTATCACTACCAAAGAAAATTCCAACGCTTGCCATATGTCAGTTTTTACCCGGTTTGTTTGATGAACTGCTCGAACAGGTTGCCTTAGGCAATGCGGTTCGAAGCATCGACTCGATCAGTTCGCTACGACTGACGCCTTGCTGCTCTGCGTGCAGGTTGAGTGCGTCATAGAGCGCCTGATCCACTTTTAACTCTATACGGCGTAAGCCGTTAATACGGTCACGTCGTAATTGACGACGTTTATTGACCTTTAATTGTTCTTCGCGTGACAATGGATTGGTGCGTGGACGGCCACGCTTCGCTTGTCCCACGAACAGGTCGATAGTGACCTTATCGTTATTTTCTTTCGCCATAGTGTCAGTGGGGCTTATCCAGCCAGTTGGCTTTCCCAAATGACTTGAATGATACCCTTGGCGATAAAGCCAAAACAACCTAGAAACAGAACAATCCAGACCATTACTCGACCAAACTTAGGCACATCGGCGCGTTTTAACACGTCTTGGATGGCTAAACCTATCAACAAAAATAGGATGCCTAGTGCGATATCAGTTCCAATCGCCTCAATTTGCTCGTAATACTCTGACAGCATGAAATGTCCTCGACTGCACTAGGGTGCGAGCATATCACAAATGAAAACCATTCGCGATAGCGAAACCCCCGAAGATGTTATGACTCGATAAATTGCCGAATTAAACGATTAACGATGCGTGGCTTTTCGGCGTGTAACCAATGGCCAGCGCCTTCCACCACTTTCACTTGTGCGTCGCTATATCTTGCGGTCACCGCATCTTGGTGAGCGCTAGTTAAGTAATCGGATTGACCACCTTTAATTAGCAGCACCGGTTTATCGAAGTGACCCTCGCTAACGGCGCCGATGATATTATCATAATTCTGTTGTAAAGCGGGCAAATTCAAGCGCCAATGGTAGCCTTGCTTGTCGCGGCGCAAGTTTTTTAGCAAAAACTGCCTGACGCCGCGCTCCGGAATAGCGGCTTGCATTTGTTTTTCTGCCGCTTGGCGGCTATCGACTTGAGCCAAATCAATGCCAGTTAAACAATCTAGAATATGGTTGTGGCGTGCCTCGTAGGCAACCGGTGCAACATCGGCAAATACGGCTTTTAAGATGCGTTGTGGCTGTTGCATAGTCATTTCCATGGCAATCTTACCGCCCATCGAATGACCGATGACGATAACTTGCTCAAGGTTAAGATGCTGCAACACCTTGAACGCGTCGGCAGCCATGCTCGGATAATCCATTTCTGCGCTGTGAAAGCTATCACCATGATTACGTGTATCGATCAAAATACGTGGGTAATCTTGCAGTTCGCGGCTGATACCCTTGAGGTTATCCAAGTCACCAAAAAGGCCGTGAATCAGCATGATTGGAGGTTTTTTTGTTTGGTTGAATTCACCCTCTAGCTGATAATTCAGCCGTGGTGATGAATCGGTTGGTGCTGCGCTCATAAGAACTCACCTGCAGGATTAAGCAACGGATTGATAGGGCAATATTGTCGTCGCTTTTGCCAACCTCCGCAAGCCGCTAACTTTGAGCATGGAGCATTGGCGCTGAATCGGTATAATAGGCGCGATAAAAAAGTAACCACGGAAGACGCCATGAAACGCATTGAACTAGATGACGACTTATATGCCTATATTGCCTCGCATACGCAACAAATTGGCGAAAGTGCGTCGGATATTTTGCGCCGTCTGCTAGCGTTCGATTCGGCTGCCGCAGTTGAACATGCCGATAGCTCAACATCACTGCCAACGACAGCGTCGGTATTTGATCGGCTAAACCAACCTGACGTGGCCGCACAACGCAGTGCAGTCGGTCGTTTTTTATATATTTTGAGTCTGTTATATCGGAGTCACCGACAAGACTTTGCCAAGGTTTTACAGATCCGTGGCCGTGATCGGGTGTACTTTGCGACCAGTGAAGAGGCATTATTAGCCTCGGGTAACAGCACCAATCCCAAACAAATTCCAGATTCCGATTATTGGGTGGTGACGAACAACAACACCACTAAAAAGAAATCGATGCTAACCTTAGTAGCCACAGAGCTAGGTTATAGCCCAGCCGAGGCCGAAAAGATAAGGGACTTTTTATAAATGGCGACTCATCCTCGCGCCGGCCAAGCCGCGCAAGCTAGTGACTTAATTAATGTTGCGCAGTTGGTCAGCGCTTATTATGTAGCAGAACCGGACAGCCGTGATGCGCAGCAACAGGTCAAGTTTGGTACTTCTGGGCATCGTGGCTCGGCTTTTAAACGGGCCTTCAACGAAGCCCATATTCTCGCCATTTGTCAGGCCATTTGTGCCTACCGTGAGGAGCAGGGCATCAACGGTCCGCTGTTGTTAGGCAAAGACACCCATGCGTTATCTGAAGCTGCTTACGCGACAGCGCTGGAGGTGTTCATTGGTAATGGCGTCGAAGTGCACATTCAAAATAACGATGGTTATACACCAACCCCCGTTATTAGCCACGCGATTTTGCGTTATAACCAAGGTCGACAAGACGGCTTATGTGATGGTGTAGTGATCACACCTTCGCACAACCCGCCCGCTGATGGCGGCTTTAAATACAACCCACCACACGGTGGTCCGGCTGATAGCGATGCCACCAAAGTCATCGAAAAGTATGCCAACGCGTTATTGTCATCAGAGCTGGCTGGCGTCAATGCCGTTAGCTATGACGAAGCGCTAAATAGCCCGTTGTGTGTGCGCGTGGATTGGCAGCAGCAATATATTGCGGCACTTGAACAGGTCGTCGACATGGCGGCAATTAAGCAAGCCGGTGTGCGCATTGGCGTTGACGCCATGGGTGGCGCAGGCGCCCAATATTGGGCTGCAATCGCCGAGCATTACGGCTTGAACATCGATGTTCGCCATGCCCAAGTAGATCCGGCTTTTGCCTTTATGACCTTGGATAAAGACGGCGCCATTCGTATGGACTGTTCTTCGCCGTATGCCATGGCTGGCTTATTGGCATTAAAAGACCAGTTTGATATTGCTGTTGGCAACGACCCAGACTACGACCGGCATGGTATTGTCACGCCATCGGCTGGATTGATGAATCCGAATCATTATTTAGCGGTGGCTATTGATTACTTATGTCAGCAGCGCGACTGGCCAGCTACTTTAGCGATAGGTAAAACGTTGGTGTCGAGTGCGTTAATCGATAAAGTGGTGGCGGCTAATCAACGTCAGCTATTTGAGGTGCCGGTTGGCTTTAAGTGGTTCGCGCCGGGCTTACATGACCAACAACTGGCGTTTGCTGGCGAGGAAAGCGCTGGAGCAACCTTTGCTGACCGCCAAGGTCAAGTTTGGACAACCGATAAAGACGGTATCATCATGGCGTTGCTAGCGGCCGAAATTGTGGCTGTAACAGGGCAAGATCCAAGCCAGTATTACCAACAACTTTGTCAGCGTTTTGGTACTTCTTATTATCAACGCATTGATAAACCATCGAGCACCGAACGTAATCAAGCGTTTGCCAAAATTCGCGATTATAAAGTCAGTAAAAAGTTGGCTCAGGTGACACTGGCGGGCGATGCGATCACGCAAGTCATGACTCGCGCTAGCGCTAATGATGCGCCTATTGGTGGCTTAAAAGTGGTGACTGATAACGGCTGGTTTGCGGCACGTCCATCAGGCACCGAACCGGTTTATAAAATCTATTGCGAGAGCTTTGTCAGTGACGCGCACTTGCAACAGTTGGCAGAGGATGCCGCGACCATTGTCGATAGCTTGACTGCCAGCGCTGACGCTGACTAGTTCAGCCGCATCATAACCATGCTAGCGGCGCGTTGCTGGCCGCTAGCATGGCATTATTTACGTCTAAGTACGGCATTGCCGGTAACGACTTCTTCATCCTCTTCTTCTTCAGGCACGCTTTCGGCCATGGTCGTTAATAGCTCATCCGAGGTTTGTGATGGCGCTAGCACAGCAAAGTTGGTATGCAGCTGGTCTTCGGCTTTGCTGCGTTTACTAATACGGTAAATCGCGTACAGGGCAACAATAGCCGTTAACACCATCAGCAAATAAAAGAAGTGATTAGCTTGGCCAAATTGCATCAGTCCAGCGACTGCCGGCGCACCAATAATTGAACCCGCACCGCCAATTTTAATGATAGCTCCGGTCGCACCTACCATTTGATCTTTTTCTAGATAATCATTGGTGTGCGCCATACCCAAGGAGTACAGCGGCAGAATAAATGCACCCAACACGATAACGGCTGGATAAATCAGATGTACCTGTGTGGCACCTAATTGCGATAAAACATAGGCAAGCACAGAGCCGCCACTGGCACAGATAACGATCATCAAACGGCGGTCGACACGATCAGACAACAGACCAATAGGTGCTTGTGCCAGCATGCCGCCAAAAATAAACGCCGCCATAAAATAAGTCACTTGGGTAACACTCAGGCCTATAGATGAGGCATAAACCGGCCCCACACCATAAAACATGGCATAGCAGGCCTGCATAATGAAGGCGTTAACGACACCCAACGGAACCGTATTCAATAATAACTTAATCGGCACTTTGCGCGGTTTGTGGGTGGTCGGTTCGACCGTCACACTGATTAATATGGGGATTAGCGCAAAGTTAATGAGCAACGCGGCAATAGCGAATGCAGTAAAGCCGGTTGGATCGGCGATGCCGAGCACTAATTGTCCGCCCACTAAAGCGCCATAAATTAACACTAAATACACCGAGAGCAGGGTGCCGCGGCTGCGATTATCGGCCATGGTATTGAGCCAGCTTTCTACGATCAGGAACAATCCGGAAATGGCAAAACCGGTTAAAAACCGCATGACAAACCAGACCACCGGGTTAATCCAAATCGATTGCACTAAAATGGAAAATGCGGCAAGTGCTGCTAACCCACCAAATGAACGAATATAACCGACTCGACGGATATCTTTTGGTGCTCGTGTTGTCCCAAATAGATAACCGATAAAGTAAGCCGACATAATGATACCGGTGACGAGGGTACCAAAGTTTTCGATAGTCGCACGTAAACTTAACAGGGTACTGGTCATGCCCACGCAAATACCAATTAGCGTGATGCTGCTTAGCAATGAACTGACGCCTCGCAGTTGTTGTTTTAGCATGAATGGTGCTCCTGCATCGGGGAATGTTGAGGTCTAAAAAAACAGTTTTCGCACATCGCGTTTTGCTTCGCTGTACTGTAACACTGGGATGCGGTGGCGACCAGTGACAATCTGATCAAGTTATCCACAGCTTGTTACTTGCCGCGCGCTGGCGGGCTGTTTATCATCCACTTATCTGCCAAAAAGGAAGGGCTTCACATGTTGCCATTGATGCGCGCTTTGACGCTTGCTCTATTGACCAGTGTGCTCAGTTGGTCAACGCTAGCCGCGACGGTTAGCGATATTTATGAAGGCCGTGTCGGTGTTAGTTCGCAGACACCGGACGAACGTCAACAAGCGCTACAAGATGCATTTAAACAAAGTTTGGTCAAAGTCGCTGGCGATCCGGCTATTGTTGAACACGCCAAGGTGCGTCAAGCGTTGCGTAATTTAAATGATTACCTGGTGCAATACGCTTATCAGCAGCAACAAGGTCAATTGCAGCTACAGGCGAGCTTTGAGCAACAACGCGTCAATCAATTGTTGACCGATATAGGTGCCAATATATGGGGCTCACGGCGGCCGACGCTGATGTTATGGATCGCTCAACAAGACAATGACGGCCATCGCCACATTTTGAGTAACGCGGACGAAACGGTATTCATGCAACAGATCGTTAATCGCGCGCGTGAACGAGGTTTACCCATTGCCTTACCGCTTATGGATCTCAGCGACAGCATGGCGGTTAATGTTAGCGATGTATGGGGGCGCTTTAACCAACCGCTACGTGATGCTGCGGCGCGTTATCAGGCCGATGGCATTGTGGTAGCGCGGGTGATGCCGGCCAACCAGTCCAATCTAAGCGCTGATAGCGACGGTTCAACCGCGGCTAATTGGGTGGTTGATTGGACCGTAAGTGTCGGTGAGCAACGGTTACACGGACAAACCTTGGGTGCAGATTTGAGCCTGACTGCTGCGCCATTTATTGATGATGTGACTAATCAAGTGGCGGCTGCTTATAGCGTCTCAACGCAACCCGGTGACGCTAGCGAAATGACCCTACGTGTCGTTAATTTAGACAGTATGGCGGCAATCTTAGAGCTTGAGCAGTATTTAAACAGCTTAACCTCGGTAGCACATGTTAATTTGCAACAGTTCGGTAACGGACGTGCACAATTTAGCCTGCAGTTGCTGGGCAATCCTGAACGTGTGGCGCAAGCTTTAGAATTGGATAATCGCTTACGTAAGGTGAAGCGCGATCCGTTTAGTTTCGACCAAACCAGCGAACTGCTGTATTACTGGATCCGGCGATGAATGTTTCGCAACAGTTGCCATTAGCGGTACAGCTACCCGACGATGAGATTTTTGCGACCTTTGTGGGCGAGCATAATCAATCGTTGGTGGCTTTGTTGCGACGTTTTGCCGAGCCTGCGGCAGTGCCGATGGCACCCAGTGAGCGGTTAGCTTTTTTATGGGGTAGTAGTGGTAGCGGCAAGAGTCATTTATTGCACAGTCTGTGCGCTGCGCAGACCTCGCAGTCGGTGATGTACTTATCTCTGCGCGAGGACGATATACTGCAGCAACCAGCATTGTTAGAGGGATTGGACAGTTACGCGCTGGTTTGTTTGGACGATATCGACCATGCGTGTGCGCGTGAAGATTGGTGTTTTGCTTTGTTTGCACTCATCAATCGGGTATTGGATAACGGCGTCAGTCGTTTGATCATGACGGCGGGCCAGTCTAGTGCCAACTTAACGGTGGCGTTAGCCGATTTGCAGTCGCGCTTGCAGTGGGGCATACAATGTCACGTGCAACCGCTTGACGATGAACAAAAAGCGGCGGCGTTACAACGCCGAGCGGTGCAGCGAGGTTTACAGCTTAACGCTGATGTCGCGTCATTTATGGTGCAGCGTTTAGGCCGTAATATGAAGCAGTTAATGGCGCACTTGGCTGAACTCGACAGGGCTTCTATGGCGGCTCAGAGGCGCTTAACCATTCCTTTTGTTAAGCGCGTGCTAGCAATTTGATGCGATAGCGTTAATTCTCGTTATGACGTGCTTTTTCGTCCGCTAACTCTTGTTTCAGTTTAGGAATTTTCAACCCTTGTTGACGACCAGCGTAGCGCGCATAGCCGGTGGCTCCAATAAACGCTAATGTCGTTAATAGCAGTTCTATTGCCGCATAACCGCGTTCTAGCGGATGGGTGTATAACGTGGTCAAACTATGCAGGAAGTACCACATCAAAATAAAGTTGGCCCAGGCGTGGGTGTATGGCTTGCCGCGAATGATCCCCGCTAATGGTAGCAATAATGGCACTATCCATAACAATACCGCTAACCATAACGGTAGGTTGTTATCGTTGGCTGGTGCTAGTGCACTGTGCCAAAGGATGACGAACAGTAATAAGGCTAAATAAGACGTTAAACATAAACGTCGGTAAAAACTGACAGACTGCCACATGAAAAATGCTCTCTGTAAATAACGCCGCCGCCAAGCGCCGTCTTTCTTGGTTAAAACTTATGAGTCGCTAAGCGACGATGAAGTTGCTGCGCTCAGCTTAAGCCGCTGCGCGATGCTAGCAACGCGGTAGCCCAGCTGTTTAGCACAGCGGTATTCATGCTCACTCAATGATACTTTACCGCCACTGGCACCATCATCGTGCGCCACATGACTGGCGCCATAGGGCGAGCCGCCGTCACGAGTTTGCTGTAATGCGGGCTCGGAGTAGGGTATGCCGGTTAACAGCATGCCATGATGTAGCAGTGGTAACGCCAACGTTAACAGGGTCGATTCTTGCCCGCCATGTTGTGAGCCAGTCGAGGTGAACACGGCGCCGGGCTTGTCTTCTAAGCTACCTTTTAGCCAATCGCGGCTGGTACTCTCCCAAAAGCGCTGGAGGCTGCTAGCCATATGACCAAAGCGTGTGGGACTACCGACAATTAAACCATCACAATGCTGCAAATCAAGGTCGTTAACGACGATGTCACGTTCGCTGGCGGCGTCGTCGGTGTTGCCCGAAACGGTGCGTAATAGGGCTTCTGCGCCGGCACTCTCAACACCGGTGGCGATGGCATCGGCGAGCGCTTGAGTCGCGCCGTTACGACTGTAATAAAGGATCAGTATTTGGGTCATTAAAGGATATCCAGTACCGCCTCTGGCGGACGTCCAATAGCGGCCTTATCACCGTTGACGACAATTGGACGTTCGATCAGCTTGGGATTATTGACCATCGCTGTTAGTAACACCTCAGCATCGTCTTCGTCTGCTAAGCCTAAGCTTTGGTATATCTCTTCTTTTTTCCGCATCAAGGCTTTGGGTTGATAGCCGAGCTTATCTAGAATGCTCTGTAACTCCGGCGCTGAAGGCGGTGTTTTAAGGTACTCAACAATAGTAAGTGGTACACCTTGTTGCTCCAGTAGCGACAGCGTTTGTCGGCTCTTGGAGCAGCGAGGGTTGTGATAAATCGTCACTTGGCTCATGATTTGTCATCCTAGACTTATTGCTAATTTGCTTAAGCTTAACGCAGAAGGACGTAGACATGAATAGAAGGCATCATATTGTGCTATTAGCTGCTGCTTTTCTGGCCGCTTGCCAACCGTCAGCCGACTTCACGACATCGGAAAATGAGGCGCTGCAATGGCAGCAATTACAGGGTCGTTATGTGGTGGTTAATTATTTTGCCGAGTGGTGCGCGCCTTGTTTAAAGGAATTACCCGAGTTGAATCGTTTTTACTTACAGCATCAGGATCAAGTGAGTTTATTCGGCGTTAGTTACGACAACCTTGATAATGCGGCATTAGCGGAATTGATTGCCAAATACCAAATAGCATTCCCATTAATTCGTATGCAGCCAGCGCCGCAGCTGCCTTTTGCTAAGCCCGAAGCGTTGCCGGCGACTTATATCATCACCCCGCAGGGCGAAATAAAAGGGCCGTTAATGGGCGAACAAAGCGTCGAGAGCTTACGCCAAGCGACCCAGCTAACCCCCTAACTAGACGATTACAGCGTTCTAGCGCGCTGTTCCATCTCGCGCATTTGTTCAATACGGGCCTGAATACGTTTTTTAGTTAGGTCATTATCGGTACGCGTATAGGCCGTGTGCAATTGATCGATAGCATTCCGAAAACCGCCGTATAAGGCAATAACTTCGGCGTTAGTTTCGTACATTTGCGCAATATCACCGACGTCACGATAAGCGTCGCTAAGAATTTGTAGTGCAAGTAAATGCTTTGGCTCACGCAACAAAAAGTCGCGCAATAGCTTGATACTTAAACGTGGCTGACCTGCTTTAATGGCCGCGTTAGCATAGTTGATGGTGATCACTTCTTCGTTGGGGCGACGAATGTAGGCATGCTCAAGCATCGCCAGCGCTTCATCGTAGCGCTGCTGATTGATTAAAATATCGCTTTCCACATCAATATAAAAAGGCTCTAACGGCGAGTTATCAAGCAGTGGAGCCAGTGTTTCTTCAGCCGCGGCTGGCTGACCACTATCCAACTGCACAATAGCTAAACCGTAACGCGCGGCGCTAGCGGCTAACATCCAGACGGCGCCGGAAAGTATCAGCATCAACGCCGCCATAGCGAGCCTGTACGCGCGCCTTAGCTAACGCAAACTTTAAACTGGGCGGACTATTAGGATGAGGTAGCATTTGTGCCCGGGCACGGGTATCAGCGATACGTGACTCGGTAACCGGGTGAGTCATCAGCATTTCGGGCATTTTAGTGGAATAACGGTAACGATCGGCAAGCCGACCAAAGAAATTCGGGGCGCCACGCGGATCAAAGCCGGCATTCGATAAGATTGTCATACCCACACGGTCAGCTTCTTGTTCGTACAGACGAGTGTAATTGATAACTGACTGCTGATTACCGGCCATGGTTGCAGTAAGCGCCGCCGAACCCAATTCTGGGTTAGCAATACCGAGTAACAAGGCACCTAATACACTGGCTAAGGTTAAGCCGCTATTTTGACTTTGCTGCTCAATATTACGCACCATGTGGCGCTGCGTGACGTGTGCGATTTCGTGGCCAATTACCGCCGCCAGTTCGGACTCGTTTTGCGCTTCCAAAATCAAACCGGTATGTACGCCAACATGCCCACCCAAAAAGGCAAAGGCGTTAATATCGTTATTATTGATCCAGAAAAAAGAAAACGGAAAACGCACACCGTCGGCATGACGAACCATACGGTTACCCATGTCGGCTATATACTCGTCTAACGCCGGGTCGCTGATCAGCGGCGCGGTAGCACGAATTTGGCGCATATAAAAATCGCCGATCAGTCGTTCCCGATCGATCGACATAATGGCGCCACCAGCGGTACCGATTTCTGGTAAACGATTTTGATTTTGCTGAAAATTTTGTGCGGACGCGGCTACCGTGAAGGTCACGCTAATCGCTAACAACAAAGACTTTACCGCATTCATGTTGGCTGCTAATTCCTGCTTAAACTAAAGCGAATAGTCAAGATAGCACTTGGAGTCACTGATGCTTGACGAGTTCCCTAATTTCCATCTTAGCGACTTAAAGTAACATGTTGGCAGCAACCTGCCTACGGCTAAACGCTGGCAGACGCTAAGCAGCGATTAAACTATCGGCAAACATTTGAAAGCTGCTATGATGCTTGCTCGTGTTATCGAACGAATTTATCGTTTATTGGCAGTCAAATCGTCAGCATTCAGTATCGCAAGGACGTCAGTATGTGGGATTTTTTTAAGAGCTGGTATCAACGGAAGTTTTCTGACCCGGCGGCCATTACACTCTTTTTGTTGCTGCTCGTTGGCTTCATTTTAGTGGTGTTTTTTGGTGGGTTACTGGCACCAATCATCGTCGCTATTGCGTTGGCCTATTTGCTTGAGTGGCCGGTGGTTAAGTTGATGCGAGTCGGTTTTTCACGGTTAACTGCGGTGCTCGTGGTATTTACGTTATTTGTCGGACTAGCCGTGGTACTGGTGGTTTTTATGGTGCCGGTAGTTTGGCAGCAAGGTATCGCCTTAACCCGCGAAGTCCCCGATATGCTGGCAATGTTGCAGCAATGGGTTCATGCACTGCCGGCACGGTTGCCGGATTTTGTCGACGAAGCGCAAGTGGTTGCCTTTACCGCCGAGATTAAAGGACGTGTATTGGGCTGGGTACAGCAGTTGTTAACCTTCTCGCTGATGTCGTTAGTTAACGTGATGGCGTTGATGGTTTATTTAATCATCGTGCCGCTGTTGTTATTTTTCATGCTGAAAGATCGCGATGTGCTGATGCACCATGCCAGTCGCTTATTACCGAAAGAACGTCGCTTAATTTCGCAAGTTGGGCGCGAAATGAACTTGCAGATCATGAACTATATTCGTGGTAAAGCACTCGAGTTGGTGATTGTTGGCATAGTCTCATTCGTCGTGTTTGTCGCATTTGATTTGCGCTATGCGCTGTTATTAGCGGTATTAGTTGGCTTATCGGTACTGATCCCCTATGTCGGTGCAGCACTGGTGACGGTGCCGGTGGTGCTGGTGGCATTATTTCAGTTTGGTATTAGTATGGAATTCGCGTGGTTGGTGATCGCTTATCTGATTGTGCAGGCACTCGATGGTAATTTATTAGTACCAATTTTGTTTTCAGAAGCGGTTAATTTAAACCCGGTTTATATCATTGGTTCAGTGCTTATTTTCGGCGGTATCTGGGGCTTTTGGGGAGCCTTTTTCGCGATTCCATTAGCAAGCCTAGTAAAAGCGGTGATCAGTGCTTGGTCGAGTCCGCAACCGGCGCTTGATAGCTTACCTGAAGCCCGTTAAGTTGATTTGTTGTACCGTTTAAGCCCCCGCCAGTGCGGCGGGGGAGTGGTATGAGTTAGAATTATTGGGCCAAATAATCTAACACCACTTGGTGGTGCTCTTTGGTTTTAAACTTGTCAAAAACGTGTTCAATATGACCATCCTGCGCCACTAAAAAGCTGATGCGATGGATGCCGTCGTATTCTTTACCCATAAATTTCTTCAGTCCCCAAACACCAAATTGTTCGGCAACTTGATGGTCTTCGTCACTGAGCAAGGTAAAGTTAAGCGCGTCGCGTTCACAAAACTTGGCTAACCGCTTTGGCGCATCGGGGCTAATACCCACTGTTTGTACGCCATGCTTAGCTAAATCCTGTTGATGATCGCGTAATTGCTGTGCTTGTACGGTACAGCCGGGCGTCATTGCTTTTGGATAAAAGTAGACCAACACGCGACCGTGACTCAGTAAATCGGTCAGTGTCACCCTTTGTTCATGGCTATCGGGTAAGCTGAAATTGGGCGCTTTATCGCCGCTAGTTAAGGTTTTCATCATCACTCCTGTGTTAGTTAAGCAGAGACGACACTGCTTAAAGCATGAATTTGGCAATCAATGGCCAGTGTTTGGCAGTGCGCTTGAATATGCTTTTGCATGCGTTGATAGCTGTCTTCATCGCTGGCTTGCACAACCAGGCTCATTTGCAAGCAGGTGCAATCTGCCATTTGTTCGCTTTCGCTGCGTAAAGAAACAATATCAACCGCCGCATCAGCCAATACGTCACTGATAGACTTTAAGATGCCTGGCGCATCATTACCCCGTAAAATGATTTCAGCGCGATGCGGAAATGGTGGTAAAGGACGTGGTTGAGTGCGTTTGCTCATGGTCAGCAATTCCATTCGAATGGCTGATGTTGGCAGCAGATGTTCGATGCGGTCTAAGCTGGCGCTGGTACCAGCAAGTAGTAAGGTTAATACGAACTCTTGGCCAAATAATGCCATACGACTATCGACAATATTGCAATCACAATCGCTGACCAGTTCGGTCACCTGTTTAACAATACCAACTCGGTTACTACCCATGGCAGTTATAATTAGCTGTTGACTCAAAACACCATCCCTCATGTTGGGCTGCTGACAACGGTTGCTAGTCAGTTTGACGACGCCACACTTGCAGCCTGCATAATACCGATAAGCGAGCATGGCGTGAAGTGTTATACAGAGACAGTTGAACGACGGATTTTTACGGGCTAAGGGTCGAGCAAGCCACTTGTGTTTAACTGGCACTGCAAGTACCATTAGTGCCTTTCTTTAGCAACGGATGGCAAATGGAGTCCATATGCTAACAGGCAGTATCGTCGCCCTAGTAACGCCGTTTACACGGCAGGGGAACGTTGACTACAGTGAGCTTGAAGCGCTGGTCAATTGGCATGTTGAATCGGGTACCGACGCCATTGTTGCCGTGGGTACCACGGGTGAATCAACCACGCTAACGCATGACGAGCACATTGATGTGGTGCGTGCGATTGCTGAAATTGCTGATAGCCGCATTGGTGTCATTGCTGGCAACGGCTCTAATTCTACTGCCGAAGCTGTGCATTTAACTGAACGTATGGCGCACTTGAATATTGATGGTTTTTTAAACGTCACGCCGTATTACAATAAGCCGTCACGACAGGGCATCATTGCTCATTATCAAGCTTGCGCAAGCGCTAGTGATAAACCCCAGATCCTCTATAACGTACCCGGCCGCACCTGTTGCGATATGCAACCGTCATTAGTCGCTGAGTTAGCGCAAATCGACGGAGTGGTCGGTATTAAAGAAGCGAGCGGAGAGGTGAGTCGGGTTTCTGAGTTACGTCAGCGTTGTGGCGCAGAGTTCATTTTATTGTCAGGTGATGACCCGACGGCTACCGATTTTATGCTGGCTGGTGGGCAGGGCGTGATTAGCGTAACCGCTAACGTGGTGCCGGCGCAGATGAAGCAACTCGTCGATCTTGCCGTAGCAGGACAAGGCGATGCGGCACAACAGTTGGATAAAACGTTGCAGCGCCTTAACCAGATGCTGTTTATCGAATCAAATCCGATTCCAGTCAAGTGGGCGTTGGCATTATTAGGTCGTTTGCAAGCAAATTATCGCTTACCCTTAACGGCGCCGGAACTTGCCAGCCAGAAAGTTATCGAACAAGCACTTATCGACGCAAAACTATTATAAAGCCTGGAGTAAGCATGAGATTGGCAAAAGTCACGACCGCGATTTTAGCCGCATTAGCGGTAACGGCCTGTAGTTCCAACAATCGCGAGCGTGCTCAGGGTGATTTTGATTATACCCAAGCGCAGACCAGCGCAGATTTAAAGGCGCCGAGCGGACTAGAGTTACCTGCAAACAGCGACAGTTACGAAATCCCTGTCGGTGAGAATTCGTCGGGACCGGTGGGGCAGGATGTCAATGTGACAGCGCCAATTCAGGTACGACCGATTGCGGCAGGTAGTCGTGTTGATGAAAACGAGACACAGGTTCGTGTGTTTTTTGATGAAGTTGAAGACTTCGATAACATCGCCGCACAGGTGTGGCAGGCGCTAGAAACAACCCTAACCGAGTTGGGTGTCAGCACCAGTAATGAACAAACTGAGACACTGTTACAAACCGATTGGATCGCGCCAGAGGTGGTGTTCGCGGCGATTGACAGCGATGCTGACGACGGTTGGAGTTGGTGGCCGTTCGGCGACGATGAAGTCGAGCAAGTACGGCCAGCCTATTACCAATTTGTGGTTACCATGAACACCGAGCCACATGGTCGCACAACGTCGTTACTGGTGGATACCATCGCCTTTAAACGACCTGGCACACAGCAACAAATGCCAACGGCTAAGGCGCAACGTAACGCCGAGACCTTGTTTTTAAATGCGGTCATCACCGAAGTTAATCGTATGCAACAACGTCATGTCATCGAACGCCAGCGCTCGGGGATTAGTACCGAACTTGGTTTTAACGCTGATGGCGATCCGGCTTATATCATTGATAGTGACTTTGAGAGCGCATGGGCGGTAACCGGCTTGATGTTAGAAGCGCTTAACTTTGATGTTGACGATCTGAATAAGAGCAGTGGTCGCTACTACGTTAGCTACGAAAAACCGTCGTCGGGCTTTTTGAGTGCGCTATGGGGGAGCAGTAACGACTTAGAGCTGCCGCTGGCGGAAACCGATTATCAAGTGGTGTTGATCGAGCAGGGTGAGCGTACCTCGTTAACCATTGAGCAAAACGGTGAAGCACTACCGGCGAACGTCGTCAGCGACATGTTTGCCACCATTGCGGAACAAATTAAGCAACAAAGCATGCGCTAATGATTAAGCGCTAAAGCACATTTTATTAACCACATCTGTTAATGCAGCCGAGGTATTGCATGGAAAAACGTGACGAACTGTATCGGGGTAAGGCGAAAACGGTGTTTACCACCGACGATCCAAATTTATTGGTGTTGCAGTTCCGCAACGATACCTCGGCGTTTGACGGAGAAAAAATCGAACAGTTAGACCGTAAAGGTATGGTCAACAATAAGTTCAACCATTTTATCATGAGTCAGTTAGAAGCGGCGGGTATTCCCACGCAAGTCGAGCGTTTACTGAGTGATAACGAGTCTTTGGTTAAACGCTTAACCATGATCCCGGTCGAGTGTGTGGTGCGTAATGTTGCAGCCGGCTCTATCGTGCGTCGTCTGGGCGTTGAAGAGGGTAAGACGTTAAATCCTCCAACATTTGAGTTTTTCCTGAAAAACGACAAACTGCATGACCCGATGGTTAACGAATACCACATTCGTGCTTTTGGCTGGGCGGACGAAGCGCACATCGAAGAGATGAAGCGTTTAACCTTTAAAGTCAACGAAGTATTGAAGGCGCTATTTGATAACGCTGGTTTGATTTTGGTGGACTATAAACTGGAGTTTGGTTTAGCCGACGGCAAAGTGGTGCTAGGCGACGAGTTTACCCCAGATGGCTGCCGTTTGTGGGATAAAGAGACGCGCAATAAATTGGACAAGGATCGCTTCCGCCAAGGTTTAGGCGGTGTGGTTGAGGCGTACGAAGAAGTCGCACGCCGCATTGGTTTAACGCTGTAAAGGCCTAATCGCTATCGTTACGGCTCTTTAGCGTTTAGCGTTTAGCGTGGTCGGATTTATCCGTCGATTCTCTCTCGGCATCCTCATCGTTGGATGCCGTTTTCTTATCTTTGCCAGAAACGTCTGTTAACGATGTTTTGCTCGGCCACTTCATTTTTGCACTGTATTTAAGTACCGCTAAATTACTGAGTACTACGCCTAATACTAATAAGATGATAAGCCAGACCATGTAGCCGTCCATGCATCCTCCTCACAAATATTGCTGATGTATTGCTCATAAATGCTCGCCAATTGCGGGATGATAAAATCGACGCCGGCAATAGGGTGTTGTTGTAATACGCGAGTCAGCGCGTCCACGCTTAACGCGGGTAAATAATGCTTAGCCAATGGTGCATAACTTAAATGCCAAGGCTCTGCCGCGACGCCGCCGCGAAATTCGGCATATGGAAAGAAAAAGCCATAGTCGGCAGCGTGCTGGCGTAACCAGCAATAAAGGCGGTAACAGGGACCTTGTTCATCTTGGTATTCAGACACTTGTAGCTGCAATTGACGCTCGCCATTATTGAATGGACGGGCGTCATAAACATCTAAATCGGTGCCCCAGTGGTGGCGACTAGCCCCGGGCAATGCCGACCAGTGTAATATCGCTGCGAGTTTCTCACCATCGCTTAACCGGCTAACATCGATGGCTTTACCGGCGGCGTTGTTAACCGTCAATTGTCCCTGCCACTTTCGTTGCCAGATATTTGCTTGGCGCTGATAACTGCGGAAGCCGCTAGCAATCGCCAACTCAATACCGTCTTTGGCGGCAGCTTGCTGCATCTGTATAAAGGCTGCGGCCACCGGCGCTTGCAAGCTGCTGTCAGCCACCATAATGAGATGACTGTCACTGAGTCCGGTGAGCTGTTCTAAGCTAAGCGTTAACGCGGCTTGTTGGTCACTTGAGGGCATAACGTGTGCTCCAAGATTCGCTGATACAGTTGTGCCAGTTGCGTTAAATCGGCGGCTCTAACGCACTCATCAACTTGGTGAATGGTGGCGTTAACCGGCCCCAATTCGACCACCTCTGCCCCCGTTGGAGCGATAAAGCGACCATCAGAAGTGCCGCCAGCGGTGGATAATGTGGTTGTTTTTCCGGTTACGTCGACAATGGCTTGTTCTGTGGCTCTCAATAACCTACCTGCGGCGGTCAAAAACGGCTGGCCATTTAGGGTCCAGCGCAGTTGATAATCTAACCCATGGCGCTCAAATGTGTCGAGCACACGTTGTTGCAGTTGTGCCGCCGTCGATTCGGTACTAAAACGGAAATTAAAGTTACCTTGCAGCTTGCCCGGTACCACATTCGTAGCGCCGGTGCCGGCTTGGATGTTCGCCAACTGGAAACTGGTTGGCGGGAAAAACTCGTTGCCTTTATCCCACTCCATCGCCGCCAGTTCGGCTAGCGCTGGCGCGGCTAAATGAATCGGGTTACGAACCTGTTCTGGATAGGCCACGTGACCCTGTTTACCGTGGATGACGAAGTCACCGGTTAACGAGCCACGACGACCATTCTTTACCGTATCGCCGAGCCAATCGCTACTGGATGGCTCGCCGACCACACACCAATCGATTTTTTCTTGACGAGCTTCTAAGGTGTCAATGACGCGCGTGGTGCCGTTAATAAAAGGGCCTTCCTCGTCGCTAGTAATTAAAAAGGCGATGCTGCCTTGATGCTCGGGGTGGCGACTAATAAAGCGTTCACAGGCAACCACCATGGCTGCCAACGAACCTTTCATGTCGGCCGCACCACGCCCGTACAAATAGCCATCGCGATAAGTTGGTGTAAAGGGCGGACTGCTCCAAGCTAGGTGATCGCCAGCGGGTACCACGTCGGTATGGCCGGCAAAGCAAAATAGCGGCCCTTGCTCGCCTCTTCGCGCCCACAGATTGGTTGTGTCTTCAAACACCAGTGTCTCTAAGTTAAAACCGATAGCGGCTAGCCGTTCCCCCAGCAACTCCTGACAGCCCTCATCGGCAGGCGTCACCGATGGCCGAGCAATCAGTTGCTCGGCTAGCGCTAATACCGGACACTGGCTCATCGTAGTACTTGCTCCCACGCCTTTTCGTTAAAGCCATTGAGGATTTGCTCGCCGTCATTCAAGATTGGGCGTTTGATTAAGGTCGGTTTATTTAACATTAATTGTTTAGCCTTGGCCTCATTGAGCGCTTGCTTGGTCTCATCATCGAGCTCACGCCAACTGGTGCTGCGACGGTTGATGACATTTTGCCAACCGAGTTGTTCACACCATTCGTCCAATTGTGATTTTTCGAGACCATCTTTACGGAAATCATGAAACCGATACTCGATTTGCTGTTGTTCGAGCCAACGCCGAGCTTTCTTGACGGTATCACAATTGTTGATGCCATAGACTTCTACTGACATGCCTGTATCTCCTTGTATTGCCCAGCATGACCGCGTTATTAAGATTCGACTTGCAGCAGCATTTGGCCGGCACTAACGCGCCCTTGGCGTCTGCTACATCGATAGTGTTCGCAGGCGCTATCATTTGCCTGCCATAACACGGTTAATAACTGTGCTTGCTGGTATTGTCGAATTTGTGGTTGTTTCAAACACGCTAACCGCTGGCCAACGGTAACGGGAGCCTTTGCCTCGGCATTTTTTTTATGCAGGGGCTGAATGACGTCGGCCGGTGGTTGTGCTTGTAAATAAGCGGCGAACATCAAATAACAATCAAAACCTTGTTCATCGCGTAAATGCCAAAATCCGCCACAGCTACTCTGTTGTTGAATGTAGCCATTCAGCGGCGCTAACAAATAATGATCGCTGACATCAATAACGATGCCATCTAAGCCGCTGGGAAAGTGGAGTAATGCACAGGGGTGCTGCGTTAATGTTAACAACTGACCACTGGCCGGTGCGTAACAGATTGGGGCCGGCAAGTCGCGAACCTCCGCGTTTATCGATGACAGTTATCATTTTGGCAAACCGTAACAGTAAGAACAAGGTTTAACCGTCAGCGCTGAATAAGGGCTACGCTTTAAGCTGACCGGGTGCTATGCTGTGAGTTATCTACATTATCTGTGGATATGTTTGTGAATTGTACGGTTGTAACAGTTTAACTTGTTGTTTTATATGAGATAGTTGAATTGTACGCAAATCAAACACCGATCAAGAAGTGAGCAGCAAGGTGAGCAAAAAGCCATCGCTATGGGTAACACTGCGGTTAGGCGTGAAATACGCTAATGACTGGCCAAAGCATGCCGTGGTGGCAGCATTCCAAGAGTCTAAAGTGGTTCCGGCAACACGCTTTGCGAGTCGTTGGATGCCCGCTATTGCGGTGCTAAATGCGGCATTGCACTGGCAGTGGCAGGGGACGTTAGCGTTGGCGCCTGCCATGATGTTGTCTTTATTTATCCTGTCGTTACCGCTACAGGGCTACTTGTGGTTAGGGTGGCGCGCGGCTAAACCCTTACCGCCGTCTTTAAGGCGCTGGTATCAAGAATTAAAAGATAAGTTGCAAGCCTCGGGCGAACAAGTACCTCGGGCAAGTCAGGGTGGGCCGTTGTATTTAGATTTAGCACGGCTATTAAAACAAGCATTGACGGTATTGCCGCCGTCTGAGCACTAGTGCAATAGCGTTACTTATTTAAATATTGACGGTCAATGAAGGTGGTTATCCAATGTGGCTTATAAACCACTAACAGCGTGACCGCCATGCCATTTAATAAGGCCTCAGGGAACATGACTAAAATGCTTATCGATAGGTAATTATCCCAAATACTGCGAAACTCGTAGAGACCTTGATAGGTGTAGTAGCCTGCTAGTGCTGCTTGCGCCAAAAATAAACCGAGTGCGGCGGTAAAAAAGGCGTTTACAAAAATATAGACAAAAAAGTGACGGGGTAAGCGGTGATAAACCCACGCGTAAGCTACGTAGGTTAACGCCGCTGGTAATAAGACTTTAGCACTATAATAAACGGACCATTGTTGCCACTCACTGAAACCGGTGACAGCTTGCAAACTGACTACCAGTGCGCCGAGTAGCAACGCCAGACGTAAGCCAAACATTAACGTCAAGGTGGTGATGCCTAAGAAATGAATGGCTAAGCCATCCATGATACCGGCCCGAAAACTCCATAATACGGCTAATATAGCCACACTGGCCCAGGCTAAATGTTGTTGCCAATTTTGTTGTAAAAATTGGCGCCATGGCACATCCCGCGCAGCAATATAAAGTATCACTATATCTAAGCACAGTAATAAGGTTTGCATGGCGCTCTCTTTACCTAAGATACCTAAGACCTACAACATTAATTGTTTGGTTGACCGTTTAGCTGTCAGCTTTTACCGAAAAGCTTGACCAAATCGGGGCGTGGTCGGAAGGCTTTTCGATAGCACGTAACTCGTAATCAATGCCGCTTTCCTGACACCGTTCAGCTAGCATTGGTGTTGCCATAATTAAATCAATCCGTAAGCCGCGATTATCGTTAAAACCTTTCGAGCGATAGTCGAACCAGCTAAATTGATCGTCACTTTGCGGATGCTGCTGGCGGAAAGTGTCGACTAAGCCCCAGTCCATCACTTGTTGTAACCATTCGCGTTCCTCGGGTAAAAAGCTGCATTTGCCAGTGCGTAACCAACGTTTGCGGTTATCCTCGCCGATACCAATGTCACAATCTTGATGCGAAATATTCACGTCACCCATGACGATCAGCGGCTGCTCAGCCGATACGTGCTGCTGCAAATAACTCATTAAATCGCGATAAAACTTGGCTTTAGCGGGAAACTTAAGCGGGTGGTCGCGGCTTTCACCTTGAGGAAAATAACCGTTTAAGACTCTGACCGTGGTGCCGTCAGACAATGGGTAGTCACCCATGATCATGCGTCGCTGGGCATCTTCTTCATCGCTGGGAAAGCCGTACTGCGGGTTTTTTAAAGCTTGCTTGCTCAGCAGCGCGACGCCGTAATGGCCTTTCTGACCATGAAAAATGACGTGATAACCCAACGCTTCGACGTCGGCCAACGGAAACTGGTCGTCATGCACTTTGGTTTCTTGCAAACCAATAACGTCAGGCTGGTGTTTATCGATAAGTGCTGCCAATTGGTGTAGGCGAGCTCGGATACCATTGATATTAAAAGAAATAACTTTCATGATGTCGATGCGATTACCGTGTTAAAAAGGGAATATAAGCAATGACGGTAAGCATACCATAGCTGCTAAATGAGCGATAACTGGGTATACTGCCTTTTTCTATTATGACGTCATGGACGCTGGGTTAGGTGCGTATGCTGTTACAACTCGCAAATGAATTAGGGATGATGATCCGTCCTCATTTATATGAATTCGCATTAATCATTATGGCGACGTTATTGGTCATTTACGGCAATGAGATTAATCAAGTAGTGCGCCGCCAAGTCAGTCATTGGCACTTTATTTTCCGAACGTTAGTGTTTGTATTGGTTTGCGCTTTTGGTTACGGTCTGCTGTTAATTTGGTTGACACCTTGGTTATCAAGTTGGTTGCATAGCATCCCGTTACGCTATTTGGCGGTATCTTGCATCGCCATTTTACTGTTGTTGGGTGTGATTGCTGAACGCAAGCGCCAATTATAGCGTTAAATTAAATGACGCTTGTTCAGTTACTTAAATGAACGTGAGTCATAATTAAAAATAAATAATATAATCAAGGTATTATTGGAATGAGCGAAGATTGGATAACGGTTAGGGCTGGGCAGCAAGCGTTGCAACAGATCCGCCAGCAAGGATTGCAAGAAAGTGATATCGAACTGTTACTGGGGGCTTCTGGAGGGCCAAAATGGTTCGTGCTACAAGGCTTGGACCGTTATCTTTTTGGCGAGTTTTTTGCTGCTCGCCAGCGTCCGTTAAATACCTTAGGAACCTCTGCGGGGGCTTGGCGTTTTGCCAGCTTAGGACAGGCCGACGCGGTGGCCGCCTCTGATTTATTTTGCCAGCTGTATCGACGCCAACGTTATAGTGCACGTCCCGATGCCAATGAAATTACTGGCGAAGCATTAAAGCTTTTGGATAGCTACGTACCCGATAATATTATTCCCGAGATATTAGCTCAGAATCGTGTTCACCATCATATGATAGTTGCCCGTTGCCGGGGGCGTTTAACCGCCAGTGATGGCCGCCGGCAGGCGTTGGGGTTACTCGGTTCTGCGGCAGCAAATAGTGTTAATCGCCGTTGGCTAGGGCGTTTCTTTGAGCGAATCGTTTTTCATCATCCACAAGCCAACACACAGTTCGCAAAAATTTGGCGCGACCTACCGACTCAGCATGTACCGTTATCGGTCGATAACTTTAAGCCCAGCTTGCTCGCGACCGGGTCAATTCCGCTGATCTTGCATGGTGTCCGCGATATTCCCGGCGCACCAATCGGCACCTATCGTGATGGTGGCATTACCGATTATCACTTTGACCTCGATTTTAGTGCCGTTGATGGTTTGGTGCTTTATCCGCATTTTAACCAGCAAGTGATTCCTGGTTGGTTTGATAAGCGTTTGCCGTGGCGTCGGACGCAAGGCAAGCGATGGCCTAATGTCGTGTTAGTTACGCCAACCGAGGCATTTTTACGGCGCTTACCGTACGGAAAAATTCCCGATCGTACCGACTTTGCCAAACTGGATGCCGATACGCGCTTCGCTTATTGGCAGCAGGCCGTTGATGCCGGTCGTTGGATGGCCGATCAGTTTCATGACTGGCTGAGCAGTGGTCGTATTAAACAAAAAGTACAGCCTTGGTAGGCACTCATGAGTCAGCGACGGCGTCTTAACTGGAGTTTTGCTCGGGCGTTTTAAAGGTCATGTCACAGATATCTTCGAATCGCGTTGCCGCTAACGCTGAGGCGCGATTGATGTCAGCAGCGGTCAAGTGAGGCTGTAATTGTTGCAGTAGCTGCGGTGCATCTTTATCGCCCGCCAATGTTGCTAGTTGCAACCAACTCCAAGCATGAAAATAGCTATGCGGTAGTACTTGCCCCTTAATAAACAGTTTGCCCAAGTACAACATAGCTCGGGCGTGTCCTAACAGCGCCGCTTGACGAAAATGCTTGGCCGCTTGAAAGCTTTCTCCGTGCTGCATTAAGCGCGATGCTTCAATAAAATGTTTAGCCGCTTGTTTGCGCCAGTGCTCGGTAGCAGAGGTCGCGTCGCTATTATTATGCATAAGGTCTGTGATCTTGTTGTTTGCGGTTAAATAGCCGCTTTAGCTAAGTTAACGATAGTCTAGCGTAGCGCAGTTTCAGTGCGCAAACGTAGGCTGTGATCGTTAAAATCGGTATTCAGCCTGTTAGTTGTCAATGTTGGGACGACGGTTTTTCGATAGGGTTCGTTGTTCATGTGCAAAGATTCAGTTAACGAGCCAATCTCACTATCACTAGCACGCCATCATCACCGCTGTGCGACAACCTATGATATCGGCAGTATGACTCAATTGTTGAGGGCTGAACTCGAAAATGGTGGAGTTTTAGACTAGCGGTTAACGACTTATCATTTTTGTGTCATGATGATTGTGCTTATAGGCGCATCAGCGCACTATCGGTATGACTATTTAATCAAAACATCGTGCAACAGAGGCGCATTATGCCAATGCCAGCAACGCCAACCCTTGCGAATTTAACCGTATCTCAGCGGCCACATTTTCGCATATTGGTGATCGATGATTCTGATATGACGCAATTAGTGTTAAGCGATATGTTGGAGTTACTCGGTCATGAAGTCGTGCAGGCTCGGTCCTGGCTGCAGGCTGAAAACGCCGCACAAGATCAGGCCTTTGACATTATTTTTCTGGCGATAACCCCACCTCAAATCCCACCGCAATTAACCTCATCATCGATTGCCTTAGCCTCTTCATCATTGACCCAACCCTACTGGGTGACGTTAGGAACGGTGCTGAGTAATGAGGATTGGCAGCCGCATGAACAGCTCCCCAAGCCATTATCACAGACTCATCTTGAACAGACCCTAAAGCGCATTCACGACTTACAATCGAGCCATTAAGCGATATTCGCCAAAGGAACTTGCTGCTGTTGGTGTAGCCATTGGTTCACGTCGAGTAAACGCAGTGTACCGTTATGGTCTTCAATAATAGCGCTACAGGATTCGACCCAATCACCGTCGTTATAATAGCTGATGCCATCAATATCGCGGATATTTGCGTGATGAATATGACCGCAGATCACGCCATCGTATCCTTTGCGTTTAGCGTAGGCGGCTGCGCTTTCTTCAAATCGCTGAATGTACTGACGCGCTTTTTGCGTGCGTTGTTTCAAGTATTGGCTCAGACTCCAGTAACCATAGCCACGCGCTTCGCGCCAACGATTATAATAGCGGTTGAGGTTTAAGATGACGTCGTAAAGTTTGTCGCCGACAAAAGCTAATAGTCGATGACAGCCACTGTGCAGATCAAACTGGTCACCGTGAATGACTAACAGTTGGCGTCCATCGTGTGTGTGATGACGATAGTGGTTACACAGTTGAATGTTATTAATACCATCGTGAAATGGATAATCTTTTAATACGTGACGCAAGTCTTCGTCGTGATTACCGGTAATATAAACCAGCTCGGTGCCTTTGCGAGCCAGTTTTAACAACTGCCGAACCACATCTAATTGATGCTTACCAAAGCGAATGCCACGCTTTTTCATCGACCATAGGTCAACAATATCACCCACTAAGTAAAGACGCTGGCAATCTAAATGTCTGAGAAAACTGAGTAAGCGTTTAGCTTGACAGTCTTTAGTGCCCAAATGAACATCCGAGATAAACACTGCGCGCGCAGATAGGGTCATGCGTAAGCCTCCTCATCAATGCCCCGTATGGGCTGCTGATGCTAAATGGGTGAGCATCGGCATGGTGCCGCTGACAGATGACATTTTTGTGCTTAATTGATAACGATACGATGACAATGAATCGTGATACTGGGGTCTTTGCGTGAGCTTTTGTCGCCAGCCTGAGTGCTATACACTAGTAATTATTTACCTATCTAAAAGTCAAAAATCAGGAACTTATCTATGACCGAGCAAGCGTTGTTTAAAGGCTCTGAGCGCTATATCGCCAGCCCGCAGTTAGCGTTAGCGGTGAATGCAGCGATGCACCTGCAAAAGCCGCTACTGATTAAGGGCGAACCGGGTACCGGTAAAACCTTATTGGCCGAAGAGTTGGCAGCGGCGTTGGCTGCACCGCTATTACGTTGGCAAATCAAGTCAACCACCAAAGCGCAGCAAGGGCTTTATGAATATGATGCGGTGTCTCGTTTACGTGACAGCCAGTTGGGCAGCGATAAAGTGGCTGATATTGCCAATTACATCAAACCCGGTGTGCTGTGGCGCGCCTTTACAGCCGATCAACGGCCGGTGTTATTAATCGATGAAATTGATAAGGCGGATATTGAGTTTCCGAATGATTTATTGCACGAACTCGATCGCATGGCTTTTCAAGTTTATGAAACGGGCGAGTTGGTAGAAGCTCGACAAAGGCCGTTAGTCGTCATCACCTCGAACAACGAAAAAGAGCTACCCGATGCTTTTTTAAGGCGTTGTTTCTTTCACTACATTGAGTTCCCGGATGCTGAACAGTTAAAAGCTATTGTCGATGTGCACCTGCCAGATATCGATCAACAGTTACTCGACCAAGCATTATCGGCTTTTTTCAGCGTGCGTGAATTTCCTGATCTAAAAAAGAAACCATCCACCTCTGAGTTAATTGATTGGTTAAGGTTATTGCTAGCGGAGCGGGTTCAAGCTGGCCAACTCGCGCTCGACGAGCAAGCCTTGGCGGAGCTACCGTTGCTGGGCGCGTTAATTAAAACTGAGCAGGATCAAGCGCTGCTGGCGCAACCGCTCAAGCGAGCCATGCGGAGTTACTAATGTTTATTGAGTTTTTCCGTTGTATTCGCCGCCACGGCGTGGCTGCCAGTGTTACCGAGTTGCTAGATTTTCTACAGGCCTTACAGGCACAGGTCGTGTTTGCCGACGTAGAAGGTTTTTATCATCTGGCACGTTTAACGTTGGTTAAAGATGAGCGCTTTTATGACCGCTTTGATCGAGCCTTTGCGGAGTATTTCGAGGGCGTTAGCGAAACCGAATTGAGTGACGCGATACCAGCAGAATGGCTCACTAAAACGTTACAACGGCAACTGAGCGAAGCGGAAAAACAAGCATTATCGGGTTATGGCTCGTTGGACGAACTGTTGAAACAGTTTCAGCAGCGTTTAAGCGAACAAGAGAAGCGCCATGCGGGCGGTAGCAAATGGATTGGCACTGGCGGTAGTTCAGCGTTCGGCGCCTACGGTTATCATCCTGAAGGCATCCGTATTGGACAAGCCGGCAGTGGTTCGCGACGTGCTGTCAAAGTGTGGGATAAACGACAGTTCAAAGATCTCGATGCTGATCAAGCGTTGGATAATCGCAATTTGCAAATGGCATTGCGTGGTCTACGCCGTTTTGCCCGCCAAGGAGAAGCCAACGAGTTAGATTTAGCGGCAACTATTCAGGCGACTTCGCGTAACGCTGGCTATCTGGATTTACAGTGGCAGGCAGAGCGCCATAATGCCGTTAAAGTCTTATTATTGTTCGATGTTGGTGGTTCTATGGACGATCATATTTATGATTGCCAACGGCTATTTGCGGCCGCCAAAAACGAATTTAAACATTGTCATTTCTACTATTTTCACAATTGCGTTTACGAATATGTTTGGCAGCATAATCAGCGCCGTTGGCAGCAGCGCACTCGAGTTATCGATTTAATTAATACGTATGCGAGTGATTACAAATTAATTTTTGTTGGTGATGCCACTATGGGGCCTTATGAAGTGCTCTATCCCGGTGGCAGCGTCGAACACTGGAACGACGAAGCCGGGCAGGTCTGGATGCAACGTTTATTGCAGCACTTTAATCGAGCTGTTTGGTTAAATCCGCAGCCGCAGTCACGTTGGCGCTATTATGCGTCGTTGCAATTAATCAACGATATCATGCAACAACACATGTACCCGCTGACGGTTAATGGTATCGAAAGCGCCATCGCGCATTTACGTTAATGGTTAGCTTTGTTGCTTTTCTGGTCAGCCGTTAAGGGCGTTTCTTGGCTTTTGTTCAGTAAGTAGGCAAACGCGAGGAAAATTAAAAAAAACACTTGCAGCAGGCACGTCCAATCACTAATATAGCCGCCGTTCACAGCGAAACCGCATCGTGCGTCCGTAGCTCAGTTGGTTAGAGCGCTGCCTTGACATGGCAGAGGTCGGTAGTTCGAGTCTACTCGGACGCACCATTTCAAGCTAATTGCTAGGTAGCTAACGCTGTAAAAGAAATTATGAAACCCTGAACTATTCTGTTCAGGGTTTTTTTATACCCACCTATTTATAACTGGTTGATGGGCAGTTTTAGATAAACCTTACCCTGTTCGTCCGCCGGTGGCATATGTCCGGCGCGAATGTTGACTTGAATCGAGGGTAATATCAGACGCGGCATCGCTAGCGTGGCGTCACGTTGATCCCGCATTTTGCAAAACTCCGCTTCGCTAACACCATCATGCACATGGATATTGTGCGCGCGCTGTTCTGCTACCGTTGTTTGTGCTTGATAATCACGCCCTTTAGGGTAATCGTGACAAATATAAATGTGAGTATCATCCGCTAAGCTCAATAATTTGCGTATTGACTGATACAAGGTTTTTGAACTACCGCCGGGAAAATCACAGCGCGCGGTACCAACATCCGGTTGAAACAGCGTGTCGCCAACGAAGACTATACGGTCATTGATGATGTAGGCGACATCCGCCGGTGTATGTCCAGGTGTGTGCATGACACGTACCTGTAACGCGCCGCTGGTAAAGCTATCACCGTCGTTAAATAGGTGATCGAACTGTTCACCGTCGGGCAAAAATTCTTTTTCTAAATCAAAAACTTCTTTGAAGATTTTTTGAACATTTTTGATGTGCGCGCCAATAGCCACCTTGCCGCCGGTTTGTTGGCGCAAGAATGGGGCGGCGGATAAGTGATCGGCATGCGCATGAGTTTCTAGAATCCAGTCCACGGTAAGCTGATTATCGTTGACGAAATCGACCAAACGTTGCGCACCTGAGGTTGCTGTGCGACCCGACCTATAATCAAAATCTAAAACCGAATCAATGAGCAGGGCATGACCGCCAACACGGTCATAAACCACATAACTAAACGTTTCACTATCGTGGTCTAAAAACGACTTCACTTGTATGGCTGAAGCACTCATCATTACACTCCTTCTAGCCGAAAATTCTATTTAATTATATATATATTCTGTTCGGTAATATATCAAGTTACTGACACTAGCTTTCGAGCTTATCGCGAGACTGTTGCGGTGAAAATTGACAAGTCTCAAAAAACGTTTGCCAGGCTTTGATATGTCGACCACTGCTTTGCCTTAATTGTTGGCGTAAACTTATCAACCGTAAAAAGTGTTGCTTT
Organism: Idiomarina xiamenensis 10-D-4; assembly: GCF_000299895.1. GTDB lineage: Bacteria > Pseudomonadota > Gammaproteobacteria > Enterobacterales > Alteromonadaceae > Idiomarina > Idiomarina xiamenensis. The sequence continues at coordinate 39,946 of NZ_AMRG01000002.1, forward strand.
AATGGCCGATTACTGAGCTGTTGCTCAATGATCATTAGCGGCGACTCAAGTTGCTGTAACTGTCTATCCAACTGCGCTAATTGCGCTTGAATCGGGCTTGCATAGTAATTCAAAAAGACATTTTTTAACACTTCAGCGCGCCGTGGTTGGCCTTTACTCAAACAACCCGCGTTAGCACTCAGTTGCGCCAGTAGGGGTTGTTGCGCGCTTAAATATTGGTCATAAGCAAGCGCCGTAGCCCATAAATCCGGTAGGTAATCTTGTTGCTGCAACATTTGCAGCGCCTGCTCGAGTTGCACTGGCTCGTGCTGACTCGGCTTATTCGTGGTCGCTGTTCGCAGGCTATCGGCAACTTGTACCAGCGCCTCTAGGCTCACTACAAAACGCTCTGTATCGAGTGTTGTCATGGGCCTAGACGAACTGCGGAAGCTGTGTTTAAACGCTGGTTCGGTGGCAATGGCTAATTGCAAATCAGCGGCTTGGCGTTGCTGCAATTGTTGTGCTAAAGAAGTCGCTTGCACAGTTAACTCCGGCTGTTGTCGAGCACATTCCTGTAATGCTCGTTGTAGTGCGCGTTGCTGCCAGTAGCGGCTCAAACCTTGCTGCAAGCGGCCAAGGCTACTATTGCCTTGAAACAGCAGTTGACCGGCATGACAGCGGCTAAACTGCTGACTATCCAGTAGCCCTAGGCGAATCGGTACAGGCGTTAACTCACTGATAGCAGGGCTGGGATAGGGTAACTGCAAATCTAACTGGGGCTTCGACCAAATTAACCCTTGGGGGCGCGCTAAACGCTCGCCGTACTGTTGTAATGACTCATTGGCATTGGGTTGGCAAGCTGCCAAGGTTAGTGTTAGCAATGCTGGCAAGGCAACATAGCCAAGTGCTGGCCAATGCAGTAAACTGCCGAAACTATTTTTTGCTGTCACAAATGGGCCCATCCGTCATGTTTACTGGTATTGTACAAGCTTGTGCAACTGTACGTGCAGTCGAAGAACGTCAACAATTTCGTCACTTAACCATTGCCATAGCGAGCGATTATCTGCAACAGCTTAACATTGGCGCCAGTATTGCCATCAATGGCTGTTGTTTAACCGTAACGGCGGTGGCGGGCGATCAAGTTGAGTTTGATGTCATTGACGAAACCCTGCGCTTGACCAATTTAGGGCAGCTCAAGGTTGGCGATGCGGTTAACTTCGAGCGTTCGCTAAAAATGGGCGATGAGTTGGGTGGTCACATTGTCTCCGGACATATACACGGCACAGCCAGCGTTTTACAGCGCCAATCTAGCGAGCACAATGCCACGCTATGGCTAAGTTTCCCTGCTGCATTAAAGCCTTACATTTTTAGTAAGGGCTTTATTACCGTTAATGGTGCCAGCTTAACCGTGGGTGAGGTTGACGACTTGAGTTTTGCCTTGCATCTGATCCCAGAAACGCTGCGGCTAACCAACTTGGATAACCTAGCACCGGGGGCGTTACTGAATTTAGAAGTCGACCAGCAAACCATGACCATCGTTGATACTGTTGAGCGCATCATGGCGCAGCGCGAACAACTTGCTCAATAGTCGATACGGCTGGCGCTAACGCGCGTTAATAAAATTGCTCGTCGTTACCCTCAATGCGCACTTCGACGCCGTCGTCGTGCGCATTACCTTGCACAAAGACATGAATACTGTCACCACAGGCCGCGCATTCATCTTGATAATCTTGATCGCCGGCGCTGGCATCGATGGCTAAATGAATGTGATGCCCACAATAGGGGCAGGCAACACTATGACTTACTAGTTTTTGCGCTAACATGAGAAACCCTTGACGTTACGGTGTTTAGACGACTGTTAGCGATAAGTATGATCGGTTTTTAGCGAAACGCCTGTTTTTTACATTAACCGACAGCTCCCAATAATATGGCGATACCAGCAAGCGCGATTAGCGCCGCTAACACGCTGCGCCAATGACTTTTTTGTCCATAGCAATAGCCGATAGGAATGAGAAACAGCGGCGCGGTGGATAACAGTGTTTGCACCAAGCCGGGGTTTAATTGGCTGAGCGCTAGTTGTTGTAGCCAAATGGCAAGAAAGGTGCCTAAAAAAATCGCCGCTAACAGCGGTGCTAGCGATACTTGCCTTAATTGACGAACGGTGTGTTGCAATAAGCGCGGTTGGCTACAACAAACGATGACTAACAAGGTTAAGCTGCCCGCCAGTAAACGCAAAAAAGCGGCGTTAGCCGCCGACAGTGGAAAGCGATTGAGGGCGTCGAAGGCCATCACCAAACCGAATGCCTGACACAGTGCCGCTGTTACGCCAAACACAATACCCGTTAATGACCAGTTGGGTGCTGCTGAAAGGTCATTATTCGCTTGTTGCTGTAGGCGTTGTCGTCGCTGTTCAGCCAACACCCAAACAAGACCGAGCATGATCAGTATCGCACCGATGAATTGCTGCAACGTTAAGGCTTCACCCAACCAAAAATAGGCCAACACGGCGGCAAATAGCGGCGCTAAGTATTCTAATAACATGGCCTGCCAGGGTCCAAGCCGGCGCAGGGCAGCAAAATAACAGCTATCACCCAAGGTAATGCCGATAATGCCGCTTAGCATTAACAGCAAACTGGCTTGACTCATATTAATAATTAGCGGAGCGGGTAATACCAGCGTCAACAATAATAACAATGGACAGGCCACGACGCCCTTGATTAGGTTAAGTTGTAGCGCGCTAAAATGGCTACCGGCACGGTTATAGAAAAGTGTTGCGATTGCCCATAATGCTGCGGCACCGATCGCCGCGCTGATACCGAGCATCATAAACCGAGCTCACAATCGGCAAACAGCGCATTGTCAGGGCGCTGCTGATAATCTGTTTTACGCAACTGCTGCTGTAGGTTTAGCAGTGTTTGCCGGACACTACTGTTCAAGGTGGAACGAGCTAACCAATCGGGCAGTAAACCGCCAGGATCGCTACTCACTCGGTAACGTAAAAGAACTTGCTCGGCATCAATGACACTGACTTGCCATTGGGCCTGAAAAAAACGCAGAGAGATGGCGTCGTCGATGAACTCGCTACGCTCTTGTTCGGTGAGCTTATCTAGCGCGTCGTGAGTAGTCGTTTTGCTGACGTCGATGGTTAATTGACAGTCGCGATTAACAGAAAAATTAGCATCACTGACTAAATAACGGTCGGTTACCGGCCAGGGGCTATCAAAAACACTTAGCACGCGAAACCAATGCTGCTCACGTTGAGCTAAAATGCGGCTGTAGCGCATCCGTTCAACCCAATGAGGCGCTTGCGCATTATCCAACAACAATTGATATAGCGCCCATGGTGCTGCCTTGACCGTGAGTGTTCCTTGCAGCCAAAAACGGTCATTCGCATCGCGCCATTGTTGCATGCTGAGTTGTTCGGCGTTGGCGCTAGTCGGCAAATTTGCGAGTAGCGCGATTGTCAGCAAAAAAACACGCATAGTGGCCTTGCATCAGTTGTCAGGTAAGGCTGCTTAGCTTATAGTATTAGGTTCGTGTTCGACAGTAGCGAACCGAGCAATTTTTTGCCCAGTCAGCTAAGCCGCGACTGAGCAACTATCATTTAACTCGCGTTAGCGAGTTTTTTTATTTAAAGCATGTGGCACTTGGTGGGTGTCACCACTGTCTTAAGGATTAACGTCATGCCTGTAATTACCTTACCCGACGGCAGCAAGCGCGAGTTTGAACACGCTGTCAGTATTCTTGATATTGCTAACGATATTGGCCCCGGTCTGGCTAAAGCGACCGTTGCTGGTCGTATTAATGGCCGTTTAGTTGACGCTTGCGAACTGGTTAACGACGATGCCAATATCGAAATCGTGACACCTCGTGATGACGCGGGTGTTGAGATTATTCGTCACTCTTGTGCGCACTTGTTAGGGCATGCCATAAAGCAACTGTTCCCGGATGTGAAAATGGCCATTGGTCCGGTCATCGACAACGGCTTTTATTATGATGTCGATATGGAACATACGCTTACGCAAGAAGATTTAGACGCTATTGAAGCGCGCATGAAAGCGTTAGCTAAGACCGAATACGATGTGGTGAAAAAGGTAGTGAGTTGGTCGGATGCGCGTGAGACTTTCGTGGCGCGTCACGAACCCTATAAAATTGAAATTCTGGATGACGATATTCCTAAAGACGCGACCCCGGGTCTTTATCATCATGAAGAGTATATCGACATGTGTCGTGGCCCACACGTGCCCAATATGCGTTTTTGTCAGCACTTCAAAATTATGAAAACTGCTGGCGCTTACTGGCGTGGTAACTCTGATAATAAGATGCTGCAACGCATCTACGGCACCGCGTGGGCCGATAAAAAGCAACTTAAAGCTTATTTGCAGCGCTTGGAAGAGGCGGAAAAACGCGACCACCGTAAAATCGGTAAAAGCCAAGATTTATTTCATTGGCAAGAGGAAGCTCCGGGTATGGTGTTTTGGCACCATAATGGCTGGACCATTTTCCGTGAGCTAGAGAATTTTATCCGCGAAAAGCTCAATGAATACGATTATCAGGAAGTTAAAGGTCCGTTCATGATGGACCGCGTGTTATGGGAAAAGTCAGGTCACTGGGAGAAGTTCTCAGAGCTGATGTTCACTACCGAATCGGAAAAGCGCGAGTATGCCATTAAACCGATGAACTGCCCGGGGCACGTGCAAATTTTTAATCAAGGCTTAAAGTCTTACCGTGATTTGCCGTTGCGCATGGCAGAATTTGGTTGTTGCCATCGTAATGAGCCTTCGGGTGCGTTGCATGGATTGATGCGTGTGCGTGGTTTTACCCAAGATGATGCGCACGTATTTTGTACTGAAAGTCAGGTGCAGGCCGAAGTCGCTAGTTGTATCGAAATGGTCTACGACACCTATCGCACCTTCGGTTTTGACCGTATTGATGTGAAACTGTCGACCCGCCCAGAAAAGCGTTTGGGTGACGATGCAACTTGGGATCGTTCTGAGGCGGCGTTAGCCGATGCCTTGAAAAGTCATGATATCGACTTCAGTTATTTACCAGGCGAGGGCGCGTTTTACGGTCCTAAAATTGAATTTACCCTGTTTGACTGTATCGGTCGTGCGTGGCAGTGCGGCACTATTCAGCTCGACTTTGCTTTACCGGGCCGCTTAGGCGCAACTTATGTTGGCGAAGATAACGAGCGCCATACACCGGTGATGATCCACCGCGCTATTTTAGGTTCGTTAGAACGCTTTATGGGCATTTTAACCGAAGAATATGCCGGTTATTTCCCATTATGGTTGGCGCCGGTGCAAGCTGTGGTGATGAATATTACCGACAAACAAGCCGATGCAGTGCAAAAAACGGTAGAAAAACTCAGTAAATTAGGGTTTAGAGCGGTTGCCGACTTGAGAAATGAGAAAATAGGCTTTAAAATCCGCGAGCACACTTTAAAACGTGTCCCTTATTTGCTGGTTATCGGCGATAAAGAAGTCGAAGCTGGTGAGGTCGCGGTGCGGACTCGCAAGGGCGAAGACCTCGGTAAGTTTAAACTAGAAAGCTTTATCGAGCAGCTCAGCAACGAAGTCAGCACGCGAAAAATTTAAACTCGGTTGGAGGAATTGACCATTAAAGGCGGAAAAAGAACTCAGAAAGCTGGTGATAAAAGTCGTATTAACGAAGAAATTCGCGTCAAAGAGGTGCGACTCATTGGCACTGATTCCGAACAACTCGGTATTGTCACTTTGGAAGAGGCGCTTAGCGCAGCAGAAGAAGCGGGTGTTGACTTAGTTGAGGTTAGCCCGAATGCTGAGCCGCCGGTCTGTCGTTTGATGGATTACGGTAAATTCCTCTACGAGAAGAGTAAAGACCTCAAAGAGCAGAAGAAAAAGCAGAAACAGATTCAGGTCAAGGAAGTTAAATTCCGACCTGGTACTGATGAAGGCGACTACCAGGTAAAACTGCGCAACCTGCGTCGCTTTCTTGAGGGAGGTGACAAAACCAAAGTCACCGTCCGTTTCCGTGGCCGGGAAATGGCGCACCAAGAACTGGGCATTGAGTTATTAACCCGTATTAAAGACGAGTTAGACGAAATTGCACAGGTCGAGTCGTTCCCAAAACGTGCCGAAGGTCGTCAGATGATTATGGTGCTGGCGCCCATTAAGAAGTGATTGTGGCTAACAAGTAGTCGCTTGCGGCTCGCCCTGTCACACTTGTCTAAAACAATGCGGAGTGGAGTAGTTTTCATGCCGAAAATGAAATCAAACAAAGGTGCTTCTAAGCGCTTTAAAAAGACTGCATCAGGTGGTTTTAAGTGCAAGCAGTCTCACTTACGTCACATTCTGACTAAGAAGACGCCTAAGCGTAAGCGTCAGCTACGTGCCAAATCAATGGTACACGAAGCCGATGTTGCATTAGTCAACCGTATGTTACCGTACGCGTAAGGAGAGATAGCAAATGGCACGAGTAAAACGTGGTGTGATCGCGCGCGCGCGTCACAAGAAAGTCCTGAAGCAGGCGAAAGGTTATTATGGTGCTCGCAGTCGCGTTTATCGCGTTGCAGTGCAAGCTGTTACTAAAGCGGGTCAATATGCTTACCGTGACCGCCGCGCTAAGAAACGTCAGTTCCGCCAACTGTGGATCGTACGTATCAACGCTGCTGCGCGTCAAAACGGTTTGTCTTACAGCCGTTTTATCAACGGTCTGAAGAAAGCATCTGTAGAGATCGATCGTAAAATTCTGGCTGATATCGCGGTTCATGATCAAGGCGGCTTTGCTGCGTTGGTTGAAAAAGCCAAAGGCGCTTTATAAGTTGCCTTAGCCCGTGACAGCAGGAATTCATGCTGATTGTCTTAGAAGGGAGCCGTAAGGCTCCCTTTTTTATGGCTTTTTGGGTATCATTACGCCTTTCTTAAATGAATACCAAGACGACACGTCAAACCGAGGAACGTCATGCAGTTAGTTGAGATTGTCGAGCAGGCCAGCGCCGCCATCGAGGCCGCCGATAGCCCTGCGGCATTAGACCAAGTACGGGTAGAGTATTTGGGTAAAAAAGGGTTGCTGACCGAACAGCTAAAAAGCTTGGGGAAACTCAGCGCCGAAGAGCGACCACTGGCGGGACAGCGCATCAACGAAGCTAAGCAGCAAGTGCAGCAACGCTTAAATCAGCGCAATGAGCAACTGAAACAAGCACAATTGGCCGAGAAGCTAGCCGCCGAACGTATTGATGTAAGTTTGCCTGGTCGCCGTCAGCAAGTGGGTGGGGTACATCCCGTACAGCAAACCATTCGTCGTATCGAAGCGTTTTTTGGTGATTTAGGCTTTAGCGTTAAACAGGGCCCCGAAGTTGAAGATGACTTTCATAATTTCGATGCCTTGAATATTCCGGCTCATCATCCTGCTCGGGCTGACCATGATACCTTTTATTTTACCCCAACCACGATGCTGCGAACGCAAACCTCCGGCGTGCAAATTCGCACCATGGAAGCTGAACAGCCACCGCTACGCATCATTTCCCCGGGGCGTGTGTATCGTAACGATTACGACCAAACCCATACGCCGATGTTTCATCAAGTAGAAGGCTTGATGGTGGATAAGGGCGTGACCTTTACTCAGCTAAAAGGTATTTTGCAGGACTTTTTGACGCACTTTTTTGAAGAGTCATTAGAAGTGCGTTTTCGACCCTCATACTTCCCCTTTACTGAACCGTCAGCGGAAGTGGATGTGCGTCGTAAAGACGGCCAGTGGTTAGAAATTTTGGGCTGCGGTATGGTTCACCCCAATGTACTTAAAGCGGTTGGTATCGACCCCGAAATATACACCGGTTTTGCCTTTGGTATGGGCGTCGAACGATTGACCATGTTGCGCTACGGCGTAAACGACTTACGCGCATTCTTCGAGAATGATTTGCGTTTTTTGAAGCAATTTAACTAAGGCGGCGGTAGAGCAATGAAATTTAGCGAATCCTGGTTACGCGAGTGGGTTAACCCTGATTTAGACAGCCAAGCGTTGGCCGACCAGTTTAGTATGGCCGGTTTAGAAGTGGATGACGTGCTACCGGTTGCCGAGGCATTTTCCGGTGTCGTAGTTGGCCATGTGGTTAGCTGTGGCCCGCATCCTGATGCTGATAAACTACAAGTGACTCAGGTTGATGTGGGCTCAGGCGAATTGCTTGATATTGTTTGTGGTGCGCCTAATTGCCGACAAGGTCTTAAGGTTGCCGTGGCCACAGTTGGTGCGGTATTACCGGGCAATTTTAAAATTAAAAAGACCAAGTTACGCGGTCAGCCCTCACATGGCATGCTGTGTTCCGCTTCTGAACTGGGACTCAGCGATGATCACGAGGGTATTAGCGAACTGCCTGAATCGGCACCCATCGGTCAAGATTATCGTCAGTACCTGCAACTTGATGACCAAATTATCGATATCGATTTAACCGCTAACCGGGGTGATTGTTTAAGCATCCGCGGTTTAGCGCGGGAGATGTCGGTATTGACTCAACAGCCCTTACAGAAACCCGATTTATCGCCGGTAGAAGTCAGTCATCAGCAACAAGTCACTGTCGACCTACAAGCGCCGCAGGCTTGTCCAAGGTATTTAGCGCGGGTTATTAAAGGCGTTGATTTAACCCAGCAAAGTCCAGTTTGGTTGACCGAACGGTTACGTCGCAGCGGCATTCGCAGTATCGATCCGGTTGTTGATGTTACCAACTATGTATTATTGGAGTTAGGTCATCCGTTGCATGGCTTTGATTTAGCTAAGATCGAGGGTGGTATTCAAGTGCGTTTCGCCAAACCGGCTGAAACACTGACCTTGTTGGATGGCAATACTGTCGAGTTGGATGATGATGTACTGGTGATTGCTGACCAGCAAAAAGCATTGGCGATGGCGGGTATTTTTGGTGGTGAAGACAGTGGTGTCAGTGCGCAAACGCAAGACATTTTACTCGAAAGTGCGTTCTTTTCACCGACGGCGATTTTAGGTAAGGCGCGTCGCTTTGGTTTGCATACCGACGCTTCACATCGCTATGAGCGTGGTGTCGATCCGCAGTTGCAGTATCAAGCGATGGAACGTGCAAGCGCCTTGCTATTGTCGATTTGCGGCGGTCAGACTGGTCCTATCGTGGCTGCCGAGGCTGAACAATATCTGCCAACCCGCGAGCAGGTCAAATTACGTGAAAGCCGTCTAGCTCAAGTCCTGGGTGTGACTATCGACACCAACGTCGTTAGCGATATTCTGACGCGTCTGGGCTTGCAACCGCAGTATGCGGGGGCTGAGTGGACTTGCCAAGCGCCGGCATGGCGCTTTGATATTGCGATTGAAGAAGATTTAATCGAAGAAGTCGCGCGTATCTATGGCTATAACCGCATTGCTGCCGAAGCGCCTGCCGCTCAATTGCGTATGACCGAGCGTCGCGAAAGCCAATTGCCGTTGACGGCATTAACCGATAATTTGGTACATCGTGGCTATCAAGAGGCTATCACTTATAGTTTTGTTGACCCTAAACATCAGGCGTTGTTGTTCAACGAAACAGCCGCTTTGAGTTTACCCAATCCAATATCGGTTGATATGTCGTCGATGCGGGTTAGTCTGTGGCCAGGTTTGATCGGTGCTGCCAGTTATAACCAGAAGCGTCAGCAACAACAAATTGCGTTATTTGAGAGTGGCCTGCGCTTTATTGCCGATGACAATGCAGATTGTGGCGTGCAACAACAGCCGATGCTGGCTGGTCTGCGTGCCGGTAAGATGTTCGGTGAACACTGGAGCGACGGCGATCGTGCGGTTGATTTTTATGATGTTAAAGGTGACGTTGAAGCCTTGATTGCACAGACCGCGGATGCTGCACAGTTTCGCTTTGTTGCCGATCAACATCCGGCCCTGCATCCCGGACAATGTGCGGCGATTTATAAAGCTGGGCGGTTAGTGGGCTACGTCGGGGCGATTCACCCTCAATTCGAAAAGCCGTTAGGTTTGAATGGACGTACGTTCGTGTTCGAAATTGAACAAGCGGCATTACTACATCGACCACTACCTGAGGCGCAGACAATTTCTAAACAGCCCTCTATGCGACGCGATATCGCGCTCGTCGTTAGCACCTCGGTGGCTGCTGGTGAGGTCTTAGCGGCAATAGAAAATATTGGCGTTAATCAGTTAGTTGGCCTAAACTTGTTTGACGTTTATCGGGGCCAAGGTGTTGCCGACGGGCAACAGAGTCTGGCGCTATCTTTAACCTTCCAACACCCTGAACGTTCGCTTGACGAACATGAGGTGAACGAAGCCATGAACACCGTTGTCAAAAAGCTTGAAAGCGAGTTTCAGGCAACTTTAAGGGATTGATTATGGCACTAACCAAAGCCGAAATGGCGGAACACTTATTCGATAAGTTAGGTCTGCCAAAACGTGATGCAAAGCAGTTAGTTGAAGATTTTTTTGATGAAATCCGAGAGTCGCTAAGCGCTGGGCAAGCGGTTAAGATTTCGGGGTTTGGTAATTTTGAATTACGAACCAAAGGCGAACGTCCTGGACGTAATCCAAAAACAGGTGAAGACATCCCAATTTCGGCGCGTACTGTGGTCACATTTCGTGCTGGTCAAAAGTTGAAAAGTCGTGTTGAAGAAGCAGAACCCGAGCAGCCTTAATGCTTGGTTTTTATCCTGCTAGCTTATCTTGTTTAATAAAAAAGCCGACATGGTGATATGTCGGCTTTTTAGTTATTTAGCGGCGTTTTAGTCTTAGCGAAAGAAAAGGCTACTAAACGGATTTAATAGACGGCTTATCCCCGAGGTAAAATGCAAGGGCGCATCTAATGCCGCCAACGTCAGACAGTCTTCCATCTGGGTTTGCGGAGAGTGCTTACGACTTGCATCTAACAAGATGAAATCGCCATCGTGATAAGAGTCAAACTCGTCGTTAAAGGTACCATTGAGTACCAACGTCGCTTCAACCCCACGATGCGTATGCTCAGGTACTTGCGCACCTTGCTCCATATAAATGAGGTTAATGCTGTCGTCGCTACCGATACTCAGGGGCGCACGCCATAACTTACCAACCATATGACTCCAATCGCCAATACGATCAGCGTTGTTAGCCAAGGTTGCTGGTAAATGGAAGCGTTTACCTTCTAGCGTGATCATTGCCGGTCCCTGGTCGCAAATGATCTGTTCAGGTGCTTCTGAGGCGAAGATAGCATCCAGCATGCGTTGACAATCATGATTAGCAAGTGCGGGTGATTCATTCACCAGATGCTTCTCACATAAACGCTCTTCTAACTCAGATACCTTTTGTTGGCAGTGCTTACACATATCAATATGAGTCGCCATAACCAGCGATAGAGCAGGGCTCAAATCGCCAGCGGCGTATTGATAAAGCATAGCGTCAGAGGGATGTGCCTTAATCATTCTCAATAATTAACTCTTTCAATTTCTTTAATGCCAGACGAGTACGAGACTTAACAGTCCCTAGAGGTATACCAAGCGAATCTGATACTTCTTGCTGAGATTTGCCTTCGATATAGATCTTCTCGACAACCTCACGCTGCGCATCGGGCAGACGTGCATAATAAGCCGAAATTTCCTGCATGAGGATACTACTGTCTAACGAATAATCGTCGGGGTCATCATTAGTTTCGGCTAAAATCGGCCATAACTCATCGGCACTAATTTCATCTTTACGATGCTTATTTTTGCGCAATAAGTCAAAGCGGATGTTCCGTGCAATGGTAAAAATCCAAGTAGAGGGAGAACCTCGGTCTGGCTTAAATAAATGGGCTTTATGCCAGACGTTGGTCATGGTTTCCTGAACCAAGTCCATTGCGGTTTGTTCGTTACCGAATTGGCGAGTTCCATATGCCTGCAATTTCGGTGCAAAATGGCTAAATAGCTCACTAAAAGCTTCCCGGCTTTTAGTTTCGGCGATATTGGCCAGCAATTGCGCTGCCCGTTCCGCGCTATCTGATTGAGCACCTTTCATAACTTTCCGTTGCGAGGCGTGATTAGACACACTTTGCATAGTTTAGACCTGCTCACTGTTAGCACAAGTTAAATTTGAATACGGCAGAAGATTTATTTTTGGATCACAAAAAAAACCTTTTTTACTGAATTAACTGCCGGAGGTAATCCAACACCTCATCCAGCGACTCAGCGGCTAACAATTGCTGCTTAGTCGCACCCTCTAAAGGTAGCAACTCCAGCCAACGTTGACAAAGCCAGTTAGCGTTATCGGTGTAACGCTGAGAATACAGTTCGCAGAGTTCAGGGTAGGTTTGGTAAATCTCTTCCAACCGTTCGCGTAATAGCTCGTCTTCACGAGTCAACGCTTGGTCAGGCCAGTTTTCCAGCAACGTTGCTTGTCCAACTCGCAGTTGGTCTTTTTCGGTGTCGATGGTTTTGAGGCGAAAACGCTGTTGGCCAGCAACGGTGATACCTAGCAAACCGTCGGGTAGGGGTTCGAAGTCAACGATTTTAGCCAATGTACCCAGCGGCCAAATATGTGAATTATCTGACTTATTACCTTGCTGATTAAGCATACAAATGCCGATACTCGCATCATCTCGCATTGCGTCTTTGACCATGCGCATATAGCGTTGCTCAAAAATACGCAGCTTCAGCCGCCCTCCGGGAAGCAAGTGTGCGGTAAGGGGAAGTAATGAAAGGCGCTCGATAACTGCCATAATTTGCCTATAACACCTATTACATAAACGAGTGAGTAAAAGCGAAAACCTTGCTGAGTCTTGATTAGCAGTAAATTACGTTAGCGCGGATTGTTTTGGATCTAAAAAAAATCACAAATTCTTAAAAACTCTTTGCGCCACTACAACGTAATGCTAAAGGAGTTTGTTTTCATGAGTTTATCAGACAATCCTATGATCAAAGTTGGAATCAGTGCTTGCTTACTCGGCGATGAGGTAAGGTATGACGGTGGACATAAGCGCTTCGGTTTTTGTACCGATGAACTTAGTCGCCATGTCGAATTTGTTAAATATTGCCCCGAAGTTGGCATTGGCCTATCAACGCCTAGAGACACTATTCAATTACAACAATCGTCGCGCGGTACGCGTGCGGTGATCAATAAAACGGGTATCGATGTCACCGACGCGCTGCAGAGCTTCGCGGAACGAGTTGGTGCCGTCAGTGGCGACCTCAGCGGCTACATCTTTTGTGCAAAATCGCCTAGCTGTGGCATGGAGCGTGTCAAGCTTTATGACAGCGAAACCGGTCACGCCAAAAAAGCCGGTATCGGTATTTTTGCTGCGCGTATTAAGCAACGATTTCCCGCTCTACCGACCGAAGAGAACGGCCGTTTAAACGATCCCTTATTACGTGAAAATTTTATCATGCGGGTATTCGTGTACGCCGAATGGCAGCAGTTGTTAGCAGGGTCCGTAAGTCACGACTTAAACAAGGCTGATTTACTTGCTTTTCACCAACGCTTGAAACTGTTGTTACTGGCGCACGATCAACAGGCTTATCGTCAGCTTGGGCGCTTGCTCGCAGAACAACAAAGCACCGATGCTGAGTTTTGCCAACGCTATATTGAAGCGACTATGGCTGCGCTAAGCCAACCGGCGAGTCGACGCAATCAAACGAATGTATTACAACACATCCAAGGTTACTTTAAGCACGATCTTAGCGCTGATGAAAAACAAGAATTGAGCCAGTTGATTCTGGATTATCATCAAGGTATCGAGCCGTTATTGGCGCCGCTAACTCTGCTGCAACATTTTCAACGCTTATATCCCAAGGATTATTTGCAGCAACAGCGCTATTTACAGCCTTATCCAAAGTCGCTGAAACTACGCTACGGACTCTAAATCATGGCAACAGCAATCTGGTTTAAACAAGATTTACGTATCACCGATAACCCGGCTGTAGCTGATGCTCTGCAGCGCGCAAACGCTGATGAAGCGGTGTTTGGTATTTTTGTTGCCACCCCGGCGACTTGGCATGTGCATGATTGGGCGCCGATAAAAGCGGATTTTTTATGGCGTCATTTACAAGCTTTTAATGAAGAGTTGGCGCAGCAAGGCATTCAATTACAGGTTATCAATGCACAGCGCTTTAGCGAAGTGCCGGGGGTATTGGCACGCTTCTGTCAGCAGCATGAGATTAATTACCTTGCCTACAATCACGAGTATCCTGTGCATGAGGCCAATCGTGACCGTGCGGTCCAAGCATGGCTACAGCAGCACCAGGTGGTCTGTCAGGGCTGGCATGGGGCGCTGTTAGTCCCGCCGCAGGCGGTGCGCACGCAACAGGGCAGTTATTATCAAAAATTTACCCCTTTCAATCGGGCTTGGCGTAAGCATTTAGCCAGCCATGCTGACTGGCAACCCGTCAGCTTGCCGCAGCGTAAAGCGCTGTCGCCGGTAGCGCTACCGGACTGCCCTTATCCACGGCGCGATAGTAGCGCGTGGCCGGTGAGTGAGAAATCGGCGAAACAACGCCTGACTCGCTATATCAACGAGTTAATCGATGATTATAAGCGCGACCGAGACTATCCTGCGCGCGACAATACGTCACGTTTATCGCCCTATTGGGAGTTGGGGTTACTGTCGCCACGTACGGCGGCAAGGCGTTTGTTAGAACACTCTCCGCAGTTTCCCGAGGGCTTAAAAGTCGGCGCCGATACCTGGTTAACCGAATTGGCGTGGCGCGAGTTTTATCAACACCTGATGCAGCATGAGCCGCGCCTGAGTAAAGGCCAGAGCTTTATTCGTTACGCCGACGATATGCAATGGCGACAAAGCGACGAAGATTTTCGTCGTTGGTGCGAGGGACGTACCGGCGTACCCATTGTCGATGCGGGTATCCGGCAATTGCTACAGGAAGGCTGGATGCATAACCGAGTGCGCATGATTGTGGCTAATTTTTTGGTAAAAGACTTAATGCTTGATTGGCGTCTGGGTGAACGTTTTTTTATGCAACAGCTAATTGATGGTAGCTTTCCAGCGAATAACGGTGGTTGGCAGTGGAGTGCATCGGTGGGAACCGATGCCGTACCGTATTTCCGTGTCTTTAACCCCTTCAAACAAAGCGAAAAATTTGATCCCGACGGTGTTTACATTCGTAACTGGGTGAAAGAACTCGAGACGGTGCCGACGGCACATATCCATCAGCCACGCGGCTGGTTAGAAAAGCACGGGCGTGACGATTATCCAGCGCCGATGGTTGATCACGCCGCGGCTCGAGAGACATTCATCAACAGCTTTAAACGGGTGAAAAATGGCTAAACAGGCACTGATCGACGAGTTTAAAGACTTTTACGACGAATTAGAGAGCGACAAGCTGGATGAGTTAGCAAACTTGTACCATGAAGACGTCACGTTTTCTGATCCGATTCATCAAATTGTTGGCCGTGATCAACTGCACGATTATTTTAAAAATTTGATGGAAAATGTCGAGTATTGTCACTTTGCTTTTGATGATGAACTGGTCACCGATGAAAAAGCTTTTTTTGCCTGGCAAATGCGTTATAGCCATCCCAAATTGGCTAGCGGTGCAGAAATCGTCTTGCCCGGCGTCACATACTTAACCTTTGCAGATGGCAAAATTCGTACTCATCAAGACTTTTATGATGTGGGTGCTATGTTGTATGAACATGTGCCGCTGGTGGGCTATGTCATCGATAAAATTAAACAACGATTGGTGAACGACTAATGAACATCGTGATCACTGGTGCCACCTCCGGTATCGGTAAGCAATTGGCCTTAGATTACGCTGCTGCAGGACACCATGTGGTGGCCTGTGGCCGTAACCAAGAAGCGTTACAACAGCTTCAGCAACGCTTTGAGCAGCAGATTGCTAGTTTGTGTTTTGACGTAACCGATAAAGCGCAAACCATACAACAACTGGCAACACTGACCGATGTTGACTGCGTCATCTTATGTGCTGGTGTTTGCGAGTATTTAGATGTCGAGCGCTTTGATAGCGATATGTTTGAACGAGTCTATCGGGTCAACGTATTTGGCATGATGCATTGTGTCGAAGCGATACTGCCCAATTTAAAAGCCGGAAGTCGCTTGGTATTGGTGGGTAGTAGTGCGCGACTGGTGCCGTTTACTCGAGCGCAAGTTTATGGTTCATCCAAGGCTGCGATTGATTATATTGCACGTAGCCTTGAAGTTGATTTGAAAGCACGTGGTATACGCGTGCAATCGGTATCGCCTGGCTTTGTTGAAACGCCGATGACCGATGCGAATGATTTTGAAATGCCGATGCGCGTGAGTGTTGATAAAGCCTCTAAAGCGATTCGTCGTGGTATCGAAAAGAACAAAACGGATATCGCTTTTCCTACCTTTTTTGCGTTATTTCTGAAGTTCATCGCGCGCTTGCCAGCCAGTTGGCAGGTAGCGATATCAAAACGTTTGGCCTGACCCTGTAAGGATAATTGTTAGTGAAGCAAATAGCGGTAATTGGTAGCGGTATTTCTGGGTTAGTTTGTGCCCATTTACTCGCTCGTCGACACCAGGTTTCGGTGTTCGAAAAAAGTGAAAAAATTGGCGGTCATACCGCCACCGTTGACATCAATATTGCAGGCCAAGACTACGCGGTTGATACCGGGTTTATTGTTTTTAATGACCGCACTTATCCCAACTTTAAAAAGTTACTATCGCAACTTAAGGTGGCGTGGCGCGACACTGAAATGAGTTTTAGCGTGACCGACCCGGTATCGGGTCTGGAATATAACGGTCATAATTTAAACACCTTGTTCGCGCAGCGAAAGAATTTATTTAAAGCTAGCTTTTATCGTTTGTTGAGCGGCATTTTGCGATTTAACAAAGCGGCAAAAGCGGCGTTAGCCGCAGGCGAGGATACCGATAATCGCCGCTTAGGTGATTTTTTAGCGCAACATGATATCGACGATGACGTTGCGGATCGGTATTTATTACCCATGATAGCGGCGATTTGGTCGGCTAGTTTGGCCGAAGCTAAAGACTTTCCACTGGGCTTTTTTCTGCGCTTTTTTGACCATCATGGTTTGCTCAATGTCGCCGACAGACCACAGTGGCATACCATCGTTGGTGGTTCGCGCAGTTATTTGCCGGCCTTAACCGCCGGATTTAGCGACAACATTCACGTAAATAGCGATATTCGTGCGATTGAACGTAATCAGCAGGGGGCGCTACTGACTTTTGCGGACAATCGCCAACAACAGTTTGATGAAGTCATACTGGCGTGCCATAGCGACCAGGCGTTAGCGTTACTCCGTTATGCCAGCGCCAGCGAACGGCAAATTCTCGGCGCTATTCCTTATCAAGCTAATCAAGTGGTGCTGCATACCGACGCTAGCTTGTTACCGCAACAGCGACGCGCTTGGGCGAGTTGGAATTATCTATTACATGGCGATAGCCAACGGCCCAGTTCAGTCACCTATAATATGAATATTCTACAGGGTATTGATGCCCCAGAAACCTTGTGTGTGACGCTGAACAACAGCGCAATGATCGCCGCTGACAAAATTTTAGCTGAGTTTGTCTATCATCACCCGGTTTACTCGATTGAGTCACTGGCGGCTCGAGGTCAGCGTGAGCAGATTTGTGGTCAGCAACATACCCACTTTTGTGGCGCCTATTGGTATAACGGCTTTCATGAAGACGGCGTACGTAGCGCTATCGATGTTGCCAAGCGCTTTGGTGAACAATTATGAGTTTAGCCAGCCGCATTTATACGGGATCCGTCAGCCATCGACGCTGGTCACCTAAGGCACATAGCTTTCGTTACCGTTTTATGCAGTGGTGGCTGGCACTGGATGAGTTGCCTCAAGTCGCGACTAAGAGTCGCTGGTTTTCGTTAAATCGCTTTAATTTGCTGCAGTTCCGTTACGCTGATTATTTACCGGATGCGCGAGCCGAAAATGCCGAGCAATTAAGCGCAGCGGTGTTGGCAAAAATGTCAGCACTAAGTGGGCAGCCGTTGCAAGGACGCGTATTTGCGCTGGTTAATCTGCGCACCTTAGGGCTCTATTTTAGTCCGCTTAATTGTTATTTTTTGGCCGACCAACAAGGTCGCTATAGTCATATGTTGGCGGAGGTGAGCAATACGCCTTGGTTGCAGCGCCACTATTATGTGCTTCAATTAGAAGCCAGCAAAGACGATAAAGCCGCGTCCGCTAGTGCGGTTTATCGCCGCATCACTCATGATAAAGCCTTTCATGTATCGCCCTTTAATCCGATGGATATGCATTATCAATGGCGTATTTCAGCGCCAGCAGAGCATTTGCGTATGCAAATAGATGCGTTTCGTCATGGCGATAAGCACTTTAATGCCAGTGTAGATATGTCAGCAAGCCCAGTAAACGCTAAAGGCATTGCTCGCGTATTAAGACAATATCCAGTAATGACGTTACGCATTGTATTAGGCATTTATTGGCAGGCGCTCAAACTATTTTTTAAACGCGTACCGTTTTACGGACATCCAGACAACAACAAAGGTAAAGGATAAAAGGATGCCAAGCACAGAGTCAGTCACCAACAATAGCGTTGACCAGCTATCGTGGGTAGACAAACAGAGTCGCCGTGTGGCGCTAAAGCTGCTTTCCTATTTAAAACAGGGGCAGTTACATCTACAAGAGCAAAATGGTGAACAGTGGCATTTTGGCGACCCTAATAGTGATATTAAGGCCCATGTGACGGTGTTGGATGGGCGTTTTTATCGTCGCTTATTAGTCGGTGGCAGCATCGCTGCTGGTGAAACTTACGTTGATAATTATTGGCAGACGCCAGATTTGACCAGCGTCATCCGTATTTTCGCACGCAACTTACCGGCCTTGGATAAGCTTGAAGGACGCTTGGGATGGTTAAGTTATCCCATGCAGCGTTTATCACATTGGCGACGTCGTAATCACAAACAGCAAGCGAAACAAAATATTGCTGCGCACTACGATTTGGGGAACGAGTTATACCGTCGTTTTCTTGACCCCCGCATGCAATACAGTAGCGCCATTTATAAAACGTCGGCGATGTCGTTAGCTGATGCGCAAGCGGCTAAATTAACCGCGCTTTGTGACTCGCTTAAGTTAACTGCCGACGATCACTTATTAGAAATCGGGACCGGCTGGGGTGGGCTGGCGGTATTTGCTGCACAGCGCTATGGTTGCCGGGTAACCACCACGACTATTTCTGCGGAACAATACCGTTACGCGCAAGAACAAGTGGCTGCGCACGGCCTAACTCAGCAAATTACGCTATTAAAAGAAGATTATCGCGATTTGCAAGGACAATACGACAAGTTGGTGTCGGTGGAAATGATTGAAGCGGTGGGTAAGCGTTATTTACCGAGCTTTTTTAAACAGTGCAATCGTCTGTTAAAAGATAACGGCAAAATGGCATTACAAGCCATCACCATTGCTGATCAACGAATGAACAGTTACGCCCGCTCAGTCGATTTTATTCAGCGTCACATATTTCCAGGCGGCTTTTTGCCGTCGTTGCAATTGATGTTGAAATTGTTCACCGAGCATACCGATATGGTAGTGCGGCAGGTGCAAGACATTGGTTTGGACTACGCTCAGACCTTGCGTGATTGGCGCAAAAACTTTGATCAACACCTACCTGAACTGGCTGAATACGGCTATGACGAACGTTTTAAACGTCTATGGCACTATTATTTGAGTTACTGCGAGGGTGGTTTTAGTGAGCGCACCGTTTCTGCGCTGCAATTACTGGCCACCAAGCCAGCGGCCCGAGGTCCACTGTAATGTCCTATGTGGCGGCGTTAGCCAGTTTTCTATTGTTTGATTTAATTTGGTTTAGCGCCGTCGCTGGCCGCCAAGATTGGCTTTTGGTAAGCGCCGCTCTGGTGCTGTTGCAGTGGCTCCTGTGTGGTTGGCGGAAGCAACTGAGTTGGCGCTTAAGCGGCAGCTTATTTGTCGCCGGCATCGTGTTGGAACTTAGCGTCAGTCAATTAGGCTTTATCGAGTTTAACGGGGGCTGGTTACCCAGTTGGTTATTGCTGTTGTGGCTTGGTTTTGCGGCGATGGCCCCGGTGGCGTTTGCATGGTTAGCGCATAAGCCCGTTATCGCCGCTTTGTTAGGCGCGTTGTTTGCGCCTATTAGTTATATCGTTGGGGTCAAATTAGGTGCTGCTAGTAGTACCAATTTAGTGCTGCTTTATCTCGCTTATGCGGTTGCCTATGCCCTCTATATGGTGTTGCTCAGTGCAGCGCTGAAACGCTTCGCAACAAGCACAATGTTATCGAGGTGAACATGTCCTTAGCAAATAGAAAAACAGGCTACTTATCGGCGTTAGCGATACTGCTGGTCAGCGCTTGGCAATCCAATGCGCAAGCACAGAGTTGCCAGATTGAACCGTTGAGTGAGTTAAAAAAAGTGGGGGAAACGCGTCTCAGTGTTTGGTTATGGGATGTTTATGACGCCACATTGTATACCGCTGAGGGTAACTATCCCGACGGCGGCCGTCGCGCCTTACAATTGGTTTATCTGCGCGATATCAAAGCGGCGGATCTGATCGAGACCACCGAAGAAGAATGGCAAAAGCAAGGTATTGCGATCGATCAGCAGGCTCAGCAATGGCTTAAACAACTCACCTCGATTTGGCCTGATGTCAACGAGGGCGACTGTTTAGTATTGGTCGAAGGTGAGCAGGGCGAGGCGATATTTTACAACGCCGAAAAGCGCTTGGGCGAAATCGATAGTCAGCGTTTTACCGACGACTTTTTAGCAATTTGGCTATCTGAAAAGAGTCGTTTTAAGGAAGAACGCCAACAATTAATAGGAGCACAACCATGAAACTTGGTTATCAAGCATTGGTGTTAGTGGCAGTGTTACTGCTAAGCGCTTGCTCGGCAGATATCAGTGACTACCGTAGTGAGCAACCACAATTAAAACTTGAGCAGTTTTTCCAAGGCGATTTAATTGCATACGGTACCGTCCAGGATTATAGCGGTAAGGTGATTCAACGCTTTCGGGTAGAGTTGCAAGGCAGTTGGGATGGCGACCAAGGTGAATTAGCGGAACAATTTTATTATGCCGATGGACGTCAACAGGAACGTGTTTGGAAGCTGCGTAAAACCGGCCCAGATAGCTACGAGGGTCGAGCCGGCGATGTGGAAGGGGTGGCAAGCGGCCAAGTTGCCGGTAACGCGTTTCATTGGACCTACGATTTAGAGGTTGAAGTTGATGGTGAGCCGATGGTGCTAGGTATTGATGACTGGATGTATTTGGTCGATGAAAATAACCTGATTAATCGAAGTAAAATGTATAAATATGGCTTGCCGGTAGGCGAAATAACGCTGTATATTGGCCGCCGTTAAGACGTGTTTGATAATGAGTCGCCAAGCCTTGGCGACTCAAGTTTTATTCAGTCGCGCCGATATCAGTTAAAACCCTCAGTAGAGCATAAGGTCATCATGGCAGTCGGACCCACTTTTGTGTACAACAGCCCACGCATTTTAGGGCAAACCGTATTTATTAAGCGTGGCCCGCATCAGGGCAAGCTGGGTATGGTGCGAAAACAAGTGGATGACGATCATTTTACCGTGACCCATGGCGATTTTGGTGACCAGCATATTACTTTCGAGCGTGGTGAGTTTTTAGTTTATCGTCACCGAAAAATGCGCATTCCTATCGACCGTGTCATCGGCAAATCTCCGAATGTCATTTAACCCTCCGGTAGCTAACCAGAATTAAAGCTAGCGATACCGTCATGGCGCATAACACTGCTCGCTAGCTGTTGCTCATGCTGTTGGGCGATTAACGTTTGCCAACTTTAATACGATCGGGTTTTTCATCAATGATTTTTAATGGCGTATCTTTTATCGCCATACGTACCGCTTCTCGTACCCGCAACTTGCCTTTTACCGGATTGGGTTTAATTGCCCCCAACTCACTCAAATCAGCTTCGATAAAGCAACCGGTACCATGCGCGATCTGCTGTGCGGTTTCATCAAAGCGAGTAAAGTTAATATCATAGTGTTGAGCGTTATCGCATTGCCCACCCAAATCAGGGATAGCATCTGGCGGCGGCGAGCAGGCCGCTATCGCTAAGGGTAATGGCAACAATAGTAGGTGTTTTAATACGGGCATCTGGCGTTCCTTGCTGATGGTTGGTTATGTTGTTCAGTCTAGATATAGGCTACGCAGGCTGTCAATAAGCCGATCAATGTCTACTAAAAAAGCGCCTAATGGCGCTTTTTATGGTGCGGTATGTCAGCAAAATAAATGACTGTGACGGTTAAAACTTACCGCGTGGTAGACGATTTTGACGGGCGTCAGACTCTAGCTTTTGTTTCCACAATTCTTTTGCCGTCATCCCGCCTGAGTTTGACGATGACTTTTTGCTCGAACTCTTGGTCGATGAAGATTTTGTAGAAGACGACTTAGACGACGATTTGGCCGAAGACGACTTACTTGAAGCCGCTTTTTTGTCGCCGCTGTTCTTGTTCGCCGCGGCTTTACTGTCTTTTTTCGCCGCCGCTGATTTTTCAGTGCCAGCTTTGTCGCTAGAACCGCCTTTCGCTAATTGCTTAGTTTCTTCAGCGAGGTCGGCTAACCGCACATTTTTGCCGCCATCGACACTGTACCAACCATTATTGCTGTCTATTGACGGAGCTTTGCCGTGAGCCTTCTGGTACGCGTCCTTATATGCTGCCAGTACCTTGTCTTTATCCAGTTTGCTCATGCATCGGGTCCTATTTTATTAACGTTTCTGGTGTTATTTTCGTCTTATTGTTCAAAGAACATTCATTTTATACCGTTTTTTCGGAATCTTGTCTAATTTCGAGTAAAATCTCGGTTTCGTATCGTTAAATAGCACGACAAAAGGTCATTTATGGAACGGCAAACGCTGACGGCTTATTTAAGCGATTTATTAATGGTAGACCGAATTAAAGATTATTGCCCGAACGGTTTACAAGTAGAAGGGCGGGCCGAGATAAACCGAATTGTCACCGGCGTTACCGCCAGCCAAGCGCTGATTGATACAGCCATAGAACAACAAGCCGACACGCTGTTGGTACACCATGGCTATTTCTGGCGTGGTGAAGCGCCGGCTATTGTTGGCATGAAAAAGCGACGTATCGCGCAGTTACTCAAACACGATATCAATTTACTCGCTTATCATTTGCCGTTAGACGTCCATCCGCAATTTGGTAACAATGCACAGTTGGCGCAATTGATGGGGTGGCAAGTCGACGCTAGCGCTGAACCGAATGATCCCGCTTGCGCGCTATTATTGGGTCACTGCCAAGCAACTAGCGGCGAACAATTAGCAGCACAGTTAGCCGAGCGATTACAACGGCCGCTGACTTGCCAAGTGACCCAGCCAACGCCGATCACCAAACTCGCCTGGTGTAGTGGCGGTGGTCAAGGCTATATCGACCAAGCCGCAGCGCTCGGTGTCGATGCCTTTATTACCGGTGAAGTGTCAGAGCAAACCATTCATAGCGCCCGTGAACAAGGCCTACATTTTTTTGCCGCAGGTCACCATGCTACTGAGCGCTACGGTGCCAAAGCCTTGGGTGAACATCTCGCCCAACGCTTTGGTGTTAATGTGCAATTTATTGATATTGATAATCCTGCATGAGTCGACGTCAGCAAGATGGCAGCTTTAGCGGCATTAGCGCTAAGTTCGCTCGTAACATATACGCCACCAGCAAAGGGCGTTTGCGAATGGCGGTACTGCAGCAGCAGTTGGCCGGATTAATTGAATCGCCGCAGCCGTTGCGGGTGCTGGATATTGGTGCCGGTCAGGGCCAGTTTAATAGTTATTTTGCGCAGCACGGCCACACGGTGATACACACCGATATTGCCGCCGACATGATCGCGGCCGCCAAGCAGCATCACCAACAGTTGGGTGTGGCTGATGCGTATCAATACTGGCAGGCGAGTCTCTATGATTTGCCTGACTTACTGCAGCAGCAATTTGATGTGGTGTTATGCCATGCAGTGCTAGAGTGGTTGGTACAACCGGCCCAAGCGATTGCGGTACTCAGACAGTTACTGGCCGCCGACGGGCAATTATCGTTAATGTTTTATAATCGCGATGCAAAGCTTTTTGCGAACATGGTTTACGGCAATTTTGCTTATGTCAGCGACGATTTAACGGTTAAAAAAACTGTGCGCTTGAGTCCGCAAAACCCGATTGATCCAACTGCTGTCGACAGCTGGCTGGCGGCACAACAGTTGCAAGTAATACAGCGTACCGGTGTCCGTTGTTTTCATGATTATTTACGTGATAAGACCGATCAACAACGCTTTGATGAATTGCTGGCATTGGAGTTACGCTATTGTCAGCATCCAACTTTTCAGCCGTTAGGGCGTTATCAACACTGGCTCATACAACATCAACAATAGGAGTAAGCATGACTCAGCAACGCTGTGCATTCATAGGATTAGGCGTCATGGGATACCCCATGGCTGGGCACTTGCACAATCAGCTTAAACAGCAGGGTGGACAAGTTTGCGTTTATAATCGCACCGTTGCCAAAGCCGAACAGTGGCAGCAACAATACGGCGGTGCTCATGCTGCGACACCGGCTGCTTGGTGCTACTTTGTGTCGGTAACGATGATGACGTACGCAGCGTGGTTTACGGCGAACAGGGGGTACTCGCGGGTATGCAAGCGGGTAGTATTCTGGTCGACCACACCACCGCTTCCGCCGAATTGGCGCGCGAGTTAGCCGAGGCTTGCCGGGAACGTGATATCGACTTTATCGATGCGCCCGTGTCAGGTGGTCAGGCCGGTGCCGAGAACGGCATGTTAACCACCATGGCCGGCGGTCAACAACAGGCATTTGAACGTTGCCAGCCGGTTTTTGCTAGTTATTGCAAAACTCAGCAGTTGATGGGCGAGGCCGGTGCCGGACAACTGGCTAAAATGGTTAATCAAATTTGTATCGCTGGCGTATTGCAAGGCCTATCAGAGGGGCTGCATTTGGCAAAGCAAGTCGGTTTAGACGCGGATAAATTGGTAGCAGCCATCAGTCAGGGGGCGGCAGGCTCTTGGCAAATGCAAAATCGCTATAAAACCATGTGGCAGGGCGATTATGAGCACGGCTTTGCGGTCGATTGGATGCGTAAAGATCTGGCCATTGCCTTACAAGAAGCCAATCGTCAGGGAGTGAGTTTGCCGCTGACAGCCTTGGTCGATCAGTTCTATGGTGAGGTACAACGTATGGGGGGACAGCGTTGGGACACCTCAAGTTTGCTGGCGCGTTTAGAGAGTTTCACTAAACAATAACCAGCATAAAAAAAGGGGCGTTATCGCCCCTTTTTTAAAAGCTCAAAAAGCGCTGCGATTAGCGAATACCCATACGTCGTAAAGCGTTGGTTGAGAAGTCTTCACGTTTTGGTTGAATATCCCAGTTCATGTACTCGCTTTCTTCGTTGGCTAAACCTAACACCAAGTAACGACCCGAATTCAGGTCATACAAGGCTTCGGCTGCCATCCAAGGTACGTCGCGTGTATAAAATTGGGTGTTGTATGATTCTGCAACACGCCATAGTTCACCGCGACCGTCGTAGTGGTCGATAACCGAAGCTGTCCAAGTATCTTCGTCGATGTACATAGTACGTTTCGAGTAGATATGACGTTCGCCATCTTTCAAGGTGCCTTCAACAACCCAGACGCGGTGTTTCTCGTAACGCAAGAAGTCTGGGTTCATATGGCCTTCATTGATGATCTCATCATAGCTCAGCGCCGGATCCATCAACTTGAAGTTATTGTACGGAATGTACAACTCTTTTTTACCTTTCAGTTCCCAGTTGTACTTATCGGGAGCACCGTTATACATATCTAAGTTGTCAGATGTACGCAGGCCATCTGCCGCTGTACCCGGACCATCATAAGCGACGTTGGGGGCCCGACGTACACGGCGCTGACCGGCGTTGTAGATCCACGCGCGACGGCCCTCTTTGACCTGGTTGATGGTCTCGTGAACCAGCAACACGGTACCGGTTAAGCGCGCTGGCGCTAAGACTTCTTGTAGAAAATAGAACAGTACGTTGTCATCAGCGGCTTCACGACCACTCACCAAGTACTCTGGGAAAACCAATTTTTCACGCAACTTAACCGGCACATAATCGCCGTTAGATAAGACCGGGAACTGGTTGACCAAACGCTCGGTTTTACCACCACGGAAACGTGTTATATGGTTCCAAACCACTTCTAAACCATTTGCTGGGATAGGGAAGGCAACGGCTAAATCAAAGTTTTCTAAACCGTTACCACCGGCAACTAAGGCCGTGTTTTCGGCATTACTTTTGATGGTTGGCCATAATTCGTCAGGATAGGTTGCGGTACGACGAGACTGATAAACATTCATTTTATAGTCAGGGTAACGCTCGAACATGGCGACTTGCCCAGGAGACAAGTTATCGCGATATTGGTCAAGGTTGTCACGAGTGATGGTGAACTGAATTTTATCGCTGGCGAACGGGTCGTTGCCTCGTTCTTGAGCTACTTCGGTATTACTATAACCACCGTTCCAAGCCGGGATCGAGCCATCCGCATTAGCGGCTTTTTCAGCGCCGATAGGAGTCAAATCCTGGCCTAACCGTGCCGCCTCGTCCGGGCTGACTTTCGCCATCACGCTGGCAGACACGACCGATAACGCAAAAATACCGGCTTTCAGCATCTGTTTATTCATTATATTGATCCTTGTTGTTCTGCTTTCTTGATAAAGCTACACCAAAATAGCGAAAAGATAAATTCTGTTGCGAACTACACAATCTTGTCGAAATCCTTGCTAGTATATGGACTTCATAACAGGACTGACCTGTTTCGCTGTTGCCTAAGCATGTATCGGCGCCGCGATTTTTGCAACCATGTTGACGGACAATTTATGATTCCGTTTACGTAAAGCGCAAATTGCTAATGGCACACACCACGCCGTTGTCGCTGTTAGTGCTCGGCAAAAGCGGTCAGTCGCGATAAAAATGACTATCATATCGTGGGCTTAAGGTTACAATCCGACGATAATTTTCTACGCAGGAGGTTTCATGCGTAAGTTGAATAAGGTGAGCTACATTCTTGCGGTGATGTGTTTAGGTGGTGCCGCGCACACGGCCGTGGCGTTACAACAAGCGCCGCTAACGGCTAATGCAGCGTCCGAAACGTCACCGCAAAGCCAGCAGTACGATGTGATTTATGCGGCTTCACCGGCGTCCACACTCGCCAGTAGCAACGTCTTGTTAGATTTGCAGCAGGCTGATGGCTATCGCTTAGCGGTCGGCGACTGGGGCAATGTATTACGTCAAACCGAAGTCGGTGGTGATTGGCAAAAGGCGCAAGTGGATACCAGCGTGTTGTTAACCGCCGTCACCAGCGTGGCTGAGCAAGCATGGGCAGTGGGGCATCACGGCGTGATCATCTACAGCAGCGATGGCGGCCAACATTGGCAACGGCAGTTGGATGGCTTCCAGTTATTTGATCTCGAAGCCGCAGAGCTCAAGCAGCGGATTGCGCATTTGCAAAGCGAGCTTGAGCAAGCGGCAGAGGACGACGCGGGTGATTTACAATTTGCGCTCGAAGACGCGCAGTTCCTTTTAGAAAATATCGATTTAGCGCGGCAAGAATCCGGTCCGGTAAAACCCTTGTTAGACGTTTATGCCATGGATGCCGAGCGAATTTTTGCGGTGGGCGCCTATAATACGTTTCTTTATAGCGCTGATGGTGGCCGTAACTGGCAATCCATTGCGGGACGTTTAGAAAATAGTGGTGGCTTCCATCTCAATGCCATGACCGGTCAGGGCGATACGTTATTTATCGTTGGCGAAGCCGGTCAGCTGTTTCGTAGCGATGACGCCGGACAGACTTGGCAAACCTTAAACTCACCTTATAACGGTTCATTTTTTGGTACCCATGTTGATGAGCAGGGCCGTTGGTGGCTGTATGGCTTGCGCGGCCATGCTTATGTCTCCAGCGATAATGGCGACAGCTTTTTAAAAATAGCGACTGGCACCGACGCCAATCTATCCGGTGGTTTGTCGCTAGCAACGGGTTATACCTTGCTGGTCGGGAACTCTGGTGTTATGAGTAAAGTGACGGCCGATAACAGCAGTAATCCAGACGTTATTGAGCATAGTAGTGGTAGCGTGTTGACCGATGCGCTCAGCAACGACGAAGGCTTCGTGTTGGTCGGTCGCAATGGTATCCAACATTACCGTGTGCAGAACAAGCAGTGAACAGGGAGTTAACTATGTCAACAGAACAACACACGGGATCGTCGGTTTGGGCTGAAAAAGCATTATTTAACGTGCGTCCCATTTGGCTCATTATTTTTGCCGTATTAACCCTGTTTTTGGGCTATCACGCGACCAAAGTACGACCCGATGCCAGCTTTACCAAAATGATCCCGACTCATCATGAGTTCATTCAAAATTATTTTGATTATCGTGATGATTTAGCCAGCTTAGGCAACGTGGTGCGGGTCGCCGTCGAGAATACTCAAGGCACCATTTTTGATGCCGAATTTCAACAGACATTGCAGCAAATTAACGACGAAATCTTTTTTATTCCCGGCGTTAATCGTAGTGGCTTACGCAGTATTTGGACGCCCAATGTTCGGTGGATGGAAGTCACCGAAGAGGGCTTTGTCGGTGGTCCGGTTATTCCAGACAACTATGATGGTAGCAAGCAATCATTAGAGCAATTACGCACCAACGTGCTGCGCTCTGGTGAAGTGGGTAATTTGGTTGCCAATAATTTTCGCTCGGCGTTAATTTACGTGCCGTTGGATGAAATTAACCCTGAAACCGGTGCGCGGCTGGATTATCAAGATTTCTCGCAGCGCTTAGAAAAGCTGGTTAGAGATAAGTACAACTCTGCTAGTGTTAAAATTCATATTACCGGTTTCGCCAAGGTGATTGGCGACTTGATCGACGGCGCGATTCAAGTCGGTCTGTTCTTTGTTTTGGCGATTTTGATCACGCTCGGCATGCTTTATCTCTATAGCCGCTGCTGGCGCAGTTCGGTGATTGTTCTAGCCTGTTCGATTATCGCCGTGATCTGGCAACTGGGTATTATCGAACTCATTGGTTCGGGCATTAACCCGTATTCGATGCTGGTACCGTTTTTGGTGTTCGCGATTGGTGTCTCGCATGGTGTGCAAATCATTAACGCGATGGTGGCCAACCGCGTGGCCGGACATAATAAGCTGGACGCTGCCAAAATGGCATTCCGCGGTCTTTATATTGCCGGTTTGACCGCCTTGGCGAGCGATGCTATTGGCTTCACCACGTTGATGGTTATCGATATTGATGTGATTAAAGAACTGGCTATTGCAGCCAGTATTGGCGTTGCTGTTGTGGTACTAACCAACCTGATGTTATTGCCAATTTTAATGTCGTATAGCGGGGTGACCGATTACGCCATTGAGTATCAGTTACGCACGCAAAATAATAAGCACATTGTGGTTAGCTTTTTTAGCCGTTTCGCGCAACCGAAATGGGCTTATGGTGCACTACTGGTATCGTTGTTGATGTTGAGCTGGGGTCTGGTCAAAGGACAGCAAATGAAAATTGGCGATCTGGATGCCGGCGCGCCAGAGCTACGTCAAGATAGCCGCTATAACCTTGATAATGCCTTTATTGTCGATAACTACAGCTCAAGTACCGATATTTTTGTGGTGATGGCTAAAACAGAGCCGCAAAAGTGTATCGCCTACGATAACTTGGAATTAATGGACCGTTTTAGCTGGCATATGCAAAACACCGCTGGCGTACAAGACGTTAAGTCGATTGTGTACGTATCGCGCATGGGTATGTTTGGTTTAAACGAGGGCAATCTGAAGTGGTTTAGTGTGAACCGCAATCAGTATGTTATTAATGCCTCGGTTAATAAAGCGCCGTCGGGCTTATTTAACGCCGACTGCTCAATGGCACCGATCATTATTTATTTGGATGACCATAAAGCTGAAACGCTGAAAACGGTGGTTGCCGCGGTGAACCAATTTACCGCCGACTACCAGCAAGAGGGTATCGAGTTTTTAATGGCGGCAGGTAATTCCGGTATAGAGGCGGCCACTAACTCGGTTATCGAAACCGCACAATATAAAATGCTGATTTGGGTATACGGGGTGGTGATTGTCCTGTGCTTACTGACTTTCCGTAGTTTGCGAACGGTCGCCTGTATTATTTTGCCGTTAGCATTTACCACCGTTATGAGCCAGGGCTTGATGGCCGTCATGGATATTGGCGTGAAGGTAGCAACCTTGCCGGTTATTGCGTTAGGGGTGGGGATTGGTGTCGATTACGGCATCTATATTTACAGTCGAGTAAAAGAATCGCTTAATCAGGGCGGCTCGTTAACCGATGCCTACCAATATGCGTTGGATAGCACCGGTAAAGCCGTTGGTTTCACCGGTTTAACGCTGGCAATTGGTGTTGCTACTTGGATTTTCTCGCCAATTAAATTCCAGGCCGATATGGGCATACTGCTAACCTTTATGTTCATTTGGAATATGTTGGGCGCGCTAATATTGATTCCTGCGTTAGCGCGTTTATTCCGTGTCGGACCCAAGTCAGCGGGTCGTATTAATCCACCACCACGCTAATTAGCGGTATTACCGGCCGGTGACGGCTAGGTATAAAAAACGCGCTGGTCTTAACCGACCAGCGCGTTTTTTTACGGCTGTTATAACGATTGTGCGTACTGGTAAAGTGCGCGTAATATCGCCAGTTTATTCGCGTCACCGCTATGTTGTTCGGCCAAATGTTCAAGCTTAAGGGCGTATTCTTCGATACTTAGCGCACCCGCTAGTGGCTCCATCAGACGCTGTTGGCAAAAGCGCTGCCAGCGTTGCAATTCTTGCTCGCTAAGCGTTGCTGGAAAGTTGCGTGCTCGGTAGCGAAACAACAGCGTAGGCAAGCGTGCATCGACGAAATTAAATTGCATACCAGCCAATTGCTCGGGATCGGCTTCGCGGATCAAGCGCATATTGGACTTATCCTGTTCGCCAAAAAAATCACCGCTGTATAGCTGCAGCTCAGGATCGTCAGCTGGCGCTGGATAGTCGTTTTCACTTAAGGCGTCGATTAAGCGTTCACGTAGCTCGGCATCGGCTTGTAGCTGCTGATAATGCTGTAAGCATTGTGCTTTGTCTAAGCCAAAATGGGCGCCGCGTTCGTCGCTGAGGACGTTGCTAGGAGCAATAAACGGGCAACGATTGATCGCCACTTTGTGCAATGCCACGCTCGCTAACTGCTGTTGTTCCCGCTCGGCTTTTGGCAGATAAAAGCGTTCGCGTAATTGATCGATCGATAAGTTCGCAATCGCACGCGGATCGTGACGCAAATCCCAACCGAGTAAAACGTTGGCTTGTTGTGGGTGATAGGCCAACGGCATCAAGTAGCTGACATAGCCCTGTGCTGCGCCGTAATGACCACTCACGTGCACCAGCGGCTTACGTTGCAGCAAGTCGATTTGCTGCTGAACCGCTTTTTTAGTACGTAGATTAAAGGCGTAATCCCACAGTTTGGGCTGCTGTTCACGGATCAGGCGAGCAATCGCTATGGTCGCATAAACATCGGCCATGGCATCGTGAGCCTGACCGTGGTCAATGCCGTTGGCGGCGGTTAAGTCTTCCAGTTTCATACTGACTCGACCGTCCTCGTGACGCGGCCATTGAATGCCGTCGGGGCGCAGTGCATAGCAGGCGCGGACCAAATCAATCAAGTCCCAGCGGCTGTTACCTTGTTGCCACGTGTGCGCATAAGGATCGATGAAATTACGATAAAACAAGGCACGTGTGACTTCATCGTCGAAGCGAATATTGTTATAACCAACGATGACGGTTTGTGGTTGTGTGAACTGTTCGGCAATTTTGCCGCTAAAACTGCATTCATTCATTCCTTGATTGAGTGCTTGTTGCGGGGTAATGCCGGTGATCAAAGCAGCCTCTGGATGCGGAAGAAAGTCGGCTGTTGGCTGATTAAACAAGGTCATCGGCTTACCGATTGGCTGCAATGATAGGTCGGTGCGTAAACCGGCAAACTGTGCCGGACGGTCAACTAACGGGTTAACACCCCAGGTTTCGTAATCGTGCCAGTACAGACTGGCCGTCGCTGCAGTAGTTTGCGCAGAGGATGGTTGCATAGCGTGGCTTCCTCGCCGAACGTCAATGTGAGCGGCAAAGGGTAACCCAAGGGCTGATTGGCTGCAATCGTCAGCGCGGCTGGCGAACGCGTAATAACGGTCTTTATTATAATAACGAGGAGAACATATGAAAGCAGCAAGCATAGCAGTAGCAGCTCTGGTGGCCGCGCTTAGCAGCGCGTTGCCGGTCGCCAGCATGGCTACGGAACAACCCATCGCCATCGCCATTCACGGTGGTGCCGGTACCATTACTCGCGCTAATTTGTCGGCTGAGCAAGAGCAAGCTTATAAAGATAAATTAAAGCAAGCGCTAGACGCTGGCTATGCGGTGTTGGAAAAAGGCGGTAATAGCACCGATGCGGTGATTGCTGCCATTCAGATCATGGAAGACTCGCCGTTATTTAATGCCGGTCGTGGCGCTGTCTATACTTGGGACGGAGAGCATGAGTTAGACGCGTCTATAATGTCTGGCGCTAACGGTAATGCTGGAGCCGTGGCTGGTGTAAAAACGGTGAAAAGCCCGATTCAGTTAGCTCGTACGGTCATGGATAAGTCGGTGCATGTGATGTTGAGCGGCAGCGGCGCCGAACAGTTTGCCAAGCAACAGGGCTTAACCCAGGTCGACAACGATTATTTTGACACCGAGCAGCGCTTGCAGCAGCTAAATCGCGCTAAACAAAAAATTCGTCGCAGCGAACAGCCCGAACAACAAGCGTGGCGTTATCTCGATTTAGATTATAAATATGGCACGGTGGGTGCCGTGGCATTGGACCAACAAGGTAACTTAGCCGCGGGTACCTCGACCGGCGGCATGACAGCTAAACGTTATGGCCGCATCGGCGATTCGCCGATTATTGGTGCCGGTACGTGGGCAGATAATGCCAGTTGTGCGATTTCCGCGACAGGTCATGGCGAATACTTTATTCGCTATCATGTTGCAGCCGATATTTGTGCACGCGTGAAATATCAGCAAAAGACCATTAAAGCAGCGGGTGATGAAGTCATTCACGGTGTTCTGCAGCAGGCGGGTGGCACCGGCGGCGTCATTATTCTCGATGCTCAAGGCAACGTTTATCAGCCGTTTAATACCGAGGGCATGTATCGCGGTTATCGCAAGCAGGGCGAGCCCGCGCAGGTTGCCATTTACGGCGATTGACAGCAGTAGCTATCGACTATACTTGAAAAAGCTCACTTGTTACCGCCGAGCTGGCAAGTGAGCCTTGGTCGCATCAGTCAGTCTTATCTGCTGAACGTTTTGCGATAAAAGCTTAGCGATAAGGGGTTAGCCAAAATTTCAGAAAAAACTCAATAAGGAGAATGCAATGAAGTCGGTGAAAGTCAGCGATTATATGACTCGTTATCCGGTAATATTTACCACGCAGATGACCATCGAGAAAGCTGTCGAAGAGCTATTGCGTTCTCAACAACGTGGTGGCCCGGTGGTTAACG
The DNA here is from genome assembly GCF_000299895.1 of Idiomarina xiamenensis 10-D-4. GTDB lineage: Bacteria > Pseudomonadota > Gammaproteobacteria > Enterobacterales > Alteromonadaceae > Idiomarina > Idiomarina xiamenensis. The sequence goes on from NZ_AMRG01000002.1 coordinate 73,413, forward strand.
CGCAGCAACGGGTGGTCGGTTTTTTATCCGAGCAAGATTGTTTAGCGGCGATGTTACGGGCAACCTATCATCAAGAGCAATCGGCCTTAGTTGAAGACTGTATGACCACACCGGTGTTAACGGTACGCAGCGATATGTCGATTTTAGACTTAGCTGAACAAATGCAAGTGAATAAACCCAAACTCTACCCAGTCATCGATGAAAATAACCGTTTAACCGGACTCATTGGTCGCAGTGAAGTACTGCGTGCTATGGACCTGTGTTTAGGTGATGGTTATCGTCGCGGCGGTGGCTGACGGGGGTTTTAGCTGCTGGTATAATGGCGCTATTACTTGTGCCTGATTGTCAGCCAAGCAGCAATATTGGAGTCCCATGTCTGTCAGTGCTACCCCCGAATCATTAGCGTCTCGTTTTGCCGAATTAACACACTGTATGATTGCCGATGCGGCGCAGCTTCGGCGGCGTCTCCGAGGTTTAACGAAAATTAAGCAAGCACAGCGTCAACAGCAGGTGTTGGCACAAATCGATAGCGATATTGAGCAGGCGAAAGCGCGTTTAGCAACGCGTCTAGCACAGTCTCACCACATTGATTATCCGCCGCAGTTACCGGTCGCTGAGCAACAGCAACGCATTAAAGATGCCATTGCTAAGCATCAGGTGGTGGTCGTGGCTGGCGAAACCGGCTCGGGTAAGACCACGCAATTACCGAAAATGTTATTAGAGCTCGGCTATGGTCGGCGTGGCTTTATTGGTCATACCCAACCACGACGCTTAGCAGCGCGCAGTGTTGCCAGCCGTATCGCGGAAGAATTACGGGTGCCGTTGGGCTCGAGTGTGGGCTACAAAGTTCGTTTTAATGATCAAACCGAAGCCAATACCGCCATTAAGTTAATGACCGATGGGGTACTGCTGGCTGAGTTACAACAGGATCGATTATTACGTGCCTACGATGCCATTATTATCGACGAGGCACACGAACGTAGTCTGAACATTGATTTTTTACTGGGGGTATTGCATCAACTGTTGCCTAAGCGACCAGACTTAAAGGTGGTCATCACGTCGGCGACGATTGAGACCGAGCGCTTTGCTGAACATTTTCAGCAGGCTCCGATTATCGAAGTTAGTGGCCGCGCCTATCCGGTTGAAGTCCGCTATCAAGCGCTTCAGCAAGGCCAGCGACAAGCGCCACGAGACGTGCTTGACGCGGTCGCGGAAGCGGTACTGGAACTGCAGGACGAAGGCCCCGGTGACATTTTATTATTTGCCAGCGGTGAGCGAGAAATTCGCGACTTTGCCGATGCCATTACACAATTAGCACTAAAAAATACCGAAGTATTGCCACTTTACGCCCGTTTGTCGGCAACTGAACAAAATCGTATTTTCCAGTCACATAGTCAACGCCGGGTGGTGATCGCCACTAACGTTGCCGAAACCTCGTTAACGGTGCCTGGTATTCGTTATGTTATCGACCCTGGTACGGCTAGAATCAGTCGTTATAGTTACCGCAGCAAGGTGCAACGACTACCCATTGAACCGATTTCACAAGCCAGTGCTAACCAGCGCAAAGGCCGCTGTGGCCGTGTTGGGCCGGGCATTTGTATTCGTTTGTATAGCGAAGATGATTTTAATTCGCGGCCGGCGTTCACCGATCCGGAAATTTTGCGTACTAATTTGGCTGCCGTTATCCTGCAGATGACGGCATTAGAATTGGGCGATATTCGTCAGTTTCCGTTTTTGCAGAAACCCGATGAGCGTTTTGTTAAAGACGGCTTCAATTTGCTGGAAGAGCTTAACGCGTTAGCCAGTGCTCGTTATGGTGAAACTGCCAAGTTAACGCCGTTAGGCCAACAGCTATCACGTTTACCCTTAGATCCGCGTTTAGCGCGGATGGTGTTGGCAGCACAGCAACACGGCTGTGTACGTGAGGTGATGGTGATTGTAGCGGCGTTGTCGATTCAAGATCCGCGCGAGCGACCCAGCGATAAACAGCAAAAAGCTGATCAATTACATCAGCGTTTTCATGATAAAGATTCTGATTTTATTAGCTATCTTAAGCTTTGGGATTATTTAGCCGAGCAGCAAAAAAGTCTTTCAAAAACACAATTACGGCGCTTGTGTCAGCGCGAATTTATTCATTTTTTACGTGTGCGTGAATGGCAGGACGTTTATACCCAAACGCGGCAGACGGTGCGTGAGTTAGGCATACAAATTAATAGTGAAGCAGCAAGTTATGAAGCCATTCATCGAGCCCTGATCAGCGGCTTATTGTCCTATGTGGGGCAAAAAGATGAGCGGCATGAATACTTAGGTGCCCGACAACGTAAATTTTTTGTTTTTCCCGGCAGTAATTTATTCAAAAAGCCGCCGAAGTGGCTGGTTAGCGCTGAACTGGTGGAAACCTCACGTTTATTTGCACGCACCAACGCGCGCATTGATCCGGGTTGGGTTGAAGCCGCGGCGCAACACTTGGTTAAGCGACAGTATTTAGACCCACGTTTCGAGAAAAAGCAGGGCAGTGTCGTCGCCGACGAGCAAGTGAGTTTGCTTGGCTTAGTTTTGGTGCCGCGTCGGCGCGTGCAGTTTGGCCCGATTTCACCGGTTGTGGCTCGCGAAATTTTTATCCGAGAAGGACTGGTGAGTGGTGAACTCAAACGTCCACTGCCGTTTATCGAACACAACCAAGCGCTGATAGCGGAAGTCGAGTCGTTAGAAGAAAAATCTCGTCGACGCGATATTTTGGTCGATGAAGAAGCGCTTTTTAATGCTTATGATGCTGAATTGCCAGCGGGCATTTATAACGAGCAATTGTTAGCCGGTTGGTGGCACAAAGCGGCGAAAAAACAACCACAACTGTTATATTTCACCCTGCAACAGTTGAAACAGCAGGATGCCGAACACGTTACCGATGAGGCTTACCCGGCGTTTTGGCAGCAGGGTAATTTGCGACTGCCGTTACACTATCGTTTTGAGCCCAGTGCCGAAGACGATGGCGTTACTCTGCAAATTCCATTGGCGCTATTAAATCAAGTGAGTAGTGAGGGCACCGAATGGTTGATCCCAGCTTTACGCGAAGAGCTGGTGACGGCGTTAATAAAAGCTCTACCTAAAGCGCAGCGGCGTCAACTGGTGCCAGCACCCGATTATGCGCGTGCCATCGTTGCCGATTTGCAGCCGTTGCAACAACCTTTGTTAGCTGCGCTTAGCTATAAAGTAAAGCGTATGACTGGCATGGATATCGATCCACAAGACTGGCCTTTGGCGCAATTACCCGCTCATTTGCGTATGAACTTTTGTATCGTCGACGAGAAACAACAGTGTATAGCACAAGGTCGTGATTTAGATGCTTTACAGCAACGTTTGCGCGGCAAGGTTAAGCAAACACTGGTAAAACGCAGCGATAATAGTGGTGCTGCCATTCGCCGCGAAGCCATTACCGATTGGCAAATGGGGGCGTTGCCAGTGACGTTGTCACAGCAACAAGGGCCGTATCAACTGCAAGCTTTTCCGGCATTGCGCGACAATGGCAAACAGGTAGCTGTGGATGTTTTCGAAAGCCAACAGCGAGCCGCGTTTGAGCATCGCAAAGGGTTACGCAAGTTGGTATTGCTGCAAGTACCATCGCCGGTGCGCTATTTACAAAAATCGCTGTCTAACAAAGCTAAGTTGGCGATGTATTTTAACCCCTGGGGCAAAGTCGAGTCTTTGGTTAATGATTGTATCGATGCCGCGGTTGATGAGCTGCTACAAGATGCCGATCAAGTGCGCGACCAACAGCGTTTTCAGGAAGTCGTGACACGCGTTCGTGAGCAACTTAATGAAACTGTGGAGCAGGTTGCCGCACACGTCGAGCAGATCTTGCTACTCGGTCATCAAATTAAAAAGCAGCAAAAAGGTCAGGTCCCGTTAGATCAAATCCAGTCGCGCGGTGACATCCAAGCGCAGTTGGACGGCTTGATCTACGCTGGTTTTGTCAGTGATATTGGTGTTAAGCGCTTACCGCATATCGTGCGTTACTTAAAAGCGATTCAGCGTCGCTTAGAAAAGTTGCCGGTTGACCCGCAACGTGATCGATTACAACTGATGGTATTAGAACGCTTACAGCAAGAGTACCAACAATTATTACAGCGTCAGCCTAAAGCTGAGCCACTACCCGATGCCGTGAAGGAAGTTCGCTGGATGCTCGAAGAGTTAAGGGTATCGTTATTTGCTCAGCAATTGGGCACGCAATACCCCATCTCGGAAAAACGTGTTAAGCAAGCGCTGGCTGATGCGAGTTAATCGACTGCGACTTAGACAACGCTTTGTCGGTGTAGCCGGGTGACGTAATGGCCTTGATTGATGGTGAATTCTTCAATTAAGGCTTGCGTTGAGCGACGTTTAGCAAATAACCATTCTTCGGCGGTAATACCGACCACTTGCAATAATGTCGTACGGCCGTGAGCGAGGGTGACATCGCTGCGATAATGTAGTGGCTTAAGCAGCATGACGCCGGGTATTTCTTCAGATAGGTGTTGCGCAATCGGCTCACCGATGGGTAATGACTGGTGGTTGGTGCTTGTTTGTTGCAACAAGTGTTCGACCATCAGCTGCTGTAACAGGCTGATTGGCCAGTTGGCCGCCTGTGGTGCTTCTAGCAACAGTTCATAGCGGGGCGTAGGTGGCTTGCTGGCTAAGGATAAACCCGAACTCACGTATAACCAATGGGGGTGCTTATCGTTGGGGGGGCTAACCATAACTCGGCAATCTAACCATTGCGGCTGCAGTTGTCGACAACCTAATTGCTTAAATAAGCTGGCGCTAAGTGGGACTGATGCCTGCCGATCAAAATCGCCAAATAAATCCGGATAAACGTCTTCTTCGTCGATTTTTTCGCTGTCGTCTATTAGAAGCATGAGTGCAACCTGTGTTCATAAATCAGCTTCTATTATGGAACACAGATGATCGGCTGGTAAGCAAGTTTACCTAGCTTTTACATGGACATAGCGAATGTTTCGATAAAAAAGAAAACGCCGAATCGTGTTTTAGCTACGGCTTTTATAAAGCTCATAGCAGAACGACTCGACGTTCATGGATGATGACTGCTATCGGGGTAATTAGGCAGCGTATAAACCTAAGTTCTCACGCGCATAGGCTTCAAATTCGGTACAGCCGCCCACGTGTTGTTCGTCGATAAAAATTTGTGGCACGGTGTGCACGGGTTTACCAACGGTTTTTTCTAAATCGGCCTTGGTCAGGCCTTCCGCGTGGATATCCACGTAACGGTAGTCAAAATCTTCGCGGTCGGCTTTCAGTTGCTCGGCAATGTCTTTCGCTCGGACACAATACGGACAACCGGGGCGACCAAAAATAACGGTATACATAGCGAAACCTCGTTAATCGTTACAACGTAATCAGTTTGTTTTCGAATACGGCTATTGTGCCAAAATTAAGCTTACTTTGGATAATATATTTTTACGATGTGCATTATCGATTTGTTCGATATGTTTACAGTCGCTTAATGTTCGATTTCGATATCGGAGTCGGCAATACAGCAGCAGGGCAGGATATCGCCTTTACGAATAAAGGCTAAAGGTTCGCTAGTGTATTTAACTTTGCCGCAAATCAGCTTGGTTCGACAGGCGCCACAAAAGCCATTACGGCAGTGGTAATGGACGTCAATTTGGTGTTGTTCTAAGGCTTCTAATAAGCTGCCTTGAGACGCATCAACGGTCAGCTCGTGCTGACCGTTGAGTTTAACTTTGAACGCTTTTGCCATAGCGATTACAGATCGAAATCTCCTAAATCGGCGGCGCTAACCTCACTATCAATTTGACCGACCAGATAAGAACTGATTTCGGCTTCTTGTGGTGCTACTTGGACGTTATCTGAGACCAAGTATTTATTCATCCACGGTAGTGGATTACTGCGGCGATTTTCAAACGGCGCATCAAAACCAATCGCTTCCATACGTAAATTGGCAATGTACTCGACATACTGACATAACATGTCTTCATTAAGACCGATCATTGAGCCATCGCGGAACAAATAGTGAGCCCATTCCTTTTCTTGCTCGACCGCGGTCATAAAGATGTTATACGCATCGTCACGCAGCTCTTCAGCGATTTCCTTCATTTCTGGATCATCTTCGCCGTATTGCCATAAATTCAGAATGTGCTGAGTCGATACTAAATGAAGGTTTTCATCGCGAGCGATCAAACGGATGATTTTTGAGTTACCCTCCATTAATTCACGCTCGGCAAAGGCAAAAGTGCAAGCAAAACTGACGTAAAAACGGATGGCTTCGAGTGCGTTAACCGAGTTAATGCATAAAAATAGCTTTTTCTTCAATTCACGCATGGTCACGTTGTGTACTTCACCGTCAACCTCGTGCTGGCCTTCACCTTGGGTTTGCCAAAGTTGCGTGTAGAAGATCAAATCATCGTAATAACGGGAAATATCGGCAGCACGCTTCTTTATCTGTTCGTTAATGACAATGTCTTCGAATACTTCACTCGGATCGGAGAACAGGTTACGCAAAATGTGCGTGTAAGAGCGCGAATGGATGGTCTCATAAAACGACCAAGTTTCGATCCAGGTTTCTAACTCAGGAATTGAAACAATCGGTAACAAGGCGATATTCGGGCTGCGGCCTTGTACTGAATCGAGCAGCGTTTGATATTTCAAGTTTGAAATAAAAATATGCTTTTCGCTGTCAGTCATCTTATTAAAGTCGACGCGGTCGCGACTGACGTCAACTTCTTCTGGACGCCAGAAGAAGCTGATTTGTTTTTCGATCAGTTTTTCGAAAATACTGTGCTTTTGTTGATCATAACGAGCGACGTTGACCGAGTGGCCAAAGAACATCGGTTCCTTTAACGGATCGCTCTGTTCCTGACTAAATGTAGAATAAGACATAAATCCGTTATCCCTTAAATTTTGCAGGCGCCACCGGCGCAATCATCGTCTTCTACCATGACCTCTGCGGCTTGTGCCTGATCACGATTTTTCAATGCTTTTGCGGCGAGATCTGACTGATTGTCTGAGGCGCCATCACGGGTGTTGTGATAATACAGCGTCTTCACACCCAGTTTATAGGCGTACAGCAAGTCTTGTAGCAATTGCTTCATCGGTACTTTACCCGCGTCAAATTTACCTGGGTCGTAGTTGGTGTTAGCAGAAATCGTTTGATCGACGAATTTTTGCATAATACCCACTAATTCTAAATAACCCTTATTGCTCGGAATATTCCATAGCAATTCATAGTTATCTTTAAGGTTCTCGTAATCCGGTACTACCTGTTTTGTCACGCCGTCTTTAGACGCTTTAATACTGACAAATCCGCGCGGTGGCTCGATACCATTGGTGGCGTTTGATATCTGTGATGATGTTTCCGATGGCATCAAGGCCGATAGCGTCGAATTACGCATGCCATATTGCTTGATTGCAGCGCGCAATGCGTCCCAATCTTGCTGCAATGGTTCACCACAAACGCCGTCCAAATCTTTCTTATAAGTATCAATCGGCATGATACCTTGTGAATAAGTGGTCTCGTTAAACTTCGGACAAGCACCTTTTTCCTTGGCCAAATTGACCGAGGCTTTCATTAAGTAGTACTGCATCGCTTCAAAGGTGCGGTGTACCAGACCATTAGCCGAGCCATCGGAGTATTTCACGCCGTGTTTAGCGAGGTAGTAGGCAAAGTTGATCACACCAATACCGAGCGTACGACGGTTCATGGTGGCGTTGTAGGCCGCCGGCACCGGATACTCTTGATAATCTAACAAGCTATCCAAGGCACGCACGGCCAAATCGGCCAATTCGTCAAAGTCCTCAAGCGACTCTATTTTGCCTAAGTTAAAGGCTGATAAGGTGCACAGTGCGATTTCACCGTTCTCGTCGTTGACGTGTTGTAACGGTTTGGTCGGTAACGCGATTTCTAAACACAGGTTACTTTGTCGAATCGGCGCCACGCTGGCATCAAACGGGCTATGGTTGTTGGTGTGGTCAACGTTCTGCAAGTAAATACGACCGGTACTAGCACGTTCTTGCATAAACAAACTAAACAGTTCAATCGCCTTGATCCGTTTTTTGCGGATCGACTCATCCTGCTCGTATTGGACGTATAACCGTTCAAACTCATTTTGGTCGGCGAAGAACGCATCATAGAGACCCGGTACATCAGACGGACTAAATAAGGTAATGAAGTCATCTTTGACTAGGCGTTGATACATTAAGCGGTTAAATTGTACGCCGTAATCCAGATGACGTACGCGGTTTTCTTCCACACCACGGTTATTTTTGAGCACCAATAAACTTTCCACTTCTAAATGCCAAAGTGGATAGAATAGGGTAGCTGCGCCGCCACGAACACCACCTTGCGAACAGCTTTTCACCGCTGTTTGGAAGTATTTATAAAATGGGATACAACCGGTGTGGAAGGCTTCGCCATTACGAATTGGGCTACCTAAGGCGCGAATACGGCCCGCGTTGATACCAATCCCAGCGCGTTGTGATACGTATTTAACGATAGCGCTGGCGGTGGCATTGATAGAGTCTAGGCTGTCACCGGTTTCAATCAGTACGCACGAACTAAATTGACGCGTCGGTGTACGAACGCCGGACATGATGGGCGTCGGCAACGAAATTTTGAACTCTGAAGTGGCGTCATAAAAACGCTTGATATAGGCCATGCGCGTGTCGCGCGGATAATTGGCAAACAAGCAAGCGGCAACTAACACATAAAGAAACTGCGCGCTTTCGTAAATCTCTCCGCTAACGCGGTTTTGCACTAAATATTTACCTTCCAACTGTTTTACCGCCGCGTAAGAAAAATTCATGTCGCGCCAGTGGTCGATAAATTCATCCATTTGATCAAATTCGTCACTGCTGTAGTCGTCGAGCAAATGACGGTCATAGCGGCCGTTTTCGACCATGCGTTTAACGTGATCGGCTAAGCGCGGTGGCTCAAATTGACCGTACGCTTTTTTGCGCAAATGAAAAATAGCAAGACGGGCTGCCATGTATTGATAGTCGGGCGCTTCTTCTGAAATCAGGTCAGCTGCGGCTTTAATGATGGTTTCGTGGATATCTTCGGTTTTGATGCCATCATAAAACTGAATATGAGATTTAATTTCGACTTGTGAAGCAGATACATTATGTAAGCCTTCAGCCGCCCAGGTGATGACGCGATGGATCTTATCCAGGTTAAGCGGTTCACGTTGACCGTCTCGTTTCGTTACAGATAATTGCTGGTTCATGATTAGCGCTCGACTTTTTGTTTGATTTTTAGTCAAAACGGAACCACAAGATATAGTGAAATAGAGTCCGGATTGTGCGTTTACTACACAATATCTTGGGGTTGTAGGTTTAGCTGATATACTAGAGAGCTATGCGTCAGTGATCAAGCCAAAAAACGTTAAGATACTGGGTCAAAATCGTGACTGTTAGTCTCTACTAACTGAGTAACCTAGAGGTGTACACGCTTTGCTTGTTAATAACTTTTTTTAAAACATTTTTGACTGAGCTAATAGCGAATTTTAGCGATATTTTATAAGCGTTGATTTTCAAGGGATTTATGAGAAAACACCAGATATAGCGTCTTAGCTATGAGGTATGACCTATATCTAGTGTTTGCTGAATCGGCGACGGCAATTCTTAGAACCAACGCCGCAGCCGAACGCGTGCGAACAATGTCCGCTGCCATTAAGCCAGCGTCAACTGCCGTAATAGTGCAGTCAGGGCGGCGGGCTCGGCGATGCGGTGATCAGCGGGCCACTGCGCCGGTACCTCGTCGGGCGTAATATAACCGTATTCAGCCAATACCGTGGTCATGCCTGCCGCGCGACCGGCCAGTATATCGCGTTCAGCATCGCCGACATACCAACACTGGTTGGCCTCCACCGCCAATTGCTCAGCAGCGTATAACAGCGGTTGTGGATGCGGCTTGGCGACACTTAGGGTGTCACCGCAAACGACCACATCGAGCGCATTGAGTGGTGCAAAATAAGGCAACAACTGTTGGGTTAGCTGACTCGGCTTATTGGTCACTATGGCGCACAAATAGCCTTGTTGCTGTAATTCACTGAGCATTTCCTCAATACCCGGAAATAACACCGAATGATGATGAATCGCGGCGCTGTATGCGGCTAAAAAAGCGGCTCTTAAACGTGCTTGGTCGGCGGCATAATCTTGTTCGCCGAAGCCTAGCGTTAATAGGCCATTGGCACCGTGAGACGCATATGAACGATAAATGTCGTTACTGACTTCGGCGCGTCCTTCTTCACGTAATACCTGATTTAAGGCCGCGCCCAAATCGGGAGCGGTATCTAATAAGGTGCCGTCAAGGTCGAATAGAACAGCTTTTGGATTTTGTTTCACAACGGTTTTTCCAAACTAACAATGTAGTTAACGTCAACATTACGCGAACTAAAAAAGAAACCACGCCAAGGCAAATAATGCATACCCGTCATGTCGTTAGCACGTAGCTGGCAGGCATCGGTCATCGCCAGCAGTTCGGCTGGACGAATGAATTTATGGTGGTCATGGGTGCCGGTAGGTACCCAGCGCAACACGTATTCAGCGGCAACGATACCTAATAACCAGCTCTTTGGCGTGCGATTAAGTGTCGATAAGAATAACCGCCCGCCGGGTTTCAATAACTTTGCGCAGGCGCGGATAACCGAGCTTGGGTCTGGCACGTGCTCCAACATTTCTAAGCAAGTGACTACATCAAACTGAGCGGCATGCTGTTCGGCAAAGGTTTCCGCAGCCATCAGTTGATAATCGACCTCAACCTGTTGTTCCAGGGCATGCAATTTAGCCACTTGCAGCGCCGCCTTGGCCATATCGATACCGGTCACATTGGCACCGCGTTTGGCTAGTCCTTCGGCGACTAAACCGCCGCCGCAACCAACATCGAGCAAACGCTTACCGAATACGCCCTGACACTGGCGCTCAATATAATCTAAGCGCAGTGGATTGATTTGATGTAATGGCTTGAATTCGCCGTCTGGATCCCACCAACGCGACGCAATCGCGGAGAATTTGTCGATTTCGTGACTATCGACGTTGTCGCTAGGGAAAGCCGGGCTGTTGTTGCTGGTGTTAGGCATAACGATATACAACTCTTTGGGTCGGCAAAACTGCATCTTAGGTAGTGCGAGTTTACTGAAATTGTGTGCCGATAAAAAGAGGGTGCGAGCGGCGCCTTGTATGGGTACAATGAGCTGAATCAGAAGAACAACACAAAGTTAGCGTTTTAGGGATAGTATCTATGACCGATCTAGCAAGAGAAGTCGCGCCGGTAAATATTGAGGACGAACTCAAGAGTTCATACTTAGATTACGCCATGAGCGTTATCGTGGGCCGCGCGCTACCGGATGTCAGGGATGGCTTAAAGCCGGTACACCGTCGCGTGCTGTTCGCCATGAACGAGCTGCGCAACGACTTTAACAAGCCTTATAAAAAATCGGCCCGGGTGGTCGGTGACGTTATCGGTAAATATCACCCGCATGGCGATAGTGCCGTGTACGACACCATTGTACGTATGGCACAGCCGTTCTCGCTGCGTTACATGTTGGTTGACGGCCAAGGTAACTTTGGTTCGGTTGATGGCGACTCGGCTGCCGCGATGCGTTATACCGAAGTCCGTATGGCAAAAATTGCCCATCAATTACTAGCGGATTTAGATAAAGAAACCGTCGACTTCGTTCCCAACTACGACGGTACCGAACAAATTCCTGACGTGTTACCCACCAAAGTACCGAATTTGTTGGTCAATGGTTCGTCGGGTATTGCCGTCGGTATGGCGACCAATATTCCGCCGCATAACCTGACCGAAGTTATCAACGGTTGTTTGGCGATGATCGATACGCCCGATATCGGTATTGATGAATTGATGGAATACATTCCCGGGCCAGATTTCCCAACTGCCGCCAGCATTTCAGGTCGTGCGGGTATTATCGAGGCTTATCGTACCGGGCGTGGTCGTATTCATTTACGCGCCAAAGCCGAGATTGAACGTGACGATAACGGTGGTCGAGAAACCATCATCGTGACCGAGATTCCGTATCAGGTAAATAAAGCACGACTTATCGAGAAAATTGCTGAATTAGTCAAAGAAAAGCGCTTAGAAGGCATCAGTGGCTTACGCGACGAATCTGATAAAGATGGTATGCGTATTGTCATTGAATTGAAGCGCGGCGAAGTCGGCGAAGTGGTGTTAAACCATTTGTATGCCAACACCCAAATGCAGGTGGTGTTTGGTATCAACATGGTGGCCTTGGATAAAAACCAACCGCGTTTATTTAACTTACGTGACATGTTGGAAGCCTTTATTCGTCACCGTCGCGAAGTGGTGACACGTCGCTCAGTTTATGAGTTGCGCAAGGCACGAGAGCGTGCACATATCTTAGAAGGGTTAGCCATCGCGCTGGCCAATATCGATGAAATCATCGAATTAATTCGTCGCTCACCGACGCCAGCAGAAGCTAAAGAAGCGTTAACCAGTCGCTCTTGGCAGTTAGGCGATGTCGCCGCGATGCTTGAGCGCGCTGGTGTTGACGCGGCTCGTCCTGACCATTTACCCGCAGAATTCGGCGTGGTTGGCGGACATTACCAGTTAACCTTGGAGCAGGCTCAAGCCATTTTGGATTTACGCTTGCATAAGTTAACCGGCTTAGAGCACGAGAAAATCCTTGATGAATATAAAGAGTTGTTGAAGCAGATCGAAGCGCTATTGTTAATTCTGAACAGCGCGGAACGCTTAATGGAAGTAATTCGCGAGGAATTAGAAGCGGTTAAAGCCGAATTTGGCGATGCGCGTCGCACCGAAATTACCGCTGCCACTCACGATATTTCGATGGAAGATCTGATCAACGAAGAAGACGTGGTATTGACCTTGTCTCACCATGGCTACGTCAAATATCAGCCATTGACCGAATATGAAGCGCAACGTCGCGGTGGTAAGGGTAAATCAGCCACGAAAATGAAAGACGAAGACTTCATCGAACGACTTTGGGTGGCTAATACTCACGATACCATCCTTTGCTTCTCGACACTGGGTCGGATTTACTGGATGAAAGTCTACCAGTTGCCATTAGCCACACGGATATCGCGTGGTCGACCTATCGTTAACTTGTTACCGTTAGAAGAAAACGAGCGTATTACGGCGATATTGCCGACACGAGATTATCCTGAGGATAAATTTGTGGTCATGGCGACGCGTAACGGTACTGTTAAAAAGACGCCATTGGTCGATTATTCGCGGCCACGTAACGGCGGTATTATCGCCCTGAACTTGGTCGATGATGACGAGTTGATTGGGGTCGATATTACCGATGGCGGTGATGAAATTATGCTGTTCTCGGACGGAGGTAAAGTTGTACGCTTTACCGAAGATCAAGTGCGTTCAATGGGCCGTACCGCTACCGGTGTTCGTGGTATTCGCTTAGAACCGGGTCAGCGCGTGGTCTCATTGATTGTACCGCGAGCCTATGACAGCGACGAAGAGCCAAAAATCTTAACCGTGACCGCTAATGGTTTTGGTAAGCGCACCGGCATCACGCAATACCCAGCTAAGAGCCGTGCCACCAAAGGCGTGGTTTCAATTAAAGTCAGCGATCGTAATGGGCCCGTGGTGGGCGCCATGGAAGTCATCGATGGTAACGAAATCATGCTGATTTCAAATAAAGGTACGCTGGTACGTACTCGCGTTAATGAAGTGTCAACCGTAGGACGTAACACGCAAGGCGTTCGCTTGATTCGAACGGCTGATGACGAAACCGTGGTGGGCTTACAGCGTATTGATGAAATTGACGAAGACGACAGCGATATCGCTATCTTAGATGGTGAAGCGGCTGACGTGGTGGTTGACGAAGCTGACGCTGGTGTCGATAACGCGGACGACAGCGAGGAGTAAAGGGTCAATGATCTATAACTTTTCGGCAGGGCCGGCGATGTTGCCGGCCGCGGTTCTCAAGCGCGCTCAGGAAGAGCTGTTAGACTGGCAAGGGTTGGGTATTTCGGTGATGGAAATCAGCCATCGCGATCCCGCTTATGTGCGTATGGCGCGTCAGGCTGAGCAAGATTTACGTGAATTGATGTCGGTTCCCGACGATTATCATGTCCTATTCTTGCATGGTGGTGGTCGCGGACAGTTTGCCGCCGTGCCGCAAAACATTGCCACCAGCAGCGCTACCGTCGATTATCTTGATAGTGGCATTTGGTCTGGTTATGCCATTCGCGAAGCCGAAAAGTTTGTCGGTCGGGTCAATGTTGTCGGTGGCCGTGTGCAAACCGAGCAGGGTACTGCCATTGCACCGTTTGAACAGTGGCAATTGTCTGACGACGCCGCGTACTTTCATTATTGTCCGAACGAGACGGTTGATGGCATTGCCTTGCATCAATTGCCCACTCAAGTGACAGCGCCGATTGTCGCCGATATGTCGTCAAATATTTTGTCTGAGCCGCTAGATGTTAGCCGTTTTGGCGTCATTTATGCCGGTGCGCAAAAGAATATCGGTCCGTCGGGTTTTGCTATCGCAATTGTTAAGCAGTCGTTGCTGACGCAGCCTCAGCAACAGGTTTCGACCATCATGGACTATGCTGCACAGGCTGCTGATGGCTCCATGTACAATACCCCGAATACTTTTGCTTGGTATTTATCGGGTTTAGTGTTTCAGTGGTTAAAGGAACAGGGCGGGGTCGCTGAAATGGGCCGCATTAACGCCGCAAAGGCTGCCTTGTTGTATGACTTTATTGACAAATCTGAGTTTTATCAAAATCGTATTCACCCTGACTTTCGTTCGCGAATGAACGTACCATTCCAACTCATCAACGAGCAGCTTGATGCCGAGTTTTTACGTCAGGCTGAACAGCAAGGGCTGATGGGCTTGAAAGGCCATCGCTTTGTAGGGGGCATGCGAGCCAGTATTTATAATGCAATGCCTTTAGCTGGCGTGCAGACACTGGTTGAGTTTATGCAACACTTCGCGGAAAAGAACGGATAACAATTACCATTATGTCGAGTTTTAACCCTGAACAATTAGCTAATCCCGGCGTTCGTCAATTGCGTCCTTATCAGGCTGGCAAGCCAATCACCGAATTAGAACGTGAGCTGGGTATAAAGAATATCGTTAAGCTAGCGTCTAACGAAAATCCGTTAGGCATTAGTCAGAAAGTGAAAGCGGCGTTAGCCGAGGAACTCAACGATCTGGCTCGTTATCCAGATGCCAATGGCTTTTATTTAAAAGAGAAAATAGCCAAAAAGCAGGGCGTTGAAATGAATCAAATTACCCTCGGTAATGGTTCTAACGACGTGCTGGAATTGATTGCCAGAACCTTTGTTAACGATAGCCACGAAGTGATTTTTTCGCAGCACGCGTTTGTGGTTTATCCGATTGTTACTCAGGCAATTGGCGCTACCGCAGTGGCTGTACCGGCGAAACAGTATGGTCACGATCTGGATGCCATGCTGGCAGCAATTAGCGATAAAACACGACTGATTTTTATTGCTAATCCGAATAATCCTACCGGCACCTTTTTAAGTGCCGAGGCGCTTCATGACTTTTTAAAGCAAGTGCCTGATAACGTATTGGTGGTGTTAGACGAAGCCTACACCGAATTCGTACCCGTCGCTGAACGCTCACCGTCGTTTGCTTGGGTTACTGAATTTCCTAATTTATTGGTTTGTCGTACCTTCGCCAAGGCTTATGGCTTAGCTGGGTTACGTGCAGGTTATACCGTTTCTGACGCTCGTATCGCTGATTTGCTCAACCGTGTGCGCCAGCCTTTCAATATGAATAGCTTATCGCTGCGTGCGGCAGAAGTCGCGTTAGACGATGACGAATACTTGCAGCAATCGGTAGCCATTAATCAAGCTGGTATGCAACAGCTAGTGAATTTTTGCGAGCAACGTGGCCTGAGTTATATCCCCTCCTATGGTAACTTTTTGACCATTGAAGTGGGTGACGACGCCGAGCAGTTATATCAAGAGCTGCTACAGCAAGGTGTCATCGTGCGCCCGGTCACGGGCTATCAGTTGCCTCGTCATTTGCGCGTTAGCATCGGTTTGCCAGCAGAAAATCAGGCCTTTATTGACGCCATGGTCAAGCTTGGACGTTGATTGCGTTGGCGTAACTGAGCGACTATACCCCTAAGTTAGAATGATCGGCCCAAAAGAAGGTATCGTTCATGTCCGATAAGTTGTACTTGGCGGCGCGGCAGCGCTGCCAAGGTCAAGTTTCTCTACCCGGCTCAAAAAGTATCGCTAACCGCGCGTTGTTAATGGCGGCATTGTGTCGTGTTGCAAAACTTGTTACAAAGTGACGATACCGAGCATATGCAACAAGCTTTACAACGCTTGGGAGTCGGCATACAACGGCGGGGCGATAACGCTTGGTTGGTCCAAGGTAATGGTGGTCAATGGCAGGCGCTATCGACGGCGCTGTACCTAGGCAACGCGGGTACGGCAATGCGACCATTAACCGCGGTGCTAGCGGCGACAGCACGCGAAGCCTATTGCCTGACTGGCGATGCACGCATGTGTGAACGGCCACTGGGTGATTTGGTCGACGCTTTGCGTCAAGGTGGTGCGCAGATCGACTATCAGCATAATATCGGCTATCCGCCGCTGTCTATCAAACCCGGCTTGCGGGGGGGCATTATCCGCGTCGACGGCTCCACCTCAAGTCAATATATTAGTGCGTTGTTAATGGCCTTGCCGCTATTAAAAGATGACAGCGAACTGCACCTGATCGGCACCGTTGTGTCACGCCCATACATCAACTTGACCCTAGCCATGCTGCGCGACTTTGGTATTGCTATTCAAGCACTCGATGATAACCGCTTTGCCATTGCCGGCGGACAACGCTATCAACTGCAGCAAGCGAGTAACCATTATTGGGTTGAAGGTGACGCCAGTGCGGCTTCTTACTGGATAGCGGCTGGCGTGTTGGGGCACGGACCATTGCGCATCGATGGGGTGGGTCGTCATAGTATCCAAGGCGATATTAATTTTGCCGATGTCGTGGCGCGGATGGGTGGCCAGGTGACTTTACAGGCACAACATATAGAGGTTGCCGGTGGCCAGTTGCACGGTATTGATGTCGATTTAAATACTATTCCCGATGCCGCTATGACCATCGCTGTATTGGCCTTATTTGCTAAGGGTGACACGCGTATTCGTGGCGTTGCGAATTGGCGCGTAAAAGAAACCGACCGTATCGACGCCATGGCCAATGAACTGCGTAAAGTGGGTGCCAGCGTGACCATTTACGACGATGGTTTGGCCATTAGTCCACCGCAACATTGGCAGCACGCCGATATCAAGACGTACAACGATCACCGTATGGCAATGTGCTTTTCGTTATTGGCTTTTGCGCCGAGTGGCGTGACCATTTGCGATCCCGCCTGTTGTAGTAAGACTTATCCTCGTTATTTTACCGAATTCGCTCGTCTTTGCCCCGCACCGAGCTAAGCATTTAACCGGTTTTAACGTTAAATTTTCGTAACGATTGAGCCGCATCAGGTGCATTTCTTTTTATTTCCCGTATAATTGCGGCGCTTTATGCTGACCTTGCAGCGCAATGATTGAGGATGATATGAGCAGCCATATACCGGTAATAACTATCGATGGACCCAGTGGTGCGGGAAAGGGCACCGTTAGCCGTTTGTTGGCTGACAAATTGGGTTGGCATCTGCTCGACAGCGGTGCCATTTATCGGGTGTTGGCGTTAGCAGCAATACATCATCACTTCAGCCCTGACGATGAAGAAAGTCTGGTGGTGTTGGCCGCGAACCTTGATGTAAAATTTGTCAGCGAAGAAGAACGTGCGTTAACCCATATTATTTTAGAGGGTGAGGACGTGACGTTGAGCATCCGCACCGAAGAGGTTGGTAATATGGCTTCTAAAATCGCGGCGTTACCGCGTGTTAGAGAGGCATTATTACGTCGGCAGCGAGCGTTTAAAGAGCTACCCGGCTTAATCGCCGATGGTCGAGATATGGGCACCGTGGTGTTCAAAGATGCTGACGCTAAGATTTTTTTGACGGCGAGCGCCGCAGAACGTGCGCAACGTCGTGCGCAGCAATTGAAGCAAAAGGGCTTCTCTGCTAATATTGAGCAATTAATCACCGAAATTCGTGAGCGCGATGATCGGGATACCAACCGCTCTGTGGCGCCATTAAAGGCTGCCGATGATGCATTGTTTGTGGATTCAACCGAATTATCCATCGATGAAGTGGTGGATAAAGTGATGACATTTGCACATAGCAAGTTGTCACAAGCTAGTCAGGCGTAAGCTTGATTAGGGCATCTGCCCGTAAGGATGCGAGCAGATATTTATCATAACCCCGCTGTCATAGGATGTGCAGTGGTCGTCAATTAGCGAAGTTAATATACATATGTCAGAAAATTTTGCACAGCTGTTCGAAGAAAGCCTGAAAGAAATCGAAACTCGCCCAGGCTCCATCGTCAAAGGTACTATCGTAGCGATTCAGAAAGACGTTGTCTTAGTTGATGCCGGTCTTAAATCTGAAAGCGCCATTCCAGCAGAGCAATTCCGTAACGCCGATGGTGAAATCGACGTTAATATCGGTGATGAAATCGATGTTGCACTGGATGCGGTAGAAGATGGTTTCGGTGAGACAATCCTTTCACGCGAAAAAGCTAAGCGCTATGAAGCTTGGCTGCAGCTGGAAAAAGCTTACGAAGACGACGCGACCGTTAACGGCTCAATCAGTGGCAAAGTTAAAGGTGGTTTCACTGTCGATTTAGGCGGTGTTCGCGCGTTCTTACCAGGTTCTTTGGTTGATGTACGTCCAGTACGCGACACTGCTCACCTGGAAAACAAAGAGCTGGAATTCAAAGTCATCAAATTAGACCAGAAGCGCAACAACGTTGTTGTTTCACGTCGTGCTGTGATCGAGAAAGAAAACAGTGCTGAACGCGAAGAGCTGCTGGAGAACCTGCAAGAAGGTCAGGAAGTTAAGGGTATCGTTAAGAACCTAACTGACTACGGTGCATTCGTTGACTTGGGTGGTGTAGACGGCCTGTTGCACATCACCGATATGGCGTGGAAACGCGTTAAGCATCCAAGTGAAATCGTTAATGTTGGCGACGAAATCAACGTGAAAGTGTTGAAGTTCGATCGTGAGCGTACGCGTGTATCACTGGGTCTGAAACAGTTAGGCGAAGATCCATGGGCAGATATTGCTAACCGTTACCCAGAGGGTACGCGTTTGCAAGGTCGCGTGACTAACTTGACCGATTACGGCTGCTTCGTTGAAATCGAAGAAGGCGTTGAAGGTCTGGTACACGTTTCTGAAATGGATTGGACCAACAAAAACGTACATCCTTCTAAAGTGGTTAACTTGGATGACGTTGTTGAAGTCATGGTACTGGAAATCGACGAAGAACGTCGTCGTATCTCTCTGGGTCTGAAGCAATGTAAACCAAACCCTTGGGAAGAGTTTGCTAAGAACCACGATAAAGCTGAAAAAGTCACCGGTAAAATCAAGTCAATCACTGACTTTGGTATTTTCATCGGCCTTGACGGCGGTATCGACGGCTTAGTCCACTTGTCAGATATCAGCTGGAACGCAACCGGTGAAGAAGCCGTACGTGAGTACAAAAAAGGCGAAGAAGTCACCGCGGTTGTATTACAAGTTGACGCTGAGCGTGAGCGTATCTCTTTAGGCATCAAGCAGCTTGAAGAAGACCCGTTCAACAATTACTTAGCAGCTAACAAGAAAGGTGCTATCGTCAATGGTAAGATCACCGAAGTCGATGCTAAAGGCGCTAAAGTTGAGTTAGCCGATAGCGTTGAAGGTTATATCCGTGTAGCCGACATTTCTCGTGACCGTATCGAAGATGCCAGCACGGTATTGAATGTTGGTGATGATGTTGAAGCGCGCTTCATGGGCGTTGATCGTAAGAACCGTACTCTAAGCCTGTCTATCCGTGCGAAAGACGAAGCTGAAGAGAAAGAAGCGGTTGACCAGGTCAACAAACAGCAAGATAGCAGCGGTATCAACAGCGCTATGGCTGACGCCTTTAAAGCGGCTAAAACTGACGATTAATTAACACCTAAATGTGTGGTACTCGACTGAGGGAGGTCTATGATGACCAAGTCAGAGCTGATTGAGCAGTTGATGGAAAAATATCCGCAATTGCCTCCGCGCGATGTAGAGATGGCGGTTAAAGAAATGCTTGAACATATGGTGCAAACACTGGCTAACGGTGAGCGTATCGAGATTCGAGGTTTTGGTAGCTTTTCTTTGCATTATCGAGCACCACGCGTTGGTCGCAACCCAAAGACCGGAGCATCGGTAGACTTGACGGGTAAATATGTCCCTCATTTCAAGCCCGGTAAATTGCTCCGTGAACAGGTTGACGATGGTGGTCGTCAGCGTTAAAACGCGATGTTTGAAAACGGCATGCTATAATGGCATGCCGTTTTTTTATAACAGCATAACGATGCAAAGGAACTGACGATGCTTCGCGTAATATTTACCTACCTACCTTTAGCTGTGGTGTTTGTATTGGCATTAGCATTTGGTGCCCAAAATGATGCTCAGGTTGAAGTTAACTTTTTTATTGTTAAACAGCAGCTTTCGGTGACAGTGTTACTGGGATTATTCGTCGCTTTTGGCTTTATCTTCGGCGTCTTAGCGATGCTGACCCAACAACTACGTTTACGCATGGCAAATCGCCAGTTACGTAAGCGCATCGCCACTCTCGAGCGGCCAAAGCCAAGCTCAAGTCAGGCTTAATATGTTAGAACTGCTGTTTTTATTGCTGCCAGTTGCTGCTGCCTATGGTTGGTTTATGGGCCGCAATAGTGTGCGCTCTGAGGGGCGTCGTGAACAGGAACAGTTCTCGCGGCAATACGTAACAGGATTAAATTTATTACTCTCTGATCAACCCGATAAAGCGGTTGACCTCTTTGTTGAATTACTCGATGTCGACAGTGATACCATCGAAACGCATTGGGCCTTGGGTAAGCTGTTTCGTCGTCGTGGCGAAGTCGACCGAGCTATTAAGATCCATCAAAATCTCATTTCCCGTCCCAGCTTGAGCGAGCATAATCGTCGTTTAGCCATGCAGGAGCTGGGCAAAGATTATTTAGCGGCAGGTTTGTATGACCGTGCCGAAAAAATGTTTTACGAATTACAGCAACACCGTGACTTTCGACGCGATAGTCAGCTACAACTGCTTGAACTATATCAAGCCACCCATGAGTGGGATAAAGCTATTAAAGTTGCGCTACGTCTGGCTCGTGGTGATGACAATATCGCTATTATTGTGGCGCAGCTATATTGCGAGCTGGCTAGCTTACAAGATGAACAAAAGTTGCTGTTGAAGTATTACCACAAAGCTTTACAACACGACCCGGATTGTGTTCGTGCTAACTTGGCGCTCGGTCAGCTGTGGTATGGACAAGGGCAGTATAGCAAAGCGTTGAAGGTGTTATTAGCGGTACCTAAGCAAGAGATGGCGTTTTTATCGGAAGCGTTACCCTTAATAAAAGCCTGCTTTGAAGCGCAACACGACCATAATGGCCTAGCCAGTTTTCTTCATGAATGCGTTAAGCATCAGGGCGGTGCTAGTGCCTCGATCATGCTGTCGGAATTAATTGCCAGCGAGAACGGCATCGAAGCCGCTGAGCAATTTATAGAAACTCATCTGGTTCGTCACCCAACCATGAAAGGCTTCCATCAATTGATGGATTTGCACATTCGTGCCGCCGATGTTGGCCGCGCTCGCGACAGCTTGGTGATGCTACAAAAAATGGTACAACAACAATTACAACAACGTCCGCGTTATAAATGTCAGTATTGTGGTTTCGCTGGCCACACGCTGTATTGGCATTGCCCGTCGTGTAAATCGTGGACGACTATTAAACCGATTAGAGGATTAGACGGAGAATGACAGTGAAACCGCCAATTTTTGTTGCCTTAGATTATCCTAACGCTGCCGCAGCAGAGGCGTTAGTCGAACAACTTTCACCGACCGATACCGGCTTAAAAGTGGGCAAAGAGTTATTTACCGCTGCCGGTCCAGATTTTGTTAAGGGCTTAACAAAGCGCGGTTTTAATGTGTTTTTAGACTTAAAATTCCATGATATTCCTAACACTGTGGCAAAAGCCGTGAGTGCCGCAGCCGAATTAGGGGTTGGTATGGTTAATGTACACGCCAGTGGTGGTCGGCGTATGATGGAAGCGGCGCGGCAAGCGCTTAGTCATTACGGCCAGCAAGCGCCAGATCTGATTGCCGTTACGGTATTAACCAGTATGACCGACGATGAATTGCACGAGGTTGGTGTACGTAAGCCGGTATCAGAGCAGGTTAGTCGATTAGCAGCGCTGACCGCTGACTGCGGTTTAGACGGTGTCGTTTGTTCAGCGCAAGAGGCGGTCATGTTGCGCCAGTACACCCATCAAGACTTTTTGTTGGTGACGCCGGGCATCCGTCCGGAGGGAACCGATAGTGGTGACCAGCGTCGCATTATGACGCCGGTCGATGCTATCCAAGCTGGTGTTAGCTACTTAGTGATTGGTCGTCCGATCACACAAGCTGCTGATCCTGCAGCGGCATTGGCGAGCATTAATAAAGAGATCAACGCTGTTCGCTAACCGTGATATCGTATTTTACGTCGCTCCTCTTTTAATCAGCCTACACTAATAAGCCGCCGCTCGTGCGGCTTTTTTGTTGGAGGAACTGATTCTAATGATTAATAAATTGATGATAAAAATGGCGACTTGGTCGACGCTAGTGATGTTCAGTCTATTGCCACTATGCTATGCGCCCTTAAGTGCGGCGCAGCCGTTATTTAATCCTAGTGGTGGTGGAATACAAAGCGCTAAAGAGGAGCAAGACGCTGTTGCTGCCGGTGAGCAAACCATAAACATCAATACGGCGTCGGCGAATGAATTGGCAAGTCAGCTAAAAGGCATTGGTTTAAAGCGTGCCGGACAAATCATTGCCTTGCGCGAGCATTTGGGCGGCTTTAAAACGATTGAGCAACTGCAACAGGTGAGGGGAATTGGACCAATTTTTATTGCCAATAATAAGCATCGCTTAAGTTTATAGCGTTGACTCGTTAATCGTTCTTAATAGATAAAAAAAGGGACCTAGAAGGTCCCTTTTTTAACTGCTATTAATACAACTCGATTAACTCGGGCTGCACTTAGCCATTGCCGCGCTGGCACGGTGTGACGCCGCTAAAAAGCCGGCTTCACGAGTCGCTTTCGGGAAAGTCCGGCGTTGC
This sequence comes from Idiomarina xiamenensis 10-D-4, assembly GCF_000299895.1. Classification (GTDB taxonomy): domain Bacteria; phylum Pseudomonadota; class Gammaproteobacteria; order Enterobacterales; family Alteromonadaceae; genus Idiomarina; species Idiomarina xiamenensis. The sequence continues at coordinate 96,662 of NZ_AMRG01000002.1, forward strand.
TCATCGGTAGCCACCGCAAGCGCTGCAAAGGCGCCTTGACGCGGAGCTGCTGAAGCCTTGGTCATTGCCGCATAGGCGGCTCCTTTAACGCGGCTAGGCGTTAGTACCACGGCTTGTTCCTGTGCAACTACCGCATCAGCTGCTGCGTCTGAATCTGCGCTAGCGGTAACTGGCTCGGCTTCGGCAGACGCAGATAGCTCGGCTGGGCTAACAGCGTCGCTTTCGTTGCTATCGACTTCAACCGCTTGAGCGGTATCGTTGTCCGCTGCAGTTGCATCGGTCTCTACCGTTTGGGCTGAATTGCTCGCTGCCGGCTTCTCTGGCGAATCCTCAACCACAGGCGCCGCAGTCATGGCGGCGCTGCTCACTTCAGCAGCATGATGAATGCTTGCGGCTGGATGTTCCGCCGGCACTGCATCGGCAGCAGGTAACTGCGCTTGGCTTGGTAACTCCGCGTGATTTGACTGTTCATCGGTCTCTGCTGGAGCTGATGCTGGTTCGACGCTTACATCACTAGCACTGTGGGCTTGCTGCATAACCGTTGGTGCAGCGGCTGCATCATCGTCGCTAGGTGCGGTGGAGTTCTCCGCATTTAGCTCGGTGTGCGTTTGCTCTTGCTGCTCACGTTTACGGCGTTGCCCGGCCGCTCGCAAATGGCGAGGTGAGCGACGTGAACGGGTGCGCGATTGTTTAGCTTGGCTATCGTCTTGTGGCTGCGCTTCACTGCCGCTATCGCTGGCATCATCTGCAGGCGCCTTGTCGTTAGCCGCCGCTGATTGCTCTTCAGTGGCTTGTTGTTGAACCTCATGCTCGGCTGCTGGCTGACTTTCTTGGCTCTGCTTGTCCGCAGCGGTTGGCGTCGATTCGACCTCGTGCTGCGACGAGGCATGAGTTGTCGCCGCTGCTTGCACATTATTGCTGTCGCTAACCGTATTATTTGCCACGGTTTGCTGTTCAGCAGCGTTGTCGTTGCTAGGGCTGACAGCCTTTTCGTTATCGGCGACAACGGCATCAGCTGCCTGAGCGTACCGAGCGATTTAAGTTGCGACGTTGACGACGCGGCTTCGGTGCTTGTGCTTTTGGCTCAGCTTGCTCGTTAGTTTTCGCCGCTTCTGTTTGCGTGGCGTTATCTTGTTTGTTGGTATTATCCGCCTGTTGACGGTTATTACGACCGCCACGACGACGGCGATTATTGCGGTTGCCCTCGCGGTTGTTGTCACGATTGCTATCGCGGTTGTTGTCGCGATTGTCCTGACGCTGATCGGACTCTTTGCCGTTATCAGACTTTTTATTGCCCTCGCTTTGCGCGTTAGCGTCATGACGATGACGATTATTGTTACGACCACCGCGACGATTGCGGTTATTACCACGACGCTGGCCATTATTTGAACCACGACGTTGCTGACCACGTTGTTGTTGGTTGGCTGACGATTTGCCTTGTTGTTGCTGATCGTCGTCCGCAAATAGACCTTTCAGCCATTTAGCTAGGCGTGATAGTAACGATGGTTGAGATGCAGCAGAAGCTGCCGGCTTAGCGCTTTGCGGTTTGCTTACCTGTGGTGCTGCGGTTGGTGCCTGTAAGCCCTGCAACGCAGGTTGTTCATTGCTCTTATCTTTAGTCAGTGAAATGCTCACGGACTCTTGAGGCGGTTGTTGCATCAGCTGGAAGCTGGCTTGTTCGGTCACTTCGTCGGTGCGCACGCGCACCACATCAAAATGCGGGGTATCCAGATGATGATTTGGGATCACCACCAGCGATACATTATGACGCTTTTCGATTTTTAGTACCGAGTCACGCTTTTCGTTAAGCAGATAAGTTGCTACCGAAACCGGGACCTGTGCCTGCACTTGGGCGGTATTATCTTTTAGCGCTTCTTCTTCGATTAAACGTAAAATCGACAGTGCTAATGATTCGCTAGAGCGGATAGTGCCTTGGCCACTACAACGCGGACAAACGTGGTTGGCGGCTTCGCCTAACGATGGACGCAAACGCTGTCGTGACATTTCTAATAGGCCAAAACGCGAGATGCGAGATACTTGAATGCGCGCGCGATCTTGTTGTAAGCAGTCGCGTAAGCGGTTTTCAACTTCGCGTTGGTGGCGCGTCGGCGTCATGTCGATAAAATCGATAACAATCAAACCGCCGACATCGCGCAAACGCAGTTGGCGGGCGATTTCTTCGGCGGCTTCCAAGTTAGTTTGTAACGCCGTCTCTTCAATATCGCCGCCCTTGGTTGCTTTGGACGAGTTAATATCAATCGAGGTCAATGCTTCGGTGGGGTCGATAACGATCGAACCACCGGAAGGCAGACGTACTTCACGCTGAAAAGCCGATTCAATTTGGCTTTCTATTTGATAATGACTAAATAGCGGCACATCGCCTTCGTAACGTTTAATTTTGCTAACGAAGTCTGGACGGATCAGCGACACGTGCTCTTTAACTTGCTCAAAAACTTGGCTGTGATCGATCAGGATCTCACCAATGTCGCGACGTAAATAGTCGCGAATAGCGCGGAAAATAACGTTGCTTTCTTGGTGAATTAAAAACGGAGCAGGGCGCTCATCGGCTGCTTTGACGATGGTTTGCCAGTGATTTAATAATACATTTAAATCCCAAGCCAGTTCTTCCACCGATTTGCCAACGCCCGCGGTACGCACAATCAAGCCCATTTCTTCAGGCAGATTTAATTGCGCTAAGGCATCTTTCAAGTCGCTACGCTCGTCACCCTCGATACGACGAGAAATACCGCCTGCGCGAGGATTGTTTGGCATTAACACCAAGTAACTACCGGCTAGCGAAATAAATGTTGTTAACGCTGCACCTTTTTGACCGCGTTCTTCCTTATCGATTTGTACAATAACTTGCTGGCCTTCTTTGACCACATCTTTGATGTTGGGGCGGCCATTAAAGGTGTAACCATCGGGAAAGTAACTGCGGGCAATTTCTTTTAACGGTAAGAAACCGTGACGTTCAGCGCCATAATCAACAAAAGCGGCTTCTAAACTAGGTTCGATGCGGGTAATTTTGCCTTTATAAATATTGGCTTTTTTCTGTTCGCGACCGGGACTTTCGATATCTAAATCATACAAACGTTGGCCATCGACCAACGCCACACGCAACTCTTCTTGCTGCGTGGCATTAATTAACATTCTTTTCATATTGTCACTCTATGACTTATGCCACAGCATGACACCAAAGATAGTACAGATAGTCCTGTCACTATCTCCTTAAAGTACGATCGAATTCGTCTATTTTTGAGCCTCGACCTTAATCGCTAAGGCTTGGCTGATGACCCGTCTATTGACCAGTAAATGCCGTAAAACGTGTCATATCTAAATTCTTTACTAAGCCGAAATGCGCTTGCGTACTCGTGCCATGCTATCGCTTATTCCAATTAAAAAGCGAACTTGATTACCCTTATAGGCTTTACACCTGCTGTTAATGACAACTTTACGGCAGCAGGCCGATGTTTCCGTGCCATCAGAATCTCGGCATAGGGTAGTTATGGTCAGCAACGCTGGACTAATGATTCCAAAGCTAATGCCGTCAATTCAAACTACCTCGCAGTAACAGATGAGTTATTGCGATAATTACCGTACTCTGACGTGGACATGTCGTTTTTGCGAACGGGTATTCAAGGTCACACGATAATACGAGTTCTGTATTTCTATCTAGCTCACTGTCATGACTAATTTGCGAACCCTACTCGGGTAGATGTTCGCTCAAACAGGATTTGGCGATAGAAATTGACACTTAATTATTTCACACTTAAAGGTGTTTATACAAGCGCCAATTTTCCGTGCTGTGGCGCGGGCAATCGTGCTAGAATGCGCGCCATGAGCATGATACATCAACAAGTCAGTTTTCATACCATCGACGCCGGTCACGAACAGCAGCGCATCGACAACTATTTGATCGCGCAGCTAAAAGGTATACCGAAGTCGCTGGTTTACCGTATTTTGCGTAAAGGCGAAGTGCGGGTTAATAAAAAGCGTGTGAAGCCAGACTATAAGTTGAAAGCTGGTGACCAAGTACGTATTCCGCCAGTGAAGTTACCAGAACAAACGGCGCTGCCATCGCCAAAGTTAACCCAAGTCGCGGCGTTAGAATCTCATATTTTGTACGAAGATGACGTGCTATTAGTCTTGAATAAGCCGTCGGGTTTAGCTGTACATGGCGGTTCCGGTTTACAATTTGGCTTGATTGAAGGACTACGGGCGTTGCGTCCACAAGCCAAGCAGATGGAGTTGGTACATCGTTTAGATCGGGAAACCAGCGGCTGTATTTTGGTTGCCAAGCGGCGCTCGGCGTTACGCCATTTACATCAGCAATTGCGCGAGAAAAGCATGCAAAAACGTTATTTAGCGTTGGTGCGTGGACAGTGGCAAGCACACGATAAAGTGGTTACTGCGCCGCTGCAAAAAAATACCCTCAAGTCGGGCGAGCGCGTCGTGCGCGTGGATGCCGAAGGAAAGCCTTCGGAGACACGTTTTAATATCGCTCAGCGATACGCCGAGGCGACCCTGGTTAATGCGTTTCCGGTGACTGGTCGAACTCATCAAATTCGTGTGCATACGTTGCATGCCGGCCATCCCATCGCGATGGATCCGAAATACGGTGACCAACAATTCGATCAGATCATGCAAGAACGCGGTTTACAGCGCTTATTTTTACACGCTGCGTCGTTGACCTTTCAGCATCCGCAAAGTGAAAAGTTAATCAGTATTGATGCGCCGCTAGATAATAACTTGCAACAGACACTCGCTGCCTTAACAGCAATATAGTCGTGTATAGACAACATGTTGGCGGCGCTTATGCGATCGTTAGTCAATTGAGAGTAAAGCATGAAGTACGATTTAATCATTTTTGACTGGGATGGCACCTTGATGAATTCGGTGGCGCGGATCGTCTCGGCGATGCAAAACACCGCTCAACAGTTACAGTTGCCGATACCATCAACGGTTGCGGTACGCGATATTATTGGTCTCAGTTTAGCACCCGCCTATGAACGTTTGTTCGGTCAGCAGGCGGCGCCATTATACGACCAATTTTTAGTGCATTATCGCGACGAATACGTTGATAACAACGTGACACCCTCACCATTATTTGACGATACCTTGCTGACCTTGCAGCAATTACAGCAACGCGGGCATCAACTTGCTGTAGCGACGGGTAAAGCACGCCGCGGATTAGATCGGGTTTGGCAAGAAACCGCTATCGGCCATCTATTTGTGAGTTCACGCTGTGCAGACGAATCACAATCCAAACCCCATCCGCAAATGCTACACGATATTTTGCAAGAAACTGGCGTTGAGGCACAGCGTGCTGTGATGGTGGGCGATTCGATTTATGACATGCAAATGGCGGCGAACGCTGGCATGGATTGCATTGGCGTCAGTTTTGGCGTGCATGACAAAGCGCGCTTGAGTGAGCATCAACCAATAGCCGTGCTGGATCGGCTCAGTGACATTCTAGAAATAACGCAGGGCTCAGAGTCAAGGAGGTCATGATGCGACAACTGGTACTAGCGTCGACATCGCCCTTTAGGCGCGAACTGTTAGAAAAACTGCAACTGCCATTTAGTTGCTGTAAACCACAAACCGACGAAACGCCAACGCCAGGCGAGAGCGCTTCAGATTTAGTGCGACGCTTAGCCGAAGCCAAGGCGAGGGCGGTGCAAGCAGACAACCCGAACGCGCTGATCATTGGTTCCGATCAGGTTGCGGTGATCGATGAGCAGATTCTGGGGAAACCCGGCGATAGCGCCAACGCGATAAAGCAACTGCAACGGGCTAGCGGTAAACGGGTACGTTTTTACACCGGCTTGGCGCTAGTTGATAGTCGTGATGATAGCGTGCAGGTTGATGTCGAAACCTTTGATGTTGAATTCCGTCAATTAAGCGATGTTGAAATTCGCGGTTACGTGCAACTAGAGCAGCCTTTTAACTGCGCTGGCTCCTTTAAAAGCGAAGGGCTGGGTATTAGTTTGTTTAACGGCTTACACGGTACCGATCCGAATAGCTTAATCGGTTTACCGCTCATTCGGTTATTGGCGATGTTACGCGAAAAGGGCGTCAATCCGCTGCTAGTAGGCGAATAAACAAACGTCAATAGGGACTGTAGCGAGGTAGAAATCGCTTGTCAGTCAAGGCTAAATCAATTAACATGCGCGCGCTATGCAAAAAGTTCGAATCCCAATGATGGTCGATCCGGTCAAAAGTGCCGGCAAACAACTAACATACGACGGCCTTGTGCCAGCGTCAGCCTTACAGCGTTTTCAGGGCATGTTGGTTGAAACCTGCGCCGATCCCGAAGTGGTGTTAAACTTCTTGGTGGATGAGCAAGGGTTATATGTCATGCAGGGGCAGGCGAGTGTCACTGCCAAAGTTAGCTGCGAGCGTTGCGGCGAGCCTTTGACAGTTGATGTAGCAGCGCAATTTGCGTATGCTCCTGTCACGCGTAAGCAAACGGCAGATAATATGCCCGACGCTTATGAACCGATTGAACCAAACGAATTTGGTGAAATCAATGTGCATGGCGTAGTAGAAGATGAGTTGATTCTGGCGATGCCCATCGTTGTTAAGCACGACGAAAGCGACTGCAAGATCGACCCGAATAATATGAGTTGGGGTGAGATTGACGAAACCCCAGCAGAACACGATAACCCGTTCGCGGTGTTACAAGATTTAAAGCGTAAATAACTTCTAGGAGATAGCGTAAATGGCTGTACAACAGAACCGTAAAAGTCGTTCAAAACGCGACATGCGTCGTTCACACGATGCGCTGAGCGGCCCTACACTGTCGGTTGATTCTACCTCTGGTGAGACGCATCGTCGTCACCATGTAACAGCTGACGGTTACTACAAAGGCCGTAAAGTCATCAGCAAGTAAGTGCGGCTGTGGCCACACTACGCTTAGCACTTGATGCAATGGGGGGCGATAACGGCCCCTCAGTTGTTATTGAGGCTTTGCAGCGAGCCCACCGACAGTTCGCCGATGTGCAATTCATCGTGGTCGGACAGGATGCGGTTTTACAACCGTTGTTAACGTCGGCGGGGCTCGATAACTCTCCCCGTATTACTTTGCACCATGCCGAGCAAGTGGTCGAAATGACCGACAAGCCTGGCTATTCTTTGCGTGCTAAACCACAATCTTCAATGCGTATCGCGCTTGATTTGGTCGCCGATAAACAGGCTGATGCCTGTATTAGCGCGGGTAATACCGGCGCTTTAATGACCAATGCCTACTTTGCACTGAAAACCTTACCGGGTGTATTACGTCCGGCGTTAATGTCAGCCATTCCTAATCGTCAGGGGGGGCATGCGTTTTTACTCGATTTAGGTGCCAATCCAGTATGTGACTCGGATACCCTATTTCAATTTGGTGTGATGGGTTCGGTTGCGGCACAGCATGTATTAAAGCTAGAACAGCCTCGAGTGGCATTGCTGAATATGGGTTCTGAGGACATTAAAGGCAATGATGTGGTAAAAGCCGCAGCGCAATTGCTGCAACAATCTCCTCATGTGAATTATATCGGCTTCATTGAGGGTGACGACCTGTTTGCCGACCGTGCCGATGTTATCGTTTGTGACGGCTTTGTCGGTAACATTGCGTTAAAAAGCTGCGAAGGCTTAGCCGAGTTGCTGATGCATAACATGCGGCAAAGTATTTCGAGTCATTGGACTTCTCGCTTATTTGTTAAACTGTTCCAACGTCAACTGCAAAAATCTTGGGATTGGTTGAAGCCCGACCACTACAACGGCGCCAGTCTGATAGGATTGCGCGGCGTGGTGATCAAAAGCCATGGCGATGCCAATAGCGATGCGTTTTTTAGCGCCATTGGTCAGGCCATTACAGCGGCCACCCAGGGTCTCCCTAATTTGATAAAAGACAAAGTTGAGACCGTTCTGTTAGAACAGCAATAAGTGAAGGTTTATGTATTCAAAAATTGCCGGTACGGGTCATTACTTGCCTCGCCAACGGCTAACCAATGCGGACCTAGAACAACGGGTCGACACCTCCGATAGCTGGATAGTTGAACGTACCGGTATTCGTCAACGGCATATTGCTGGCAGCGATGAAAGCGTTGTTAGCATGGCGCTAGCCGCATCTCAACAAGCATTGCAGGCAGCTGACTGTGATGCTCAGCAATTAGACATGATCGTGGTTGCGACCACGTCGGCCGATCGGGCTTTTCCCAGCGCAGCGTGCGAGTTACAAGCCGCGTTGGGCGTCACTAATATTCCAGCATTCGATGTCGCCGCCGCTTGCTCTGGTTTTATGTTTGCCATGAGCGTAGCCGATCAGTATTTGCGCAGCGGTCAGTATCGCCGCATTCTGGTGGTGGGTAGCGACGTGTTATCAAGGCTTTGTCGTCCCGATGACCGCAACACGCTGATTTTGTTTGGTGACGGCGCCGGCGCCATGGTACTGGAAAGTTCGCCGCAGCCGGGTATTCACTCAACGCACTTATTTAGCGCTGGCGAGTATGCCTCGTTACTGGGTGCGGGCATGCCGCGTCGCGGCGACGTCGAGAGTGTTGGTGAAGCCTGGATGTACATGAAGGGGAACGAAGTATTTAAAGTGGCGGTGACCAAGCTGAGTGAATTGGTGACTAACACCTTGCAAGCCAATCAGCTAACTACCGCTGATATCGATTGGCTGGTGCCACATCAAGCCAATCTGCGCATTATTAGCGCGACCGCAAAAAAATTGAAAATGTCGATGCAGCAAGTCGTGGTAACTCTAGATTATACCGGTAACACGTCGGCTGCCTCGGTACCGATAGCCTTAGATGTTGCTATTCGTGATGGTCGCATTCAGCGCGGTCAACGGTTATTATTAGAAGCATTCGGCGGTGGTTTTGCTTGGGGATCGGCGTTAGTCACTTATTAACCTAGTCGGCAGCAAACGAAGCAATAGCAATGCCGTTACAATCAACTAAAGTATTGAGGATGTTCATGGCAAAAACAGCATGGTTATTCCCCGGACAGGGCTCACAGGCAGTCGGTATGTTGGCTGACCTTGCTGATGAATTTGGCGTGGTTAAAGAAACCTACGCCGAGGCAAGCGATGCGCTCGGCTTCGATGTTTGGCAATTGGTACAACAAGGTCCAGAAGCCGAGTTAAATCAAACACAGCATACGCAGCCGGCACTATTGGCGGCCAGTGTGGCCATTGCTCGGGTGTTACAACAGCAAGGTGTGGCACAACCGGATTATATGGCTGGTCATAGCTTGGGTGAATACTCGGCGCTGGTTTGCAGCGGCGCTTTAGCCTTTGCTGATGCTGTTAAACTGGTTGCTAAACGCGGCGAATTCATGCAGCAAGCGGTGCCTGCGGGTAAAGGTGCGATGGCGGCTATTATTGGCTTGGCCGATGATGTGATTGCACAGGCCTGTCGCGACAACGCCAACGGTGAAGTGGTCGCGCCGGTAAACTATAATTCGCCAGGACAAGTGGTGATCGCTGGTGATATTCATGCCGTCGAACGTGCCGCTGAAGCTTGTAAAGCTGCGGGCGCTAAACGGGTGTTACCGCTACCCGTCAGCGTACCTTCGCATTGTGCATTGATGCAGCCAGCTGCCGAGCAATTGCAGCAGTTACTGGCTTCGATTGAGATTAATGCGCCAAAAGTGGCGGTGGTTAATAATGTTGATGTGGCGGTAAGCCAAGATCCTGCCGTCATTCGTGACGCTTTAGTTCGGCAGTTGTTTTCGCCGGTGCGCTGGACCGAAACGGTTACTTGGCTAGCCGAACAAGGCGTTGAACAAGCCTACGAAGTGGGGCCTGGCAAAGTGTTAAGCGGGTTAAACAAGCGTATTGTAAAAACTATGAGCTGTGCTGCGCTAAACGATTTGGCCAGCGTGCAGGCGCTAAGCTAAATTCATCGATAATAGATAGGACAACAAGATGTTTGATTTAACAGGACAAGTGGCTTTAGTGACGGGTGCTAGCCGGGGGATTGGCCGTGCCATCGCCGAGCAGTTAGCGGCGGCAGGTGCCACCGTTATCGGTACCGCGACCAGTGACAAAGGTGCGACGGCGATCAGTGACTATTTAGGTGAACGCGGTTGTGGCATGGCATTAAATGTGACCGATAGCGAGGCTGTCAGCGGCTTGATTAAGCAAGTCGAAAGCGATTATCAAAAAATCGATATTTTAGTCAATAATGCTGGTATTACGCAGGACAACTTGCTGATGCGCATGAAAGATGACGAGTGGCAGTCAGTTATTGATACCAACCTGACTGCGATTTTCCGCCTGTGTAAGGCTGTCATGCGTGGTATGATGAAGCGTCGTCATGGTCGCATCATTAATATTTCGTCGGTAGTCGGCACTACGGGTAATCCTGGACAAACGAACTACTGTGCAGCAAAAGCGGGTTTAGTGGGTTTCTCTAAGTCTCTGGCAAAAGAAATTGCTGCCCGTGGGGTAACTGTCAACTGTGTGGCACCGGGTTTTATCGATACCGATATGACGAAAGCCTTGACCGAAGACCAAAAGTCGGCAATTTTTGCTAATATACCGGCAACGCGCCTCGGTGAACCTGAAGAAGTAGCTGCTGCTGTGGTATTCTTAGCGTCTAAAGGCGCCGCTTATATTACCGGTGAAACCATTCATGTGAATGGCGGTATGGCGATGATTTAAGCGGGCAGGGGTACGACCTCTCGTTTTTGCTTAAATTTTTGCTTTATTATTGAGGCTGGTTTCACTACACTACAGCCAATTTCACTCTCGCGACAAATATTGAGGGAATCTTAAAACATGAGTAATATCGAAGAACGCGTTAAAAAAATCATCATTGAACAGCTTGGCGTTAAAGAAGAAGAAGTGAAGCCAGAAGCTTCTTTTGAAAACGACCTAGGTGCCGATTCTCTTGATACTGTTGAATTGGTGATGGCTTTGGAAGAGGAATTCGAAACTGAAATTCCTGACGAAGAAGCGGAAAAGATCAAAACTGTTCAAGCCGCCATCGACTATGTGAAGGCGCACTCGCAAGAGTAACAGCACATGGAACGAGAGGCGGAATGTTAAATTCCGCCTTTTTTTTGCCTGTTTTTTGACGTTGGCAAGGTCATCAGATCAGCAAGAGGAATTCGGCTTGAGTAAAAGACGCGTCGTCATTACCGGTATGGGATTGTTGTCGCCATTAGGCAATGATGTGCAATCCAGTTGGCAGGGACTAAGCGCCGGAACAAGCGGTGTGGTCAGTATTGATCACTTCGACACCAGTCAATTTTCTACGCATTTTGCCGCCTTGGTCAAAGATTTCCCTGTGACCGATTATCTCAGTGCAAAAGAAGCGCGCAAAATGGATGATTTTATCCAGTACGGTATCGCTGCCGGTGTGCAGGCGTTGCGTGATTCGGGCTTAGCGATTAGCGAGCAAAATGCCGAGCGAATTGGGGTAATGGTCAGTTCGGGTATTGGTGGCTTGGGCTTAATCGAAGAAAACCATAATAAGCTACTGCAAGGCGGGCCACGGAAAATGTCGCCTTTCTTTGTGCCCTCAACCATTATTAATATGATTTCTGGGCACTTATCGATGATGTTTGGGTTAACCGGCCCGAACATGGCGATAGTTACCGCCTGTACCACCGGCGTGCATAATATTGGTCAGGCCGCCCGAGTGATTGCCTACGGTGATGCCGACGTGATGTTGGCTGGCGGTGCAGAAAAGGCCTCGACGCCGCTTGGCTTAGGTGGTTTTGGTGCAGCCCGAGCCTTATCCACCCGCAATGACGATCCGCAAGCGGCGAGTCGACCGTGGGATCGCGACCGTGATGGCTTTGTATTGGGTGACGGTGCAGGTGTTATGGTACTCGAAGAGTATGAACATGCGAAAGCTCGCGGAGCCAAGATTTACGCTGAATTGAGTGGCTTTGGTATGAGCGCCGATGCGTTTCATATCACCTCGCCACCGGAAGATGGCCGTGGCGCGGCATTGGCGATGCGGAATGCCTTAAAAGACGCTCAATTAAATGCCGAGCAAGTGGCTTATATTAATGCCCATGGCACTTCAACGGCCGCTGGTGATATTGCCGAAACTCGTGCCATCAAAGCCGTATACGGCGCGCACGCTAAACAAGTGATGGTCAGTTCTACTAAGTCAATGACGGGTCATCTGCTGGGTGCAGCGGGTGCGGTAGAGGCTATTTTCTCGGTATTAGCGTTACAGCATCAGCAAGTACCACCGACGATCAATCTGGATAATCCTGATACAGAATGCGATTTAGACTATGTGCCACACCATAGCCGAGATGCTAAGCTCAACCATGTGTTGTGTAATTCATTCGGTTTTGGCGGAACAAATGGTTCATTGGTGTTTAGCCGCGTTTAACGGTGGCCAATAATGGCAGCGCTATGGGTAAATGGTCAAGCCGCGACGACGCTATCGTTAGACGATGGTCTCGATCGCGGCTTACAGTTTGCAGACGGTCATTTCACCACCATGCGTTGGCAGCAGCATCCATTGTGGTGGGATTACCATTGGCGTCGCTTGTGTGCTGCTAACCAACGTCTAGCGATTCAACAACCTCCTTCCGAGCAACAACTACTCGACACCATTGCCGAAGCTACTCAGGGCCAACAACAAGCGGTAGTGAAAGTGATCATTACGCGGGGTTGCGGTGGTCGTGGCTATGCCAGTAACGGTATGGCCAATGCCGAACGTGCGCAATGGTACATCAGTACAGCAGCGCTGCCAGCTAAGCAAGTCTCAATCGATATTGGCGAAGTCACCACAAGGTTGGCGAAACAGCCATTGTTTGCCGGTTTAAAAACCTTAGCGCGTTTAGAGCAAGTGATGATTCAGCGTGAATTGGCGCAACTGCCATGGCAGGATGCGCTGGTGTGTGATACCGACGGCTATTTGGTCGAGGCCGCTGCTGGCAATTTATTTTGGCAACAGGGCTCACAATGGTTTACCCCCTGTTTAGCCGAAGCGGGTATCGACGGTGTCGCTCGTCAGCTGATCTTAAATCAGGGTTGGCTGGGAGACGTTAAACAGGTACGTATTGCGCTAAAAGACTTTAAAGATGTCGATAATGCCTTTATTTGTAACAGCGTACGCGGTGCTGTGCCGGTCAATAAAATTAATGGTAAAGTAGTCAGTTTCCCCGAGTTGCCAGCTGTATTGCAGCAAATCGTAGCGCCTTGACGCGACCAAGCTATTAGCAAGCAGGATATAGGATAGTAGGGATATATGAAATTTATGGCAGGCGTATTTTTATTGATCATGGTACTGATTGGCAGCTTATGGTTTGGTAGCCAGTATCTGTTACAACAACCTCTGCAAGTTAAACAAGCGCAGCTGATTGAAGTGAAGCCGGGCAGCCATGCGCGCTCGGTGTTGCGGCAATTATCTGACATGAAGATATTGCCTGAGCCGCCAATCACCATCGACGAGATTGACAGCTATTACTGGAGCTCACGCATCCAACGTGTTGGCGGTGCTATTCGAGCGGGCGTTTATCAGTTGCAAGTGGGTGATACATTGGCTGACTTTTGGCAACGTTTAAGCGCGGGCGAGCAGCATCAATTTCGCGTCACCTTAGTGGAAGGTCAAACGCTGCAACAGTGGTTGCAGCGGCTAGCTGAACAGCCCTATTTGCAGTATGACAGTGCAACGCTGTCGGCGACACAATTACAGCAGGCAATAGCCGCATCTTCGGATTGGCAAAGCTTGGAGGGCATGTTGTTCCCTGATACGTATAGTTACACCGCTTACACCAGTGACTTAGTGTTGTTGCGACAGGCTTATCAGCGTATGCAGGACGAATTACAGCAGGTTTGGCAGCAACGTAACGATCAAGTGACCGTTAGCACCCCCTATGAACTCGTCATTTTGGCTTCGATCATCGAAAAAGAGACCGGCGTCGCCAGTGAGCGCGAACTGGTCGCATCGGTATTTGCAAACCGTATGCGTAAGGGCATGCGACTACAATCTGATCCCACCACAATTTATGGTATCAGTGATTTTGACGGTAACTTAACCCGTGCTCACTTGCGTGAAAAAACGCCGTTTAATACTTATCGTATCGACGGTTTGCCACCGACGCCTATTGCCATGCCCGGATTAGCGTCATTACAAGCAGCCGCGGCGCCGATTGCGTCTGATTATTACTATTTTGTCGCTAATGGTAAGGGTGAGCATGTGTTTTCAGAAACGTTGCAGCAACATAACCGCGCGGTTAACCGTTACCAGCGTGGTATTATGCCAGAAGACAACGATGTAACTCATCATGACGTTAACAACAAGGATTCCGATGAGCGGTAAATTTATAGCCATTGAAGGCTTGGAGGGAGCAGGAAAAAGTTCTGCAATTGCCAGTATTGTTGCGCATTTGCAGGCTAAAGGTATTCGCCCCGAAACGGTTCGCGAGCCGGGCGGCACGCCGCTGGCTGAGCAACTACGCCAGTTAGTTAAGCAGTCTTGGCAAGAGCGAGTGAGTCCGCAAACCGAGTTGCTGCTAATGTATGCCAGTCGTGTGCAATTGGTTGATAATGTGATTAAACCCTCATTGGCAAAAGGCCGTTGGGTTATCGGTGATCGCCACGATTTATCGTCGCGAGCCTATCAAGGTGGTGGTCGTCAACTTGGCGATGAGCTGTTAGTTAACTTAAAACGTTTGGTGTTAGGTGATTTCCAACCGGATTTAACCTTACTACTCGATGTTGACGAAGAAACCGGTTTACAGCGAGCTCGTGAACGGGGCGAATTAGATCGCATTGAACAAGAGCATATTGAGTTTTTTCAACGCACCCGACAACGCTATTTAGCGATTGCTGCGCGTGATCCGCAGATTGTCGTTATCGATGCCAATCAATCTATGACTGATGTGCATCAAGCGATTTTACAGGCAATAGAGGCGAAGTTGTTTTAATCATGCGTTATCCGTGGCTAAGAGATAGTTGGCAACAATTGATGCAAGCCTTGCAGCAGCAACGGCTGGCACATGCTATTGGTATTTTGTGGCAGCCCGAATTGGCTACCGATAACTTGCTGCAAACCTTATCACAACGGCTACTGTGTCTTACTCCAAAGCCATTGAGTGCTTGTGGAAAGTGTAAATCCTGTCAACTTTTTCAGGCTGGCACGCACCCGGACTTTTATCGTTTGGGCGAAGCTGATGCGCGTATTGGTGTTGACGATATCCGTCAGTTATCGACGCGTTTATCGTCTACGGCAAATCAGGGACAAAGCAAGGTAGCCCTGTTGATGCGGGCAGAGCAAATGACTGATGCTGCCGCCAATGCGTTATTAAAAACCTTAGAAGAGCCGACCGACGATACTTATATTGTGGTTGCACCAAGCCGCTACGGGCAGCTGCTGCCGACTATCGCGAGTCGCTTACAGCGTTATCAGGTACAGCCACCGAAACGCGATATACTGCAACAATGGCTAGCTCAATATAGTGGTCAGGTTGCCATTGACGAGTCGGTTTTACAGCGTTTTACGGAGCGGCCATTGGCGGCACTAGCGTATTTGCAACAAAGCGATACTGAGGTAACGGATCATACCGAACAGTTACTCTTGGCATTAGTGCAACAACAGCCGTGGCCAACGCTAAACGATCGTGAACAGGCGGGAGATTGGTTGCAAGCCAGTATAGAAACGCTGCAAGAGCTGGTGCGAGTCAGTTCAGCTTTGAACCACCAACAGTTACGCTATCCGCAGTTACAGACAGCGATTAAACAATGGTTAATACAAGCGGCTGTCGATGTGGATAGTTTGCAGCATTGGTTACATCAGGCGCAGCAACTATTGCGTTGGCAGCATGAACAAAAAGGACTGGCTATCAATCTGTTATTACAGCAGCAATGGCTGACATGGCAGCATGGTCAACGCTGGTGATTGAGTATCAGTTTCCGTCAATAGCTGCATTAACAGCCAGCTACGGTGACTTTTTTGAAGGCGGCGTGTTAGCGATTGCAGCCACGCAGCTATCTGCTGCGCAAGCACAACTTGGGCATTCATTTAAAATACGTATTGGTTTACCTAACCAGCAATGGTTAACGGCGCAGGTCGAAGTGATTGCGTTAGCGCAAGGTGCTCAGCAGTGGCCTTGGCTGCTATTGCGTTTTATTGACCCGAGTGAACAAACACAGCAGTATATCGACGCATTTTTAAGTCATGCAAAGCCATTCTAAGTATTAAAGCACTCCGTACCCGGAGTAGGAGGACGTTCATGTTTGTTGATTCACATTGCCACCTCGACCGTTTAAAGCTCGACGAGTTTGGCGGTGACTTGGCTGCTGTGGTGAGTCAGGCTGAAGCTGCTGGGGTAGAGCGTATGCTTTGTGTCAGTGTCACCTTGGACGAGTATCCAAAGATGCGAGCGGCGGTTGAGCAATTTGCGCAAGTCTCTATGTCTTGCGGTGTGCACCCGCTTTATGTGGCCGATCAAGCGGTTGATAAAAACGCTTTGCTAGCGCTTGCTGCTGATCCTCGGGTGGTAGCGATTGGCGAAACCGGTTTGGACTATTTTTACGATAAAGATAGTAAGGCTCAGCAACAAGCGCATTTTGCTAACCATGTCGAGGTCGCCGTCGAGCTGAACAAGCCGCTGATCATTCACACGCGTGATGCGCAGCAAGATACCTTATCGATTTTGAAAGCTGGGCAAGCGCAACGTTGTCGCGGTGTATTACATTGCTTTACTGAGTCGACCGAGATGGCAAAGCAGGCTATTGATGAACTCGATTTTATGATCTCGATATCGGGCATCGTATCCTTTCGAAATGCTGAAGCACTGCGTGCTACAGTCAAAGCACTGCCACTTGATAAGCTACTTATCGAGACCGATAGCCCATGGTTAGCACCGGTACCGCATCGTGGTAAACAGAATCAGCCCGCTTACGTCGCTGATGTCGCCAAATGGGTCGCAGATGTAAAAGGCGAGCGTTTAGAGACTGTCGCTCGCGTGACTCGTGAAAACTATTACCAGTTATTCGGTGAGGCATAGCGGCTAGTCTTACCTGCGCAGTAAAAGCTGTGGGTAACCTGTGTGGAGCGTGCGTACAAGTTAGCTAGACTAATGTTGCTAAATAAAAATAAATATCCACAAAAATTAGCAATCAGGTTTTTTTTGGCTAGACTAAAAAGTTACTCATTGTTTAAAAGTTAAGCAGTCGCTGAATGGTTTTTTGACAACGTTCGATACCGCCAATCTGGCTCAGCTTTAACCTCTTAAACAGTCACCGAGTTAGCGCACGGCTCATCCATTGAGCCATTCCCCTATGCCCGGAACAATCTGGATTGGTTCCGGGCTTTTTTTATCTGTATTTACTTTAGCGATACTCGCGCTGACGTCGTTCGTTACTTAGTCATCTCAACCGGCAATCTAAATCAGCACAGTCGCGTATGATAATAAACTACGCTTAGTTATCGGTTCAGCGTGACCGCCTTTTCCTAGCGGCAAACATTTTTGATGCAAGGAGCACAACGATTATGGCCAATCATGTAGAAAGCAATCAACGCCCCGCATACGATACGGTGATTCAGCAAATTGCCGATTATGTATTAAGTTATCAGCCAGATAGCGACGAGGCATGGCAGACAGCGCGTTATTGCCTGATGGATTCTATAGGTTGTGGTTTATTAGCTTTACGTTTTCCTGAGTGCAGCAAACATTTAGGCCCTCTGGTCGCTGGTACCATTGTGCCTGATGGCGCTCGTGTACCCGGTACTGCGTCGCAGTTAGATCCAGTTAAGGCCGCTTGGGATATCGGTTGTATTATTCGTTGGCTGGATTACAACGACACTTGGCTAGCGGCCGAGTGGGGACATCCCTCAGATAATCTGGGCGCGATTTTAGCGGTCGCTGACCATGTTTCTCAACGTCGTCAGCGTCAGCAACAAGCGCCGTTAACGATGAAAACCGTTTTACACTACATGATCATCGCCCATGAGATTCAGGGCATTTTGGCACTTGAAAACAGTTTTAATCGGGTAGGGTTAGACCATGTGGTGTTGGTCAAAGTCGCTTCAACGGCAGTCGCCGCCGCTTTAATGGGGGCCAATCGAGAGCAATTAATGTCGGCAATATCTCATGCATGGGTGGACGGTCAGGCATTGCGCACCTATCGGCATGCTCCCAATGCTGGCTCTCGTAAATCCTGGGCAGCTGGTGACGCTAGCTCGCGAGCGGTGCGCTTGGCCGATATTGCCATGCGCGGCGAAATGGGCATTCCTAGCGCATTAACGGCGCCGCAATGGGGATTTTACGATGTACTCTTTAGTAAAACTAACCGCGATCAGCAACTGAAACCACCCGAGCAACGCCAATTTAAACTAACCCAGCCATTTGCTAGCTACGTGATGCAAAACATTTTGTTTAAAATTGCTTTTCCCGCCGAGTTTCATGCGCAAACAGCGTGTGAAGCGGCTATCAGTTTGCATTCACAGGTTAAACAACGATTGCAGGATATAAAGCAAATTACTTTGACGACCCATGAGTCGGCCATCCGCATTATTTCCAAAGAAGGGCAGTTGGCTAATCCCGCTGACCGCGATCACTGCTTACAATATATGACCGTAGTCGCGTTGATTTTTGGTGATTTAAAAGCGGAATATTACGAAGACGAATTTCATCAACAACACGCTGATCTGATTGATGATTTGCGCGCACGGATCGTTATCAAAGAAAACTCACAGTATAGCCAAGACTATTTAGACCCTGATAAACGTTCAATCGCTAATGCGTTATCTATCACTTTTAACGATGGCAGTGAAACCGAAACGGTGGCCGTTGAGTATCCGGTCGGTCATCGTAAACGTCGACAAGAGGGGTTACCCCTGTTAACACAAAAATTCCGCCGTAATTTAGCAACGCGTTTCGCGACACAGCAAAGCCAACATTTATTTGAGCTTTGCAACGATCACGAACGGCTGATAGCAACGCCAGTTGATGAGTTTATGGGCTTATTTAGCACTTCTTCATAGTAATGGAGTGAGTATCTGGATTAGTACCTAAGATTGGTGCCTGCGGATAGCCAAGACGATAATGGTTGATTGCTCAACCTTTACATGGGCTAACCGGAACTTTCCTATTTAATTCGACTCTATTGGCGCTACTGGCGGGTGATTCAGGGCATTCAGCCCGCCGGTTTGTTACCGATACAGAATCATAATAGGGACGTTGACTATGCCTAGGGTTGCCGCGGAACCGAAATCAAAAATAAAGCTATTACCGACGTTTAGGCAACGATATCGGCGCACGCTAGCGGCTTTTATTGTGCTATCGGCCATGTTCAGCGTCGTCGCTATTGCGGCATGGTTTTATACCACATGGCTTAGCCAACAGAACCAGCAACGACAATCGTTAGCACGCGAGGCAGCAGCATGGCAGACCGCTGTTGAAAGCGAACTGCAGCTGTTTCAGCAGGATTTTGCCGCTTACTTATCAAGCCGTCAGCCGTTACCGGGCTTATCGTTAACGTCCGCCTCGACGTCACTGACGTCGACGAGCTTGCCCGAAAGTCTACAACGTTGGCCACAAGCTCGATTGCAACGCTTATCGTTGGCGAGCGTTAATCAGTGGCTGGCGGATGCCGCAAAGTCGCCCGCCGAGCCAGCATCGTCAGCGACTAACGTCAATTGCCCTTGTCGTTGGCTAATAATGCCAGCAACAGCGGAACGAGTGGCACAGTTAACACTGGTATCGGAAGTCTACGATGGTCAGCTAAGACCCCAATATTTGGCTTTTCAGTTGCCGATTCATGCGTTGGTACAACGGGTCGGCAAAATGACTGTGGATAGCCGCTACTTATTCATTGATGGCGATACCGATGAGCTGCTAGCCGAGTTAACCAGCGGCAGCGCGGCACTGGCCGATTTGCGGTCACAAAGGTTAACTCGTTTACCCGAAAGTGACACCCGTTATCGCTGGCTACAACAGCGTTGGCTGGGCCAGCGGCAACACTTTAGCGCATTGCCGAATTTCCCATGGCAGGGCTTGGTGATTGTGCCCGAGACACCGCTGCAACAGACATATATGGCACTGCGACAAGGACAATGGCCAACCACCATACCGTGCTCACTACTGCATGCCAGTGCAGCGATAGTGCTGCTGTGGTTGCTGTCGAGCATATTGGCAAGCGCGTTATTAGCGCGCCAGCAACGTGCGTTAAGTGCCGCTAGCCAAGCCTTGCTTGGTCAGCCAGACACTGACATTAACGCGTTATACAGTCGCGAACTTCAGCAGCTTGCTCAAGAGTTGACGTCTAACCAGCGTCAGCAACAGCAACAACAGTTAGCACTGCAAGAGCAGCAACAGCTCGTCGGTTTGCTTCAACGACATGGCCTGTATCGGCCTTGGCAGTATCAGCCGCAAACACGTCGAATCACCGTTATGATGGCTGATGCCGAGGGTATCAGTGCGGCCAAAACTTACGCCATCGAACAGTTCGCCGTGTTGCTGGACAAACAACAACGGCACGCGGTATTGACCTTCCACTGTCAAACAGAGACACGTGAAACGCTGGCTGATCACATCGACTTTCAGTTACGGGCCACCGCCACTAGCCCAGCACGTTGGCTACGAGCATATGCAGTATGCGCCGAATCAGAGAATGGTCAAACGCTGATAAACGGGCTGCATATTGACGTTACTGAGTGGTATCAACAACAACAGCAGCAACAGCAATTAGTCGCGCAACAACAGCAACAAAACGCTGTTTGGCAGCGCGGCTTACCGCGCTTTGAACAGCTATTGGTGTCGCCATTGCTGGACTGGTTAGATCAACTTGAATTGAGTGACGATAGCCTAGCACAGCGCTGTCAGCGGCAGCAGTGGAGTCGTCAGTTACATAATTTGGTTACCTATTTAGCGTGGCAAATGGACGCGATTGCGCCTGAGGCTGCGGTGGTTAATCTATCAGAATTATTGCAGCAGCTTGACCAACAATTATTACCTTGTGCCGAGCAGCGACGTCTGACACTGCATTTCGAGGTGCCGGAAGCGGCTTACGCCTGGGCTGACCGTCGTTACTTACGGCTTATTATCCTGAATCTGCTTGATAATGCCATTCAGCACAGTCCACCGGGTAAAGTTATTCAGGTGAAATTACGCGATCAGCAACAACACTTGTTACTTACCGTGAGTGATGTGGGCGCCGGTATGCCGGCAGAACTCGACACACAACAAGCGTTTATTCAATGGCCTGAGTTAGCCAAGCGTGACGAGCCGGTGAGCGCTGTTGGCTTAGGGCTTGCGCTAAGCCGTCATTTAGCCACCTTACTCAACGCCGACTTGCGCATTGATGAGCAAACACAAAAGGGCTCTCGGGTCTTGCTACAATTACCAAAGATGCCCGACCGCCAATTAAATTAATCAGTCTGATTGAGGCGTGGTTGGATTAGCCACGCCACATCACCAGCAAAATGAGTAAAGGACAGATAAATTTGACGTACCAAGGCCAGATACGCCAAAAGTAACTGGTCTCGATATTTTCAGCGCCTTGCTGCAATGCTCTTAATAACAAGTGCTGACGTAATACCCAAGTCAGCATGACACCAAATATCAACGCCATTAACGGTTGCATATACACCGTAGTAACGGTAACCACCAAACCAAATAACGCATCAAAATTAAATACGATAATCGCCGAGAATATGGCAATGCTGCCGGCTACCAACCAGACCACGCCATTGCGGCGACTCTGTGTTTCCTCACAAAGGGTATTAACCGGCGCTTCCAACATCGAAATCGACGAGGTTACGGCAGCGATGGTCATCAATAAAAAGAAGCCAAATGCGGCATAGGGTCCGGCGCCGCCTAAGGTATCGAACATCGCGGGTAATACTGTGAACACCAAGGTATCGGCAGACAGTAAACTACCGTCAGCCGCATAAATGGCTACACCGTTGGCTTGCGCGGCAAACATCGCCGGTAGGATCAGCAAGCCCGCTAAGAACGCCACCAGCGTGTCGATACCGGCCACCCAAGCCGTGGTTTTCGGAAGGTTGGCATCACGCGATAGGTACGCGCCGTAAGTCATCATGCAGCAGACGCCGATGGATAATGAAAAAAAGGCTTGGCCCATAGCTCGAATGATTAAGTCAGGATCGTTAATGCGGCTAAAATCAGGCACCAGATACATTTTTAATCCGTCTAAGGCGCCCGGCAAGGTTAAAATATAGGCTGCCATCAGCAACAAGAGAATAAATAATAACGGCATTAAGCGTCGCGACCAGCGCTCGATACCTTGGCTAACACCAGCACGTACCACGTAAATGGTTAGCAGCATAAAAATCACCATCATGCTGATATTACGTGTGATGGAAAATTCGGTTAACCACGTTGCTGTTTGTGTGAGGCCAAGTAGCGACATTAACGGCGCTAACATATAGGCTAATAACCAGCCGGATACGATGGCATAAAAACTGAGGATCAACGCTAACACGAGCAAACCAACAATACCGCTGGTAGCGCCGAAACGACGCAACCAAGGACGTTCAGACAGGCTACGTAGCGAGGCCACCGGATTGCGTTGGCGTAAGCGACCAATGGTTACTTCGGCAACTAACATCGGATAGGCAAGCAACACAATCATGACCAAATACACCAATAAAAAAGCACCACCGCCGTTACTGGCTGCTTGGGTTGGGAAGCCCCAGATATTACCGACGCCGACGGCAGAACCCGCTGCCGCAAGAATAAAGCCTAAGCGCGATGAGAAGGCGGGTGAATTGGTCTGCTGAGTGTCCATAATATTGTTATCGTTATAAGCGTTGTCAAACAGCATACTGATTTGCTCACGAATGTCATCAGTTGTCGTGGCTTTTCTGTTGTTTGGGTGATCATCTTAAAGCATGTAAATTCTACTTGATCTTTTTAGCTATTAACGTTGATATAACATTTGTTCAGATCGCGTGTTTAAGGCGCTAGTCATGTTTAAATTTCGCTTTCGCAGAACGCTAACCGCACAGCTTTTTTGGAGTGTGTTTTTTAGTATCTGTGTCGCTATTACGGTATTAATCGTCAGTGCTTATCAATTGCAACGACAACTTGCCAATGAAGTTGCTGGGCAGCAGCTCACCGAAAGCACTAAGCGTATTGCTGACTCGATTCGGTTTATGCTGGATACGCGCAAAGAGGCGATTCGACAATGGTCTTTTCGCCATACCCATACCGAATACGGTCAGCCACTATTGCGCGACGAATCCGGCTTACGGGTGTTGTTTGACAACCTGCTGGTTGTCGGCGCCGACGGCATTATTAAAGACGAATGGCCAGACTTAGGGATACGTCGTGGCTATGATGTCAGCGAACGAGGCTATTACCGTGAAGCTTTACGCAGTCAATCCGTAGTCATTAGCGAACCGTTTTTTGTCAGCAATGGCAACTTACCGGATATTCCGATGATAAACCTCAGTCATGCTGTACGCGACGAGACGGGAAAGTTGTTAGGCGTGGTCGTGGCGGGTTTTGATTTACAGAATAACCATTTACTCAAGCGGATTCGTGAAGCCTCAGTGGGTGAGGCGGGTTATGTCGCGTTGTTTAGTGGCGACAATAACATTATCGCTCATCCTGATCCGCAATTACTGATGAAGCATGTCACCGAATCGGACTTTTTTCAGTATTTAAAACAAGCGCGTCAGGGGTGGAATGGTACCGTCGAGCGCCTCAATTACAAACAAGTTGAAACCTTACAGTCTTTTGCGCAGTTACCGGGGTATTCATGGGTTGCTGTCAGTGTATTGCCATCCAGTGAAGCGCAGGAAAACGCGCAACTTTACGGTAAATTGCAGACATTACTGTTTGTTGTTGTCGGCGCGGTATTGCTGTTGTTAATTGCCTTCATTGTACAATTGCAGTTACGTAAACTATCGCTATTAGCCCGCGATATTGGTCGTGTGCAATCGGGCCAGCGTAGTCAAATCTCACTGTCTGGCTATCAAGACCTCGATCGAGTCATCGATAGCTTTAACCAGCAACTACGAGAGAATCAGAACAGCCATCGCCAACTGGTTGCCCGACAAGGCTATTTAACCACTATTTTAGAAGCCTCTAACGTGGGCATGTGGGTGGCGGATGAGCAAGGAAAAGCGGAGTTTGTTAATTCAGCCGCGACTCGTATTACCGGTTGGCCGAGTGATTTTTTTGAACAAGGCCGGTGGTTGCAGCAGATCCCAGAAACATATCGTGAGCAGTTGCAACGTCATTGGCAACAGGTCTTTAAGTATGGTCGTTACTTTAGTTTCGACCATCCTTATGAAAAACCCAACGGTGATTGGGTTTGGGTCAATTGTCAGGGCTATCCAGTGGTTCGTGATGGCGAACTACTAGGATCGCTGGCAACTATCGTTGATATTAGCGAACGTTATGAACGTGAAAAAGCGCTAGAAACGGCGGCTAATAATGATCCATTAACGGGTTTATTGAATCGTCGCGGGTATGAAGAAGCAATTTCGCTTTGTTATCGAGCTTGTACAAAAGAAAATCAAACTAGCAGTCTTTTGGCTATCGATTTAGATTTTTTCAAAGCCATTAATGATAATCAAGGGCATGAAATGGGCGATCGCGTGTTACGCGCGATCGGACAAATTATTAAGGCGCAAATACGCGAGCAAGATATTGCTGCGCGCATTGGCGGTGACGAATTTGTCGTGGTGTTATGTCATTGTAATGTTCAGCAAGCGATACCGATTGCCGAGCAAATTAGAGCCGAAATTGATGCTCTAGAGCTAGAGCAGTCACCATACGTCAGCGCCTTAACGAGTAGTATCGGGGTGGCTGAGTTTCAAGCAAACGAATATATCAACGACTGGTTAAGACGAGCTGATAAAGCCTCTTACCAAGCGAAGAGCGAAGGGCGTAACCGGGTGGTGGTTGCTGATAACGAGCAGTAAATTATCGTTGGATAGAGCGGGCTCGATTAAGCCCGCTTTATTGCACCGGTTTAATTCACCACGCTTAATTCACCACGTAAGTCTTGCTGCAATAATTCTGTTAATTGCGCGTAAGGCAAAGATTTTGACAGTAAGTAATGTAGTTTTGTCAAAGCTGCCTCAATGGTCATATCACTCGCGCCGACAACGCCAACTTCGGCCAGTCCGTGACCGGTGGCGTAGCCACTCATATTGACTCGTCCCTGAAAACACTGAGTACGATTGAGTACGACGATTTCTTGTTCGACGGCACGCGCTAAGCGCGACAACAGCTTCTCATTCTGCGGCGCGTTGCCAACCCCATAACTTTGCATGATCAATGCTTTAACCGGTTGTTGTAGCAAGTTATCGACGATTTCATGGGAAATCCCAGGGTACAAGGTCACTACACCAATCGGTTGTGGGGTAATGCCACTGACACTTAAGTCTTGTTGCACAATAGGCTTAAGCTCACCAGCGTCCAGCGTGATTTGAATACCGGCATTTAATAACGCCGGATAATTCGGTGACGCAAAGGCATTAAAGCCATTGGCATCAGCTTTTGTTGCGCGGTTGCCACGATAAAGGCGGTTATTAAAAAATAGTGACACTTCGTGGATAGGATAGTTAGCGGCGATATATAAGGCGTTAAGCAAATTAGTTTGGCCATCAGAGCGTAACGCCGCTAGCGGGATCTGGGAACCCGTTACGATAACTGGCTTAGACAGATTCTCTAGCATAAACGATAATGCCGAGGCAGTATACGCCATGGTATCGGTGCCGTGCAGAATGACAAAACCATCGTAATCACGGTAATTGGCTTGAATGTCGTCGGCGATATGTTGCCAATCACTCGGTGACATATCCGATGAATCCATTAACGGCGTATATTCATTGATGCTGAAGTGAGGCATTTCGTCGCGGAAAAACTCCGGCATTTTATTAACGCACTCGGTTAAAAAGCCGGGCACAGGGACATAGCCTTGTGCTGACTTTCGCATACCAATGGTACCACCGGTATAAGCAACGTAGATTCGTTTTTTGTTCACTTGCACATCCTTTTCGCGACCATGGCGCGAGTATAACAAAAAACCTAATAAAAACGGGAGCCGTTCGGCTCCCGTTTTTTGCTATCACGATTACGCGATAGCCAGTGCGTATCTATTAACAGCGCTATTGCACCGCTGGACACAATGTACAGTAAGCATAAACCGCACGAGGATCGCTGAAAGTCTTGAGTTCATCGGCGCTGCTAGCCACTTGACGTAGTTGTTGCAGTAACCAAGGCGAGGAATCGCTAGCCAGTGGGGAAACCCCCAGTAAACTGGCAGACTCACCAAAAAGTTCAGCAATAAATTGCTCGCGAGCTGTCAGCTCTGGTTGATAGGTTTGTAGTCGATAGCTATCAATAGCAGCCAGCTCAGCGGCTTTTGCTACCGCATCATCAAAGCCACCCAGTTCATCGACTAAACCTAATTCAAGCGCCTGACGACCTGTCCAAATGCGTCCCTGAGCAATTTCGTGGACCGCAGCAGGGGTCATGCCGCGGGCATTGGCCACCAAGTTGATGAACTGCTCATAAGCACTCTCAACCGATAACTGGAACATCTCTTGTTGTGACTCGTTCAGTGCTTTTACCGTGGTCATACCGCTCAACTCAGTGGTATTGACTTGATCGGAATGTACACCGATTTGCGCCAAGCTATCTTCAAAAGTCATGACCACGCCAAACACGCCAATGGATCCGGTGATGGTTGTTGGCGCCGCAAAAATCTCGTCGGCGTCGGCGGCGATCCAGTAACCGCCTGAAGCTGCGACTGAGCTCATTGATACCACGACCGGAATACCAGCGCGTTTAAGCTCTAACACCTGTTGACGAATCTTTTCCGAAGCAAAGCCACTACCACCGGGGCTGTCGATACGGAACACCACCGCTTTAGTATGCTTATTTAAACGCGCATCGCGCAGTTGTTCGGCGGTGCTATCACCACCGATCATACCGGGTTTTTGGTAACCGGGAACAATGCTACCACGGGCAACGATAACCGCTATCTGGTCGCGGTTGTCGGCGCCAAAGCCTTCATCTTGATCGGTCGCTGCTAAATAATGCTTGAAGCCAATGCCACGGAAGCTCTCTTCATCTTTGTCATAACCTGACAGGTTAATCAGCTCGGTACGTACGGCTTCAGAGGTCTTTAAGGCATCCACCAAGCCGTTGTCGACAGCCATTTGCGCAAAGTCGCCGTTGGCGGCCCGTAACGCCTCCATATAGGGGGCTTGTTGGCCGCTGCTGATAGCGTCGGTTAAGGCGCGATGGCTAGTAATATCGGCTTTAAATGCCTGCCATAAATCGTCAAATACGACTTTATTGGCTTCGCGCGCCTGCTCAGACATATCGTTACGAGTAAAGGGCTCTACTGCAGATTTATATTGACCAACTTTAAAAATATAGGGTTTGATATGGAGCTTATCGAGCAGCTCTTTAAAATAAAGCTGAGTGTAATTAAAACCATTAAACTCAACCATACCCAACGGATTCAAACTCAGATCATCGGCATAACTGGCTAAATAATATTGCGTTTGCGAGAAGTTATCGCCGTGCGCAATAATCGGTTTGCCACTGGTACGGAACTGGTCGAGTGCCGCGCCGATACGCTGCAATTTACTAATACCGCCACCCATTAAATTTTCTAAATTCAAATAAATGGCGCCGATGCGGTCATCGTCGCGAGCGCGATTAATGGCATTCACCAAGTCGCTCAGTAAGACCTCCGGCGTCTCGTCTTCGGCGCCCAGTGCCTGGCCAAACGCCTTTTCGACCGGATCAACCCAGGTTTCTTCATCAACGATGATACCTACTGGGTTAAGTACCAAAATACTGCTATCAGGTACGGTCAACGGCTCTTCTTCGCTAAAGATCAACACTAACACAATGGCTAATACCGCAAAGAAAACCAAGTTAACGATAAGCCGTCTGGCGCCGTTGATAATTGCCCATAGAAATTTAAAAAATGAGGAGATGACTCGCATATCATTCACTACTATTTGCCTAGAATTACGCCCAAGACTAACCAATTTGTGACAGCGACACCAGCAGCAGAATGTAACTAACAATGTATAGTGATAGTGGGGTTAGCCAGCAGACCTAAATCGCGGTATCAATGATAGTTAGAAAAAACCACAAAAAGCGCTTGTGTCGATTAACCTAGTGACAAAAATTTGCTAGCTTAGGGCAGCTATTCTAAACACAGGAAATCCTAATGGACGCTTTAGATTTACTGTTGCAACGTTCGTCGATGCCTCGTCTTATTGATCCCCCGCCCAACGCACAGCAATTACACGTGATCCGACGGGCTGCCGTGCGAGTGCCAGACCATATGGCGTTATCGCCGTATCGTTTTATTGAGTATCAGGAACAAGGGCGACAACGACTTGGCGATATTTTTGCGCAAGCCGCGGCAAAGGCTGGCAAAAGCGAAGCTGAAATCAGTAAAGCACAGCAACAACCGATGCGAGCACCGCTAATTATTGCCGTTTGCACACGTTATCAAGCGCATGACAAAGTCCCCGCGTTTGAGCAGTTATGTAGCGCGGCTTGTGCTGCTATGGCGATGCAACAAGCGGCTTTTGCGCAAGATTTAGGGGCCATTTGGCGCACCGGCTGGTTGGCTCAGGATGACTACGTAAATGCAGCGCTTGGCTGTCAAGGCGATGACCACGTTATCGGCTTCTTATATATCGGTACACCGGCGGTTCCGATCCCAATCAAGCCTGAGAAAGACTATCAAGAATTGTTTGAGCAGGGTTGAGAATAACCGCTAGATCAACGACTAAATCATTGTAAATAGTACGCTAATAAGCCGTAAAATTGCGTAAATGAACTGTTTTTTTAAGTATCACGTACCTACAGTTAATGACAAGCCTAGCGCAAAAGGCTGTCGTTTGAAGTGTTAATTAAGTACGACTGAAATTAAGGAGATAGTCATGCAAAACGTAATACGGAAATCAGCTTTAGCACTTTCTTTATCAGCGGCAATGGTATTGCCAGCAACTGCAATGGCTGCCGAAGGCCATAAATTGGACAGCTTTTCGAGTGTGGTTGATCAAGCTAAAGAGTATGGTTTTACCCACTTTGTTGAAATTCAGACTGCCGATCGCTCAAGTATCGATGTGGAAGGTTGGGTCGGTGAAAACCGCGAAGCCGAAGTACGCTTTAGCTTAGACGGTCAAGTGCTGGAAGAAGAGGTTGAGCAGGACGATGATGCCGCTTACGGCCTAACCGCTGAGCAATTATCAGACGTCATTGATGCTTTAAAGAATGCTGATATTGTCAGCTTAGATAGCATTGATTTAGAAGAGCGTTATGTCGAAGCCGAAGGCTACGGCAGCGACGGTAAAGACTATGATATCAAGCTGGACCGCAATACGTTTGAAGTGGTGCGTAAAAGCGAAGATAAATGGTAAGTAAGGACGACCGAGCTTGGTCAACTGACTAAAGCATTAATAAAAAAGCCGACGTTGTTTAGTCGGCTTTTTTTATGGCGTGAAACTAAGGTTATCAGCTTAATAACTGGCGTTTTTCGGGGTTCGCGGAAACGGAATCACGTCACGAATGTTTTGTACACCGGTGACATAAGCGACTAGGCGCTCAAACCCCAAACCGAAACCGGCGTGCGGCACCGTACCGTAACGACGTAAGTCGCGATACCATTGGTACTCAGCTTTTGGCAACTGCATCTCGTCCAAACGTTTATCAAGCACATCTAAACGCTCTTCGCGGGCGCTACCACCGATAATTTCGCCGATACCCGGTGCCAATACGTCCATCGCCGCCACGGTTTTGCCGTCATCGTTTTGACGCATATAAAAGGCTTTAATGTCGCGCGGGTAGTTCTTTAATATGACCGGTCCTCCGACATGTTTTTCGGCTAAGTAGCGCTCGTGCTCCGATTGCAAATCGACGCCCCAGCTGACTGGGTACTCAAACTGCTCGCCACAGTTTTGTAAAATATCGATGGCGTCGGTGTAATCCATGTGTACAAAGTCGCTACTGACCATTTTTTGTAAGCGTTCTAGCACGGTGTTATCGATGCGCTGGTTGAAAAACGCTAAATCGTCGGCGCGTTCTTCCATTACCGCCTTAAACACATATTTCAGCATCGCTTCGGCTAAGCCCGCGACTTGATCTAAATCGGCAAATGCGACCTCTGGTTCGACCATCCAGAACTCGGATAAATGACGGCTGGTGTTTGAGTTCTCAGCACGGAAGGTAGGGCCAAAGGTATACACTTTAGATAACGCGCAAGCATAGGTTTCGGCGTTTAACTGACCAGAAACGGTTAAGTAGGCCTCTTTACCGAAAAAATCCTGACTAAAGTCGATACTACCGTCGTCCTTGTGTGGCAGATTCATCAAGTCTAACGTCGAGACGCGGAACATTTCGCCGGCACCCTCACAATCTGAGGCGGTGATAATGGGCGTGCTGACCCACAAATAACCGTGCTCATGGAAGAAACGGTGTACCGCTTGCGCCAAGCAATTGCGCACACGCATGACGGCGCCGGTAATGTTGGTACGCGGACGTAAATGCGCGTATTCACGTAGGTATTCCATGCTATGCCGTTTCGGCGCCATGGGGTAAGTATCAGGGTCTTCCACCCAGCCATATACCTGTAAATCGCTGGCTTGTAGTTCAAACGACTGTCCCTGACCTTGCGAGGCGGCCACTTCACCGGTAATGGCGACAGCACAACCCGTGGTGAGCTTTTGCACTTCGCTGCTGTAATTCGACAGAGTATTGGCAACCACCGCCTGTAATGCATCAAAACACGAGCCATCGTGTAAATTAATAAATGAAATACCGGCTTTAGAGTCACGGCGGGTGCGTACCCAACCGCGCACAGTGACGGTGGTGCCAACCGGGTGTTTACCGGTCAGCACGTCAACGACAGAGGCGTAGGACATAAATGGTTATACTCCGCTAAATATAGTTTACGTGGTGACTGTACTGTCCAATCAGACAATCATTACTACAAAGATAATTATTTGCTAGCAAAGCTTGCTATGTTACCTCGGTTTGGCTCAGACTCAAGTATCAGTCGTCGTTGTAGGGTCGCTTTCATGCAAGAAAACGCCGAAAAGTTGCAAAAACAACCGCCTCAAAGTGCCTTAGCGTATTTGTGTAGCATGGCTTGTTGGTCGCGCGTGGTTGGCTGGCTCAACATTTTGGGCTGGCTCAGCTTTGTTATTGCGTTAATTACTTTTCATTATGCGCGGCCAGAGCCCAATACTATTCTGACTCACTTTTTTGGTATTCCGGTAAGGGATTACTGGTTGATCACCTTGTCAGATTTATATCTGATCGCACTCAGTTTTGGTTTGTGCTTAAGTTGCTTAAGCCTCGCCCTGAATATTGTCATGTACCGCTCCAGCCGTGAACATTATTGGTTTAACCTAGTTATTTTAATTTTCATGTGCGTAGCGGGTTTTGTGTACTATTTAGTCAGTATCTGATACCACCATT
Organism: Idiomarina xiamenensis 10-D-4; assembly: GCF_000299895.1. Taxonomy (GTDB): domain Bacteria; phylum Pseudomonadota; class Gammaproteobacteria; order Enterobacterales; family Alteromonadaceae; genus Idiomarina; species Idiomarina xiamenensis. The sequence continues at coordinate 128,066 of NZ_AMRG01000002.1, forward strand.
TCGATAGCGTCTAACAGGCGTTCAAGTTGTTGTCGGCTGATCACGTAGGGCGGCATGATATAAATTAACTTGCCAAACGGACGTATCCATACACCGGCTTCGACAAAGCGCTTTTGTAGTGCTGCCACATTAACCGGTCGCTGCATTTCTACCACGCCAATAGCACCCAGCACACGGGCATCCGCGACGCTAGCATAACGATTAAAGCCAAGTAAGCGAGCGCGCAGTTGTTGTTCAATCGAGTGTACACGCAACTGCCAAGGCTGATGAGTGAGTAACGCCAAACTGGCGTTCGCTACGGCACAAGCCAGCGGGTTGCCCATAAAGGTCGGGCCGTGCATTAACGCACCGCCGCCGTTGCCCTGACCGATGGTGTTGGCGACATGCCGTTGTGTCATTACTGCCGCCAGCGTCATATAGCCACCCGTTAGCGCTTTACCCAGACACATAATATCGGGTTCGATATCGGCATGCTGACAGGCAAATAAGCGTCCGGTGCGGCCGAAGCCGGTAGCAATTTCATCGGCAATCAGTAACACCTGATAATGGTCACATAAGCGTCGCGCCTGACGTAAATACTCGGGGTGATAAAAGCGCATGCCACCAGCGCCTTGCACAATCGGCTCTAGTATAAGAGCGGCGATTTGCTGGTGTTGTTGCTCGAGCAATTGCGTCAAACTAGCAATATCTTGCTGTTGCCAATCTTGTTCTGGCGTTAGCTCCGGGGCATCGGCAAATAACTGCGGACGTACGGCACCTTGAAACAAGCCATGCATACCATTGACTGGGTCACACACCGACATGGCGGCAAAGGTATCGCCGTGATAGCCACGCTTTATGGTGACTAAACGATTTTTTTGTGGCTTATCCAGACTCACCCAATATTGAATCGCCATTTTAATCGCCACTTCAACCGCCACAGAACCAGAATCGGCAAAAAATACCGCATCTAAACTGGCCGGTGTGATGGCCACTAATTGCCGCGCTAGCGCGACTGCCGGTGGGTGGGTAATGCCACCAAACATAACATGACTCATGTGTTGCAACTGCTCGGTGGCGGCGGCATTTAAATAGGCATGATTATAGCCGTGAATGGCTGCCCACCACGATGCCATACCATCCACCAAGCGACGCCCATCGGCCAGTTCTAGTTCGCAACCCGCGGCAGCTACTATCGGATAACTGGGTAACGGATCGGCTAGCGAGGTATAGGGATGCCAAATGTGGTCACGATCAAATTGCAGGTCGGCGTCGGTTAGCGAAGGACGGTGTTGCACAGGCTCTTGCATAAAAAATAACCAGATGTAAGGTTTTTCTGCTTTAATTTGTTGACAGTGTAACGGCTACTCGTATCCTAGTCGACACGCACACAACAATCAGACCAAAATTGCTATGAGCCAACCAACACGTCACGACTGGCAACTGAGCGAAATTCAAGCGTTGTTCGAGTTACCGTTTAACGACTTACTATTTCAAGCGCAACAAGTCCATCGTCAGCACTTTAACGCTAACGAAGTCCAAGTTAGCACGCTACTATCGATTAAAACCGGCGCCTGCCCAGAGGACTGTAAATATTGTCCGCAAAGCGCGCATTACACCACCGATGTTGACCGCGAACGTTTGATGCAAGTGGAAAAGGTCTTAACCGAAGCTGCTGCAGCCAAAGATATCGGCGCTTCACGCTTTTGTATGGGTGCTGCTTGGCGTAACCCGAAAGATCGCGATATGCCGTATTTGATCGAAATGGTCAAAGGGGTTAAGGCAATGGGCTTAGAAACCTGTATGACCTTAGGTATGTTGTCGCCAGAACAGGCTAAAATGTTACAGCAGGCCGGTTTAGATTATTACAATCACAATTTGGATACGTCACCAGAGTTTTACGGCGACATCATCACTACCCGAACCTATCAAGACCGCTTGGACACCCTCAGCCATGTGCGTGAAGCGGGTATGAAAATTTGTTCTGGTGGCATCGTTGGCATGGGCGAGGGCAGTCGTGATCGTGCAGCACTTTTGCAACAATTGGCTAATCTGCCGCAACACCCTGAAAGCGTGCCCATTAATATGCTGGTTAAGGTCGAGGGCACACCGTTTGCCGAGTTAGACGATCTCGACGCATTTGAGTTTATTCGTACCATCGCGGTGGCACGTATTTTAATGCCGGCTTCGCACGTACGTTTATCAGCCGGTCGTGAAGACATGAATGAACAAACTCAAGCACTGTGCTTTTTAGCCGGCGCTAACTCGATTTTTTATGGTGAACGGTTATTAACTACCGCCAACCCTGCCGCACAGCGCGACCAAGATTTGTTCGCCAAACTCGGTATTCGCCCGGAGCAGCGTGATGGCTACAGCGATGATGTTCATGAAGCGGTGATCCGTGACGCCGTCAGCGAGCAACAGCAGGCGCCGTTGTTTTACGACGCATCATAGTTATCAGAACGTCCACAGAACAACGCCGTGTAAAGCGGCGCTAGTAGCAGCGAGTGAAGGTGGCATGAGTGAGCAAACGGCGTTTGCCTGGATGCAGGCGCAATGTCAGCAGCGTTTGCAGCGGCAGCAATTGCGTCAGCTTAGTTGTAACGACGGCGATGCTGCCGAGGCGCCTCGCTTTCTGAAGCTGCACGGGCAGCGTTATTTAAACTTTAGCAGTAATGATTACTTAGGCTTGAGCCACCATCCTGAGCTTATCGATGCTTATCAACAAGGCTTAAGTCGTTATGGCTGCGGCAGCACCGCATCGCCGTTGGTGACCGGTTATCAACGTCCGCACGCCGAGTTAGCGGAACAGTTAGCGGATTGGTTAGGGCGCGACCAAGTGCTGTTGTTTAGCAGTGGTTTTGCCGCTAATCACGGTTTACTTTGTGCCTTGGCACCTGCCTATCAAGGGTTATGGTTAGACAAGCTGGCACATGCGTCGCTGATCGACGGCGCCCGCCATAGCGGCACCGCGTTTAGACGCTTCTTACATAACCAGATAAATAAACTGGCACAACAGTTAACCGGCCGCGAGGGCAATCAGCTACTGATTAGCGAGGGTATTTTTAGCATGGACGGCGACGCTGCTGCGTTAGCCCAGTTAGTCGAACTGGTTACCCCGCAGCGGCAGCTATTTATCGACGATGCGCATGGTATCGGCGTCAGTGGTTATCAAGGCCGTGGTGTTGCTGGTCAATATAGCAGCGCTGAAGTGGCCTATTTGACTATAACCTTCGGTAAAGCGTTTGCCTCGGCTGGCGCCGCCATCGCGGTGGATAACGATGTTGCACAGTACTTGTTACAACAGCATCGGGAATTGGTCTACTCAACCGCAATGCCGCCGGCACAGGCTTACGCTTTACAAGCCACATTAACGTTGATTGCAGGCGAACAGGGTGAGCAGCGGCGGCAGCGGTTACAGCAGCTTATCAGCTACTTTAGAACGCAAGCCAGCACGCTCGGACTACCCATCAATGCTTCACAGTCGATGATCCAAGTCTGTTTATGCGGTGACGAGGGGACCGCGTTAGCAGCCAGTCAGCGGCTGCGGCAAGCCGGTATTTGGTGTAGCGCCATACGCCCACCGACAGTGCCTAATGGCAGTTCACGCTTACGTTTTTGTTTAACTGCAGCCCATCAACGGGAAGATATCGACCGCTTATTGGAGGCCTTAGCTGAAGCGGGTTTAGCGGCCTCAACCGCGCGCCATAATGAGAATAATGATGACGCAGATGTATGATAAAGAATTGGTTGCGCGTCATTTTAGCCGTGCGGCGAACCATTACCACCAGCATGACGCCTTACAGCAATACTGCGCCACGCAATTGTTAGCCGCATTACCTGATCAACAACCTGATCAAAAACCCGACCAACAACCGGCGCAACACAGTGAACTCGTGGTTGATGTGGGTTGCGGCCCCGCCAGTCAATATCAACAGTTAGCGCGCCATGGTCGGCGTTATATTGGTGTTGATATTGCCGCCGGTATGTTGCATCAAGCGCAGCAACGCTATCCAACCGCCGAGCAACCGTGGCGGCGCTGGTTACAGGCCGATGCGGAACAATTGCCACTAGCCGATGACAGCGTTGAACTTGTTGTTGCCAACCTATCATTACAATGGTGTAACGATATGACCAGTGCCGTGGCCGAATGTGTTCGGGTACTTAAACCCGGTGCTACGGCGTTGATTGCACTGGTTCTGGATGGCTCCCTAGTCGAATTGCGACAAGCCTGGCAGGGTATCGACCAGCAACCGCACCAGAATCGGTTTGTCAGTGCCGCAAAAGTCGAACAGCTACTGCAGCAACTGCAGCGACACTACCCGCAATTACGCTGGCAGGGGCAACAACAACGTTATTGCCAACAGTTTTCACAAGTACGGCAATTATTGATGAGTATTAAAGGCGTTGGTGCCAGCTACACAGCCGGTCGTCAAAGCGGCTTGCTGACGCCGCGACGCTTGCGTGAGCTCGAACAAGCATGGCCCCAAGACGCGCAGCAATGCTACCCGTTAAGCTGGTGTCTAGGTTTTTGGAAGTTAACGCGCTGAGAGCCTGAATGCAGCGATAGTCCGCCATTAAATTGAGTAAATAGCAATATGAATTCTATTTTTGTTACCGGAACCGACACCGAAGTCGGCAAAACTGTAGCCAGCACGGCGCTGTTGCAAGCACTGACGGCGCGTGGTTTGAGCACGCTAGCGATGAAGCCGGTAGCGGCTGGCTGTGAATGGCAAACTGCTGCGGGGTCGAATGGCGAAGCACAGGCTCCGCGTTGGTGTAATGAAGATGCGTTAGCGTTAAACGCCGCGGCTAGCCAAATGTTGCCTTACGATTTGCTCAATCCCTACGCATTACAGGCAGCCATTGCTCCGCATATCGCTGCCCGTGAAGAGCAGCGTGAAATTGAGCTGGATCGGTTGCTAACCAGTTTACAACGAATACAGCAATACCGAGCTGATTACGTCGTCATCGAAGGCGCCGGGGGCTGGCAATTACCACTTAATGATCAGGGCTTGCGTATGCCGAGCTTTGTACAAGCGAGTGGTGCTGGCGTGGTGTTGGTGGTGGGCTTACAATTAGGTTGCTTAAATCACGCCTTACTCAGTGCCGCGGCTATTGTCGCTGATGGTTGTACACTACGCGGCTGGATAGGGGTCAATAATCAACCCCAGAGGATGGCGAGACAAGCCGAAAATATCGATTACTTACGTCAGCATTTGGCGGCGCCTTGTTTGGGCATTTTACCCTATGTCGACAATTGGCAGCAGCACAACCTCGGTCAATATTTGACGGTCGATGCGCTGCTACCGGAGCCTGCGTAAGCGACTTAAGCCGACAACAGGGGGGCTGCTTAAACGCTACGTTTGGCGATATAGCTTAGCCACTCGCTACAATCCTCACCGGCGACTAATGCATGTTTTTCGCCGTTAAGAAAGACCGCACCGTCACGCTCACCTAACAGCCGCATCTGTTGCTGTTCGATGCGCAATGCTGTGCCTTCCCGAATAGCCAGAATCGGTGTGTTAGCGGCGACGCGCATAAATTCTGCTAAACGTTGGTCACGGGTTTCACCGTGAAAGCCCTCAGGTTGGTAGTCGCTGTAATGCGGATTCAGTTGTACCGGTAGCAGCGCCAACGCTTGAAAGCTCTCGGGTTCAACGATAGGCATGTCGTTGGTGGTGCGAATACTCAAACCGGCAAGGTTAGCACCGGCGCTCCAGCCAATGTAGATTGCGCCTTGGTTAAGGCGATGTTGCATCGCATTTAGCAGTTGTTGCCGTTGTAAGGCAGCTAGTAGACAAAAGGTGTTACCACCGCCAACCATGATCACTTGCGCCGCTGCGATGGCGGCTTGCGGATTATCGCTACAACTTAAGCAATCAAAGGCTTCGGCGCCACAATCGGCTAGCGCGCTTGCGACTTTATCGCGATACTCGCCGGGTGCCATGCCAACACCAGCATAGGGAACAAATAACACACGTTTGCCGGCGATCAAGGGCTTTATCCAAGCCTTTGTGTGAGCGAGGTAAGGACTATCCCCGGCGCGTGAACTGCTTAATAAAAGGGCGTTTAACGCTGACATCATTTAACTTCCTGACGATTTTTTCAAAGCCAACAGTCTAACAAGACGTTAGCGCTACTCCCAGCGCTCAACGCTGTTGATAAAGTCATTCACTCACTTGCTAAGTGTCAGCGTCGCCACCATATTTAGTTGAGGGTGATTGCAGGAGTCAAGCCATGAAGCGGATAGTGTTGTTTATTGCCACCAATATGGCGGTGTTACTGGTATTAAGTGTGGTATTAAACCTATTGATACCACTGCTGGGGCTCGATCCGAATAGCTATAGCAGTTTATTGTTGATTGCTGCCTTGTTTGGTTTTGGCGGTTCACTGTTATCGTTAGCGATGTCTAAATGGTTAGCGTTGCGCTCGGTGCGCGCTACCCTAATAAAAACGCCCCGTAATCGTACTGAACAGTGGCTTTTGCAAACGGTAAAGCGGCAAGCTCAGCAAGCGGGTATTGGTATGCCTGATGTTGCTATTTATTCTTCATCAGACGTTAATGCCTTTGCCACTGGCGCGAGCCGCAATAATGCCTTAGTGGCGGTTAGTACGGGGCTATTAACGCAGATGGATGGTGACGAGGTCGAGGCGGTTTTGGCGCATGAGGTGAGCCATATTAAGAATGGCGACATGGTGACGATGACGTTGTTACAGGGCGTGCTGAACACCTTCGTGATCTTTTTTGCGCGCGTTATCGCATCAATTATTGATAACGCAACACGCAGCAACAACCAGCAAGGCGCTGGTTTAGGGAGCATGGCGTACATCGCTATTGTTATGTTACTTGAGCTGGTGTTTGGCGTGTTGGCCAGCATCATCGTCATGGCATTTTCTCGTTATCGTGAGTATCGCGCCGATGCTGGATCGGCAAGCTTGGTCGGTCGCGATAAAATGATCGCCGCTTTACGTCGCTTGCAAGGCACGCAGGCCTCGCAGTTGGATGGTAATCTGAAAGCTTTTGGTATTCACGGCGGTGGTGGTTTAGCCGAGTGGTTTATGAGCCATCCACCGCTTGCTAAAAGGATTGCAGCGCTACAGAAAAGACTTTGATGAGCGTTGCGTTTAATCGTTATTGTCGATACATTGTCGAGACCGATGACGTTAATAAAACAGGTAGGCCATGACAAGCTGGAGTGCACGTAGTTGGCGCACAAAACCAATTGCACAACAACCGTCGTATCAGGATCAAGAACAATTAGCCGCGGTGGAGAGTCAGTTAAAGCGTTTTCCACCGCTGGTCTTCGCCGAAGAAACCCGCAGCTTACGCCGACAACTAGGTGACGTTTGTCACGGACGTGGTTTTTTGCTGCAAGGCGGTGATTGCGCTGAGTCTTTTCAAGATTTTACTGCTCCAAAAATCCGCGATACCTTTAAAGTGATCTTGCAGATGGCGATTGTCATGACCTTTGCCGGATCTTGCCCAGTAACTAAGGTGGCGCGTATGGCTGGTCAGTATGCCAAACCGCGTTCCAGCGATCTGGAGACCATCGATGGTGTCAGCTTACCCAGTTATCGTGGCGATATTATCAACGGTGCTGACTTTAATGAAGCGGCGCGACAACCCGATCCGCAGCGTATGCTGCACGCTTATCATCACTCTGCGGCAACGCTGAATCTGTTACGCGCGTTCGCTCAGGGGGGGCTGGCCGACCTGCATAAGGTGCACAAGTGGAACATGAGCTTTGTCGCCGCGAACCCACAAAAAGCACAGTACCTGCAGGTGGCTGAGCAAATTCAGTCGGCGCTAAAATTTATGGAAGTACTCGGTATTACTGCCGAAACCAATGCCACGATTCATGAAACTCAGTTGTTCACCTCGCACGAGGCATTGTTGTTACCCTACGAAGAAGCGCTAACAAGGACCGATACGTTGACCGGTTTGCCTTATGACTGCTCGGCTCACATGTTGTGGATCGGTGAACGTACGCGTCAATGCGACCACGCGCACGTCGAATTTATGCGTGGTATTCATAATCCGTTAGGCGTCAAAGTGGGTCCAACCGCTGACGCCGATGACGTATTGCGTTTATTGGATGTATTAAATCCTGAGAATGAGCCAGGACGAATGACCTTGATCACGCGTATGGGGGCTGACAAGTTGGCTGATAACTTACCGCGTTTAGTGCGCGCGGTAAAAGCCGAAGGCCGCAATGTGGTGTGGTCGAGTGATCCCATGCACGGTAATACAGTGAAGGCTGATAACGGCATTAAAACGCGTTCTTTTGACGCCATTCATCAAGAACTACGACAGTTTTTTGCTGTGCATCAGGCGGAAGGCACCTACGCCGGCGGTATTCATTTAGAAATGACCGGTGAAGATGTCACCGAGTGCACCGGCGGCGCCTATCAAATCAGTGAGGACGATTTAACCCGTCGTTATCGTAGTCAATGCGATCCGCGCTTGAACGCCGATCAGGTGTTAGAATTAGCCTTTTTGGTCGCTGACTCACTGAAACAAGCGCGCCACGGTCGAGGTTAAGCGCTAACCCAGTGACATAGGCTTGATTGTCAACAATAGTTGATAAAGATCAGCAAGCCAGCGGCTTTTTAAATGCATGCGCTGGCGGGTGCTGGCGCGAATCTAAGCCCTGCGTTAAACTAGCGGGGCTTTTTTATTCACAGTATTCATTTACAGGAGTTAATGGTCATATGTCTGAACTTAAGTCTGAAAAGGGTCAAGCTGAACAAGTCGAAGACCTGTTTAACCAGTTATGGGAAGATTATATTCAGCAAACACCATCAGCGGCGAAAGTTCATGATGTGTTAGGTGAAGGGCGTGACATCATCAATGATCACGTTGCTTTCCGTACCTTTAACCTAGAGCCGGTTCGCTTGGAGGCGTTGGCTCAGCACTTTATTCGCTTAGGTTATAAAGAGGGTGGTGATTACCACTTTGAAGCGAAAAAACTGCGTGCAAAGCACTATGAACACAGTAATCCAGAGTTTCCAAAGGTGTTTATCAGCGAGCTATTGGTCGAAGAATTCTCACCACGTGTACAAGAGCTGATCAACCGCATGGTACATAGCATCGATGCCGAAGCGGTGAAAAAGCCTGACTTTTTATATTCTGGCACACACTGGAATGTGACGCATGCCGAGTATTTAGAATTACTCGACGAAAGTGAATATGCAGCTTGGATGTCGGCTTATGGCTTCCGTGCTAATCACTTCACGGTTAGCGTCAACCATTTGCCAGGCTACCAAACGTTAGAGCAGGTCAACCAGAAATTAAAAGACGCTGGCTTTAAACTAAATAGCTCAGGCGGCGAAATTAAAGGTTCAGCCGAGGTTTATTTAGAGCAATCGTCAACCATGGCCGACCGCGTCGAGGTTGAGTTTAACGATAAGACCGTTGAAATTCCAAGTTGCTTTTATGAGTTTGCTAAGCGCTATGAAATTCAACCGGGTAAGTTGTATACCGGCTTTGTTGCGGCATCTGCCGACAAGATTTTTGAGAGCACCAACGCCAAAGGCTAATGTGTTAAGTGACTCAAATAAAAACCCCGTTAGGCGCTACCAAACGGGGTTTTTTAATGCGCGATCTTCAAGCAAACTTAATAATGACGGCGTTTTAAATTGGTCTCGGCAATGATTTTGGTGGCAATTTCTTCCACCGAATATTGTGTCGAATCGATAAACGGAATCGCCTCACGACGATATAAGCGCTCGACTTCGGCGACCTCAAAACGGCACTGCTGTAGCGATGCATAACGACTGCCCTCGCGGCGACTATTGCGAATTTCATGCAAGCGTTGCGGGTCGAGTGTTAAGCCATAGATTTTATGACGATAGGGTTTAAGCGATTTAGGCAGTTTTAAGGATTCAAAACCATCGTCTTCGGTAAACGGATAGTTTGCGGCTTTAATGCCAAATTGCAGTGCTAAGTACAAGCTGGTCGGGGTTTTACCGGTACGAGATACGCCCACCAAGATAATATCCGCTTGCTCATAATCGCTAATGTTACTGCCGTCGTCGTTATCCAAGGTGAAGTTAATGGCGTCGATACGTGCAGAATAATCGTCGCGTATACCGTGCGTGCGCGACATGCGAGGTTGCGGCGCCAGTTGTAGTTGATCGGCGACAGGCTGGACATAGTGTTGTAAGAAGTCAAAGCAGACGCCTTCGCTGTTAATCACAATGTTCTGTAAATTTAAATCGACAAAGGTATGAAAAACCAACGGCGGTAGGCCCGACGCTTGGTGCGCCTCATTGATACGCTTAACCGCTTGCCGCGCTTTATCCTCGTTGTCGACAAACGGGATGGTGCGCTGCTCCACGGTAACCGGGAACATCGACAACAAGGCATTGCCGAAAGCTTCGGCGGTGAGGGCGGTACCGTCTGAGATATAAAAAACTGAACGCATGGGCGTATGCTCAAAATAACGTAAATTGTCGTCGAGATGTTAACTTGTCTGCCTAGTCTGTGTAAAATACAGCGCATCATTTAGCGCTGTAGCGATAACGACTACGAGCGCGCCATTAGCAACCACGGGGAATACAACGTGCAAGAATATGTACTTTGGTATCAGCAACTTGGAATGCAGGATGTGAACCGCGTTGGCGGTAAAAACGCATCATTGGGTGAAATGATCAGCAATTTAGCCGGTGCTGGCGTTGACGTTCCAGGTGGTTTTGCGACAACCGCCGATGCATTTAATGAGTTCCTCGAGCAAAGTGGCTTGAATGATCGCATACACGATTTATTGGATAGTTTGGACGTTGACGACGTCACTGAGCTAGCAAAAGCGGGTAAGCAGATTCGCCAGTGGGTCATCGACACACCGTTTCAGGCGTCATTAGATAAGGCTATTCGTGAAGCCTTTGCCGAGCTCAGTGATAATAACGAGCAACTGAGCTTTGCGGTACGCAGTTCAGCGACCGCCGAAGATATGCCTGATGCGTCATTTGCCGGGCAGCAAGAAACCTTCTTAAACGTACGTGGCATCGATAGCATCATGGAAGCTATTAAACACGTATTTGCGTCGTTATTTAATGATCGCGCCATTTCTTACCGTGTTCACCAAGGTTACGACCACCGTGGTGTGGCCTTGTCAGCCGGCGTACAGCGTATGGTACGCAGTGACAAAGCCGCTTCAGGCGTAATGTTCACCATCGACACCGAATCCGGTTTTGATCAAGTGGTGTTTGTTACTTCCTCGTTCGGTTTGGGTGAAATGGTGGTACAGGGCGCGGTTAACCCTGACGAATTTTATGTCCATAAACCCACTTTAAAAGCCGGTCGCCCTGCGGTTTTACGTCGTAATATCGGTAGCAAGTTAGTACAAATGGTTTATTCCGACGAGTTGGCGCATGGCAAGCAAGTTCGTATTGAAGATGTCGATAAAGCGGACAGTCAGCGGTTCTCGATCAGCGATGATGAAGTTGAAGCGTTAGCAAAACAAGCGGTCATTATTGAACAGCATTATGGCCGTCCGATGGATATCGAATGGGCCAAAGACGGTATCGATGGCAAATTGTATATCGTGCAGGCACGTCCAGAAACGGTCCGCTCTAACGAAGTGGGTAACGCCATGGAACGCTTCTCGCTGCAGCAGAAGAGCCAAGTGGTCGTTGAAGGCCGTGCTATCGGCCATAAAATTGGTAGTGGCGTGGCGCGCGTGCTGAACGATATCAGCGAAATGGATAAAGTTCAGCCCGGAGATGTTCTGGTGACCGATATGACCGATCCTGACTGGGAGCCGATCATGAAGCGTGCCGCCGCCATCGTGACTAATCGAGGCGGACGTACTTGTCACGCCGCCATCATCGCGCGTGAGTTGGGTATTCCTGCGGTTGTGGGTTGTGGCGACGCAACCAGTCGTATCAGCAATGGGCAGGCAGTAACGGTTTCATGTGCCGAGGGTGATACGGGTTATATTTATGAGGGTGAATTGGCCTTTGATGTAACCAGCTCGGCGATTGACGAAATGCCGGATCTGCCGTTAAAAATTATGATGAACGTGGGTAACCCTGACCGAGCTTTTGACTTTGCTCGCCTACCGCACGCTGGCGTGGGCTTAGCGCGCTTGGAATTCATCATTAACCGTATGATCGGCGTGCATCCCAAAGCGCTGTTAAACTTTGACAGCCAAAGCGATGAATTAAAACAGACGATTAGCAACATGATGGCTGGCTACGACAGCCCACGTGAATATTATGTGGCGCGCTTAGCGGAAGGCATTGCGACACTGGGCGCAGCGTTTTCTCCAGAGCGTGTCATCGTGCGTATGTCAGATTTTAAGTCGAATGAATACGCGAATTTGGTTGGCGGCAGCCAATACGAGCCCGATGAAGAAAACCCCATGCTAGGTTTCCGCGGCGCTTCACGTTATGTTTCTGAAGAATTCCGCGACTGTTTTGCATTGGAATGCGAAGCCATCAAACGTGTGCGTAACGATATGGGGTTAACCAATATCGAAGTGATGATCCCGTTTGTGCGCACCCTCGAAGAAGGACGCAGAGTCATCGAACTGCTGCGTGAGCAAGGTTTAGTGCAGGGCGAAAACGGTCTGCGTGTGATCATGATGTGCGAACTGCCATCTAATGCCTTACTTGCTGATCAGTTCTTGGATATTTTTGACGGTTTCTCAATTGGTTCTAATGATTTAACTCAGTTGACGCTGGGCTTAGACCGTGACTCAGGTGTTATCGCGCATTTATTTGATGAGCGCAACGAAGCGGTTAAAGCGATGTTGTCGATGGCCATTCAAGCCGCTAAAAAACGCGGTAAATATGTTGGCATTTGTGGCCAGGGGCCGTCTGATCACGCCGATTTTGCCGCTTGGCTAGTTGAGCAGGGTATCGATTCGGTATCGTTGAACCCCGATACCGTGCTGGAAACCTGGCTATACTTAGCTAAACAGCTAAAACAAGAGGGCACGGCATAACATTATGACATTGCCGTATTTGTCGCCGGCAGCGACGCTAAGTCGGGTTTACGCCGACTATTTGTCGGCACTAGCGCAGTCTGCCTTTTGTGGTGACATTGATGCCAGCTACGCTGGCCGCATGATGGCAGCGACCGATAACAGTGTTTATCAGTTGCTGCCGCAAGCCGTTATTTATCCTAAAAGTCGACAAGATATTGTGCTTGCCATGCAATTAGCACAGCAGTCGGCTTATCAAGCAGTGCGTTTTAGTCCGCGTGGTGGTGGCACGGGTACTAACGGGCAATCGCTCAACGATGGTATCGTCATCGATCTTAGCCGACATATGAATCAGGTGCTTGAGATCAATGCTGAGCAAGGCTGGGTGCGTGTGCAGGCTGGGGTGGTGAAAGACCAACTGAACGATGCCTTGCGCCCCCATGGCTATTTTTTTTCACCCGATTTATCTACCAGTAATCGCGCCACTATCGGCGGTATGATCAGTACCGATGCATCGGGGCAAGGTTCATTGGTTTATGGTAAAACCAGTGACCATGTTTTAGCGCTACGTACGGTATTGTTAGGTGGCGAAGTGCTAGATTCGGCGCCGGTTGCACTCGCTGAAGCCGAACAGCTCAGTCAGCAGGCTGGACGTATTGGCCAAATTTACCAGCAAACGCTGGCCACCTGTGTTGCGCTACGCGAACAGATTAAAGCCAAATTCCCACCATTAAACCGTTTTTTGACCGGTTATGACCTACTGCATGCTTATGATGAAGCACAGCAACAAATTGATGTCTCGCGTTTGATTGCAGGCTCCGAGGGCACACTAGGTTTTGTCTGCGAGGCTAAACTAAATATTACACCGATACCTAAAGCCAAGGTGTTGGTGAACGTTAAGTACGATAACTTTCAATCGGCGTTAAAAAATGCACCCTTTTTGGTCGAGGCGCGAGCCACATCGGTCGAAACGATTGATAGCAATGTGCTTAATTTAGCACGACAAGACATCATCTGGTCGTCCGTTGAGGAATACATTCAAGACGTTGCCGAACATACCATGAACGGCATCAATATGGTTGAGTTTACCGGTGTCAACGAAGACGAAATCAACGATAAACTGCAGCGTTTATTAAGCTTGCTAGATGAACGCATTCAACAACATCCTGAACAGGGCATTATTGGCTATCAGGTTTGTCGTGAAGCGGCCAGTATTCAAGCTATTTATGCGATGCGCAAAAAAGCGGTGGGTTTGCTTGGTGCAACTAAAGGTCGGCGCAAACCGGTCGCGTTTGCCGAGGATACCGCCGTACCGCCAGAAAAGTTGGCCGATTTTATTGGCGAATTTCGCGCGTTGCTGGACGCCGAACAGTTGCACTACGGTATGTTTGGGCATGTCGATGCTGGTGTGTTGCACGTGCGACCGGCGCTTGATATGACCAACCCTGACGACGAAAAGCTATTGCGCAAAATCAGCGATCAGGTGGCTAAGTTAACCGCTAAATACGGTGGCTTGATGTGGGGGGAACACGGTAAAGGTTTCCGTTCCGAATATTCACCAAGCTTTTTCGGTGACCAGCTTTATCAAGAACTGTGTAAGATAAAAGCCAGTTTCGACCCCGATAACCGCCTTAACCCCGGTAAAATAGCGACCGCTTATGGCAGCGAGCAAACGTTAGTCTCTGTCGATGCGCGTAAACGTGGCTATTATGATCGACAAATCCCGGTACAGACGCAAAGCTACTATCAAGCGGCCATGGACTGTAATGGCAATGGCTTATGTTTTAACTACGATGCCGATGCTGCGATGTGTCCGTCGTATAAGGTTACGCGTGACCGACGCTACTCGCCCAAAGGACGAGCTACACTCATACGTGAATGGTTACGTTTAACCCATGCTGCCGATTATGATGCGAGTCAAACACCGAACACGCGCGCTTGGTGGCGAGCCGCTAGCGTTGATAGCAGCGATTTTAATCATCAAGTGAAACAATCTATGGATGCTTGTTTAGCTTGTAAGGCGTGTGCTGGGCAATGCCCGGTTAAAGTTGACGTACCCAGTTTTAGAGCGCGCTTTTTGGCGCATTACCATAGTCGCTACAAACGTCCGCTAAAAGACTATTTAGTGGCGAGTATTGAGCTTAGCGGTCAGTGGTTAGCAAAAGCCCCGCGCTTAAGTAATCTGTTTACTCATAATCCGCTCAGCCGTTGGCTGTTAAAGCGTCTAGTCGGTTATCAGGATGCGCCGCGTCTCTCTACGCCGACAGTGACACAACGTTGGCGTTGGTTACGCGCAGAGGCGTCGGAGTTGCATACGCTTAAAGCTGAAAGTGACAAACCGTTAGTGGTGGTTGTGCAAGATCCGTTTACCAGCTTTTATGATGCCGAGGTGGTGCAACAAGCCGGACAAGTACTAGCCGGGTTGGGTTGGCAGCCGTTGCTGTTAAACTTCAGCGGCAACGGTAAAGCGCAACACGTTAAAGGCTTTTTAGACGATTTTACTGACACCGCCAAGCGCGTGAGTGCACAGTTACGTCAGGTCGCTGCCTGTGATTTACCGATGATAGGTTTAGACGCGTCAACTACGTTGCTATATCGCGATGAATATCGGCAGTTTTTAACAGCCGAAGAGAGCGCTTTTCAAGTGCAAACGATTAGTGAATTTTTATTCGAGCAATTGCAACAAGGTCGTCTGCTATGGCCGTCCACGACTAGTCAGCGCGATAGTCGTCAGTACCGTTTATTACCTCATTGTACCGAACAAACGGCAATTCCAGCTGCGTTAAAACAGTGGCAGCAACTATTTGCCGCCGCTGGCTTAAAATTAGTCGGTGAAAATGTCGGTTGTTGCGGTATGGCTGGTACTTACGGCCACGAAGTCGACAATCAAGCTAACAGTCGAGCCTTATTTGATATGAGCTGGGCAGAGAAGGTCAGTACGGCTGAGCAAGACAGTTTGTTAGCAACCGGCTTTTCCTGCCGCTGTCAGGTGAAGCGCTACAGCGATACTCGGGCGCGTCACCCACTATCGGTACTGGCTCAAGCACTGCAGTCAGAGTCGGCAGCCAACAGGCCCTAATGAACAATCATAAAAAAGCCCGGTCATTGACCGGGCTAGTTGTTTAGCAACTGCCCGGTACGGTCCGGGCTTATTATGGTTAAGTCGAAACGATCCTAACTTAAGCTTTCTTTTTCTTCTCATTGGCAATGATTTCACGTGCCATTGCGTCAGCAATTTCGCCTGTAGGGCGGTTCTGCTCGGCAGCACGGGTGAATACGTTATCCAATGTGTCATAGATGCCGCGTACACGTTTTTCGGTTTCTTCCACGGTAAAGTTAGCCGCTTCTGAACAAATATGAATGACACCACCGGCGTTGATGACGTAATCAGGCGCATACAGAATGCCTTGATCTTTCACCAGTTGATCGTGTTTCGGCGTTGCCAGCTGATTATTCGCGCTACCGGCGATAACTTTTGCTTTAAGCTGCTGCAAGGTGTCGTCGTTGATGGTCGCACCCAACGCACAAGGTGCGTAAATATCAACGTCTAAGCCATAAATATCATCTAAACCAACCGCTGTTGCGCCCAGTTCGTTAACGGCTTTATTGACCGCTTCTTCATTAATATCGGTAACAAACAGCTCAGCGCCGTCTTTGGCTAGGTATTCGGCAAAGGCATAACCAACCGCGCCTAAGCCTTGCACGGCAATCTTAACACCGCTCAAGTCTTCGCTGCCCAAACGGTGCTTCGCTGCGATTTTCAGGCCCAAATAAGTGCCCAGCGCGGTATGTGGTGATGGGTCACCGGCTTTACCCTCGGTACCGGCAACAAAATTGGTTTCTTCGGCAACGATAGCGATATCGCTAGTGCGAATATTGACATCTTCGGCGGTGATGTAACGACCGCTCAGGGAGTTAACAAAACGACCGTAGGCGCGGAATAGTTCCGCCGACTTGATCTGTTTGGCATCACCGATAATGACCGCTTTACCGCCACCTAAAGGTAAGCCGGAAATGGCGCTTTTATAGGTCATACCGCGTGACAGGCGTAATACATCTGTCAATGCTTCAGACGACGACGCATAGTTCCATAAACGTGTACCGCCTAGGGCAGGGCCCATGGTGGTGTCATGGATGGCAATAATCGCTTTCAGCCCGGTGGCTTTATCGTGACAGAAGACCACCTGCTCGTGTTGGTCAAATTCTTTATGCTCGAATAGAGACATAATACAGTAACCTCATTTTCCCAAAAATTGCGCGCACATTAGCACGGACATCGGGGCTTAGCTAGTCGCCAAAACAATTAAAAATGGTTTTCAAACACCCGTTTAGCAACTTCGCTTTACAGCGTTACGCTAACGTTAACGGAAACCGTGTATGCAGCCGTAATTTTATGATTTTATTTTTTTTCCGCAATCGTAGCGCAGGGCTTTTATCGGCTTCTCGCACGGGGTAAGATGAAGTTAATGATGTAACAAGCGTTGGAAAACATAACAATGACAACAGAAAACGTAAGACACGCAGATTTTACTCAAGAGCAAACCGTAGAATGGGTTCAAGATCAGTTTAAAAAAGCGCAGAAATATTTAGCGGAGCGCGGTATTGTCGCCGAGAAAGTGATCAGCAGCTCAAGTCGTTATATTGCGCCACTCGTCGCGGTTTGGAAAATTAAAGCGCGTGACCGTAAAGAGTACTGGTTGATCAACGGCGATGTCCCCACTGATCATGCAACGGTAACGGCAGCTAGCGATGCCCGTTCGGCATTAAAGTATTTTTCCATGCAGTGGCAGCTTAAGGCGAGTAATATCGAAGCGGCGGGTGCGCGAGCATCGGCTACCGAGCAAAAAATGGCGGCATTGATGACCAGTCGCGCCGAAGCCATTTATCAATTGGCTGAAAACGACAAGCTGTGGCAAGAACAAGCTTAAGCTAAAAAAATTAATTAGCTAATTGCATAAAAGGCCTGCGTGTAACAACACTCAGGCCTTTTATTTTTGCTGTTAATTAGCCTCTAGTTCAATATACCAGCCGCCTTGATTAAGCAATTCGGCCAGCAACGCGCAACAGTCTTGATCATCAGCTAATGCGCGGAAATCGGTCAAACTCATATCGTCCCATTGTGCGGCCAATTCAGTGGCTAATGAGTGCGCTGCTGCAGGCACTGCCAATGCTTCACCATTAAACCAAAAGCGTTGTTGTGGATCTTGCAGCAAGCGCGCGCCGGGTGTGCGACATAGCCAAGCTGGCTGTGCGCTGGTTTCAGCCTGACGCAACAGTTGCGCTACTTGGCTTGGCGTTAACTGCTGCTCCGGGGTTGGCAGCGGGCGCTTAGATTGCGATAACATCGCCGCTAGTAGGGCTGGCATATCATCACTATCTAACGCTTGCTTAAGCCAGCGCTGCAATTGGTCAAGCGCCTGTGGTTGGATCTGCCAGGGTTGACCGTGATCATCCTGCGCGGGATCTTGATAGCGTGTTGCCAGCCGATCGTCGGCCAAGGCAATATCGCTCAGGCTAGCCAAGGCTTCGGCTTGATTAGGCGCACGAAAACCGACCGAGTAATTCAGGCAAGGCTCTAAGGCCACCCCATCGTGCGGGCATCCCGCTGGAATATACAACATATCGCCAGCTTCTAGCACTTCATCAATAATGGGTTGGAAACTGCCCGATAGTTGCAACAAATCCGGGTGAGGGCGGTGCTGTTGGTAATCACCACGAGCACCGACCCGCCAACGCCGTCGGCCTTGGCCCTGAATAATAAACACGTCGTACTGATCCAAATGCGGACCCACGCCGCCACCCTCACAGGCAAAACTGATCATGACGTCGTCTAAGCGCCAGTCCGGTAAAAAGCGAAACTGTTGTAGCAACTGCTGTACTTCGGGCAACCACTCATTGACCGATTGTACCAACAACGTCCAATCCTGTTCGCCAAAGGCTTCATAGTCGCTAAACGGACCATGGCTAACCTGCCAGCTATCTTGATGACGTAAATATTGAACGATACGTGCGTCGACACCGTCTTCTAACGCCAAGCCGGCTAGCATTTCTGGCGATAGTAAATCGCTATTGTCGGCAAACGCCTGTCGAAACAGACGCGGTTGTTGTTGCCAGTCATGCTTTAAAAACTGACGGCTATTTAGAGTCAGTCGTTGCATCAGTCGAGATCGTCAACAAACTGCACCGCACGACCGATATAGTTGGCCGGTGTCAGCGCTTTAAGTTCGTCTTTAGCGGCGTCAGGTAACGCCAGCGCGTCGATAAAATCGGCTAAACCAGCAGCGTTAATACGCTTGCCACGGGTTAGCTCTTTCAGTTTCTCGTAAGGCTTCTCAATACCATAACGACGCATTACCGTCTGTACCGGCTCAGCCAGCAACTCCCAGTTTTGATCCAGCTCGTTGCGCAACACATCTTCATTCACTTCCAGCTTACTCATGCCTTTTAAGGTTGCTTGATAAGCGATGATAGCGTGCGCAAAACCGACACCTAAATTGCGCAATACGGTGGAGTCGGTGAGGTCGCGCTGCCAACGCGAGATCGGCAGTTTTTGCGCTAAATGGTTCATGATGGCGTTGGCTAAGCCTAGGTTACCCTCAGAGTTTTCAAAATCGATCGGGTTGACCTTGTGCGGCATGGTCGATGAACCGACTTCACCGGCGATGGTACGCTGGCGGAAGTGATTCAAGGCGATATAACCCCACATATCACGATCAAAGTCGATTAACACGGTGTTAAAACGTGCCACGGCGTCGAACAACTCGGCAATGTAGTCGTGCGGCTCGATTTGTGTGGTGTAGGGGTTCCACGTTAGCCCTAGGTTGCTAACAAATTGCTCGGAGAGTTGATGCCAGTCGACATTCGGATAGGCCGCTAAGTGGGCGTTATAGTTACCAACCGCACCATTAATCTTGCCCAATACCGTAACTTGCTCAACCTGCTGCAGTTGTCGTTGTAGACGAACATAAACGTTCGCCATTTCTTTACCCATAGTGGTCGGGGTTGCGGGTTGGCCGTGGGTGCGCGCCATCATCGGCACGTCACGATAGCGCTTAGCCAGCGCTTTCACGCCCTCGGTCAGCTCGCGCATCAGCGGTAAAATAACCTCATCGCGGGCGCTGTTTAACATCAGCCCGTGTGACAAGTTATTGATGTCTTCTGAGGTGCAGGCAAAGTGAATAAATTCAGCAACCGCGGCCAGTTCGGCGTTATCGGCAACTTGTTCTTTTAAAAAGTACTCTACCGCTTTAACGTCATGGTTGGTGGTGCGCTCGATGTCTTTTACGCGTGCGGCATCAGCTTCGCTGAAATTGTCGACGATAGCGTCTAACTTGGCGTTGGCGTCAGCACTTAATGCCGGTACTTCGGCGATATCAGCGCAACTAGCGAGTTGTTGTAACCAACGCACCTCAACCAATACACGAAAGCGAATCAACCCGTATTCGCTGAAAATAGGCCGTAACGCTTCGGCTTTGCTACCGTAACGGCCATCAACAGGAGAAACCGCGGTTAAAGAAGATAAATTCATGTATTTTTGCTCCGTGTACTTACAAATGTTGAATCATGGATTGGGCAACTTTGACCATGCGCTGCCGGCTGAATAAAAATTGACGACGGCGGCCACCCAGTTGTCGCCACAGTACCGCACTACGTAAACCAGCCAATAGCAACGCTCGAATTTGCTGTTGCAGGGCGGGCTGTTGTAAGTGCTGCGGATTACCCAAAATGCTCAACGGCTTGCTCAGCGGGCTAACCACATCACTGTAAATACTGGCTAAGTTAGCGATAACGGTACTGCGCTCAAAACCAAATTGACTGGCTTGGCGTTGGCTTTGAGCGAGTCGTCCGGATAACTCGGCTAAGGCTTTTTTGTTAGCGCTTAAACGCCTTTCTAAATGCATTAAGCCAACCATATAGCGGGTGACTTCCATATCTTTATCGCGGGTAGGGCCGATTTGCGTTAATAATGCTTGTAAGCCTACTGCCAAAGGCCGCACATCGTTGCTGTGTTGACCACCATAAACCGCCGCCGTCGATTCACTATCGAGGCATAGCACGCTATCAATCAGCGTATCGCTGGCTTGTGGGTGGCGCAATTGGCCTTGTCGAGCCAGCGCTTTGACGCTGGCTGCGGCTTGCGCTAAACCGGCTAAGGCCAATACCCGCTGTTGCAAGTTATCCAAAAAGCTCTCCTTCAGCTCAGCAGTGGTTACTCTGGGGGGATGTGTTCATAGCAGTACTTCGTGATCGCTGCAGCGTTGTTCAATGATACCGCCGCCTAGACACACGTCGCCTGAGTAAAATACCGCCGATTGGCCGGGCGTTACCGCCGCTACTGGTTCGGCAAAATCGACTTGCCACTGCTGCGTGTTTAAACGCTGTACACGACAACCAATATCAGCTTGACGATAGCGTGTTTTTACCGTCAATTGGGCATTATCAGCGGGGCCGTGCGCAGCGACCCAATGTAATTGGTTGACTACCATGCCGTGCGAGTACAGCCGCGGATGATCGTGACCTTGCGCCACCAACAAAACGTTATTCTGCACGTCTTTGTCGACCACGTACCAAGCCTCGCCGTTACTATCGGCACGGCCGCCAATGTGCAAGCCTTTACGCTGTCCTAAGGTGTGATACATCAAGCCTTGGTGTTCACCCAGTAGTTCACCATCGACGCTTTTAATGGGACCCGGTTGAGCGGGTAAAAAGCGCTGTAAAAAGTCGCTAAACTTGCGCTCGCCGATAAAGCAAATGCCGGTTGAATCCTTTTTGTCGGCGGTTACTAGGCCTTGAGCCTCGGCAATTTCGCGTACCGTTGGTTTTTCTAAATGGCCGACTGGAAACAGCGTGCGCGCGAGCTGTGCTGACGATAAGGTATACAAAAAGTAGCTTTGGTCTTTGTTGCCATCGAGACCGCGTAACATCTGCACGGTATCGGCTTGGTCGGGGTTTGCATGCGCCGATGCGCTACTGCGTTGTACGTAATGACCAGTGGCAATGTAATCGGCGTCGTGCACCTCTAAAGCAAACTCTAGAAACGCCTTAAATTTAATTTCTTTGTTGCACATAATATCGGGGTTGGGCGTACGCCCGGCGCGGTATTCGTCTAAAAAGTACTCGAATACGTTATCCCAATATTCCGCGGCAAAATTAACCGTGTGCAATTCAATGCCTAACTTATCGCAGACTTGCTGAGCATCGGCTAGGTCTGCCGCTGCCGAACAATATTCGGTATCGTCGTCTTCTTCCCAGTTTTTCATAAACAAGCCTTCCACCTGAAAGCCTTGTTGCTGCAACAAATACGCCGATACCGACGAATCGACACCGCCGGACATGCCGACGATGACTTTACAATCCTGGGGTTGTTTGCCGTCGGCTAAAACCTGAGCGGTAGCCGGTGGCACTGTTGCGGCATGGCGCGCGTTTTCATCTGCGCTATTACGACTGGACATGCGACCTCTGCTGTATTGAGTTACTGACGTAAATGACAAACATCGGTAAAAATTAAGGCCGCGATTTTAGCAGTTTTTTCGTTTAAAAGGTAGCATTGGGGTGCTACCTCGGGTTTTAACTGGCGTCCTACCAGACCGGCGTTTCCTCACGCCATTGGCCGGGTTGCAGGGTACGCAAAGCAAAGGGGCCAACGGCGGCGCGGATCAAGCGCAGTGTCGGGTGACCAACGTGTGCCGTCATGCGCCGAACTTGGCGATTACGGCCCTCGTGAATACGCAAGCAAAGCCAACTGTCGGCGACGTTCTTACGGCTACGGATGGGCGGATTGCGTGGCCACAATTGTTGCGGTTGCGGCATTAAAAAAGCTTCGCCCGGTAGCGTTAGGCCGTCGTTTAGCTCAACGCCGTTGGCGAGCGCCGTCAGCGCTGCTTGATCGGGTATGCCTTCGACTTGCGCCCAATAGGTCTTTACCGTTTTAAAACGGGGATCGGCCAAACGTGCCTGTAAACGGCCGTCGTTGGTGAGCAGCAATAATCCCTCGCTATCTTTATCTAAGCGTCCGGCAGGATAAACATCGGTAAAGGGCACGTAACCCTTTAAGGTGGCGCTAGGGTCGTCGCCAGAAAACTGCGAAAGCACATTAAACGGCTTATTTAATAACACCAGTTTAGGGTTGGCAGGGCGCCGTTCTGCGGCGCTTTTGGGGGCTTTTCGACGGCGTCGGTGGCTCGTGTTAGACCCGATTTTCGTTGGCTTCACCGTGCTGATCCTCTAAAATAAACGGCTTTTATGGGGTAAAGAGTATCATTAATGGATACGGATAAACGAATGATTATTGGCGGCGATTTAAGCCGCGCACTGCGCGGTGACTATCATTTAGGCTTTGCTGCGACGCTAAAAAACGCCTGGCAATTAAGCTTGCAGTATATGCCACAATTATTGCTGGGCGGCATTGTATTAATTTTAATGTCGAGCATTGTCATTAGTTTGATTTTGGGTGATCAACTGCGTGCGTTTTTAAGCATCGTCGAGGCGGTGCAAAATGGCGCCGAACTGACCGCTGACAAACAACAACAAGCGTCGATGACGCTGATGCAAATGCAATTGGTCTATCAAATTGTCAGCGCGCCGTTATGGGGCGGTATCTTTTTGATGGGCATTCACCAAAGCATCGGTTTAAAAACCCGGGTACGCGATATTTTTGCCGGTTTTAGTCGTTTGTTACCGCTTATCACAGTGGCGGTAGTGGGCTTTTTAATTTCGCAGTTAGGCCAATATGTACTGGCGCTAGTTAGTCCTGTGCTGAGCATTCTATTTCAAAGTTACTGCACCTTAATTTTTATTTTGGCGATGCCATTGTGCATGGAGCGTCAGTTATCGCCATTACGTTCGCTGTATGCCTCGACGCTGATTGTGAATAAAAAAATCACCGTATTTGCGGCGCTCTATGCGCTGATTGGTATATTGCTGGTATTAACACCCATCACCTATGGTCTAGTGGGTATTATTGCGTTCCCATTGTTGGTCACTACCACTGGGGTGATTTATCGCGAAGCCGTGGGTGTTGAAGTGCGCTTACGCGGCGACGATAACGACCGAGGTAACGGCAACACTAACGTTACCGATAACAACGATAGCTGGTCAGCTTAATAGGCGGTACAGCCATGAAATGGTTATTCAGATTAATTTTTGCAGCGTTAGTCTTGGTGGCCTTGGCCACACCTTGGTTAAAGCCTGCTACGAGTGTCGATGAAGCCGTTTCCGGACGGCCATTATTACCCACTATTCCGCATGTCGATGAAAAAACCGAAGTGCCGGACTTTACCCAATTTAACGACGTTACCGAAAAGAAAATCGCGTTTTTCGAGTTTTTATTGCCGACCGTGCGTGCTGAAAACGTGCGCATTGACTATCAACGGCAACGTATCCAGTGGCTGGATTCGCAGTGGCAGCTCGGCACCACCCTGAGTGCTGACGATAAGCGCTGGTTGCGGCAAATTGCCCGTAATTACGAGGTCGACTTCGACTTAGACCCCGACAGCGACATGTTTGTGTTGCTCGAACGCCGCGTCGACCAAGTGCCGGAATCGTTGGTGCTGATTCAAGCGGCTAACGAATCCGGTTGGGGCACCTCACGCTTCGCACTAGAGGGTCTAAACTTCTTCGGTCAGTGGTGCTATCGCAAAGGCTGCGGTTTAGTGCCACTAAGCCGCGACGACGACGGCCGCCACGAAGTGGCCCGCTTCGATTCGGTCAACGCCTCGGTACGTTCGTACATGCGCAACATCAACACCCATCCCGCTTATTTAGACCTACGCCTGATTCGACAAAAACTACGCCAACAGGGTGAAGACATCAGCGCCATAAAACTCACCGAAGGCCTGCACCGCTACTCCGAACGTGGTGCTGAGTATATCGACGAACTTAACGCCATGATCCGTGTTAATCGACCATTGATACAGCAAATTAATTAAGAGCTTAGCTTTTTAAAAATGCGCCTTAATGGCGCATTTTTTGTAATTATATGACGTAAAGCTTAAGGTCTGCTATGAGCGAAAAGCGGACTTTTCTGCATGTACTATCCAGATATTTATAATTCGCCGAATAAGCGTTCCTGCTTTACGCCTAAGTATGAAACTTACAGCACGCTAATTATCATCAGGCACTGACTGAGTTGAGAGACAAGCGGAAGCTACGAACTGTTAATCAAGTTCGACCACTATTTTACCAATCTGCTGATTTGACTCCAGATAGTGATGCGCTGCTACTATCTCTTCAAATTTAAAGCTTCGATCAATGACAGGCTTGAGTGTTCCTTCGGATAAACCCGAGTGGATAAATTGCTTTGCTCTGCGAAAACGCTCGATGTCTTTTATAACTTCAGTAAACACATACCCCCTAACTGTCAGACTTTTACGAAGTGCTATTTTTAAGGGAAAAGGGGTTGTTTCGGGACTTAATGCTCCGTGTACTATTATTGTTCCTTCAGGGCTCATTGCTTCAGCAATTTCAGCTATCTGCGGCCCACCGACAGCATCAAATGCGATTTTTAAATTGTTTGCTCCCAAGATGCTTCTCAAGCTATCCAGTAGCGGTTCTTCTTGGGTTGCAATCACATGGGCCGCACCAGCCTTGAGCACAGCAGCCTTTTTAGCTCCTGTTAGAGTTGTAGCGATAGGGATACCCCCCAGAGAATTCACAATTTGAATCGCAGCCAATCCAACACTGCTCGATGCGGCGGTTATCAGTACTGAATCGCCTTTTTGCACGTTAGCAATTTCGACCAAAGCGCCATAAGCTGTCAGGTACTGCATCCAAGCTGCTGCGCCTTCAGCAAAGGTTAGCCCTGCTGGTTTGAGTGCCACATATTCACTTGGTACGACAATCTCTTCTGCGTAGCAGCCATTCTGAGAAAGCCCCATCTGAGGGACAATACAAACCTCGTCCCCAAGGCGTAAATGATTTACCTCTTCCCCGACTTCAATGACTACCCCGGATGCTTCATAGCCGATTCGCGAAGGGAAGTCAGCCTTTTCTATATAGTGGCCTCGCCTAAACATGGCATCAGCACGATTGAGGCCAACAACTTTGACCGCAATACGAACATCTGTGGCCTGCAAATTTGGACTCGCCAGCGAGTCAATAGTTAACACCTCGGGACCACCTAATTCATGGAAACGAACAGTTCGAACTAGTTTTCTTGGGCTCATATGCATCCTCAACAATGATTTTTTAAGCAATTACATCAATAACTACTTTACCCATGGACCCCAACTCTACGGCATTATGTGCATCCATTGCCGTGTCAAGGGAAAAGCGTGACGGATCGAGTAGTGGCTTAATTTGTCCAGCTTCAACGAGAGCCGTAATTTGCCGCAGAATGTCACCATGATGTTTGCGCCCCTCTCCGCTGAGCTGTGGGTGTAACACAAAAATCGCTGACAATGTTGCAGAGCGTAATGACGACGGTGCCAGGTTATGTGAGCCGAATGCAGCACAGCTTAAAATATGTCCATAATGTGCAATGATAACTAATGAGGCATCGAGTACAGAGCCACCGACAGTGTCGTAAATGATATCGAATCCTTTGCCTTGGGTGTATGCGTCCACGTACTCAGCAGGGCTTGCAGTGTGATAATCAATTGGCGCGGCACCAAGCGCCTTGAGCAGTTGTTGTTTTCCAGTCGATGCAGTGGCATAAACGTCGGCACCTAAGGCCTTAGCAATTTGCACAGCTACATGCCCAACTCCGCCAGCTCCACCTTGGATAAGGACTTTCTGGCCCGCTTTAACATTCGCCTTGTCAACCAAACCTTCCCAAGCGGTAAGTGCAACCAGAGGTAAAGCCGCAGCTTCACGCATGGACAAATTTTTCGGTTTGAGAGCAAGTAACTCAGCATCTACGTTGGCATATTCAGCCAATGATCCTTGCAATCCTCGCACTCCGCCAGTCAGACCATAAACTTCATCGCCTACTGAAAAGTCGGTGACGCCGTCGCCGATAGCAACAATTTCTCCAGCTAAATCGGTGCCAAGTACTGCGGGTAATTCCGGCATGGCATAAGGAGC
This sequence comes from Idiomarina xiamenensis 10-D-4, assembly GCF_000299895.1. Lineage (GTDB taxonomy): Bacteria > Pseudomonadota > Gammaproteobacteria > Enterobacterales > Alteromonadaceae > Idiomarina > Idiomarina xiamenensis. The sequence continues at coordinate 154,999 of NZ_AMRG01000002.1, forward strand.
GATACCTTGGCGGATCTTGTAATCAATAGGATTGACTCCACTTGCAAATATTTTTACTTGCACCTGACCTGCTGATGGAGAGGGTAAGTTAATCAGGGCATCCCGGAATACTGTACCCTCTTCATAGCTATCTAATACCAAAGCACGCATTTGTTTGTTTAACGCTGTCATCAATAACCTCACAAACTGAATATTCAGCGGGTGGTTAAATCACCCGCTGATTAATCGGTCTTTTATTAAACGAATTAAAACTCTTGAACAGTTGGGCGCAGAACAATCTCGTTGATATCCACATCCGCAGGCTGCTCAATTGCGTATGCGATAGCACGAGCAACAGATTCAGATGGAATTTCATTTTGCTGATAAAAATCTTTTACAAAGGCTGCACCCTGAGTATCTGAACTTCCATGTTTTAATTCAGATTCGATTGCCCCCGGTGAAATGATTGTTGAACGAATTTTACCCCCAACTTCATGACGTAAGCCTTCGGCAATAGCGCGAACAGCGAATTTGGTTCCGCTATAAACCGTGCCGCCGGGACTGAATACTTTGATACCCGCTACGGAAGAAATATTGATAAAGTGGCCTGTTCCCTGAGCCTGAAAGATCGGAAGCGCTGCGGCTACTCCATACAGCAGACCTTTAACGTTGATGTCAATCATGCGATCCCATTCGTCAACTCGAGTCTCAGCTAACGGTGCAATCGCCATTAACCCTGCATTATTGATAACCACATCAACTTTACCGAAGCGCTCTTGTGCAAGATTTACAAGGGCCTTCACTTCGTCCTGGCTAGTCACATCTGTCGCTTGAACCGCAACTTTTCCACCCGCTGTGCGTATGTCAGCAGCAATAGCTTCAAGCTTGTCGATGCGTCGGGCACCCAAAACAACAGATGCGCCAAGACTGGCTAAATGTCTTGCTGTGGTTTCGCCTAAACCGCTACTACCACCAGTGATAACAACGACCTTACCGCTGATGTTGTTTGCTAAAACACTACTCATAGTTAATATCCTCAAATCAGTTGAATGAATGACTCTGTCTAAATAACGAGCAAATTATCCCTTACCGTCAAAAATCAATAAATGGAAACGTTTTAATTTCACAATTCCATAATTTGGAATAATATTAGTGTATTCATATCAAACCTGAATGTGACTGTGATGCTTAACAGATTGGAAATGCTCCGGATATTTTGTACTGCTGCTGAGTCTCGCAGCTTTAAAGAAGCGGCTAACCGTCTGGGAATTTCTCCTCAGGCGGTGACACGAGCAGTGAAGGAGTTAGAGCGATTGCAAGGGGAGCTTTTATTTCATCGAAATACTCGACACATACAAGTGACCCTAGTTGGAGAAAAATTTGCTGTGATAGCAAAAGAACGCCTGCGCGCTGTAGATGAATTGTTTCAAACAAGCGTCCCTAACTCGGGTAATGAATTACAAGGGCGGGTTCGTATCGCAGCGCCTGTTGGTTTTGGTCATAAATGCTTGATGCCAGCATTACTGGAACTCTCAACAATACATCCTCAACTGGATATAGACCTGACACTCAGTGACGAGCGCGTGGATGTAGTTGACGAAAAAATAGATATTGGGATTCGTATCGGCTTCATGAGAGATAGTCGATTTATTGCCCGCCAGCTCACCAAAATTAATATGTATGTCGTGGCTTCGCCTGACTTAATAAATAGAGTGGGAAGGCCTGCGTCTATTGAAGATCTAAACCACTTGCCGGTTACAGGGTTAGTAGATTGCAATACGGGAAAGCTTTGGCCATGGGTTTTTTCCATGGACAGACAGTGGACGCCATCCATAACACGTTTTCGAAGTGCCGACGCCGAAGCTGAATTAATGGGTGTACAAAATGGACTGGGGTTTGCTCAAATTCCTGACTTTTCGGCCCAAGACTTATTACGCCAAGAGAAACTTGTGAGAGTGTTAGAAGAGGTCGAGCCGGTGCCTTGGGATTTATATATTTATCGCCCCCAACGTGGTCCAGTACCACAACGTATTCGATTGGTTTTTGATCACTTGGTGTCAAGGTTGAGTGTCCGCTAATGGCATAAAGCTGAAGTTCAGTAGTAAGCGAGGAGCGGACATTTATTACAATCCGTAGTATCGTCACAAATCGCCAAAGATTAAATCGTAAAGGATTGTAACTTGAAACTCCTCACATTATTCGCAAGTTTATTTTTCAGCGCTTTAAGTTTTGCAGGCGATAAGCTTTACGATGAATCCAGAGATAGACATATTCCGATAGAAGTCTCGTACCCTAATCAAAACGAACATTGCAATCAGGCTCAGAAGTGCTCAGTAGCATTACTGAGCGCAGGTTACGGCGTATCACATACTAAATACACTTTTTTGTCCGACCATCTAAACCAACTGGGTTACATGGTGGTGGCTATTGGGCACGAGTTAGAAAACGATCCTCCGTTGTCGGTCTCGGGTAATTTGTATGAAGCTCGAAGCGAAAACTGGATGAGAGGCTCAGAAACACTGGAGTTTATTAAATACAGGCTGGCACCCACTTACCAACACTATAACTTCAACGATTTGCTACTTATTGGTCATTCAAACGGTGGGGATATTTCCTCTTGGCTTGCGAATGCCGATAAGGATTATATCGTCACACTGATTACACTTGACCATCGCCGCGTTCCGCTTCCCAGAAGAAAGGGTATTAACGTCCTCTCAATTCGAGGTAGCGATTATCCTGCTGACGAGGGCGTATTGCCCTCAAAGAAAGAGGCAAAAAAGTACAGCATGTGCGTCAAAGAAATACCAGAGTCCCGTCACAATGACATGACTGATTACGGCCCTAAATGGCTTAAAGATGAAATTACTAACGTTATCGATAATTTTCTAAACGGCACGGGCTGTCGAGCTGATTCATGATGAATACTAATCTGGCCCCGGTTCGCTCCTGCCACAAAACCGCCTTTAACCACTAACCCACATTAACCACCTGAATTTTCCCAAGTTGCTGTTCTTCGGCGTCCATGGCGTCGATGCTGGGGACGCTGTAGCTGGGTGAGTCGAAGGCGGTGTCGCCATTGCTATCGGCGACGCCGTGGGCGCTGACGGCGGCGAAGTCGAATAGGTTTGCGTCGGCTAGGTGTGAGGGCACGACGTTTTGCACGGCGGTGAACAAGCTTTCGATACGGCCGGGGAATTGTTTATCCCACTGTGACAGCATCTGTTTAACCGCCTGGCGTTGCAGGTTTTCTTGTGAGCCGCACAGGTTGCACGGAATGATCGGAAACTGCATCTGTTCGGCGTAGCGGCTGATGTCTTTTTCGCGGGCGTAGGCCAGCGGACGAATCACCACGTGTTCGCCGTTGTCGCTCACTAATTTGGGCGGCATCGATTTTAGCTTGCCGCCGTAAAACATATTCAAAAACAAGGTTTCCAACATGTCGTCGCGGTGATGACCGAGAGCGATTTTGGTCGCGCCTAACTCTTTTGCGGTGCGATACAAAATGCCACGGCGTAAGCGCGAGCACAACGAGCAGGTGGTTTTGCCAGCCGGGATCTTTTCTTTCACGATGCTGTAGGTGTCTTCTTCGACAATGCGGTAGTCAACACCCAGTTCACTCAGGTAGTCGGGTAACACATGCTCGGGAAAGCCGGGTTGTTTTTGGTCTAAGTTAACCGCAATCAGCTCGAATGATACCGGTGCAATGCGTTTTAAATACATCAGTACGTCCAGCAGGGTATAGCTGTCTTTACCGCCCGATAAGCACACCATAATACGGTCGCCGTCCTCGATCATGGCAAAGTCCTCGATGGCTTTACCGACGTCACGACGGATACGTTTTTGCAATTTATTAAAGCTGTATTGCTGCTTATTGGCTGCCATGCTGGCTCCTGACTGACGCGGACGGCTGAACGTTAACGGGCGCCGATTATAGCGAACCGTGTCAGCGCTGTCATGCCCTGCAGGTTGGATTTAGCCGCCTGACTCAGGATTTTGCCAACGGCGATTTAAAGCCCTCGGGTTTGACCGCCAATACATCGCAATTAAGATGGTCGATCACGTGTTCGGCGGTGTTACCGATCAAGGCGGCGCTAAAACCGCTGCGACCAACCGTGCCAAGCACGACTAACTCGGCATCTAAGCGTTCTGCCACCTCGGGAATGACATGTTCGGGCATGCCTTCTTCGACATGGCAGCAAGCGGCGGGAATGTGATAACGATCGGCGTAATGTTGTAGTTGAAGCAAATGCTGTTTTGCCAAGGTATCACCGTAGCCAACCATGTCGAATTCAGGAATTTCGACCGCGATGTTCATGGGGGCACCGGGGTAGGCGTTGAGCAGGTGCACTTGCGCCTGTAACGGCTCTGCCAAAGCTAGAGCACGCTCAATAATACGGCGATTCAGGCTGTCGTGATGGTCGTTGTCGCTAAGCGCATGAATTGCGGCAATAATATGGCCTTGTTGGGGCCAGTCATGGTCTTTGACCAGTAATACCGGGCAGGGTGCTTTACGTAATATGTGCCAGTCGGTAGGGGTGAAGATAACGTGCTGTAAGCCGTCATGACGGCGAGTGCTTTTAATGATCAGGTCGTGCTGCTGCTCGATAGCATGGATGACGATAGCCTCGTAGGGGCGGTTATGCCACATCACACAGAGTTCATGCTCAACGCCGTGCATATCATAGTCGCTGAGTAAATCTTTTATCCAAGCTTCGCGGTCGGCAATCAGACTGTGTCGCATGGCCTCGCGTTCTTGCGCTGCCAACATCGTGGTCATTTCGTAGGAGAAATCATAAATCGACAGAAATAGCGTTAGCTTGACGTTGGCCAATTGCTTGGCAGAAGTTAAGCGCGCTAGTTCTAATGCCCGGTGTAACGCTTTTTGCTGTTGCTCGGTGGCGTCCAGCACCACCAAGATACGCTGTTCGCTTGCCTGTGTACTGTCCATCATCTGACCACCCTTAATCAGCACTGCAATAAACGTTCATACGGTAATTGCTCTGTTATTAGATTAGCCTAGGGCGCGGCGATGTGCGAGTGCGGATGACTTAAAGCGGCGTCAATATTGTCTTAAATCACGGTTTTTTCATGATCAGGGGCGCGGTCTAAACAGCGCCGCGTCGGCTGATCGCCGAGGACGCTGTTTACTGAAGCATCGATATTAATTATCGATACGAGTGGCTAACGCTTAGGCTTCGCAGCCTGCCAGTTCCTTGGCTGTGGTGCGTAGTGCTTGCGGGTCGGCAATGGTTACCCACTTATTATCAACGACGATGATTTGCTGGCGTTGTAGCAGGCTTAACAGGCGACTGACGGTCTCTACCGATAAGCCCAAATAATTACCGATATCGGCTCGGGTCATCGATAAGCGAAATTCGCGCGCGGACAAACCACGGCTGGCAAAACGCTCGGACAGGCTCAATAAAAAGGCCGCTAAGCGTTGCTCGGCGGTTTTTTGGTTTAATAGCCCATGCAAGCGTTGATCGGCAACCAACTCAGAACTCATCAAGCGCATCACTTGTTGTTGCAGAGCCGGTAGTTGCATCGATAAACGTTGTAACTGCTCGTAGGGAATTTCGCACAACATGCTGGTTTCCAGCGCCACGGCAAAGCTTTGATGCTGCTGCTTAGCTAAACCATCAAAACCGATTAAATCGCCGGGCAAATGAAAGCCGATGACTTGTTGGTCGCCGTCGTCCGACAGTGTATAGGACTTTAACGAACCCGACCGCACTGCATACAGGCATTGCAAACGTTTGCCGCTGGCAAACAATTGATCGCCTTTTTGCAACGGTTTATTGCGCTCGATAATGTCGTCAAGTTGAGTCAAAGATTGGCTATCTAAGCTGTAGGGTAAGCACAGTTGGCTAATACTGCAATTTTGGCAGTGAATGTGTTGAGCTGAAGGTGAGGGCATAGCAACGACCCCTTATAATTGTCCAATAAACTGTTTAGCAAGCTGTAGCAATTGCCACGCGCCATAAGCGATAAGCAACACACCCATGGCTTTACGAAACCCTGTCGAGCTTACAATAACCTGTAGTGTACGGCTGAACAGAGCAAAAATAAACATCGCTGGCAATGTTCCTAAGCCAAACAGCGCCATATACAGCGCGCCACCGGCGGCACTACCGCTTAATGCCGCCCAACTTAGCGCACTGTAAACCAGTCCGCAGGGCAACCAGCCCCAGACCATGCCGGCGGCAAAGCTGCCCAGATAGCCGTGTTGACCACGTAAGCGCACCGCCAATGGTTGTATGCGTCGCCACAGTGGTTGCGCCAGTCGTTCTAAGCGGTTTAAGCCAAACCACCAGCCACCAAAATACAAGCCTAATGCAAGCAAAAATAGTGCCGCCAGCACGCGTAAACCTTGTAGCACGGCGATGCTACCTTGCGCGGCAAGCAATACCGCCGCGCCCACTAATGCTCCAATCAGGGTGTAGGTAGTGATGCGCCCTAAGTTATAACAGAGTAACAAGGCGGGCCGTTGTTGTAGACCGATAGCGGCGCTGATACCGCCACACATCGCCATGCAATGACCAGCCCCAGCTAACCCCATTAACAAAGCCGCAAAGGCATCTATGGCGTTCACGGCTTGTCCGACTTATCGCGCTGTTGTTGGTCAGTGTTGGCCGAATTGCGTGGCTTAGCGTTTTGCTGCTCGTCTTCATCGTCTAGCAAAATGCTCATGCCTTGCCGCTCAATATCTTCAAACTGATTAGAGCGCACCGCCCAAAAGAAAATAGCGACGCCAATAGCGACGATGATCATGGCGATTGGAATTAGTACGTAAATGACACTCATCGTGGGTACAACCTTAATGAATTTAACACCACCAGCAGCGAGCTGAACGACATGCCTAATACGGCAATGTAAGGCGTGACCAAGCCAGCCACGGCGAGCGGAATAATAATCACATTATAAGCCACCGCCCAGCTTAAGTTTTGACGCATGATACGACGGCAGCGTAGGGCAATTTCACGCAAGTTTAACAGCGCTTGCAAGTGCGGTTTTAAAATGACGACATCGGCGCTACTTTTCGCCATATCGGCGGCGTTAGCAAAGGTAACCGACAAATCTGCCTGCGCCAATACGGGGCTGTCGTTAATGCCGTCGCCAACCATCATTACATGGTGCCCTTGCTGCTGCAACGCGGCAACCTGTGCGAGTTTATCGGCCGGTTTACAGTTGGCTTGCCAGGTGTCGATAGCTAAGGTCTGCGCGCATTGCTCCACGCGACTGCTGCTGTCACCGCTGAGCAACTGTAATTGCGTCACTTTACCCAGCTGCGCGACGCTGTTGACGGCATCATCGCGTAGTGCATCGTCTAGCCAGTACTCGGCCAATACCTGCGTTTGATTGGCTAAAATGACGTTGGCCTGTGGCAGCGTCGGGCGGTATTGCGGATGCCATTGCTTGATCCAGTCGAGCGCACCTAAACGCCATGCCTGACCGGCATAGTTAGCTGAAAGTCCCGCGCCGCCGTGATTTTCGATATTGCTCAGAGGTGCATCAGCAGGTAACGCTGGCCATTGCTGTAATAGTCGTGCCAACGGGTGCTCTGAATGTTTCTCTAAGCTGCTGGTGAGACCTTGTAAAGTGGCCGTTGACCACTCGCTGGTGGTGTTGTAGTGGCTATCGAGTAAACTGAACTCGCCGTTACTGAGGGTGCCGGTTTTATCGAACACCACGGTATCGATGGCATGCATGGTTTCTAACGCGGCACTGTCTTTTAATAAAATACCTTGGCTATTGAGCTGATGCACAGCGCCGGTTAAGGCGGTTGGCGCCGCTAACGATAGCGCACAGGGACAAGTTGCCACCAGCACCGACAAGGCGACCCAAAAAGCTTGTTCGGGCGCGAACCAATACCAACCAGCATAGGTGAGGGCGGTGATGACCAGCAATTTACTAACAAAATCATTGGCTAACGAGTCAGCCAGCCGCCCCAACTTGGGTTTATGGGCTAGCGCATTGTCTTGCAGCGCCACTATGCTGGCTAATACGGTTTGTTGGTTGGCGGCGTTAACGCGAATTTGAATCGGTTGTTGCTGATTGACGCTGCCGGCTAATATTTGTTCGCCTTGAGCTTTGGCTTGTGGTTGACTTTCGCCGGTTAAGACCGATTCACTGAGCCAACCCTGGCTACTGAGTAGTTCGCCATCGGCGGGTACGGTGGCGCCGGGTTTAACCACAATGATATCGCCAATGTCTAAGGCCGACACCGCCACCGCTTGCGTTTGACCATCGGCGTCGATACGCGTCGCCAGCGCTGGCACTAACTTCATTAAGTTTGCGGCATAACTAATGGCACGCTGTTTAGTGGCTAGTTCTAAATAACGACCGATCAGCAAAAAGAAGGTAAACATGGCGACCGACTCAAAATAGACTTCGCCATGATTGCTAAAGGTGGCGTAGGCACTAGCGCCGTAAGTTGCCAGTAAAGCAATCGATACCGGCACATCCATATTCGGCTTAGCCGCCTGTAAACTGCGTAACGCGCTGATATAAAACGGCGTAGCGCTGTAGCCAATCACCGGTGTGGCAAATAAAAGGCTGACCAACCACAGGTAGTGACGGGTATCGCTATCGAGGTCGCTGACCACACCAAAATAAAGCGCGAACGCTACCATCATGACTTGCATGGTGGCTAAACCGGCCACGCCTAAGCGTTTTAGTAGTTGTCGTTTTCGACGCTTGATGTCTGCTTCGCTGTTGGCTTGCTGAAAGGGCAAGGCGCGATAGCCCACCCGGGCAATGGCTTTCAGTAATTCGCTAAGGGGCTGCTGCTGCGCATCCCAATGCAATTGCACGCGGTCGGTCGAAGCATTCACCAGTACTTGTTTTACCGCTGGCTGTTGTTGTAGCTGACGCTCGATAAGCCAAGCACAGGCGGCGCAAGTCATGCCATCCACCGATAGCGTGATTTGCTGTAAACCCTGTTTGTCGGTGCCGACAAAGCCGCGTTGCAACTGTTCGTTGTCGTAAGCTTCTAGCGCGCTCAACTCGTCCGGAATAAGAGCGATATCTTGTGGATTGCTGGTGTCACGATACTGATAAAAGTGGCTCAAGCCTTTTTCGATAATGGTCTCGGCAACGGCTTGGCAGCCTTGGCAACACACCGCTTGCGCTTGTCCCTGATAAACAACCTGTAAGGCAACGCCCTCGGGGATTGGTTGTAAACAGTGAAAACAGCAGTCGCTAGCGGCGGCTAGTGACTGCTGCTGATCATTGGGCGCTACCGCCATGGGTTTATACACCGTAAAGTTTGGGCGACAAGGTGGTGTCTTTTAAAAGCGGTAGGCGAAATTGCTGACTCACACGCCAGCTACCGTCGTGCGGCTCCACAGTAATGGTGTATTTGCCATCTAAATCGGCTGGCACGTCGGTGCGATAGGTGCCATCACCGGCCACACTCATTAAGCGGCTGAAATCTTTATCGGGTTGTGTGGCATGATAAAAGCTCACTTTCAACGCGCTCAGCAATTCTGGCTGACCGTGCACGTAACGTAAGCGCAGCTGGCCGTCGTGAGCGGCAATATTAAATTCGATACCACGCTTGCGAGCTTCTTCCACTTTAGCAACTACGACGTTAATGGTTTTGCCGCGCTTGTAATAATCGTCAACCACCATGTTAAAACTACCCTGACTGGTAGAAACGGTAATGATAGTGGCGCAAACGATCACTACGGTAACCGGAATGGCAATCAGCACCCATGGCCAAAACTGTTTATACCAGGGTTCAATGACTGTGTTGTCAGCCGTGTCAGCGTGGCTACGGGGGGCTGTGGCAGACGAATTGCTATTGCTCATACGGGGCTCTCACTACAATCGCGTATTGGTGCGCGTATTATAACCAATCTAAACAACAAAAGCCCCGCTTGAGCGGGGCTTTTTTAATGTCAACAGCGGACACTTTTGCTTACTTTCTACGATACCTTGCGGTATATCAATTATTGCTCGTTAGACAAGCTATAAATGTAGGCCGCGACAACGTGTACTTTGTCTTCGCCTAAGATGTCTTTCCAAGCCGGCATGACACCGTTACGACCATAGCGTAGGGTTTCTTCGACTTTGGCCTGACTACCGCCATACAACCAGATGTTGTCGGTTAAGTTGGCCGAGCCGATGTCTTGGTTACCTTTACCGTCAACACCGTGACAAGCGCTACAAACTGCGAAGCGAGTTTTACCGGCTGCCGCCAATTCTGGGTCGACTTTGCGACCGCTAAGGCTTAACACATAGGTTGCCACTTCGGTGATTTGTTGGTCGGTAAATTGCTCACCAAAGGCCGGCATTGCGCCTTGACGGCCACCGATGATGGTCTCTTTAATTTTTGCCGGAGAGCCACCATGTAACCAATCGTCGTCGGTCAAATTAGGGAAGCCTGGGCCACCCATGGCGTTTGAACCGTGACATTGAGAGCAGTTTTGCAAGAATAAACGCTGTCCTACCGCAACCGCTTCTGGATCAGCGGCTAAATCTTCGATAGAGCGTGCCGCGTAAGCCGCAAAGATGGGGCCATATTCGGCTTCTGCCGCTCGCATTTGACGGTCATACTCGACGATCAGACCTTCTTCTTCAGCACGCTTTTCGGCGGCCCGAGACTCGGCTAATGAACGCACATCTTGGTTAGAACTCTTCCAGCCTAATAGACCCTGAAAGTTCCCCAAACCCGGGTACAACGCCAAGTAGACAAAGCCCCAAACGATGCAGATCCAAAACAGATAGGTCCACCACTTAGGCAACGGGTTGTTGATTTCGACGATACCGTCGAATTCATGGCCCATTTCTTCGCCTTCGGCAACGTCGGTATAGTTTTTCATGTTCCAGCGCAGTAGCACAATGATGGCTACCAACAGGCCGAGGGTTAATACAATAACCCATGCACTCCAGAAGCTACTCATGTTTCTTAGACTCCTGTTGATCGTCGCTGCGGTTGTTCAGCGACGACTCATTTTCTTCAAATATGGAATTTGCAGCCTCGTCAAAGCTCTTACGTTGGCGTTTGCTGAACGCCCAAATCACTAAGGCGATAAACAACACCAGAATGATGATGGTAAAAACACCACGCCAAGTTCCATAATCCATATTATTCAGACTCTCTCATTGCTTTATCGGCTTCTGAAAGCGATGTACCCAACGACTGCAGATAGGCGATCAGCGCTTCCATTTCAGTTTTACCGGTAACGGCAGCTTTAGCACCGGCGATATCTTCGTCGGTATAAGGCACACCAAAACCACGGAAAACTTCCATTTTCTTCGCTGTCAGCTCACCATCAAGGGTGTTTTCTGCTAACCATGGAAAAGCCGGCATATTGGACTGAGGTACGACGTCACGCGGGTTGTGCAGATGTACGTGGTGCCACTCGTCGCTGTATCGACCGCCGACCCGAGCCAAATCAGGACCGGTACGTTTTGAGCCCCATAAGAAAGGGTGCTCCCAAACGTGTTCACCGGCTAACGAATAGTGACCGTAGCGCTCGGTTTCTGAACGGAAAGGACGGATCATTTGGCTGTGACAGTTGTTACAACCCTCACGAATATAAATGTCTCGACCTTCCAGTTGTAACGCCGTATACGGCTTTAAGCCAACAATCGGTTCGTTGGTTTGGCTTTGAAAAATCAACGGTGTGATTTCGACCAAACCACCGATAGAGATGGCGATGATCATAAAAATCGATAGCCAGCCGACGTTTTTTTCTACACGTTCGTGTTGATTACTCATTCTGCGAACTCCTTAAGCAGTCTTCACGTCGTGGCTGACTGCAGCGCTTGCACGCTGACCAGCACGGATAGTTTTGTAGCAGTTGTAAGCCATGATCAGCATACCGGTAACGATAAAGACACCGCCGACAAAACGGACGAACCAGAATGGGTAAGAGGCTTCCACCGACTCGACGAAACTATAAGTCAAGGTACCGTCAGAGTTGGTCGCGCGCCACATTAGGCCTTGCATGACACCGGAAATCCACATGGCGACGATGTACAACACGACACCGATGGTGTGTAACCAGAAATGCACGTTAACCAAACGGGTGCTGTATAAGCGTTCTTGGTTAAATAACCGCGGTACTAAGAAGTACATCGCACCGATGGAAATCATCGCTACCCAGCCTAATGCGCCAGAGTGAACGTGACCGATGGTCCAGTCGGTGTAGTGTGACAGCGCGTTAACCGATTTAATCGCCATCATCGGACCTTCGAAGGTCGACATACCGTAGAACGACAGCGATACGATTAAGAAGCGTAGAATCGGGTCAGTACGCAGTTTATGCCAAGCACCTGACAGTGTCATGATACCGTTGATCATGCCACCCCAAGACGGCACAAATAGGATAACTGACATGACCATGCCGACTGACTGAGTCCAGTCGGGTAGTGCGGTATAGTGCAAGTGGTGCGGACCGGCCCAGATGTAGAGTGAAATCAAGGCCCAGAAGTGTACAACCGATAAGCGATAAGAGTACACCGGACGCTCGGCTTGTTTAGGTACAAAGTAGTACATCATACCCAAGAAGCCCGCGGTCAGCAGGAAACCGACAGCGTTGTGACCATACCACCACTGCATCATCGCATCGACGGCACCGGAGTACATCGAGTAAGACTTAGTGAACGATACCGGTACGGCTAAGCTATTGCCGATGTGCAGCAGCGCGATAGTGACAATGAAGCCACCGTAGAACCAGTTCGCCACGTATATGTGACTAGTACGGCGCTTAACGATGGTAGCAAAGAACACCAGTGCGTAGGCAATCCAAACCACCGCAATTAGAATATCAATTGGCCATTCCAGCTCAGCGTATTCTTTTGAGCTAGTGATACCTAAAGGCAGGGTGATGACGGCAGCGACAATGACTGCTTGCCAGCCCCAGAAAGTAAAGGCTGCGAGCTTGTCAGAGAATAACCGTACCTGACAGGTTTTTTGCACGACGTAGTACGAGGTCGCGAACAGCGCACTGGTACCAAAAGCGAAAATAACAGCGTTAGTGTGTAAAGGACGTAATCTTGAATAGGTAAGGTAAGGCAAGTGCAGGCTTAAATCTGGCCAAATTAATTCGGCTGCGATAAAAACCCCCAAAGCCATACCGATAATACCCCAAATGATCGTCATCACGGTAAATTGACGAACGACCTTCAAGTTATAATCTATCGGTTGTTGTTGACTTGTTTGGCTCATCATTTGATTCCACAAATTTAGGCTCGATAGTGAGACTCAGACTTCAGGTGATTGCAGGGAGTAGACGGAATAAACCCGCAGAACCACCCCTGAAAACCGTCGCCATTCTACTGTTTACGCGACAAAAAATATAGCGCAGTTTGTATAAATCATGACTTACATCAAGCGACTGCATTGGGTATCTTATTCACTGTCCTCAAGTGTAGATGAAACTGGTTGTGGCGCAAAAACCGTGAAACCATTAGTGAAAACAGCAGTGCAAGCATTAAATAGACTTTTAAGCTTTTCCTTTGCAGCCTTAGTGTTGGCGGGCTGTCAGCCGAAGTCAGATATGCCTGATGCGGTTACCAAAGACGCCCCTGATTGGGTCACTGATGAGGCGATTTGCCAGCCTCAACAATTGCGTCATGGTTGTGATATTGGTGGTGCTTGGCAACTTCAACTGACACCTAGCTATGCGCCTGCTGAACGGACGTTGCAATTACACTTAAGTTACCAAGGTCAGGAAACCGATGCCGACTTGGCAATTAGCCGCAGCTATTTAACCGGCATGAATATGTATATGGGCAAATTACCCGTGGTGTGGCGAACTGAACAACAGCAGGGGTATCAGGCTGAACTGAGATTAGGCTTGTGTGCTGAACCTTATATGCACTGGCAATTGGTGATAGAGACTATCACCGGGCAACGGATAACCGCCGAGTTTGTCGGTTATCCGCCTGCTTTTAGTGCGTTGGATTGAGTGCGCTGGATTAAAAGTCGTAACGTAGACCCAAGGCCCAGCTATCGGTGTTATCGAAACTACGATAATGCACACCAGCGGCTAAACGGTTAGTGAAATAATAAAAGGCGTCGAGTAAAAAGCCTTTTTCGGCGTCGACGTCGCGATAATCGGTATAACGATAACCTAGGCCGGCTTCAAACTGATTACCGAAACGCTTACGCAGCCCCAGTTGAGCGCCTAAAAATTCATCGTCGCCTTTTAAATGGACGCTATTTTGATCTAAGTCGGTGTCCGTTTTACCGATGAAGGCTTGGGCATCGAAGGTAAAAGCATTATTGATTTCGAAGAAACGACCAAAGCCCAACTGGTAATGGCGCACATCGGCATTGGTGGCAATGTCAGAGTCTGTGGTGGTCATCAGTTCGGCACTAAAAAAGTAACGCGCGCCGAACTGCAATTCGCCGCGGGCCATAAAGCCATCGCCGTCGTAACCGGCGTCGTCATCTTGATTGATGTAAAAGCCTTGAATCGACGAATAAGCTGGACGAGCACTGTCAGCCGCTTGCACGGTGGTCGTTAAACCGCTAGTGGCAGCAACCAGAGTAGCAATCGCTAAAGCACGTTTCATAACCGACTCCTTAATTCAGTTGATGAATTTCAGTGATGAATAAATAACCTTGTTAAGCCTGCGTGTTTATGGCGCCCTCGTCAACTACGGATGACGCAAAAATCGTGCGGTTTATAGGTCATAGTGGTGCTCAAGCTGCTCAGCTACTGCCCGATATTAACGCAAGTTTTACGTAATTCATTCGCCTTGTATTGATTTTTTAGTATTCACAGTTGATTTTTTAGCAATTAAATGTTGCTTCATAAGGTTATTATGGTGTGTGATTGTTTTATTTAGATCAGGGCGAAAATGAAACCAGTTTAGCTCCAATAACGTATTAAGGAGGGTGGCAACTTAACAGAGAAAAGGGAGATTTAACATGTTACAAGCTACTCATTCACGCGTTTTTGCTGCGTTGCTCGGGCTTACCGCGGCGACGGCATTGCCGTTACAGGCGATTGCGCAAGATACAATGAAGACTCATGAAGAAAAGGAAATGCAAACGGCGGCATCGATGGACGTGCTCGAGATAACGCTATCTGAACCGCAATTTTCCACGTTGTACAAAGCGATTAAACAGGCTGGCCTTGATGACGTACTCACCGAGCCAGGTCCGTACACGCTTTTTGCGCCAACTAACGACGCATTCGCCAAGTTACCGCAGGGTGAGGTCGAGGCATTACTCGATCCCTCTAACAAAGAGCAATTGGTCGCACTATTGAAAGCCCATCTGGTCATGGGTGAATGGTTTAGCGATGATTTTACCTCAACCCAAGAATTACAGGGCGTTGCTGAAAATCGCTTAACGATTGAGGCTGACAAGGCAGTCATGGTGAATGATAATACCGTTGTCGAGGCTGATATTGAGGCATCTAACGGTGTTGTACACGCTATCAATCAAGTTATCAAGATCGACTAAGTTTTACTACAAGGGGCTCGACCAATATTAACGTTGTCGAGCCTCTTCCTTTTAGTATTTTGCGTCAGCTTAATCGTGATCGCCGCCAGATTTTAAAGATGTGCCCAAGTGGCGAAAATCACCACCGGTTGGCGCTTGCGCCACACGCAAACCAAACTCCGGTATTACCGCATAGATATGATCAAAAATATCGGCTTGAATACCTTCATATTCGGTCCATACGGTGGTATCGGTAAAGCAATAGATTTCGATGGGAATACCTTCATGAGTGGGCGCGGTTTGCCGTACCATCATGGTCAAGCCCTGATGCAAACGCGGATGAGAACGCAGATAGCGCTCTAAATAGGCTCGAAAACTGCCTAAATTGGTCAATCGTCGACCGTTGATCAGGCTGTCGTCGGTGACTTTGATCTTTTCATTGTATGCGCTGATTTCTTCGATTTTTTCTTTTAAATAAGGCTGCAGTAATTGCGCCATGGTCAGCCGCTCGATATCTGACTGAGCTAAAAAATGAACGCTGGTACCATCAATCAATACGCTACGCTTGATACGACGGCCACCGGCCTCGGTCATGCCTTTCCAGTTTTTGAAATAATCAGAAATCAGCGCGTAGGTTGGAATGGTGGTAATGGTTTTGTCCCAATTGCGCACTTTAACGGTGGTTAGGCTAATGTCGATAACATCACCATCGGCACCATATTTGGGCATTTCCAACCAATCACCAACGCTTAGCATCTTATTGGCTGATAACTGTACGCCAGCGACCAAGCCTAAAATGGGGTCTTTAAAGACCAACATTAATACCGCAGTCATCGCACCTAAACCACTGAGTAGCAGTAGGGGAGACTTACCGATCAAAATTGAAATAGTGAGCAGGGCAGCGACAATAAAAAAGACAATTTTTAAGCTTTGCGTGATACCGCGCAGCGGCATGTTGCGGCCAACCTCGGTATCGTCAGCAATATCTTCTAATACGTTGAGCAGCGAAAATAGCATCAGCATTGCATACAACACTACCCAAACCGCCACCATGGTCACGATGACCTGGCGCACTGCGCTATCTTCAGCCAGCCACAAGTTAGCTTGAATACCGATGACGATACCTTGCACCAGTAAAGCCAAACGCGAGAACAGCTTATCTTTGAACAGCGCGTGCTTCCAAACCGCTTCTGAACGATCGGCCATGCGTTGTAACCAGATGATCAGGCCGCGATGCAAAATGATATGAATGGCGATAGAAATCACCACAATTAACGCCAGCGCTTGTAAAACTTGTAACGCCTGATCCAAGTCGATGTGGTATTGCTGCAGCCAACTTTGTAGCGACGCATAGGTTGATTCGAACATCCTCAAACTCCCTTAAACAACAATCCTCGCCGCAGTTTAGCATCGTTCCTCAGCGTTCGCACCGGGATAAGACGCGCCTAAACCGCACGCGTCGCTCTGTAAAATCTGAGTACAAAGCAGGGTTGTTAGGCACAGATTTTACAGAGTAGCATGTCATTATAGTTAGTACTTACCAAACGTGATTACACTTATTTATAGCTTATTTAACATAATATACATTATACGCAATTAGATATTAACCGAAATCAGGCCTATTGCTCCATGATTCCCGCGTGTGCTCCATGATTCCCGCGTGTACCTTCTTTGGCTACCAATATTGTTGTTTCAGATTTTCTCAAGCTCGACATTTTGTCCAATGTAAAAGCGCCGCTACGTAAAATCTGTTTCGTTTACCGGGCTGTTGCTCGCCTAAATCAGCGGAACGCCGATGAGCTGCAATGCCGAATCAATCAACATCCTGCAAGCGCCGCTCAATTTTCTGCCAAATGCTACGCTCACGCGGAGATGTTGCCTTACTAGCGCGCAAACGCAGTAAAACGACCGGTTCATCCAGCATCAGCCAGTCACACAAGCTAAGCGCCAGGGCTTCAGAAAAAGCCTTCTCTCCAGTTTTCACCTTAGACAAAAAAGCCTGACTGACGCCCAGTTTTAGCGCCGCTTTATTAAGCGTTAGGCGTTCTTTATCAAGCAATTGCATGAGTAATTCTTGGCTGTACGTCATGGTTATTAACACCTATGGAAACTAACACTTTAAGAATTATAACCAACGGTTAAATTTTTACAACCATTGGTTATTAGTGTTGATTTTGTTGATAGCTAGCGAAAGTGAATACAAACTGACAGTTACCCTTTTTGTCGATTGATAGGCATAAAAAAAGCCCCAGCAAAATTGCTGAGGCTTTATTAACTGCTTTTGATTATCGTGGTTGGTTTAACGCTTCCACGATTTCGATGCGCGCAGACTTAACCAAGTCACTGCTTTTTAGTTGTTCGACTAACGCGGTTAAATCGGTGTTAGCTGGCGCAGACAGCACGGCTAAGCCAACACGAGATTCTTGGTTAACAACGCTCAAGCCAAACTGTTGAGCAATTTTGCCAACATTTACGCCATCATTAGTTAATACCGTAACGTTACCACTGACTGTTCCTAGCTCACGGGTGACTTCATTAAATACACGAGCTCCACTAGTCAACGCATCGTTTTTTGCAACACCATTAGCTAAACGGTAGTTTTTGTAAACACGTTGTTTAGCGACGCCTTGGGGCAGTTTTTTAGCTTCAGCCACAACTTGTTTATGGTCTAGCTGCTTTTTGTCAATCGATTGTTGCGCGTTAGCCATATTAACAGACAAGGCTGCAACAGCGGCTAAGCTCATCACTTTAGTAAATTTCATTATGAATCACCTATTCTTTTAAATTAATGACCAAACACACGAACGTTAACTTGTTGAAGTACACTGTTAACTCGATTGTTCAAGAACAAACCATCATAGTCATTGCCGTTAGTATCAAGCACTTTCACGGTCCACGTGCCTGCAGCGGATTCACCATAGAAGGCGTTTGATAGAATAGGACTGCTAGGATGATAAACATCGTCAAGCTCACCACCTAACGCACCAATACCTATAGAACCTAAGCCCGTGCGAGATGTTGCAATAACAGAACGAGTACCAGCTGGCGATGTGACTTCAATTGCAATATCTGATGCGGCGGTGGTACCTACAATATTTTCATCATAGGCTTCTGCCATATCAGGATTTTTGATTAAGAACGAAAACTGAATGCCTTCAATCGAAATCGCATCGGTTACCTCGATCTCAACTTCCGCACCAGTAGCGCTGTTATCTGGGATTTCGATACCCGGGCTTAAATCGTTGACCTGCCAATCGGTCTCGATCAAATCAGGAAGTTCAACACCCTCTTTCGCTAAAGCGACTGCTGCTCCGGCATCTGGGCGACCATAACCAAAGAGGTTATTAAATGAGTAACCAGCTGAGTTCTCTACCCAACCGGCGTGAGCTACGAACTCTCCATCAGGCAGTGTTAGGGTGACTACGGCATCGTCAGGAGAAACCTTACTTGCTGTTGCTGCCATAATATGCCGGATCTCACGCCACGTTAATTCTGGGTTTGCTGAAGCGATGAGGTTGGCAATACCTGAGGTGTTCGGTGCAGCGGATGAAGTACCATTGAATGTATTTGTATAATTACAGCTAGCGTTATGCTCCATGTTAGATTCGCCACCAGGCGCGTTGAATGGAAAAACGTTAGCGTAGAATTCGTACGCATCAATACCAAAGCTACCTAAGAAAGCGCCGTTGACGCTGGCGAAGCTATCAGCTCGAGACCAACCGGCGTAGCCGCGTAAACAAGTGGTTTGGTCGGTCGTGATCATCGCAGGCTCGAAATCGCCGTATTCACCCGCAGGTGATGAAACCCAAAGGTTTGAGCCAGCAGTTGAATAACTAGTATGAGCACCGTCAGTATTGACTGCACCGATAGAAATCGAATAGAAACTCGCGTTACTGTAATCCCAGTTACCGTCCGTACAGCTTAGTAGAATAGCAGCAGACTGATCTTCTTGGATACCATCTTGTTGCAGTTCACATAACGCACTTGATATCGGATAGTTTCCGCTGCCATCAAAATCATTACCATTAGCTTTAATGTTTAAAGCGCCCTTACCATTTCGCAAGAACTTGGTTGGATAACTAATGATTGTTTCATCAATTTCAGTGACATCAAACAAAACTGGTGCGCTAAAACCGTAACTACGGTTAAAAGTAACGACATTATCTGAATCTGTAATCCCAGAACCAGGCATACCGTATACAATCATGTTATTACGGTCAGTTTGAGTAGTACTATCTCCTAGGTAGTTCATCCCAATCAGTTTAGCATTTGGTGAAACCCCTCGACCACCCAGACCATTCCAGCCTTCGGCAGCGATCAGACCAGAAACCGATGTGCCATGGTCGCCACCAGTACCGGTAGCGGTCGGATCGGTTCGATCTGCGGCACTCGCAATAAAGTTGATAGAACGACCCGGCAATACATTATTCTTCAGGTCTTCGTGAGCAATCGCTAAGCCTGAATCGGCTACTACGGAAATCGTACCTTGTCCGGTCGCGCCTTGCGCATAGGCCTCCATAACATTGAGGTCTTCACCCGGAACAAGAATGCTCGGATCGGCTTTATAAAATTCGGCTGCTTCTTCTTCGGTCATCGAGCCTTGAGCTACGCGTAAATCTCTATAGGCTTGAAACGCTGACTCTGCCATAGCAAACGCTCGCTGTCCGGTATTACGCAAATGCCATTGTTGAGAAGCCAACGGGTCGCCCTGCACAGCCTCAATATTGACAGTAGTTGAAGTACTCAGTTCACCGTCACTAACTATAATTTGAATTTGCGCAGCATCATCAGTGATCGGCGTGTAAACAAAGCGGCCATTATTGTCGATTGTCACAGTACCTGGCACTTCTCCATCTTCAGGTACCATTACTTCAGCGCTATATGTGAGGCTATCACCATTTGGATCGGTCGCAGAAACCTGTCCCTCAACAGGGACCCATTGTTGAGCTTGGGCGACATTTACGTCTGCGCTATCAAATTCTGGTGCATAGTTATCATCATCGCTTCCACCACAACCAGCAAGTACTGCGATGATTGCGCTAGATAACAGGCCAAGCTTTAGTTGCTTTTTATTCATTTTAACCTCGTTATTGTTATATAGTGACTTAGTTATCAGATAGATAACTGTTGTCGCATCCCTGGTTTGTTACTTATGCAACAGCAGTAGCATAACCTTATACATTCGAATGTTAAATACATGTAGTGATATTGTTTATAAAATTAACAAAAAATTTTAACCGTATGTGAACATTAAGGAACAGCAATGGCTTGGTTGTATTTGATCGCGGCAGGATTATTCGAAATCGGTTGGCCACTAGGCTTAAAGTTTGCGCAGCAAGACAATTATCGTTTAGCAGGCATTAGCACTGCCGTGGTTTGCATGGCGATCAGTGGTTACCTGTTATTTTTAGCTCAACGACAAATTCCGATAGGCACCGCCTATGCGGTATGGACAGGTATTGGTGCCGCTGGCACATTTTTAGTCGGTGTGTTGTTCTTTGGCGACAGTAGCAGTCTGATTAAGTATTTCGGTGTAGCGTTGATTATTGCCGGCGTTATCGCGTTAAAAGTCGGTTAACTAAAAATGGTGATCGGGTCATAAAATAGATCAAATCGATACCCGATCACCCTATTCCTTTTTCGACAAGCTTATTTGACCCTCGTTAACTCAGCGTCCATAGCGTTTAAGCCGCAAGGCATTGAGCAACACAAAGATACTAGAAAATGCCATCGCGCCTGCAGCAAAAATTGGCGACAATAAAATTCCCCACCACGGATATAACACCCCTGCTGCTATCGGCATCAGGCTCGCGTTATAGGCGAAAGCCCAAAATAAGTTTTGTTGAATGTTGCGCAAGGTCGCGCGACTGATACCAAACGCCTTAACCACGCTGGTCAGTTGCGCATTCATCAACACCACATCGGCTGATTCGATGGCGACGTCGGTACCACTGCCAATGGCCACACCAACATCGGCGGCGGCCAGCGCCGGCGCATCGTTTATTCCATCACCGACAAACGCGACCTGACCGTATTGCTGCCGTAATTGCTTAATCGCCTCGACCTTTCCATCCGGCATGACGTCGGCAATCACTTGATCTATATGTAACTGGCGAGCGATAGCTTCGGCGGTTGCTTGATTATCACCGCTGATCATCGCCACTTTTTTCCCCTGTTGATGCAACTCATCGACAGCCACTTTGGCGCTATCACGTAATTGGTCAGCGACTGCCAATAGCGCCACTAAACCTTGTTGATTGGCAACAAAAATGACGCTCGCTGCCGCCTCGGTATAACGCTGTAGTGCTTTGTCGGCGGCGTCCAGATTGATCTGTTGCTGTTGCATAAAACGCTTTGCACCGACCCATAAGGGTTGGCCTGCTACTGTTGCACTGACCCCTAGCCCTGCATGTGCTTGAAACTGCTCAACGGCGGGCAACTCAACAGATCGTTGCTGTGCTGCTTGCACGATAGCTTGGGCTAATGGGTGTTCAGACTGGGTCTCTAGCGCCGCTACCGTCGCCAGTACTGTTTCTTCACTGCTGAAACTGGCGTTATCGAATAAACTAATGTGCTGTAACGTCGGTTTGCCCTCGGTTAATGTACCGGTTTTATCAAACGCCACTACCTGACAGTCTTTTAGAGACTGTAACGCGTCGCCTTGTCGAAACAAAATACTCAGTTGCGCGGCACGACCACTGCCGACCATGATTGACACGGGAGTCGCTAAGCCCATCGCGCATGGGCAGGCAATCACTAACACCGCAACCGCATTAATCAAACCTAGGGTTACCGAATCGTCTTGCCCCAACCAAAACCACAGTACTGCGGTTAGTGTCGCTAAACCAATAACCACTGGGACAAATACCGCTGTCACTCGATTGACTAACGACTGTACGGGTAACCGCGTGCCCTGCGCTTGTTCAACTAAACGAATGATCTGAGCCAATTGGCTGTGCTCACCCACATCGGTCACGCGTACGCGCAAGCTGCCCTGTTTGTTGATGGTACCGCCGACCACCTTATCGCCCTCACCGACTTTCACTGGCTCAGGTTCACCGGTCAACATGGCTTGATCGATATAAGACTCGCCACTCAGCACTTCTCCGTCGCAAGCGATGCGCTCACCGGGTTTAACCAACACAATATCGCCAGCTTGCAGCTGTTCAATGGCAACTTCTTTAAGCTGCCCCTGAGCGTCCTCAACACGCGCCTGTTTGGCTTGCAAGTTAAGTAAGTTTTCAATCGCCTCGCCGGTACGGCCTTTAGCGCGCGCCTCTAAATAACGGCCTAATAAAATCAGGGTAATGATGGCGGCGGCGGCTTCAAAATAGACGTGTTGAGCCTGCGCAGGGATAGCGCTCGGTACGACCAAGACTGCCATCGAGAACAGCCAGGCCGCACTAGCACCTAAAGCAACCAACGCGTTCATATCGGGATGGCCACGTAGCAAGCCGGGTAGACCTAAACTAAAAAATTGACGGCCGGGCCAGACCATGACTAAGGTCGTCAATAACGCCTGTGCGGTCCAGATCACGGTTTTATCGAAGACGCTATATAACCAGTGATGTAACGCTGGGATCAGGTGTCCGCCCATTTCCACGGTGAATACCGGCAAAGTCAGCAACAAGGCGATTAAAAATTGTCGTTTTAAACGTCGTTGTTGTTGTGCTTGTTGTTGCTGCGGGTCGTTGTGTTGGTTTGCGTCGCGTTGACGAGCTTGATAGCCAACCTGTTTTACTGCACTAAGCAGGTCAGCGGTAGCCACCACTTGTTGATAGCCGGTCACCTCTGCACGTTCACTGGCTAAATTAACTTGCGCATCGGTCACGCCCGCGACCTGCTTTAATGCTCGCTCGACTTGCCCGACACAGGAGGCACAATGCATCCCCTCGATGTCCAGCGACCAATGCTGTTGCTGCGCGGGATAGCCTGCCTGTGCTAGCGCCTGCGTTGCGCGCTGGACGAGTTCTGCGATTGTTGTGGCGGCGCTTTGCTCTATCTGAATGTCGGCGCTGGCGTTTGCCAAGTTGACTTGTGCACTGTGAATACCGTCAACACTGGCCAGCGCTTGCTCGGCGCGGCGCACGCAAGATCCGCAATTAACTCCTTGTAAGCGTAAACTAATCGTGGTTGTCATCATACTGTCCTATTTTCCAGTATTCATACTCTCAAATATGCAGCGATTTTTATGTAAGACCACTGCTGAAGTGAGCACAGTATGAACCTTAACCTTATGTCAAGGTCAAGCGCCAGACTTAATCTTCGTCAGCGGCTTGCAACGAAGCTAAAATACTGCAATGTGGATCATCGCTACCCGGGCAGGCAGCAATCAATTCATGCAAAGTGCGGCGCATTTGTTGAAGCGCTACCAACTGTTGTTCGACCTCAAGCAAATGTTGTTGAGCAACCACTTTAACTTCACGACTGGCACGATGTGGGTCGCGCCAAAGGCTGACTAATTGACCGATTTGTTTTAGCGAGAAGCCTAGCTGTCGCGCACTAGCAATAAAGCTCAACTGCGCCACATCGGTTTCATTAAACACCCGGTAACCACTTTGCGCGTTACGCTGAGGATTGAATAAGCCTTGTTTTTCATAATGCCGAATCATTTTCGCGCTCAAACCGGTGCGTTCAGCGACTTCGCCGATATTCATCTTAGCCTCCGATAAAAAAAGGCGCCTTGCGGCGCCTTCGTCATTATGGTGCAGTCTACAGCGTGGCTAGAGCTTCATTGAGTAAGCTGCTAGGACGCATGGCTTTTGATACCAAATCAGGGTTAGGTTGATAATAACCGCCGATTTCTACCGCTGAGCCTTGAATATCATTCAGCTCTTTTACAATCGCTTGCTCGTTTTCGGTCAGCTTCTTCGCCAACGGTGCAAAGCGCGCTTGCAGTTCGCTGTCTGTTGACTGCTCAGCCAAGGCTTCAGCCCAATACATTGCTAAATAGAAGTGACTGCCGCGGTTATCTAACTCACCCACTTTACGTGATGGCGACTTGTTATTTTCCAAGAACTTGGCTGTCGCCGTATCCAGTGTATCGGCAAGAATTTGCGCACGAGCGTTATTATTAGCACGGCTTAAGTGCTCTAATGATGCCGCTAATGCTAAGAACTCACCTAAAGAGTCCCAACGTAAGTGGTTTTCTTCGACAAACTGTTGCACGTGTTTAGGTGCTGAACCGCCTGCGCCGGTCTCAAACAGACCACCGCCGTTCATCAGTGGCACGATAGACAACATTTTTGCGCTGGTATTCAGTTCTAAGATTGGGAACAAATCGGTTAAATAATCACGTAACACGTTACCGGTTACCGAGATGGTATCTTTACCGGCTTTGATGCGAGTTAATGAATGACGCGTCGCCTTCACCGGATCCATGATTTGAATATCCAAACCGTCGGTGTCCAAATCTTTCAAATAAGTGTTCACTTTTTCGATCAACTGACGGTCGTGCGCACGTTTGTCATCTAACCAGAACACCGCTGGCATACCACTTAAACGCGAACGATTTACCGCTAATTTGACCCAATCTTGAATCGGTGCGTCTTTAACCTGGCACATGCGCCAAATATCGCCTTTTTCAACCGCATGTTCGAACACCACGTCACCGGCTTGGTTGGTGACTTTCACCATACCGTCGGCAGCAATTTCAAAGGTTTTATCATGCGAGCCGTATTCTTCTGCTTTTTGTGCCATCAGGCCAACGTTTGGCACCGTGCCCATGGTCGCCGGATCGAACGCGCCGTGCTCTTTACAGAAGTTGATGGTTTCTTGGTATACACCAGCGTAGCAGCGGTCTGGGATCATCGCCTTAGTATCGGCTTGAGTGTTATCCGGCGTCCACATTTTACCAGCGTCGCGGATCATTGCTGGCATCGACGCATCGATAATGATATCGCTAGGAACGTGCAGGTTAGTGATCCCTTTATCAGAGTTCACCATGGCTAATTCCGGGTTACTCTTATAAACCGCTTGCATATCGGCTTTAATCGCGGCCTGCTTATCCGCTGGTAATTTGTCTAACTTCGCGTACAAATCACCAATACCGTTGGTCGCGTCAAAACCGATTTCTTTCATTTCGCTGGCATACTTGCCCAACACGTCGGCGTAGTAAACGCGTACCGCATGACCGAACATGATCGGGTCAGACACTTTCATCATGGTGGCTTTTAAGTGCAACGACAGCAACACGCCCTCTTCTTTCGCCGCTTTAGTTTGCTGCTCATAGAATGCTTGTAATTGCTGCTTGCTCATCACCGCCGCGTCAACCACCTCACCGGCTAGCACCGGCACCGAGGCTTTTAACACGCTTTGGTTGCCGTCGGTCATGTGCAGGGTAATTTTTAAATCATCGGCGTTCGCCATGGTCGTTGACTGCTCAGTCGCATAAAAGTCGCCGTCTTCCATGTGTGCCACATGAGTCTTCGAATCTTTTACCCATTGCCCCATTTTATGCGGATGCTTTTTGACATAGTTTTTGACCGCAGCGGGTGCGCGGCGATCAGAGTTGCCCTCGCGCAATACCGGGTTTACCGCACTGCCTTTTACTTTGTCATAACGCGCTTTAATATCGCGTTCTTCATCGTTTTTGGGTTCAAAAGGATAGTCAGGTAACTGATAGCCTTGTGCTTGCAGTTCTTTAATAGTTGCCGTTAATTGCGGGATAGAAGCTGAAATATTAGGCAATTTAATGATGTTCGCTTCCGGCTTTTTGGCCAATTCGCCCAATTCCGCCAGCGCGTCAGGAATACGCTGAGATTCGTCTAAATACTCTGGGAATACGGCAATCACACGACCAGCCAATGAAATATCGCGAGTTTCAACAGAAACCCCAGCGGCTTGACTAAAAGCCTGAATCACCGGCAGCAATGAATAAGTCGCTAAACGTGGCGCTTCGTCGGTTTCCGTGTAGATAATCTTCGAGTTATCAGTCGACATAATGCTTCCTATTAATAAGACCAAAGAGTAAAAGCGTTCTTGAAAGTGGCGCTATTATAACAAACTGCAAGCTAATCGCCCACATTCAAGCTGCACCAGAAAAAACGCCCCGGCAATGGTGCGAGGCGTTGTGCGATAAACTGATCAACTCTGGGTGAGCTATTCGGTCTTAAAGCTCCCCGTCATTTCTGCTAGCTGTTCGCAGTTATTGCGCAGACGTTCACCAATCGCGGTAATTTTTCGCCCTGTACTGGTGTTAGTTTGTGACAAATCATTAATACCGACAATACTCTCACTCAGTTCACCGGTCACGCGGCTTTGCTCATCGGTGGCGTTAGCGATTTGCAGGTTCATTGCCGAAATATTGGCCACGGCTTCCTGAATTTGACTAATCGCCGTTTCCGCTTCTAAGGTTTTACTGGTGGTACTGCCAGCGCGTTCACTGACGTCACCGACGATATGTCCGACTTCACCAATCGCATTTTGAATACGTTCGATGATGTTGCTAATTTCATCGGTTGAGGTTTGTGTACGTGTAGCCAGCGTGCGTACCTCGTCGGCGACCACCGCAAAACCACGCCCTGCTTCACCGGCTCCCCCCGCCTCAATAGCCGCGTTTAAGGCGAGCAAGTTGGTTTGTTCGGCAATTCCCACGATGACGCTGAGGATATTGCCAATTTTTTCCGAGCCATCTTCCAATAGTTGAAAGCGCTCTTTAGCGGTATCTAAACGCTGACTCAAACTTTCCATTTCGTTAGCGGCGTCGCGCACGATGATCGCTGAGCGGCCGCTTTCCTCGTCGGCAAACTGCGCCGATTCGGCAGCTTGTCGGGCATGTTCCGCCACTTCTTGCGCCGAGCTGGACAGCTCGTTGACTGCGGTAGCAACCGATTCGCTATTGCTGGCGAGTTGCTCGGCAGTATCTTGCGAGGTGCGACTAAGGCTGTTCAGTTCGACCGCTGAGGTCTGCTCGGCGGCGGCGGCTTGCTGGACTTGTCGGATCAAGTCTTGAATTTTCACCACAAAATGATTGAAAGCTTGGCCTAGCTGGGCTAGTTCGGTGTGCCCGCGCTCGTCTAAACGTACAGTTAAATCGCCCTCACCCTGACCGATATCTCGCAACGCCGAAATGGTGTGATTTAACGGCAAGGTGATGCTACGAATAATCACCAAGAATAGTGCTAATAGTGGAATAGCCAGCAAGGTTGCAATACCCAGCAGCTTCCAAAACTCGCTCAGTAAACGATCGTTCATGTTGTCTTGGTATTTACCGGTGCCGATGATCCAAGGCCAGCCATCAACTCGCACAACGCGGGTTAATTTAGGCTGAATATCATTTTTATTCGCACCTTTTTGCCACTGGTATTCCACCGTTGCTCGGGGTTGTTTGACGACACCATCGACCATTTGCTGGAACAGTTTTACGCCATGGGGATCTTGTTGCTGTAATACATTTTTGCCGATCAGCTGCTTAGAAAAAGGATGCTGCAGCATCACCCCATCACGCGATAAGGTAAATAGATACTCATTATTTTCGTAACGCAAGCCGTCGATGGCCTGTAGTGCTTGTTGTTGCGCCTCTGCTTGCGTCAAGGCACCCTGTTCGACCTGACCTTGATATTCGTGAACAATGGTCACCGCCATATCATTAATCGCATCGAGCTTGCGTGCTTCATCGTCAACCAATAATGAATGCATCAAGAAAATCACGAACACCACCATCAACCCGGTACCGAAGGCAGCGATCAATAACAGGCCGATTAGCCGTTGTGTAATAGTCAGTCGATTTAAAAATCCCATGCAGGCACTCCTTTTGCGTCACCCCTATATCGACGATACCGCAAAGAGCTTTACAAAAAATTGATAAATCACGAATTTCTAGGAGCTAGATCAAAGTAAAGGCGATTGCAGCCAAAGGCGGATCAATAAAAGGTGATTTTATCGCTGTTCAGATAGCTTCACGGCCAGCCCAAGCTGGCTCACTTGAGCGGCCGTGCTTAGCCCTTAAAAGTGGTAACTAATTCCTAATACCGAAGTCAGTTCGCTACTGTCTTCAACCATTGGGCTGTCGCTAACGGTATCGTCGAGTTTGGTCCAACGACCCGACAAATACGTTTGCCAATGGGCATTAATACGCCACATTAACGACGCCCCAACGAAATATTGAGTGCTACTGTCGACTTGATAAGCCGGTAATCCACTGCGGACTGATTCGGCGCCACTGATACCATAATAATACTGGTTAAAATCATCGCTTTGCCACGCCACACCGATGCTAGGCGTTAACACCAGTTGCCGTTCAAGCAACTGCCAAGGGTATTCATAATTGACTTCGGCACGTTGGCCATGATGTTTGCCGCTAATATCGGTGCCTAATCTTGCGTTCAGTTGCCCCGCGGCTAATTCAAAGCGCATCGAGACGCCGGCTAAGGCGCTGAAATCGCGGTCTTGCAAACGTCGCATAGCGACATTATCTGATTCATCAGCATCGTATTTTTCTGGCGCCACCGCCGCATAAACCGAAAACTGGTAACCGCGTTCTTGTAGTACGCGATAACCGACCATGGGCCCGCGCCAATAGAAGCGCTCGCCCTCGTAACTGATTAGCGGAAATGCGGTGGTTTGCGTATCTACGCCGACATAGGGTGACGGCGAACCGACGACGCCCAGTCCCACCGACCATGGTGAACTGGTAACTGGCTGTTGAGCAGAGGCTAGTGGCGTTGCTAGCGCGCTAATGACGGTTAAGCCAATGGGATACCACAAAAACTTACCCATGCGGCAGATCTCCTTGTCGATAGTTAAACAGGTTATAGATAGTTATTCGCCTGCACAAATATTTACTATTAAACAGCTAAAACGCAATAAATGCAGGTTCAGTTCAATATCACGTTTATCCGCTACTACGGTTAGTTGTGGTCACTATCAGCAAACTGGCTATATGTGACCTTTATCGCTAAGATGACGCTCTTTGAATCGTACCAATACGTTTGCTTGGAAAAACGCCACCGATGTTATTAACCGCTAATCAATTATTTCCACAGTTTACCGCAACCGAGCTGCTTAGCGATAGCGCTGCGGCGTCTATGCCTGCAGCCGATTGTTTAGTCGGCCAACAACGCGCCTGCAAGGCATTAGCCCAGGCTAATCAAATTGCGGGGCGTTACAGCCATAGCTTTGCGGTCATGGCCCCTGGCTCCCGTCAGCATGACCTGCTGCAAGCGGTACATCAGCGCTATCCTTGGCAGTATTCACAGGCCTTTGACTGGCTCTACCTCGCTAATCCATTAGACAACGAGCGGCCATTAGCGGTAAATGTCAAAGCCGGTCAAGCGCAGCAAGTAGTCGCACAACTGTACGATTATTTGAGTCAAGATTTATCCAACCGTGCGGCACTGCGCGAACAATTGCTGGCAGAGCAAAATAGTAGTCGCTTAGAGGCATACCTGAGTTTGCTGGGCGAACGCCAACTGACCGATATCGGTAGTGACGAATTAGCCACCATTGTCGTTAGCCAGCAACAGCATCAAGCATTGTATATTTGTGATCGGGTGACCGAATCACAACTGTTCGGTAGCATTCGTTTGCAGTCGCAGGCTGGCACTGTACATTCTGACTTACGCTTAATCGAACCGGGTATGTTGCTCAAAGCTAACGGTCAAGTATTAGCCATCAACGCCCATGAATTGTTACAAGACCCTGGCCTGTGGCAGCGTTTGAAATACTATTTAAAAACTGCAGAATTTACTTGGGATGACATCGTCGACGCTCAACAACGTGTGTTTTATCAACCGCAAGCGATGCCGTTGCGACTCAAAGTGGTGCTGTTCGGAGAACGAGATAGCTACGCCCTATTACGCGAAAATGATCGTGATTTTGAGCAACTTTTCCCAATTTTAGCCGACTTTAGCGGACATTATTCGTTAACCCAGCAGCCTTTAAAGGATTACTTGGGTTATTTACGCTATGTCGAACAACAGGCCAATTGTCTGCCGCTGGCGGCGACTTGTTACGATGTATTGGTCCGCCAAGCATCACGCTGGTGCGAACATCAACAAGAATTGAGCTTAGACAGTTACCGCTTTATCCAGTGGCTACGTGAAGCCGACGCCATCGCTCGTCAACAACAGCAGCGAGAAATTGAGCGACAACATTTACAGCAAGCCCTAACACAACAGCAGCAACGACAAGATTTCGTGGCCGAGTTAAGTCGCCGGGCGATTATAGAAGAACAAGTGCATATCGCTACTGCCGGTGCTGTGATTGGTCAGTTAAATGGCCTTACCGTGGTAACGCTGGGCGGCTCTGAGTTTGGCGAGCCGTCGCGTATTACGGCAACGGTGCACTACGGTGATGGCGATATTATTGATATTGAGCGCAAGGCAGAACTCAGTGGCAATATTCACACCAAGGGCGTGATGATCCTGTCCAGCTATTTAGCTAATTTATTCGCCCGCAACGAACCGATGTCGCTATCGGCAACCGTGGTGTTTGAGCAGTCTTACCATGAGGTTGATGGTGACAGCGCGTCATTAGCCGAGCTGTGTTGTTTGCTGTCAGCGTTGGCTGAAGCACCACTACGTCAAGAGCTGGCGGTGACTGGCGCTATCGACCAGTTTGGTGCCGTACAAGCGATCGGTGCCGTTAATGAGAAAATCGAGGGTTACTTTCGTTTGTGTCAGGCGCGTGGGCTAAGCGGTACGCAAGGTGTGGTCATTCCACAAGCTAACGCGATTCACCTAAACCTCGATCCCGACATTGTCGCTGCTGTGGCGGCAAAACAGTTTCATATTCACACCGTTAGTCACGTTACCGAAGCCGTAAGTTTATTAACTGATCTGCCCTGCGGCGATGCCAATGAAGCCAATTCAACGACATTATTTGGCCGAGTACAGCAACGCTTGTCACATTTACATCATAATCAACCGTTAACATCTTGGTGGCAGCGTTTATTTATGTCATCGAATGACTAATCGGAGTTGTTTAGCGTACAACTGTTCGCTAAAGTGTCGGCAGTTTTTAATCTGCTCAAATGTGGTGTTATGAATCAATCAAGTTTTACTCGCGAAGATTTGTTGGCCTGTAGCCGGGGCGAAATGTTTGGTCCCGGTAATAGCCGTCTGCCCGCCCCTAATATGCTGATGATGGATCGCATCGTTAATATTACCGCCGACGGTGGTCGTGAGGGTAAAGGCTTTATTCACGCCGAGCTCGACATCAATCCTGATCTGTGGTTTTTTGACTGTCACTTTAAAGGTGACCCAGTTATGCCGGGCTGTTTAGGATTGGATGCGATGTGGCAGCTGGTTGGCTTTTACTTGGGCTGGTCGGGTGGCCCCGGACGTGGTCGCGCACTCGGTGTCGGTGAGGTTAAGTTCACCGGACAAATCTTACCAAGCGCCAAAAAAGTCAGCTATTACATCGATATGACTCGCGTTATCAAGCGTAAGCTATACATGGGCGTGGGCGATGGTCGTGTTGAAGTTGATGGTAAACCGATATATAGCGCCAAAGATTTGAAAGTCGGCCTGTTTACCGACACCTCGTCGTTCTAAGCAGCGCTTTATATGAAAGAAGCCCGCCATATTAGGCGGGCTTTTGATAATTAACTATAACGTTTTAAGTTAGATGTACCGCATTGACAATCAGCGATAGAGTCCGGCCTGACGCGCTTCAATGGCATCACGCCAACCACCGAGCCACTGTGAACGACTCTCAAAGGCCTGATACGGACAATTCTCTTTTGAGCGGCCTGAAATACCTGCTTTGAACCCTTGAGAGTGAGCGCGTTCAAGACGATCGCGTTTTTGTCTTTTCATCGTATATTCCCTCGTACTATGACGACAATGACCACTGGCGGCGGCGTTGCGGCGCCACATCATCGGAACGAATGTATATTGGTTCGATTGGAGGACTTGTTGCCCTCATTACTAGAGATAGCAATTTTGCAGACGAGTTCAATAGGTAAAAATCGGACAGTATCAGCGAAGCGTTTAACTTGCTGATACTGTGACGATTTTTGATGAAATTTTTTTTATAAAATTATGACAGGTTAGTGGCTAAACTTGCGACGAATGGTTATAAGAGCACCCATCAGCGCTAACCCAAGCAGCTGCCAAGGTGTGGTTGCCGCCCCTTCGCGTTCTACTTTGTTTGCCTCTTCGGTGCAATCGTTAAATTCACCACCAGTGGCATTTAAACGAATGGTTTTAGCAACTTGACGACTACGTTCATTGCCATCGCTATCGGTATAAGTTTGCGTTTGAACCGCAGTTGCCAAAATATCACCTTGATCATTAATGCTGTTAGCCTCAACGATATAATAGTTGGCATCGCAACTAATGGCATCGTTTAAATCGAGCATTTTGGGTTGTTCGGCGGTCGTGTCGTAAACAAAACCGACTCGACGACGAGTGTCGCTGATAGAGGCTTCAATTTCTGCGCTACCAACAATTACACCATTATTGTTAATTGCCATCGGAGTGGTACTAGCGCCGGTAAAGAAGGCATTCATTTCTTGCACTGCAGGCGTCTCGGCATCAACATCATAAGTGAAGCCGACATTGCGGAAGCTACCATTAATACGCTTAATCAAATATCCAATAACGATGTTGTTATCATTAATATCGGTCGCTGAACCCCAGAAGTAATCGGTGTTTTCAGTGACGGGTAAGACCTGATCATCAACAAAGATAGCTGGCATTTTAATGCGTCCGCCAGTGCTTTCGTTACCGTCATAATACGTCCAGCTTTGGCCAACAATAACGTCGTTATTATTCACCGCATAGGCGTAACTTGAAAAGTCGCCACTGTCATCCTCGTCGTTACGTTCGGTTAATAAACCCAGCTGTTTGCTCGAGATAACTTGGCCTTGGCTATCTAACTGCCAAGCATAACCGCGCATATCATAGATTGAGCGATTAGAGGCGATACGACTAGCGCTGAAGTAGTTTGGACGGAACTGTTCTGCGCGGGCGCTTTGTAACGAGAACCAGGCATTCCAAATACAAATCTCGGGCGGACGACTCAAGGTCGACTGGTCTTCATCAGGATTATTACAGTTATCAATCACCGTTTCTGCTGACGGACTTAAACCGACACTGGCATAACCCACTGCCAAACTATTATCGTTCATGTCCATAATCGACGACTCGCCACCGAGTTCAGTCGTCTCTGGTGGATCGATGCGAGTTAAATTAGCGCCGTCATACCATACCGCGCGACTAATAAAGTCACGTACGTAATAAGTAATGCTAACCTCTTCGTCGTCGCTATTGGTGTAGGTATACTCTAACGGTTCATACGGAGCGCTACCGCGACCAAATGCATAGCCGCCATTGTTAATACCATAAAACAAGTTTTCGGTGCTGATTGGCAGTGAATTATCGTTACTGTCGAAGAATGGCACTAGCGTCGCCGTATTGCCCATCATGGTCGTGGCAGCGTTGTTGCCGATACGCAATTGACCAGCATTCTGGTTGGTAGAGTCTTCCAACAAACGTACTAAATTGAGGTACTGAGTTTCGCTTAACTCGTAGCCTTCATTGGCTTGCGTCGAGGTGATCCCCAGCGAGTTCAAGGTCGACACCGACACTTTAGTTAAATCAATATCTAAGCCAAGTGGTGTGCGTGCGATACCCACAGCTTCACCGGCGTCGTTTAACGACACGGCAAATTGTTGCAGATAATTATCGGGCGTCGCGACTTCACTTACACTGTAAGCATCGGCTCGCGCCTGGCCCATGGTAACGGCACTTAACACCGCTGCGCTAACCGCGCCATAAGCAAACTGTTTCATCATGCTGTTAACTACTCTATTGTTGTAACTGTTCGAGTTCATCCCAACGCTCAAGGGCTTGCATGAGCTCGGATTCGATGTTGGCCATGCGCTGCAATAGCGGCTCAGTAACAGTGACCGGTTGGCTAAAGAACGCCGGATCATTAACCTGCTGCTGATAATCAGCCAATTCTTGTTCTAGTTGTTCAATCTGTTCAGGGAGCTGTTCCAGCTCTCGTTGCAATTTGTATGATAACTTTTTCACCGGGCGGCGACCAGCGCTCGCCGATGTTTGGCTGTCTGACTGTTTACTGGTGGTCTTGGTTCCCGCTTCAGATGATTTTTTCTGTGCCGCTGATTGCTCATTTTTCTGCCCTTGTGCCTGCAGAAAATGATTGATTTCGGTAAAACCACCGACAATCTCGTTAATGATGCCCTGGCCTTGGAATAGCAGCACCTGAGTTGCCGTGTTATCAACAAATTCGCGATCATGGCTAACCAAAATGACGGTGCCCTGATAATCGGCAATAATTTGCTCAAGTAATTCTAAGGTATCGATGTCCAAGTCGTTAGTCGGTTCATCCAGAATTAGTAGATTACTTGGTTGTAAGAACAATTTAGCTAACAAAGCGCGATTACGCTCACCGCCAGACAGTGCTTTTACCGGCGTTCGGGCTTGCTGCGGCGAAAACAGAAAATCTTGTAAATAACTCAGAATATGGCGGCTACGACCGTTGTAGGTGACATCTTGTTTACCGTCACCGACGTTATCGACAATCGACAATTCCGGGTCAAGTTGAGCGCGGTGTTGGTCAAAATAAGCGACTTCAAGATTGGTGCCTAAGCGTACATGACCGGCATCGACCGGCTGTTGGCCTAAAATCACCTTGATCAAGGTACTTTTGCCGCAGCCATTGGGACCAACCAATGCTAACTTATCACCGCGCATCAGCGTCAAATCGAAGTCGTTTAAAATACGCTGTTCGGGCCCAAAGCTGAGTGCCATTTGCTGACCTTCAAAAACCAACTTGCCAGAACGCTGCGCTTCGTTCACACCTAGCTGCGCACTGCCCTGACGTTCTCGTCGTGCGGCACGTTCCTTGCGTAAGGCTTGTAATGCGCGAACTCGCCCTTCGTTACGTGTACGACGAGCCTTGATACCTTGTCGTATCCATGTTTCTTCTTGCGCGAGCTTTTTATCGAATTCTGCGGCTTGCTGCGCTTCGACGTTCAATAATTCTTCTTTCTTGCTGACGTAAGCGTCGTAATCGCCGGGAAAACTACTTAATTGACCGCGATCTAAATCGACAATACGTGTCGACAAACGCCGAATAAAGGCCCGGTCGTGACTAATGAATAACACCGCCCCATTAAAATTTAACACCGCTTCTTCAAGCCAACGCACCATGTCGACATCCAAGTGGTTGGTTGGCTCATCAAGCAGCAGTAAATCGGGCTGCAACACTAATGCCTTTGCTAGCGCGACCCGTCGCAGCCAACCGCCGGACAGGTTAGCGAGCGTCTCATCGGCTGTTAATCCCAAACGGCTTAGAACTTGTTCGACCTGAGTACTGAGTTGCCAGCCGTCACAAGCATCCAGCGCCGACTGTAACTTATCTAAGCGTTTTAGCGTCGCATCATCAACCTCACTGCCATCACTCATTTGCTGCATGAGGCGATGGTAGTCTTGCAACAGTTTACCGCTTTCTGCCAGCGCGTCGGCAACGTAATCGTAAACGCTTTGCGGGCTGCTTGCTGGTGGGTCCTGCGGTAATCGAGCCACTACCGTATCACCGACGTATTGCACGCTACCGCCATCAAGTTGAATGTCACCCGCAATCGCTTTTAATAACGTCGATTTACCGGCACCATTACGGCCCACCAAGCAAACACGCTCTCCGGCTTCAATAATAAAATCAGCATTATCTAAAATCGCGTGATGGCCAAAGGCCAGTTGCGCTTGTTTTACTCGCACTAAGGTCATTGACTTAAAAACTCCATTAACTGCTGGAATGGCCAACGTAATTCAGCGTCGTCTTTGGCCCGTATTAACACCGGTACCAAATTGGCATATTCTTCTAAAAGTGCTGGATCATCGCTAATATCCACCATTGCTAATGTCACCGGCTGCTCCAACGGTTGCTGGTGAACTTGCAGCAGCGCTTGTTGGCACAAGCCACAATTGGGTTTGCTGAGTAAATAAAAATCACTCATCAGGATGACTCAGATAGTTGTTCGTTACGCATAATAACGAATAAATGGTGAATCCCTTTATTGCGCTCAAAATCTGCTGCAATCGACGCTTTGGTGCGATCGATGGCGACTAAACCATGCTCAGCTAAGGCGCTTTCGTCAATTTTGAAACGACGCTTATTGTTCGAGAATAAAATGACGCCATCGTCCGCTAATAGACGTGCAGCGGCGACTAACATAGCGACGTGGTCACGCTGTATATCTAAGGTATCAGCCATACGCTTAGAGTTAGAGAATGTTGGCGGGTCGATAAAAATCAAATCGTAGCTGGCCGCCGGCTGATCGGCTAACCACGCTAAACAATCGGCTTGAATAAACTGATATTGATCCCCGTACAGTTTATTTAGCTGGAAGTTACGTTGCCCCCATTGCAAATAAGTTTTCGATAGATCGACCGAGGTTACCTCCGCGGCACCACCGATTGCGGCATGAACCGATGCACTACAAGTGTATGCGAACAGATTTAGCACATTCAAACCGGCCGACTTTTCGGCGATCAAGCGTCGCACTGGGCGATGATCAAGGAATAATCCGGTGTCTAAGTAATCAGTTAAGTTTACCTCAAACAGCGCACCGTACTCGCGAACTTGCTCAATAACACCCTGCTCTGCACGCTTTTGATATTGCTGACGACCAGCTTGACGTTGACGAACTTTCAAAATGATGTGGTCGTCGGCAAATGGCAACGCTTGACTGAGGGTTTCTAATAACTGCCACAAGCGTTCGCGCGCAACCTGCTCTGGGATAGTGCTGGGAGCAGCGTATTCTTGTACCACCAAATAGTCGTTATACACGTCAATTGCCGCATTATAATCCGGTAAATCAGCGTCGTATAAGCGCCACGCATCCAAGCCTTCTTTATCAGCCCATTTAGCCAGCTTTTGATAGTTCTTTTTCAGTCGATTAGCAATGTCACTCGATTGCGTTTCATTAAACTCTGGTTGCTCTTTAGTTAAGTCGTAAAGAGCCAACAAGACTTCCAGCGCACCATTGAAGAATTTGTACTTTTTATCGCTGCGCAGTTTGAGGCGCTTTAATAACTGCTCGTCGCCACATAATAGGGCCACCTGCCAGCCTGTAAAATGGGCTCTCAATTGCCGTCCAAAACGACGATACAGCAGCAAACTCTCGACTTCTTCACCTAAGCGTTCACCATAAGGTGGGTTGCTGATCAGCAGCCCCTGTTCCGCAACCGGTGTCAGTTCGGTGGCATCAGCTTGTTGCCACTGACAAAAAGCGCTTAATTCGGCGCGCTCAGTATTAGCTCGAGCGGCGGCTAGCATGCGGACATCGTTATCAAAACCATAAAAGCGCCCACGATAGCTCTGCTTACCCTTTATAAAACGCTCGCGCGCCTGTTGCCGTAATTGCTGCCAAAGCGCTTCGTCATGGCCTAACCAGTAACGAAACCCCCACTGTTCACGATGTAAACCTGGCGCGCAGTGAGTTGCGATCATCGCAGCTTCAATCAATAAGGTACCTGAACCACAAAAAGCATCCATCACCGGTAACATCGTGCTGGCATCAAATTGACTACGCGCGATCACCGCGGCGGCGAGCGTTTCGCGTAACGGTGCGGCACCTTGTTGCTGTCGATAACCGCGTTTATGCAAGCTATCGCCCGATAAATCTAAATACCAATGTAAAATGCCCTTGTGCAAGCGCGCGTTGACACGAATGTCAGGCTGCTGGCGATTGACGTTAGGGCGTTGCCCCGTTTGTTCACGAATTCGGTCTACAATTCCGTCTTTTACCGTTTGTGCACCGAATTGCGTGTGCCTGATATTGCCCGAGGTGCCACTAAAATCGATACTAAAGTCGTGACTGGGTAGCATATGTTGTTCCCAGGCATAGTCGGCGATGACACGGGTAATACTGGCAGCATCGCTAACGTCGGCTTGCCCCAAACGCAACAGGACTCGTCCTGCGATGCGTGAATGCAGACAAATTAAATAAGCATGTTTTAACTCGCCGCTGACATAACAGCCCGATTGGGTTTGTTTAACGTTGTCACAACCAATACGGTTAAGTTCTTCAAATAACAACGCTTCTAAACCTTTAGCGCAGGTAACAAAATATTCGTGCATGCTTTATCTCTTGGTGGCAATTCGAGCGGATGATCAGTCATCGATTGCGATGAGTGATTTCTATCATCAATGGTCAGCGATTATAACTAAGCCGCTTCTAACTGTCTGTCACAGTCTTTAAAAACGCACTAAAAAGGTGGTGATAAAGGGATTTTTGTTTAAATAAGCAGCACTCAATCGCAAATCGGCCAATTAAACAGCAGTCGGTGCAAATAGCACTTGCCTTTAGTCGGTGATGGGCATACCATGCGCAGCACATGGACGCGGGGTGGAGCAGTCTGGTAGCTCGTCGGGCTCATAACCCGAAGGTCGTAGGTTCAAATCCTGCCCCCGCAACCAATCTTCCATGGCCTTTCTTAAGTTTTCACGCTCACTATCTAAAAGCAAATTACGACTAAACCGCTAGTTTGACGATTACGTCAGCACAAGCGGCTTATGCCAGTCGCCGTGTGGATGCAATCAATTCAATGGTGGCCGGTAGCAAACGGTTATGTAAAACTTTAACCGTTTGATAGCGATGTAGGGTTTTGATATCCGATAACGGCATATCGCCGTCGATCAACATGCATTCGCTAAACTCATCATCTCTGGCAATGATATAAAATAAGCCCTGCGCGAACCCTGAATTCAACTCACATAAGCGCTTGTTAACTGGCCAGTTATCGGTATGAGCTTGCTGGAAATGCCAGCTTTGCGGCATATGAGGACGACCAAAGCGTAGCCAGGCAGCAACGCATAAGGCGATTTGATGGCGCTCAGCGTCATCAAATTCGGTGAACGGCTCAAAATAATCAAGCGCTTGTTGGTAATGCGTAGCATCTTCAATAGAAAAGGATAAAGCCGAAGTCGGAAGGTTGACTAATTGCTTCAATCGATAAGGTAATGGTTGAGCAGTGCTGTCGTCGTCGAGAACACCATGACTACCGCTACAGCTAAACTGTAACTGTTGTGATTGGTCGTCAACGATCCACATCCCCTGTTCAACCGACATCGATGCTTCCTTTTTTATTGTCGTTAGTGGTTGGCTCAGCTATTTTGGAGCTGAGCAGCATAGCCGGTCAACGGTTTAAACGGCTAAAAAGTGTGCATTACATTAAGGTAAATGCGGGTTGAAGACAAGAGTTAAGACAACTGCTTAACGATATCTTTAACCAAAGCCGGGCCGCGATAGATAAAACCCGTGTAAACTTGTACTAAACTCGCACCCGCTGCCAATTTCTGTTTAGCGCTAGCGGCATCATCAATACCACCGACACCGATAATGGGTAACTCACCCTGCAACGTCTGATGTAATACCTTGATCACATGAGTACTACTATCACGCACTGGCAAGCCGCTTAAACCGCCGGCTTCTTCAGCATGGGGCAGTCCTTCAACCTGACTTCGCTCAAGCGTCGTATTGGTCGCAATAATGGCATCTAATTTCGCTTCTTTGATCGCAATAGCCATGTGTTGAATATCTTCATCGCTTAAATCGGGCGCAATCTTTACCGCTACCGGCACATAACGTTGATGCTGCTGCGCTAACTCAAGCTGACAGTGCTTTAACGCGCTCAATAAATTAGCCAATGCGCTGCCATGCTGAAAGGCTCGTAAACCGGGAGTATTGGGTGATGAAATATTGACGGTAATATAACTGGCGTAGGGATAAACACGACGCATGCAATAGATATAATCATCCACTCCCTGTTCATCCGGGGTATCTTTATTTTTGCCGATATTAATCCCTAACACACCGTCAAACGCGGTCGCTTTAACCCGCTCAACTAAGGCATCGACGCCTTCATTGTTAAAGCCCATGCGATTAATAATCGCGCGCTTTTGCGGTAGTCGAAACAAGCGCGGTTGTGGATTACCCGGCTGCGGCCTAGGCGTCACCGTACCGACTTCAATAAAACCAAACCCCATTTGTGCAAAAGCCTCAATACAGCGCGCATTTTTATCTAATCCAGCGGCCAAGCCCACGGCGTTAGGAAAATCAATGCCCATCACGCGAACCGGCTTTGCCGGTAATCGTTGTTGCCAAAAATACCGCAACGGTGTGCGAGCATAGCGGCTTAGCAACGATAAAGTCACATCGTGTGACCACTCGGCATCACGGCTGAATAAAAAGCGGCGCAATAAAGCGTAAAGCATGGTGATTTAGCGTCCTCGTTAAACAGATAGAAAAACGGTGCTGTTATGGTTATTTGCACCGTTGTGCAAATTGATACAACAACACCGTTCTAACAACACTAACCTAAACGGTTAGTTAGCCTTTTGGCGCGCAGTTATGGCTCAATAGCATTAATTCACGCAACGCCACCGAGAACTTAGCGAACTCATGGCTCTTCGTGGTACGGAAGTCAGCCAACATTTGCTGCCAACGGTCTAAGAACACCCGGTTAGCTTCAATCCAGTTTTCTAGCATGACGGCGGCATCACTTTGCTCTTCCGAGAAGTTCAGCACCACATTAGTCAATGAGCGTTGCTGCCAATCTAGCTCCTCACGGAATGCCGCACGCGCCAACGCTTGCCAATGGTTTGCAACCGGTTGGCTGTTAATTTGGTCAAGGAACCAATGTAACTGAATGCGTGAACCTAAGCGGAAGTATACTTTCGCCACTGTTACCAAATCACGACCGCTGTCGTCGGAAATTTCAGCGATATCGAGGGCTGAGAATACACTGCTTAAAATACCAACTTGTTTAGCTAGGTCTGCAGGTACTTGCTGCTCAACCAAGTTATCGATTTTTTCCTGAATCGCCGCGGCTTCTTCTTCGTTCATGTAATCGATGACGTTTTCGCGCAATTCGTCGAACGCACCACGATAATAATCGATACGCTCTTGGATACTGGTTAATTTAGTATTGCGATGACGCAGTAACCAGCGTGTCGCACGACGAACCATACGGCGCATCAGGAACAAAATATCGTTCTGTACATCGGCCGGAATCTGGTTATTACCCGCCTCAACTTGGCGCCAAATGTCTCCCATGTTAAAGCACTCACGCGCCACCACATAAGCCGATGCCACTTCAGCTTCTGAAGCACCAGTGGCGTCTTGCTTGCGGTGTACAAAGTTTGGCCCCATATCATTAACGATATTGTTAGCCAGCTTAGTTGCGATAATTTGCGCCTTCAGCGGGTGCGATTGCATGGCCTCGACAAAGCGCTCTTGCAACACTTTCGGAAACGACGAGACTAAGGCTCGAGCATGGTAAGGATCTTCGGTGATCTCTTCCGAAATCAATTGCTCCTTTAACACCATCTTGCCGTAAGCCGTAATAACCGCCAATTCCGGACGAGTTAAGCCTTTACCTGACGCCTGGCGCTCGGTCAGCTCATCATCATCGGGCAAAAATTCTAAGGCACGGTTAAGTTGCCCTTCACGCTCTAAGTGATGAATAAAGCGCTGTAGCTCTTTGATCTGATCAGCACCGCGACGCAGGGTAAC
This sequence comes from Idiomarina xiamenensis 10-D-4, assembly GCF_000299895.1. Lineage (GTDB taxonomy): Bacteria > Pseudomonadota > Gammaproteobacteria > Enterobacterales > Alteromonadaceae > Idiomarina > Idiomarina xiamenensis. The sequence goes on from NZ_AMRG01000002.1 coordinate 196,881, forward strand.
CGAAATCGACTGAGTTTGACGATTACAGTCGTTTAAGACGATTTTCGCCACATCATCGGTCATCTCATACAACAACTGATCACGTTGTTTTTGCGTCAAGTCGCCCGCGTTAACCAAACCATTAAGCAAGATCTTGATGTTAACTTCGTTATCCGAACAATCAACGCCACCGACGTTATCGATAAAGTCGGTGTTGATGCGGCCACCTTTGCTGGCAAATTCGATTCGACCTAATTGGGTAAAGCCCAAGTTGCCGCCCTCACCGACTACTTTCGCTTGTAGGTCTCGGCCATTGACACGTAGCGCATCGTTAGCGCGGTCGCCGACATCGCTATCGGTCTCTTTGGCGCCTTTAACGTAGGTACCGATACCACCGTTCCAAACTAGATCAACTGGCATGGTCAAACAGGCACGGATCAATTCGTTGGGGGTCATCGACTTTTTCGACGAGCCCAGCATTTTCTTCATCTCAGGGCTGAGTTCAATGGCTTTAGCGGCGCGCGAGAATACACCACCACCTTTAGAAATCAGCTCACGGTTATAATCGTCCCAGCTTGAACGAGGCAGCTTGAACAAGCGGTCACGTTCTTCCCAGCTGCGCGCTGCATCGGGGGTTGGGTCGATAAAGATATGCATGTGGTTAAATGCGGCTTGCAGCTGCGTGTGCTTAGACAGCAACATACCGTTACCGAATACATCGCCCGCCATGTCGCCAATCGCCACACAGGTGAAATCCGTAGTCTGGCAGTCGACGCCCATTTCACGGAAATGACGCTTAACCGACTCCCATGCACCGCGAGCGGTGATACCCATTTTCTTATGGTCATAACCGACTGAGCCACCCGATGCAAAAGCATCGCGTAACCAGAAGTTATATTCGGCAGAAATACCGTTAGCAATATCCGAGAAAGTCGCTGTGCCTTTGTCAGCAGCGACCACCAAATAAGGGTCATCTTCATCATGACGAACCACATCACGCGGTGGCTGGATCTCGCCATCGACGATATTATCGGTGATATCCAGCAAGGCACGAATGAAGGTGCGGTAACAAGCTTTACCCTCTTCGAAAAACGCTTCGCGTTCTTCCGGTAAATGTTTACAGAAGAAACCACCCTTGGCACCGACCGGCACGATCACGGTATTTTTAACTTGCTGCGCTTTGACTAAGCCTAATACTTCGGTACGGAAGTCTTCACGACGATCAGACCAGCGCAAACCACCACGGGCAACTTTGCCGCCGCGCAAATGCACGCCTTCGACGCGTGGTGAATAAACGAAGATCTCAAACTTCGGCAATGGCAGCGGCATTTCCGGCACTAATTCTGGCAAGAACTTCACCGATACATAGGGCTTATCTTCGCCCTGTTCATCGCGTTGGAAGAAGTTGGTTCGCAATGCGGCACTGATCAGTTCAACGTAACGACGAATTATGCGGTCGTCGTCCAAGTTGGCGACTTGATCAAGTTCAGCATTGATACGCGTGACCAAGGCGTCCATTTTTTTCTCGACGCTTTTGGTACCCGGTTCAAACTTGGTATGGAACAACTTCACCACCAACTTGGCAATCAGCGGATATTTACTGAAGGTGCTCTCGATATAAGCCTGACTAAACGTGGTACCGATTTGACGCATGTATTTAGCGAACATACGTAAAATGATGACTTGGCGGCCAGTCATGCCAGCGCCTAAGATCAAGCGGTTAAACCCATCGTCCTCATATTGACCATTCCAAACGTTGGCAAAGGCGTTTTGGAAAATATCGCGGATCTTGTCTAAATCTAACGGTCCTGAGGTATGCAACATATGGAAGTCTAATACCCAGAAGACATCGCCGTTAGCCGTTTTAATCTGATAAGGACTTTCGCCAATCACACGCAAACCAAAGTTTTCCAACATCGGTAATACGTCAGACAAATGAATCGGCTCATCTTTATGGAATAGCTTCAGTTTAACGTACTTACTATCAGCCTCTACCTCTTGCGCCCGATACAGTAACATGCCCAGTTTATGGTCATCGTTCAACGCTTCGAGTTGCGCGATATCGGCAATCGCGACTGATGGCAGCACTTCTTCTTTATAAGCGCGAGGGAATGCCGTGGCATACTTGCGAAGCAGCGCGTTGGCTTTTGCCTCACCATAAGTGCTGCTTAAAGTACGCTCGAAATTATCTTCCCAAGTGCGGGCTGCTTCCACGAGATTTTGCTCCAATTCTTTAATGTTAACGTCCTGAACATCTTCGCCGATGCGTACCATGTAATGAGTACGAGCCAACGACGATTCAGAAAAATAGGTAGTAAAGTCGACATCATCCTGACTATTCAGGGTGCGCGCTAAAATTGATTGCGTCTTCTGACGTACCAAGGTGTTATAGCGATCTTTAGGTACGTACACCATGCACGACATAAAGCGACCAAAAATATCGCGCCGCAAGAATGCACGGGTCAAATCACGCTCTTGCATTTGCAAAACACCTAAGCCGACATCAAGCAGCTCTTCTTCGGCGGCTTGCACGATTTCGTCGCGCGGATAGGTCTCTAGAATATTAAGTAAGGCTTTTGCCGCATGTGAATTAGGGGCAAAACCCGATGCTTCCATGATGCGACGAATTTTCGCGCCAACCATGGGAATGTCACGCGCGCTATTGTTGTAAAAGCTCGACGAGTAAAGTCCGATAAAACGTTCTTCACCGATAACTTTACCGTTTTTATCAAACCGTTTAATACCGATATAATCACTGTAGGCCGGACGATGCACGCGCGATTTGCTGTTCGTTTTGGTGAGCAGCAGTAATTGGTTATCAAACGTAATATCACGTGCTTCTTCGGGTAGCGTCGATACTAAGCGGCCTTTATCGCTAACACTGTTACGCAACAAACCTAAACTGGTGTCGGGGACTTGGCGAATAACGTGATCACCCTCAACCGTTTCTAATGAATATTGACGATAGCCCGTCAGGGTAAAGTTGTCTTCTGACAACCATTGCAGGAATTCTTGCGCTTCTTTTAATTCTTGTTCATCGCCCGGATACTTAATATCGTTCAGTTCTTCGGACACCGCTTGCAAACGCTCGCGCATGGCTTGCCAGTCACCCACCGCTAATGAGATATCGGCCATTACCGAAATCAGCTCTTGTTTTAGCGTTTTTAATTCATCGCTGCTGGTTTGACGGTCGACTTCGATCAAGAACACCGTATCGACATGGGTGTCCTTGCCGTGGCTGCCTGGTTTGAGCATGCCGGTAATATCGCCCTGCTTATCACGTTTGTGACTAATTGGCAGGTGTAAAAGTAGGTGTGAGGTAATACTCAGGCGGCTCAAGGCCATGCGTACCGAGTCCACCATAAACGGCATATCGGATTGAATAATCTCGATGATAGTATGCGGTGACTCCCAGCCATGCCGTCCTACTTCGGGGTTATACACTTTAATCAGTGCTTTATTACCCGGCTTATAGTCATTAAAACTATGCCACAGGCTTAAAATCGCACCGTACATATCGCTGTCGGTGCGGTGCACTAAGTCATCGCTTGAAATATTGCGGTATAGGCGGTGGGCAAAATCTTGGATCAGTGGCGCTTGATTGGCAGGCACTTTTTTGGCGATCAGCTCATCGACTTTCTCAAGTAAAACCGGGGGTTGACCATCGACCAACGACATAATGTGGTGTCCTTGCTAAGTTGTTGGTGAAACGTGCATTAACGGAAAAATCGATAGCCGTACTGGCACTATCGCTAAACCGTTATTAAATTCCTCATATTCTCGGCTATTTAGCCTTGAGGTTCAATGCTTTTCACGCTATTTAGCACAGTTCAGACCACCAAAAACGCGGCTCTGGAATGCTTATCCAGTTAGCCTGAATTTACTTGCTGTAAATCGACAAAACGCCCTTGCTCATCGATGGTTAAACAAAAGCGCCCGGTTATCCCCCGGGCACCGATAAAAGGCACGAAACGACCGCAAGGAATGGCGATAGTGACGCCATTATCGTCACGTACCAGCAACTGCTTAACTCCCTCAGCATAATAATGATGCTCAAATTCGGGATAACTGATGCTCAAATTAAACCAAAACTGTCGTTGCATCTGAGTTTTTATTCATCCAAGCAAGAAACAATCTTTTCGTAAAGATCTCGTGCCAAATTTGGCAGTTGACGTAAACGTAAAAGCTGCTCGCGCATCAACTGTTGCCGCGCATCATCAAACCGGCGCCACTGCATAAAGGCGCCAATTAAACGAGATGCTACCTGCGGATTGCTGCTATTCAACTGCGCAATGACTTCGGCAATTAGACGGTAGCCTGCACCATCGGCTCGATGAAACTGTGCCACGTTATGCGTAAAGCTTGCTAACAACGCGTACACCCGATTGGGGTTATCCAAACTGAAGTCTGGGTGCTGCATCAACGCCTGTACTTGCGTTACCGTATCCGGTAAGTCTGCCGTAGCCTGCACAGCGAACCATTTATCCATTACCAGCACATCGCCCCGCCACTGCTGGTCGAAGGCCTGTAATAATGGTTTAGCACAGCTAAGCTGAGCGGATACAGCCGCTTGTAACGCCGCCAATTGGTCAGTCATGTTATCGGCATTGGCAAATTGTTGTTGTATCTGGGTCACTACTCCCGTTTCTTCAGCAGCCGTTGCGCTTAGGGCTAAATAATGCAGGCAAACTTGCTTTAACGAACGCCCGGCAATGGCGGCGGCATCGACACTATAATCGCCTTGTGTAGCGCTAAGCTGCTGGTAGCAGTGTTGAAAGTCAGCCGCTAAGGCTGTCGCAATTTGTCTTTGCAACGCTTGTTGATAGTGACAAAGTGCATCCACCGGACGCTGTTCAGGATAAAGCTCTAATAGCGCCTCTAGCGTAGGAACGGTCAAGGCTTGCGCGCGTAAGGCCGGGTCGATGTCGGCTTGCAGTAACTGCCGCAGTGCCGTCACCGTTTGCTCAGTTAGCAGCAACGGCTGTTCACTATTACCTGCATCAACGGCGCGTTGAATCACACGTTGATAAAGTTGCTGCGCGCTATCCCAGCGGACGAACGCATCGTCAGCAGCGGCCATTAAAATGCGTAAATCGGCGTCATCCGCTTGCTGCACCAACTTCACCGGCGCCGAAAAGCTTTCTAACCACGCCATTACGATGGGTTGTTCAGCAACTTTAAAGTAAAACGATTGCTGCGCCTCGGTTAATGACAACAACCAAGCACCGCTATCACTGCGACGAATGCTAACGTCATGCTCATCGGCAGGCTGTAGCTCGACCACCTCGCCGGCACGGTTATAAGCACGTACTAATAACGGCATATGTAAGGGTAACTTTTGTTGCTGTTGTGGCGTTGCCGGAGTCTGTTGAGCGACGGTTAAGCATAACTGCCCGTTTTGTTGCTGTTGGCTAACCGTCAACTCTGGTGTACCCGCCTGGCTATACCAGCGACGAAATTGCTGCAAGTCGACCGCATTAGCGGCTTCCATCGCCGCAATGAAATCTTCACAGGTTACCGCCTGACCATCGTGCCGACTGACATACTCGCGCATGCCGGCTTGAAAACCTTGCTCGCCTAATAGCGTATGCAGCATACGAATAACCTCGGCACCTTTGTTATACACGGTCACCGTATAAAAGTTATTCATCTCAATCACTTTATCGGGGCGGATCGGGTGTGCCATCGGCCCCGCGTCTTCGTTAAACTGGTGCGTACGCATGATATTAATATCGTTAATACGATGCACCGCGCGCGAGCCCATGTCGGCACTGAACTCTTGATCTCGAAAAACCGTCAGGCCTTCTTTTAAACTGAGTTGGAACCAATCGCGGCAGGTAATACGGTTACCGGTCCAGTTATGAAAATACTCATGTCCAATAACCGACTCGACATTAAGAAAGTTCTGGTCGGTGGCCGTTTTGGGATTGACTAAGACATATTTGGCGTTAAAAACGTTGAGGCCTTTATTTTCCATTGCCCCCATATTAAAAAAGTCGACGGCTACGATCATGTAAATATCCAAATCGTAAACCAAGCCAAAACGTTGCTCGTCCCAACGCATCGCCGCCTTGAGTGAACGCATGGCATGTTCGGCGCGATCCAGATTACCTTTATCAACAAATAGCTGCAAAGCGACGTCGCGGCCGTCTTGCGTATGGAAACTGTCTTCCAGTAAATCAAAATCACCGGCAACCAAGGCAAAGAGATAGCTGGGTTTAGGATGCGGATCATGCCAAGTCACGGCATGACGGCCCTGCTCTAACGTCTGGCGATCAATACAATTACCGTTCGACAATAAATGCGGAAATTGTTGCTGGTCTGCACGCACCGTGGTGGTGAACTCAGACAACACGTCGGGTCGGTCTAAATAATAGGTGATACGACGAAAGCCTTCGGCTTCGCATTGCGTACAGTAGCAGCCAGCAGATAAATATAAGCCTTCCAGCGCTTTGTTTTGAGCCGGATCGATGAGGTTTTCGATACGTAAGCGGCAACGTTGGGGCAAACCATCGATGCGCAATCCCTGTTCGCTAAGCTGGTAATCAGATTCGCTAAGGGGACGCCCATCAACTTGCAAAGACACTAACGTCAATTGCTCGCCGTCTAACATTAACGCGCTTTGTGAATAATCCTCTCGGACAATTTCTAATTCACAAATGACGCGGGTTTGCTGCGGGTGTAAATCAATATCCAGCGTCGTCGTTAGAATACGAAACGCCGGAGCTTGATAATCTTTACGATACTTAGCAGCCGGTTGCTGCGTTGCTTGCTCTGTAGACATAAAACAACAATGTCCTTAGGCCGTGGTTGGGGCCGTTTTAGGTTCAACTCGCAGAATACGGAATCCGGTATATGCCATGATAATAGCAATTAACGGCGTCAATAAATTGAAAAAGGCAAATGGCCCATATTCAAACGGACTCACCGCCAGCACGCTAAACATATAAGCACCACAAGTGTTCCATGGAATCAGCGCCGAAGTAATGGTACCGCTGTCTTCCAGCGTACGAGATAATACTCGCGGATCTAAACCGCGACGCTCATATTCTTCGCGGAACATACGTCCGGGCAATACGATAGCCATGTATTGATCGGCGGTCAGTACGTTGGCACCAAAACAGGTAAACAAGGTCGAGGTGATCAGTGAACCGGTAGAGCGCGCGACATTCAGCATGCTCTGAATAAAACGCTTTAATAAACCCACTTTTTCCATGATGGCGCCAAATGTCATGGCACTTAAGATTAGCCATACGGTATTTAGCATGCTCGACATGCCACCGCCACTGAGCAGCGAGTCCAAGTTTTCGTTACCGGTATTAACGGTGGTTCCGTCCGATAACGCTAACCAGACCACCTTTAGGCTGGCTACCCAACTGGTATCGCCACCGGCTAGGCCAGCCACCACATCGGGTTGAAAAATTAACGCCCACACGCCACCGAGTAACGCGCCAAAAAAAACTGTCGGTAACGCCGGTTTACGAGTCGCCGCGAGGACTAACAAAATGGCTAACGGAACCAGCATGAGCCAACTGATGTTAAAGGCTTGGGTGAGCTCTGTCTGCATATTATCTAGGCGCGTCATGCTCACGTCGGTATTGGCGTGAAAACCCAAAATCATAAATAAGATCAAAGAAATAATAAATGCAGGACCGGCGGTATAACCCATGTAACGAATGTGTGAGAACAGTTCAGTTCCGCTAACGGCTGGTGCTAAATTAGTGGTATCCGATAACGGCGACATTTTATCACCGAAATAAGCACCCGATACGATCGCGCCGGCGGCAATAGCGGGCGACAGATCCATGCCATTAGCGACTCCCATTAATGCCACACCAATTGTCGCGGCAGTTGTCCATGAGCTACCGATAGCTAGGGCAACAATTGCACAAATTAGGCAGCTAGCCATATAAAACCAGCTCGGACTCAGTAACTCTAGACCATAGTAAATGAGACTCGGCACGGTACCCGACAACAGCCAAGTACCAATTAACGAACCGACCGCTAAAATGATCAGCATGGCACCTAACGCAACCGAAATACCCTCGGTGATACCCTCTTCGATATCTTGCCAGCTAAAGCCATTGCGAAAACCGATTAATACGGCGATGCCCGCAGCAATTAACAAGGCAATCTGATTAGGCCCGTATGATGAGTCTTCGCCAAATAAATAGACCGACGAGGCCAACATCAGGATCAAAGCGATAAGCGGCGTGAGCGCCTGCCAATAGCTCGGTTGTTTCTTTTCGGTATGGCTCATGCAAGGTTCCGTTGTTCAATTTTTTATTATGAAAAAGCCGCTAAACGCGGCTCTACGACATTATTTTAAGCTAATTATGCCAATAAGCTGGAAAAAAATGACAATGATAGCGACCGGCGCTACATACTTAAGACATAGCAACCAGATACTATAAATCCATGGCTGTGTACTCATTTCATCCTGACTATAACTAGACTTCATCGCCCAACCGGCCAGTAACGCTAACAGTAAACCACCCAGTGGTAATAAAAAGTTGGCGGTTATAAAGTCGATAAGCAGGAATAAATTATCGATATCTTTGCCAAAGATGTTCCAATTGAGTTGCGCCCAATCGGCCCCGGCAAATGAGTAAATAGTCAGTTGTCCTAACAACCATAGCACCGCCGCCGCAATAATAGTTGCTGGCCAGCGCGATAAGTTTAAACGCTCGCCAACAAATGCGACTGACGACTCAATCATGGCGATAGCCGAGGTAAAAGCAGCAATCACCAGCATTACAAAAAACACGGTACCAATAATATCACCGCCGGGCATCGCGCCAAACGCTAACGGTAGTGTAACAAAAATCAATCCGGGTCCTTCGCTGGGCGTTAAACCATAACCAAATACCACGGGGAAAATCGCTAAACCAGCCAGTAACGCCACTAAGGTATCGGCCACCGCTATCCACAGCGAGGTTTGTACAATTGAGGTTTCCTTGGGCAGATAAGCGCCGTACATGGTCACCACGCCCGAGGCTAATCCTAACGTGAAAAAAGCATGGCCTAAGGCAATCATCACACCATTTACACTGAGCTTGTCAAAATCGGGGGTAAACATGAACTCGAAGGCTTGTTGAAAGGCACCATTTACACCAACGTAAATCGCGATACCAACCAACAACAAAATCATTAATGGCAACATAAATCGGACTGAACGCTCTAAGCCATGCTTAATGCCGTTCCCCACCACCGCCACAGTAGCAATGATGATCACGCTGTGCCATAAGCTCAATTGCGCAGCCGAACCTTGCAAGCCTTTTAATAAGGCAGCAATACCTTCGCTGTCTGCGCCACTAAATTCACCGCTGGCGCTTTTAAACACGTAGGCTAGTGCCCAACCCGCAATAACGGTGTAAAACGATAACACCAAAAAGCCGGTCAACATCCCTAACCAGCCAGCGCTTTGCCACCAACTGCGACGCCCCGACTCTTGTGCGACCGCTTTTGCAGCATAACCGGGTGAATGTCGACCGCGTCGGCCAATGACGACTTCGGCCATCATCACCGGAATACCAATTAATAAAATGCAGCCTAGGTACACTAATACAAAAGCACCACCGCCATTTTCTCCGACGATATAGGGAAACTTCCAGATATTACCTAAGCCCACAGCGGCAGCAGTTGAAGCTAAAATAAATGACAGCCGACTAGACCAGCGACTGGAGATAGTATTTGTTATTGTTGTCATAATCTCGCCCGCGTAGGGAGCAGGTTGAAAGCGGCTATCTCACCACAAAATGGGTGAAGTTGACAAGCAAACAGCAAAAAAGCCGCTACTAGCGGCTTTTTCTCAGCGATGAACGTAAACAACTGCCTAATTATTGAGCGTTAGCAGCCATTTTATCGGTTTCGATAAAGTCGAAGGCAATGGTCACCGTCTCGTCTAAATAAGGATCCATTTCTAGCACACTCTCGGGTGCGTTATCGACGTCATCGACGGCTTCTAACCCCTCACGCTGTAGACGCTCGTTAACGCGCTGCAAGCGTTGTTCGCGCTGCGCTTTATCTTCCTGTTCGCGCTCCGCTAGTACCAAGCTGACCCAAGTTTTACCCTTTTCGTGTTGGTACTTAGCGATGTCCTCTAACACGTAGCCAAACTCTGGACTGCTATCGACCCGCTTATCGGCGCTTTGTTGCAGTTTCTGAATTTGCTCGACCGATAACGGATCATAAGTCCGGTAGTCAACGCGCGCGATACGATCCCAAGGTAAGGCATTGTCTTCGCTGCTCTCACCAAACTCTTCCGGATCGATATAGGCCGGCAATTTGACATCCGGTTCAACACCCTTACGTTGGGTGCTACCACCGTTAATGCGGTAAAACTTAGCAATGGTATACTGAATGCTACCCAACGGCTCTTCGAAGAAGTCGAAGCGGCGGTTCAATCCACGATGCTGCTGCACAGTGCCCTTGCCAAAGGTGTTTTCGCCGACGATCAAGGCTCGCCCATAGTCTTGCATGGCGGCAGCAAAAATTTCCGATGCCGACGCGCTGTAGCGATTCACCATGACCACTAATGGCCCAGCGTAAGCGATGCGCTCGTCTTCGTCGCGGCTAACCTCAACGCGGCCATTACCGTCGCTGACCTGCACCACCGGACCTTCATCAATAAATAAACCGGTCAAGCCAATGGCTTCATTTAAGGCGCCACCACCGTTACCGCGCAAGTCGATGATGATGCCCTCGATGGCTTTTTCGTTATCGGCAAAGTCCGCAATCAGCTTTGCTACATCAGCGGTTAGACCGTTATAAAAGCCGGGAATTTCGATCACACCCATGCTTCTGCCTTGATAAGGACCGCTTTCAGGTACCTTCACTTCGGCTTTAGCGGCGCGGTCTTCCAGCTTCACTTTGTCACGCACGATGCTAACCACTTGCGGTTTGCCGCCAGCGCCTTGGCTCGCTTTCAGTACTTGTAGGCGCACCGTTGAGCCTTTTGGCCCTTTGATCAAATCGACAACATCGTCTAAACGCCAACCAATGACGTCAACAAATTCAGGATCTTCATCGGCGCCTTGAGCAACTCCGACAATTTTATCTTCTGGCGCTAATTCACCGGTTTTATCCGCCGGACCACCGGGTACTAAGCTACGGATAACGGTGTAATCATACTCGGCCTGCAATACCGCACCGATGCCCTCTAATTCGAGGTTCATATTTTGCTCAAATCGTTCTGAATTGCGTGGCGATAAATAGCTGGTATGCGCTTCAACACTGCGGGCAAAAGCGTTCATGACGGTTTGAAAAACGTCTTCGCTTTGCGATTGTGTCAACCGATTGAGCGCGCTGTTATAACGCTTGCCCAAGGTTTCTTTGATATCCGGCCATTCTTTTCCGGCCAGCTTTAAATTTAACGCGTCATACTTAACCCGTTTCTGCCAAAGCTGATTCAACTCTTGCTCAGAAGCTGCCCATTCGGCGTCTTCGCGATCATAGTAATATTTATCATCGGCTTGGCTGAAATCAAAAGGCTCGTCGTCGAGTAACGATAACGCATAGCTATAACGTTCAAAGCGGCGTTGTAGGCCTTTTTGATACAATTGATAAGCCACTTCCAGTTCACCGCTACTGATCATATCGTCAAACAGATAACGATATTCTTCCGCGGCATCAATATCGCTTTGCAACAAGAACATCTTGTTGTAGTCGAGCATCTTTAAATAGCGATCGTGAATCGCCGAAGACAACTCGTTATTCAACTCCATGTGCTTGAAGTGATAGCGCGTGAAATAAGCACTCACCCGTTTGCTCGCCACTTCATGCTGTGGCTCTTGAGCGAGAGATGGTAACTCATCAATCTGATGTGTTGGTGGAATTGCCAACGCTAGCGGCGATAACAACAACGCGGTTAACGCGACCGAACCCCAAACCTGCTTTTTCATGCGCACTCTCCTGCGAACTACTTACTCAACTAACAAACACATTGCTAGCTTTTACCTTCATGGTCAAGCCATTACTCAGTTGCACCTGCACATCGTCTTTATCGATTTCGGTGACAGTGCCCGGCATCGGCGCTTTACCTGCCTTTACCTGCACTTGTTGACCGACTTGCAACTGGGTAAGTTCCGCTTGCTGCAAATTACTCGGTGCTGAGCGCGCGTCGCGACTGGCTTGCTTAAGCGCTTTGCTAGAAGCGGTAGGTGCTGCGGCACGTGAGGTTTTACCGGCAGGCTTTTTGGCTCGAGCTTTGCGCGCGTTATCGCCACTACCCGACTCACGTGGTTGAGCTTTACGCGGTTGTTGTTGCTTTTGCTGTTTGCGCTTTTCAGCCGCTCGCGCTGCGGCGCGTTCTTTTGATTCGGCTAAGCTTTGTTCGGCATGGTCTTGATGTTCTTGCTCGATGGCGGCGACGGCTTGACCGTCAAGATCGACACGTTGACTCCCCACCTTGACGGCACGCAGATAGCGCCAGCTATTAGTATAATGACGCAACGCTGTGCGCAAACGCGTTTTACTGACACGTTCATCATCGGCCAGGCGCGCAGCGATATCTTCAAAGATACCGATTTTTAAGGGTTTTGCTTCACCCTCAACGTTAAAGCATGCGGGGAACTTCTCTGCCAGATAAGCAATGATTTCCTTACTCTGGGTTAGCTTGTTTACTTCATTGGTCATCCGTATCGTCTTCCTGTTCGCGGACTGCAAGTAATGAACTCGAAATATACTCCTGCATATCACTGTAGTCTAAATCGAGTAATGCGGGTTGTTCTATCCAGTCATACAGCGTTCGCCGTACCACCTCTTCCAGTTGTTCCTGAGTATCATCTTCTTGGCTGTATTCAGCAATCAGGTGCAACATGTAATTAATTCGATCAGCAGCTTCTTCTTCGTCACCCTCAAAAAACCAAGTGTCGCTACTACTGACTAAAAATGCGTGGCTATCAAATTCGCTTAGCACTTGGTTTAACTCCAATCCAAGCTCTGCAAATAATCGCCAATCGCTTGCAAGCCCTGTTGATCGGCTTTGTCAAAACGATTTACCGAGGGGCTATCAATATCCAATACCGCGACGGTGTTGCCATCAACCACTATTGGGATAACGACTTCTGAGTTTGACGCTGAATCACAAGCAATATGGCCACTAAATTGATGCACATCGGCGACTAACTGCGCTTCTTGCGTGCGCGCCGCCGCGCCGCAAACACCTTGGCTAAACGGAATTCTGACACAGGCGACTTTGCCTTGGAACGGCCCCAGCACGAGCATCTGCGGTGCCCGGGTTAAATAAAAACCGGCCCAATTAATATCGTCCAATTGGTCATAAATTAAAGCGGAAATGTTGGCTAAATTAGCAATTAAGTCGGGTTCGTCGGCGCATAATGCTTTAATTTGGTTCAGCATATCGCGATACAGGGTATCAGTGCTCATGCGGCTTCTCTTGCTGCGGATCATCATTTAACGAAAAACGGGCAATTTCCTGCGGTACTTGGCTCTGCTTAAATTGCTGCCGTAACTGACTTTTACTTTTGCTAACGAGCTTACCGTCGGCACCAACACTCATATGTTGGTCGCTGGGAATATGGCGTGCCTGATAGGCCATCACTAATTGCAAAGAGTGAGCTTTTTGTTGTTCTGTTAAAGCAACGCCATCGGGCCACTTACCGGTTTCAACTGCAGCGACTAAACGCTGATAAACCACCGGGGTCATATGCCGAATCATATCGTCAAACTGCATTAACGCTTGCTCCGTTTTATCATTGCCAATCGCGCTCGCGCGATGATAAACCAAACCAAGCCAATAACAATTCCAGCAATGGCAATGTTCGACTGCCAACTACCGGGCAGTGGTTGCTGCAAGAAGAAAAAACTAAATGCGGCAATGGCAATTAATAACGCCAACATCGTTTGCGACGTTAATTTATCGCGCCGTTGATGAAGCAAGCGCGACTGCTCGCGTTGCAAGTCTTCTTCTGACTGTCCAGCCAAAACAAAATCGCAATGCGGACATTGATTCATTTGTGATGAAATTCGTTTATTGCACGAAGGGCATTTAATCAGAGCCATAGCGCCTACTCTTCACAACATCAGACCAAGCAATATAAGGGTTTTACAGGCTATTTCAAGGCTAGCATAAAAAACCCGTCGAGAATCTTGCTCTCGACGGGCTATTTTTCCAGATTTTTTGTTAACTATCCTTGCCGTCTTTAGCGGCTGAGCCATCTTTACCATGCTCGCGGTTAAAGTCTGTCCAATATTCTTTAACGGTGTCTTTCATCTCACGCCGGAGCAATAAGATGCCGAATAAGTTGGGCAATGTCATTAACACGATGGCTACCGCCGATAAGGTCCAGATCAACGTAGTATCCGAGAACGACGCCCAGAAGAAACCGGCGACGTAGATGACACGATAAGGCATTACACCTTTTTGTCCGACCAAATAAACGATGGCTCGGTCACCATAATAAGACCAGGCAATTGCTGTCGAGAAAGCGAATAAGAGTAAGCCAATCGGTACAATGTATTCGCCCGCTGCACCAAAATAACCTTTACTGAAGGCGATTGAGGTTAACGCCGCCGAGTGCACCAGCGATTTACCACGGATGACAATATCCTCTTTTTTGATATTACCATCCTCGACCCGTAACACACCGCTATAAGGGTCTTCACCGGCAACGATAAACTGCACGTCTTCGGCAATGGAACGAGCATGCAAAATGGTATAACCATTGGTCACTGCACGACCATTCTCGACCCGAATCTCGCCGTTAAATAATTGCACACCGTTGTCAGGCTTATCATTTAAGAACTGGTACAAGACGTTACGATCAGCGTCGTTATTATCGTTGTAGTTGCCAGCAATGACGGTTAAATCGGTACGCGCGAAGTTATTTTCATGCTTTTCGGTCCAAACCCCAGACGATAAAATCACCAAGCCGGTTAAGGTACAAATGATGATGGTATCGATAAAAGGCTCAAGGATTGACACCATCCCCTCTGATACCGGCTCGTCGGCACGTGCTGAGGCATGTGCAATCGGTGCCGAACCCTGACCGGCCTCGTTCGAGAACAAACCGCGGTTAACACCACGGTTAAAAGCATAGGCAAAGCTCGCACCCAAGAAGCCACCCGCTGCTGCCGAGCCAGTAAATGCGTCGCTGAAAATCGACGTTAAAGACGGCCAGATATTCTCGCTATTAAATAGAATCACACTTAGTGCGCCGATCACATATAACACGCCCATGATCGGTACGATTTTTGATGTGACCGCGGCGATGCGCTTAATACCACCGATGATGACTAAGCCCAATAACACCGCTAACACACCACCGGTAGCCATGGGATCAAAACCAAAGGTTTGTTCCATACTCTGCGCGATGTTGTTGATTTGCGGCATGTTACCGGTACCGAACGAGCTAATGACGGTGGCAATAGCAAAGATCACCGCAAGCCATTTCATGTTTAAACGTCGGTCCATGTAGTACATCGGACCACCGGCCATGGTGCCATCTTCGGTTTTGACACGATATTTATGTGATAGTGTTACCTCGACGAACTTGGTCGTCATGCCCATGAACGCCGTCATCCACATCCAGAATAACGCCGCTGGACCACCCAAAAACACCGCTAATGCGACACCACCGATGTTACCGGTACCGACGGTGCCGGATAAGGCCGTTGATAACGCTTGAAAGTGACTGGTATCGCCAGGGGTTCCCTTTTTATCAAACTTACCAAAGACGACTTTCCAAGCATGACTAAAATAGCGTACTTGTGGAAAACCGAGGTAAAGCGTGAAAAATAAGCCAACGCCTAACAGAATAAATGGGAAATAGGCTGCTGAGCCTAGAAAACTGTCTATTTTCAGCAGCAAATTGTTGAGAAGTTCCAAGGTTGCCCCCTGTGTTGTTGTTATTGTTGCAGCAGTTAATAATTAATTGTGATGCTTTAGCGTAGTTTATCTGCAACCGCATAGATAGCGGTTAAGCAATCTTCGCCTAAACGTTTACAACGTGCGACCGACCAACCGAAATCTGCATCAGGCAGGTTAGCATTATCTTTAAATGGCATTTCTAGCGTATACGACAAGCACTTAAAGCGCTCACCGATCGCCGCACAAGCGACCGTCATGTTGGCTTGACCCGGTTCATCACGGTCATAGCCATATTCGCTTTGAAACTCAGGAGTAATCGATTGCAACGCGTTGCGGAAAGTATCTTCTAGTTGCTGATGACGCTCGTCATAGCTAGGAATACCTTCACAACCGGCAACAAAGTTATAAGGCAAGCCCTCATCGCCATGCACGTCTAAGAACATATCAACGCCGGTTTGTTGCATTTTATTCAGCACCAAAAATACCTCTGGGCTTTTTTCCATGCTCGGCTGCGCCCATTCACGGTTCAAGTTTGTACCGACCGCGTTGGTACGCAAGTGTCCGCGGACACTGCCGTCAGGGTTCATATTAGGTACCACATAAAAGACGTTTTGCTGGAGTAATTTACGCGCAACACCGTCTTCGTCATCAAGCAAGCGCTGCAGCAGCCCTTCAACCAACCACTCAGCCATACTTTCGCCAGGGTGTTGACGTGCGGTTACCCAAATCTTGCGCTTGCTATCATCTTCCTCGCCGATCACTAGCAGGTTCATGTCGCGACCATCGAGCGTCTGACCGAGTAACTCGTGACGGCAATCCATCGACTGCTGGGCCCAATGCACCAAGTCCATGTGACGTTCATAAGAATAAGGAATGAAATAAGCGTAGAAAACACATTCTTGTTCTGGAATATGGCGGATAACCAATTGCTTGCCGTTATATTCGGTAGGTACCCGGAACCAGGTTTCGCGGTCATAAGACGCCAGCGCGGCATACTCTTGCCAACCAGTCGGATAAGCGGCGTCGCCGGCATTCTCGATGGTCATAACGTGTTCAACGCCCGCCTCACCGTACAAACGAAAGTGAAACCACTGATAAAAGTCAGACTGATGGTCTTTACGAATGGCTAAACGGATATTATCCGCCTCTTGCGCCTCAATCACATCAATATTGCCACTATCAAACTGAGCACTGATAAACATGAGAATATCCTTGTTGTGTTCTGTATTTTAATGTTGCATCGGTCAACAAAAAGGGCGCCCCGAAAGGCGCCCTACTGTATAAGTATTTATAGAGGTAGCGTTAGCATCCCTTGTCCGGCCATTTTTTCAGCAACGCGGACTACCTGACAGCTATAGCCGAATTCGTTGTCATACCATACGTATAACACCGCACGGTCACCGTCGACGATAGTTGCTTGTGAATCGACCACGCCAGCATGGCGCGAACCAACTAAGTCGCTAGACACGATTTCGGTCGACGCGGTGAAATCGATTTGTGCTTGTAGCGGTGAATAAAGTGCAATTTTACGTAAGTACTCGTTCAATTCGTCACGATCCGTTGCCTGTTCTAAGTTCAGGTTCATGATCGCCATCGATACATTTGGCGTCGGCACCCGAATCGCATTACCCGTCAACTTACCGGCCATTTCAGGTAACGCCTTGGCGACCGCTTTAGCCGCGCCGGTCGAGGTGATCACCATATTTAACGGCGCCGAGCGACCGCGACGGTCAGCTTTATGGTAATTATCGATCAAATTTTGGTCATTGGTATAGCTATGTACCGTTTCGACGTGACCATTTTTAATGCCATATTCATCATTGATCGCTTTTAATACCGGAGTGATTGCGTTAGTCGTGCAACTTGCCGCCGAAACGATAGTATCTGAAGGCTGAATGTCACCGTCATTAACGCCATAAACGATGTTTTTAATCTCACCCTTAGACGGGGCTGTTAACAGAACTTTCTTCACACCTTTAGACTTCAGGTGTAAGCCTAAGCCAGCTTCGTCTTTCCAAATACCCGTATTATCAATGACCAACGCATCATTAATCCCATACTGGGTGTAATCAACTTGATCCGGACCATCCGAATAAATCACTTGAATACTGGTGCCATTCGCTTTAATGGCATTGTTTTGATGGTCAACGGTAATTGAACCGTTAAATTGGCCATGAATCGAGTCACGGCGTAACAAACTGGCGCGTTTTTCTAAATCGCCGTCGCGACCACCACGCACCACAATCGCCCGCAAGCGCATTTTATTGTTGCTACCGTTACGCTCGATAAGTAAACGCGCTAACAAACGACCAATACGACCAAAACCATAAAGAACCACGTCTTGTGCTGGCATGGTATCGTCTTTATCGACGATATCGGCCAACTCGCGGCGTAAATAATCGTCAATCGACAGTTGTTGATTGGCTTCGCTGTTTAAATAGTTAAACGCCAGCTTGCCTAAATCCACCCGTGCTGGAGCCAGTTTCATTTTGGCCAACGCTTCCAAGAAAGGATAGCTTTCACGAAGGCGCAACTTCTCGCCCTCATGGCGACGAATCAAACGATGAGCCTTAATAATGGTGATGGTCGACACGTTCAAAATTGAACGACCATAAATCAGGATCTCGACGCCAGCATTACGATACAGTTTACCCAATAACGGCTGCATCATTTCTGCATATTCTTGACGTTCCTGCCAGCTTTGCAAAGTTTGATCGTGTTGCGCTTCGCTCATGGTATAACCTTTCCTCTTGCGGTTACGTGCGGTTAGGCGGTTGTCGCGGCAACGAAATACCGCTAACTACAGTCGCCTCAATCCCGCGAAAATTACGATAGGCCTTAAAAGCTGCGCTATTGTACTGAAAAGCAGGCGCCAACGCCAATCTTAGCCATGTAAAAAGGCACCAAGACAACGTTCTCAGGCGCTAACATCCTATGCAAAAACAATCGATTTAATCATCAGCCTCGTGTTGTAACGCTAATGAATTCACGCAATAACGCTGTCCACTGGCGGTCGGACCATCATCAAACACATGGCCTAAATGTCCACCACAGCGACGACAAAGAATTTCGGTACGTTGCATACCATGACTATCATCCTGACGATAGTCAATGGCGCCGTCGATAGCCTGATCGAAGCTCGGCCAACCGCAATGCGACGCAAACTGAGAAGCGGCTGCGAATAAGGTCGCACCGCAACCGGCGCAGTGATAAGCACCATCCTCGGCAACCTCGATATAACGACCACTGAAAGGACGTTCAGTGCCGCCTTCGCGTAAAATGCGATATTGTTCATCGTTAAGACGTTGACGCCATTCTTGTTCAGATAACTGCTTTATATCATCCATTTTTCTGCCCTTAACTGCTGAGTCCACTTTAATCATAGCGCATTACTGGGTAAGATTAAGCGTAACAGTGATTTAGCGGTATTACTGTTATCTTGTTGCCATCTCTGGCGAGTTAAACTAAGACATACGCTGGTCACCCCCATATTGTGCTCAAGGAGTTAAGCCATGTTACGTCGTACCAAAATTGTCACTACCTTAGGACCGGCCACCGATGCGCCGGGCGTATTAGAAAAGTTGGTAGCGGCTGGTGCCAATGTGGTTCGTTTGAACTTCTCTCATGGCAATGCCGACGATCACCGTCGCCGTGCCGCACAGGTTCGTGATATCGCTCGTCAGCAAAATCGCTATGTCGCTGTGCTGGGTGACTTGCAAGGGCCTAAAATTCGGGTGGCAAAGTTTCAGCAAGGTGCGGTTAACCTGACTATTGGCGATACCTTTATTCTGGATGCGGCATTAGACACCGATGCCGGCGACCAACAACAAGTTGGTATTGACTATAAAGCATTGCCTAACGACGTTAAGCAAGATGATATTTTGCTGCTCGATGATGGTCGTGTGCGCTTGCGGGTAACCGCAGTAAAAGGGTCACAAGTCATTACCGATGTTATCGTTGGTGGTCGTTTAAGTAATAATAAGGGTATCAACCGCCTTGGTGGTGGTCTATCCGCCGACGCGCTGACCGATAAAGATTTGGCCGATATTAAAACCGCTGCTGCTATCGGCGTCGATTACTTAGCAGTATCTTTTCCGCGCAGCGGTGATGATATCGAACGCGCTCGCCAACTGCTTCGCGCAGCCGGTGGTAATGGTCTACTTTGCGCCAAAATTGAACGTGCAGAAGCGGTTGCCGATGATGCAGCGTTAGATGACATTATCATCGCTTCTGATGCGGTCATGGTGGCACGCGGCGACTTAGGGGTAGAAATTGGTGATGCCCAATTAGTCGGTAAGCAAAAACGCATCATTGCCCGTACGCGACAACTGAACAAAGTTGTTATTACGGCCACGCAAATGATGGAAAGCATGATTGAGAGCCCCATGCCCACTCGCGCAGAAGTCATGGACGTGGCTAATGCGGTACTGGACGGCACCGACGCGGTGATGCTATCGGCTGAAACCGCTGCCGGTAAATACCCCATTGAAACGGTACAAGCCATGGCGGAAATCTGTCGTGGCGCCGAAACCCATCCCAGCGTGCAATTACAGCATAGCGATTTGGCTGAAGTCATCCAAAATCCCTCAGAAGCAGCCGCTATGGCAGCCATGTATGCGGCCACCCATTTAGCCGGAGTGGTAGCGATTATCGCCCTGACCGAATCCGGTAGTACCGCGCGCCTGATGTCTCGAATTACCACTAACCTGCCCATTTTTTCGCTGTCTCGGCACGTCGATAGCCGAGCCAAATGTGCGCTTTATCGAGGCGTTTACCCGGTCGCTTTTGACTCAACTGAGTACCCTCATGAGCAACTAGTGCCAGCGGCATTGCAACAAGTGAAGGCATTGGGTCATATCAAGCCTGGCGACTTAGTTATTTTGACCCACGGCGATATGATGGAAAGTATTGGTTCAACCAATACCTGCAAAATTTTGACCGTCAGCTAAAGCGTTTTTACATGCCCTACTTCGCCTGATACTCATCGATTAAGTCACTGAGCAGTATCAGGTAGTCGTCGGCTTTAGCTAACAGATGTTGACGCTGGCGTTCGCTCAAGCTTTGATAGAGCGACAGGTAAAACGCAATTTGTTGCTGGCGTTGCTGTTGCATGGTTTCATTCAGTTGCGCCGAGCGCAACTGCGCCGGGTCGGTCAGTAGTAATCGCAGCCGCTCAGCAAAGTCAGGCTGCTCGCTACCTGCTTGTAAAGTGCTAGCAAACTCGTCTAACCAACGCTGCCGATACGCTAACCAAAGTGTGGTATCAGAAACCCGTTGCGAGACGTTGTCTGCCACCAATTGACGTTGCTGATTGGTTAAATAGCCCAGCCAATCTTGTAGCCGCTCCTCTTGCTCATCAATTTGTTCACTGCGCCGCTCAGCAACTGGTTGCTGCGCTCGTTGCTGATACTTTTCCCGGCGCTCGTCGAGCTTTTCTTGAAGATTAGTTAACAATTGTTGGCGTTGCTCGGCCGTGAGCTGCGGCAATAACAATAACGCTTCGGGGTAAACTCGTTGTTGGATGTTATGCCACAATTGCCATAACTGCTCATAGACTGCGGTTACCCGTTGCTGGTCGATGTTGCCATTGGCCAAATCGTCTCGTAGCTGTTTTAGCTGCTGCCGGTATTTAGGTAGCTCGACTTGCGCATGCCACAGATGCAGACCGTCAATGCGTTGACTTAAGCGCTGTTCTTGCGCGTTATCTAAATCAACATAATTGTCGACTTCCCACTCGATGGCGGTATCGGCAAAACGATAAGCTAATTGACTAGAGCAGCCAGCTATTGCCAAAACCGTGACAACACTAGCTACCCGCCAGATGGTTTGCTTTAACCTCTTGATACCCATAACAGCTACCTTGATTAGCGCGATGATGTTACTACGCCACAATTGCTGACACGGGTCAAATTAGCGATTTAAGATCAGCTGTTTAATTTTATCTTTATAGCTACGGCTGACCTTTAACTGCTGCCCATTATGCAAAACCAAATGATATTCACCATTTTGTCGGCTGCAAAGTTTTTCCACCTGAGTCATGTTAACAATCGCCGAGCGATGAATGCGCTGAAAACGTTGCGGATTCAGGTCTTGTTCCAATTCCTTCATGGTGCGCCGTAAAATATGGGTTTCGTCGCTAGCATGAATACACATGTAGTCGCCAGCGGCATCAATCCATTCGATGGCATTAATCGCTACACGGGTAATTTCACCGCTTTCTTTGATCGCAATATGCTCGGGATAACGCGCAGAACCAATATCTGACCCCGCCGCTAAGCGGCGTAAAATATCTTCACAGTCTTCGCCCGTGACTTCAGCGACTAAGTTGATGAGTTTATCTTGCTGCTGTTGCTCTTGATGTGCGCTAACGCTTGCACAAATACGGCTAATAGCTTGCTGTAAACGTTCATCATCGACCGGCTTTAGCAAGTAATCCAGAGCACGTACTTCAAATGCTTTAATCGCATATTGATCATAGGCGGTGACAAAAACCACCATCGGCATACTGATACCGCTGCGTTTGATTTCACGCAATAGCTCAAAACCATTCATGCCCGGCATTTGAATATCGAGAAATACCAGTTGTGGGCGTAAAGCCTTGATTTGTGCTAAGGCTTCGCGACCACCACTACAATCGGCTACCACCGCCAGTTCCGGATATTGCTGTAAGCGTATCGTCAGCCCTTGACGTGCTAGCGACTCGTCATCGACGACTAATGTTGTAATTTTTTCGTTCATCGTATTAGTCTGCCTGTTCATAAGGGATATGTATGTCAATGCGTAATCCCGAAGGATCGTGATTAGTTAAGCTAAAGCTATAGTCGGTGCCGTATAACGCGGCCAAGCGATCACGGGTATTGGCTAAGCCAACTCCGCCATTGTCAAGAATATGCTGTGCATCACCTTTTACGCCGGGACCGTTGTCGGTTACCGTCAAAATCAGTTGCTCACCCTGCACTGCAGCATCGATACGAATTTCACCGCCGGCTTCCATTTTAGCAATGGCATATTTTATCGAGTTTTCAATCAGCGGCTGACAAATCAAACTAGGAACTAGGGCTTGCTGAGCAGCATCACTCAGTTCCACCACCACGTTCAAACGCTCATCAAAGCGCACCCGTTCGATATCCAAGTACAACATCAAGGCATCGATTTCTTCTACTAAGGGTATTTTTTTGATCGGCTCGTTATCTAACGAAAAACGCAAAAAGCGACTGAGCTTGCTGACCATCTGATTAGCCAAATCGTTTTGTTTAACCAGTATCAAAGTCGAAATCGCATTCAATGTATTGAACAAAAAGTGTGGATTAAGCTGATACCGCAACATCTTCAACTGAGCTTGATGCGCCATCGACGTCGCCATCAACGCTTTTTGCCGTTCATCTTGCAATAGCTGATAGTACTTAATACCAAAATATAGCCCGCTCCAGCTCGCCATAATATAAAACTTGGCTAGGCTATTTTTGAAATAAAACAGCCAGTTATCGGGCCGAAAGCCAAACTTATAAATTTCCCAATAGGTGGCATTATCAATCACAGCCCAAGACGCCGCTGCCACATAGGTTGCGGTTAGCACCACCGGCAATAATATCACCGGGTTCAGCTCCCAAATACGCCGATAAAAATAACGTAAAGGCACGGTAATTAAGAACCCTGCGTATGCCCCCAGAACGATAATCAGCGCGTAAATATCGCGCATTTCGTGCATCAAAGAGCCGATATAATGCACCAACGCATAACCGAGCCAGCCACCGCCTTGCAGCAGCCAGAAAAAACGACTTCGATCATCCAATAAATATTGCCAGGCGGCTGCAAACTGCTTCATTACGTAAAGATTCGGTAAAAACCGTTAGCCTACCACAGAGTCATAGCCGACGGGATAGCCTGTGATGGATATTTACACAGTCGCTGAAGGTTTTTGTTACGCTTTCTCGGTTAACGCGTTGATATCCACCAAACTCCCTAAAAACAGCTTATCGACGATCGGCTTAAATTGCGGGTTGAATTGCAAGCCAAGAAAGTGTCTTACCGTATCGCCTTCATCATCGTCATGGTTTTCATGGTTTTCACTGCCACGCTGTATTTGCCGCACGATGGCCTCGATTTCTAGCGCTTGCTCGTCGATACGCGGCACATGAAGTTTGATTTTGTCTCCTTCCGCCCATTGCGATGATTGCGCCGGCAAGATGCTCAAACGACAGCCAGAACTGGAGACGTTGACCATCACTGCCGCCTGCTGTTCTACCTGGTCCTCGGTTAGACGGCTGATAGTAATCGGTAAATAGGCATCGAAGCGTTTATTGGCGCGGATAACACGGCTCTCTATACGCTCTGGCCATGCTAAAAACAGCATTTTGGTCGGATGTGCGACGATATAATCTATATCGGTACGAAAAGCGACGATTTCACCATGGTCGTTTTCAAGTATATAACGCACGATAAGCGGCACACCTTCGTGTAGCGCATCACGATAATCACCATAACGGCGGGCGTCTGGCATGGCCACGATAAACCAGCGCTCTTCGATAGCGCCTATAAAGGAGGTCTGAAAACGCAACGGCGTGCCGGCAGTGGCAATTTGAATTTCAACCCGTGTCGACACACCCAACTGCATGATTTTCTTTGTCATAAGACCCCGCTAACTCGATTCTCGTTTATGCTATTATGACCGACAGTTCGGTTCTGCTGTCAAGCAATAGGAGTAGCCCTTGATCACCTACCAAATCACCCCGGCGGACTTACACGGTCATTTATTCAGTGTCAGCATTAGTATTGATGCTGACAGCGCCGACGGTCAGCGCTTGTCGCTACCTAATTGGATACCCGGCAGTTATATGATCCGCGACTTCGCTAAACACATTATCGGCTTTTATGCCGAAGACGTTAATGGCGATGAAGTCGCTTGGCGCTGGCTCAATAAGCATCAAATTCAATTAGCCGCTAGCAACACACCAATCAGCGTTCATTACCAAGTTTACGCTTGGGATTTATCCGTGCGTTCTGCCTATTTGGATCAATATCAAGGTTTTTTTAATAACAGCAGCCTGTGCTTTGCGGTTGTCGGTCAAACCGAACAACCCTGTGAATTACAATTACACGCACCGTCTCAACAGCCTCACTGGCAGGTCGCTACTGGCATGCCTCGGGTGAGTGGTTCAGCTTTTGGTTTTGGTCGATTTCGCGCCGACAACTATGAGGCACTCATTGATTATCCGTTTTTGTTAGGTGAGCTGACCATCCAAGACTTCATCGCCCATGGTATCAAACATCAGTTGGTATTAAGCGGTAAACAGCAAGCCGATATGGGCCGTATTACCGCCGATTTAGCAAAAATCTGTGAACAACAATTGGCGTTGTTTGGCGAGCCGGCTCCGTTTACCAGTTATACCTTTTTAACGCTGGTTGTTGGTAGTGGCTTTGGCGGGTTAGAACACCGTAATAGCACTGCATTAATTTGCAGCCGTAAAGATTTACTCGGTGGTCGCAAAGACGGTCGTTTAAATAACGATTATCGAACTTTTTTAAGTCTCTGCAGCCACGAATACTTTCATAGCTGGAACGTCAAAACATTAAAACCTAAACGCTTTTTGCCTTACCAATTAGATAGCGAACAATACACTGAGCAATTATGGTTTTACGAGGGCATGACCTCTTATTTTGACGACTATATTTTGCATAAAGCCGGTTTAATCGACGCTAACCAATACTTACAACTGGTGGGCGAAACGCTGTCTCGGGTGCGAAGAGGTGCCGGCAGCAGCAGTCAAACTGTGACCGAATCGAGCTTTTTAAGCTGGACAAAGTTTTATCAACAGAATGAAAATGCCGCCAATAGCATCGTTAGCTATTATGCGAAAGGCGGTTTAATTGCCTTGTGTCTCGATTTAACCTTACGTTTGCAAAGCGACCATCAGCTCAGCTTATTGCAAGTCATGCGTGACCTTTGGCATGCGTATGGTAAAACCGCGATTGGCACCGATGATGATACGCTGATTAAGCATTTACAAAGCTACCCCGGCATTGATGTCGACGCGCTTTTACAAAAGGCATTGTACAGCACCGATCCACTGCCATTAAGTGAGCTATTAGATAATTTTGGTGTACGCGTGCATAAGCAAGTTGCTGCCGATGATAACACGCTCAATGGCAAAGCCAGCGATAGCCCTGCGCACGTCAGTTTGGGCGCAAAATACAAAGTACATAGCCAGGGCTTAGACGTACAAGTTGTTTATCATGACGAAGCGGCTTACCATGCTGGACTTGCCAGCGGTGACCGTATCGTTGCGATTGATCATATTCAAGTTAACGAGCCTAACTTGAAAGAAATTTTGCAAGCAGCGCAAGCGCATCGGGAAACCACAGTACACGCGTTTCGACGCGATCAATTGTTAACGTTAAAATTGATTTGGCAGGCGCCAAAAAGCAATAACCATGTGCTCAGTATTAATCGACCAGAGCGTTTACAGGGATGGTTAAACTATCCCATATAATACCTAGATGGATAAAAAGCCAGTCGTTAACGGCTGGCTGTTTGCTGAAATCGAATAACGGCTTAATGCGTGCTAGTCGATGGTTGATATAAGCTGGGTAATAAGGCCGGATCCAAACGCTCCTGCCCCCAGTTCACACGCCAGTCTAAGTGAGGGCCCGTTGCCCGGCCCGTTGCGCCTACCTCGGCAATGTCATCACCCTGCTCGACCCGCTCACCGACTTTCACCAAAATATGACTCAAGTGCAAATAAGTGGTGGTTACGCCGTAGCCATGCTCGATGATCAAGGTGCCGCCGGAGTAAAACATATCCGGTACGGCAAGCACCACTTTACCGGGCCATGGCGCCACCACCGCGGCACCAACCGGCGCTGCAATATCTTGACCATAATGCGGACGCCGCGGTTCGCCATTAAAATAACGTTGACTCCCGTAAACGCCACTTATACGGCCATGCGCAGGTGCGATTACTGGTGTTAAAAAATCGTCGCGAGTTGAGTGTTGCTGACGAGCTAACCATACCTGCTCGGCATCTTTTTTGGCTCTAGCAACTTGCTCAGGATCGGGAGTGACAGTTTCTTGCGGCACTCCTTCAACACGATCAATCTGGTATTCACGCGGCGTTAACTGCAGTACTTTCTCGATACGCTCACCGGTGGCGGTGACTACCACCAACTTATGCTGCAATTTGGCATCACGACCAAAACCAAAGACAAACTCACCGTCTGCGGTTTGGCTGAGCTTTTCACCGTTTAACGTCACCTGACTGCCTGCCGGTGCTTCGCCGATCAATAACGCACCTTGGGTTAATTCGCCACGAACTTTTACCTCAGATGCGGCATACGACGATATACTGGTCGATAAAATGACAGTTCCAAGTACTAACGCTAACTTATGCATACGCAATTGCTCCTTTACCAACCCCTTCGTAGGCTAATACTTTCACGCGTTGTTGCGGATGTCGACGTTTAATACTATCGGCAACAAATTGCGCAATACACTCGACAGTTGAATCAGTGGGGATCAGATCATTCTCTGCCTGCGGCACCAGTAATTCAAACAAACCTTGGTCGGCATGATAACGATAAGCCTGATGACTATCGTCGCTACAGCCTTGCGCTGCGGCTGAGCGCGTCAATTGCTCTACCTTACAGGTGTCTTCTTCTGAGCCTAAATAAATATCGCACCAGCGGTCACTCCACTGCTTTTCTAAAGCGGGCTGACGAATATCATCTAATGCAATATGGATCTTAGAACGATGCCCATGTGCGATGCGCTGGCAATTGCCATCGTGCTTTTTTAAGCCATGGGTGTAATGATAATAAAAACCATCAATCGACTCGGCGCGTAAGAAAAGCTGTAAACCATCGATGTTGTCCGGTAATTGCTGCTTGATCACCGCACGTAAATAAGCCATGACCGACGCTTGGTCGATTTGTTCAGCCTCAATAAACGCGTAAGCGTCGGCAGGACAGTACAGGTGAATACTGCGACCATCGGGGCGATTAAAGTCGACCCAATAAGCACTATCATCTTGGTTATGTGTGACTTGCGTCAACGTGCTATCGGCTGGCACCGCCAGTTTATGATCGACAGCATCGTCGATAATGCGTTTGATCTGCTTTTTCACACGACCAAAATCCAGCACCATCGATTGTTCGTTCAAATCGCCATCCAGCACGATATCGACAATCCAACTTTCGCCGACAATACCGCGTCGCGCGCACAAATAAGAAAAATCGATAACGGTCAAATCATTGACAAATAATTGCATAGAGCAAAAACCACATTCGCTGTTGTCTTTTTCAGTTAACCCATAGTATACCCGAGTTAAGCCACAAGAGTTACCCACTCGTGCAGTAGATAAGCGACGATCACCATCAACACCACACCCATGGTTCTGTCGACCCAGTGACTATGACACCACAGCCAGCGATACCAACGTCGATGAGTGAGTAACCATGCCAAAAAGCAAAACCACAATGCCGTTGCCAGAGTCAAATAAAGGCCATACCCTGCTTGCAACCAAAACGGCGTTTGCGCCGAAACAATGGTACTGAACAACGTCATAAAAAACAGTGTGGCTTTAACGTTCAAGGCATTGGTTAAAAAGCCCACTCGCCAGGCTCGGCCTTTGCCAATCCTGATAGCAACGTCATTATTAGGTAATTCGGCACGAGGTTGCGCACGTAAACTTAGCACCGCAATATAGGCCAAATAGGCCGCGCCGATCAGTAAACAAAGCTGTCGTAACCAAGGCGTTTGTTGAATAATCAAACCCACCCCAATTAATGAATAGGTCACATGAACCAAGATCCCTGAGCCAATTCCTAAAGCCACCCAGATACCGGTTTTTCGACCCTCGCTAATAGCGTAGCGAGACAATACGGCAAAGTCAGGACCGGGGCTTGCTACCGCTAAAAGGTGGACTAAAGCAATGGTCAGAGACTCTTGTAGATACACTTGAGGCATACTCCTTCAAATGACAATAAAACTTGAGCTGCAAACGCAGAACTGCCAATATAACCACATCAAATTGACTTTTAATCAATATTGATTGCCAAAATAAAGTCTTCAACCGACTAGGACTAGCCCCCATGAAGAGCAAATCACGTCCTTCTTTAAATGCCTTACGGGTATTTGATGTTGCTGCTCGCGCCCATAGTTTTAAGCATGCCGCACAACAGTTAGGCGTCTCGCAATCGGCGGTAACGCGACAAATTCAAACCCTGGAAGAGCAATTACAAGTCCGTTTATTTGAGCGCGATAATCGCGTTCATGCACTAACCATCGCGGGTATGACCTTAGCGCCGCGACTGGCCGACATTTTTCAGCAACTAGACGGTGCTATTGCGCAAACTCGACAAGTTGCCGACAGCGAAGTCACACGCTTGCGCATTGCCCTGCCCAACCATTGGCTACGCTGGTGGTTACGCGATCAGCTCCACGAATTTCACGCATTGTACCCTCATATCCGACTGTCATTTCAACAAATCTCGGAAAACCTTTTAGAGCAAGACATCGCTAATACGGTGCAAGCATTACAACACGAACAACTCGATCTGGTCATGAGTAGTGGTCGTATTCGCGACCGACAAATTAAAAGCGAGCAGCTATGCAAACGTGAATCGGTGTTGGTTAGCCGCAAACCGGTTGTCGACCCACAAGCTTGGTATCGACGTGACTGGCTAGTCAATTTACATCAGCCCGACTGGCTGGAAATTATCGAAGGCCAAGGTCAAGCTTGTGCGCAAACGCCCATGTTACATGTTGACGACAACAGTATGGCGATGGATTTGCTACAAAGTGGCGATTATGTCACTCGCCTTGATCAACGTTTATTGCAACACCCAGAGTGTCAAGGCTTAACGCTGAGCAACATTCGCGTCCATCATCAGCAAGCGATGCAGCTTTACTATCGTCAGCGACAACGGCAACCGGTAGCATTAGTGGCGCTGATTAAATGGTTACAACTACGAGCTAAACGATAAAACGGCCAGCTTACGCTGACCGTTTTATCGTTTCGTCATCATTGGTTGGGCAGTCATCTGCCCAGACAGCTTAACTCGCTGACTTAATCGGCTTCTTCAGTGTGTTTAACCGCATGCAAAATCTCGGCGAACGACGACGCATGATGGTAAACATTGACCGATTCACCGGTGCGTTCGGCGATACCCAATGAAGAAATAACTCCTTGGATATGACCGGCTTCATGTACTAATAAAAAGTCTTTACCGCTTTTTTGTAGCGTTGCTACCGCATCGCCGATACGCGCATCTTGCAACTGCTTACGCGTGATCAAAGGCAAACTCGCCACGGCTTTCATCAAGTAGCTGACAGGCACTTCTTTATATGGCACTTGAATCTGCTGAGCAATTTGCACCGCACGACGACCGTGCAAATCTCGCAGCGATAGCATACCGACTAACTCGCCCTCGCTATCGAGTACGCAGGCATAGCGACTACCGGCCGCGTCTAAAATCGCATCGGCTTGGCTAACTTCGGTATTGGTGTGCACATGTAAAGGCGCTTTTAAGGTAAAGTCGTCCAGCACATTAATTGCCGATTCATTCCAAGATAATTTCTCGACCACATTATCACTACCGCTAATAACAGCGTGATCGTTAACGGCAGACCAGCTCAAACTTGTATACTGAGTCATATTTGATACTCCTAAACATCAATCAAATGAAAAAATAAATAATTTAATTTGAAACGTTTAGGAGATAAGGTGGAGCCCGTGACTGATGCGCGCTGTAATAAGCCACCAATTGCCGTTCGCTCGGCATCGAGACATCATCGCGCGCAACCAATTGAGGTAGTTGCTGAACATCGTTACTGGCAACGTCAGGTTGGTCACCTTGATGATCGTTACTCAGTAAAATAGAGTGTTGCGTGTCAGCGTTTAACTGATAGCCATCAACACTGGCATGATGCTGCGCCGAAGCCTGTGAGGCTACCGCGCTTAAAAACATCAGTGATATCAGATAACGAATTAATGGCATGAACGTTTAGCCTTTTACAACTGACTACAACAAAAAAACTTAGCTTACTAACTACACTACGCTTGCGTTAGATCAAAAACAAGTGCTGTTTATTAATAATTACTGCGCTTTACCGCAGTATGCAAGCAATTAATCGATTATTTTTTCGAATGTCCATATCGGCTTTAACGATGCTAACAGCTCAATCGCGGGCGACTAACCTAACGATGTATCAGCCGTGCGCTGACCAAGCCGACTAATAGGCCCCAGAACGCACTATTTAACGACCATAGTTGTACTCCTGAGGCAGTCACCAACAAGGTTAATAGCGCGGCAGTTCGCGTTGCTTCAGTCTGCAGCGCAGCCGCCATGCTATTAGCCAAAGTCGGTAATAACGCTAAACCGGCCAAAATGGTGATATAACTAGCCGGTAATGCTAACAGTAACGTCACCATCGCCGCGGCTAGTAGCCCCATCAACAAGTAGGCTAAACCTGCCGCCACGCAGACCCGATAACGTTGCCGTGGATCGGCTTCGGCCTCGTCCTGCATGCAAATCGCGGCGGTAATGGCAGCCAGATTAAAGGCAAAACCACCAAATGGCGCGCTGAGTAAACCGACAATTCCCGTACTGGTCACCAACGCCGATTGCGGCGGTTGATAACCGTGCGCCGCCAATACCGCGAATCCCGGTACATTTTGTGAAACCAGCGTAACCAACGCTAACGGCAACGCTACCCCTAGCAATAAATGCGGCTCAAACGACGGTGTTAGCCATACTGGCATCGCCCATTGCCAAGCCACAGCGGGCCATTGTAGCTGTTGCTGCATAATACAGTAGCCCAGCCCCAGCAGCATCGCCGCCAACACCGCCAGCTTTGGTCGCACGCGTTGCAATAACAAATAAGCACCGAGCATCAGTAAAAATAGCACTTGGCTGTGCTGAAAATAAGCCGCCGCTTTTAGACCAAACTGCAACAGTATGCCAGCCAGTAGACCGGCGCTAATAGCGACAGGAATATGCTTGACCAACCAGCGAAAAGCGCCGCTGACGCCAGCCAAGGTGATTAATGCCGACGACACCAGAAAAATGGCAACCGCTTGCGCGCTGCTAACGCCGTCTAAACTGACCACCAGTAGCGCTGCGCCGGGTGTTGACCAAGCGGTTAGGATGGGCATGCGATAACGCCAAGACAGCAGTATGGTCGATAGCCCCATGCCGACCCCTAACACCCAAAACCAAGAATTGATTTCAGCGGCGCTAGCACCAGCAGCCTGAGCCGCTTGAATAATGATCGCCGCGGCCGAGCTGTAGCCCACCAACACTGCCATAAAACCTGCTAGCCAATGGCTACCGCGATTAGGCCACAACGCTAAAAAGCGCGCTCTAAGCGATGCCTGCGATTCGGCCTGTGCTGTGGATTTTAGATTAGACATAGACGCGCCTCTTTGTGCGTTATAACATACAAAGAGAATAACACTGTGCGTTATAGCGCACAATCACAAAAGCCAAGGATCACGTATGAGCAGCGTGCTCAATCAATTAATTGCCGAAAAATTAAAACGTATTCGCAAACAACGTGGCTTGAGCCTTGATAAGCTGGCAAGTTTAACCGGTGTCAGCAAAGCTATGTTAGGGCAAATTGAGCGTGGCGAATCGTCACCCACTATCGCCAAACTTTGGCAGATTGCCACCGGTTTACAGGTGCCTTTGTCGACCCTGCTAGCACAAACAGAAAATACCGCCGAGGCGCTGGTACAGCCCTTAGCAACGCCCGGGGTCAAGGTTCGTACGCTATTTCCATACTCAGCAGAACGCGGCTTTGAAGTCCATGAGCTGACCTTTGCAGCTGGCGCAGAAAGCCATTCCGAACCGCATCAATTGGGCACTTATGAACATCTGATCGTGCTCAGCGGTTGTCTGCAGCTCAAGCTCACACCAGCAGCGCAACAGCCGTCGGCGTGGATAAGCTTAACGGCTGGACAGCAATATGCCTTTCACGCCAACGTCGCCCACAGTTACAAAAATTCAAGCACTGAACCTTGTTGTTTTCATGACATTATTCAGTATCGACAACACTAACCTACTCACTGGTATCTGCTGATATTAAGCTTGAGCTAACGCTCGGCGCGGAAAATAATACCCCGCAGCCAACCATAACAACAGCGTCAGGCTAACAAGGTAGGCGATGTGGTAAAACAACGATAACGAATAGTCAGTCGTCACCACGGCCATACCGATTTGCGCTAAGTGATAGGTCGGTAAAGCCCAAGCCAGATGTTGCAAAGTTTCCGGCAACAATGTCAACGGTAACCACAGCCCGCCCAACAACGATAGCGGTAAGTACAACAAATTAACCCATATCGGCGCCGCCCGCTCGTGACTATGAAGTCCGATCAATAGGCCAAGTAACGCAAAGGGTAAACTACCGAGCAATAACACCAGTAGTAATAATAGCCACTGCCCAGCGAGTAACTGAATATCACCGTAAAACAACGCTAATAACGCAATCAAGATAAAAGCGACCAGACTAAATAGCAGACTACTCACGAGCTTGGCTATGACATAGGCGCTTGTCGGCATTGGTGTGAGACTTTTTAGGATCAACCAGCCCTGCTGTCGGTCACTGGCGACATAAATCGCAAAATTAAACATCGCCGGGCCGATTAAGGCAAAACAAGCGTAACCGACAAACAATGTCATGCGAGCCGCATCGTCGGTGACTAATAAAATGCCAAAGAAGGCATAAAATACCGTAGGAAATAGTAGTGATGGTAAATAAAAACCCGGGCTACGTAATAACGCCAGCACATCATAACGAGCTTCAGTCCAATATAAGCCTACCTGATCACGCATGTGCATCGTCGGTTACTCCGGTTAATTGTAAAAATACTTGTTCCAAGCTCGCCCGCCGTACTTCAATGTCGCTCAGTTGTGGGTCTTCCAGTAACCACTGACGCAAGCTCGCCGCGCTATCTAAGCTGGCAAGCTGCCAATGCCCGCCGCCATCTTGTTGCGCATCAACCACCGCCGCTAAGCGGCTTATTTTGCTATGTCCCAGCATACTCTTGGCGCTGATGCGATAGCGTCCTAATTGCGGTACTAACTGTTGCGGTGCGGCGTCGGCGATCACGCGCCCATGTTGTAGCATCAATACCCGGTCGGATAATTGCTCGACCTCGTCTAAATAGTGGCTACTGAGCAGTATTGCTGCCCCGTCTTGCCGACATGCGCGAATCGCCTGCCAAAAGTCATGCCGGGCCTGCGTATCAAGGCCGATAGTGGGTTCGTCTAAAAACACTAATTGCGGATTACCTACCAAGGCTAAAGCGAGCATCAGACGTTGCTTTTGTCCACCAGAAAGGCGACCAAAGCGTTGCTTGGCTTGCGCCTGCAGACCGCTAATGGTTAACAACTCGGCGATAGTTTTGGGCTGCGGATAGTAGCGTTGGAATAAACGCAATTGCTCGATAACCGTCAGGTTAGCCGCAACTTGACCGACCTGCATCATCACGCCAATGCGTGCGCGCAACGTCGCCGAACGCCGTAACGGAGCGCCCGCTCGGGTTTGTTTCCGACCAGCGGGTAGCGTCTCGCCGAACAACGAAAAGTAGTCATAATAAGCGCTATTCAGGCCTAATAGGCTGTGCATCAAGGTCGTTTTACCCGCCCCATTAGGCCCCAATACGGCACTGATTTGGCCACGCTCAAGACGCAAATCTATACCCGTTAATACCGGCTTATCGGCATACGCATAGGATAACTGCTTGACCTCAAGCACTGTCTTTGTATTTGCTTGCATAATAACTCCGCTCAGCTCACTAATTCAGTGCTTAATTTAAGCGCCAACTAGCGGCAATAGCAGTGGCTAATGTCAGTAAAGCACAGTGACATTTGTCACTTGGTCTATCGTTCAGTTATGCGCATAATGGAACACATCTGATCAGCATAGCCAGTCGCTTGGTTGAGCCAAATACAATGACAGTCAGTACAGAACAACCTGCCTACTTTAATAAGATTGCTTGGGCCTATTTAGTCAATTTGGGCTTTTATATTGTGCCCATGTTCTATTTCTATTATCCCTGGCAACAACAACTATTGATGACACTCGCATTGCTGGCTTTTGTTGCTTGTTATTTTTGCGCGTATCAGGTGCAACGCCGTTATATTCATTGGCCGGTGCTGGCGATGCTTATCATTGCCTTTGTCAGCGCGCCGATTAACCCCGGCGCCATCGCCATGTTTGGCTATGTGGGCTTCTTTCTGGGCTTTGCCTATCGCGCCAGTATCGCCATTGGCTGCTTAATGGCGACCTTAGCGTTACTTTGGCTAAATCAGTGGCTATGGCCATCGCACTGGGATCAATTTTTAGTGTATGGCGTCATGTTAACCATTGGCATCAGTTTTCTGGGACGTATCGAACGCTTACGCCAGCAACAACGTCAACAAGAACAACAGAGCCAAGAAGAAATTAGTCGCTTAGCCCGCCACTTAGAGCGTGAGCGCATCGCGCGTGATTTACATGATATTCTGGGGCATACCCTATCCACGGTGATACTAAAGACCGACTTAGCCAACCAGCTATTAGCGCATCAACAGGTTGATGGTGCTCGCCAGCAACTGAGCGAACTCAGTCAACTGGCGCGGCAGAGCTTAGCCCAGTTACGCGATAGCGTGAGCGGCTTTCGTCACCAAGGCTTGGCAGTTGAACTGAAGCAACTACAGCAGCGCTTGCAAGAAGCTGGATTTAGTTGTGATATTCGAGGTCAGCTAAGCGCGCTAAGCCAGCATGACGAAACGCAAATTATTCTGATGCTGACCGAATTAACCACCAACATTATTCGTCACAGCAATGGCCAGCACTGTGAAATCGTGCTCGACTCAGACAATCGACAGCACCACATTTGGGTGCGTGATGACGGACAAATGACGAGCGCCGTTGTCAGCACGAGCGGTAATGGTTTACAGGGTATCAAAGAACGTGTTGCAGCACTTAATGGCAGCTTTCAGGTCGCAGAACAAAAGACCACGCCGGGTTTTCAGGCACAACTTCAAATCCCGATTGCTAAAGAGGCATCAGCATGACCAATGAATTAAACCCGCGCGGCAGGCGCCTGTTATTGGTAGAAGACCAAACCATGGTGCGTAACGCGCTTGCCGCCTTGCTCAGGCTCGAGTCAGACTTTCACGTAGTCGAGGTTAGTGATGGTGCTGAAGCGATACAACAGTTGACGCATGATAGCGCCTACGATGTGGTGTTAAGCGACATTGAAATGCCCAATGTTAGTGGTATTGAGCTAGCGCAATGGCTAACACAACAGCAGCCGCAGTTACCGTTAGTCATCATTACCACTTTTGGCCGTAGCGGCTATATCCGTCGTGCAATTGACGCCGGTGTACGCGGTTTCTTACTGAAAGATGCGCCCATCAACGATCTATTGACGGCACTGACAACGGTGTTACAAGGCCAACGCGTTATCGACAATAGCTTGCTGTTACAAGCTTTGGGCGAACAAGATCCATTAAGCGATAAGGAAAGGCGAGCATTGGCACTAGCGGCAGAGGGGTTGTCGACTAGCGCCATTGCTGCACAACTGTTTATTGCCGAGGGGACGGCGCGTAACTACCTATCAGAAGCTATCAGTAAGTTACACGCCAGCAATCGTATTGATGCCGCACGGATTGCCCGACAAAACGGTTGGTTGTAATTTTTGTGGAAGCCCTTAGCGGGCCTAACAATAGCCCTTAGCGGGTCTAACAATAGCCCTTAGCGGTTCAGTAAATAATCCAAACCACCGGTCACCGCCGCCACTTGCGCATCAACACATTCCTTAGCGTCGGTTTTGTCACTATCAGGGTAAACCTCGGTGGTTGAGGTATAAGCCGCCTGCGTAAACCCAATACACAATCCCAACTTACGCACCGGCAAGCCGATAACGCCGTCAATCACTAAGGGTACGCCGATCAACTGTTGCTGACTATCTGCAGGGGCAATGTGTGTAACTTCAGCAACCTCCTCCAAAATGGCTTGCTGAAACGCGGGCTCAGGCGACTCACTGTTACAAGCCAGATAAAAACCATCAGGAATGTTCCAGTTGTCGTGGGTAACGCCATCGCGTGCCGCCAAGGCCGGACGAAATTCGCTATTGTCGGTATCGGTAGTTTCATGCAAATCGATATGCACCAACGGCTCTAAGCCTAAATCAGCGACATATTTCATGATCGCTTTGGCCTCCGGCGCAGGACTGTCAGGTACAAACGAACGATTAGGATCGACCGCAGCCGGATTCCAACGGTTAATGGTTTCATAGCCCCAAGGACTTATACAGGGCGCGACGACAATGTTAAATGATCGTTCATAATCTTTTGCGCGTGTTTGCAAGAAACGTAACGCTCCATGCACACCGCTAGTTTCGTAACCGTGCACACCACCGGTCACTAGCACCACGGGTTTATCATCCTGCCAGTCTCGCGTTTTCAGCGCAAACAAGGGATAGTCATTAGCGGCATAATTAAGCTCGCCATACTGCTCGACGTTAAACTCGTCTTTTAACGAATCGATAATATCGACCACATCATCAAAGTATGACCGTTTTAGACTTTGCATCGCCAACCACTGTTGCTTTTCTTGCATTGTCCATGGCTGACCGGGCGTGCCAATCGGATACGGTTGCGTTGTCATACTGACTCCATTCATTGCTTAATCAAGGCCAACAGCATAACCGATTTTTGCTCAACTTGACTATGTCAGAATGATACCATCATGGTGCGAACGCCTTATCGTTATGACTCCACTTTACTCGACTGGCTAGCGCTGGTTGAGGCTTTGCTGCTATTCGCTTTGCTGCAGCCGGCCTTTTTGGTCGGCTTTTTCTTGGCCCCTAAAGCGACCAAGACGTCTTCCCGTTGTTTCGCAAGAAAAATCGACAAGGCCTCGCAGCTACGCTCATCGCTTAACAATTCACTTTGTTCGAGTAAGGGCTGCAACGCTTCCGCCATATCCAGCATCTTGTCGTGCGCATCGGCTTCCGCTTTACTGGTAAACGTCATGACTTCTGCTCCTTCACGAACAACCACATA
Organism: Idiomarina xiamenensis 10-D-4; assembly: GCF_000299895.1. Taxonomy (GTDB): domain Bacteria; phylum Pseudomonadota; class Gammaproteobacteria; order Enterobacterales; family Alteromonadaceae; genus Idiomarina; species Idiomarina xiamenensis. The sequence goes on from NZ_AMRG01000002.1 coordinate 234,745, forward strand.
CTGTGTCACTACCGCCATGGTTATCTTCCTGTTTGCTTATCGTTAAATTACTGTTTATTTATACAGTATCAATGAAGAAATCTCAAGCATCAATAAAAAAGGCGCCGCGGCGCCTTTTTTCGTCTAAATCCCTATCATTGGCTTAAAAGCTAGCGCTAGGCACTCGCACCCAACCTTCCATCAAAATCCGCGCGCTGCGGCTCATGATGGCTTTTTTAACCCGCCACTGACCCTGCTCTTGCAGCGCTTCAGCACCAACGCGTAAAGTACCCGATGGATGACCAAAGGTTACCGCCTGGCGTTCGCCACCACCCGCCGCTACATTGACTAGCGTGCCAGGTATCGCCGCCGCCGCCGCAATGGCCACCGCGGCGGTGCCCATCATGGCGTGATGCAATTTACCCATCGACATAGCGCGTACGCACAAATCGATATCCTCGGCAGCGATACTTTTACCGCTGGAGGCTTGATAAGACCGCGCTGGCGCCACCCACGCCAATTTCGGTGTATGTTGTCGATTGGCCGCCTCACTGACATCGTTAATTAAGCCCATTTTGACCGCACCGTGAGCGCGAATAAGCTCTAACTGTGCCAATAACGCGACGTTCTCGTTAATATCGCCCTGTAGCTCAGTACCGTTAAAGCCCAGTGCCTCAGCATCAACAAATAAGGTCGGAATACCGGCGTTAATAAAGCTTACCTCAAAACTGCCGACTCCCGGTACCGTCAGCTGATCAACCACGGCACCCGTGGGTAGCAAAGCAGCGCCTTTGGCATCGGCATCGTCGCCATCATCGGCGGCGGGATCAACAAAGGCGATTTCTAACTCTGCCGCAGGAAAAGTGACACCATCTAGCTCAAAGTCACCGGTTTCCTGCACTTCACCGTCACGCATGGGTACCTTGGCGAGGATGGTTTTGCCGATATTCGCCTGCCAAATACGTACCTCACACACCCCATCACGCACCAAACGGTCGGCAGCAACTAGACCACTGTGAATGGCAAAAGCTCCCACTGCGGCAGACAAGTTACCGCAATTGCCACTCCAATCGACAAATGCCTTATCAATGCTGACCTGACCAAATAAATAGTCGACGTCGTGATTAGCTCGTTCGCTAGCGGCTAAAATTACCGCTTTACTGGTGCTCGAACTGGCGCCACCCATACCATCAATTTGTTTACCATAAGGGTCTGGGCTGCCAATCACTCGCAACAGTAACTTATCGCGTGCGAGCCCGGCTTGCTGGGCACTTTGCGGCAGATCTTGCAGTCGGAAAAATACCCCTTTACTGGTGCCCCCGCGCATATAAGTCGCGGGGATACGAGTTTGCCCACCGGCTAATGTTTCGATGGTCATTACCCCTCCTAGCTGGCCTCTGCCTCAAGAAAATCTTTGGCAAAGCGTTGTAACACACCACCCGCTAAATAAATCGATAGCTCTTCGGCGGTATCTAAACGACAGATCATCGGCACCCGCTGGCTACTTCCGTCGCGACGATTGATCAGCAGCGTCATCTGTTCACCGGGGGCTAACTCGCCTTCGACGTCGTAGCTCTCGGTTCCATCAATCGCTAACGTATGACGTGTGGTGCCAGCTTCGAACTGTAACGGCAATACCCCCATACCAATCAGGTTAGTACGGTGAATACGTTCAAAGCCTTCAGCCGCTATCACTTGTACACCCGCTAACCGCACGCCCTTCGCCGCCCAGTCACGCGATGAACCTTGCCCATAGTCAGCACCAGCGACAATGATCAGGGGTTGCTGCCGCTGCATATAAGTCTCGATAGCTTCCCACATGCGTACCACTTGACCTTCAGGCTCAATACGCGCCAAAGACCCCTGCTTCACCTTGCCGTTTTCCTGCACCATCTCGTTCAATAGTTTAGGATTGGCAAAGGTGGCGCGCTGCGCCGTTAAGTGATCGCCGCGGTGAGTGGCATAGGAGTTAAAGTCTTGTTCGGGTACGCCCATTTTAGCTAAGTATTCACCCGCCGCACTGTCCGCCATAATGGCGTTAGAGGGTGACAAGTGATCGGTGGTGATGTTGTCTCCCAATACCGCTAACGGACGCATACCGCGTAATGAACGCTCTCCGGCCAAAGCCCCTTCCCAATACGGTGGCCGACGAATATAGGTACTTTGCGGACGCCACTGATACAAGGGGTCGTTATCGTCGCCATAATCAACCGACAACGAAAACATCGGATCGTAAACGGTGCGGAACTGTTCAGGTTTAACCGCTTTTTTAACGATGGCGTCGATTTCTTCATCGCTAGGCCAAATGTCTTTCAGCGTGACCGCGTTGCCGTCTTTATCGTAACCCAATACGTCTTTTTCGATATCAAAACGAATGCTACCCGCAATGGCATAAGCCACCACCAATGGCGGTGAGGCTAAGAACGCTTGTTTCGCGTACGGATGAATGCGGCCATCAAAGTTACGGTTACCCGATAATACCGCCGTGGCATACAAGTCACGGTCGATAATTTCCTGTTGAATGTCAGCATCCAAGGCACCACTCATACCATTACACGTGGTACAGGCAAAAGCCACCACACCAAAGCCAAGCTGCTCTAGTTCGGGCAATAACTCGGCTTCTTCTAAATACATCTTAACCGTTTTAGAACCCGGCGCTAACGAGCTTTTCACCCACGGCTTGCGGGTTAAACCTAAGCGATTGGCGTTACGCGCGATCAGACCAGCAGCCACCATATTGCGCGGATTACTGGTGTTGGTGCAGCTAGTAATAGCAGCGATGATGACGGCGCCATCCGGCATTTCGCCCTCGCTTTGCTGATAAGGCGCCGCAATACCGCGTTCAGCCAGTTGTTCCGCCGGAAGCAAGGCATGCGGGTTAGACGGTCCAGCTAAGTTTCGGCGAACCGTGGACAAATCAAAGCGCAATACGCGCTCATATTGCACCTGCGCTAGGCTATCCGCCCATAACCCGGTATGTTTAGCAAACTTCTCCACTAACTGTACTTGCTCGTCGTCGCGACCGGTCAGCTTCAGATAATCAATAGTTTGCTCATCAATCGAGAACATCGCCGCGGTTGCGCCGTATTCCGGTGTCATGTTTGAGATGGTCGCACGGTCGCCGACCGTCAATTTACGCGCACCCTCGCCAAAAAACTCCAGATAGGCGCCGACAACCTTTTCGCGACGTAAAAACTCGGTCAATGCCAAGACCATATCGGTACCGGTAATGCCGGGCTGTAACTGACCACTTAATTCGACCCCAACAATATCCGGCAGACGCATATAGGAAGCGCGACCCAGCATCACCGTTTCGGCTTCTAAACCACCCACACCAACCGAAATGACACCCAAGGCATCGACCATCGGCGTGTGACTGTCGGTACCGACACAAGTGTCTGGGAAGGCTACGCCATCGCGAACTTGCACCACAGGCGACATTTTTTCCAGATTGATCTGGTGCATAATGCCGTTGCCGGGTGGGATCACGTCGACGTTTTTAAAGGCCGTTTTGGTCCAATTGATAAAGTGAAAACGGTCGTCGTTGCGACGGTCTTCGATAGCACGGTTTTTCTCGAACGCGTCTTTTTCAAAACCGGCATGCTCGACCGCTAAAGAATGGTCAACGATCAATTGTGTTGGCACCACCGGATTGACTTTAGCCGGATCTCCGCCCTTCTCAGCAATGGCATCACGCAAACCGGCTAAATCGACCAGCGCCGTTTGCCCAAGAATGTCGTGACACACCACTCGCGCCGGGAACCATGGAAAATCTAAATCGCGTTTACGTTCGATAATTTGACTGAGGCAAGCATCCAGCGTTGCCGGATCGCAACGGCGCACCAAGTTTTCTGCCAAGATACGCGAGGTATAGGGCAGCCCATCGTAGCTGCCCGGTTTAATCGCTTCTACCGCGGCCCGCGTGTCGTAATACGACAGCGTGGTGCCAGGTAACGGTTTGCGATAAGCTTGGTTATTACTCATAGCCTTACTTACGCTCACTTAATGCGGGTACTTTACGTGGGCCCGGGCCGGTGTAATCGGCGCTCGGACGAATAATACGGTTGTTCGCACGCTGTTCTTTCACGTGAGCGGTCCAACCACTGACGCGTGACATCACGAAAATAGGCGTAAACAATTTGGTTGGGATGCCCATATAGTGATAAGCCGAGGCATGGAAAAAGTCGGCGTTAGGGAACAGTTTCTTTTCCCGCCACATGACTTCTTCACACCGCACAGAAACGTCGTATAAGCGGCTATCACCGTATTCTTGCGCAAGTTTTTCTGACCATCTTTTGATGATCGCGTTACGCGGATCGAACTCACGGTAAATCGCGTGTCCAAAGCCCATGATTTTGGCTTTATTGGCCAACATATCCATCAGCTTTTTCTCTGCATCCGCCGGCGACTGCATGTCTTCAATTAATTCCATCGCCGCTTCGTTGGCGCCACCATGCAGTGGTCCGCGTAATGAACCGATAGCACCGGTAACACAGGAATGAATATCAGATAGCGTCGATGCACACACCCGAGCGGTAAATGTTGAGGCGTTAAACTCGTGCTCAGCGTACAAGATCAATGAGGTATTCATGACATCGGCGTGCAACTGCGACGGTTTCTCACCGTGTAACAGGTGCAAGAAGTGCGAGCCAATTGACTCATCGTCAGTCTCGGTGTCGATACGCTTGCCATTATGGCTAAAGTGATACCAATACAGCAGCATGCTCGGGAAAGCCGCCAATAAACGCTCGATCGAATCATCGGCTTGAGCAAAACTTTCTTCGGTTTCTAAATTACCCAGCATCGAACAACCGGTGCGCATGACGTCCATTGGATGGGCGTCGGCTGGAATACGTTCTAAAACATCTTTCAGTGCTTGCGGTAAACCGCGTTTAGCCTGTAAACGTCCACGGTAATCGTTTAATTGTTGTTGGTTCGGCAATTCACCATGCGCCAACAGATAAGCCACCTCTTCAAAGCTGACTTTTTCTGCCAATTCGGCAATATCGTAACCACAGTAAGTTAACCCTGAGCCACTTTTGCCCACTGTACATAACGCCGTTTCACCGGCGACTTGTCCGCGCAAACCTGCGCCACCTAATGCTTTATCAACCATCATTAATATCCTTGTTGTTGCGAATCTTGTGTTCTGTGCTTAAGTCGTTCGCTATCGAACGATGATAGCTAACCACGTTATTTCTTGGTGAACAGCTGATCAAGTTTATCCTCGAAAGCATGGTAGTTCAGAAAATCGTAAAGTTCCGCCCGGGTTTGCATTTGCTCAACCACGGCTTTTTGATCGCCCTGCGCTAAAATATTTTGGTAGACATTTAACGCCGCTTTATTCATGGCACGGAACGCGCTCAAGGGATACAGCACTAACTCCACCCCAACTTGAGCTAATTCATCTTTATTAAACAACGGCGTGGCACCAAACTCGGTAATATTAGCCAACACCGGCACCTCTAGCGCATCGCTGAAAGCTTGGTATTGTTCTAAAGTGTGTACCGCTTCGGCAAAAATACCGTCAGCACCTGCATCAACGCACGCTTGAGCGCGTTCAATCGCCGCTTCAAGACCTTCTTGCTGCAAAGCGTCGGTACGCGCCATGATAAAAAATTCCGGGTCAATACGGGCATCGACTGCCGCTTTAACACGGTCGACCATTTCGCCCTGTGACACAATTTCCTTGTTAGGACGGTGACCACAGCGCTTTTGCGCGACCTGGTCTTCAATATGAAAACCAGCCGCACCGGCGCGGGTCATTTCGGTCACGGTGCGAGCAATATTAAAAGCACCGCCCCAACCGGTATCGGCATCGACTAACAACGGTAAATCGGTGGCACCAGTAATACGACGGATATCTTCGCAAACATCGTTCAACGAAGTCATACCCAAATCGGGTAAACCAAAAGACGCGTTAGCGACTCCAGCACCCGACAAATATAACGCCTGATGACCAACTCGTTCTGCCATCATCGCGGTGTAAGCATTAATGGTACCCACGACTTGTAACGGTTGATTGGCTTTTATTGCTTGGCGAAACTGAGCGCCTGCGCTACGAATAGTCATGCTGAAAATCCTTCTGGTTAAGTTGTTTTTCGATATTACGACGTGATGCGGCAATATGACGGCGCATTAATAAGTCCGCCAATTCGCCATCACGATTGGCGATAGCCTGCAAAATCACTTTGTGTTCGTCAAAAGCGCGCGACACGCGTGGGCCATTCATACCTAATTGCACGCGATACATGCGTACTAAAAAATACAGCTCGTCGCACAGAATATTAATCAAATAGGGATTCTTACTGCCTAAAATGACACGATAATGAAAGTCCAGATCGCCGGCCTCTTGGTAATAACTCTCGCCCTCGCGTACGCGTTGCGTCGAAAGGTGCTGCTCCAGTAACTGACTCAACTCAACGATTTCAGCGTCGGCCATTTGCTCTGCCGCGAGTCGGCATGCCAAACCCTCTAACTCTTCTCGTAGTTGATACAAAGACAATAACCCAGCAGCGGATAATGTGACGACTCGAGCCCCGGCGTTGGGTGTGCGTTCGATTAAATGGCAGCGTTCTAATCTTGCCAACGCTTCGCGTAGTGGCGCTCGGCTGACATCGAAGCGGCGTGCCAATTCTGGTTCACTGATTTTACTACCGGCGACGATGCGACCCTCGACAATCGCTTGTTGAATTTCAAACAGTACTCTGTCCGAAGCAGTGATCGGCGAACGCCAGTTAGGGCTGTGTTGAGTGGTGAGTATTGTCAAAAGTCTGTCGACAGGCCGTTGATTGTGTCGACATATTAGGGGGTAAATCGACTTTTTTCAATCGTATCCGCCAGAATTGTCGACAATCTGGCGTGAAATTCTGTCAGTCTGGCTTTCCATTAGCGATCTCTGAGTTATTCATCATTGTTTATCATTGTTATTCGATGATGCGCTCGCGTCGTCCTCAGCAATCACGTAAATGGCCAATCCGCGCGCAACTTTGTCGCTGCCAGCAAATGCCTTGCCGATGTTTACGCCCAAGCCTAAGTTACCGCTAAAGCCGCCCGTACCTGCGCCGACATAAACCGAATCACCACGCTTTTCGTCGGTGCCTTGTAATAAAATACCGTTGGCACCCACCTTCGCGGCTTCTTCTTTGAGACGCTTAACAGCCGCTTCCAGCTTACTTTGATCACTGAAGCTAAAAGACGAATCGCTGCTGGCTTCTATCATCGCTATGGCTTCATAGTTAGCCGGTTTGTCGACGTAAATTTTAACTTGTTCAGCAGTGGTTGGTGGCCGTTTATCACCCACCATGACCGTCGACGTTGGCGACGAACAAGCTGTGACCACACCCAACAACATCGCAACCACCAGCCCTTTACGATTAATGAACATCACAAGTACCTCCATCGATCATGTGTTTAATAGTCTGCGGTAAAACAGTGTATTACGCTATACGGTTTACTCAAGTTTACGTTATCAAGAAACAATACGTTGTTAAGGTCATACGGGATTATGAGAGGCTACAACAAGATATATTTTTATTACTGAATGTTGCAATCGTAAATAACTGAATCTACTTTTAATTGAATGCTGATTAAAAAAACAAAACATATGTTTTTTCATAAGAAAAAAGACCAACAAGAAGAAAATAATATTGCAACAATTACAACTGACGGGAATTGCGATGTAATTAAAGCTATCAAAAAACATGTCGCGTATATTGAGTTTTCACCTGACGGCTTGATCCTTAGTGCAAATCAAAAATTTCTTGACGTCTTTGGTTATACAATTAAGGAAGTTCAACATAAACACCATCGTATGTTTTGTCCTAAAGCGATTGTCGAATCACCGCACTACACAGATTTTTGGCATCAGCTAAAAGCCGGACATGCTTATTCAGGAGAAGTAGAGCGAATCACAAAAGCAGGACAGAGATGTTGGCTAGAAGCATCGTACTTTCCGGTTTCAGATCAATCAGGGCAAATCGTTAAAGTTGTGAAGCTGGCTTCCGACACCAGTAAACATCACAACGATTTAACACAAAAAACAGCGCTCATCAGCGCGCTTAACCGCTCTATGGCTGTCATTGAATTTGCCCCTAACGGTACAATACTTTCTGCTAACCAAAATTTTCTAGATGTTACTGGCTACCAAGAGAGCGATATTATCGGTGAGCATCATCGAATATTTTGCTTCGATGACTTTTATAAAAAGAACCCTAATTTTTGGCAAAAACTGGCCAACGGGCAATTTTATACGGGTCGCTTTGAACGGAAACATCGCGACGGCCACCATATTTGGTTAGAAGCAACTTATAACCCCATCACCGATAGTCATGGTCAAGTAACTCGGGTCATTAAATTTGCAACCGATATCTCTCAGCGCGTGCAGGTTGTTAAAAATGTAACGCAAGAAGCCAGCAGCACTCTAAGTGTTATTTCTGCGCGCTCTCACGACTCGCAGGAAATGCTTGAAAAGTCGGTATTAGCCTCTGATGAACTTAATACCAAAGTTACAACTATTACTGCTGTTTCAGAAAAACTAAACGAACAGTCAGTCGATATTGTCGACATTGTGACAACCATCAATGCCATCGCTAACCAAACCAATTTATTGGCTCTCAACGCGGCTATAGAAGCAGCACGAGCTGGTGAGTCAGGACGCGGTTTTGCAGTTGTCGCCGACGAAGTCCGTCAATTAGCCTCACGAACCACAGAAGCGACCGGTAGTATTGAAACTGTGGTGGGAGCCAATGCCGAGTTAATTAGGAGTATTAGTAGCAACATGGCTGAAGTTGCTGATGCTGCCGCGCGAAGCCAAAACGAAGTTGGCGCGGTACATGATAGCTTTTCTAAATTGGATGAGGATTTGGCAGCTTTTAGTGACTTAATGCAACAATTGCGGCAAATCGTCGAATAAGCAAAAAAAGCCCCGCAAATGCGGGGCAAGTCACTACCTCATGGTTGGACAACCGTGCTTGAGGATACTCGATAAATTTATCGTAATAGCGCATTAACGTACGACTATGGCACCAGCGAAGCTTTGATAAATATCGACCAAACGATTGAAGCTTTGCTGCTGTAATTGTGCTAATTGATTGCGAGTCGCCAACAATTCACGCTCACTGTCGAGCAAGGTCAAGAACTCGCCGCTACCCGCCTCATAACGCGCTTGTGCGATATAAACCGCCTTACTATTTGCTTGCCATTGCATTTCAGTTTGCAAGTTCTGTTCGCGACTAAAGCGATAGCGCTGCAGTGACAATTGCATCTCTGCTAAAGCGTCAAAAACTGCCTGTTCAAAATCCGCTAACGCACCGGCTTGGCCGGCTTCGGTCGCCTGTAAACGTGCTTTTAAAGACGGATAGTCAGCAACTTGCCAACTCAGTGTCGGCGCCAGTGACCAACTTTCAGTGGCGCTGGATAAGGTCAATCCCGGCGCCGATAAATAGCCCAAAAAGCCCGATAACGACAATTGCGGATACCAATCAGCCGTAGCCACCCCAACATCGGCGGGAGTGACGTTCGGCACTGGCAACATCGGGTCGGTAACGCAAGTAGTTGACCTCCGTCGTTAACGCCAACGGTTGCGACAATTCTGGCAACGCCGCCTCGCCAGCAATTTCCAGCTGCGCTGGTGTTAATGCTAATAGCGCCGCTAAGGTCGCTTTGGCGGTGGCTAATTGCGCTTGAAACACCGGCACCTGTGCTTGTACTTGATGTTGCTGAGCGTCGATTTGCGCTAACTCCAAGTCGGATGCCATGCCTACTTTGGCGCGAGCAGCAATGATGTCTTCGCTTTGCTGCAAGTTATCCAGATTTTGCTGCGCCACTTGTAAGCGTATTTGCGCACCGCGATAATCGCCATAACTTCTCGCCACCTGTGCAATCAGCGATAGCTGCGCCTCGCGCCAAAGAAACTCGGCACGTTCAGCATTGGCTTGGGCCGCTTCGCTAGCGCGCTGTAAACGACCAAACAAATCCAAATCCCAGCTCAAGCCCAAGCCATTACGATAACCGCGACTAATGACCTCATCGTCGGCTGGCGCTAAGCTCTCATTTTGGCTGACTTGATAACCGCTTTGCAGTGCGCCACTGGGCAATTGTTCGGCATCTTGTTCACGCAGCATCGCATAAGCTCGTGTGACATTGGCACGAGCGCTGCGTAGCTGACGATTTTGCTCAAGCGCACGCTGAATGAATTGTTGCAACTGCGGATCGTCAAACGCCTGCCACCAATCCAACAAGTTAGCATGCACCTGATAATGCTCGCTCACACTCACCTCGCCGACATGAGTGGGTGCCTGATAATCAGGCCCTACCACACATCCGCTCAGCATTGCCGCCAAAGACAGCCCGGCAAGCGGTGTTAAATAACGTTTTTCGAGCCATCCATTAAGCATCATCACGCTCCTTTTGATTGTCGTTGCGACGCGCCATGGCGTAATAAAATAATGGCGTCAGTAGCAATCCAAAAATGGTCACACCGATCATCCCTGAAAACACCGCTACGCCCATGGCTTGACGCATTTCAGCGCCAGCGCCGCTGGAAAACACCATCGGAACAACCCCCATAATGAATGCAATTGAGGTCATCAGAATGGGTCGTAAACGTAGTCGCGCTGCTTCTAAAATGGCTTGCATGCGATCACGTCCTTGCGCCTGCAGTTCTTTAGCGAACTCAACGATCAAGATAGCGTTTTTAGTGGCAAGCCCGACTAAAACAATCAAACCAATTTGGGTAAATACGTTGTTATCACTACCGGCTAACAACACCCCACTTAACGCCGACAGCAACGTCATCGGAATGATCAAGATAATGGCTAATGGTAAGCTCAAGCTCTCGTATTGCGCCGCCAGCACCATGAACACCAACAAGATCACCAGCGGATAAATATACAGGCCAGCATTACCCGCCAAAATCTGCTGATAAGTCAACTCGGTCCACTCGTAACTCATGCCGTTTGGCAAGGTGTCGGCTAAAATCGCTTCAATCGCGGCTTTTGCTTCTCCTGAGCTAAAACCTGCGGCGGCACCACCATTAATTTCGGCAGTAATAAAGCCGTTGTAATGCATGACGCGATCAGGGCCAGCGCTATCTTGCACATTCAGGAAGCTGCCTAATGGCACCATTTGCCCCTGCTGATTAGGCACTTTTAACTGACGAATTTGTGCCGCATTTTGACGAAATGCCTCGTCAGCTTGCACGTTCACCTGATAAGTGCGGCCAAACTGATTAAAGTCATTCACATAAATCGAACCTAAGTAAGCCTGCAGGGTTTGAAAAATGGTATCGATAGCAACGCCCTGCTGTTTTGCTTTAGCGCGATCGATGGCCACATCTAACTGCGGTACATTGACCTCGTAACTGGAAAAGACGCCAGCGAGCTCGGGTGTCGCCCAGGCTTTCTGTATCACTTCGCGAGTCACTTGATACAAACTGTCATAACCTAATCCGGCACGATCTTGAATTTGTAAACGGAATCCACCAATGGTCCCCAAGCCCTGCACCGGCGGCGGTGGGAAAATCGCGATATAAGCATCGTTAATGCCTGCAAACTGTTGATTCAACGCCGCTGCGATGGCGTTAGCCGATAACGCCTCGGACTGCCGTTGTTCAAAGTCGTCTAGACCGACGAATACGATGCCGCTATTGGGGCTGTTGGTAAAACCATTGATACTTAACCCCGGAAACGCAATCGAGTTAGCGACTCCCGGATAGTCCAACGCCAAACTCGACATTTGCCGAATGACCTCATCGGTACGCGTCAGTGAAGCACCATTGGGTAACTGAGCAAACGCCACCAGATATTGTTTATCCTGTCCCGGCACATAGCCGGTCGGTGTGGTTGCGAACTGTACCCCGGTTAATGTCAGTAAGCCGACATAGAGCACGGCGACAATGGCACCGTAACGGATGACCTTTTTCACAACGACGCGATAGCCCACCGACATACGCTCAAAAAATCGGTTAAATGGCTGAAATAACCAGCGCCCAAACAACTTATCTAATAATCGTGTTAAACCATCTTTGTTGGCGCCACGAGGCTTGAGTAACAACGCCGACAAGGCCGGGCTAAGCGTTAACGAGTTGATCGCCGAAATAAAGGTCGAAATGGTGATAGTCAACGCAAATTGTTTATAAAACTGTCCAGTTAACCCTGACATAAACGCCGTCGGAATAAACACCGCAGCCAATACCAAAGTGGTCGCAACGATGGGACCGGTGACTTCTTTCATCGCCTGCTGGGTCGCTGCCAGTGGCGATAACCCCTCCTCGATGTTGCGCTCGACGTTCTCAACCACCACGATGGCATCGTCAACCACAATACCGATGGCGAGTACTAAACCAAATAGCGATAAAGCGTTTAAAGAAAAACCCAGTAAATGCATGAAAGCAAAGGTACCGACCAAAGATACCGGCACCGCCACTAACGGGATGATCGAGGCGCGCCAGGTTTGTAAGAACAGCACCACCACCAGCACCACCAGCAATACCGCTTCTAACAGTGTTTGCACCACCGCTTTAATCGAACCACGCACGAACACCGTAGGGTCGTATACGATATCGTAAGCTAATCCCTCGGGGAACGCCGCCGACAGCTCTTGCATACGGCTGCGAACGTCATCAGAAATCTGAATCGCGTTGGAGCCCGACGCTTGGAAAATCGGAATCGCTACCGCCTCTTTATTATTTAACAGCGATCGTAGCGCATAGCTTGACGCGCCCAGTTCGACTCGCGCCACATCGCGCAAATGACTGATCTCACCGTCGTCGCCAACAGCAATAATGATGTCTTCAAATTCACTGACATCGGTTAACCGCCCTTTGACATTGATCAGCAACTGAAAGTCGGCGTCGCCGGTGGGCTGTGCCCCCAAACTACCGGCCGCCGCTTGCTGATTTTGCTCGCGAATAGCTCGCACAATATCAGCTGGAGACAGACCCAGTGCGGCAACTTTTTGCGGATCGAGCCAAATACGCATGCTGTATTCACCGGCGCCAAATAACTGCACGTCTCCAACGCCATTGATACGCGCTAACTCATCCTTGATGTTCAACGCCGCATAATTAGATAAATAGAGCATATCGTAACGATCGTCGGGCGACGTTAAATGCACCACCATGGTCAGATCGGGCGAGGATTTCTCGGTCACCACGCCTAATCGCTGCACTTCTTCAGGTAACCGCGGCAAAGCACGATTAACACGGTTTTGCACTTGTGTTTGAGCACGATCAACGTCAGTACCGATGGCAAAAGTAATGGTTAACGTCATGCGGCCATCGGAGGTCGCTTGAGACGACATATACAACATATCTTCGACACCGTTGATTTCTTGTTCCAGCGGTGACGCCACGGTTTCACCAATCACCTTGGGGTTGGCACCCGGGTAATTGGCGGTCACCACCACGGTCGGTGGTACGACTTCGGGATATTCGGTGATCGGCAGTTGCCAAACGGCAACCAAGCCGGTGATAAAAAACAGTAATGAAATCACCGACGCAAAGATTGGACGGCGAATAAAAAACTGCGAAAACATGAGCGCTCCTTAACCGCGTTTATCTTGACTAAGCAATTGCGCCGTCAGCTTGTCATGAGTCTGCTGTAAGCGTTGCTGAGCCTGACGTAAGGCTTTTATTTGTTGCTCCGAAGCCATTTGCACCGGCTGCGGTTGTACTTGCATATTCGGTTGCACGTGCTGCAGGCCGTTTAACACCACGCGATCGCCAGCACTCAAACCACTGCTAACAATACGTAACCCTTGTAACCGTTCGCCTAGCGTCACCGCGCGATATTGCACGTGATTGTCTTTATCGAGCACCAGCACGTACTTATTATTGAGATCGGTGGCTATGGCTTTTTCATCGATCAAAATACCATCGTAACTGGCACTACCCGCCAACCTGACGCGCACAAACAGGCCGGGCAATAAGCTTTGTTCACTGTTATCAAACGTGGCTCGAATGCGAATGGTGCCGGTGCTTTGATTGATGCGGTTATCGACAAAGTCGATATAACCTTGGTGTTGGTAACGAGTTTCGTCAGCCAGCGCCATATACACGGGGTTACGTTGACTATCGCGGGTGCTGGGACGCTTGCCCTGCTGCGATAGTGCTAGGTACTTCAAGTAACTTTGTTCGTCCACGTCAAAATAAGCGTACATTTTGTCGGTCGAAACGATGCTGGTTAGCGCGGTTTGTCCGGCGTTAACAAAATTACCTGCGGTGATTTGCGCATAGGATACGCGACCGCTAATGGGCGCACGCACATCGGTGAAGGCTAAATCCAATTGCGCCCGCTCTAACGCCGCCTTGAGCGCCGCCACCTGCGCTGACGCCTGTTGCTGCTGCGAGGCCCGGGTATCGAGTATCTCGGCAGAAATGGCGCGTTGTTCACTGAGTTTTTGTGCGCGTTGCAAGTCATTATTAGCAAGTTGTAGTGCGTACTTAGCGCTATCTAACTCGGCGCTTAAGCGCGCTACTTCGGCTAAGAATGGACGCGCATCGATTTGCAGCAAACGATCGCCCGCCTTCACCATCGCGCCTTCAGTAAAAAATACCTGTTCGATATAACCGGAAACCCTTGGGGTTACGGTGACGGTCTGCGGTGCTTGTAGCCTTCCAGTAAACTCATCCCATTCGGTAATCGGCTCAGCAACCACTTGTGCAACACTCACCGTGGGCGCATTGGCAGCCGATTGCTGTTCAGTCTGTTGCGACTGTCCGCAAGCACTTAAGACTAACGCGGCGAGCACACCGACACTCCAATGTTTGACAGCCGAATACGGGTGACGACGCGACTTGTTATTCATAGTAAAGCTGTTCATGGTATCCCTCGCTGATTCACAAAAAGCTGGTAACAATAATTTTGTACCACTTGGTAAATATCTGGTGTTACTATATAGCAGCAGTAAATGCTGTCAATTATTTTTATACCGATCGGTAAAATTGATTAATCCGATTAAACTTTTCCATCTTCGCGTCGTCAAAGTACTGTCTACAAACGACAGGCAAAAAGTGCTGACTGACAGTATTTAAGAACGGCGACTGGACGACAGTTAGGTTTAATACAACGTTAGGAACAACAGGCTGTACAGAATGCTCAGCCTTGACGGTAGTGAGAAGTATAAGCGTGGCAAGTGCGGTAATGCCTGCCAAAAACTGGTCAGCACTTGCCTAATTCTATAAAGCTGCTGAGCTAAGCGATCTCAGCGGCTCGCTGGCTGTCAGTGCGTGATGCTGGACAGTCACGCTAACAGTGCTTACTATAGCAGCCGTCAGCCCAGCTTGTATGGCTGCCAAAGGAGGTAACCCATGACCACAACAACGTCAGCAACCTGTAGCGGGCGGCCGCGTGAATTCTGTAAAGAAGAAGCGTTAGGCAAAGCCTTGGAGCTATTTTGGCGGAATGGTTACGAAGGCACCTCACTCGCCGATTTAACCAAAGCGATGGGGATTAATAAGCCCAGCCTGTACGCCGCTTTCGGTAATAAAGAGCAGCTTTTTTTGCAAACTATTGATTTGTACGAAAAACTGCCGGATGCTTATTTTTACCCAGCGTTAAAGCAACCAACCGCCTATCAAGTGGTGGAAACCATGTTGCGTGGAGCCGCCGATCGGATGGCCAATGCCGAGCATCCACAAGGCTGTGTAGTAGTACAAAGCGCGCTCTCTTGCAGCGATGCCTCGGCTGCTGTACGAGCAGCGCTGATTGAGCGTCGCCAACAAGGCCAACAGGCATTACAGCAACGTTTTGAGCAAGCACAAGAAGCCGGCGATCTGCCCCAACAAGTCGACGCTTGCACGCTATCTCATTACATTGGTACGGTGCTGCAAGGCATGTCCGTACAAGCGAATAACGGCGCCAGCACGGCCGAGTTGTGCGCGGTCGCCGAGATGGTATTGGCTAACTTCCCACGTCAATGATGCGGCGTGCTGACCTAAGCAAACCCAGCTTAACCGCTCAGTGGCGTCAAATCCTACAGGATACTTGCCTGATCCTACAGTGGCGCTAGCCGAAACCTCGTTGCTTTCACTATACTGGTCGCTACTGTAAAACTTCAGGAAGGTGTGCATGTCAACGATTCAACTGGGTGCTTCAGCCAAGCCATCGCTAACCCCTACAGACTTGTCTACCCGTATGGACCGGTTGGTACACCGTTTACTACCGCTATTGGTCGAAGATGGCATGACAGAAACCGCTATTGACGACATTAGTTTGATGCGGCGAGACCAGCCTTCAGCGCCGCAAGCTATCGTTTATCGACCCGCCGTTTGTTTTATGTTGCAAGGTGCCAAAGAGCTACAAGTGGGTAGCTCATCGGTTACTTATGCGCGCCTGAATTACTTATTGATACCGGTGATGATACCGGTATCGGGTCGCGTATCGCTGGCATCACCAGCGCAGCCTTATGTTGGCCTTAGTTTTAATTTTGATATCGCCGAATTACACGAGCTCATGTTACTGCTGGGCGATCGCATTCCCGCCGCTAAAACCAACCATAGTGGGTTAAGTGTCGGCACCATGGATGCGGACATGATGCAATTACTGGAGCGTTTGGTCGAGCTGCTGGAAAAACCCGACGATGCGGCCGTGTTACTGCCTTTGATCAAACGCGAAATGATGTATCGTTTATTATTAGGTGAGCTAGGCGGCCAGCTACGTGACTTTCATTTAATCGACAGTCAGGCGGGCCGTATCGCACAAGTCATCGAAATGCTTAAACAGCGTTTTCATGAACCTTTGCGGGTCAGAGATTTAGCAGACGCTGTGCATTTAAGCGAATCCGCGTTGTATCAAGCTTTTAAATCGGTAACCGCGATGTCGCCGATTCAGTTTCAAAAAAAATTGCGCTTAGACGAGGCTCGACGGATCATGCTATTTGAAGGTATGGATGTCAGTAGTGCTTGTTACCAGGTGGGTTACGAAAGTCCATCACAGTTTAGTCGTGAGTACAGCCGTTTGTTTGGCCGTTCGCCAAAGGCTGATATCGATTACTTTCGCCAGTTGCCTGACACCACACTCAACCAGATGGTCAGTTAGGGTAAAGCTTTTCGTCGTCAACACTGCGCTGGGTCAAGGTTACTAACGCTGATTTTGGTTATGCTACAGCGCTAGTTGTAGAACACCGACAATCAGCGTGAGTTTGACCATGACATTGCCTGCTAATAGCGCTACCCCTAGTGCTGCTAATCCCCCGCTTAACGGTCCTGAATTATTGTGTCCTGCGGGTAATCCCAACGCCATGAAACTGGCTTTCGCCTATGGCGCCGACGCCGTTTATGCCGGTGAACCACGTTACAGTTTACGGGTTCGAAATAACAGCTTTACTCTACAAAATTTGGCTGAATCAATCGCCTATGCACACGCCCAGGGTAAACGCTTTTACGTGGTCGTTAATATCGCTCCTCACAACGCCAAACTGACGCACTTTGTTAGCCATATGCAGCAGATTGTCGAACTGCAACCAGACGCCTTGATCGTGTCGGACCCGGGCGTAGTGATGTTGCTCCGTCAGCATTTTCCGCAGCAGCCGCTACACCTATCGGTACAGGCCAACACCGTGAACTGGGCGGCGCTACAGTTTTGGCAGCAACAGGGCATCGAGCGCGTGATCTTATCGCGCGAACTGTCATTAAAAGAAATCGGCGAGATGCGCACAGCCGTTCCTGATATGGAAATCGAGGTGTTTGTGCACGGTGCGCTGTGCATGGCCTACTCGGGTCGCTGCTTGTTATCTGGTTACATTAATAAGCGCGATGCCAACCAAGGCACCTGCACCAATGCCTGTCGCTGGCAATACCAAAGCCAAGCGGCGGTAGCCGATGCCTGCTGCCAACACCAGCGTGCCAGAGCCAGTACTACTGAGCGAAGCACAACGCCCCGATGAGTTAATGTTATTAGATGAAGATGAGCATGGCAGCTATATCATGAACTCTAAAGATCTACGCGCCGTCGACTTAGTCCCCGAACTGGTCAACATCGGCGTACATTCACTCAAAATCGAAGGCCGCACTAAATCCGACTACTACGTGGCGCGCACCACCCAAGTCTATCGTCAGGCCATTGACGACGCGATGGCCGGTAAACCGTTTGATCCGGCGTTATTAGCGCAACTAGCCGGCATGGCAAACCGTGGCTTTACGCACGGTTTTTTACAACGGCATAGCGCCCAAGACTTACAAAACTATCAGCAATCGCACAGCGTCGGTAATGAGCGATTAGTTGCTCAATTAGATCGCGCCAGCGATAGTCGTGGCGACTATTGGCTCGACGTTAAAAACGGTTTTAATAGCGACGATAAGCTGCTGTTAATGACGCCACAGGGTAACCACACAATCACTGCCGCGACCATGCGTAACGAACACGGCGAGCGCTTGCTACGTGCACCCGGTTCAGGGTATCGGGTCCAGCTAACCCTACCTGCGGCGATTCACCAAACACTGCGCGATAGCGAGCTTAGCTGCTGCTTTATTATTCAACAAACATCGGCTAACAGCGATACCCCGCTGCTACAGGAGTCGGCACCATGATCGTCATCAACGAGGTGTGCATTAACTGCGACATGTGTGTACCGGAGTGTCCAACCGAAGCTATTGGTATGGGGCCACAACACTATCAAATCGAGCAAAACCTCTGTGTCGAATGTGAGGGCTATTACCCGCAACCCAATTGCTATGCGGTATGCCCCATTGATGCGGTCGACATTATCGCAGATAACTAAATGATAACTATTTTCATTAATATTCAGTTGTGGTGTAATACGGGGCTGCGTTAAACCAAAATAATAAGCACCCTAAACATGAAAGTCCGTTTTAGAGACAGCATGACTTGGCTTCATACTTGGGCCGGGTTAGTCGTAGGCTGGGTTTTATTTGCGGTATTTTTAACCGGTACCCTGGCCTTTTTTCAACATGAGATCACGCAGTGGATGCAGCCTGAATTGCAGCACCGCGCAACGCCCGAGCATGCGGTCGAGCAAGCGCAGCAATTTTTACAGGAACGCGCTTCCGATGCACCAAGCTGGTCGATTACCCTGCCCGATGAGCGTTTACCAGTCACCGTCTTGTTTTGGCGCGATCCGAATGCCGAAGGCCGAGGTTTTAAGCGAGCAGTGCTTGACGGTGAAGGTCATGAGGTGTCACTACGCGACACCAATGGCGGTTATTTCTTATATCGCTTTCACTTCGATTTACACTATATGCCGGTATTCTGGGCACGATGGTTGGTCGGCGTCTGCTCGATGTTAATGTTGTTGGCTATCATTACCGGCATCGTCATTCACAAAAAGATTTTTAAAGATTTCTTTACCTTACAGTGGGGTAAGGGCCATCGCAGTTGGCTCGACGGTCATACCGTAACCTCAGTATTAGCGCTGCCCTTTCACTTGATGATCACCTACACTGGATTGGTGACACTGATGCTGATGTACCTATCGTCAGCAATCTCTTGGAGCTACGGCGACCGCGCTAGCTTTTTTAACGATTTACAAGCCACCACAGCGGTAAGCACTGGTGATAACAGCCCAGCTCCGATGACCGACCTGCAAGCTATTTATGACGACGCTCAACAATTCATGGCGGGCGCGCCAGTATCATTTATTAGCGTCAATAATCCAGGCCAAGCTCGCGCCAGTGCAACGGTTTACGAAGCCCCAACGCAATCGTTAATGTCGTCCTACCGCACGCTAGCCTATTCGGCGGTCAGTGGCGAACGCTTAAGCGCTGCCCCCATCGATAACACCGCCGAACTGACCCGACGTACCATGATCGGCCTACATGCTGGCCGCTTTGCCGGTACCGCCTTGCGTTGGTTGTATTTTATATCTGGCGTATTAGGCACGCTGATGGTCGCCACAGGACTGGTTTTATGGTTCGAAAAACGCCAGAAAAAGCTTGCCGCCAAGCAACGCTTACCCTTCGGTCATCGTTTAGTTAGCGGCTTAAACGCCGGTTTTCTGATGGGCTTGCCGTTAGCGGTAGCGGTGTATTTTGCCGCTAATCGATTATTACCGCTAACCTTAAGCAGTCGCGCCGACTGGGAGGTTCATAGTTTCTTTATCGCTTGGTTAGCTAGCGTGTTGCTGCCACTTTTTGTTGGCGTTAAGCGCACATGGCGTTACGGCGCGCTAGCCAATGCCGTGTTGTACTTGGCACTGCCTTTGATCAGCTTGCTCACCCTGGAGCGGCATCTATTCAGTTATCAGTATCCGCGTGATTGGCCACTGTTGGGTATGGATATGATGTTATTGGTTAGCGGCTTGCTATTTGTCTTAATGCACCGCGGCATCAGCCGCAAGCAAAGCAAACAGGAGGCCACGGTATGACCATTGCGCGCGGTATCAACAACAAATTGCCTTGGTTGCCGACCTTATATCGCTGGACATTAGCCGCGCTCGGCGGCTTTGCCTTGACCGTCTGCTTATCGGTATTTATTCCCGAATTAACCTTATGGCTATGGAATTGGTCAAAAGCGACGGTGCTGATGTGGATGTTATTGCTAAGCTTCGCTATTTACAGCGCCCTATTTATGTGGGTTATTGCCACGCGCAGGCTGTTACGCACCAGTGTTATTATGCTGGTTAGCGGCCTATTACTTTATGTAGCGATTGAAGGACTACAAGGCGCTGACGCTAGTGCTGAAACTGTCGCACTAGTGCAATTACAACCAATGGGAGCGCAGCCATGTTAGCAATAATCGCCGAAATTAGCGTTTGGTTATTATGTTTTATTGGCTTTGGTGCCCTTTGTTTGGCCATGCCAAGACACCGTAAGCAACTCGCCTTGAAAGTTTTAACTGACAGACGCGAAACCGGTTACCGTTGGCTCGGATTCACGCTCCTAGCCGTTGCCTTGCTACCGTTAGCCTGGCTGCCGATGGCCGCCGCCGACGCTTTCCTTTTTTGGGTAGGCGTGTTGACGATAGCAGCATTGTTTTATATCGCGTTATTGAGTATTCAGCAACTGCGTCGCTAGCCGTTTTTCATCGACTAAAAAACCCCGCTTATGCTGAATAAGCGGGGTTTTTGTTGGTCACGATAACGGCTTAGAAGTCGTAGTTAAAGCTTAATGTGACATTACGCGGCGTACCATAACGGTAGCTGCTGAAAAAGCCGACCTGACTGATATACTTTTTATCAAAAAGGTTAGCCACGTTAAGTTGCAGGTTCATATGCTCAGCTAACTGATAACGCGCCATCAGATTAACCAATGCATAAGATTCCTGTTCAAAACGATACGCCTCACCGGTCCCCGGATTGGTGCCCATCTGATAAATTTCATTTTGCCAATTAACACCACCACCAACAGTTAAAGCTGGCAGTTGATCAATAAACTGATAAGTGGTGAACAGTTTGATTTGTTTGTCCGGGTTATCGGTATTCACTTCATTGCCCGCCGCGTCCTCAGCTTTATACTGCGAGTAACCTGCAGAAATGTTCCAACCGTCTACCGGCTGACCGACCACTTCAAACTCAAAGCCTTTACTTTCAGTACCTTGCGCAGGGTAATAAGCGTTCTGCTGCTCTGGTGTAGGAATAAAGTCGGGGTCGCGTACCGCTAGATTATCTTGCTCAATCTGGAACAACGCCAATGAGGTATGCAAACGGTCATTCAAGAACGTGCTCTTTAAACCGATCTCGGTGCTTGAACCCTCTAGCGGATCTAAAAATTCACCGTCGGCATTTTTTGAGTTCTGTGGTTTAAAGATCTCGGTGTAACTGGCGTACAAACGATGCTGCTCGTTAATATCGTAGAGCACACCGGCGTACGGAATAAAAACGCCAGAGTCGCCGTAATCGGTGACTGTACCGTAGCTCACGCCTTGCCGATCCCAACTAGAAACACGACCACCGACAATCACTTTAAAGGCATCGGTCAATGACAAGCGCGTGGCCGCATAAAAACCTTTCTGTTCGGTGCTCAGGTCTTCGCCCGGACTTTCCGTTGATGACCATTGTGGCTCTTGCAAATCGGTCCACTGATAGAAGTTATCAACATCAACCCGGTCAAAACCTCCACTCATGTCACCGCCTATCGGATCAAAGGTCACCGCGTAGGCATCTTGTTCACTATATAAGGCACCAATGACGAGGTCGTGCTGCTGACCAAACGCCTGATATTGTCCCTTAAGCTGGATGTCGTAAGCGTTTTGCTCACTTTCCCCGACGCTACGATAACGCTGAGCATTCAAGCCTGCGCCAGTCTCTTTATCCAAGCTGCCGTAGACATACAGTAACTTAGAGTCTTTTTTGTAATCCAAACGGTTGTAGTTAGCGACTAACTGCCAGCCGTTACCAAAGGTGTGATTGAAGTTTAGGAAGTAGTTGGTATTGGTGCTTTCCCAACGCGTCCAGTCGGCGCCGGTAGTTTTTGACCATTCCCAGTTGGTTTCGGTGCCGTCTGAGAAAAACGTCGGTAACGCGCCCCAAGTCGCACCATGCGGGTCATTATGCTGATAGCTGCCGCCCACGCGCAACAACGTATCTGGCGTTAAGTCGGCCTCAAAGACACCATATAACGTCTCTTTGTTTTCTTCTAAGTAGTCAACGTGTGTTTCGCTGTCATGTACTTTAGCAACTAGGCGACCGCGCAGACTACCGCTGGCATTTAAACCACTAGCGACATCGGCGGTGACTTGCTTTTTGTTCCAACGACCCGCAGCAACGTTGACATAACCGGTCAAGTCGGTGCTATCGGCATGTTTACGAACCAAGTTAATTGAGGCTGACGGATCACCAACGCCAGTCAGCAAGCCGGTGGCACCACGGACAAATTCAATACGTTGATAAATTGAAACATCGGCGACCGTTTCGCCGGAATCACCACCGAGGCTCCATGACGTCGGTACACCATCGATCTGATAGCTATCGATACGGAAACCACGGGCGTAAAAGGAATTACGGACGTTATCGGTTTCTGCCGCTGACACGCCAACGGTGTTGTTTACCGCATCCATCACAGTATTTAAATGTTGGTCTTTAATACGTTCATCGGTGATCAAACTGACCGACTGTGGCGTTTCGCGGAGCGTTAGACCCAGCCCCGTCGCGGTATCGATACTGCGGCTGACGGTATATTTACCGACCACTTCGATACGTTCAATATTGTTGTCTTCAGTATTGTTTTTTTGGTTAGAGTCTTGCTGCCCAGCAGCAAGACTACTCATGGGGTGTAGCACCATGGCGATGGCTGCCGCTAGCGGAACGGGGCGAAAACGCATTATTATTATACTCCTGAATGTAGATGGACATTAACGGGAGCATAAATTATCACAATTGATAACTATTATCATTATCAATATTATTTGGCTTTTGTGGTCACGTCGACCATTCGTCAACACATTTTGACAAGTGGTCAGCCGATGAACCTAGTCGGCATAACCGCTGCCTATCGCGGTAAATGGCATATCTAGCTCTAATTCAGGTACTTGCAGACCGATCCAAGCGGGAAACGTATTGCTGTTCGGGCCTGGGAATACACGATATTCGTTAGCCCACGGGTAACGCTCAACAGCGGCTTCGATATCCGGAATTAAGCGCGCCGCCTTGTCGCCGGTTAGCGATAAAATTTTGCTCGGTTTAGCGCCGTACCAATAACGATCAGGAGTTGCTGTTTGATATTGCGTCAACGCTGGCAAACCGCGGTCGGTGCGCCATCCAACCACTTCGTAGACGCGATATTCGCTCGCATTCGCGGGCTTTAGTGCAAACCAAGTGTGCACTGCAAACCAGCCACGCCAACTAAACGCATCGGCAGCATAAAACTCAATCACGGCTGCTGAGGTTTGCGTAGGATCGGGCGCAATACCGGCTGGTTCACGACTAGCGTTACGCCAATCCGCAGTGGCGCAACCATTCATCAGCATCACTGCCAGCGCGGCGGTGGTTAAGCCTAGCCATTTTTTCATGTGGTATACCTCTTAACGATCTTCACGATCAAAAAATACAGCGGTCAGCGCGTCTTGAAACTGCTAGCATACGGGTTAATCGTCGCAGCAGCCAGTGCGTTAAAACCGTAGCAAGAGGAAAACTTTATGGGCTTAGCCATCATTCGCCATCCGTTAGTGCAACATAAATTGGGCATCATGCGTAAGCACGGTATATCGACCAAGAGCTTTCGTGAATTGGCAAATGAAATCAGCACCCTACTCACCTACGAAGCGACCAGCGACTTTGTCTTAGAGGACCACACTATCGACAGCTGGGATGGTCAGCAAATCCATGTGCAGCAACTGAAAGGTAAAAAGGTCACCATTGTTCCTATTCTGCGCGCGGGCATGGGGATGCTAGATGGTGTCACCAACTTATTACCCAGTGCTAAAGTCAGTGTAGTCGGCTTATATCGTGATGAAGAGACGTTACAACCAGTCAGCTATTTTGATAAATTCGTGAACGACATCGAACAACGTACGGCACTGGTCATCGACCCCATGTTAGCCACCGGCGGCAGCATGATCGCCACCCTCGATATGTTAAAAGACAAGGGTTGCCAAGACATTCGCGTGTTAGTTTTAGTCGCCGCGCCAGAAGGCGTCGAAGCGGTACTCGCCGCCCACCCCGATATCAGAATTTTTACCGCCGCACTCGACCAGAAGCTAAACCAACACGGCTACATAATCCCCGGTTTAGGCGATGTCGGAGATAAGATTTTTGGTACGCGCTAGCCTGCCGTAGACTTAGATTCAGTAACTGAAGTCACAACGCGCTTAGCGTCAGCACAGAGCGCGTTGATAAAACGCTTTGCTCGCAAGCGTTGATTGTCGCCAATGCCCTGATAGTGACGATAATAAAGTGCCTCCAGTTTATCCTGAAACAAATAATAGGCCCGCAAAGAAGTCGCATAACGTGAAAACGACGCTATCCGAATTTGTGCTTTACTGTTGGTGTTAATATTCAAGGAAAAGCTCTTGGCATGAGTCGCATAAATCTCATTGCAGTAGCCCACGGTGTAAGCTAAAACCTCCTCATCGAGCTCAGTCAGACCGATATCGTTTGTTTGCACAAACAGATGAAAATGTTCGTGAATAATGGTGTTAATGACATGCTTGAAATGGCTTTCGATCTGACCGCTATCACAGCCCTCAGCATCATCAATGGCGAATACCATGTGCAAAGGGCTTGAGCTGCCGATCGTCTTTTTACTGGTTATCGCGAAATTCGTTTTGGGCACAAGATAGATATTTAAATTGATACCGTCTAATAACAACGAAAACTCGTCAGCTATTAGCGAGCGAACCTTCTTTGCCAGCGCATGTTCGTTACTAAAGCATTGGTGTAAAGGCCTTGTCGCGAAAAACGAAAGTGCGAAAGTGTCATCATCAATCCCAAAGAGCTTAGCCGTCTCATAATCATCAATAGACTTAGCCGGTGATGAACTGTCCTCCCCCTGATAAGTAGACGTTAACGAGATCTGATTACCATGGAAACCAATCACCTGCGAGCTTCCAATAATCGACTTCTGCGCACAGCCGCTGACCAGCCAACATAGTATGAAAACACAGTTAACTTTACTCATCAGCAGCGACTACCTTACCAATAGCCAGCTAAACATCGACTAGCCACAGATTTCAACATGATCAGATACGCCCCCGCCGCTTGGCAGTAGAGTTTAGTGAAAAGCAATCATGATAAAGTGATTGTGGAGTTAGTTTTCCATAACGGGCGTAGGATTAACGTAGTTAGTGCTGAACATACCTAAATTAAGTTTGAATAAGGAAAAAGTAGGGGTAAACAATCAACGATGGCATTAAGCTTTAGCATTTAGCAACGCTATTAGCTGCGATGGCAACTTTAGTTTAGCTACAGAGCTACTGTAGCTATTAATTCCAGAGGAATAGTCCTCTAGTACGCCAGCTATATTATGTTTTTAATACTCTTCACCTTCGTCACCCACAACCTTGGCGTTTAATATTTGGGCGATCTTTTTAGCTTTTTTAAGCTGCGCTTTATCAGTACCAAAAGTTATTGAGCCATTTGAATAAGTAAAAGAGTACTTTTTCTTAAGAATTCGACTGGTCCAAACACAGCTGTTAGGAGTTGAAACTTTAATTTTTGCACCTGCCTGAGGATTTACAGCTATCGCTGTATTTTGAACCGACAATGATTTGTCCTGCTCGCACACAGCTAACCATTCTTCTACAGAGATTTGATTCTCACGTTCTATGTGCAAATTGTATCCGGCCATAGATACTCCTGATGCCAATAATAACAATGAGGCTAGGAATATTCGTATGCTCATAAGGAAATATAACGCCTAAATCAGCCACGCATGTCACTTCGTCGGCTGTATTTTTATTGTTAACCATTGTCGGAGCACCGAGCATGACTGTGTGCAGAACACCATGAGGCGCTTCAAGCGTACGCTCAGTTATTAAGAGCTTCGCTGCCTTTTCTCTCACCTAATAGAGAGAACGACCGCATGACTCCATCCCAACAATACATTTGAGAATATTATAATCCATCTTTATTTTCTATTATGGAATTGACATCAAACAACTTAAAAACACAACAAAACGCACAATATTGCGGAAGTGAATGTGCCATGCATCGTTAGCGAAGCCCACAATGACTAATAACGGGACGGTTAGTCACTATTGGAGTTAAACTGAAAGCTAGAGGTATTAAAGACTAGGAAAATTCAAGAACTATTCAATAAGAGGAATGGTGCCCGGGGCCGGACTTGAACCGGCACGCTGTTACCAGCGAGGGATTTTAAATCCCTTGTGTCTACCAATTCCACCACCCGGGCACAATTTGCAGAACGTCTAATTGTTCTGTGTACTGCTATTACTACTACAACTACGCTTGCGAGTTTTCTGGAGGCGGGTCCCGGAGTCGAACCGAGATCCACGGATTTGCAATCCGCTGCATAGCCATTCTGCCAACCCGCCAGAAAATTTGGAGCGGGAAACGAGACTCGAACTCGCG
>NZ_AMRG01000003.1 GCF_000299895.1 Idiomarina xiamenensis 10-D-4
GAGCATTGCCTTGTTGGTCGTGATTTCTGCGTACCGTTTTGATGATCTGTACAATACCGCCGGTGACGATACCGACGATGATGATAGCGGTTAAATTCATGAAGTTCTCTTGTTCAGGTTGTTATGACGTTGTTGTTTTTTACTGATACTGAGCTTACGTTTTAGCAAATCACCGCGTTCATGCCAAGTAGACGCTACAACGATGTCTTTAACTATTCATCAAAACCGACTTGCCTCAGGAGGCACTAAACTATATGTTTCGTTGCTGTCAAAAACACCGTAACACCGTGTAGGATACCCTCATGCTAACATCTGCAATTTATCGCAGTCGCCAATACTGGCGTCTGCTTTTACTGAGTTTGAGTTTGACTATGATCACCAGCGTCCATGCCCAAAGCCCACAACAAGTGCGTTTTGCCACTTACAATGTGAGTATGGACGCGAGTAATTATTTGGCCTTTGAGGATATTCCCAAACAAGGTGCCAAGGCCTTAGCGTCTGCCTTAGCAGAGCAGACTCAGCAAATTAAAAACATTGCACATGTGATTCAACGCGTGCGCCCGGACGTCATTTTACTGAACGAGTTTGATTATATTGATGCGGCTAAAGGCGTCGATGTTTTCCGCAAACAGTATCTAGCGGTGGCGCAAGCTGACGATGTTAAGGCCATCGATTACCCTTACGTCTATATTGCCCCGGTGAATACCGGCCAACCTTCACCTTTCGACCTTGACCGTAACGGTAAAAAAGAGCGTTTTGGTGCCGACGCTTGGGGCTTTGGTCTATATCCGGGACAGTATGGCATGGTGTTGCTGTCACGCTATCCCATCCTTACCGAACAAGTGCGCACCTTCCAGCATTTTAAATGGCAGGATATGCCTAATGCTTTGCAAGTGACCGTGCCGGGTAGCGATGAACCTTGGTACAGTAAGCAAGCGATGGCGCAGTTTCCGTTAAGCTCTAAGAGTCATTGGGACGTGCCGATTCGAGTCGGCGAACAGATTATTCATGCATTAGTGAGTCACCCCACACCGCCTGTTTTTGACGGTGAGGAGAATCGCAATGGTAAGCGTAACCACGACGAAATTCGCCTTTGGGCCGACTACGTTAACGATGCCGACTATTTGATCGACGACAACGGCGTTAAAGGTGGCTTAGCCTCAGAGACTCGCTTTGTCATTATGGGTGATCAAAACGCCTCGGTTGAGAGCAACGACAATGTCGACGGCGCCATTTTACAGCTACTCAATCACCCTCTAATTCAGGGTGACATGGCCCCTACCAGTAAAGGCGGTGCAGAACACACACCGGATAATCCGCAAGCAAACACTCACACCGCGAGCTGGCGCAAGCGTGCCGATTACGTACTGCCTTCACAATTCGGGTTAACCATCGTTAACAGCGGCATTTTCTGGCCAACCAAAGACGAGCCGTTATATGAATTGGTGCAAAAACGCGAAGCGACATCTGACCATCGCTTGGTTTGGGTTGATTTGAAAGTTAACTAATTGCCATGCAATTGGCGGTCGCGCAATTAGCGCGGCTGCCGTATGAGCACTTGATGATAAAGTATCGCCAGCAAGACGCATAGCCCAGCAGGGAATAGCAAGGTCTGAAAGCCGTAGAGCGGAAACAAACTTGCGCCCAATACACCACCGCCAATAAACCCGAAAATAATCAACACAAACAGCAAGGCTTTGCGTTTATCAAAGGTCTCGCCACGTATGGCAGCGCCCAACATAATGCCTAAATCGGTAAAAATGCCGGTGACATGAGTGGTACGCACGATAGCACCGCTGTAGGTGGTGGCAAACGCATTTTGTAGGCCACAGGCAGCAGAAGCCAAGTAGTGCCCCGCAATGTAGCCCTGTTGTAGCAAATAGCACGCCAGCCCAAGTAACAGCGCTTCAAGCAGTAATAGCACTTCGTAATGGCGGCCTAAACGTAAACGCCCTTGCGGGATAATCATACCTGACAGGCATGCACCCAGCAGAAAGCTGACTAACACCCCCACTAAATGCCAGCTAGCGCTGCTACCGCTGAGCAACTCGGAGCCTAATAAAGTTGCGGTACCCGACAGGTGCGATACCGATTGGTGTTGGAAACCCAATAAGCCCACCGCATTAACGGTGCCCGCCAATAGCGCCAGTAAGAACGCGCCGTATTCGACCCAGGCTGGTAGGCGGTTAATCATTATCGATATCTGACACCATTCTTTTCAACGTCCCCCTCGATTTACTGATTGTAAAACTCTCTATACCAAGCGATAAACTTGGCTACCCCCTCCTTAACACCCACTTGAGGCTTATACCCTGTCGCCTCAAAAAGATCTTCAGTATCGGCATATGTTCGGTAAACGTCTCCAGGTTGCATCGCCCTGAAGTTTTTCTTAGCCGTAACGCCAAGCTCATTCTCAATCGCAGCAATAAAATCCATTAAATTGATGGGACTACCGTGTCCTATATTGTACACCGCGTATGGTGCAGAACTACTTGCAGGAGAACCTGACTCAACGCGCCAGTTCTCATTTACTTGAGGTACGACATCAGCACTACGCAAAACCCCCTCGACGATGTCATCAATATAAGTGAAATCTCTCCACATATCACCATGATTATTGATATCAATGATTTCACCATTAAGGATTTTCCGAGTAAAAATAAAAGGCGCCATGTCTGGCCGTCCCCATGGTCCGTAAACCGTGAAGAACCGCAGACCGGTTGTTGGAATACCATAAAGGTGAGCGTACGAGTGAGCCATTACTTCATTAGATTTCTTCGTAGCAGCGTACAGTGAAACGGGATGGTCGACTGAATCGCTGGTAGAAAATGGGACTTTCGCATTTAATCCATAAACAGAGCTCGAAGAAGCGTAAACCAGATGTCCTACCTTCGAATGTCGGCAACCTTCTAAAATGTTAAGATGCCCAACTAAATTGGAATCAGCATACGCATGGGGTTTTTCGATAGAATAACGAACGCCAGCCTGCGCTCCTAAATGAATAACTCTTTGAAACTCATGCTTTCTAAATAAACCTTCAATTCCTTTTCGGTCGGCTAAATCTAATAACTGGAAAGAGAAATTATCATGTTTAATTCGTTCTAAACGAGCTAGTTTCAGGTCAACATCGTAATAATCATTATTATTATCTATACCAACAACTTCATGACCATCGTTTAAGAGGCCTTCCGCAACCTTACTCCCAATAAAACCTGAAACACCCGTCACTAAATACTTCATAGATCACCTTGCAAGCTTGTATGCCCAGTTTTTAATAAAGTTAGGAGATAATCTCAAAAAAAACTTAATAACTGCATTAAAAACATAGTTTTTATTTGTTAAAAATCCGATTTTTCTCTGGTAGCTTAAAAGTTTCATTTCTTGTTGAAAATAGCGAAATCCTCTTCTTGCGAAAAGGCCATTTCCTGAACGCATATTCAACAACGTATCGGGTAAGTTTGCTAATCTATGCCCTTTCGTAATTAATAGGCTCCACAAGGCATAATCTTGAGCTTTCCTCAGTTCAGGATAGCCACCAACCGATTCAATTACACTCTTACGAAAAATAACCACTGGATGACTGAGAGGACTACGCCGTATTGCAAACGCCGCCACCGACTCTGGCTCTAACGGCAAAGAACGCTTATTAATTTTAGTAACAAACTCTTCATCCCACTCATCAATACTAGCACTTGATGCACTAATATCTGGATTATCATTCATAAACTTGATTTGCTTTTCAAATCGATTAGGAAGAGAAACATCATCAGTATCCATACGTGCGACTAATTCATGTCGACAGTATTCCAAGCCAACATTCAGAGCCTTACCTAAGCCAACATTCTCTTCCAATCCAACAACCGTTAAGATCTCTCCCAGCTTAAACTGATATCGTTCTATTTCACTTTCTAGCTCCGCATTAATCGGCCCATCTTTGACCAAAACGATTTGAGCCGGCTTATATGTCTGATTCTCCCAAATGCTATATAACGCATCTTTCAGATAACCAGGCCGCTCCCCTGCGTAGACAGATATCAATACAGAAAGGCTCATTCTGGCAGCTCCAATTTATAAAGCTGTCTCTGTCCTGTATAAACAGAATCAAAAAAAACCGCCTTACCATCTACAGATAACCTCGGATGTAAATCACAGCGCGTCTCACCAGCGTATTCAAAACCGTGAAAGAATTCACCTAGATGCCTGACTTCTCCGGACCTCCAGTTACATAACATTAAGTGTTGCATACGCGCTTTATCAGGATATGTGTCGGTAACAAACCAATCACCGGCTACATGAGGATGACCGTCACCGAAAGCACTCAAGACATCGTGCTTAAACGGTGTAAATTCAGCGCTTTCGACGTCAATCAACCAATACCCATCTTTATTCCCCGGACCTCTCATGTACCCTAGAATGGTCGATGTGTCAGCCCAGAAGCAATGACTAACCATGCCGTAATCACTTAATAACGACAGTTCACCGGTATTGGCATCCGCCAGCAGTAATCGATCAATTCGCCGCTTTCCGATGAGGTAGCGGTGCATGACAATAAACTGTTCTCCGGAGGGGGAGATCATCACATGATTAAACTTGTGAACGGCTCCGTTAAATTCATCCACAGGCTTAATTTGGCAGGCATCAGCTAGCGAAACAAGAAGCCGGGACTTGCCAGAATGAAAGTCTACTTTCCACAAACCGTCCTGCTCAAGACTTGGTAAGGGGCTCTCTCTTGTCTGTAAGTGATTACGATAACCATAGTCAGGTCTAAGCTGCATTAACCGTTCGTAATTTAAGGAGATGAAATAATCTTTCCGAAAAGCATCTTGCACCGGATACTCAAACCTTCTAACCTCATCTTTAGCTTCGAGTGAATAAGCTCGAGCGACGTAGCCTTGAAGCTTCGCGTCAAAATCGTTAAAAATAAAGATGTCGTCATCTAACCACTGTGCTCTGCATCCTTGTTGCCAGTTATAAGCGTTAACCGGAAGGGACACAATAAGCTGATTATTTCCATCAAAAACAACCAAATCAATTGAGTCTGATGCTGACGGTAGCTTCGTGGTAGATCGCCCTGTGATATGGGATAGCACTAAGCCTTTGCTGTTTTCTGGGGACTTATCATAATAGCCAAAAAAACTGCCATTCTGTTGCACAGAATAGGAAGTCAATTTACCGACCGCTTGGACTGTATAGTTTTTTTTGTTTTTCAAAAACATAAGACGAGAGTAAGCTACTTTTGCCAGTCTTTTTAATGCAGGAAACCTTGCCAGCAACTTTGCTAAACTACGTTCGAAACCACTAAAGCTACTACTCACTTTTCCCCCACGACGATACTGTTATAAAGATCTTGATAGTGCATGGACATTTTTTGAGCAGAAAAGTTGTCATATGCCGAATTCTTAGCGTCCTCTCGAGATTCGTCATCAAAATCACGGGGCGCTTCAAGCATAGCCCTTTGTAGCGCAGTCGTTCCTTCGGATAGACTGAATAGTTTACACGCACGACTTGCCACGTCAGCAATTTCTTGATGTGACTGGATATTAGATAAAATAGCCGGAAGGCCCGATGCTAAAGCTTCTAACACAGTATTCGGTAAACCTTCCGAAAGCGACGCAGAGACAAAATAGTCAGCTCCAGCCAAATAATCGGCAACGTTAGATACATTCCCAGGCAGTATTACTCCCTTAACCCTTAGCGATTCTAGCTGCTCTTTCTGCGGTCCATCACCAAGTATGACCAAGCTGCCTCGTTGTTTTTCAGGCAAAGAAGAAAACGCTTTAATAATAAAAGACATATTCTTTCTGGGTATTAAGCTACCCACCGATACATAAATAGGCTTTGCGTACTCTTTAAGGACTGAGCCATCCGCACCAGTAGTTGCCGACAAGTTCACACCGTTCTGAATAGCCTGACCACTAATACCTACATCGGCAAACTGTTTCTGAATTGTTTCAGAGCAAGTCACTAAGTGCTTGCAGCGCTTCATAATGGAAAAGTGCTGTTTAACCATCATGCCACCTTTGACCTTACCAAATTTAGTTGGATAGTCTGCAGGCGGAAAATTTCTAGCGGTCATGACCCAAGGAATCCCTGACTTACTCCTACTCATCAAGCCATCAGCTCTGATGCCTTGAGTGTGGATGATGTCTGGAGCTAGCACATCAATGACCTTCCGCAAGCCATGCTTTGCTTTCCATATTCCCTGAATTCGAGATAGGTTAAGGGATAATAGCTCTACCTCTAAAGCTGCAAATGCTTTCCATCGACTATCTGCGGGCTCAGGTGATAGCGTCAACACGCATGGCTCAAACCGGCTTCTATCAAGGTTTGAAATTAAATTGTAGAGCTGAGTAGTCGGCCCGGTAGCCTTCAATGTACTAACAATGAACAGTACTTTCATATTTTACCTAATTAAAAATTATTGTTTGATAAGGTTCTGCATTTTGAACCGTCGTCACAAACATTAGAATCGCAAACCCGATGACACAAAGATAAATTAATGGCCGCGAACTTTTTGAAAAAATTAAAACCATCGAGGGTAAAATGATGGTTAAGGCTGGCGTGCAGAACAAATCTTTTATTCTCGCAAACATAATGCCGTAATCAATGAAAAAGAACATCATCGATAGACCATATATATAAACAGGTATTAAAATTGAATTATAAGCGTTCTTATCTACTAGCCTTTTGTAGAAAATAATAGCGGGCATAGCTACGGCAAGATGGATGAGTGCTGTCCCTCCAAAAATAGAATACGCCTCAGCGAACTTAGAATCCATATACCTAATAAGTCTAAACTCCTCGCCCATCCCCATGATCTCAGAAAAATAAATAATAATCTTCATACCAAAGCCACCTGCCGCGGCAAGTAGAAAAGATATAAACAACACAAAAGACATCATTATCGGGTTGGCAAATTTTTTAAAAAAATAAATAAGAAAAGATAATGCCGCGGCGATATGCACTAACAATCCAGAAACCGCTGCAGTACTATAAGCCCAATGCCTGTGCTGGTACAAATAATACACACTCAACAAGGCTAACGCCGACGATAAACCATTCCGGATCTGTCCTAAATCAGCTCGCATCCACATCGCGACATATAGCAGCAGAGAAAGATAAAAAAAGTTCGACATTTTCTTAAAAGCGTAAAACTTTATCGCAATGGATATTGCTGCAATAAAAAAAATGAAAACTTCAAAATTACCGCCTAACGATTTGACCAACAGGATTAAAAAAGAATAAAAACTTTCTACCGGCTTTTCACCAGACAAAGGGATATAGTTGGGAAAACTTAATCTTGAAAAGTCATCAACATAGTTAAAAATAACTTGATAATTAAAATAATCGATAGACGCATATCTTAGGCCCACAAACAGCACCAACAACCAATAAAAAGCGGGAGCCAGCTCCATAAGCTTCGTTCTTCTGTTAGCGGTTAGCACAGAAGCAAGCATGGTAAGAGCCATCGGCAAAAGATATATCAGCATAAGTTTAGCTAAAGATGAACTTAGTTAGGTCGTTGGTCGTTAAATAACGCATGGTAAGACTTCAAAATTGCTTCACTAGAGTAACGTTTTGCCGTACTGGCAACGTCAGCAGAATCCCATTGGTGGCTCAACGCTAAACGGAGTTTATCCGCCAAAACGTCTACGTCCAAGTATGGTGCTAAGTAACCGTTTTTTCCTTCTATAATAATCTCACTCGGCCCACTAGGGCAGTCAAACGCAACGACCGGAGTACCTAAAGCGGTAGACTCTACTAGCACATTCGGGAAGCCCTCGAAAAGCGAGGTCAATACCGTTAAATTAGCGGATAAATAGTAAGGTATCATTTCCTCTTGGAATCCCTCGAAATCCACACGCTCTGCTATACCTAGTTCGTTGGCACACTTCTTTAAACTCTTTTCCAAACTACCTTGTCCAACTATTTTTAATCTTAATTCCGGAAATTCAGATATAATTGCTGAAAACCCCTTAAGGGCGTAATGGAAAGCTTTTTGTTCTTCCAGACGACCAACACACAGTAGATAACCACCTTTATGAACATTCAAGCTATTTTTATTAGCGTAGCTACTGACTGATTCGGAAACGGGGTTATTAATAACTATGACCTTTTCCGAAGGAATGCCTAAGTAAGAAAGTAAGTCTTCCTTCATTGCTGAAGACTGAGCTATAATTGCATCAGAAGATGAATAGAATTTTTTTATAAGGAATTTAGCTATAACTCCATGCCAAAGCCCTTTTTTATTTGATTCCGCAATAGAGAGAAATATAATATTTCTTGATATTAGTCTAAATTGTGAAGTAGTTAATTTCTTCAAAATTGCTAAAACTACAGATATTTGTCGATTGAAAGACAAAATCTGACTTGGTCTGTTAGTTCGGATATAACGCCAAATGCTAAAAATTGAGTAGCGGGCATGCTTTACGTTTAAATCGATTAAATTTACCGCTGACGATAATTCTTTATCGCGCACTGCACCATTGAGGTTCAGAGCTACTAAATCGATCTGATAACCTTGCTTAACCAACATATTCGCTAAAGTAACGCATACCTTTTCAGCTCCTCCTCCGCGTAAATTACCGATGATAAAAGTGACTTTTTTATTCATCGCTTTAACAGCCTCTTAAATAAATGATAAATCTGAAAATATGATAACGCCTTAAATCTGTTGATTTCATCAGCTATACCATGATTATATCTCTTATCAAAACCCTTGATCTGATTTTTCTTCACAAAAATTGAAAGAGACGCTAACCATGCCATTTTTTCATCTAAACGGTCAGCTTTCGGAGTCCTCGATTTAGGCCATCGCTTACACCACATTTCAAGAGAGTTATTATTAAATATACCGAGTTCTTGCAGTGCGCCACAGCTGATTTCATCAACAATCATTCTGCGTAAATCAGTTCTCAACCAACGTCCGTAATTGTTATTTCTACTTAGAAAATCATCTTGGACCTTAGTAGTAGGTTGATTGTAACGTTTACCTGTACGTGCCCAAGGGATAGAAAGCAAGTCCCCAGGCAATAACGCTAACAACGCTTCATAATTATCATCGGTTCGACAACTAGGATCTAAAGACCACATGAATCCAAATACTTCAGGGTCACCAAACATCTGATACAACGGGATTTCGTCGTCAATCACTTCCATACAAGCATTCAACTGCCTACGCATATAGTGAAGCTGCATCTCCATTTCTCGGTAAGAAACTTCGGTTCTTCCCGGGAATCTTAAACGTTCCTCAGCTAAGTCAGCTTTGATCTTTTCAAAAGCTAATTTTTCGGCATGACATCGCATGAATGCGAATTGGTTCAAATTCTTATCTAATATATCCGGTAGCCCATCAATTTTCCTACCAGAGTATTCCCCGCGTCCAATACTATCTCCATAACTACCGGCCAGAACACCATCGAGTCCAGTTAGCTTACCGATCTCAGACATTGCGTGAAGATGCACGGGTGAATACTCAGCACCTCTATCGGCTGCTAGAAAAATGTTTCTTTCTAACAGCTCCGGCGATAAGAAAAAATGTTCAATGGGCCATCCAAACTGCTTTGCTATACGTTTTGCATAAATGACGTCCCGCGACTCTTCTAATCCCCAAGTTAGCGCAACAACGTCTCCAACATACTTTTCTGATCGTTGAAGTTCTTTAATAATACCCGCCACTATCCGACTATCCATACCACCAGATAGTAAAATACCAATAATGTTTTTGCCTTTGACAAAGGCTAACGCTTCATTTTCTAAACGTTTTTTAAACTTTATCGCTATTTCATCAGTCGATAATCTTTGATGACCGTGCGCGGGTAGAGCGATCCGGCTATCAATATTATTTGGATCAGCCATCCAAGGCGTGCGCTCAATACCGCTAACCATAGTTCGATTAGCGAAAGCATAATTTTTCATCAATACACCTAGAACCGCTACAGGATCAATTTTCGCATTCTTGATGTTAAAGTGTGCTAATTTTGGCCGGACACCATCAATTTCTGGCTGAATAGATCTATAAAAGGAGCGTGAACCTAAGTGTGAAAAAGACATAATTGCGCTACTCTCAATTTACTCATTACATCAAGTTAAGGTTTTTAATAAAGTCTTCAACCATAAAAAACTCCGGATAGAACTGCCCATCTATCCATTCCAGCTTCTCATTCCAATAGCCAGGACAATCTGAGTATGCTCGAGCAGAAAAAGAGTAGCTGACTTCTACAATTAATGGCTCTCCATCGCGAAAAACAAAATCGAAGGCAGTACATTGCGAAGCCATTTTTTTAGATACCGAGAATGCGATCTTGAGGCATTCCTCGGGTATAGCTGCTTTGTCATAAATAATTATGCCACTGCCCGAAGCTCGAAAATCTCCCTCCCTAACCATTCTTTTAATGGCGAAAGCTCGGTTTCCTATTACAATAACTCGAATATCGTGGTCGTTTTTCGGAATAAAATCTTGGAAGTAAGCATAATTTCTTTCAGCAGGAAATTCTCGTTCGGCGACTTTAGGTATAAAAAGTCTAGCGATACCTTTACTAATATTAAGGAAACTCGATAGCGAACGGTCTCTCTTAAAACGCCAGATTCTTTCTTTAAGAAAATTTCTTCTATTCTTAACTTTATAACCTCGGCCGAAAGATCTATTAATAAAATTTAAGGCATCTTTTTCCGTCTTCGCTATACGAACATTCTCTGATCCAGCACCGCCACGAAGCTTAAAAACTTTTGGATAGGAAGTGTTCCTAGCCCAATTAATAGCTTTTGATTTATCATAAAAAACATACGATGGAATCATTGGTGAAGCTAAAGCTTCTAACAAATATTTTTGGCCAACTTTATCGTCAAAATGCCAAGCAGTATCAACACTAGGAAACATATCCTTACCGATAGCTCGCAATGACAGGCTAAGCTGTCGAGCAAATAGCACAGCCTTATGGTCGTGATGACCCCAGTGCCACATCAAGCCACAGCAGTCGTTCAATTGCTGAATTAGATCGCTAGAATAACAATCTACAAGCTTGTACTGAATGTCATACTTTTCACAGAATTCGATCCATTTGTCGCTAAAGCTATTTTTACGAGAGTGAATTGCTAGCATGACATCTCCGCAGACTGAACCAGTAACTTAATTCCATAGAAAATAGCTCACCTATTCCTTAATACTTTTAAAACTATAAAAATCGTCATCATAAAATAAAATAATGAAAGGTAGAGACTAAGAGAGAGAATCAAGCTTTTGTAATTTGAAATCTGATAATAATTAAAAGTCAAATAAATACTTAAAAGACCGAAAATTCGTACAACACTAAACAGCAGGAAATAAGACTGTTTTCCTAAAACATTTATAACTTCAACAAGTGGCGAAGAAGTAAACTGGAAAAGCATAAAAGGTGCAAGTATAGCCGCCATCTCGCCTGCTATCTGCCATTCTTTTCCAAAGAAAAATGTAAATAACAATTCAGCAAAAAGCATAATAAATACAGTTATCGGAAGTCCAATAAAAAAAAGCTTTTTCTGTACGTTTAGACTGATTTCTTTTATTTTACTTAAGTCACTTTTCCCGATTGCCGCAATTTCACCGTAATAAGCTTTCGCAATAGCTGAACCAATAAGCGTTATAGGCAAACTTAGTGATAGCATAGCCAGACTCAATTGCCCGGTAATTTCTTTATTATATAAAGCGGCCGTCATCAATATAGGAGCTTGCAAAGAGAGCGACATCAGCACTTGCGATGGGAAACGATAAGTTGGAAATTGTTTGTAATACGCAGCAAGAAAGCACATGCGTTTGAACGTTACTCCTCGTCTTAACTCTCTAAAACTAGGCAATGAAGCTTTAATAAAGCTTCCAACTCCACCGCTATGAGCGACAAATTGACCGACTAATAAGCCCATAGGCTTAATCGCCAATAATCCAAGCAATATTTTTATAATATTACCCAATAAAGATTGAGTTATCTGAGTCTTTGCGATAATTTTATATAGTTTTTTTCGAGTCGCCCATAAACTGAATAACTCGTACAACGCAATCCCCATTGAACCTAAAACGATAATTGGCCACCAAGGCAACAATGCCAACATATCGAACCAACTTAATATTAGCTCTCCCCAAAAGAAAAAAAGGAAAGACAAAATTATCGACCCCACCACAATAAAACTGACACACAGCGACAAAAGGTTAAATGCTAAAAGGTCCGTCTTAGGTAGCGGAATCGCTTGCACATAACGGAATGTCAGCATTGGTGCCATAACTAATACAAATGACGCGTATAAAGCTAAAACGCCGTAATCTTCAGGAGAATATAAACGCGTTAATATCGGAATACTCGCAAGACCTAAAAGTCGCGCAATAATACTTCCTTTAGCTAAAGTTAGCATACCCCTAAATATGTTAGAGGTTTCTATATTTATCTGATTCTTATTTTTTTTAAAAAAAAACATTTTATCTTTAAATCATCGTTACAAACTGTCTAAGTATTGGCGGCGACAATGATCAGGAAAAAGCATATTGCCACATATAGTTATAATCTATTCAACAAAGCTCAGCTTTCTTTTCTAAATACAGAAATTAATATAACCATTACGCAACTAACTATTCCGCCTAAAAACGTGCCAAGAACACAAATCAGAGCTCTATTGGGTTTATTTTTTAACTCTGGTACAACTGCGGGGTCGACCACTTTAAATACGAATTCGTCTTGCACTTCGGCAAGCATTAAATTTTTTGTCTGCTCTTCAATCAATTTGTAAAACGTTGATTGCATTTCCGCTACCGAAGTTTTGTCCAATTGATTATTTAGATATTCTAAGTTTTTAGTAGCTTCTGCTATAGTACGTTCCCGCATCACGTCATTGATGTCTTCCACCAACCAACTCACCCATTTTTCTGCCAAATATGGTGAATAGTAAGATATCGATAACTTGTATAAACCGGTTTCTTCATCTTGCTGAATGTTAAGATACTCACCAACAAAAACTTCATAGGCCTCTTGAGCAGATGGTTTGGCGCCACGCAATCCGTCAGGGGCTCTTAACCAACGAGCATTACTCGTATCGTAGGCGTCTTCATCGATAATTAAGTTATTACTGGATAAGTCCCAGCCTTCTGCCGCCATCACGGGTACTAATAAATCATGTTTTTCAATAAACATTTGCGTGAACTGACGTGACTGAATCACTTGCATTGCTAGCCCAGCTTGAGAGCCATCATTATTCTGAAAATTGACGCCCACTAACCCAGCAATTCCACCAAACTGCCCAGCCATGTTCGCAAGACTATTATTATTCGTTGATTCAGCGGGCGCTAATAAAACTTCAGATTTATAGATGTTGGGCAAACTGAGCGCAACGATGACCGATGCAACGGCGAAAATAAAAGTGGTCGCGATAATAAGCCATTTGCGGTTCCATAAAACGAAAAATAGCTCGCGTAAATCTATCTCATTATCAGGTATAGCTATGGATTGCTCAGAAGCCGTAGATATTTGATTTTTCTCATCGTTCATCGATTTATTGAATCCTAAGCTTATATTCTTTAACTTCAAAGAGGATGGAAAGCGGCTCAATCGTTAAGCTTTTGTTGTAAAATCTATCAATAGCTTGTTGAAAAACTGATAAATAGCTTTAGATCGATAATGTTGGCTTGAATAACTTACCGATAGATAGAAACCGATTATGAGTGGCATTTCAGTCGCCACTCTACCGCCAAACCGAGCACACACCCAATAAGTAAGCGGCTGAGCATAACCCTAGCATCCATTGTGGTCAACCAAAAATCAGCTTTTGAATCCTATAGCCCTTACCTAACAGCGTATTAATATGTTATCCGCGCAACAGGAACTTCGAATTAAAGATAATCATCGCCATGCTGTCTTGGCCGCACCACCCGAGCTGGCGAGCCGTAGCACACCACCTCTGCAACAACATCGTGATGCACATAACTGGCCGCACCGATCACCACATCATGGGCAATCTCGACGCCGTGCTTGATAACCGCACCAATGCCCACCGCCGACGAGCGCCCTACTGTCACTTTACCACCAGTCTTAACGCCAGGCGCTAACGAGGAAAAATCAGCCATTTCACCATCGTGATCAAGTAACGCCTGACTATTAACGATGCAGAATTGGCCTAGGCTAGATTGCGGCCCAATACAAGCCTGCGGCATTACTACAGTACCGGCTGCCAAGCTCACTGCCGACGAAATCACGGCGGAATGATGTACCAACGCAGGAAACTGTTCTAATGATAACCGCTGCAGCAATTCCCTAGTGACTCGTTCACGTACAGCGTTGTCGCCAATCGCTACCACGTAACAGGCTTGACTATGCAGTGTTAAACAATCAGCTTGGGATAACACTGGGAGCCCGAGGAGGCGTTCACCAACCCGTCGCTCATCGCTAAACGCGACGACTTGATATCCCGCCGAATCAGCTACGTTAGCCACGCTCACAGCATGGCCACCAGCGCCGACAATCACCAGTTTTTGTCGTTGCACAGTCACTCCTTAATCATTCGCGGCTCGGCCTAAATACCAGCCTGTTGGAGCTAGCATAGCTGCTAAACCTTCTATTGTAACCACTTGAATGACCGAGCTAAAAACTCACTTACGTTGTCGCTAACAATCTCACCGTGAGCCATCACTAAGGTCTTTGGCTGCCAAGCCATTATCTTTTCAAAGTGCACACACGCATCCGCTTTGCCAAAAATAAAGCTTAAGCGCCAGTCAATCGGCATTTTACCATTAGGAGCTAAGATACCGACGCCCTTAGCAACGACCCGCTGCCAAGCATTAAAGTCGTCGCCAGAAAAGTTTTCCACTAGATCAGCGACAACCAATGTCTCCGAACTTTTATGGTAAAATACACACTCTTGCATCAAGGGTGAACCCGAAAACAGCTCTTGTTCAATATCTGCACTCCAAGGCCCGTTTCGCGGGCTATTCAGCGACGCTTTAAACGTAATGTCACCACGCTTTTTAATCACTTCATCGGTTCCATACACCTGTGCACGCGGATAAGCATCGATCCACTCGGTTAAGAACAAATGATGTAAATGATTCGGCGCGATCAAGTATTTGACATTCCCTAACACTTCAACTTGTGTTTTCAGTGCAGGTGATAGCTTAATGGGGCTATGCACCCAAAGGTCGTTATTTGAGAGCTTTACAATGGTCATTCGCGTGGTAAAAGGTAACCCCAAGAACATCACCGCGTCACCATTAACAATCCAGATATTCTCAGCTAACTTTTCCATCCCACTCCAACTGTGATGTTATGAAGCCGTTTTTCGGGCTTTGATTGAGTAAAGCAACGGAACTTGCTGACCATTATGCAAAAGCTGATAGCCCTGGTCCGCGACAGCCGTTAAACC
Organism: Idiomarina xiamenensis 10-D-4; assembly: GCF_000299895.1. Classification (GTDB taxonomy): domain Bacteria; phylum Pseudomonadota; class Gammaproteobacteria; order Enterobacterales; family Alteromonadaceae; genus Idiomarina; species Idiomarina xiamenensis. The sequence goes on from NZ_AMRG01000003.1 coordinate 15,376, forward strand.
GTCGAAACAGTTGTAAGGACTATAAGGATGTTCAGCAAATGTCTCAATGGTTAAGCCTGCTTCTGTCAGAGCGCTGATGACCTCGCCCAAAGAATGCGACCAAGTCACCACCGTCGCAGTGGTGCCATCACAGTTCTCAGTATAGGTACCTTCCTCTTCCACAGCGGGTTCATCACTGGGAAAGTAGGCATAACCAGTAAGTAAATCAGTCACTGGATGAAATTCGATCAGATGAAATTCTCCACCAACTTTTAGTGATTTAACGATAGTTTGCGCCCAATCCCCCAAATTGGGTAGCCATGACAACACGCCATATGAGGTATATACCAGGTCAAATTCGCGCGTATTGTCGCGGCCGAACTGAATCACGTCGGCTTCGATAAACTCGGCTTCTAATCCCAAAGTCTGCTGCAACGTACGAGCCTGAGCTATCGCATCAGAGGATAAATCGACACCGGTAACCTTGGCACCTAAGCGCGCCCAAGACAAGGTATCTTGGCCAAAGTGGCATTGTAGATGTAGTAACGATTTTCCGACCACATTACCCACTTGACTTAACTCAACGGGATTCAAAGAACAACGACCATTCCTGAATGACGCAACATCGTAAAAAGCAGAATCAAGGTGGACATGAGTTCGTTGATTCCACGCCTCTTTATTCAATTTTAAATAGTCCATTTCGCGTCGCTTCCTGTTTTAACTCTGTTTTATTATTCTATAAAATCTTTTCAGCTCATCGCACATTAAATTAGCAAGGCTAAATAAACGAAAAAAGCCCATGACAACATGGGCTTTTGCTAGTCGAATACTGATAGTTCTTTAAACGATAACCTATCGCTATCATTCCCACTCAATAGTCGCTGGCGGTTTACCGGAGATGTCGTAAACTACGCGCGAGATGCCATCGATTTCGTTGATGATGCGGTTGGAGACTTTGCCGAGTAGGTCATACGGCAAATGTGCCCAATGCGCGGTCATAAAGTCGATGGTTTCGACGGCGCGTAGTGACACCACCCAGTCGTACTTGCGCGCGTCGCCCATAACACCGACCGAGCGCACTGGCAGGAAGACGGCAAAGGCTTGGCTGACTTTGTGATACATATCGGCGTTATGCAGCTCTTCGATGAAAATCGCATCGGCACGACGTAGCAAGTCGCAGTATTCTTTTTTGACTTCACCTAACACGCGCACACCCAAACCCGGCCCGGGGAACGGATGGCGATACAGCATGTTATACGGCAAGCCCAATTCTAAGCCGATTTTGCGCACTTCATCTTTAAACAGTTCGCGTAACGGCTCGACCAAACCCAGTGCCATATCTTCTGGCAGGCCACCCACGTTATGGTGCGATTTGATCACGTGTGCTTTGCCGGTTTTTGATCCGGCTGACTCAATCACGTCTGGGTAAATGGTGCCCTGCGCTAACCAAGAGACGTCTTTGATCAAACCGGCTTGTTCGTCAAAAATCTCGATGAAGACGCGACCAATGGTTTTACGCTTCTGTTCAGGTTCGTCGATACCGGCCAATGCGTCTAAAAAGCGATTCTCGGCATCCACGTGAATGATGTTCAGACCAAAGTGGTCGCCAAACATCTCCATCACCTGCTCGGCTTCGTTCAAACGCAACAAGCCGTTGTCGACAAACACACAGGTCAGCTGATCGCCAATAGCACGGTGCAACAACATCGCCGTGACCGATGAATCAACGCCGCCGGATAAGCCCAGCACGACCTTATCGGTACCGACTTGCTGGCGAATACGAGCCACTGCGTCGTCGATGATCTGTGCAGCTGTCCATTGCTTTTCGCACTGACAAATATTGACCACAAAGTGTTCCAACATACGCATACCTTGACGGGTATGGGTAACTTCAGGGTGGAACTGCACGCCATAAAAGTGGCGCTCTTCGTCGGCCATGCCAGCATAGGGGCAGTAACTGGTGGTAGCAATAGTGGTGAAGCCCGCCGGGATTTCCGCCACTTTATCGCCGTGACTCATCCACACATCGAGCAGTGGGTTACCGTTGTCGGCAATACTGTCTTCGATGTTGGCAAACAGTTCAGAGGTTTTCACCAACTCAACCTGAGCATAACCAAACTCGCGCTCGGTCGAGCCCTGAACCGCGCCACCGAGTTGTTGCGCCATGGTTTGCATGCCGTAACAAATACCCAGTACCGGTACCCCCGCATTAAATACATAATCCGGCGCGCGTGGCGAGTTGGGTAAGGTGACACTTTCCGGGCCACCAGACAAAATGATGCCGTTCGGATTAAAGTCGCGAATATCCTGCTCGTCGACATCCCAGGCCCAAAGTTCACAATACACACCGATTTCACGGATACGACGTGCAATCAGCTGCGTATATTGCGAGCCGAAGTCGAGGATCAAAATACGATAATCATGGATGTCTTTACTCATTAGCAATACATTTCCCAGTTTCTGGTGGCTTTAACCCAAACGGTAATTCGGTGCTTCTTTAGTAATTTGCACATCGTGTACGTGTGATTCACCCATACCTGCCGAGGTCACACGGACAAACTGTGCTTTAGTGCGCAAAATTTCAATGTTGGCCGAACCGGTCAAGCCCATTGCCGAGCGTAAGCCGCCCATTTGTTGATGGATAATCGCAGAGATTGGGCCTTTATAAGCAACCCGCCCTTCGATACCCTCTGGCACCAACTTTTCGGCTTGATTACTCGCTTGGAAGTAACGGTCAGAAGAGCCATTGCGCTGATCCATCGCGCCCAAGCTGCCCATGCCACGGTATGATTTGTAATAGCGACCTTGATAAAGCTCGACTTCACCGGGAGACTCTTCGGTACCCGCTAACATGCTACCAACCATGACGCAGTCGGCTCCGGCAGCCAAGGCTTTAGCAATATCACCAGAAAAGCGAATACCGCCGTCAGCAATCACCGGAATATCGGTGCCCGCCAAGCCTTCTACGGCGTTGTCGATAGCAGTAATTTGCGGCACACCACAACCGGTTACAATACGAGTGGTACAGATTGAGCCCGGACCAATACCCACTTTAACCGCATCGACACCGGCGTCTGCTAGGGCTTTAGCACCCTCGGCGGTGGCTACGTTACCGGCGATGATTTGTAAATCAGGATACTGCTGACGGGCCCAACGGACACGCTCTAACACGCCCTCAGAGTGACCGTGTGAGGTGTCGATGAGCAATACATCAACACCTGCCTCAACCAATAATTGAATGCGCTCTTCGGTACCCGCACCCACGCCAACTGCGGCGCCCACACGCAGGCTACCCAATTCATCTTTACACGCGTTCGGTTTGTTTTCCGCTTTCTCAAAATCTTTTAAGGTGATCATGCCACGCAAATGGAAGCTATCGTTGACCACTAAGATTTTTTCGATACGGTGCTTGTGCATTAAGCCTAAAATTTCTTCGCTTTGAGCGTTTTCGTGGACCGTGACTAAACGCTCTTTAGGAGTCATGATATCGCCGATTTGCTTGCTGTCATCGTCTTCAAAGCGGGTGTCGCGGCCGGTAACAATGCCAACTAACTCGTCACCATTTTGAACGACCGGAAAGCCTTGGAAACCGTGTTCGGCAGTCAGCGCTTTGATTTCACCGATGGTGGTTTTAGGCGTCACCGTAACCGGGTCAGAAACCATGCCACTTTCGTATTTTTTAACTTTACGAACTTGTGCAGCTTGTTCTGCAGCGGTCATATTTTTATGAATAAAACCGATACCGCCCTCTTGCGCCAGCGCGATCGCTAAAGCGGCTTCAGTAACGGTATCCATTGCTGCCGAGACCATGGGAATGTTGAGTTCGATTTTACGCGTCAAACGCGTACGTAAATCGGCGGTGTGGGGTAATACGGTCGAGTGACCAGGCACTAATAGAACGTCGTCAAACGTTAGGGCTTCTTGCGCAATTCTTAACATGGCAACATCTCCAAGCGGCGGTCTCAAGCGGCTGCTTGAGCGGGATTTATGTTGCGCGCAGATTTTACTCGTTTAAGGCTTTTCAGTAAACTGTTTTTTTAATTTACGCGCTTTTTCGGTGCATTTCAGTAAGGACACGAGGCGTATGCAAGACGCTATTTTTTCGGTTTCGCGGTTAAATGCCGAAGTCCGTCAGCTATTAGAGCAAGGTTTTGGTCGTATTTGGCTAGTTGGCGAAATCTCCAACTTTGCCGCGCCGAGTTCTGGTCATTGGTATTTCACCCTGAAAGACGAGCGTGCGCAAATCAAGTGTGCGATGTTTCGCAACAGTAATCAGCGTGTGCGGCTACGGCCGGGTAACGGTATGCAAGTCTTAGTACGTGCCAAACTGACCGTGTATGAGCCTCGTGGCGATTATCAACTGATCGCCGAGCACCTTGAAGATGCCGGCCAAGGGCTGCTGCAGCAGCAGTTTGAGCAACTCAAACTGAAATTGGCTGGCGAGGGTCTATTTAACCAACAGCATAAACAACCGCTACCCGAGCGAGTCCGCCGCCTGGGTGTTATCACTTCGCCGACCGGCGCCGCCATTCGCGATGTGTTAGCGGTGTTAAAACGTCGTGACCCAGGCTTGGCGGTGATCATTTATCCCACCGCGGTACAAGGCGCCGACGCCGCGCAGCAAATTCGTCAGGCGCTTGCCACGGCGATACGTCGCAACGAGTGTGATGCGCTGTTATTGACCCGCGGTGGTGGTTCACTTGAAGATTTATGGTGTTTTAACGACGAAGCCTTAGCGCGCGACATCTTTGATTGTCCGCTGCCGCTGATCAGCGCGGTCGGTCACGAGGTGGATTTTACCATCGCTGACTTTGTCGCCGACGTGCGTTCGCCCACACCATCGGCGGCGGCCGAGCTGGTGAGCTACGACCAGACCGTTGAACTGCGCCAGTTGCAGCAACAACGACAACGGCTACAACGAGCCATGCAGCAATATTTATGGCGTCAGCAGCAACGCCAACAACAATGTACGCAACGTTTACGCCTGCGCGATCCGCAGCGCCAGCTGCAACAACAAGGGCAGCGTTGCGATGAACTGATGGTACGCGCAGCACAAGCGCTAAGCCGTCGACAGCAACAAGCGCAGCAGCAGCTGAGCTATACACAACAGCGCTTACAACGCCTGCACCCGCAGCGTGACTTGCTTCAGCAACAACAACGGTTGCAGGAATTACAGCAGCGTTTAAGCCAACGCATTGAACGGCGTGTGAGTGATGCTCAGCAACGCTTTGCGCGGCAAGCTCAAGCGCTACACTTAGTCAGCCCGTTAAATGTACTCAGTCGCGGCTATGCCATCGTGCGCGACGACCAGCAGCAGGTAATACGATCCGCGCAACAGGTTCGCAACGAGCAAACGCTAACGGTCACCTTGAGCGACGGTGAACTCAAGGTCATTAATCGCCTATCTTAGTCAGTTGCAGTAGTCGGCTGTCACCCCAACAACAAAAAGCCCAGCAGATACTGGGCTTTTGCGAGTTTAAAAAGTGAGCCTGTTATTTATCGGCTTTAGCTTTTTCTTCTTGTTCCTGCTTAAACAAATGAACATCCATTTGTGGGAACGGAATACCGATACCGTTGGCATCCAGTTCATTTTTAATTTTCTCCAGCAGATCCCAACGCACTGGCCAATAATCAGGACCTTTAACCCATGGCCGCACGTTAAAGTCGACCGACGACGCATTCAAATTGGTGACAGTCACCACCGGCTCTGGTTCAGCGAGAATACGCTCGTCTTCTTTCAGACACTGCATCAACACGTCTTTGGTTTTCGACAAGTTTGCCGAGTAGCTCACGCCTATGACCAAATCGATACGGCGCAACGGTTCACGGTTGTAGTTAGTGATTGGACGGCTGGTGATCTGTGAATTAGGTACAAATACCACTTTGCGGTCAGGTGTTTTCATCACCGTCTGGAACACATTGATTGAATCAACGGTACCTGCAACACCACCGGCTTCAACATACTCGCCGGCACGAAACGGTCGAAACATGATGATCAGTACGCCCGAGGCGATATTGGATAACGACCCTTGTAGTGCCAAGCCGACAGCCAAACCGGCGGCACCTAAAATGGCAATAAACGAGGTAGTTTGAACGCCCACATGGCTTAACGCCATCAAGATAGCGGCGATAAAAATCAACGCTTTAATGATACCGCTTAAAAACGAAATGACGGCATTATCCATTTCTTTGCGGCGCATACCTTTGGACATCATGTTGGCAATCGCATTAGCAATAAACTTACCGATGACCAGAATTAGAATCGCGACGACGATTTTCACCGCATAGGTGACCAGCAACGTCTGGTTATCGCTGATCCAATTAATCACGTTATCCATTTACCTACCTCTTTCCGTCATTATGAATTCGAATACATGATGCGTTATTTTAGCGCGTCATACGAAAATTAACATCAAAGCGATAACGCCCCTGCGCGTCAGGTTTACCAATATAGGGCAGCAAATCGCTGATAGCAGTCGGTACATCGCTAGTGGGTTGCAAGTGTCCCTGCAACGCAATTTGTGGTGGTTTAATAAAACCGCTCACCGTTAATCCTAAGGGATTGTTGTCCGCCATCTCGAGTTGTAAGGCGCGATCATCACGGCAACTTAACTGTAGCTGATAGTTACCTAAGTTTTGCCACTGTTGGTTTACTTGCAACGCCAACTGCTCACCTTGCAGACGTGCATTCAGCGTATCACACACCGCGGCACCGTTACGCCAATCTTCAAGTTGGTACTCACTCACCTGCAAATGCCAGCTACCACTCACTGGCAATGGTAAACGCAGCGGCAACTGAGCGGCTACCATGGCGATATCGCCAGATAGGTCGGCCTGCTCAACCGTCACTTGTCCCAGCGATAGTGCGACACTGAGCTGGCCACTGACGGGGTTGTCGACAGGCACCTCGATATCCAATGCCGCACGCCCTGTTAATAACGCCCAAGGTGATAGCTGCCAACTGACGTTGCGCAAGTTCAACCACGGCGTTTGCAGTTGCAACACTCGACCCTGCCAAATACTACCTTGTAAGCCCCGATACTGAATCTGCGCCGATGTTGGCAACCATTGTAAGACGGTGGCAGGCATGTAGCTCAGTATACCGAGCATAAAGGTCAATAGCGCCAGCAGCGTCAGTAACGCGATACGCGCTCTACTCATACCGGCAACTCCAGCACTAACTTGCGCACCCTCACCTGCCCGGGAGCGTTTAATTCAACCACATCAAGGCTATCTACCACTAGCCCGGCACCGCGCTGTAACTGATTCAACAGGTTCAGTAACTGATTAAAACTTAACTCGTCAATCACTACCAGTAATTGCTCACCCTGGGGTTGCATACGGCTGACATTAATATCCAGTTCACGAGCCGAATGGCTAAAGCGCTGCTGCAGCGACCCTGAAACTTGCTGAGTACGCCCAGATTGTGCCGCTAATTGCCGGTAGCGCTGACTGTTTTCCTGTACCCATTGTAGGGTTTGTAAACGTCCATCAAGCTGCTGCTGAGCTCTCTCGGTCGCCGTCACTAACGGCTGCCAAATCACCCAATAAAGCACGCCGATTAGGACAAAAACACCACCGCACTTTAATAGTAAGCGCTCACGTGCGTTTAACTTCTGCCAGTAGGCTTGCAGTGGTCGTAGTTGCTGTTGCAGTTTTTGCGAAAGCTGACTCATTTGGCTTAGCTCCCTGCTGCGGTGACGGTTAAATTACCCATCACGCGATCATTGCGATTGGTTTGTTGACCCGTTTTCACGGTTAAGCCAGCCTGCTGTGCCAGTTGCTGCAACTGTTCGAACTGTTGAAAGCTCTCGGTGGTAGCTTGCAAGCGCAGTTCATCTTTTTCGAAACGTAGGCTTTCTAAACGTGCGCCATCAATCGCCGCAAACGCCGGTTGTAACTGACTCAGCAACAATAACGGATCTCCGGCAGCACTGGGGCCACCGGCTAACTGCGCTAACTTTTGCTGCATTTGCACGCGCACATTAATAATGCGGCTATCGCCGGGAAACGTTTGTCGATAAGTTTGTTCAATTTTAGCCTGTAGTTGGTCGGCATAGGCTTGTGTGCGATATAAATCACTGATTTGCGTTGCTAATGCCAGGCTCAGCGCGACTAACAACGACGCGACTAATGCTTTAACGGGTAACAATCGCTGACGCTTTTGCTGTTGCGGACGATACTCGCCTTGTAATAGGTTAATGCCATCGCCCGCTTTAGCGGCAGCGGATAACGGCAGTTCAATATCCGCCGCTTGCAAAGGAGCCGGTGGCTGTGGCCAGTCGATGTCGCCATAATGCACGATCTGTTGCGGTGGCGCCTGATCGGCAACCAAGCTACTAGCAAGATTTTGGAATAAATCGCTATCGATACAAAAGCCTTGCCAGCGACCACTGCGCACAATCACATCTTGCCCGACTTGCATCACATGCCATTGCTCAGCCGCCGGCGGCGGTAACATGAACACATCGGGTGACAAGCGCTGCGCGCTAATACCGGCTTGTGTCAACCACTCGCGCCATTGCTGTAGTACACGATGCTCAACCACCGCTACCGGTAACGGGCTGGGTAAACGACCTTGCGGCCATGCAAAATGCAGTTGTTCGATATCGGCTGCCAACTCTTCTTCCAACGCGTAGGGCACCAACTGCGCTAAATGTCGTTGCCCGCCAATGGGCAGCTCAACGCGGCTGAGCAAAATCGCTTGGCTTGCGACAAACACGCTCACTTCACGCTGCTCGGCATGCCCCTGTAAATGATTCAGTTGAGCCGCATTTTCTAGTTCACCGCTGGCAATGACATCGTTATCGGCGGCACACCAAATAAACCAATGTATCGGTTGTTGCTCATGCTCTGGTAGCCGAATGATCAGCTGCTCTTGCATAGTTAATCTCCAAAGGCCCGGTAGAGCGTATACGCCTTACCATCTCTGACCTGTATAATTGACGTCGCACGGGTTTGCAAGTCGGCAATCCGTACGCTCGCTGTAAGCTCAAAATATTCGCTACTGACCGTGATCGGCAGGCCGTTAGTGGCCCCCTGACCCGCGTCGGCGCCGCCATCAGCGCCGCCGTTATTGTTATTACTGCCATTGCCGCCGCTATTTCGACGCTGGTTATTGTTGCTACCCGTTTTGTTATTTTTACTGGCATTAGCCGCTTGTACAAAAGCCGGTAGTTGCATGACGCGTTCGATACTGTCGTAACCGGCGTCGGGTCGCTGCTGCAAAAACGCTTGTGCCGCTGACAGTGGCATATTGCCGCTGCTAATCGCGACCAGTAGTTGCGGCTGCTCGGCATCAATGGTGTTAACATTCAGTGCTAACTCGTTACGCCCGGGAATGGCACACACGTAGGGCCGTAAGCGGTTATATGCCGTCGCGGTATAGCCCCTCACCAACCGCAACTCGCTGATGTGTTGCAAGTTCCCATTAGCCGCTCGATAGGGGTGTGGCATACCCAAATAATCGGGAGTTTCGGCGCCATAAGTGCCGCTTAATACATCGTCGGCATCGAGCCAATCGACCAAACTATCGACCATCACATCGGCGTTATAATCATTAAACTCTAAAGCAATCAGTAATTGCTTGAACTGCGTTTTACGTTGTTGCAGAACATCGGCATCACTGATATTCAACGCGTTAACATTAAAGCAGCTTTGCAAGTCTTTAATGTCACCGGCAATTTCACCGCCAGCGACCGGATAAGGGCCGGTTTGGCTGGCCCAATTTTGCGCCAAGTTAACCACCCCATCGCTATCATCTAGCTCATACAAGAGCACTTGCCTGACCAACGCCTCAGCGCTTTGCCAGTACCAGTAACTTTGCTCGGCTTGCTGCAAATTAATGGTGCGCTGCACTTGGTTTTGTAGACGGCCAGACATGGTCACCGCCAAGCTGGCGACTAACGCCACCACTAGCAATACCATGACCAATGCAACGCCGCGCTGTTTAACCATTATTGTCGACCATCAAGGTGACGCATCATCGTTCTGTACCATCCGCATTATTGCCGTTAATATCATCGGCGCTCACAAATTGACCGCCGTTGACCAACATTAAACGTCGGATATCGCCTAAGCCATCGACCGTTAGCGTCACTTCAATCAAATCCGGCAGTGCGCCCGGTCGCTGCCATTCACGCAGCCACTCACCATTAAGCCAAAACCGCACCTGCAGCGCCGTCACGCCGCTCAGTAATATCCGAATGTCGGGTTCATCATTAGCGTCGTCGACATAGGGATAACTAAGCCGCTGCAACTTATTCTCACGTATGCGGTAAATCACCGGTTGTAATTCGCTGCGCGGTAACTGCATGCCGGGATTCTGCCAACCACTACGAACAAAACCTAAAGCGCCGCTGTCGCTGTCTAAGGCGCGCGCGTCGGCGGTTAAATAGCGATGCCGTTGCTCCGGGTTAGGCGCGTTTAACGGACGCGCAACGATTTGTCGAATATCACGCTCAAGTGTCAACATCACATATTGTAAATCTTGTAACTGAGCCTGCCGCTCGCGGGTTTGTTCGTCGGCGCTGACCATCTGCGAAAACACTTGATAGCTGGCGATACCGATGATCGCAAAAATCATCATCACCACCAGCACTTCGATCAAGGTGAAACCTTGTTGTCGCTGTTTGCGCATATGGGTCATCAACGTCGCCCCATATAGCGCGTCAGTTGATAGACACTATCGCCGTCTTCGCTACGGCTGACCACGATAGTTACGGCAACCACATCGTTGGTCGTGGTAGCAACCACTTGCTGTTGCCAATACCAAGTCTGCCCGGCCATTTGTTCATTGCCGCGTTGCAAGTCTTCAATGGGCCAACCGTGAGTAACCGATAGTTCACTTAGTCGGTTAGCGGCAACGTATCGCGCTAGGGTGATGTCTTCCATATGCACTAGACTAGTGACGTGCTGGCTAGCGGTCTTTAAGGCGGCCAAAGCTGCCATGGCAAAAATCGCCAGTGCCACCATGACTTCAATCAATGTGAAACCATACTGACGCTGTTTCATCGCACTATCTCTGCCGGGGCCTGATCGCCGCTTTCAATGTCCCAGCCGTTCTCGCTATAGACCCAATAACTGTTGGTCTGCCCATCTCGGTCGGCAACTTCGATGGTAAATGCTGCCATATCACCGCTGCTTAAGATGAACAGTTGCGGTATCAGCGGACGTTGCTGTTCATCGCCACCGCTATCCTCATTGTCTTGCGGTTCAAACAGATTACCGGCATTTTCTTCGTCTTGTTCAAGTAACGCCATATCACCGCTAGTCAAGCGCAGTTCGGCTTGTGGCGGCAGCTTATTGGTGCCCAAACTGCGAGTGTTCAACTCACGCCAACGTTGTTGCTGCCAAATTAAAAACTGGTAGCGCTGGTTATCAACGTACAGACCTAATGGCTGTTGTCTAACAATGGCGTACTCGCGCGCATACTCGATCCGCGCGCGCAACGCCGTCGCTAAGGCCTTAGTGTCGGCCCCCTGCTTGTCCGCAGGCAAGGTGAACATCACCGCCAGCGCCATCACGCCGACAATGGCGACCACTAACATTAATTCAATCAGCGTAAAACCTCGCTGGTCGATGGTTAATGGTCTGGACACAACCATATTAGTTAGCGCCACCTTGGCCAATCATCCAGTTACCAAAGTCATCGTCGGTGCCAGGTTCGTTGTCAGGACCCGGCGAAAAAATGTCGACGTCACCGTATTGGCCAGGATTCAGCATCATGTAATCGTTGCCATACGGGTCTTGCGGTAAGCGTTTAATATAACCACCACGACGATAGTTGCGCGGTGTTGGCGAACCGTTGGGTTCACGCACCAAAGCTTGCAACCCCTGCTCGGTACTGGGGTAGTTACCGTTATCCAAACGATATTGCGCTAACGCATTTTCCAGCGCAACCAAGTCGGCGATCACTTTTTGTCGTTCAGCCTGCTCTGAACTACCCACTACGTTGGGTAAAATCAGTGTTGCTAAGATACCGATGATAACCACTACCACCATGATCTCAATTAACGAGAAACCACTTTGTTGTTGTCGCATAATCACAATCCTATACTCTGATTCAGCGCCAAAATGGGCTGAATAATGGCTAACACAATAAATAAGACAATACCGGCCATACTGACGATCAATACCGGTTCAAAAATTTTCAAGCTGACACTGACCAGTGTTTCAAACTCACGATCTTGGTTGTCGGCGGCGCGACCTAACATCTGTTCCAACTCACCACTTTTCTCACCCGCGGCGATCATGTGTAGCATCATCGGCGGAAACAGTTTGGTCTGCGCTAAGGCGGCGCGCAGCGAACTCCCCTCACGCACCCGATCGGCGGCATCGTCAACCGCCTGTCGAATAGCACGGTTACCGATCACCGAGGCGGTGATTTTCAGTGCATCTAATAATGGCACAGCAGAAGCGCTCAAAATACTTAGCGTGCGAGCAAAGCGGGCGGTACTGATACCACGAATAACTTTGCCTAACACCGGTAACTGCAATAACCGTGCGTCATATTTGTCGCGAAACTTGGGTCGCTTTAAGGCGCGTTTAAATAACGCCAAGGCCACCACAATCAACAGTAACAGGTACAGACCGTAATGCTGCAAAAAGTCACTGATGGCAATCAGTAATGAGGTTGTCGGCGGTAATGCTTGATCGCTGGTGACGAATTGTTCGACGATATTCGGCACTACCGACACCAGTAAGAAGATGATCACCGCCACGGCTACCAGTGTCAGCATGCTCGGATAAACCAACGCTTGCGTGAGCTGACTCTTCATGTGCTGGCGCTGTTCGGTATAGTCAGCTAAACGATTTAATACTTCGTCTAAATGGCCCGATTTTTCGCCGGCCGCCACCATCGCAGTAAACAGCGAATCGAACACACGCGGGTACTCCGCCATACCTTCAGCCAGCGAGTAGCCTTCCACCACTTTACTACGCACTGCCATTAACAGCTTTTTCAGGCGCGGTTTTTCGGTTTGGTCGGCAACCGCCAATAATGCTTGTTCAATGGGTAACGCCGAACCGACCAGAGTCGCTAATTGACGGGTGATGAGCGCCAAGTCACTGGCGCTGACTTTACGTACTAACCATTGTCGGCGAGGCGCCACAGTCGGATCTTTACTAACCCGCTCATGCTCAGCTGCCGCCTGCACATGAAGTGGTAATAAGCCTTGTTCACGCAATAACTGACGCACCTGACGTACGGTATCGGCTTCGATAACCCCTTTCTTTTTGCGTCCGTTGGCAGCAACGGCTTGATATTCAAACGCGGCCACAACTACTCCTCACGCGTGACGCGCAAGACTTCTTCCAGGCTAGTCACCCCAGCCTGCACTTTGTCTAAACCATCACGCCGAATACTTGGCGTATGCTGGCGTACATAGCGTTCAATATCTTGTTCACCGTGACCATGATGAATGTGGCTGCGTACCTGTTCGTCGACCAATAATAATTCGTGAATGCCGGTACGGCCGCGATAACCGCTATCGTTGCATAATGGACAGCCTTGTGGACGATAAAGTGTCAGTTGTTGCTGCGTTGATAGCCCCATCAATTTTAACTCTTCAGCACTGGCCGGGTGAGGTGCTTTACAGTCAGGACAGAGCGTACGGACTAAGCGTTGCGATAACACCGCTAACAAACTCGACGATAACAAGAATGGCTCGACGCCCATATCTTCTAGACGAGTAATGGCACCGGCTGCCGAGTTAGTGTGTAACGTGGATAACACCAAGTGGCCGGTTAACGACGCTTGCACCGCAATCTGTGCAGTTTCGACATCGCGTATCTCCCCCACCATGACGACATCGGGATCTTGCCTCAATATGGCGCGTAAACCGCGCGCAAAGGTCATATCGACGCGGGTATTGACCTGTGTTTGACCAATACCATCGATGGCGTACTCAATCGGATCTTCGACGGTTAGGATATTACGATCGCGAGAGTTGATCTCGGTTAACCCGGCATACAGCGTGGTACTCTTACCAGAGCCGGTTGGCCCGGTGACCAAAATAATGCCGTGCGGCTTGTGTACCAACTCGGCAAAATGTTGGCGATTGGCTTCGGTCATGCCCAATTGAGTTAAGTTCAAGCGCGCGTTGTTTTTGTCTAATAAACGTAACACCACACGTTCGCCATAATTACTGGGCATGGTCGATACCCTTACATCCACTGCGCGCCCGGCGATCAGTAACGAAATGCGGCCATCTTGGGGAATACGTTTTTCGGCAATATCCAATTGCGCCATGACCTTGATACGCGAGACCAACAACGAGGCGAGTTTGCGGTTAGGTCGCAAAATCTCGCGCAAGACGCCGTCGATACGAAAACGAATGGTCAGCATTTTTTCGAAGGTTTCGATATGGATATCCGAAGCCCCCTCTTTGATGGCTTCGCTGAGCATCGCATTGATCAATTTAATGATCGGTGCGTCGTCTTCACTCTCTAATAGGTCTTCGGTTTGCGGGAGTTCTTCGGCTAGCGAGAACAAATTAGACTCGTTACCGATGTCTTCCATCAGCTGCTTAGCCTCTGATGAGTCGCGCTGGTAGGCCTGCGATAGAATCGCATCAAACTCGGCTTCGCTGTGTTGTTGCACTTGAAACGATTGCCCCAGCACGCGTCGCACTTCGCGAATCGCTTGACTGCTGACACCGGCTCGACAATGCAATAGCGGTGGTTTGCCTTGCTCTAGCACCACGCCATAACGCTTAGCAAAACTAAACGGCAGGCGCTTAACTGCAGTGGCCGTTAACTCAGTCATCGTTACCGGCGTCCTGTTGCTCAGTATTGTCGGTAGCTTGTTCCGCATTGCCGGCTTGGCTGGCTGCGGCGTTATGCTGCTCCATATATTCTTCGAAGCCTGGCGGTAATGATAGTGCGTTATCCCAGTCTGGCATCACCGGCGTGTCGGTATTAGGCATTAACGACACGCCACGGCTGCGACGATCCAGTTGCACCGCACGCATGTAGTTGTATTTACGTTGACTAATATCGCTTAAGGCTTTGCCGTTACGTAAAATGGTGGGACGGATAAAGACCATCAAATTACGCTTTTGTCGAGTCGAGCTGGTCGATTTAAATAAATGTCCTAATAGTGGGATATCGCCCAAAATTGGCAACTTAGATACCGACTCTTGTACATCCTCATCGATCAGGCCGCCAAGCACGATGGTGTCACCGCTTTCCGCCATCACTGTGGTTTTTAATTCACGTTTGTTGATGGTGATGTCAACGGCGGTGGCGCCACTCAAGCTGGAGACTTCCTGCTCGATGATCATTTGGACCGAGTCTCCTTCGTTGATTTGCGGCGTTACCTTCAATTTAATACCGATTTCTTTTCGGTCGACAGTTTGGAATGGGTTGTCGTTGTTACCACCGACCGTCGACCCGGTGATGGTCGGTACTTCTTGACCGATCAAAATGCTCGCTTCTTGGTTGTCCAGAGTGGTAATACTCGGAGTCGCCAAAATATTCGAATTGGAATCGGTGCTAACCGCTTGTACTACGGCGGCCCAATCATCTTTGATAGTACCGAACATCATGCCGTTGACCGAGCCTAATAGCTCTGCCAGCAGGCTGACGTCACCCGGCTCATCCGGCTCAGTGGTGGTATATTCGTTACCGGCGTTATCGACTTGAGTAATGGTACGCCCCTCACGTGGGCGTGCTTGATAAGCGGCAGCGGCTAAGCTACCAATCGGCACTTGCTGACCATTATTATACTGTACTAAACCGGCGTCTTCGCTGATCCACTGCACGCCAAAATTAATACCGTCACCTTCCATGACTTCAACAATGATCGCTTCCACCTGAACTTGCGCCCGGCGGATATCGAGTTGTCGAATGACAGCTTCTAATGAGGTTAGCAAATCCGGTTGCGCGGTAATGACCAAGGCGTTGCTGGCTTCATGCGCGCTGATCGAGATGTTGTTATTACGACCCGCAGTGCTGCTGCGGGCGGCATTCATATTCTGACCACCGGCCGACTGCGCTTCGGCTTGAATGGTCTCGCTGACGCCTTGTAATACTTCGACCAATTCTTCGGCTTTGGCGTATTTGAGGTAGTAAACGCGGGTGTTACCCTCGGATTTTAAATCCTGATCAAGTTGTTTAATGAGTTTGATCACGCGCGCGCGAATGCGCGGTTCACCGCTAACTAAAACGCTATTAGTACGTTCATCGGCGACAATTTTCGGCGCAAACACCATACCGGTGCCTTGCTGGTCGTTACTTTTCTCAAATAGGGTTTCGGCGATACGGGCAATTTCCGAGGCCGACGCAAACTCTAAGGGCACGCGTTCGACATCCTGATCACCGGCACGGTCGACGCGTTCAATAATTTCGACAATGCGCTGAATGGTTTCAGCGCGGCCAGTCAGCATGATCACGTTCGACGGGTCGTAACTCATGACCGCACCGCTACCGCTTTGGTCGATAATTTGGCGCAACAATGGCGCCAATTCACGTACGGTAACGTTTTTAAGCGGGATAACGCGAGTCACCATGGCGTCGCCTTTGACCGAATAGTCATCAACAACGGGAATGGATGCACTTTTTGCATCCTTATCACGGATGATTTTGATCACCCCCGACTCCATTTGCACCGCAGCAAAGCCATACACATCCAGTACGTTCAAAAAGAACTGATAATACTGTTCTTCGTTCATCAAGTCGTAACTACGTACGTCAATACGACCTCGTACATCGGGGTCTATGATCATGGTTTTACCCAGATTGCGCCCGACAACTTGAATAAATTCGTTGATCTCGGTGTTCTTAAAGCTAGCCGCGTATTCTTGCGCGGCGCTCGGCAGACTCCACAGCGGTAATGCTAAAGCGCCGATGAGTAAGCTAGAACGAAGTAAGGGTTTGACTGAAAACATAGGTGTTTTTCTCGTTTTACTGAGCCGGTACATTGAACACCAACTCGATGCGTTCATCGCCACGCAGCACTTCGATGGTGGCTTCGCGACTGTTCTGTAATTCATTACTGGCGGCCATCGCCTGCGCCATATCGGTCAGGTCATAGCCGTTGATACTAACGGCAATGTCACCCTCTTGCAGGCCTGCCTGCTGAAATAATTCTGGTTGCCGGCCAGGACTTAAACGATAACCGGCCAAGCCATCGGGGCCTTGTACTGGCGCAATGCTCACATAATCGAGTAAGGTGCCAGGATTACCTCGGATGTCGGCCAACTGCTGGTTCACTTCGGCGTCGTCAATACGTTGCTGATTGGCGCTCACCGACACTTGTTGCAGGGTGTTGCTATTACTGTTGTCATGCGCCGCCGCTGGTGTCGAAATATCCAGTGTGACTGGCCGCTCACCGTCGATGATCCCTTCTAAGGCTAAGGTTTCTAAACGGCCACCGTTGTTAATGATGACACGATCCGGAAAGATGTCTTCGATGGTGACTTGTGAGTTACCAAGATTGTCACCAATGACATAGGTTGACTGACTATTACCTTGTTGAATAATAGCCGCCGAGCGCGCTCGTTCTGAACTGGCGGCGACGCCCAATAAGCGTAAGTTAAGCTGGGTGCGCGGCGCGTTGTTTACCTGTTGCGAACGGCTCACGGGCTGACCAAAGAGATTTAGGCCCTGCAAGGCGGCAATATTAATCTGTGATTCTGTGCTAGCATTAACGCTGACGGGTTGTGGCTCCGGCATTTGCGGCTTTGGCGCCAGCCATAGTAGCACGAGTTGTGCCAATAGCCAGGCAGACAACAGCACCAGCACAGCAACCGCTAACCAGCCTAGCCGCTGTTGCATTTGCGGTGTTCGAAGTCGTTCAATTGATGGAATAGTCACAGCCACTGATTTTATAATTCTATTGTTAGGTGAATGGGTCATTCTAGCGCGCTATACGCTGGTCAACAATCGCTTAACATCAATCTTTTCAGATTTACTAGGCTTCTATGGCTAAACGGCCAATAACTCGCCAAGACAGCCATAATGACAGTTTAACGACAACAGATTGCGATTCTATGACAAAGCAACAGCCACAAGATTCATCGGTACGGCTTGATAAATGGTTATGGGCGGCGCGTTTTTATAAAACTCGAGCGTTAGCCCGACAAATGATTCAAGCAGGTAAAGTACACTATGATAATCAACGTGCCAAGCCATCAAAAACCGTCCAAGTGGGTGACTTAATCAAGTTACGTCGCGGTTATGAGGTGCTCGAGGTTGAGGTGGTCGCTATCAGCGACCAACGCCGTGGTGCCGACAAGGCTCAGCAGCTGTATCAAGAAACGCCCGCCAGCGTGCAACAGCGTGAACAGGAAGCGCAAGCACGGCGATTAAATTCACTGTATAATCCGCACCCAGATAGTCGCCCAGATAAAAAGCAGCGGCGGCAACTTATTCGTATGAAAAATCAGTAGGACGTTATGACGTATTTAGCCGATCAATTACTGCGCTATACCTTTACCGATCAAGATGTGCGTGGCGAGCTGGTGCAATTGACCAGCAGCTATCAAAAGTTAATTCAGGGTCACGATTATCCACCTGCCGTGCAGCGCCTGTTAGGTGAAATGTTGGCGGTCACATCATTATTGACGGCAACGTTAAAGTTTGAAGGCCATATTAATTTGCAACTGCAAGGTAGCGGTGCACTGAACTATGTGGCGATTAATGGCGACCATTTGCAACAGCTTCGCGGTGTTGCCCGGGTACGCGGCGAGCTACCTAGCGAGAAGCTCAGCGAGATGTTGGGTAAAGGACAATTGCTGATCACCATTACACCGCTAAACGGCGAACGCTATCAGGGCGTGGTTGCCGCCGAAGGCGATAGTTTAGCAGCGATGGTGGAGAACTACTTTGCGCAATCAGAACAACTGCATACACGCTTGTGGTTACATAGTGACAGCGAGCATGCCGCGGGTATGATGCTGCAAGTGTTACCCGCAGCAGGAAAAGATTTAACCGCGTTCGAACACCTAGAAACACTCACCGACACCATTTCTGAACACGAACTCTACACGCTGCCAGGTGAACAGCTATTGCATCGTCTTTACCATCAAGAACAAGTGTTACTGTACCCCGCTCATGAAGTCAGTTTTGTTTGCGGTTGCTCGCGCGACAAGAGTTTGGATGCCTTAGCCAGCGTTAGCAACGACGAATTACGTGAGATCTTGGATGAGGAAGGTAAACTGGTCATGACCTGCGATTATTGCCTGACCGACTACATCTTTACCGCGCACGAACTGGGCTTGGACAAGGCCGATAGTTGATTTTATATACCGACTCGCTAGCATAAATAACCCGGCTAATGCCGGGTTATTTTTTCTTGAGATACTTCATTAAGCGTTTGCGCTTACGCACTTGCGATTGCGTGAGCTTATTCTTTTTACCCGCGTAAGGGTTACTTGATTCACGAAACTCGATTTTTATCGGTGTGCCCATGACCCCTAATGCGCGCCGGAAGTAATTAGTCAGATAACGCTGGTAAGATCCAGGCAGGTCGTTCACTTGGTTGCCGTGAATGATCACACGTGGTGGGTTATAACCACCGGCATGCGCATACTTGAGCTTAACCCGCCGACCACTGACTAACGGCGGCTGGTGTTCGTCTTGCGCCATTTCCATAATGCGTGTCAGTTTTGAGGTGCCGACACGCTGGGTAGCACTGGCATAAGCCTCTTCGACCGACTCAAACAAGTGACCGACGCCGGTACCGTGCAGTGCCGAAATAAAATGCACGCGAGCAAAGTCGACAAAACCTAGGCGACGATCTAACTCACGTTTGATCTCGTCTTTATGGTCTTGCGTCAAGCCGTCCCACTTATTCACCGCGATCACGATAGAGCGACCAGCGTTCAGCGCAAAACCGATCAAATTTAAATCTTGGTCACTGATGGTTTCGCGAGCATCGATAACCGCCAACACCACATTCGCGTCTTCGATGGCTTGTAGCGTCTTGATGACCGAGAATTTTTCAATAGCTTCGCCAATTTTACCGCGACGACGCACACCAGCGGTATCGATGAGTATGTAATCACGTTCATTACGCTGCATCGGGATATAAACCGAATCACGGGTGGTGCCTGGCATATCGAACACTACCACGCGCTCTTCACCCAAAATACGGTTAGTCAGCGTCGACTTGCCGACATTCGGACGGCCGACAATGGCCAGCTTCAGCGGTAATGCCTGATAATCGATTTGGTCGTGTTCTAAATCGCTGCTGACTTCTTCCTCACTATTAACGATGACTTCGGGATACTGCTCTGCCAGCGGTCGTAATGCGGTTTCCAACATTTTCTGCACGCCACGGCCGTGTGCCGCGGCAATACCGAACACTTCGCCCATCGCTAACGAATAAAAATCAGCACCAGCGGCTTGCTCATCGATACCATCGATTTTATTGCAAATGAGTAAGGTGTTCTTATTCTGCTTACGCAAGTGATTAGCAATGGCCTGATCTGCCACAGTGACGCCATCACGGCCATCGACCAAGAACAACACCACGTCGGCTTCGACAATCGCTTGCAACGACTGTTCGGCCATACGCAGGTCAATGCCCTCTTCGTCACCGTTAATACCACCGGTGTCGATGAGAATAAAACGAAAGCCATCATAATTGGCTTGGCCATACTTGCGGTCCCGAGTTAAACCGGGAAAGTCCGCGACCAACGCATCGCGGCTGCGGGTAAGGCGATTAAACAGTGTTGATTTGCCGACGTTCGGTCGACCTACCAACGCAACAACCGGTAGCATGCTTATTATTCCTGAGTAACCGAGACGACGGACCCATCCCGGGTTTGTATAAAGAGGTTACCATCAGCCACACGAGCACCCACATAGGCACCATCACCGCCTAAATCGAGCCGACCTTCAAGCACACCAGTATCACGATTGAGCCAGTGGAAGTAGCCTTCAAAGTCACCAACCACAACGTAATCACCCACTACCGCAGGTGCAGTTAAGTTACGCCCCCACAGTTCGGTAGAACTCCACACTTCGGTACCAGAGCTGCGCTCTAATGCGTAAACATGGCTATTACTATCGGTCACATAAATGCGATTTCCAGCAATGGTAAAGTCTTGATAAGACGAATATTCACGTTGCCAAATAACCCGCCCGCTGGTTAACTCTAAAGCGGCTAGCTGGCCATTATAGCTAATAAAATAAGCGGTCTGACCAACCACAACTGGCTCGGCATCGACGTCGATGAGACGCTCTAGCTCAGAGGCACCCGTTGCCTGACCAATACGTTGTTCCCAAGCCTGCTGACCGTTTTCTAAAATCAGTACGGTTGCCTTACCGCTATTGGTGCCAACAATCGCACCACCAGCTGCAATGGTCGGCGCTGATGAACCGCGTAACGATAACGCCGGTACTTCTTGCACGAATTCCCACTGTTTTTCACCGTTGTCGGCGTTCAAGCTGATCACTTTACCGGCACCGGTATGCACCACAACGCGACCTTCACCAACCGCGGGGTCGGCTAACACTTCGTTACCCACTTCGGTGTGCCAAGCTAACTGACCGTCGGCAGCATTCAGAGCGATAACATCGCCATTTTCGCTACCCACATAAACGCGGTTGTATTGCGTCGCTAAACCGCCCGATAAGCGAATCGGTAAATCGCTGGAAAACGGATTCCATGACCAGCTGGAAGTATCTTCGTCGCGCAACAACTTGCGTACGTCAACACGCCATAAGCGTTTGCCATTTTGCTGATTAAATGCGGCAACAATACCGGCACGATCGGCCGCGTAAACAACGCCATCGCTGATCACCGGATTAAGTCGCGAAAAATAATCACCGACGCCGTCACCAACGCTGCTATCCCAAACAACGCGCGGCGAAACTTTACTATCAATCGGCTGCAATTCGGCAAAAGTGGGTTCGTCGTCGTCACTAAAAACTGAACAACCAGAAACCACCGTCACCGCTAATGCTAACGCCGCGAATTTTGCTGAGCCGAATAAATTAAATCGTTTTATCATGATGCAGAAGCCAGATTATCCAGTTTCATTTGCAATACGGGTGACGCCGATTGACCAGCGTCGACCGCTTGTTGATAGGCACTACGCGCTTCACCGTCGTTACCTTGCGCCAAATAAATATCACCCTTGAGTTCGGCGGTTAGGGCCTGGTAACTGGCTGGAAAGTTACTGCTGTTTAACGCTTGTAAGGCAGCATCATATTGCTCTTGAGCCATTAATACCCGTGCTTGACGCAAACTGGCTAGCGCTTTAAACGCCTCCGAACCGCTGTTATCTCGTACTTGTTGCAAAGCACTCACAGCAGTAGCCAAGTCATCATTATTGACCGCTCGTTGTGCAAGTTGAAATGCCGCCAAGTCGGTATAAATAGTCTCGTCTTGTTGCTCAACAAAAGCTTGAATTTGCGCTAACGCCGCGCTCTCATCGTCGCTCTCGGCAACTTGCGTAGCCAATTGTTCATATTGCGCAGAGGCCGTTTCTTGCGCCAACTGAGTTTGCGCGTCGTAATAGCGCCAGCCATAAAACAGACCAAAACCGATTATGGCTCCAGCAACGATACCTTTACCGTGCTCTTTCCAAAATTCCTTAATGCGCTCGACCTGTTGTTCTTCTGTACTGTCCACGCCATCATCCTCTTGTTAATGGTTGCAAACGCTCGACCGCCGTCGCCCAATCCAGTTGCTCTTGAGGAGCTTCTGTACGCAGCGGCTTGATGCTCAATTGCTCGTTTGCTAATTCGTCCGAACCGACGATCAGGGCGACTTCGGCGCCTGATTTATCGGCTTTCTTCATCTGTTTTTTTAAATTGCCACCACCGATATGGGTAGTTAAGCGTAAACCGGGTAACGCATCTCTGAGCTTTTCGGCAACGTCGGCACCACGAAGTTCCGCCTCATCGCCAAGTAACATAAGATACGCATCGACACTACGTCGCGGTTGCACTTTTTGCTGTTCCTGCAACAACAGTACTAAGCGTTCTAACCCCAGTGCAAAGCCAAAGGCAGGTGTGGCACGCCCACCTAGCTGCTCGACCAAACCGTCATAACGACCGCCAGCACATACCGTGCCTTGCGCACCAAGTGCGTCGGTAACCCACTCGAACACGGTACGGTTGTAATAATCTAAACCGCGTACTAAACGCTGATTGATGACATAATCAATGCCCGCAGCTTGTAAACGCTGACACAACTCATCAAAGTGCGCCGCCGACTCATCGTCCCAATAGTCACTGAGCTGCGGTGCGTTAGCCAGTATTGCCTGGGTATTGGCATCTTTACTATCCAAAATGCGCAGCGGGTTGCTCTGTAAACGACGCTGACTGTCTTCATCCAACTGTTCGCGGTAATCGCTTAAGTAGGCTTTTAACGCATCACGGTAGGCATGACGTGCCTCGTTAGAGGCTAACGAGTTGAGCTGTAACTGTACTTGGTCGCTAATGCCAAATTGTTGCCATAAGCGAGCCGACAACATGATCACTTCGGCATCGATGGCCGCATCGGCTAGACCAAACACCTCTACACCAAACTGGTGAAACTGACGGTAACGGCCCTTTTGCGGACGTTCGTAGCGAAACATCGGCCCCATGTACCATAAACGCTGTATTTGATTATACAGTAAGCCGTGTTGGTTACCCGCACGCACACAACTGGCGGTGCCTTCGGGGCGCAAGGTTAGGCTATCGCCGTTGCGATCCTCAAAGGTATACATTTCTTTCTCGACGATATCCGTCGCTTCACCGATAGAACGTTTGAATAAATGGGTGCTCTCCACCATCGGCATACGAATTTCGCTATAGCCATAGCTGGCTACCACATCACGTAAAACTCGCTCTACCGCCTGCCAAGCCGGAGATTGGTCAGGCAAAATATCATTCATACCACGAATGGCTTGGATTGTTTTGGCCACGTTCTAGCTACCGTTATTTATCTTAACTAAAGTTAAACTGCGTATTGATGCGCGTCAGTGCTGTCATCACCGCATGTAAAGTTACGCGCATTATAGTTTTTTTACTGTGGTGGGTAAAATCAGTTATCGATCTGCTGTATCGCAATGCGCTCGGCTTCTAGCTTTTTGACTTTAGCGCGAATACGTTGCTCCAACGCGTCAACGAGTTGATCGTTAGCAAGGCGTTCTTTTAGCCGTTCACCATCTTCGTATAGCCCACTTTTATTCTTCGCGCCCGCCAAACCGATTTGTGAAATTAAGGCCTCGCCGGGCCCATTAACCACGCAACCGATAATAGACACATCCATAGCGGTAGTAACGTCTTCTAGGCGTTGCTCTAGCGCGTTAACGGTACCGATAACGTCGAACTCCTGCCGCGAACAACTAGGACAGGCAATGAAGTTAATACCACGACTACGAATACGTAACGACTTTAAAATATCAAAACCGACTTTGACTTCTTCAACCGGATCGGCGGCTAATGAAATACGCAGGGTGTCACCGATACCTTCAGCTAATAACATGCCTAAACCAATGGAGGACTTCACCGAACCACTGCGTAAACCACCGGCTTCGGTGATGCCTAAGTGCAACGGTTGCTCGATTTGTTTGGCCAGCAAACGGTAAGCATCGACGGCTAAAAACACGTCAGACGCTTTCACGCTGACTTTAAAGTCAGGAAAGTTTAAGCGATCCAAAATCTCTACATGGCGCAACGCCGATTCAACCAACGCCGCCGGTGTCGGCTCACCATATTTTTCTTGTAAATCGCGCTCCAAGGAACCGCCATTAACACCGATTCGAATCGGGATATTGTGGTCTCGAGCACTATCAACAACCGCCCGCACACGATCTTCACGGCCGATATTGCCAGGGTTAATGCGCAAACAGTCGGCGCCATACTCGGCAACTTTTAGCGCGATACGATAATCAAAATGAATATCGGCAACCAGTGGAATCGGGCTACCGGCTTTAATGTGCTTAAACGCTTCGGCGGCTTCCATAGTGGGTACAGAGACACGTACGATATCGGCTCCGGCACGCGCGATCGCATTGATTTGCTGTAAGGTTGCCTGCACATCGGTTGTTTCAGTATTGGTCATCGATTGCACGGCAATTGGCGCGCCATCACCGATGGGCACGGAGCCTACGTATAAACGGCGTGACTGGCGACGCTTAATCGGATTTTCATGCATCATGACGTTACTACCCTACCTACCACTTTCAGGTTATTACTGGCGACTTTCGACGCCATTTAAACGGCGTCGTGTAGCACCCGGTGCTACTGCTGTGGCACGTTAAAACGCGCCACTCGTCCCGAGCGAAATTGTGACATATCAAAGTCTTCGCCTTGATACTGAATGGCCACTACCTCGGGTGCACCCAAGGTAATATTATAAGGCGCGTTGCCGTTTAACGGCATCACATAGCCGGCCGGTTTTACACCAATAGCAATTGTCTCGCCACTGGCGTCTTCAATTTTCACCCAACATTCGCCCTCAAAGGTTAACACCAAGTCGGCATCACTTGGCGCCGCGCTTGTCGGTGTTGGCGCATTAGCAGACAAGTTCGCTGCATTTTCATTGGCTTCCGTGGTTGCGCTCGATTGCTGCTGATTATCATTGGCAGCAGTCGGTGGCGTCTCAGTCGCATTGTTATCTAGCGTCGCAGCTACCGCATTATCATCCGCTTCGGCTGCACCGCTAACAGTGCTGTCATTGCCGGTTTGTAACGCTGGCGGCTGTTGCGTCTGACCAGCATCTTGCTGCGGATCGTTACTGCTGCCGGATGTACTCATATCGCTGGCACTGACATCACTTTCCAGCAACGGCTGTTCATCGGCCGGTTCGGCACTATTATCAGTGTTTTGTGCGGCACGTTGAGCAGCTAAACTAGCAGCTTCATCCAGCTCCGGCGCTGCAGCTTCAAGCTGCTCGGTGGCTGCACTGTCATTATTGCCAGTCAAATTGTCCAAACTAAAGTCAGGCTGTTGTACCCACCATAAAATAGCCAGTCCGAGCACCGCTAAGATCACGATATAGGTGATCATCATTAAGCGACTGTCATTCTCTTCACGGGCACGGCGGCGTGAAAAGCTTTGCATATTAATGGTGGTTGGCTCGTTATAGCCAAGTTGCTGGTATGCTTTAAAGACGGTTTCTTCATCAAGCTCCAGAATACGTGAATAAGAGCGTAAATAACCACGAATGAATGTTGCTGAGGCAAAGCTATCGTAGTCATCATCCTCTAGCAGCTCGATGATTTGCAAGCGTAAACGCAGACGCTCAGCGATATCTCGCTGCGTCCAATTTTTTTGCTCACGGGCCGTGCGCAGCATTTCACCGGGCGTCGGTAACGGCGGCGTCACTGCTTCAGCTGGATTATTGTTATCGTTATGTTCTGGCTTGTCGTGATCTGCTGTCATGGCTTAATCGTAAATTACTCTGCTAAAAGATAATAGGTTACTGACTGTCATTGTCGCACAGCTAGTGTCACCAATTACAGCTTCCCTGCCCTAATCAACCACAGCCGACGGTATTAACGGCTACAGTGTGCCACAATATGCCGCTAACGTGTTAGCAAGCTTTCTATTGTGTCATTGTGCGTGGTATCGACCATTGTCGCAATGTTCGCCGCAATGCTAACGCTTTTGGGGCATGTGCTATTGCTCGGCGCAAATAGTCTATAGCCTTTTGTGTGTTTCCGCTACGCCAAGCGCAGCGAGCAGCATTTTCCCACGTATTTGCACTACGAAAATACGTGGGATTTTGCAGTGCGTAAAGAAAATGCTGCTCTGCCTGAGCATATTGTTGTCGATGACACCACCACACCCCATAGTTGTTGTGGGTATCGGCGTCGTCTGGCGCTAGCAGCAGTGCCTTTTGATAATAGACTTGCGCCTGTGACCACTGCGCAACTTGCTGATAGTAGTATGCAAAGCCGTTATAGACGGCGACTAAATTTGATTGCTGCGCTAACGCTTGGTTGAGATTATATTTTGCCTGCGCAAACTGTTGCTGGTCGATATATTGCAGCGCTAGTGCCAATCGCGCCTGTGCCGCAGCAGCACGCTGCTGGTTAGTACTGACGCGATGTTGGCAGGCTGACAGCCAAGTGAGCAAAAATAAACTCAGCAGGCTTGAGCGTAACAACGAGCGCCAGCCGAAGCTGGTGCAGCGATAATAAGCCACGTGCATTCCTTTGCCGTTTGGTCGGATTGTTGTTTGTAACCGGCTACGGCTACCGTCGTTATCGGTTCGTCCTGAACCGACTAAACTGCCTACATCGACTTGACATCGATGGCAGTACCACCACGTTGTTGCTGTTGGCGTTTTAAAATACGCTTGGTGCGGTCAACCACATCACCGACTAACTGACCACAGGCGGCATCAATATCGTCACCGCGAGTTTTGCGCACCATCACCGTCAAGCCGTGGCTCATCAATACCTTAGCAAAGCGGTCGATACGTGAGTTACTGGAACGACCGTATTCGTTGCCCGGAAATGGGTTGAACGGGATCAAGTTGACCTTGCTGGGCGTACCCGCCAAGGTTTTCGCCAACGCATGCGCTTGCTCGGTTGAATCATTAACGTGATCCAACATGACATATTCGACAGTGACCGCTTTGTTCGCTTTTGAGCCGTCGATATAACGGCGGCTTGCCGCTAAAAACTCAGCAATGGGGTACTTTTTATTAATCGGAACAATTTGATCACGTAAAGCGTCATCGGGCGCATGCAGCGAAATAGCCAATGCCACGTCGATTTGTTCTTTCATTAAATCAAGCGCAGGTACCACGCCCGAGGTGCTCAACGTCACCCGCCGCTTGGATAAGCCAAAGCCCCAATCGTCCATCATCAAACGCATCGCTGGCACAACATTTTTGAGGTTAAGCAGGGGTTCGCCCATGCCCATCATCACTACGTTAGTGACGGCTTTAACACCGGTCTCAGCATAGGCGCCCAATAGCTTATTGACGCGCCACACCTGGCCGATAATCTCAGCCACGCGCAGGTTACGGTTAAAACCTTGTTGTGCCGTCGAGCAGAACGTGCATT
The DNA here is from genome assembly GCF_000299895.1 of Idiomarina xiamenensis 10-D-4. Taxonomy (GTDB): domain Bacteria; phylum Pseudomonadota; class Gammaproteobacteria; order Enterobacterales; family Alteromonadaceae; genus Idiomarina; species Idiomarina xiamenensis. Next base: position 43,320 of record NZ_AMRG01000003.1, read on the forward strand.
CCAGCGCACAGCCAACTTGTGAAGACACACACAAGGTAGCTCGGTCACTCTCGGGGATCCACACGGTTTCGACATCCTGCCCATCAAACAACGTCATCACAAATTTGATGGTGCCGTCTGATGACTGCTGCTGCAGCCGAATTTCAGGCGCGCGAATTTCGGCTATGTGCTTGAGCTTTTCACGCAACTTTTTATTGAGGTTACTCATGTCATCGAAGTCATCGACGCAATAATGATATAGCCACTTTAATACTTGGTCGGCACGAAAAGGCTTCTCGCCAAGTTCTTTGAAGAACTCACGCATGCCTTCGCGATCCAGATCGAGTAAATTGACTTTTTTGTCGATGGCGTTAGTCATAGCACCTCAGGAATACTTCATAGACGGGTCAAGCAGTATGGCAACAACCCACACCCAGTGGGCTGTTGCAGAACGACCTCGATAACTAATCATAGCTCATCGCGGTCTAATGCCAAGTGCTGGCAGAGTCGCGATTAACGAGTACGTGGGCAGATTTCTTCGTCACTGAAGAAGTAAGCAATTTCACGTGCTGCAGATTCAACGGCATCAGAACCGTGCACAGCGTTCTCGTCGATAGTTTCTGCATAGTCAGCGCGTAACGTACCCGCTAACGCTTCGGCTGGGTTAGTCGCACCCATGATGTCACGGTTTTTCTTAACCGCGTCTTCACCTTCTAGCGCCTGTACCATGATTGGGCCAGAGGTCATGAACTCTACCAGTGCAGCAAAGAAAGGACGCTCTTTGTGCTCTGCGTAGAAGCCTTCAGCCTGCTCTTTGCTCAGGTGCATCATTTTAGCAGCAACGATACGCAGGCCAGCGCTCTCAAAGCGGCTGTAGATAGCGCCAACTAAATTTTTGGCAACGGCGTCTGGTTTGATGATCGACAGTGTACGTTCTAAAGCCATGAAATTACTCCAGCAAAATTTTATTGAAAATTAACGCGCAAAATTATACGTGAAAGACGGTTAAAAACATAGTCTATCTTTATTGTGTCGGGCGTTAGCATGCGTTAAGATGCTGACGCACTTTAGATGTTTAGACGTCCAAAAAGAGGTAACTATGACAACGTCAGTTGCACAAGCCACACTTGGCGGTGGGTGCTTTTGGTGTATCGAATCAGCTTTCAATCACGTTAACGGTATTCTTAACGTCGAATCCGGTTATGCCGGTGGTGACATCGTTAATCCGACTTACGAACAAGTTTGCAGTGGTCGTACCGGGCATGCCGAAGTCGTGCAGCTAAGTTTTGATCCGGCACAAATCAGCTATCGCGAAATTTTAGAAATTTTCTTCGCGCTGCACGACCCGACCCAGTTAAACCGTCAGGGTAACGACGTCGGCACGCAATACCGCAGTTGTATTTTTAGCCACAACAGCGAACAAACCGATATCGCTAATGACATCATCGCCGAAATCCAAACTCAGCAAATATTTACCGACCCGGTGGTGACAACTGTAGAGCCGTTAACGGTGTTTTATCCGGCCGAGGATTATCACCGTGATTATTATAATCGCAACCCTGAAAACGCCTACTGCCAAGCCGTGGTAAGCCCGAAATTAGCGAAGTTTAGAAAAACCTTTGCCGATAAACTGAAGTCATAAAAAAACGGCAACCGTCGCTTAAATACGGTTGCCGTTGTTATTTAACACCAATTAATTAGTGGTTTTCTTTAACCATGTTGACCGTATACTTAGGAATATCGACCACCAAATCGTCGTCTTCCACTAACGCCTGACAGCTCAAACGCGACTCAGGCTCTAAGCCCCAGGCTTTATCCAACATGTCGTCTTCCAGTTCGTCGCTTTCTTCAAGCGAATCGAAGCCCTCACGCACGACTACATGACAGGTTGTACACGCACAGGATTTTTCACAAGCATGCTCAATATGAATATGATTGCGTAACGCGACATCAAGAATCGATTCGCCCTTTTGCGCCTCGATTTCAGCCCCTTCAGGGCACAGTTCTTCATGTGGCAAGAAAATGATCTTTGGCATAATGCTCTCCTACACCTTATCGATCGACTGCCCAGACAAGGCGTCGCGAATTGACTTATCCATACGTTCAGCGGCGAAATCTTGGCTCAATTGATCGACCACCGCAATGGCGGCTTTAATCGCATCCAAGTCGGTACTGCTGCGTGCCTGTCGTAGCTCATCCATGGCTTGTTGCAACGCCTGTCGTTGTTCGCTGGCAAGCAGTTCGCCATCTTTAGTCAAGGCTTGACTGAGTGCCTCAAGCATACGATCAGCTTCAACCTGTTGCTCACGTAACATTCGCGCAGCCATATCGCCTTCGGCATACTGCATGGATGCTTTAATCATGTCAGCAATATCGTCATCGGCGAGTCCATAAGAGGGTTTTACTTGGATTTCGGCACTCACACCGCTGGATTTTTCCATCGCCGAAACACTTAACAGGCCATCAGCATCAACCTGAAAAGTGACACGAATATGAGCCGCTCCAGCAGCCATCGGAGGAATATCGGTCAAGACAAACTGCGCCAACGAGCGACAGTCATCGACTAATTCACGTTCACCTTGTAATACGTGAATCATCATCGCACTTTGACCATCTTTAAACGTGGTAAATTCCTGTGCTTTGGCAACCGGTATGGTGGTGTTGCGAGGGATAATTTTTTCGACCAAACCGCCCATGGTTTCAATGCCTAGCGACAATGGAATAACGTCCAACAGCAACATATCACTATCGGGTTTGTTACCAGCCAAGATATCCGCTTGAATGGCCGCACCAATGGCTACCACTTCATCTGGATTGATATGCGTTAATGGCGCTTTACCAAAAAATTCCGCTACCGCCTCGCGCACCCGCGGAACACGCGTCGAACCACCCACCATGACCACATCTTGGCACTCATCGGCGGCAATACCCGCATCGCGTAACGCGCGACGACAATGGCTAATGGTTTTTTGTACCAACGGCTGAATTAATTGCGCGAAGTCGGCACGACTCAAGCTTAAGCGGTGCGACTCGTCAGCGATACTGACTTGCACGTCAGTCTGCTGCTGTTCGGTCAGGGCCTCTTTGGCCGCCTTTGCTGCATTGACTAATTGTCTTTCAACGCTGGCGTTGACCGCTGCTGGTAACTGCCACTGCTGTTTAAAGTGGTTGACTAACTGCTGGTCAAAGTCGTCGCCACCGAGAGCGCTATCGCCACCGGTCGCTAACACTTCAAATACGCCTTTTTGTAAGCGCAAAATGGACACGTCAAAGGTTCCACCGCCTAAATCGTAAACGGCAATCACCCCCTCTTGTGCGCTGTCCAAACCATAAGCGATGGCCGCTGCAGTAGGCTCATTTAACAAGCGTAGGACGTTAACGCCAGCTAATTGCGCGGCGTCTTTGGTGCTTTGTCGTTGCGCATCATCAAAATACGCCGGTACGGTAATCACGACACCGCTAAGCTCACCACCCAAACTGGCCTCAGCGCGCGCGCTTAAGGTACGTAAAATATCAGCGGAAACCTGCACCGCATTGCGCTCACCGGCGGCGGTGTGAAATACCGGTACACCATTATCGGTTTCTGACAATTGATAAGGTAGATTACCGACGTGGCGTTGAACGTCGGCGATGGTACGGCCGATAAAACGTTTTACCGAGACAATGGTGTTTTCAGCGGTACTGTCATTGGCGTTAAGTGCGTCATAACCCACGCTAATCTGCGCCTGTTGGTCTGCCGCAACGCCATAATGCACCACCGAGGGTAATATTGAGCGACCTTCGGCGTCGGCTAATACCGCCGCCTCACCGCTACGCACGGTGGCGACCAGTGAGTTGGTGGTACCTAAGTCGATACCAGCGGCTAACCGATGTTCATGAGGATTGGTACTTTGGCCTGGTTCTGCAATTTGCAATAACGCCATGGATACAAAGTTCTCCGCGTTGAAGACTGGGTAGGATGCGATTAATCGAGCAGCTTATCTTCGATAGCTGCTAGCTCAGCATCCAGCTTATGCATAAATTTCAGTTTGCGTACTGAATTGGCAGCGGCTTCATCAGTGGCTTCGCTGTGGGCATCAATTTGTTGCTCAAGCGTCTGCTGTAGCTGCTGTGTCTGCTGCTGTAATTCATTCATGGCAGCGGCAACGGCGTCCATATCAGCGTTAGCTTGCAGGCTTTCTATACGCTCACGCCATGCCATTTGCGCCATCAAAAATTCGGGATCTTGCAGCGTTTTCTGCTCATGCTGAAAATCGATACCGCGCAACTGCAGTATATATTCAGCACGCGAAAGCGGCTGCTTTAGCGTCTGATAGGCGTCATTCACCTGAGAGGTTTTCTGTAACGCTAACAACTTATCGCGTTCGCTACCCGCCGCGTGACGATCGGGGTGCAGCGCTTGCTGTAAACGCCGATAACGTTGCTGCAAATCGGCGTTATCAATGTGTGTCGAAACCGGCAGATCAAACAACTCAAAATGATTCATGGTTTTTGCTATGTTGCTGCGTGTTAAATCGGGTTCGCTTGTGCGCTCAACGACAAGCTGGGCTCGGGCTAAACGTTAAAACTTTCACCACAACCGCACTCGCCGTTGGCGTTGGGGTTGTTGAATTCAAAGCCTTCGTTCAAGCCTTCTTTGACAAAGTCTAACTCGGTGCCATCGAGGTAGACCAAGCTCTTACCGTCGACCACGATGCTGATACCTCTGTCGGTAAATACCGTATCTTCATCAGCGACGCTATCGACAAACTCCAGTACATAAGCCAAGCCTGAGCAGCCGGTGGTGCGTACACCTAAACGAATGCCCACACCCTTGCCGCGTTGCTCAAGAAAGCTTCGAGCACGGTTAGCAGCAGCTTCAGTCATGGTAATCGCCATAGCTGAACTCCTAATTACTCAGCGTGTCGTTTTTTATAGTCGGCAATGGCCGCTTTAATCGCATCTTCGGCTAAAATTGAGCAGTGAATTTTAACCGGCGGCAACGCCAGTTCTTCTGCAATTTTAGTGTTTTGAATCTGGCTCGCTTCGTCGAGCGACTTGCCTTTCACCCACTCGGTCACCAACGAACTTGATGCGATCGCCGAACCACAACCGTAGGTTTTAAACTTGGCGTCTTCGATGATGCCTTGTTTATTAATTTTTAGCTGCAACTTCATCACGTCGCCGCAAGCCGGAGCACCCACCATACCGGTGGCGATGCTATCATCATCTTTCTCAAACGAACCAACGTTACGTGGGTTCTCATAATGGTCAATTACTTTGTCACTGTATGCCATGATAAATCACCTCTTTATCAATCAGTTTACGCTGCCTCAACGGTCAGTTTAAGGCAGCGCTGACGCACTAAATGGTTAGTGCGCTACCCACTCTACGCTTTCTAAATCAACGCCATCTTTATACATTTCCCATAAAGGTGACATTTCACGTAAGCGTACAATGGAGGTCTTAATTAACTCCACAGCGTAGTCGATTTCTTCAACACTGCTAAAGCGGCCAAAACTGAAGCGAATCGAACTATGCGCTAATTCATCGTTACGGCCTAATGCCCGTAATACGTAGCTTGGCTCCAAACTGGCTGAGGTACATGCAGAGCCCGACGATACCGCTAAATCTTTTAGTGCCATGATCAACGATTCGCCTTCAACGAAGTTAAAGCTGATGTTGAAAATGTGCGGTACTCGCTGCTCTTCATCACCATTTAAATAGACTTCTTCGATATCTTTAACGCCGTTCCATAAGCGATCACGCAACATGCGTGCATGTTCTGCGTCCGCCGCCATACGTTCTTTAGCGACTCGCGCCGCCTCGCCCATACCCGCAATTTGATGTGTCGCCAAGGTGCCAGAACGCATACCGCGCTCGTGACCGCCGCCGTGCATTTGGGCATTCAAACGGACCCGGGGCTTACGTCGCACATACAGTGCGCCGATGCCTTTAGGACCATACATTTTATGACCCGAGAACGACATTAAGTCGACCGGTAATTGCTGTAAATCGATAGCGATTTTACCGGCACTTTGTGCCGCGTCGACATGGAAAATAGTTTTATTAGCCCGACACAGATTACCGATAGTGTCGAGATCTTGGATAACACCGATCTCGTTGTTAACGTGCATCACGCTGACCAACACGGTATCTTCGCGCAACGCCGACTTAAAGGCATCAATGTCTAACAAGCCGTTTTCTTGCACGTCCATATAAGTCACTTCAAAACCTTCGCGCTCTAACTGGCGACAAGTGTCCAGTACCGCTTTGTGCTCGGTTTTAACGGTGATGACATGCTTACCCTTTTTCTGATAAAACTCAGCCGCACCTTTAATGGCCAAGTTATCAGATTCAGTGGCACCCGAAGTGAATACGATTTCACGCGGGTCAGCATTGACCAAGTCGGCAATTTGGCTGCGTGCGACTTCGACCGCTTCTTCGGCCTGCCAGCCAAAACGATGCGAACGCGATGCAGGGTTGCCAAATAAACCATCGGGCGTTAAATACTGGATCATTTTCTCAGCAACGACCGGATCGACCGGGGTTGTTGCTGCATAATCGAGATAAATGGGTAACTTCATTCTACTCCACTCCTCACCAGCGCCTATAGCTGGCAGTTTAAAGCAATTTGCTGGTCACGTTGCTGCCGCTGCGCCTGATCTTGACGCGACGACACCACACTGATTTCGTTCTTGTGCATGAGCTCGCCAAGGGTGATTCCCGATAAAAACTCAGAAATACGGTCGCTTAAACCTTCCCACAACGAGTGCGTTAAACAACGAGCGCCACCTTGGCAGTCGGCTTTACCCTGACAGCGCGTGGCATCTATCGATTCATCCACAGCCGTGATCACAGAACCCACCGAAATATCGTCGGCGGCACGACCTAAGCGATATCCACCACCAGGACCGCGCACGCTGGTCACCAAGCCTTGCTTGCGTAAACGCGCAAATAACTGCTCAAGATAAGACAACGAGATACCTTGACGCTCAGAAATGTCTGCCAACGGCACCGGTCCGCGTTCGGTATGAATGGCCACATCCAACATGGCTGTTACCGCATAGCGACCTTTAGACGTTAATCGCATGGCAAGTACCTCATCTATGAAAACTTGCCGTTATGGTGACATTCCCGAGTGTTTTAGTCAAGTATTTCGAACATCGTCGCTCTGCCGCCTTTAGACGGCTAATCAGACGGCGTTTGTTTATCGATCGACGCTAATATCCCGCGCAAAATATTAAGTTCATTTTCTTCCGGCCTAGCGCGGTTAAACAAGCGCCGTAATTTGGTCATCACTTGACCTGGATGTTGACGCACAATAAAGCCCGTTGCCGTTAACGTTTGCTCTAAGTGAGCATAAAAGCGTTGCAACTCTTCGCCGCGCGGATAAGCGGGCACGGCTGTGGCGGCGGGTTGCTCGGCAGCCAAATATTGCATGCGTAATTCATAGCTAACGGTCTGCACCGCCATCGCCAGATTCAGTGACGAATAATCGGGATTGGCGGGGATATGCAAATGAAACTGAGCGAGCTGCAACTCTTCGTTGGTCAAACCGCTGTTTTCCCGACCAAAGACAATAGCAACCGGATAATTGGGGCTTTCAGCTAACACTTTGGCTGCACTTTCGCGCGGGTCGAGTAACGGCCAATCTAAGGTACGATTACGAGCGCTGGTCGCCACCACCAAGCCACAGTCAGCCAAGGCTTCAGGTAGTGATGACACCACTTGCGCATTAGCCAAGATGTCGGTTGCACCGGCAGCGAGTGCCGATGCATGGCTATCGGGGAGTTGCACAGGGTCGACCAGCGTTAACTGCGACAACCCCATGGTTTTCATTGCCCGTGCGACCGACCCGATATTGCCGGTGTGTGAAGTGTTCACTAACACAATGCGAATATTGTCGAGCATAACGAGACTCCGGTGATCGGCTTAACGTTTCAGCGTATCGGTCAGATGCGGACGAATTTCAGCTAACAACTGCTTCATCACTTTCGGTGCACCGGCAACCACATTTCCTGATTCTAAATAGTTATGGCCGCCAGCAAAATCGGTAACAATGCCACCGGCTTCACGTACTAATAAGTCGCCGGCCGCAGTATCCCAAGGTTTCAAACCCATTTCCCAGTAGGCGTCCAAGCGTCCACTGGCAACATAAGCCAAATCCAACGCTGCCGCACCGGCGCGACGCATATCGGCACAGAACTCAAACAGCTGACTAAAAATCGCCTGATACTCCGGCATGCGATGCTTGGCACGGAACGGAAAGCCGGTCGCTAATAACGCACCGTTTAAATCCGGCAATGCAGTCACCCGCAAGCGGCGGCCATTGAGTTGCGCACCAGCACCACGGCTAGCGGTAAAGAGTTCTTCACGCAGCGGATCGTACACCACGGCTTGTTGCGTGGCGCCTTTGTGCATTAAGGCAATTGAGATACAAAAGTGGGGAATACCGCGCAAGTAATTGGTGGTGCCATCAAGCGGGTCAATAACCCACTGATAATCGTTTTCTTCACCGCTATGCACGCCACTTTCTTCAGCGACAAAGCCATGCTTAGGGTAGGACTTTTTGATGGTCGCAATGATAATGTCTTCGGCGGCTTTATCCAGCTCGGTGACCCAATCATTAGGTGATTTTTGCGTGGCTTTTAAATCTTGCCCTTGCTCGAAGTTTTTAACCAAAATTTTTCCCGCTGCGCGCGCTGCGCGCACCGCGATGTTTAACATGGGGTGCATACCAATTACCTGTGCTGTCAAAGAACGAAATTGCTCGACGCTGAACGTCAGCCGCGCAGTATATCAGCGCCATACAGGAAAGAAAAGCGAGGACAAAATTCATCGCTACGACACATAGCCGCAACACTTTTGCAACAAATTGGTTTTATTTTTACTCAACTTGTGGTACTTGTTGTGGTGATGGTTAGCTCGTACGCAATTGCGTACGACGTGCTACAACAATAATTAACACGTTAAGCTGTCATAGGGGGTAGCCCATGGATCATTCCGAAGAACTTCAACAAGGCAATGATAAACCCAGTAAAGGCCGCGCTAGCAAACGGAAGTGGCGGGAAATTGAGACATTAAAGGAAAAGTACCGACTGCGAAAAGAGCTATCCGATATGGACTCTGGCTACGAGCTGGATTTCGAGGACATCGAATTTTGACGTGAAAAACCCGAGCCTGGCTCGGGTTTTTGCTATCTTGACAGCGGCATCTCTGACATAGTCTATTATTACTTCATAGACTGAGTTGGAGGCTGTTGTGATGGCTTATCAACCACCGGACATTATACCCGCCCGTGGCTTTTCGTTAGACAGCTTACAATGGTTGTCACCACCGCCTGTACTGGCGCCGTGGGTGCAATGTATTTGGCATGCAGCAAACGGACATGCGGTTGCTGCTGGTATTCCGGAAAAGCTCTACCCCGATGGTGGCTCAAGCCTCACCTTTACTCTGACAGCGACCCAAGTCAGTGCGCACTACTTTCACCATACTCATGTGATGCGCAAGAGCTGGCCGCTGTCGACTCAGCAAATCAGCATACGGTTTTTAGCTGGCGGCGCTAGGGCCCTGCTCGGAATCAATCTTGATGATTTTGAAAACATCGATATCGACCTACTACAGACGCCGTTTGCACAGCAAGCCAGCCTACGGCGTTTAGCCGAACAATTAATCACTTTGGACAGCGCAGCACAACTCCAACTCATACTGCACTGGCTGATGGCGCTGGCACAGTCGGCACTGCCCTTACCGCGGCAACTGCCAGCCATTCTTAAGTACGCCGCCACCACCCTTACGCCACCGCAGCAACTCGCCACGCAACACGGTTTAAGCCGTCGCACGCTAGAGCGGCAAGTACGCAAATATGTCGGCTTTAGCCCGCAACAGTTATATCGGTACTGGCAAATTCGGCAGGCACGACAGCGTTTAATGAGTAGCAACGACAGCTTGACCGATATTGCATTGCGCTGTGGCTATTTCGATCAAGCCCACTTTACCAACGTATTCCATGAACAGACGCTAGAAACGCCGTTAGCGTACCGACAGCGTAAGCAACGTTAACGCGCTCTCGGAGTGCGCTAAGTAACAACGTTTGTCGCAAATTTCCAATCCTTGGCTTATTCCCCTTCATACACTGTTGGCAGTTAATCACAACATTGTCCCTGGAGCACGTTATGCAACCTCGTATTTCTCAATCTTCACTTTATCAACAGTATCCAGACTTGGTTAAACACTTAACCGCGGTCGGCGATATCGTCAACGACGCGCGTTTAACACCGCAATTACTGCATTTGGTTAAATTACGCGCATCACAGCTTAATCATTGCGGCTTTTGCCAGCATATGCACGCCAACGAAGCGCGCGCAGACGGTGAATCTCAGGCACGCCTAGATGTGTTACCGGCCTGGCGAGAACTGTCGCTATTCAGCGATAGCGAGCGCGCCGCCTTGGCTTGGACAGAAGCCTTAACACAAGTGAGCAAGCAGCCAATCAGCGCTGAACTATTCCAAAACGCCATCGACTGTTTTGGTGAACGCGGCGTGATCGAGCTGACAGCGGTGATTGTTCAGATCAACAGCTGGAACCGCATTGCGGTTAGTTTTTGCTTTCAACCCGAGATCAGCAAATAGGAGCGATAATGAAGATAGCGCTAGCAGAACGTTTACCAGCAAAACTCCTGGCGATACTGTCGAGCCTGTCATTTTTTTTCGGTAGCATGCTGTTTTTGCCAAGCTTTGCAGACTATGCAACCGTCGGTGTGTGGGCATTTATGGCCGGATCAGCGTTGATGTTCATTGATATTTTGCTCAGCAACTCATGAACGTCGTTATGGAGCGGCACTGTATTGCCGAGCCCTGTTTCGCCAAGAGCTGTGTCGCCAAGAATGGTGTCACGTTACATGCCGCAATACACGCCGCTCGATTAGCAGGTTAACGGTAATTGCCAGTCGATAGGCTTTTTTTGTTGGCTAGTCAGTAGTTCATTGGCGCGCCGGAAATGACCGCACTCAAAAAAGCCCCGATGCGCAGATAACGGAGAGGGGTGTACGGCGGTTAACACGTGATGACGATTAGCATCGATAAGTTGGGCTTTCTTTTTCGCATGTGAACCCCAAAGCAAAAATATCACCCCCTGACAACGCTCATTGACGGTGCGGATAACCGCGTCGGTAAAACGCTCCCAGCCCCAAGCCGCGTGCGAATGTGCTTGTCCCGCGGCGACGGTTAGTACGGTATTGAGAAGTAACACCCCCTGCTCCGCCCAAGCAGTCAGGCAGCCATGCTGTGGAGTTTGAAAGTCCGGATAATCATGCTGTAACGCTTTATACATATTGCGTAACGACGGTGGAATGGCCACGCCCGGCTTTACGGAAAAACTCAAACCATGTGCTTGCTGCGGTCCGTGATAGGGATCTTGACCCAAAATCACCACTTTCACTTCGGGTAATGGCGTCTGAATTAACGCATTAAAGACATCATCGTTGGCGGGGTATATGGTATCGCCATTAGCCCGTGCTTGTTGGACGCGCTGCCACAATTGTTGAAAATAGGGTTGCTGCTTTTCTTCGGCTAAGGCCTCGCTCCAACTTGCCGCTGTCTTCTCCATGATCTGCCCCTTTCTCTGACACGCTGATTTGCTTACCACTTAAAAACGTCGTTTAATACGCGTTTGTGGAACTAAACTGCCATAAAAACCTTCAAATTCACATATTTTGCCATAAATAGCGCTGCATGAATTACAAAACCTTATTGATTAACTTAGATCGCTCACCACAACGGTTAGCCGATGCGACCGCCCAACTGGATGCTATCGGCATGCCTTATGAACGCGTGAGCGCCGCCGATGGTGCCGCATTGAGCGACGCTGAGCGTGCCTGTTTTGATGTCGACAAGGCACAGCAACGGTATCATTATGACCTGACATGGGGCGAGGTTGGCTGCTATTTAAGCCATTTACGCTGTTGGCAGAAAATAGTCGATGAACAGCTCGACTACGCCATTATCGTCGAAGATGATTTATGCTTGAGCCCGGAATTCGCCGACGTTCCGCACGTATTAGCGGCGCTACAGCACCCTTGGCAGTTTATTAAACTGGGCAATCCTTTTAAGCCGCGTCAACAGCATGTGATCGAAAGCCAGGCGGATTTTGATTTGGTCAGTTACGATAAGGCACCATCGGGCACCTGCGCACAAGTGGTCAGCTACGCTGGCGCTAAGCGCTTACTCGCAGCGCGCCGGACATTTTTCCGACCGGTTGATGTCGACTTGCAATGGCAATGGGAAGTGCCCATTGAAGTGTTAGGTCTGGTGCCCTACGTTGCCGATAATAATCATCAGTTTGCTAGCGAAATTCAAAAAATTGGCCAGCGTAAAGATAAACAAAAACGCCGCTGGGTAAAACTCAAAGAAACACTGCGTTTTAAATGGCAGCAAATGCGGAGCAACAAACGATGAAAATTGTTACCGTTATTCCGACACTGACCAGTGGTGGAGCTGAAAAAGTCTGCTTGCGACTACATCAACTGATGTTAGATGCGGGCATTGAGAGTCATCTGGTGGTGCTGTCACAGCAGGCACATTATCGTGCCGATGACTTTCCTAATTTGCATTTTTTGCCGTTAGACACCCCCAAGAACATCGACTTTTTCGTTAAACGTCGACGCGCCACCGCGTTGCTGCAACAAGTTTGCGATGAAATTGCCCGATCCGCACCAATCGACGCCATTTTTTCACATTTAGATGAATCACACCTGTTAGTGGCGGCCCTGCAAACCGACGCGGCTCGCCATTATGTCGTACATACCTCGGTGGTTGAAGAATTACGCGCCAGTCGCCGTGGCTTATTTAAGCATCGCCGCTTATTACGCAAGAAAAAGGTACTACAAGGGCGTTCGGTCATTGCCGTATCAGCAGGACTGGCCGATGAAATACGTTCGCTCGACTGGTTACGCCCCAGTCAAGTCACCACGATTTTAAATCCGTTAGATGCCGAACAGGTGGCTCGCGAGGCACGGCAACAAGATCAACAAGTTGAGTTAAACGACGACTTTATATTACATATTGGACGTTTTGCCCGGGCTAAGCGCCACGATGTGTTGTTTGACGCCTTTGCCCAACTGCAGCAACGTCACCCCGCACTTAAGCTGGTGTTATTAACCCGTGTGTCGAGCAAGCTGAAAAAGCAATTGCGGCGACGCAATCTAGAGCACAGCGTCATCACCCCGGGATTGGTGCAAAACCCCTATCCTTGGATACGGCAAGCTAAATTACTGGTCTTGAGCTCGGATTTTGAGGGGTTTCCCAATGTGCTTAACGAAGCGCTGATGTGCGAGACGCCTTTTGTGTCAACCGATTGCCCCCATGGGCCACGCGAGATCTTGGCTAGTTTTCACCCAGAGTGGTTAGTGCCACGAAACAGCCCGACGCAGCTTGCCGATAAAATTGATCAACTGTTGCAGCAACCACCGCAGGTCGATTTGCAGCGCTGGCCGCTGCTCGATAAAGTTCGTCCCGACGCGGTTGTCGCCGAATACATCAAGCTCGCCGCAGGGGGCCAAGCATGAGTCAACGTCCGCTGCGAGTATTACATTTTGTCACCGGCGGCTTCTCTGGCGGAGCAACGCAAGTCGCCATCGCGCTGGTCAAAGCGGCGCAGGCCGACGCCAACATTGAACCACTGCTGGTTTTACGAAAAAAGCGCCGTGCCGATCCGGCCAAGTTTCAAGCGCTAGTGGATGCCGGTGTGCCGGTAACACAGGTCAATAATGTTACCCATATCAGCGCGATCATTGCGCTGGCTGCCGAGTGTCGGCGCTTTCGTCCTGATGTTTTAGTTGCGCACGGCTTTAGCGAGCATTTATGGGGCCGTTACGCGGGTTTGCTGGCGCGAGTGCCGACCCTAGTTCATGTCGAACATAACACCCGTGAACGTTACACTTGGTGGCGCTTACAACAAGCCAAATGGCTGACGCGCTATACGAAAAAACTGGTGGGCTGCTCAGAGGGAGTGCGATTACGTCTGCTAGAAATGGGTTTTCCCAGCGATAAATGTATAGCGATTCCAAACGGTATCAACCTGCAGCCGTTTAGTGATGCGCAAGCATACCCCTACCATCAACGTGCCGATAACATTGTCATGGTGTCGCGTTTTAGTAAGCAGAAAGACCACGCCACCCTACTGAAAGCTCACGCCCAGCTCCTGGCGGCGGGTTATCTAGTCAAGCTGACCTTTGCCGGACAAGGCAAGCTGATGGGCAACATGCAACAGTTGAGTGAGCAACTTGGAACAACCGAGTGGGTCGATTTCCTTGGTTTTTGCGACCACGTACCTGAGCTATTAAAGCAAAGTAAAATCGCCGTACTTTGTACCCACTACGAAGGCATGCCGTTATCCTTGCTAGAAGGCATGGCGGCTGGCTGTAGTGTGGTCGCCAGCGATGTCCCTGGCGTGCGCGAAGTGCTCATCGATGGCAGCACTGGCTTACTCTGCGGCGAAAATGATAGCGATGCTTGGTTTACAGCCTTACGGCAACTACTCGATCAGCCCGAGCAAGCGTCGACTATGGCGGCCGCTGCGCGACAACGGGCCTTGCAAGAACACAGCAAAGAGCTGATGAATGAACGTTATCGGCAGCTTTTTATAAACCAACTCAGCTAGCACAAGGAGCCGCCACGCGTAAAACGGTTGCGGCGGCTGCAATAATTATTGGTCGGCGTGCTTATGTTGCTCAAACCAATACAAGATGTAAGCGACTTTGCTCATTAAGTTACTAGGTCGGCTGTAGATGCTGTGGCCCGAACCCGGAATACGTACCATTGCCGTCTCAACACCGGTCAGCTTTAACGCTTGGTAAAACTGTTCGGTTTCTGAGACTGGCGTACGGTAATCATCGGCGCCGACCAACAGCATGGTCGGTGTTGTCACATTACCTACATACGAAATTGGAGAACGCTTCATGTAGTGCTCCATGTTCTCCCAAGGCAGACCGGGGAACCAATACTGATAGAAAAAGTTGTACATATCAGCAGTTAACACAAAGCTGTACCAATTGATCACCGGCTTCGCTACTACCGCCGCCTGAAAGCGATCGGTATGACCGACAATCCAAGCAGTCAAGACACCACCGCCACTACCGCCAGTGACGAACAAGTTTTGCTCATCAATAAACCCTTTATCGATAACCGCATCGACGCCATCCATCAGGTCGTTATAATCTTGGCTGGGGTAATTGTGGTGGATCAGGTTAGCGAACTCCTGACCATAACTGGTGCTGCCGCGTGGGTTGGTATACAACACCACATAGCCCTGTGCAGCATATAGCTGAATTTCGGCGGCAAAGCGTGGACCGTAGTTAGTATGCGGCCCGCCATGAATCTCTAATAACAGTGGATATGACTGGCTTTTATCAAAACCCGGTGGGTAGGCAATCCAACCTTGCAGATCTCGACCGTCGACCGATGACTGGTACCGAATCTCTTCAATTTGCGCAAGCGACTTATGCGCCAGCGCATCTTCATTCAATTGCGTTAATAGCTTGCTCTTTCCTTTATCTAACAACGCGATTTCGGCGGGACGTAAGGGGTTCGATTGCGTGTATGCAATACGGCCATTG
The DNA here is from genome assembly GCF_000299895.1 of Idiomarina xiamenensis 10-D-4. GTDB lineage: Bacteria > Pseudomonadota > Gammaproteobacteria > Enterobacterales > Alteromonadaceae > Idiomarina > Idiomarina xiamenensis. The sequence goes on from NZ_AMRG01000003.1 coordinate 58,894, forward strand.
TTGCTGACACTAAAGTCGCCACCACCGTAGGGACGGCTGTATGACAATCCGCCGACTTTACTCACCAAGTGTTCACGATCGCCGTCTAAATCGACTTCGGCCAACTGACCAACGCCGTTGTCGTCATAACTAATAAATAAGCTGTCACTATCAGCCGCCCAAGCGACACCGGTAACACTGCGGTCTAAATCCGCAGTTAATAGCTGACGGTCACTGCCATCGCTGTTCATCACATACAGTCGACTGATTTGGTAGCTCAGCTTTTCGTCGTCGTAACCGACATAGGCTATTTTTTTGCCATTAGGTGACACCAAGGGGGCGCTGTCGGGACCATTACGGTCGGTGATTTGCTGAATATCACCGCTGCCGACCGACAATCGGTAAATTTCGCTATTGGCTGGGTTTTGAAAGGCATCATCACGTAAGTTAGCCGAGAAGAAAATTGACTGCCCATCGGCTGACCAACTCAGTTGTCCGCTATGATTGAACTCGTCATGCGTTAGCTGACGTGCACTGCCACCACTGACCGGCACCACATAAATTTGCTGATAACCGTCGCGTGCATAACCGCCACCATCAAAGCGATAGTTGCCTTTGTCGATATAAATGGCCGGCTCTGCCCATTCGGCACCGGCCGGCTTACCCGGTAACGATACTGGAGGTGCTTGTTTGACTGGGGTAAATTGTGTAAACGCTAGATAGCGCCCGTCGGGTGACCAACTAAGGTTGCTCGGCGAACCAGTTAAACGCGTAATAGCCGCCTGTTGACCATTGTCACGCCAATACAGATGAATTTGCGAGCTACCGGTACGGTCTGACACAAACGCCAACTTATCGCCCTTAGGCGACCATACTGGCGCGTACTCGTGATACTGGCCGTTGGTTAATGGCCGTAGCTCGCCCTGCCGGCTGACGGTCCACAGATTACCGTTCTTACGGTCAGTTTGAATATCCATGTACTGACGTACGAAGACAATTTCATCACCATCAGGATGAATGGTCGGTTGCGCTGCATATTCTAAGTTAAAAATATCTTCCAACTGCAAGTTATTGTCGGCAGCAAAGGTCGGCAGTGTGACGACCGCCGTACAAGCTATGAGCCACTTTTTCATCATGGTTATCTCCCTGTTGTTTCCAACAAGTTAACCGAATGTTGACCCTGATGCCAACGACAAAACCGTTCAGCCACCAGCAAAAGCGACGAACAACCAGCACTCACCTTGACGGCTAAACGACATAAAAAAAGCCGCTTCAGTCAATGAAGCGGCTTGTTAACGACTAAACGAGTTATTTAGAAGGCATACGAGAAGCTGACCGAGGCGAAATCACGATCGGTGTTAGCATCGTAATCGCCACCGGTAAAGCTGGTTACACCTAAGCTGATACGGTATTTGCTTAAATAGTTGGCATCCACACTTAAACCGATGGTCTTACGACCCTCGATAAAGTTGCTGTTAGGCGAATAACCACTAACGTCATGACCAAAAGCCACTGTTGGATTTAAACTCCAACCCGCAATGACGTTTGAATATTCAAAGACAAAGCGTGTGCGATAGCCCCAAGACGTACTGGTGACAAAACCTTCACAGTTCTGATCAGCGCTGGCGGCGGCATTTCCCAGTGCTTGCTGGTCAGCCACGGTTAAGCATTTGCCATAGATGGGCAGACGACCATAACGCTGCGTATCTAAGTCAGGCAAACCGTTGACGCGGTTCATCGCCACTTCACCGATAAAGGTCATGCGGTCAGAACCCCACAGACGATCAACAAAGCGAATAAAGCTTAATTGCGCTTGTTGTACGTCAAAGCGGTCATAGCCTTGGGCTTTTTCGCTCAGCTCGGCACTCAAGAAACGCTCAGAGAAGGTACTGGGTACGGTAGGCCGTAAGCCCGAGGTCAAAATTTCGGTGGTGTTGATTTGCACCGGCATGTCTTTACGCATGCTGTACTCACCCGCTACCGACCAAAGACCGACATTGGTGCTAAAGCTCGCGCCAAGAATTTTTTGGTCTTCAGGGTACTCGATGACAAAATCCGGACCGTCGATGACATAACTATTGGTTGGTGAAAAACCGATTTCGAATGGGTCAACGCGCCAGTTATAAGCAGAGATAATCGGCGTATTCGTGTGAATATTCATAAAATACACACCAAACTCGGTATCTAAACCGACCGAATAGTAGCGCATGCTGGCACCGTACTGACCATCATCATCGGGCTTAATATCGGGACGACGATCTAAATATACGCCGTTTTCCACCGACTCACGGTCACTCAGAAAGTTACCAGGAGTTAACTCGGGGTTCAGCGTCACTTTGTCACAGCCAAAGCCACCGACAATATCAACACTTGAGAAGTAGGTACCGCAACCGTCTAGTTTGGTATTGTCCCACTCATACTGGTAAAACGCTTCTAAGCTTAAGTTATCGGTCAAACCAAAGTTAGCGGTAACCATACCCACAGGTAACAACGCTTCTTTGATTTCCGCACCAGGACGACGCACGGCGTTGACGTCGATGGGGTTGATTGAGTTGATACCGTTGAAGATGAAGGTACTTTCACCCCAACTCAATACCTGACGACCAGCACGTACGTTAACCGGCATGTCACCTAGGTTAAAGTCGGCATAAACGAAAGCGTCTAGCAATTCAAAGCCAGATCCTTGCGAGTAGTCATCAAAGCCCGAGTCATTTAATTTAACATCGGGGTAATAATTGGTACCCGGATGACCGTGTGCCACTTCTTGTTCAGAAATGACATAGTCATACCAATACTTAAAACGGACAAAAGCGCCGTAGTTGCCACCGTCGATACTCAAATCGTGAACACCCTTGAATACCGATGACACTAAGTCACCCTTGTCATAGTTCAGGTTGCCATCATCACCAACGCTTGATTGCCCTAAACCACCTTCGCGGTTACCGGGGTGATACAAGCGAGCCGATGGGTCTTGAATACGCCAAGCAGCGCCATAAGAAAGAATCGAATCGAAACGAACGTTAAAGTCTCCGACTTCAAATTCTGCAGCTTGTGCTTGCGATGTTGCGGCGAGAGTCAGCGCGATTGCTGACGCCAGGGGTAGTTTTTTTAACATAGTTGTTCTTCTTTTCATGGTTAGCCACCTAATCCTCAGTGCCTTGGCTAGGTCACATCCTGCGTAACAACATTCCAACCTTTGTTACGTCCTAGCAGCTACTTCTGGCGATATGCGAATCATGTCCGATGAGTTTGAAATATGCAAGTAGTTGGTAGGAAAAGATTAGATCGGGTTGGGAACACCAGCAAGTTTGCTGGTGCTCCTTTTTTCTTAAAGCTTAGATTCTAGGGCGGGTAGCACGTCAAATAAGTCGGCCACTAAGCCATAATCGGCGACTTGGAAAATTGGCGCGTCTTCGTCTTTATTAATGGCAACGATGACTTTTGAGTCTTTCATACCGGCCAAATGTTGAATAGCACCACTGATGCCCACGGCAATGTAAAGTTGCGGTGCAACAATTTTACCGGTCTGACCGACTTGCATGTCATTCGGTACAAAGCCCGCATCAACCGCTGCGCGAGAAGCGCCCACCGCAGCACCGAGCTTATCTGCAACAGCCTCTAATAACTTAAAGTTATCGCCATTTTGCATGCCTCGACCACCGGAAATCACCACTTCGGCAGCGGTTAACTCCGGCCGCTCAGAAGCCGCTAACTGCTCACCCACAAAGCTCGACTTGTCGCTACTTTGTACCGCGTCGACGGCGTCAACAGCGGCACTTCCGCCTTGTGCAGCCACAGCGTCAAAGGCCGTAGCACGAACGGTAATCACTTTAATGGCATCACCAGACTGTACCGTGGCGATGGCATTACCGGCATAAATTGGGCGTTTAAAAGTATCTTCGCTTTCTACCGTAATGATATCCGATACCTGACCGACATCTAACAACGCCGCTACGCGTGGCATGAAGTTTTTACCGGTGGTAGTGGCTGGCGCTAAAATGTGACTGTAATCACCTTGCTTCGCCAATTGCGCAACTAAGGCGCCAAGATTTTCTGCTAATTGATGGCCGTAAGCGGCGTTGTCAGCTAATAGAACTCGTTTAACGACTGCCACGTTAGCCGCTTCATCGGCGACTGACTGACAGCTTTCACCGGCAACCAACAACGTAATATCGCTACCGATTTGCTCTGCCGCCGCCAAGGTTTTCAGTGTGGCAGGGTTTAATGCCTGATTATCATGTTCTGCGATAACTAAAATGCTCATAATACTTTTGCCTCATTTTTAAGTTTATCGATCAGTTCATCGACATCGGCGACTTTCACACCAGCACTACGTTCGGCAGGTGGCTCAACTTTCAGCAGCTTAATGTTACTGCTTATGGTGACGCCTAAGTCATCGGCGCTCAGCGTCTCCAACGGCTTACGTTTAGCTTTCATAATATCGGGTAGCTTGGCGTAACGCGGTTCGTTCAAGCGTAAATCGGTAGTGACAATTGCAGGCAGCTGTAGCTTCACGGTTTGTAAGCCGCCGTCGACTTCACGAGTCACTTCGACACTACCGTCAGCCAGGCTTACCTTAGATGCAAATGTGCCCTGCGGCATATCGGTCAGTGCACCTAGCATTTGCCCTGCTTGGTTATTATCTGAGTCAATAGACTGTTTACCCAGAATAACCAACTGTGGTTGCTCTTTTTCGACCACACCCTTTAACAGCTTAGCGACGCTTAAGGAGTCAGGCATGCTATCATGCTCGACATGGATAGCCCGGTCGGCACCTAACGCTAATGCCGTACGTAACTGTTCCTGCACCGCTTTCGGACCTATACTCACCACCACCACTTCATCGGCGATGCCTTGCTCTTTTAATCGCACCGCTTCTTCAACGGCGATTTCGCAGAATGGATTCAACGCCATTTTTACGTTGGCGAGATCGACGTCTGACTGATCTGGTTTGACGCGTACTTTGACGTTGTAGTCAATGACACGTTTTACCGCGACAAGTACTTTCATGTTGTTGTTCCTTTCTCGGATAACCGCTTTAATGTAATTTGCTGCATTATCATGTTTTGCAGTAACGGGTACAAGATAGCACAAGTTATGACCTTGACGTAAACGTAAACTTGACTAGACGCCTAGCCGGTCTTGTTACTATCATTTTTGTTACGATGTCGTTCGGTTATAATACCGTTATCTTCATTAGTTACTGTTGAAGCCCGTTTTTGGAGCTTTATGGCGCACACATCATGAGCAACGAGTCTGCCGCACCAATCTTTCAGCAACGCGAACAAAGTTTGCGTGAACTGGTATCGATCGCCCGTAACATGCCAAACTTTGAAGCCGCTTGGCGTAACGCCGAAAATGCCGTCAGTGGCTGCGAAGCGCAAGTATGGATGCACACCGAATGGCAAGCCAATGGTCATGTCAGATTGCGACTGGATAGTGAGTCACGCTTGGTAAAAGGCACGCTGGGGGTACTGCAGCAAGCGCTGGACGGCGCCACCGCCGCGCAGATCGTCAATTTTGACGTAAACGCGTACTTTGCAAAAATTGGCTTACAGCGTTTTCTTAGCCCTTCGCGCAATAACGGCGTGTTTCAGGTGACTCGTCAGTTACAGCAGCGGGCGGCGGCATACGCCGCTGCAAACGCTTAAACAAGGTCGCCACCGCAAACATCGCGAAGGTATTGGTGACGACCATTGCCGCACCAAAGCCACTTTGGCAATCCATGCGCATACTGCCGGCACCGGGTTTAGCATGACTAATGTCGCCATTGGCAACGGGATAACGCAATTGTTCGGTAGAGTAAACCACATCAATACCAAACTTGCGCTGCGGATTTTTAGAAAACTGGTAATCGCGCCTTAATAAGCTGCGTACTTTGGCTAACAGCGGATCTTGTTGCGCCCGCGTAATATCAGCAACGCTAATTTGGGTCGGGTCGATTTGACCACCGGCTCCGCCACAACTGACTAACGCTAACTTACGCCGCTTGCACCAGGCCATTAATGCCGCTTTACTGCTAACACTATCAATGGCATCAATGACCCCATCAACAGCGTCCGAAAGATAGTCTTCAAAGTTCTCTGGTAACAAGAAATCGTCGATGAAACGCACTTGGCAAGCAGGATTGATATCGACCACTCGAGCCGCTAAAACGTCGCCCTTTAAACGCCCTATAGTACTTTGCGTGGCGGGTAATTGACGATTGCTGTTGCTCAGCGCGATATCATCCAAGTCGATCAGTGTGAGCCGACCTACACCACTGCGCGCTAACGCTTCTACGGCCCAAGAACCGACGCCGCCGAGCCCGGCAACAACGATGTGGCAATGTTGCAAATAATCGCTAAACGCTTGCCCATAAACACGTCCAATACCGGCAAAGCGGCTTTGATAATCATTCATCAGATCACGACTCTTGCTGTTGCAGCGCAAGCTGACTACACGCCTGCTCGCTAACGTCATAGATAATAAAACATAAATGAGTGACATCACCACGGGTTGAAGTCAGCGGTAACAGGGTAACGTTCTGGTACATCCAATCACTGTTACCGGTGACCGGGCGGTAATGCCGAAAGCGGAACAGGTATGGTCGCTGTTGCCAGGTAATAAATGCTCGGGAGCCCAGTTGCCAAACCACATCGGTTTTTCGCCGTAGCCAGCTTTCGTCGATTTCAGAACAACAGCTAAATAACGACTTACCGCGTACCTGACTTGGTCGCAAACCGCTGTGGTTTTCCATAAAGGCGTTCCACACTTGAATTTGAAAAGCGTTATCGACGACCACAATGCCAACGTCTATCGCGCCAAGGATACTCAGTTGCCAATGCAGTTCTTCGAGTTGCGCCAGTTCATCTAAGGCTTGATTACTCATGAGCTAGACTCCAACAGATGCGTCAATAAGCGATCTAACGCGGGTAACGCGACTTGAGGAAATAATAACAGCAAGTCAAAGCTGACTTGACTGTCAGCCATACTGTAACCAATTTCAATGGCCAGTACTCGCTGCCAACGCTCTTGGTGACGACTCAGCAAGTCGCTAATATGACTATCACGCGCCAACAGTACCGGTTGACTGGGCGAAAATTGCACATGTAACTGTTCCGACAGCCCCTGTAGGCAGGCGCTGCTAATGATGCTGGCAGTATCCATCACCGCTTCTAACTGCGTTTGTGCTGGTGATAACGTGCTTTGATAACCCAACAGTTCGGTTAAATCGGCAATCGCGGTATCGTTAAAGATCACCAATGCTTCGCCGTTAACTCCGCTGCCGGCAAAGCCCTGGCTGACTGCCGATACCGTCGCTCGGGTATCAATGGCGGTCAACGCCATATGTAATTCGCTCGGTGCAATGATATTGACTGTCGGTACGGGCAAGTTAATAAAACGCTTGAAAACACGCGCCAGCAGATCACCGGCTCGCCCCATGGCGACGTTGGCAACTTCCTGATAAGTATCGCGTGCGGACAACGCCGTATCTTCAGTGGCGCTCTGCAGCTGCCCTGCCGCCGCTTGGTATAAACCGAATCGACGTAATAGCTGGCGTAGCTCAGCCGCTGCCATCGGCTTCTTAATAAAAGCCATGGCACCCAGTTGCTGCACGCGCTGCTGTGCTTGCGGCTGGATATCACCCGACACCACAATGACAAAACAATCTAATTGTTCCTGTTGAATCGCCGCTAAGGTTTGATAGCCATCCATGACGGGCATATTAAGGTCTAAGAATAGCACCTCGGCCTGCCCCGCACGTACCCGTTTCAAACCCTGTTCACCGTCCTCAGCATAATGGATGATGGCATCCCAATCAGCAGGCAAGCTGCGCTGTAACTGCTTACGCGCCATGGTCGAGTCATCGCAAATGGTGATTGTTAACATGCGTTATACCTTGGTTGCTTTGGCGCTTGGCATGAGGCTGCGCTGGCGGCTGAAAATGAACGAATCAGGGTCATTCAGCGTATTGCTTATACGCTTGGGCGTGTCTAATCGATTTATTCACGCCTTTTCCACTACAGTTTAGCGGATGCTAAACCGCGGGGCTGCGATTCTAACCAGTTATGGAATGTATGAAAAGTCAACAAATACGGAAATTTGTCCACTTTACCTTAATAATGCTCGGCCTGCTGTTAAGCCTTAACCGCTCTGCCTACGCCGATGTTACCGTATCGCCACAACAAGTGGTCAGTCGTTATTGCGAATTAGAATTTATCGGCGCTCGCTTTGACGCCGAACAACAGCCCAAATTTGACAACTTAGTCAGTTGGCCTGCAGCGCCAGCCGTAGCAACCCGGCATCTAGTCATCGACCGCTTTGCGGTGGTGCCGTTAAGCAACGACGCCGGCTACGCCGAGGTTGCGGTGGATTATTGGGTCATCGGTATACTCAGTGACAATCAACTGCAACGTTTTAGTGAAAGCAAGAGTAAACGCATCGTATTCCGCTTACACGAAGATAGCAGCGGTTGGCGTATTCATGCGCCGCGACTCGACCCTCATGTGAGCCTCAGTGCAGTTACGCAATACCTTGCACAAGCTCGTTAAACTACACCGCAAACGGGTATTTAATCGGTTCATGATGACGATATCCACTAACGCTAAAGTCGTCGGTACTGACCCAAGTTTCAAGGTCTTCTAACGTCTTAATGTCGGGATTGATACTCAACTGTGGCGACGGGTATGGCTCTCGCTTAAGCTGCACGTCACGCATCAACGGCAATTGATTCTCGTAAATATGTGCGTTGACGATTTTGTGATACGCAAAGCCCGCTTTATGCCCCGTGATTTGGGCGACTAAAGCGAGCAGCACAAAGCATTGAATTTGATTAAAGTTGAGGCCTAGCGGCACATCACAGCTACGCTGATATGAAGTCAGGTGCAGGGTATCGCCGAGTAATGAAAAGGTGTGCGTGTGCATACACGGGCGCAAACACCCTAACTCAAATTCACCGGGATTATAAAAGGTCATAATTTCAGCGCGGTCATCGATGCCACGACTGAGGTTATCGACTACTTTACGCAGTTGGTCTAAATGACTGCCGTCGGGGCGTTGCCAAGCACGTCCTTGGACACCATAAACCCGCCCCATGTCGTCTTCGCCGCGGCGATTCGGATTCTGCAACCAAGCTTGGTTTTGGTTGGCGTTGGCATTCCAAGTATTACAACCGATAGCACGGAACTGGGCGGCACTTGAGTAACCACGCAAATAGCCTAATAACTCGGCGATAGCCGATTTATAAAAGCTTTTACGGGTGGTGATCAAGGGAAACTGGTTGTTGCCCACATCATAGGTTAAGTCGGCATTGATCACCGTCAGACAACGAATGCCGGTGCGTTGGTTTTCGACCCATATTCCCTCGTCAACGATGCGCTGACATAACGCTAGATAAGCTTTCATTTGACCTTAACTTTGCTTTGAAAACGACCTTGATAGGCTAACACCATCAGCACCACCCCGACCAGTATCATCGGCACGGTTAACCACTGTCCCATCGACATACCCAGCGATAACAGGCCTAGGTGCTCGTCGGGTTCACGGAAAAACTCGACGGTAAAACGCGCCGCGCCATAACCGATCAAAAACAAACCACCCACGGCGCCGGTAGGGCGCGGCTTGCGTGTAAATAGCCAGAGCACGAAGAATAACAGCAGCCCTTCTAAACCCGCTTCGTATAGCTGTGATGGATGCCTTGCAACCGGACCACCTGAGGGAAACACCATTGCCCATGGCACATCGGCCGGACGCCCCCACAATTCGCCGTTAATAAAGTTACCGATACGGCCTAAGCCTAACCCTACCGGTACTAAAGGCGCGATAAAATCGCCGACCGCGAGTATCGCTTTAGCTTTGACCCGGGCAAAAATGATGATGGTGGCAATCACGCCTAGTAAGCCGCCGTGGAACGACATACCACCACTGGTGATATCGAATAAATACAGCGGATTCTCGAGAAAGCGTGGAAACTGGTAAAACAGCACATAACCGACGCGACCGCCGATAACCACGCCTAAAAAACACCAGAACAGCAAATCGCTAAATTGTTCACTGGTCCAGTTGGGGTCGCGCTTAACCTGACGGTTGCCATACCAAAAGGCGAACGCTAACCCTAAAAGGTACATGAGTCCGTACCAACGAATATCAACCGGGCCAAGGCTAACAATGACTGGATCGATCTGCGGGAGTACCCACGCCTGTTGCTGTATCACGACATTATCCCTGTAATAAGTGAACACCGACAATGACTAAAAAGCCGGCAAAGATTTGTTGTAAGCGACGCACTGGCAAGCGTTGTGTTAAGCGCGCACCTAACGGCGCCACTAACACCGATGCAATGCTGATACCCAGCCACGCTTGCAAATTGATATAACCCAAGATTGCACTGGGTTGTTCGCGTAGATGCAACTGTCCAAGCAGCAAAAACATCAACACCGCACTGATAGCGATGGTTAAGCTAGCCACCGACGACACCGCGATAGCGCGCCGTACCGGCAGCTGCAAGCGCTGTAAAAATGGCACCGTTAACGCACCTCCGCCAATACCCACCAATGCTGATAGCAGGCCAATGGCTGTGCCACCCGAAGCAACCACGACATAAGGTGCATTGACCAGCGGCTCGCCCTCACGCGACGGCATTAACATACGAATCGAGAGTAAAATCATCACCGCGGCGAAAATGCGTTTTAACCAAATCGGGTCGATCACCGTCGCTAATAATGCGCCCGCGGCAGCCCCCAATACCAACCCAGGGATTAACCGTTTAACCCAAAAACTATCTACCTGACCATGCTTTGCATGAGCGCGTGACGCACTGAGCGTGGTCATACAAATGGTCGCCAAGCTGGTCGCAATCGCCGTTGGCATCACCAGTTCGGCACTAACGCCCAACATGGGCAGTAAAAACACTAACAATGGCACCACCACCAAGCCACCGCCGATACCCAATAAACCAGCTAACAAGCCCGCTAAGGTTCCACCCGCCAGACACCATAACCATCCCGCTATTAACATGAGACTTCCTTACTTGCCGGCGCGCACAAAACCACCCAAGCCCAAACTTTCCATTTTGACCTTGATCATCTTGCGGATCTGTTCTGGATGACGTGATTGCAGGGCCTTTGCTAGCATCACTTGCAACGTAGATGAGCGCACATGGCGTAAGATCCAACGAATACGGTCGATGTTATAGCTGTTCATACTCAAGGTACGATAACCCATCGCGACCAACAACAAAGCACCGCCGGGTTCACCCGCCAGTTCACCACACACGCTGACCGGCTTGTTCAATTGCTGGCAACGCTTAGCGATATCATCTAAACAGGCCAATACGGCCGGATGGAAGGCATCGTAAAGCGAGGCAACACGCGGATTATTACGGTCGACGGCCAATACGTACTGGGTTAAGTCGTTGCTGCCGACGCTAAAAAAGTCTACCTTACTGGCTATCGCTTCTAACTGATAGACCATTGCCGGTACTTCGATCATCACGCCCAATTGCGGCTGATACAGTTGCTGACCATCATCGCAGCCCAGCTCTTCGGAGACTTCGTAGTAAGCTTGCCGCAGTAGTCGCGCCGCTTCATCAACTTCGCTACAACTGGTGACCATCGGTAACAAGATGCGAAGATTGTCGTAACCGATGCTAGCGCGCAGCATGGCACGTACCTGGATCAAGAAAATCTCCGGGTGGTCAAGCGTCAAGCGAATACCGCGCCAACCTAAGAATGGATTATCCTCGCTTAAGCGTAAATACGGTAGCGGTTTATCACCACCTACGTCTAGCGTCCGCATGACCACTGGACGCTGCGGGAACTGCGCCAGCACCTGCCGATACATCTCGACTTGTTCCTGCTCGGTAGGCAACCGTTCACGCATCATAAATGGAATTTCACTACGAAATAGGCCGACACCATCAATACCGATATCGCGCAGCCAATCTTGCTCGACATGTAAACCGACGTTTAATTGCAGGCTAATGCGCTGACCGTCTTCGGTTTCTGCCACTTGCCCACGCGAGGTGGCGACGGTCTCTCTTAACTCATCTTCTTCCCGCGCTAACTGCTGATACTCTTTGTGCACATGCGCAGGCGGGTTGACGTAAATATCGCCGGTATAGCCGTCGACAATCAGCGTTTGCTCAGCAAAATAATGCAGCTTGACGTCGTCTAAGCCCAGTACCGCTGGGATCCCCATGCTACGAGCCATGATTGCGGCATGCGAGTTACTAGAGCCGCGGATCGAAATAATACCGATGATGTCGGTTACCGGCAGTTCCGCCAACATCGAGGCGGTCACTTCGTCGGCCACCAAGATGCACTGTTGGGGCACCTCGGCAAAGCGGTTTTGACGAGCCTGTAAATGCATTAACACACGTTGGCCGATGTCACGCACATCAGCCGCACGCTCACGAATATACGGGTCGTCAACGTCTTCAAATTGCGCGACAAAGTTCTCGACAACTTGCTTTAATGCCGTTTGTGCGCGCCAGCCTTCGCTAATGGCTTGCTCGACCGCATCACCTAAACTGGCGGCATCGAGCATGCTCTGGTAAACATCAAAAATCGCCAAGGTGTCGGCAGGCAGCGTATCTTGCATGCGCGCCGACAATTCTTTTAGATCCTGTCGAGTACGCGCCACCGCGTTACGGAATTTACGAATTTCTTGCGTGGGTTTGTCGGTGCGTTTAGCGGTGACTTCGTCAAGCCTAGCTTCGGGCCGGGCAACGAACGATGGACCAATAGCCACCCCTGGCGAGCCGGGCTGACCGCGTAGGCTATGGACCCAATGCGACTGTTCGGTGCGCAATAAACCTTTCGCCTCGGCGTGCGCAATGACCACCGCTAATTGTGCCGCTAGCGTTACCAAAAAGGCTTCTTCATCGGCACTAAACGCACGTGAATTTTGCTGCTGAATGACCAACACGCCGAGCACTTTACGACGGTGAATCACCGGCGCCGCAAGCATCGCCCGATAGCGCTCTTCGCCAACGTTCTGTAGTTTTTTGAAGGCCGGATGCAAACTGGCATCAGCGATATTTAATGGCTCTTCGCGCTGCGCCGCTAAGCTAATGATACCCTCGCCAAAATTGACTCGGATGTGCTGGTTTTCTGCGACTTGGAAGCCATCGCTAGCCAACATCACAAATTGGCGCTGCGTATGGTCGGCAATAAATACACTGCAACAATCGGTTGCTAACGCCGTTTTGACCTGCTGTACCATGGTCACCAGCGCCCGTGAAAAATCGGGGGCCTGATTAACAGCTTCAACGATACGTTGCAAAGTGATTATCATAACTTACCGTTTCCGTCGTTGCGGGCGCGCCGTTTGCTTGTGCGCATGAACGCCGCCTTGACGTTTGTAGGGCTGTGCGGGCTTATGTGGATGTGGCATCGCACTGGGTGCAAATTCTTTCATTACGCGGCGATATACATCACGCTTAAACGACACCACCTGACGCACCGGATACCAGTAGCTCACCCAACGCCAATGATCAAACTCTGGGTGGCTGGAACTCAGCACATTCACATCCTGTTCGGCACAGGTCAAACGCAACAAGAACCAACGCTGCTTTTGGCCGATACACATCGGCCGTTGATCACGTCGCACCAAGCGCCGCGGTAAGCGATAGCGCAACCAACCACGGCTGCTGGCGACAATTTCAACTTGTTCAGGTTGTAACCCTACTTCTTCCCACAGTTCACGATACATGGCTTGTTCAGGTGTTTCGCCATCATCGATACCACCTTGTGGAAACTGCCAGCTATGTTGACCAAAACGACGTGCCCAAAAGACTTGTCCTTGCTCGTTACAGATGACGATTCCAACATTAGGGCGGAATCCATCAGCATCTATCACGCGAGCATCCTCATTTTCTCGGATTCTGCCTTTGATTTTTCCACAAAGCTGGGCACTGGGCAAATAACTCTTTGCGTTGTTAGCAATAAACTTTGCGTCGCTTACCTTGCCCGTTGCACAATAGCACTATCAAGCCAACGCTTAATGCTAATTTAAAGAGACCGTTTTGACATGTTGGACGCCAATCCCGATCCGCCACAAACGCTTGATCAATTATTTGACCGTGCCGCCAGTCTGGCTGGCTATCGGTTTGCCGATTTAGCGCAACAGGCACAACTCGTGATGCCTGCCGACTTACGCCGCGATAAAGGCTGGGTAGGTCAACTCATTGAACGTTATTTGGGTGCCAGCGCTGGCTCTACACCGCAGCAAGACTTTCCCGAGCTTGGCGTAGAATTAAAAACGCTACCGATTGATGAACTCGGCAATCCGTTGGAAACCACCTTTGTCTGTTCGGCACCGCTGATGGCGACCGCTGGGCTGAGTTGGCTCAACAGCAATGTCCGCAATAAGCTACAATGCGTCTTATGGTTACCCATTGATGGACGCCGCCAAGTGCCGCTTGCCGAGCGGGTGGTCGGCAGCGCTTTTTTATGGCGTCCGAACCAACTTGAGGATGCCCAATTACAAGCCGACTGGGAGGAGCATATGGACAAAATTAGTTTAGGCGAAGTAGAAACCATCAGTGCCCATCATGGGGTTTACTTGCAGCTCCGGCCAAAAGCCGCAAATGGTCGCGTGCTAACCGACGCCGTTGGTGCCGATGGCCAGCCTATCAAGGCGCTGCCACGTGGCTTTTACTTAAAGAAGGACTTCACCCGCCGGCTATTACAACGCGCCTTTGCAGAACCTCAAGATTAGGTATCGAACATGCGATTTAAGCGCGACTGTCCGATTTGTAAACGTATCCGAGCGATGCTCATCTGGGCCTTGCTGATGTGGTTATTCTTTATTTGGTACAGTCATTGATGAACTTGCCCGAGCAATATGTTACCGCGCTGACAAAACGAAACGCGCTAACGGTCGCGGCATTAGGCGTGTTTTGCTTAGTCTTTATGGCGTTCTGTTGGTTAGCCGAAATCCCGCTGCCGACACTAATTTGGCTGTGTTTATGGTTGCTTAGTAGCGTCAGTCTATTACTCGCGGCAGGCAAATATTTTGAGCCTGACTACTCCCTTAAAATCACCCCAGAAACGATTGATTATGTACACCGTAAAGGTACTTGGCGGTTACATTGGGACAACATTGTACGATTTGATATTCCACGCGTGCAGCGCCCCTTTGCGCTCGAGGATTTACCTTATATTGCCTTTCGCGTCGACAACATTGACCGCGCGCTAGCTGATATTTCACCGCGTCTTGCTAACCATTTGGTCTTTGAGCAACGGCAACTGCTGATCATGGCGCTACGTCATCAACTGCCTGACGCACATGACTACAGCGACTACTTTGATATTCCAGAGCGCTATATCAGCCCGAACGGTCAACAATACCGCGGTGTGATGGCGGTATTTGCTACTCGTACCGCGCAGTTACGCGAGTTATTGGGCTATGATTTTTATATTAGCGCGAATGCGTTAGATCGTGACTTGTTCGAATTTAGAGATTATTTAAGGCAGTTACAGCAAAGTAAGAATCAGTATTTAAGCTAAGCTTTGGCTAGCTTAAACCCGCTGGCGCATCAAGCCGCCCCAACTGCGGTTTATGAAACAAATAACCTTGTACTAAATACACCCCCAATTCACGCACGAACTGCAACTCTTCTTGGCTCTCGATACCCTCAGCAATAATGGCGATGCCTAGCTCATTAGCAATCTGGCAGATACCTCGAACAATGGCTTGCTTGGCGTTGTGCAAATGAATATCGCGCAACAGTTTCATATCAATTTTAATGATGTCGGGCTGAAAATCAGCGAGAAGTCCAAGACCCGCGTAACCCGCACCAAAATCATCGATGGCGGTCATAAAGCCATGCTCGCGATAAGCTTGAAAAACATCGATCAGAAAGGCCCGGTCAACCACCGACTCCTGTTCGGTAACTTCGAAAATAATACGTTGATGCGGAAACTGATAGCGTCCGGCTGCTTTTAGTGTGGTGGCGAGGCAAGTTTCTGGCTCGTAAATCGCATTTGGCATGAAATTAATACTCAGCCGTGCCGGCAACTGGAGTTGCGCCGCCGTCTCGATGGCTTTGACCCGACAGCGCTGGTCAAAGCTATAGCGGTTATCGTCATCCACTTGGCTTAGTACAAAGCCGGCGCCCTCGCCCTGACTACCACGCACCAGCGCTTCATGAGCAAAAATTTGCCCGGCATTCAAGTCGACAATGGCTTGCATTGCCATTTTAATGTCAAACGGAAGACGCTGTTGGCAAGTGCATGGGCCACATCCTGGCATAGGATTTTCCTTTTTATTCGCGAAAGCTTGCTGTCAAATTGTTGAACGCCTATTCTAACGAGTCAAGAGCCACAAGCGGATCAATGGCCTACAAGCAAAGATGTCTATTACCCTGCAAGAATTTATCGACACGCACACGTTAAAACCGCGCGAAGGTTTACGTGTAGTCACTCGTCACAGCGAAACGGTGGTATTGCGCTCGGATAACGAGTGGCTGTTTTATAGTAGCAACGCCCCCACCGTTTGCGTTGAACATCTAGCCATTTTGCCAGCCGACAGCGAACCTGAGCAGTTTGACGATATGCTGCGCTGGGTGCCGGGTAAACAGCAACACCAACTCCACATAAAACCTGTTTTACCGCATCTACCGGTGGTGGTCAAACCCACTCGCGGCATCGCCATTCCGGGGAATAGTCGAGCCCAGTTTTATACCGCCATACCGATGTCGCTGCAGTTATTTATTAATCCCGCCATGCCTCACAGCGAGCCAGAACCGGTATACGAAATGGCAACCGAGCCGCTGCAACAAACATGGTTTGGACTCAATACCCGCGAGGGTGAAGTCTGCTTTGCTTCGGCTGATTACTTACGGTTATCGCCAGAACTGCTCGATGTCGCCGCTCATCATGTGTTAATGGAGTTGCGGGTAGTGAATAAAGAAAGCCGCACTTTGCGCATCGACAAGCTCAACATTCCGGTCATGTACTTGCCCATTTATCAGTTATCCAACCAACAGTACTGGTCGCCCACGGTTACCATTATTAATGAGCGTCACAGCGATGCCTTAAAGCTTAATTACGCGCGCACCATCGGTCGCAAAGCCGATAACCCGAAGCTGGTCGGCGAAGCGCGTTTGAAATCTGACTCACGTACCTTTTTCCGCGCGTTGGAGGCGATCATAGGATGATTTCTGCCGTCGATGTTGTTGACCAAGTGGTTGATTCGGTTTCGCGAGCCGACAGCTGGACTTGGATGAAAGCCTGCGGTTGGATAATCGCCGGCTTACTACTGCGTTCAATTTTACTCAGTGCGATGCGGCGCTACATGGATAGCCAGGCGAATACGCACAAAAATATTCTTTATCAACGTGCGGTATCCTACGGCATTATTTTTATTTTCTCGTTAACGGCGCTATCAGAACTCGGCTTTGAAAGTAAGATTTTGCTAGGTGCGGCCGGTATTTTATCGGTAGCCATTGGTTTTGCCTCACAAACCTCGGCGTCCAATTTGATCAGCGGTTTGTTTTTACTCAGCGAACGCAGTCTAAAAATCGGCGACGTTATCCGTATTGACGGCATCCGTGGAGAGATTATTGCCATTGACTGGCTGTCGATTAAGCTACGCACCTTCGATAACCTATACGTTCGGGTTCCTAACGAGTCATTAATTAAAGGTAATGTTGTTAATTACTCAAAATTTGCTATCCGTCGCGTCGATTTATATTTAAACTTCGCGCCCACCACGGAGCTTGCTCAGGTGCATGAATTACTCATGCAGTTGGCGGCGAGCCAACGTGATGTGTTACGCGAACCAGAACCACAGTTTTTTCGTAATGGTATTAGCTTAGTGGGCGTTGAAACGCAATTCTCGGTATGGGTTCGCAGCATCGATTTTTTTGAATCTAAAGCGCGACTCATCGATGCCGTGTTAGCAATTCTGCGGGAGCACCAAATCAACATCGTGCAAACTCAAGTGGCACTACCACAAGAGTCCAGCACAACGCGCATACCCTATCCATAGTCAAAGCGGTAACGGAGATTTTTTACATGCAAACACTCGGTTGGCGAGAATGGGGTAAATTACCCGAATTAGCGATTGATGCCATCAATATGAAAGTCGATAGCGGCGCGAAGACCTCGTGTTTACATGCTTTCGCCATCGAACCTTTTAGTCTCGATGGCGAAAACTGGTTAAAAGTTTGGATTCACCCAGAGCAAGACAGCGATCGTGAGCACGTATTTGAGGCGCGCGTTTTTGATCAACGAGAGGTCACCGATTCGGGCGGCCATATCGAATTGCGTTATGTCATTCAAACGCGACTACAACTGGGCGACTTTGACGGCCCTATTCAGGTCACTTTAAGCAACCGTGACACCATGAAATTCCGTATGTTGTTGGGCCGCGAGGCCATGCGTGGTCGCTTTTGCGTCGACCCAGCGGCATCATATTTATTAGGAGAATAAGCATGAGAATTGCCATTTTATCACGCGATAAACGCTTATACTCGACCCGTCGTTTAGTTGAAGCGGCACAGCAATCGGGCCACGAAGTCGACGTCCTTGACCCGCTAAGTTGTTACATGAATATCAACGCGCGTGAATCGTCGATTCACATGAAGGGCAGCGAGTTACCCGCTTATGATGCCGTGATTCCGCGTATTGGCGCGTCGGTTACGTTTTACGGCACCGCGGTTTTACGTCAGTTTGAAATGATGGGTGTTTACCCGTTGAATGAGTCAGTAGCCATTTCACGCAGCCGCGATAAATTGCGCTCGCTGCAATTGTTATCGCGCAAAGGCATTGGTTTGCCGACCACCGGCTTTGCCAATAAGCCACAAGATATTCCAGACTTAATTGATATGGTCGGTGGCGCGCCGCTAGTGATTAAGCTACTTGAAGGCACACAAGGTATTGGCGTGGTATTAGCTGAAACCCGGCAGGCAGCCGAATCGGTGATAGAAGCGTTTATGGGTATGCGCGCGAACATCATGGTGCAAGAATATATTCGCGAAGCGGGTGGCGCCGATATTCGCTGCTTTGTCATTGGCGATAAGGTCATCGCAGCAATGAAGCGGCAAGCCAAAGAAGGCGAGTTCCGCTCTAACTTGCACCGTGGCGGCAGTGCCTCACTGGTCAAGCTTACACCCGCCGAGCGCGCGACCGCGATTAAAGCGGCCAAGACCATGGGTTTAAACGTTGCCGGGGTGGATATTCTGCGTTCTAATCACGGACCACTGGTGATGGAAGTCAACTCTTCGCCGGGCTTAGAGGGTATTGAATCGGCGACCAGTAAAGATGTGGCCAAACAAATTATTGGCTTTATTGAGAAAAATGCGAAAGCCAACCGCACCCGCACGAAAGGACGAGGCTGACCGAGATGAAAGCGTTCCAGCTGGCGGACCAGCGCATAGCCCCTGGCTCAAGGCATAGCGTCAGCATTCCTGCTGCACGTTTATATAATGACACACCGATGGATCTGCATGCTGAAGTATTTCATGGCATTAAAGAAGGCCCAACGCTGCTAGTCTGCGCCGCTATTCACGGCGATGAATTGAACGGTGTGGAGGTTTGCCGGCGATTACTGAGCCAAGTCGATCCAAAGACCTTACACGGCACGCTGATCATCGTACCGGTAGTCAACGTTTTTGGATTCATTCAGCAGTCTCGTTATTTACCTGATCGCCGCGACCTCAATCGCTGTTTTCCCGGCTCTGAACGCGGCGCTTTAGGTAGCCGTTTAGCGTATTTATTCAGTGAAACACTGGTTAAGAGTGCTACCCATATTATCGATTTACACACCGGCGCTATTCACCGCAGTAATCTTCCGCAAATTCGCGTGAACACCGAAAACGAAGCCGCCTTGGCAATGGCAGAAGCATTTGGCTCGCCGGTTGTATTGCATTCCCGCGACCGCGATGGTTCGCTGCGTTCATTAGCCAATGAGCTCGGTATTCCATTGATTTTATACGAAGCCGGCGAAGCCCTGCGCTTTGATTATGCCGCCATAAATGCTGGTGTTAACGGTGTCGAAAACGTTATGCGGCTGTTAAAAATGATCAAAGGCCGGCGCCGTAAACGGGTCACTCCGGTGGTTGCCTACCGCTCAACTTGGGTGCGTGCTGAGCGCGATGGCTTGGTTATTCCTAAGGTAGAATTGGGACAAGTGATTAACAAAGGCCAAGTCATCGCACAAACCGTTAACCCACATGGTGAGGAAACCTATCCGATTAAATCGTTAGTGAATGGCATTCTTATTGGTATCACCAATATTCCAGTGGCTAATGAGGGTGAAGCCTTATTCAATATCGCTCAATTTGATGCCGAGGTGGTCGACGATGCCGCCGAGAGCGTCGACGTATTTAGCGAAACCTACGACGGTAAACCGTTGTAACCGGGTTGCGGTGATTGTCGTACTATTCACCGCGACAATCACCCTAACAAAGCTTCAGTTTACGCCGACGTCAATTAACGTCAAAACAACTTCTGCTATAGCATTTCTTCTGTTAAACTGCGCAATAAATAAGCGCTTATCTAACATCAGCCTTTAGCTTGGCTTCAGTTTACCGTGTAAGCGTCGATAACAATAATAATGTACTTCGCATGGATTCGGCATGGTTGCAGGCATCAGCCTCGCGCGCGAGGATAAGAGTATTTACTTGCAGGCAGAACCATCTACCGCGATAGAAAACGTCACGGTAGAGGCGCTGGAGCAACTCTTTACGGCATCGGATTACGCTCGAAGCCGGCGTCGCAGTGCGGCCATTTTCCATGACTGTTACAGCGAAATGCAGCGCTATTTTAACAGCACCCCAAAACCCAAAATAGCCTTTAAGTATGTTATCGCTGAAGATTCAGATGCCCGCGTTGAAATTAAAGTAGCAGACGACGGCATGTCGGCCGAAGCCCGCTTTTCACAAGGAGAGGGTGGACTTTCACTCAGCAAAAGCCAAGTGCTACAAGCACTGCGCAACGCCGGCGTAACCTCCGGTATTCAACGCCCTGCGATAGACCAACTATTAGCACATAGCCAAGGCGAAAATTGCCATGAACCGCTATCGATTGTTATCGCTAAGGGCAAGCGCCCGATTAATGGTTTAGATGCCCGCTTCAAACCGCTTGTCGATGATGCTCGTAAGCGTGTCCTAAGACCCCAAGAGCGCGAGGGTGGTCGCGTCGATATGCGCGATTTGGGTAAATTGGTTTCGGTAAACGAAGGCCAAGCCATTCTAGAAAAACTACCACCAACCAAAGGCCAACACGGCTTTACCGTGAAAGGACAAAAGTTAGAAGCTAGCGATGGCCAAGATCGTGAGCTCAGCGCGGGCAACGGTGTGGTCGTCGATCCAGAAAACAATTTGCGACTATTAGCCGACCGCGTTGGTATTCCCACCTTTAACGACAACAGTGCCAACGTTGATGAAGTGCTATCGCTGACCAATGTTGACGTGAGCACCGGGCATATTGATTTTACCGGCAGTGTCATTGTTAGCGGTAATGTCGCTGAAGGTATGCGAGTTAAGGCTGGTGGCGATATTACCATTGCCGGTTATGTTGATGCTGCCGAATTACACGCTGACGGCAGCATAACTGTCAGTAAGGGCGTGATCGGTAAGCAGCTGGATGAGCACGAGAGTATTTTAGCTGAACATGAAGATGACGACAGCGTCGCGACGTTGAGCACCAATGTGGTTGCGGCCGGCTCGGTCTGGGTGTCTTATGCTCAATATGCCAAGTTGGTCGGACACAGCGGCGTGATCGTCGATAAACAAACCACCCACTGCCATATTGTTAGCCAAGGCACCGTCTGTTTTGGCGGCGAGGGTAAAGCCGCTAAAGGTAAGTTAGTTGGTGGCTTAGTAGAAACGACCTCCGATTTGTATTGTGGACAAATGGGCGCTCCCGCTGGAGCTAAAACACGTATTCTATTTCTGGTTCCAAATATCGCTAGCCCTGAAGAAATAGAGTTGGGCTCTCTACGTACCGAGTTGGCTAACATTGTCTCGCATCTGCGCAAGCTATCGGTACTTAGCCACAACATTCAGACAATGGAAGCCAGTGACCGTCAAGTACAATTTCGCCGTAAACTGCAACAAGAGTTACCCGCCAGTCAGGCGCGTTTACATGAGGTGCAAGCCCGCATCAAGGAATTGCTGGCTATAGAACCGCCACGACCGCAATTAAAGGCCGTTGCGACTAAGCATGCTTATCCCAATGTACAAGCAGAATATCTACAAGAGCGGTTACGCTTGCGTGAAGCTCGTGGACCTACCGTGCTGTTGTTAGATGGTCGCGAATTGCGCGTTGATAGTTACAGTTAATCGCCATCCCATGAGTACGCAAATGTGCTTGGGCTGTGGCGTTTGAACCAGTACAATAACGGTTTGCTCCTTGAGTTAACTAGCACCGCATGACTATTGCCGATACCAGCCGCTTATTACAACGCCAACCACAGCAACCCTGGCGCGATCAAGCCACCTTGGTGGTCAACCCCGCCGACAATGATTTAGCCACCACCGATAACTCAGCTTGGTTGTTGCATGCAGGATTTCAAACATCATGGGCTAATGGAGTATGCTGCGCACGTTTATCTGAGCATTGGCAACGGCTTCCTTGCAAACAAGTGTTGCTCTATGTGCCCAAAGAAAAAGCGCTGTTAGCTTACTTACTACGGCAATTGGCAATGCTGGCCGAAGAGCCTACTCGTATCTGGCTTGTCGGCGAAAAACGCAGTGGTATTCAACGCCTGTTGAAACAGCCCCCAACAATCCTATCTGACCTGCAAAAAACGGCGGTAGGTAATCATTGTGTATTAGCCAGCGCCAGCTTGCAGCCAAGCCGCTATCCACTCGAACAGGATTGGTTGACACTCACTTATGATGGTATTGAACCAGCGCTGACGCTACGCAGCCTGCCAGGCGTGTTCAGCCAAACGGGTGTTGATGCAGCAACTCGGTTGTTACTCCAGCAGTTGCCGCCGTTACAAGGTAGCGTGCTCGATTTCGCTTGCGGTACAGGCATCATCGGTTGCTTTGCGCAACGCCAAACAGCGGTGACACAAGTCAGTTTTTTGGATGTCAGCCCACTCGCCATAGCGGCTGCGAGATGTAACGCGAGCGACACCGGCAACAGCAAATTTTATCTCAGCGATGGCCTGCGAGAAGTCGCGCACACAGAACGCTTTAACGTTATCGTCAGTAACCCGCCCTTTCACCGTGGCTTAGCTACCGATTACAGTATTGCGGAACAATTTATCAGCGAAAGTCATCAACATCTTCATCGAGGCGGCCAATTGTTCATTGTCGCAAACCGCTTTTTGCCTTGGCCAAAACACATTGAACAACACTTTGGTCACTGTGAAACCCTCGCCGCTGACAGCCGCTTTGCTGTATATCGCGGTATTCGTCGTTAATGTTGGGGGATTCAGCTATTATAAATGGCGTACAGCGATGTTTTTGAGATTATCTTACACTGACATCATTAAGCAGTGGATCAGTCGTCAAGCGGCTACTCACCAGTAAAAGGATCGATGACTCGGTGATTCAATTCAGTTCGATTAAGCGAAGCTTGTTAATTATTGTAGTTTTAGTCACTGCAATCGCGCTGTTGGTAGCTTTTTCCGTTAACATCGTCAACCAAGCCGACAATTACCGCCAATCTCTGTTAGAACGTTCACAAGCCTATGCCGAGCTGAGTGCTTTTAACGCGTTATCGACTATCGTATTCGATGACAGTGAGACCGAAAGCCAGCGCTTGCAAGCACTACGTAGTAGCCGTTTTATTGAATACGTGCATGTCTATCGTTACGACGATGTATCGGGTGAGCTAACGTTTTTTGCCAGTTACAACAAACGTGGACTCACACCGATTCCGGCTAAGTTCTCACAAGTAGAAGCGCTGCAAACGCCAAAGGTCAGCGATAGTTATATCGAAATATCCGAGCCTATTTTACTGGACAGCAATGTCGTCGGTTATATTTATTTACGCGGTTCCTTGGATGAACTGAATTCCTTTATGACGCGCTCGGTATTGCTGTCGCTGGCCGTTTTTGTGTTGACCCTCATTTGTAGTGCATTGCTAACCATTCAGCTACTCAAAAATATTACCCGCCCAATCGACGATGTGGTATCGGTGATCCAGCAAATCGCGCGTGACAAAGATTACTCCTTACGTCTACCGCAATCGAATTTGCGCGAACTCGATAGCATCAGTCATGCGGTAAATACTATGCTGGGTCGTATTCAGAAGCATATTAGCCGACAAAAACAAGCTGAGCATGAAGCCAGTACACTCAACGCCGAATTGGAAAAACAAGTTAGCGAGCGTACGCAAGCGCTGAAAGAAGCGAACCAAGAGTTATTAAAGACACTGGAACAACTACATCAGTATCAAAGCCAGTTAGTCGAGTCGGAAAAAATGGCATCGTTAGGCGACATGGTGGCGGGTATTGCGCACGAGGTTAATACCCCAATTGGCTTGTCGGTGACGGCTTCAACCCTATTGCAGGACAAGCTGCAAGTGATGCAGCAGAAATTTGATAACAAACAAGTATCAACCAGCGACTTTACGCGCTTTTTAAGTGATAGCGAACAAAATCTCGATATCATTTATCGCAATTTGCAGCGCGCCGCCGAGCTGATAACCAGCTTTAAACAAGTCGCGGTAGACCAAACCTCCGAAATTGACCGTGAAATTCCGGTACGGCAGTTTATGGATGATGTATTGTTGTCAATGAAACCTAAATTGCGCGATCCAGAACAGTTTCCAATCAATGTACATTGCGATGAGAGTTTAGTCGTGGTGACCAAACCCGGCCCGCTAAACCAAGTGTTGATGAATTTGATACAAAACTCGATGTTGCATGGCTTTGAAGGAAAGCATACTGGAACTATCGATATTTCCTACTGCCTTACCGATAGTAACGAATTAGAAATTACTTATCGTGATGATGGTTGTGGCGTACCTATTGATATTCGACGTCGTATTTTTGATCCCTTTGTCACGACTAAACGCGGTGCTGGCGGCAGCGGTCTGGGTATGCACTTGGTTTATAACTTGGTGACTCAAGTGTTGAACGGCA
Organism: Idiomarina xiamenensis 10-D-4; assembly: GCF_000299895.1. Classification (GTDB taxonomy): domain Bacteria; phylum Pseudomonadota; class Gammaproteobacteria; order Enterobacterales; family Alteromonadaceae; genus Idiomarina; species Idiomarina xiamenensis. Next base: position 83,908 of record NZ_AMRG01000003.1, read on the forward strand.
GCATTCACTTTTTTAGTGAAGAACATTATGGTGTAGAATTTGTAATTCGTTTTCCTGTAAAAATTAAAACTTAGGCCTTTAAAAGATGCTAAATCGTCACCATTTACGCCCTAAGTTGAAAATTTAGCGCGCTTACCGACTCAAAAGCGCGCTTTAACGTTGTCTCTATTGCCAACGTTGGTACAAAAGTTATAGTCTACTGATTGCCGTAATAATGTTGTAAAATGACGTTGTTATGAGATTTTCATTCGCGCTACTGGATAATTGATATGACTGCCAAATTATTAATCGTGGAAGATGAGGTCGTAACTCGTCAAACCCTAACTCGCTTATTCCAACAGGAAGGCTATGAGGTCTATGACGCGGCCGATGGTTTGCAGATGGAAAATATCATGCAGCAGCAACCGGTTGACTTAGTCATCATGGATGTCAACTTACCCGGTAAAAATGGCCTTGAATTGGCAGAGTCGTTGCGCGAACGAGACAACATTGGCTTGGTGTTTTTGACTGGCCGTGATAGCGAAGATGATCGCCTATTGGCTTTAGAGTTAGGCGCCGATGACTATCTCAGCAAACCTTACAACCCGAAAGAATTAACCATTCGCGTACGTAACCTGTACCGTCGCATCGAAGCGAGCAAAACGCCACAAGCGTTGGCCACCGGTAGTCAGCAGTTCCATTTCTCGGGCTGGCGCTTAGACGGCGATAGCCGCTGCCTATTCTCGCCAGACGGACAAATGTTCCGACTACCAAAAAGTGAATACCGCGCGTTGGAGTTATTTTTATCTAACCCAGGTCGCATCTTGGACCGCGAGACATTAGTGAAGCGCATGTTAGATCGCGAATTGCGTCCAAATGACCGTACTGTGGATGTAGCAATTCGTCGTATTCGCCGGCATTTTGAGTCACACCCGCAAACGCCTAATTTAATTACCACGATTCACGGCGAAGGTTATCGCTTTGTCGGCGACGTAAACGTCGAGCAAAACTAAACCGAAACGAGCGCTATTATTGATAAACAGGGTTGAGCGTTGCTCAGCCCTGTTTTGCTATCCACTGTTTTAAAATGGCTAAATGTTCTGGTACTTTTTGCGGCCATTGCTGTAATAGCTCGTAAGCCTCTGGCCACTGCCACTCGGCTTTTTCCAGATGCTTCATATCGTCCATTAGCACTAATAATCCCAACGAACTGCAAGCGCCTTTCACCTTATGCGCTTGCCGGCGCAATCCTTCTTCATTTTGCGCATTCAATTCACCGGCCATTAAATTGACATACTCGCCGATAACTTTTTCGAAAGTCACAACCGTTTGTTGTAAGCCTTCACTACCCAGCGCATCCAGATATTGTTGCAATAATTCGGTATCTAATACGTCACTCATGAACCACTCCGCCAGATTTTGCGTAATGACTTAGCTTACCGAGGTCGACCAGAAAGTAAAAGTGTTACGTCATCAGGCCAACCAAACACTTGAATCTGAGTCATGATATTTTTGTCTAAAAAACTATCATCCTTGGTAAAAATTTTATCGTATTTACGGTATAATGGCCGACTTTATTTAGCCAGTTGCTAGCTTTTTGTTAGCGCTCGCTAACACGTTATTACATGGTTCGGAGCAGTAAGCGAATGCCGACAACAATGCCAGATGTAGCCAATACCAGCCAAGCTCAAACGGAAGGAACCTTAGACTGGGTAGGTATGAGCAATATTGAAGTACCCTTGGTGGTAGCCGCCTCGGAAGTACCAGAACAGACCGTCAGCGCGAAAGTGGAGACTTTCGTTAACTTGCCTGACCCTAAAGCAAAAGGCATTCATATGTCGCGCTTGTATCTGCTGCTGGACCAACTGTCGACAGAGGGTGAGTTAAGTCATGCCAGCTTAAAGCAATTGCTGAATGATTTTATTACCAGTCATCAAGGTTTAAGCGATCAAGCGTTTGTGAAGTTCTCTTTCGACTATTTATTACGTCGCAAATCGTTGATCAGCAAAAAGCAAGGTTGGAAAGCCTATCCAGTCACGCTGACTGGTCGCTATAACAACGGTCAACTATCGCTAGAGCTAGGCGTGAATGTTCCTTACTCGTCGACCTGCCCTTGTTCTGCAGCACTAGCCCGTCAATTGATTCAAGAGGCTTTCAGCGAGCGCTTTGCTAATCAAGCGCAAATCGATGCCAGCACCGTGCATGAATGGTTGGGTAGCACAGACGGTATCGTTGCCACGCCGCACAGCCAGCGCTCGGTGGCGGAGTTGAAAGTTGCCTTAAGTGAAGAGCTGACAGAATTCCCCATCGTGGCCTTAATCGACTTGGTTGAAAACGCCCTGAAAACCCCCGTACAAGCGGCGGTTAAACGTGAAGACGAGCAGGAATTTGCGCGCTTAAATGGGCAAAATTTGATGTTCTGCGAAGACGCATCACGACGCTTGAAGTATGCCTTATCGCAGCAACCACAGTTTACCGACTTTTGGGTTCGCGTGAACCATTACGAATCGCTACACGCACACGATGCGGTAAGCATCGCTACCAAGGGCGTCGAGGGTGGTTTTAAAGCTTAACCGCTGTAACATCCGCTATTAATTACATTACGCCGCTAGCACATGCTCGCGGCGTTTTTTTTGGCACAGTTCCTGCTTAATCATAGGGAGTATCGCTTAGCGTCAAAAACCCGTTCACAACGGCTTGGCGCGCTACGCGCATTGTTCATGTTGATGAGGTGGTTATGGAACTGTTACTGATTCTATTCATTTTGGTGCTGATTGGCGTCGCCGTGATGGCAAGCCGATTATCGGAGACTTATACGCCGTTTCCTTATAAACGTAAGAATCTGACCCTATGCAGTGCTGCCGAAGGCCAGTTTCTAACCCTGTTAGAAAAAGCTGTTGGCGACGACTATCGCATCTTTAGTAAAGTTCGTTTAAGCGATGTAGTGACCATTCGTACAGGTTTATCTCGCACCGCTGCAAAAGATGCCAATCAAAAAGCCAGCCAACGTGTCATCGATTTTGTACTTTGCGATAAGCAAGATATGACCATTAAAGCCGCAATTGAATTGGAGCCGGTCGCCACTCAAACAAAACAAGCACAACGCAACTGGTTCTTAAAGAATGCGTTAGCGGCGGCTGGCTTACCGTTTTTGCGCTTTAAAGCTCAGCCCGGCTATCGGGTAGCCGACTTGCGCGACTATATTAATGGCAAAATTATGCAGGCTGAACATATTCGCGCCGCGGTGCCGCGCCCGAAAAAGGTTAAAGGTGAACAGCCCGCTTTTAGCGAAGAACTCAGCAGTGCACGGAACGAGCAATTGTCGAATAGCCTGCCAGCAAGCCGCCAATTGAGCCAAAAAACTCGGCAAAGCGCTGCCGCTTAATTAACTCCAGCTACCGTTTGCTGGCTTTATGTTAAGCTGGGTGTATGCTTATTAAATACACCCAGCCCTATGCATAGCGTCAACGAAATTCTCACCCTGTTAAGCAATAACTCGCTGTTACTATTGATGATAGCCTTGCTTGGTGAGCGCTACTTCACACTTCCACTTCATTGGCACCCGTTAACCTTATTCAATCTGTTAGCGACTTATATGAGTGCTAAGGTCAATCGTGACAACGTGCAACAACAGACCTTAGCGGGCTTATTAAGCTGTGTACTATTACTCATTCTGGTATTAGTGCCATTATTGATTTTTCGCTGGGCGGCCGATTTACCACAGTTAGTCGATTTATTACTACTTTATGTGGCATTACTGTATCAGCCATACCGTCACTGGTTAGCGACAGCCGCAGTAGCGATCGAGCGCGGTCATAAGCGTCGAGCCCGAGCTTTAATGAGTCGTTTAACTGCGCGCGATTGCGAATCGTTAAGTGAGCCAGGCTTAGTCAAAAGTTGGGTCGAGTTACGCTGGTATTATGCGCTGAATTATCGCTTGGCGCCCATCTTGGCTTGGCTGTTGGGCGGCATTGCATTGCTCTTGGTGGTGCGCGTGCTGGTGCAACTTCATCACTTATGGCCGCGTTATATCCCTCGTTACCGTCACTTTGGACAAGCGCCAGCGATGTTAACTCAGTGGTTAATGTGGCTGCCCTACCAAACAGTTAACCTATTACTATGGTTAACTCATCGCGACTCGCGTTGGGCTGTCGCCGACAGTCATGGTTGGTGGCTTGCGCAAGCGCGGCAACAACAGTTGTTAGCGCAACGCACGCGCAGCTCGCTAGGCGGCCCTCTGCGTTACCGGCAACAGCGCTATAGTCGTGCGCGATTCAACGCTGGTCGCCAAGCCGACCGCCAACTATTGCGGCAAGAACGAAAAATGCTGATGTATTTAGGGCGTGCTGCAACACTGGTTATCACTTTATTACTCATTTTCAGTCTAGTTTATAACCAAAAGCCATGGTGATAACGTCGACCCCTCTGTCAGCTTCGTATATACTACGCGCCTTAATAACGTAGCACTGAAAGAGTATGAAATCGTTACAGGTTGTAGGCATTGGCAACGCACTGGTGGATCAAGAGTTTGAAGTCACCGACGCCTTTCTTGCCAGTCATAATATAGAAAAAGGGGTCATGACCCTGATTGAAGAAGCCGACCAAGATGAGCTGATTCGACAGTTGTCTGCAAAAGGCGAACTGAAAAAGCAATCCGGTGGTGGTTCTGCCGCCAATACACTGGTGGCCTTCGCACAATTTGGCGGCAACGCCTTTTATTGCTGCAAAGTCGCCAACGACAGTGCCGGACAGTTTTACTGCGATGATCTAGAAGCGGTTGGCATTCGTACCACCATCCAACAGCAAAATAACGACGGCAAGACCGGTCGTTGCTTGGTGATGGTGACACCCGACGCCGAGCGTACCATGCGTACCCACTTGGGCATCACCGCCGACTTGTCGGTGGCTGAACTAGACGACGACGCGATTGCCAATGCAGACTATCTGTATATCGAGGGTTACTTGGTCACCTCACCAATTGCCTTAGATGCAATTAGGCACGCCAAGCGCGTAGCCCGTGAGAATCAAACCCGTATCGCCGTTACTTGCTCCGATCCGGCCATGGTGAAATATTTCCGTAGCGGTATCGACACCATTTTAGAGGGCGGCGTAGATGTGCTTTTTTGTAACGAAGAAGAGGCGCATTTACTCACCGGCGAAAGTGACGCCCAAGCTGCCATGCAGCAATTACAGCAGCATGCCAGTACGGTCGCTATCACCCTAGGCAAGCGCGGTGCGTTGCTGGGTGACGGCCAACGCCAAGTCGCTATTCCGGGCGTTCGAGTGGATGCCATCGACAGCAATGGTGCAGGTGATATGTTCGCTGGGGCCATGCTATATGGCTTAACTCACGGCATGTCATTGGTGGATGCCGGCTCATTAGCAAGTCACGCATCGGCTCATATTGTTACCGAATTTGGCCCACGCACATCGCGTGAGCAGCAACAACTTATTTTGCAACGCTTAGTCAATAAGCAACCCGCATAATCGATAGAGGCTTTTTATGACAGCAAATACTCCTGCCAGCGACTATAAAGTCGCCGATATCAGTCTAGCCGACTGGGGCCGTAAAGAAATCGCCATTGCCGAATCAGAAATGCCTGCATTGATGGCCATTCGCCGTAAATATGCAGCCAGCAAACCCTTGGCAGGCGCTCGTATTATCGGTTGCATTCACATGACGATTCAAACCGCGGTACTGATTGAAACTCTAATTGAATTAGGTGCCGAAGTACGTTGGTCGTCATGTAATATTTTTTCTACCCAGGATCACGCTGCCGCCGCTATTGCTGCTTCAGGGGTTCCAGTTTTCGCTTGGAAAGGCGAAACCGAAGATGAATATGAGTGGTGTTTAGAGCAAACCTGTAAAAAAGACGGTGAGCTTTGGCATGCCAACATGATTTTGGACGACGGCGGCGACCTTACGCTGCTGATCCATGAAAAATACCCGCAAATGCTGGATCATATTCACGGTATTACCGAAGAAACCACCACCGGTGTGCATCGCCTGTTAGACATGTTGAAAAAAGGCACCTTGAAGGTACCCGCAATTAACGTTAACGACGCCGTCACTAAGTCAAAGAATGACAACAAGTACGGCTGCCGCCACTTAAGCGCGCGACCGACCACCTGCTGTCGGGTAAAAAAGCACTGGTCATCGGCTATGGTGATGTCGGTAAAGGCTCGGCAGCGAGCTTGCGCCAGGAAGGCATGATCGTCAAGGTTTCTGAAATCGATCCGATTTGCGCCATGCAAGCGTGCATGGATGGTTTTGAGGTGGTCTCGCCTTACTTGAATGGCGACAACAACGGCGATGGTAGCAATCTAAACACCGCGCTGTTAGCCAACACCGATTTATTAGTCACCACCACGGGTAACGTCAATGTCTGTGATCGTTACATGCTGGCGGCGCTGAAAAACACAGCGGTAGTCTGCAATATCGGTCACTTTGATAACGAAATCGATACCGCCTATATGCGCAAAAACTGGCGCTGGGAAACGGTTAAACCGCAAGTACATCAGGTTTTCCGTAGCGACGATGAACAAGACTACATCTTGCTATTAGCGGAAGGACGACTGGTCAACTTAGGTAACGCCACTGGCCACCCTAGCCGTATTATGGATGGCTCGTTCTCGAACCAAGTACTGGCACAAATTCACTTATTTGAGCAGAAATTTGCCGATATGAGTGACGCTGAACAAGCAGAATATTTGCGTGTTGAAGTCTTACCTAAGCAACTCGACGAGGAAGTCGCGCGTTATATGGTACAAGGCTTTGGCGGCGTTATTACACGCTTAACTCAGCAGCAGGCAGATTACATTGACGTGTCTGCAGAAGGCCCATTCAAGACTGACGAGTATCGCTACTAATGCAACACAACGTCACTTATCAACCTTTAACGGCTGCAGATTTTTTGGGTAATCAAGTCCATGGCGACAATTACCTAACACCTGAGAACTTAACCGAGTATCAACGTCGCGCGCAAAGTGGCGACGTTAACCTTAACTGGTTAGCGTTTGTCGATGGCCAGCTGGCCGGTATTCGGCTGACCTTCGCGCCGGGTACTTGGCCCGTCGATGGCGATTGTAGTCCGCAAAAATGGCCGTTCAAAGCGCAGCAATTATGCTACTTCAAATGCTCAGCAGTGGACGCGCGATATCGCGGTTTGGGTATCGGCAAAGGTCTCTTGCTACGCTCTATCGACAGTGCCAAACAACTAGGCTGTTTAGGTGGCCTTGCGCATATCTGGCTACAAAGTCCAGGCAACAGTGCCTATGAGTACTTTAGTCGATGCGGTGGTGTGATGATCAACGAGCACGCTAATCGTTGGTACGACTTATCCATCAGCGATGGCTATCATTGCCCAGTCTGCGACGGCGTTTGTTATTGCAGTGCCGGTGAAATGCTATTGTCGTTTGATAACGTCCCCGAGCAATCTGACGACGATTAAGGAGCGCTGTAGCGTCATGTATGATCCGTTGTTGGACAAACATACGATAGTTAATGCCGCTTACTGTGACAACTATTGGTTTGCCCATACCCGTCAAGACGCCGACTTTTGGCCGTCGACGACGGCTACCCTAGCGACGCAACAGGATATCGTTGTCGTGGGCGCGGGTTATACCGGCTTTAGTGCCGCCGAAACACTGGCGCGACGCTATCAGCGGCAAGTCACCTTAATTGATATGAACCAATTGGCTTGGGGCTGTTCATCACGCAACGCCGGCTTTGTCATGAAAAGTACCGGGCGGTTGGGTTTTCAACAGTGGCAACAACGCTTTGATTTGAGCATCGCAAAAGCGGTTCAAAGCGAGTATCAACGGGCTCATGAGCAACTACTGCAGCGCATTCACGCCAGCCCCGACCAGTGTAGTGTGCAATATGGTGGCTATATTAAAGTGGCGCACCGCCCGCAAGCGGTCGCCGGGCTACGACAGCAATATCAGTCTTTAGCGCAACAACAAGCCGATGTTGCATGGTTAGATGGCAACGCTATACAGCGGGTGCTATGTAGTCAACAGGCTCATGCCGGTCTGCATTTTCGCGATTGTGTCGGCATTAATCCGCTACAATTGGCGGCTGCTGATGCTCGCGCCTGCGCTGCGGCTGGCGTCAACTTAGTCACCGGTGTGCAATTGCAGGGCTGGCAGCAACAGGGGGATGGCTTACGTTTAGCCACCAATGTCGGCGCCATAGATGCTCGTCAATTATTGATCACCAGCAACGCCTACAGCGCCAATCGGCTACACCCCAGCTTATATGCGCGTAGCTTACCGGTACTGTCGAGCGTCATCGTCACCGCGCCGTTAAACGCGCAACAACAAGCGACTATTGGCCTCAGCCCAGAACACTTGATCATGGATACCCGTTCGCTGAAATATTATTACCGGCTGCTACCCGATGGCCGTTTACTATTTGGTGGACGCGGTGCCATTAAAGGTAAAGATGCTGATAAAAGCCGTTATGCCGAGCGCTTAAAACATGCCCTAAACCGTGTTTTTCCGTGCTTACAGCAGACCGCCATCGAACACTTTTGGAGCGGCTGGGTCAGCGTGTCTTTAGACGATTATCCGCGCGTATTTGAGGCCGACAATAATGTTTTTGTGAGCATGGGGTATTGCGGCGCTGGTGTGAGTTTTAGCCATTTAGCCGGACAACGGCTGGCGCAACTGGCGGCTGGCGATAAACTGCCCGCGTTACCGTTTTATCGAACCCCGCTACGACGCTTTCCTTTTGCCCGTGCGCGGCGCCTGGGGCAATGGCTGTACTACCATTACGGCCGCTGGCAAGATGGCGACTGGCACTAGTCGCCATTATAAACCAAATACGGTTTTTTCACTTTTCAGCATACGTCCGATATAGCTTAGCAAACCAACACTGAGCACCAAGGTCAGCAATGCGCTGACTAATACCCCCACCGTATTGAGCGCTTCGCCACGGATCAAGCTAAGAAAGGCCTGATGCTGTCCGGTCAACGGTAAATAAGCCAGCACAGTACTTTTAATACGAGCAAACTCGACGCCAAATACCGCCAACATGGGTACCATCAGTAAAAAGCTAATGTAGGTTTGCGCTTCCTTAAAGTTTTTCGCTCGAAAAGACACAAACAACTGCAGCGCCGTGGCTAATAGCGCCAAGGGTATCAGTTGTAAAAACATCGATAGCAACATCGGCGCCGTTAAGGTCATACTGATACCTATCTGTGCCAAGGGTACAAACGAAAAGACGATCGGAATGATGGTCAAACTTAACAGCGCGCCGAACAGTGCGAAGGTACTCGCAGTCAAGGCCTTTCCCCAAACTAGCGCTTGGCTACTAAGCGGCTGCGCCAATAAAAACTCTAAAGAATGGCGCTCGCGTTCACCAGCACTGATATCGATGGCGACATTCATGCCCGACCAAAACACCGATAAAATAATAAACACCAAGACACTGCCCATGATCATCGCAGCGCGAGAACCGGCCGTCGCTAAGTCTTGCTTTTGTAGGGTAAGTGGCGACACGAGCTGCGGCTCGATACCTCGCATAAGTAATCGCATACTTGCGACTTGCGTACTGTAAGCCTGCACCGCCCGTTGCACACGCTCAATATCGCTGCGCTGTTTCTGCGCGGAAAAATCGGCGCGTAAAATCACCTCGACTGACTCGCCGTCAGCCATCGCGCTTTGCCAAGTTTCGGGAATACTTAAGGTAATGGGTTGTTGGCCTTGCGGCCATGCTTGTTGGCGCTGAATAATATCCTGCGAGGTCAGAAACTGCGCAAAATTAGGCGCCGACTCAGCTCCCTCAATATCAATGGCAACCGCGCTTCTATCGCTTAACTGTTCGATTAAAAAAAAGAACGCTATCGCCATTAATATCGGGCCAAAAAAAGCATAGCCCATCGCCGCCATGAATGAGCGACGGTCGCGCATGGCGTCGCGCATTTCTTTTTTCCAAACGGTCACTATGGCGCGGCTCATGCGGCAATGCCCTCGTCGCTACCGATGATCTTCACAAAAGCATCTTCCAGCGCAGCTTCACCGGTGAGCTGGCACAATTGCTCGGGAGTACCCTGTGCGGCGACTTGGCCGTTGGCCATCACCACCACATTATCGCAGAGCGCAGCGACCTCTTGCATGACATGACTAGAAAATAAAATGCAGGTACCTTGCTGTTTCAGTTCACGCAATAAGCCTCGCAAAATACGCGTACTCATCACGTCTAAACCACGGCTTGGCTCGTCTAGAATTAAATGACCCGGGCGATGCACGATCGCTTGCGCTAATGCGACCTTCATGCGTTGACCTTGTGAAAAGCCGGCGCTACGACGATCGGCCAAGGCTTGCATATCGAGCTCATCGATAACCTGTTGCGTGGCCTGTTCGGCCTGATTGAGGCTTAAGCCCTGCAAACAGGCGAAATATTGCACTTGCTCACGTACGGTTAAGCGCTCGTATAAACCAAACTTATCGGGGAAAATACCAATTTCCTGACGCGCTGCTAGCGGCTTCTGACTAGCATCGATGCCGGCAATCAGTGCTTGTCCGGCATCGGCCTGCAGCAACCCATAAATGATACGTAAGCAGGTGGTTTTACCGGCACCATTAGGGCCAAGTAGACCGGTGATCTGGCCATCGTTAGCCTGAAAGGATAAACCGGATAACGCCTGTACTTCTTTAAATTGTTTCTTTAATTGAACGGTTTCTATCATTATTGTTGTTATAAACCTGCGCCATTACTATTGGTGATAAAAGCGGGAATATAGCCCTCTTGTAAACATTCACCTGATACCGCTGACAACTCTCCCGCCGCAATAAAATCAGCCACAATCTCATTCGCACAAGTATGGGTGACAATCGTGTGAGCACCGTATTTTGCCACTAAAACTTTGCTATGAGTGAGTGTCTGCGCTGCCAATTCTGCCCATGCTGGCGGAGTGACTGGGTCCCAGCGCCCAGCTAATAACAACACCGGCTTGTCGCTACTGACCGGAGCCGACCAACTGGCGTCAATCATTTGCACCGGCCATTCGCTGCACAACTCAATAAAGGCATCGGCGGTGCGGCTACCGATAAAACCATTGTTGCCGTCCTCTTGTAACAAGGGTTGACTGGCTCTTGCCATATCCTCGCTGCAAAGTACCGACAGGGTCAAGCCGACATACATCGGATTTTGTTTGCGGTTAGAGCCCATCAAACCCACCAATGGTTGATAGTTACCTTGTGCTGTCTGGTCGATCATATAGGGTAACATTTGTCGCGTAAACGGGCTGTACAACGCCATCCGCGCAATTGACGAGAAACGATTGGCAGTCACTAATAAGTCTTCGGCCTGATTGGTTTGTGGATCTTTCACCACCACTGGCACTGGCGCCAACGCAAGCTCGTCCATTAGGCGTTGATAGGTTTCGGCTAAATGAGGAAAACGTTCACGACAATCACTGCTGGCGCGACAATCTTCCAATAATAACCGGAATGAATCGGCACCATGGCGACCAAACGGACCAATGACCACTTGGTTAGGCGCGACTGAATCGAGAGTCGCGGTACGCACTGCTTCAGGCGCTTCGCGTAGGTAGGTTAACCCCACCCGCGTGCCATACGAACCCCCGTATAAATTCCATTGCGCGATGCCTAAGTGTTGTCTGACTCGTTCGAAATCACGTACCGCATTGACGGTATGGTATTGCAGCATGTCGGTATCGGGATATTGCGCCAAACAAGCTCTGGCGATCTGGTCGAGTTGTTGGTTCTCATCGCTGCGAGTCAGTTCGTCAGGACGGTCGATGTCACAGCGCAATGGATGCGACTGGCCAGTGCCACGCTGGTCGATAAGAACGATGTCGCGGTCGCGGCGTATGGCAGCAAAAATACGATTGATCATGGGCGCTAATTCTGTCGCCGCTTGGCCCGGACCACCGGCCAAAATCAATAACGGATCGGCCTGTTTTGCGCGACTCTGCGCAGGCAAGACCACATAGTGAATATTGATTAACTTACCGTTAGGTAGCTGATAATTTTCTGGAACATCAATGTCGCCGCAACGCACACGGTCGCTGATACCGTCGACAAAACACGCCGTCGACGGCGTAGACGCTGTTTGGGCAAGCGTATTCTGGTTGTAACCCAGCACGCCAATGATAAATGTCGCCAGCAGTAATCCTTTGCTTGCTGCTTTCATTAGCTGTTCTCAAATACGTGATAAAAAACAGTGCTCAGTGTTACCTTATTTTTACAAAATAACAAGCGCATCAATCCTAGCAATACGGCGATAAGTGCAAAGAAAACGTAAAGAAGCGCTTTAACAATAAAAAAACCGCAAGCCAAAATGGATTGCGGTTTTATAACTTTTATCGCTAGCTAACGGTCATAAAAGTGAAGTTATCTGATGATGTATCACCCTACAGCTTTATGATTGTCGTTAGTAATTGCTGTTGATACTTACAGGCCAGCACGCTCTTTCATGGCTGCTGCCACGGGTGAGTCTGCATGGCCGTTAGCCTGAGCCCACTCGTAATCACCAGAACCGGTGATATCTTCAACCGCTAGACGACCAACGATGAAGGTACCGATGTCATTAGCACCGTGCTCCATCGCAAATTGTAATAAGGTTTGACCATTGCAACGCACGCTGCCGTATACATCACGGATACGTACACGCGAATCACGTAATTTTTTACGCATACGCATGGTGTCGTCGCCTTGGACATAGGTGCACAAGCTCAATGCGAGTTCGTTGGCTTGCGCTGGCTTACTTAACGTAACGCCACCCAACGCAATAGTTGCGGCTAATGCGCTGATAATAGCTGTTTTCATGGATGACTCCCGACTGCCTGATTAAAAAAGCAACAGTATAATACAACCTATCGGCATCGGAATCAATTGCTTAAAAATCACTTAAGTAGCTGATTTTAACAACAAATCGTTAACCTGCTCTATCGTATATCAGGGTCTCGAAAGCCAACGAGTTAGCCTCGTCGGCGGCATGATATTGCCGCTCTAGCTGGCGCCATTTGGCACTTTTCTGGTAGTCGGGAAAATGTGCATCGCCGTCAACATCTAAATCGATGAGGGTCAAATAGAGTCTGTCAGCACGCGGCAAAAAAAGTTCATAAATTTTTTCGCCACCGATGATCATCAGTTCTTCCACTGGCCCTGCAGCAGCAATCGCTTGTTCAACGCCCGCCGCCCAAATCACGTCTTGACGCTGATAATCGGGCTGGCGGCTAACCACGATGTTACGACGTCCGGGTAACGGACGGCCAATTGAATCAAAGGTCTTACGCCCCATAACAATTGGCTTATTCATGGTCATTTTTTTAAAATACTGTAACTCAGCTGGCAGATGCCAAGGCATTTTATTCTGCTGACCAATAACTCGCTGATTGGCCATTGCCGCTATCATTGAAATACGCATTTTCATCCTTATCGCTGCACAGCATAACGCCGATAGCGAGACAATTATTTGCGATAGATCACTTCGACATCATAATCGTCGTCATCGAAGTCGTCGTCATCGTCGTCCTCGTCTTCTTCAACGCCGTATTCAAAGTCATCGTCAGACTGTTGTTGCAACTGTTGTTGGTGGTAGTTATCCCACTTGAAGGACACTTCTTCAGGCTGTTCTTCAACATCGTTGTCAGCCACTTTTGGTAAGTTTTCCAAGTATTCCATAATGGCTAAACAAAGTTCTTGCGTGCCACGCTTTTCTAACGCCGCTAAATGAAACACCGGCCCTTCCCACTGCAGCGCATCGATGACCGCCTGAGCTCGCTCTTGCAGTTCTTCTTCCAGCACCATATCAATTTTGTTGAGCACCAACCAACGCGGCTTTTCGGCTAATTTGGGGCTGTACTGATGCAGCTCGTCAATGATGATTTTTGCTTGTTCGGCAGGGTCGCTTCCATCGAACGGCGCAATATCCACCAAGTGCAGCAATAAACCGCAGCGTTCAAGGTGTTTAAGAAAGCGAATACCCAACCCGGCGCCATCGGCAGCGCCCTCGATCAAGCCGGGAATGTCGGCGATGACAAAGCTACTATGTGCAGCAGGACGAACCACGCCCAAATTCGGCACCAGTGTGGTAAACGGATAATCAGCCACTTTAGGGCGAGCCGCCGATACCGACCGAATAAAAGTCGACTTACCAGCGTTAGGCATGCCCAATAAACCAACGTCGGCTAACAGCATTAGCTCTAATTGCAGGGTGCGGATTTCACCCGGGGTACCGTTAGTCTTTTGCCGAGGTGTGCGATTGACACTGCTTTTAAAACGGGTGTTACCTAACCCATGAAAGCCACCCTTAGCAACCAATAAGCGCGTGCCATGTTTGGTCAAATCACCAATCACTTCGGCGGTTTCGGTGTCGGTGGCCCGAGTGCCGACCGGCACTTTCAGGGTTAAATCACTACCACGTTTACCGGTACAGTTTTTGCCCATACCGTTTTGCCCGCGCTCGGCACGGTGAAAGCGTTCAAAACGATAGTCAATCAGGGTATTCAGGTTTTCGTCGGCCTCTAACCAAACGTCGCCGCCGTCGCCACCATCACCACCGTCGGGACCACCTTTAGGAATATATTTTTCACGGCGAAAACTGACGCAACCATTTCCACCATCACCCGCCTCTACGCGGATTTCTACTTCATCGACAAATTTCATGGTGCCCTATTCACTTAACCATCTTTTTGACTATCGCTGTTTGCATAGTAGCACAGAAGCGCCAAGTATCAGAGCGATACCCCGCCGCGCGCAAGCCTAGGCAAAACGCATAAACAACGTACTTATGAACAACGTACTTATAAACAACGTACTTATAAACAAAAAGCCCCGCCGTAAAAGGCGGGGCTTTATATTCAATTCAGTGTGACAGCTAATTAGTCAGCAACAACACTGATGAATTTACGGTTCTTAGGACCTTTCACTTCGAAAGATACTTTACCATCCGCCATTGCGAATAAGGTGTGATCGCGGCCAACACCAACGTTATCACCAGCGTGGAAACGTGTACCACGTTGACGAACTAAGATGTTACCTGCCAATACTGACTCGCCACCGAAACGCTTAACACCCAGACGTTTACTTTCTGAGTCACGACCGTTACGAGTTGAACCACCTGCCTTTTTGTGAGCCATGTGTCGTTACTCCTTATTAACCGTTAATACCAGTGATTTTCACTTCAGTGAACCACTGACGATGACCTTGCTGCTTGCGCGAGTGCTTACGACGACGGAACTTAACGATAGTTACTTTATCGCCGCGGCCGTGGTTAACCACTTCGGCTTTGACGCTGCCACCTGAAATCAGAGGCGCACCAATTTGCACATCATCACCGTTAGAAATCATTAAAACCTGGTCGAATTCAACCACATCACCAGTGGCCGCTTCCAGCTTTTCCAGGCGGACGATTTGGCCTTCAGTCACACGGTGCTGCTTACCGCCACTTTGGAATACTGCGTACATAGGATTCTCCAATTACCCTCAAGCGGGTGCCGTATTTTTAATTCAGGGCGCGAATTTTACTCAAGCACGACGCCAAAAGCAAGTAGAAAAACCGATTGATCGCAATGATCGTTAACAGCGTTTAAATGGTCTCTTTAACTAACCGAAGAAAGGCGGCAGTTTGTCGTGACGCAACTGGCATCTAGCTAGTCCGTCAGGTACAATCCGCTCACTTACACTTTGTTAACTATGCAGCAAAATTTGCAATCACTATGATGGACATGCAAACCATAAAAACGCTTACCGCCAATGATATGCAGGGCGTTGATCGACTGATTAGTAAGCAACTTCAATCCGATGTCGCGTTGATCAATCAGTTAGGTTTATACATTGTGAATAGCGGTGGTAAACGCTTACGTCCATTATTAGCCATTTTGGCTGCACGCGCTTGTGGTTATCAAGGTGATAAACATTGGACGCTAGCCACCATCGTTGAGTTCATTCACACTGCCACATTACTGCATGACGATGTGGTTGATGAGTCCCAACTACGCCGTGGCCGAGAAACCGCCAATGCGGTTTTTGGTAATCAAGCTAGCGTGTTAGTTGGTGATTTTCTGTATACCCGCGCGTTTCAGTTAATGGTGACGTTAGACTCGATGCGGGTCATGCAAATACTGGCCGATGCCACCAATGTGATTGCCGAGGGCGAAGTCATGCAGTTAATGAACTGCAACGACCCTAGCACCACCGAAGAACGCTATTTTTCGGTGATATATAGCAAAACCGCTCGCCTGTTCGAGGCCGCCACCCAGCTAGGTGGCTTACTCAGCGAGGTTGACGCACATAGCGAACAACAATTAGCGACTTATGGCCGTCACTTAGGCACCGCCTTTCAGTTAGTCGATGACTTGCTGGATTACACCGCAGACAGTGATGTCATGGGTAAGCAAGCCGGCGACGATCTGGCCGAGGGTAAACCAACGTTGCCGCTGTTGTATGCCATGTGGCATGGTGACGATAACGAACGTCAGCTAATTGCCAGTGCCATAGAAAACGGCGATGGTCGTGGCCAATTGGACAGTATTGTCGACGTCATGCAGCGTACCGGCGCGCTTGACTATACTCGCGAGAAAGCGCTCGAAGAGGCCGCTAAAGCACGCGCCGCTATCGACTTTCTAGACGACTCTGATTATAAACAAGCACTGCTGACATTAACCGCACAGGCGGTCGAGCGCGTCGCTTAAGTTAATTCTGCTGACGATGATCACGTATTGTCGTTACGCTGATGCTTAATCAACTGACGAATGATCAAACTTGCAGTATGGCGATCGATATCCAGCGCGCGCCGCAATTGCTCCATAGTTTCCGCATCTTCCGCATCAAACTGACCGTCGGCCAGTATATGCTCGGCTAGAATTTTGAAATGCGAACGCCGGCGCGCTAATTGCTCAGAAAAACCGGACGCCAAAATACCCGCCGGTAACGCCACCATCCCCATACCAATCAAGGTGATCATGCCGCCAAACAAACGTCCTAATGGCGTAATCGGTGTGACATCGCCATACCCTACGGTAGTTAGCGTCGTCACTGCCCACCACATTGCCGCCGGAATACTGGCAAACTTATCGGGTTGCACATCAGACTCAATAATATAGATGCCGCTAGAGGCTAAAATCATCAGCACAAACAACACACTAAAAGCCGCGAATAAATTTTTACGCTCATCGTGTAAAACAGCCAGTAACATCCGGAACGCTCGCGAATAGCGAGTAAACTTAAAGAGTCGCAGCAAACGCAGTACGCGCAGGAAGCGTAAATCAATAGTGACCACCATGTTTAGCCAGCCAGGTAAAATGGCAAACAAGTCAACTAACGCCATCGGCGACAGCGCGTATTGCAAGCGAGCGCGCCAGCGCGGTTGCTGTCGATAACGACGAATTTCTACAATCGACCAAACTCTTAAAGCGTATTCGATGCTAAAAACGATGATGGAAAAGGTTTCAAATAATTGAAAAGCGTGGCGATAACTTTGATAAATCGAGGCAACAGACTCGGCCATTACAGCCGCGACATTAAGAAATATCAGCGCCATTAGCGCGTAATTGATGATTTTACCGGGCAGCGTATGCTGACCATTGCCCTCTAATAGGGCCGCCGTCAAGCGACGATAATATGCTAGCTTCATGAAGTGGTAGTAGCCCAATACCTGATTGGGCTACTACTTTGGCCATTAGCCCTTAACGAAGTCAATACCTTTTTGGATATCGCCCTTCAAGCCGTCAAGCATTTCAGCTTTACACTGTTGCTCAAAAGCACTCAGCTCGCCATAGGGCAGGATCTCTTCGATGCCCTGCTGACCTAAGCGAACCGCTTGCGCGAAGAACTGCGCATCGCTACCGTCGCCTTCGACATAGGCATACTCGGTTACGTGCTCGCCATTCAGCGCTTTGACCAACGATAAACAGAAGCGTGCTGCGGCTTGGCCCATCGACAAGGTTGCTGAACCACCGCCCGCTTTCGCCTCGACCACTTCGGTACCGGCGTTCTGAATACGGTGAGTTAACGATTTGATTTCGTCGTCGCTAAAGCTCACACCCTTAACCTGAGATAACAATGGCAAGATGGTGGTACCGCTATGGCCACCGATAACTGGCACGTCGATATTAGCCGGGTTCAAGCCACGTAATTCAGCAATGAAAGCCTCTGAACGAATAACGTCTAAGGTCGTCACACCAAATAATTTGTGCTTGTTATATACACCTTTAGCTTTCAGTACTTCAGCGGCAATTGCGACCGTTGTATTGACCGGGTTAGTAATAATGCCCACGCAAGCATCCGGACAGTTGTCAGCAATCGCTTCGACAAGATTTTTTACGATACCGGCATTCATGTTGAACAGATCTGAACGATCCATACCTGGCTTGCGCGGTACGCCTGCCGGGATCAAGACAACGTCACTACCGACTAACGCTGCCGCTAGGTCGTCTTTACCAAAACCGGCAATTTTGACGTCGGTTGGGATGTGACTTAAGTCTACTGCCACACCAGGAACGACGGGGGCAACGTCATATAAAGACAATTCTGAACCGGCTGGTAGTTGGGTTTTCAGCAACAACGATAGCGCCTGACCGATACCGCCAGCAGCACCTAAAACAGCAACTTTCATCTTGAACTCCATTACATTTGGATAGCGTCAGAAAGACACCAGATGGGTTAATTTACGCGCTCAAACTCTACTCTATAAGACCCTAAATTACAACTGAGCGCAGCATGGCTAGGCGCACTGACGCATTTCGGTTACACTGCCAGCACAGTCCCATTAAGCATGCAGAAAAGTATGGCACAACAAAAACAAGATGCACTGTTAGAAGCGTTCAAAGCACTCCTTAATGAGGAACGCTACGGTTCTCAAGGCGCTATCGTCGACGCCTTGAAAGATAAGGGCTTCGACAACATCAGTCAGTCTAAAGTGTCGCGCATGTTAAGCAAGTATGGTGCGGTGCGTACCCGAAATGCTAAACAAGAAATGGTGTACTGTTTACCGGCCGAATTGGGTATCCCATCGACCCGAGCGCCATTAAAACAACTTGTTTTGGATATTCAGCACAATGATGTGATGGTGATCATTCGCACCAGCCCGGGTGCCGCTCAATTGATCGCACGCTTATTGGATTCTGTTGGTAAACAAGAAGGCGTGCTGGGTACTATCGCCGGCGACGATACGATTTTTATTGCGCCACTCAAAGTGGCTGATATCGACTTTACGCTAAATAAAGTACGACAACTATTTGAAAATGCCTAAGCGCAGAACCTAAATGCTGTTTTCTAAAAAGTCGATTGAGGGCACAAAAAAGGCCGCATTACTGAGCGCTTGGGTATAGTCCAACCAAGGGTCGTAATCGCCCTCGACATCGGCGTAGTAGCGCTGCTTTAGCCACTCAGTCACTTGTCGCGGTCGCTGACTGAAGTAGCACGCTAAGAGTCCTTGTTCACGCAAATCACCCCATGGCATATTTTGCCGTAAAAACAATAGCGGCTGCTCTTGCGCGTCAAACAATCGCGCTTTAGCAGCGTGAGTGATTTGTTGTATTTCTGCCTCGGGCAAACGTTCTCCAGAGACTTTACGACGCCCCATTAGCTGTTCTTGTTGTTCACTCGGTAATAGCTCCCAGCGCCTTAAATCATGTCTAAACTTTTGCAAAAATAGGTAGCTACCGGCGGCGAAACGGCTGTCTTGTTCGTCATCTATCAGCGCCGCTGCGCGCTTGCGCATGGCGCGCGGGTTATCCGGTGCCTCAATAAAGCCATTCAAGTCGCGTCCGTCTAAATAACGGAAGGTGCGGATTTGTTCGACCAACTCAACATCGTGTCCAAACCATTCCATCAACGCGCGCACCGCTAAGTAATTGGCGTCAAAACGGTCTGAGCGCACACTCAGCAACAAGTCAACGGGTTGCCGCGGGGCATAACGGTCACCGTCTTGTAAATCAGGAAAGGGTTGTAACTGCAGTGGCCGATACTTGTTATAAACAATATCCCAGTAATCGTTACCAACCGCCACAAAGCCATTCAGCATGGCCTCTGAAAAACGTTCATCAAGCTCACGTAAAATAGCCGGCACCTGCGCCAGCTTGCGGCGCATCATCTCGGTATCATCGGTCATCACGTTTAAAAATAAGGTCAGACCGTGTAAATTGGGTTCAGCACACACACCCGTTTGCGGCTGTTGCATCGCTTGCAGTCCTTAATTCAGCTCATGGCCAGCTTTTGGTGTTTCGCGCCTGTCGTCTATTGCTTCATCAATTAGAGGACCAAATAGCGCAGTAAACAGTTGAGTTATCGTGTTTTTATTGCGCAACCTTGATTGCGCTTTAAAATGATTGCAATAATTTAACATAGAATTCAGGAGTGACTATGCGTCTTTTCATCGCTTTTGTCGCTGTCGCACTACTAACAGGCTGCGCGACGCCATCAAACTCGACTACGTCAGCAACTCAGCAGCGTCAACAAAACAACGCCGATAGCCGCTTTACACAATTAGCAGATAATATTTGGCAGCAACAAGTATTACTCAACCCGGTATCGGCATCGGCTCGCGATCACCGCGAATTTGATGGGCAACTACAAGACATGTCACCGGCAGCGGTAAAAGCTCGCTACGAAAAGCAAAAAGGCTGGCTGGAACAACTGCAAGCCGTCGACGTTAGCCAGTTAAATGAACAAAACCAGATTAACCATGCCATGCTCGTCTACGGGATTAAAAACGATGTCGACGAGTACCGCTTTAACGCGCATTACATGCCGTTAACGGCCGAGGGTAGTTTTCATAGCTCGCTCGCATTTTTACCCAGTTACCACCCATTTCGCGATAAAGCTGACTATCAGTCATATCTTGACCGACTAGCGGCCATTCCGACCTACATGGAGCAGCAAACCGATTGGCTACGCAAAGCCATGAGCGAGGGTTACACGCAACCGGCAGCCGCGATGGCCGGCTTTGAGGAGAGTATTTACGCCTATATTGTACAGCAACCTGAAGACAGCGTTTATTACCGTCCTTTCCAGAAAAAGCCAGAGTTTATCGGTGCCGATGAATGGGCGAATCTGCAGCAACAGGCGGCTAACGTGATTGACGATGCAGTGATGCCAGCTTACCAAAACTATTTTGAGTTTATGGTTACCCGTTATTTGCCTAATGCGCGTGATAGCGTAGGCGCCAGCGAGCTACCTAATGGTGAGGCTTTTTATAACAACCGCATCAAGCACTACACCACGACCGACATGACCGCCGCGCAAATTCATGAGCTCGGTTTAACCGAGGTTAAGCGTATTCGCGCAGAAATGGATGCGGTTATCGCTAAAACCGGTTTTGACGGTAGTTTTAGTGAATTCACCGACTTTCTTCGTAACGACCCACAGTTTTATCCCAAAAGCGCGGATGAGCTGCTACGTTATGCCTCATTCATCGCCAAAAAAATGGACGGTAAATTACCGGGTTTGTTTAAGACTTTGCCACGTAAACCATACGGCGTAGCACCAGTACCAGCAGAGATTGCGCCGAAATACACAACCGGCCGTTACTCTGGCTCAAGTCGTGATGACCAAGCGGGATTCTATTGGGTAAACACTTATGCCCTAGATCGCCGCCCTCTGTATCAAATGGAAGCGTTGACCTTACACGAAGCCGTACCCGGCCACCATTTGCAAATTGCCTTAGCCAACGAAATGGATGATTTACCGGAATACCGCCGGAGCACCTATATTTCGGCATTCGGCGAAGGCTGGGGGCTATATGCCGAGTACCTTGGTATCGAAGCCGGCTTTTACCAAGACCCATACAGTGAATTTGGTCGACTTAGTTATGAAATGTGGCGTGCTGCACGGCTAGTGGTCGATACCGGTATGCACGCGATGGGTTGGAGCCGTCAACAAGCTATCGACTTTATGGCTAGCAACACCGCGCTATCACTGCACAACGTCACCACCGAAATCGATCGCTATATTACTTGGCCAGCGCAAGCCTTGTCATACAAACTGGGCGAGTTAACCATCAAGCGTCTACGTCAAGAGGCGGAAACAGCGCTAGGTGCCGATTTTGACTTACGCGAATTTCATGATGCCGTACTGAAAAACGGTAGCGTTCCATTAGATGTGTTAGAGCAACAAATCCGACAGTGGATTAAAGCACAAACTGCGGTTTAACGCGTATCACACTGATGAGTGAAGCAAAAAAAACCCCGTTATGATAACGGGGTTTTTTAATGTTTGCTCTAACAACAAGGATCACGCCACATTAATGGTCGGAATAATGTTCTTCTTAGCGGCATCTTCGGCCTGACGGAAATCATCCATACGGTCAAAGTTTAAGTACTGATAAACCTCACCCGCCATCGCATTGATATCCGAGGCATAGGCTAAGTACTCTTCCGGCGTCGGTAATTTACCGACGATGGCGCCAACAGCAGCAAGCTCTGCCGAGGTTAAGTACACATTAGCACCGTCACCTAAGCGGTTCGGGAAGTTACGCGTCGAGGTCGACAACACGGTACTGTTTGCTTCGACTCGCGCTTGGTTACCCATACATAATGAACAACCCGGCATTTCGGTACGAACACCATTGCGTTCATAAATGTCGTAGTAACCCTCTTCACGCAACTGCGCCTGATCCATTTTGGTCGGTGGCGCAATCCACAGCCGGGTATTCAACGGATCGGCGTTTTTCTCCAACAACTTACCCGCAGCACGGAAGTGACCGATGTTGGTCATGCACGAACCGATGAACACTTCATCAACCTTATCACCAGCGACTTCGCTTAAGTACTTCGCGTCATCAGGATCATTTGGACAGCAGACGATCGGCTCTTTGATGTCGTTCAGGTCGATTTCGATAACTTCGGCGTATTCGGCATCGGCATCGGCTTGCATCAACTCAGGTTTAGCCAACCACTCTTCCATCTTGCGGGCTCGGCGCTCAAGGGTACGCGCGTCGCCATAACCTTCGTTGATCATCCAACGTAACATGGTGATGTTAGACCGCAGATACTCGGCAATCGATTGCTCTGACAGCTTGATGGTACAACCTGCCGCCGAGCGCTCTGCCGAGGCATCTGACAATTCAAATGCTTGTTCGACGGTTAGGTTTTCTAAGCCCTCGATTTCAAGAATACGGCCCGAGAAGGCGTTTTTCTTGCCGCGCTTTTCAACCGTCAATAAACCAGCTTTGATCGCGAACAACGGGATAGCATGTACTAAATCACGCAGTGTCACGCCTGGCTGCATCTCACCCTTAAAGCGCACTAACACCGACTCTGGCATATCTAGCGGCATAACACCGGTAGCAGCGGCGAATGCCACCAGACCAGAACCCGCTGGGAATGAAATACCTAACGGAAAGCGTGTATGAGAATCGCCACCGGTGCCGACGGTATCGGGTAACAACATACGGTTTAACCAGCTATGAATAATGCCGTCGCCAGGACGTAAGCTGACGCCACCACGGTTCATAATGAAATCAGGCAAGGTATGCTGAGTTTCGACGTCAACCGGCTTCGGATAAGCGGCAGTGTGGCAGAACGACTGCATGGTTAAATCGGCGGTAAAACCTAAACACGCCAGATCTTTTAGCTCGTCACGAGTCATTGGCCCGGTAGTATCTTGCGAACCAACCGTAGTCATCTTCGGTTCACAATAGGTGCCAGGACGCACGCCATCGATACCACAAGCACGACCCACCATTTTCTGCGCCAGCGTATAACCTTTACCGGTATCGGTCGGTTGCTCAGGTTTTAAGAACATTTCCGATGGTGCCAAGCCCAATGCTTCACGCGCCTTTTCAGTCAAACCACGACCGATGATCAGGTTAATACGACCACCCGCACGCACTTCATCAAGGATCACGCGAGAGGCGTAGTCATACTCGGCGATAATCTCGCCCGCTTGGTTTTCAATTTTGCCCTGATACGGATAAATGGTGATGACGTCGCCCATGTCCATTTTTTCAACATCGGCTTCAAACACCAAAGCACCGGCATCTTTCATGGTATTAAAGAAGATCGGTGCCACTTTACCACCGATACAAATACCACCCGCACGCTTATTCGGCGTACCCGGCATATCTTCACCGATGAACCACAATACCGAGTTAGTTGCTGACTTACGTGACGAGCCCGTACCCACAACATCACCAACAAACGCCACCGGATGGCCACGCTCTTTCAGTTCGGCAATTTGTGCCGCAGCATCGGTTACACCCTCACGCGGCATTTTGTACATGGCTTTAGCGTGTAATGGAATATCAGGACGTGACCAAGCATCAGGTGCTGGTGATAAGTCATCGGTATTAGTTTCGCCGGTGACTTTAAATACCGAGGCTTTGATTTGTTCAGGCATTTGGTCGCGCGCGGTAAACCACTCAGCATTCGCCCAAGATTCAATCACTTCTTTAGCTAAGGCATTACCTGCTTTCATTTTCTCTTCGACGTCGTGGAAGGCGTCAAACATCAACAGGGTATGTTTTAATTCGGTCGCAGCCAGAGCACCCAGTTCAGCGTCATCCAGCAGTTCGATCAACGTGGCAATGTTATAGCCACCGTGCATGTTACCCAGCAACTTGACCGCGTCGGCTTTGCTAATAATGGGAGAACTGGCTTCGCCTTGTACTAAAGCGGCTAAAAAGCCAGCTTTAACGTAAGCCGCCTCATCCACGCCCGGTGGTACGCGGTTGGCAATCAGGTTCAGCAAAAATGCTTCTTCGCCGGCCGGCGGATTTTTCAATAGCTCGACCAAGTCAGCAACTTGTTCGGCAGTTAACGGCTTCGGTGGGATGCCTTCTGCGGCACGTTCTTCTACATGCTTACGGTATGCTTGTAGCACTATGGATACCTCATGATTGCGTTGACCCCAAGCGCCTTTTTGGTACAAGACTGGGGGGTAAATAAAAGTCGCGCAATTATAAGGGTTTTAGCATCGGATTCCTATGCTACTGGGCTAACCGGGCGCTATAGCTGTCATAAATTTGGTGAATGAGAAAAAAGCCGACGATAGCGCACTCATAACTATCATCGGCGGGTTGGGAACCGGATAGCATTAAAGATACGCCTAAACTCGAAAAAGTTGGGATTTAGCTTGTAAAAGTTTATGTCAGCGGTCCCCATCAGCATTAACGATTATAAAAATGACTGCCATAGCGCAGCAGCGGCTACGCCCGGCATACGCTGGCTAGCACGCACTAAATGAATAGGAATACGCTCGGCATGCACCACCCCAGCTATCGACAAATTTTGTAACACACCACTGGCTAGTTCGGCAGCAACCAAATGTTCAGGAATGATCCCCCAACCTAATCCGGCAACCAGCATATCTCGCTGGGCGGCAATATCGTCCATACGAATGCGGCGGCTACTGGGTAAGCGTAAAATGCTGTCGAAGTTGATACCAATGTCCATATCTTGCGGCAGTAGTAACGGCAGATTGAGCAACTCAGTACGGTTACGCGGCATGCCGCCGTACTCGTTCAGCAGATCGCGACTGGCGACAATAGCTAGGGTCAATTCGGCCACCGGCAACGTTTCGACATCGGCATGTTGATGAAAGGTCGGTAGCCACGGACATAAGCCAACATCACTGTCGCCGTCGATAATACGACGCAGTGTGCGTAACTGACTATTAGAGCCTACCACTAATTCAGTCGCCGGGAACTGCTGCTGTAAGCGCCTGAGCACCGGCACCAACACATTGAAGTTACAGGTGCGGTCGTAATCAATACGCAACGTCACTTCGGCACCATGCTGCAGCCGTTCACTCAACGATAACAGACGTTGTTGTTGCCGCAGTACCTCCTCGGCTTGGCGTAAAAACGACTGCCCTTTCGGTGTTAACCGTAAACGATATTGGTGTCGATCGAATAACGCAAAACCGGCATGTTGCTCGAGCTTTTTTATCGCCATACTTAACGCCGATTGGGTCCGGTGAAGTCGGCGCGCCGCACCGTGCAAACTGCCACTTTCGACGATCGCTAAAAATATTTCCAGCTGCTGTATGGTCACTCGCCACCCATTCAGTAAAATTGAACAAGTTTTCTTATTTTTTGAAATATTACTGGATTTAGACTTGAATTACACTGTGCAAAACCTATCCATCTATCATGCTCACAAGGATCTGCCATGATGTCTCGCCTGTTGCCCGCCGCAGTTACCCTGCCCTTACTACTGACACTGGGCTTGAGTGCCTGTTCAGAGCCGACGACTAACGCTGTCGACACGCAGCCCAGACCGGTTAAATTGACCACGGTCAGCGCTGGAAATGAACCACGTTTACGTCAGTTTCCTGCGGTGGTAGAGGCCGCCAATGTTGCTGAACTCACATTTCGGGTGGCTGGTGAGTTAAGCCAATTACCCGGTCGTCCAGGGGTTACCGTGGCGCGTGGCGACTTAATTGCGAAGCTCGACCCAAGCGATTATCAACTGGTGGTCGACGAGGCCAAAGCCCGTTATGAACTGGCTGAATCGCAATACACTCGTAGCCAAAACTTGGTCGAGCAGGGACTGATGTCGGCGTCTCAATTTGATGAGATCACCTCACAAATGCGGGTCGCCAAAGCCAATCTTGAAACGGCTCAGGCCAACCTTAACTACACCGAACTAAGAGCCCCGTTTGCGGGCGTAGTCGCTCACTTGTATGTTGAAAACTACGAAAACATCCAGGCCAAGCAACCGATTGCCACGTTGCAAATGAACGATGCCATAGATATCAGTATCTCGGTGCCGGAGAATTTGTTTGCACGGGTGCAGCGCCGCGTTGACTACCAACCCGATGTGATATTTGAAGCGGATCCCAAGCGCGCCTTTAAAGCCTCATTAAAAGAGTGGGATAGTCAGGCTGATGCAGCCACCAATACCTATGAAGTGGTTTTCACTATGGCAAAACCACGAGACCTCAATATTTTACCCGGCATGTCGGCGACCGTGGTAGTCGATACCAGCGCGGTGATTCAATACGATGCCGATGCCCTGTTTGTACCCGCTTCTGCGGTATTTACGCCAGCCGATAATGGCGACAGCGATGCGCATTATGTATGGCGTTATCAAGGTGACAACGAGCGTGGACAAGTAGAAAAAGTGAAAGTCAGCGTTGCCGATATCAGTAATGCCGGCATTGCCATTACCGCTGGCTTGAAGTCCGGCGATCAAGTGGTCAGTGCCGGAGTTAATCAATTACAAGATGGGCAACTGGTGCGTCCGTGGACCCGCGAGCGGGGGCTGTAATGGATATCGCACGTTATAGCATTGAACGCAAAACCAGTAGCTGGATTTTATTACTGGTGCTGCTGCTCGGTGGTAGTTTTGCCTTACTCAACTTAGGCCGTTTGGAAGATCCCGAGTTCACCATCAAACAAGCCATGGTGATCACCAGTTATCCGGGCGCGTCGGCACAAGAAGTCGAGGAAGAAGTCACCTATCGTATCGAGAATGCGATTCAAGCGTTAAGTTACATCGATAACATCAAATCGATTTCGCAACCGGGCTTATCGCAAATCACAGTAGAGATGCAGTCGACCTACCGCAGCGGCGATTTACCACAAATATGGGATGAACTGAGACGCAAAGTTAATGATGTGCAGAGCCAGTTACCGCCTGGCGTCAATGCGCCTATAGTGAAGGATGATTTTGCTGATGTTTACGGTGTGTTATTGGCATTAACCGGCCCCGGTTACGGTTATCAAGATTTGGAAGATTTCGCAAAATATCTGCGCCGCGAACTGGTACTTATCCCGGGTGTTGGCAAGGTCGTGTTAGAGGGCACTCAGCAAGAGCAAGTGGTGGTCGAGGCATCACGTAATAAGATGGCTAATTACGGTATTCCTCCCGATCGTATCGCGCAGCTGCTGACCACGCAGAATGCCATTGCCGATGCCGGCCGTCTGCGCATCGACGACGAGCGCCTACGCATCAGCACCTCGGGAGAGTTTTCCTCAGTCGATGAATTGGCTAACCTGGTGGTCAGTAATCCCGGCGCCAAAGAGAGAATTTACTTACGTGACGTCGCTCGGGTTTACCGCGATTATCAAGAAATCCCCGATCATCTGGTGCATTTTGATGGTAAACCGGCACTTTGGTTAGGCCTGTCATTCGCCAAAGACGTCAATGTCGTCGATGTCGGTCAGCGTCTGCAACAACGACTCGCCGAACTGGATTACGCCAAACCTGTAGGCATGCAATTAGACGCTATCTACAACCAACCGCAAGAAGTGGAAAGTTCGGTCAGCAATTTCCTGCTAAACCTCGTTGAAGCGGTTGTCATTGTGATTGTCGCACTACTTTTAACCATGGGCCTGCGTAGCGGCTTGTTAATTGGCATGGTGTTATTACTGACCGTGCTGGGCACCTTTATTTTTATGTATGTGATGGGCATTAACCTGCAACGGGTATCTTTGGGTGCCTTGATCATTGCACTCGGTATGCTGGTTGATAACGCTATTGTGGTCGCCGAAGGTATGTTGGTCGGCATGCGCCGTGGCATGAGTAAAGCGAAAGCAGCAAGCCAAGTGGTCGAGCAAAACAAATGGCCGCTGTTTGGCGCCACCGTTATCGCCATCATCGCCTTTGCTCCAATCGGTTTATCTAAAGATGCCTCGGGTGAATTTGCCGGTAGTCTGTTTTGGGTGTTGTTTATTAGCTTACTATTAAGCTGGTTCACGGCTATCACCCTAACGCCATTTTTAGGGCATTATTTGTATCGCCAAGATACCAGCGCCGCGGTCAGCGACGATGACGACGTATACCGCGCCGGTTTTTACCAGCGTTATCGACGCGTGTTGCAGTGGCTATTACATCATCGCGGCTTAACCGGACTAGTGTTATTGGGACTATTGGTGGTCGCTGTAGCGGGCTTCGGGCAAGTCAAACAGGCCTTTTTTCCACCGTCTACGACGCCGATGTTTTATGTCGATTTATGGTACCCGCAGGGCACCGATATTCGTACCACCAGCGCCGACGTTAAACGTATTGAGCAATTTGTGCTAAAGCAGCCCGAGGTGAAGCAAGTGGCAACCACCATTGGCCGCGGCGCACC
Source organism: Idiomarina xiamenensis 10-D-4 (assembly GCF_000299895.1). Taxonomy (GTDB): domain Bacteria; phylum Pseudomonadota; class Gammaproteobacteria; order Enterobacterales; family Alteromonadaceae; genus Idiomarina; species Idiomarina xiamenensis. The sequence goes on from NZ_AMRG01000003.1 coordinate 112,879, forward strand.
TCGCTTTACCTTGACCTATATGGTGGAGAAGTCGTATGAGAGCTATGCGCAGTTGATCATCCGGGCGCGCGACCGCGAACAAATGGAAGCACTGTTACCGCGCATTCGCCGCTATATCTATCAGCACCACCCTCAAGTAGAAGACAAATTATTGCGCATGGAGATAGGCCCTTCCACGCCAGCCAAAATTGAAGCGCGCTTTAGTGGTGCTGATCCATTAGTACTGCGACAGCTTGCCGAACAAGCCAAAGCGGTGTTACGCGCCGATCCCGGTGCGACCAATATTCGTGATGACTGGCGCCAGCGTACCAAATTGTTGCAGCCACGCTATAACGAAGCCGCCGGACGTCGTTTAGGTATTAGTCGTGAGGATGTCAGTGATGTTCTGAAGACCAATTTTGTCGGTCGTTCGGTGGGCATTTATCGGGACGGTACACAGTTATTGCCGATCATCGTGCGGGCGCCGTTAAGCGAGCGCGCAGATATCGATAACTGGCAAGATTTGCAGGTTTTTAGCGACGTATTAGCCGCTTATGTACCACTCACACAAGTGGTCAATGCCGTTGACTTGCGCTGGGAAAACAACCTGATCCTACGTCGTGATCGTAAGCGCACGCTAACGGTTATGGCCGATCCAGACGCCTTAGGCGACGAAACCGCCGCGCAATTATTTGATCGTGTTCACGGCGCCATCGAAGCCATCGAATTGCCACTCGGTTATCAGTTAACTTGGGGCGGCGAGCATGAGGCGGCGGGCAAAGCCGAAAAAGCCGTCTTTGGCGCGATTCCGTTGGGCGTATTAGCGATGGTGATTATTACCGTGCTGCTATTTAACTCGGCGCGTTTAGCGGTGGTCTTATGGACCGCGGTACCGCTCTCGATTATAGGTGTCACCTTGGGCTTGCTAGTGATGAATAAACCCTTTGGTTTTATGGCTTTGTTAGGCTTTCTCAGTTTGTCCGGCATGCTGCTGAAAAACGGCATTGTTTTGCTCGAACAAATTGCGGTAGAGCGCGAAGCAGGCAAAGCTCCTTACCGCGCGGTGGTCGATGCCGCTGTTAGCCGCGTCAGACCGGTGGGCATGGCAGCAGCCACTACCATTCTGGGTATGTTACCGCTACTATTTGACGACTTTTTTGCCAGTATGGCGGTGGTGATCATGTTTGGCTTAGGTTTTGCCACACTGTTAACACTGCTTATTGTGCCGTTAATGTACGCAATGGTAATGCGTGTGGAAAATTCTCCAAAAAACGATCGCACTGCAACAGACTAGTTAGTGACTAATCGTCGCACACATACTGGTCACAGTATTTCGGCGGACACGTGATTAACCTCACGTTGTCCGCCTTTTTTATTACGCTGATAACCCAACGCTATTTAGCGATGTCTTAACCGACGCGCTTGTTGCCAGTAAAACAGCACCGGGATCACCAGCATCGATACTAACGGTGCCAGTATCATGCCACCAACCACGGGCGCGGCGATACGCTGCATAACGTCGTCGGCTGTGGCACCACCAATCAGTATCGGTAACAGCCCTAACACCACCGTCAACACCGTCATGACTTTCGGCCGTAAGCGTGCCACCGCTCCGCGCATCACTGCTGCTTTTAAGCCACTGAGGTTCCGCTCGCGGGTTTCCTGCCAAGCGTTATTTAAGTACACCATCATGACCACGCCAAATTCAGCAGCAATGCCGGCTAAGGCGATTAACCCCACCGCTACCGCTAGCGACAAGTGAAAGTCCAGCAGGCTGATAAACCAAAGACTACCCGCTAGCGCTAATGGCAAGCTCAGCAACACCATTAACGACTGCGTTAAACTTCGGAAAATGGCATAAAGTAACATCACAATACTCAGTAAAATAAGTGGCAGTAATTGCTGTAAATCGCTACTGACTCGCTGCAAATATTGATATTGCCCAGCCCACTGCCAGCGCACGCCGCTACTGGGTGCGATTTGCGCTAAGCGGTGTTGTACTAACTCCTGATAAGCCGCCACCGTCATGTCCGCTTGCGGCTCAATGTAGACATACGTCACCGGTTGTGCGTTTTCACTTTTAATTAAGGTGGCTCCACTGTTAACAGCAATATCGGCGATATCACCCAGCATAACCCATTGCCCGTTCTGGCTAACGATAGGCAACTGACGCAGGCTGGCGAGGTGGTCTCGTAGTTGTCGGGGGTAACGCATGATGATTGGGTAACGCTCGCGTCCTTCAACCGTGGTGGTGACCGTCTCGCCGCCAATAGCCCAGCGCACCGCCTGTTGGATCTGGCTTTGATCCAGACCATATTGTGCCGCCTTATTTAGGTCTGGTGTGATATCCAGATAACGCCCCATGGTGGCGCGCTCGGCATAGACCGAAGCCGTTTCCGGGTAGCCTTGCAAATGCTGTTCAAATTGCGTGGCGACCTGCTGTAATTGCGCCAACGAATCACCGCTGAGTTTGATCGCCAAGCTACTTTTGACACCGGTGGAAAGCATGTCGATACGGGTTTTGATCGGCTGCACCCAAGCATTCCGAATACCGGGGATCTGCACCTTAGCATCTAGCTCAGCAATAATGTCTGCCAATTCGATACCGGCTCGCCATTCATCCTTAGGCCGCAGCTGAATGGTGGTTTCTAGCATCGTTAACGGCGCTGGGTCGGTCGCGGTATCAGCACGCCCGACTTTACCAAACACCGTTTTGACTTCCGCGACTTGCTTGATCAGTTGGTCGCTTTTTTGCAGCAATTTGACCGCCGTTTGCGGGCTCACGCCCGGTAAGGTTGTTGGCATATACAACAGGTCACCCTCGACCATCGGCGGCATAAACTCGGTATCCAAGTGCTGCCAAGGCCAATAGGCCGAAGCACTGATCAACAGCGCCAGCAACAACGTGGTTTTCGGCCAGCTTAAGGCCGCTTGTAGTAACGGCCGATACAATGCCGTTAAACCGCGTACCAACCAATTACGTTGTTCATCGGCCACGCGCCCGCGCACTACCAGTCCCATCAGCACCGGGATCAGCGTGACCGCGAATAGCGCCGCCGCTGCCATGGCAAAACTCTTGGTGTAAGCCAGTGGAGTAAACAGACGGCCCTCTTGCGCCTGCAAAGCAAATACCGGCAGAAAGCTGATGGTGATGATGAGCAGACTGAGGCACACCGCAGGACCCACTTCAATCGACGCCTGAGTAATCAAACGCCAACGCTCGGCACCGCGAGCAACTCGTTGCTGTTGTTGCTGATAACGCAGTAGGTGTTTATGCGCATTCTCAATCAGCACGATAGCCGCGTCGACCAAGGTTCCTAGCGCAATCGCGATGCCTCCCAAACTCATGATGTTAGCGCTCACACCTAACCAGCGCATCACGATAAAAGCGGTTAACACCGCTAACGGCAAGGTAATAATGGCGACTAAGGCTGACCGCGCATGCCATAAGAACAGCACACAAACCAACGCCACTAGCGCCATTTCTTCAATAATTTTCTGCTGTAGGTTATCGACCGCCGACTGAATCAGTTGCGAGCGGTCATAGGTGGTCACCAGCTCAACACCTGCCGGCAAACTCTGCTGAATATGCTGCAATTGCGTTTTTAACGCTTGAATGGTGTTTAGTGCATTAGCGCCATAGCGCATAACGACGATGCCGCCGACCACCTCGCCCTCGCCATTTAGCTCAGCCATACCACGGCGGCTGAGCGGACCACGGCGGACCGTGGCGATGTCAGCTAATGTCAACGCCGTGCCCTGCGCCGAGTTAACCGGCAACGGTAGCTCGCGTAATTGCTCTAGCGAGCTAATGTAACCACTTGCTCGCACCATGTATTCGGCTTCAGCCATCTCGACGATACCACCACCGACATCTTGATTGCTGGTGGCTAAAAGCTGCTTGACCTGACTTAATGGAATACCGTATTGGCGTAGTTTTTGTGGGTCGATGACCACTTGGTAGGCCTGCACCATGCCCCCCACCGTGGCGACTTCGGCAACCCCAGGCAACCCCTGTAACGCTTGTTTTATCGACCAGTTTTGCAAGCTCGTTAGTTCACCCAAGTGATGCTGACCGCTGCGATCAACCAAGGCATACTCATAAATCCAACCGACGCCGCTGGCATCGGGTCCCAAACTAGGCGTAATGCCCTCCGGCAACTGCGCTTGTGCTTGATTAAGAATTTCTAATACGCGTGAACGCGCCCAGTAAGGGTCCGTACCATCGGCGAAAATGACGTAAAGATAAGAGTCACCAAAGAATGAATAACCACGAACTTGCGTTGCGCCGGGCACGGCTAACAGTTGATTAGCCAACGGGTAGGTGATTTGGTCTTCGACCAAGTTGGCGGCCTGACCGGGATAACTGGTTTTGACGATGACCTGCACGTCGGAAAGATCAGGAATGGCATCTAATGGCGTTGCCAACATGGCACGCCAACCGGCCCAGCTCAGCGCGATGGCGGCGACGATCACTAGCAGCCGATTACGTATCGACCAACGAATAATGGCAGCTATCATGCTAGTGCTCCCCATGCTGATGCATTGTTCTACCCGCATCCGCCGCCTGCGGCTGTCGCAGAGTTGCTTCAGAGTCTAATAAAAACTGGCCTTCGGTCACGACCTGATCACCCGCTTTTAAGCCACTATCAATCAACGCCCAATCGCCGATGATGTCGCCTACCGTTACCGCTTGTTGGCGAAAGCGGCCATCACCGACCTGCTGCATCACACGGTTTTCTGCGCCGGTCATGATCAGTGCTGAGCGCGGTATGGCCACCCCGTGTTGCGCCTGTGTGGTGATAGCTAAAGATGCCTGACTGCCGACACTGACGTCGTCGATGCTGTATGGCGTCAACACTCTCACTCGTAAGCTACGCGCTTGCTCATCAACGGTTGGATAAATGAAATCGATATGCCCCTGTTGTTGCTGTTGGCCATTAATTTGGTAGCTGAGTTCATCACCCTTCCGTAACAGCCGACGTTGGCTAACGGGAACATCGGCAATCAACCATAAGTTCTCGCTAGCAGCCAACGCGAGGACCTCGGTTTCTGGTGTCACATACATGCCTTCACGCGCATTGACCTCGGTAACAACAGCATCAAACGGTGCATAGACCGACACTTGGTATTGGGTTTTACCGGTTTCGCGGAGCTGCCCAATTTGCTTGTCGGTAAAACCTAATAACCTTAATCGCTGCGCCCCACGCCGACGTAACTCGGTTAACTCGTCGCTGCTGACATCGTTATAACGGCGAGAGAATAGTTGCAAATAGTCGTCTTGCGCGACGACGAATTCTTTGCTGTAGATTTGATAGAGCAGTTCACCTTTGGCCACCCGCTGACCGGTTTCGTTAACCGCCATCTGTTCGATCCAACCCGCCGCTCGTGCATGCCAATGTTGTAAGCGCGACTCATTCCATTGGATACGTCCTTGCGTGTGAATGGTCTGTTGTACGTGACGTTCACTGACTTGACTCACGGTTACCGCTAATTGCTGCTGCCAATTGCCCGAGAGCTGGAGGTCGCTGGTTGTCACCTCTTGCTGTGCCCTGTTGTGCTGTGAATGAGCCGCAGCAGGTCCTTGTTTGACTAGGTCCATGCCACAAATCGGACACTGTCCCGGTTTGTGCTGTTGTACATCTGGATGCATCGGACAACGATAAGTGGTTTCAGCTGACATTTCATGCTGTTCGTGCTGTTCGTGCTGTTCGTGCTGCGATTGTGGTAACGCCCAGCTAGGCAAGGTCAATACCGCGCACATCAAACATAAGAATATCGATTTCATATGACACCTAAATCACAATAAAAAACACCATCCGTTAGCGATGCCACGGACGTCATTTGCTTATTCAGGTGTTAACTGCGAGGAGGTCTTTTCGGTAATGCGAGTGCAGGCGTAATAGATAACGCTTGAAAGGGTAGTAGTTCGGTTTCACGTAAATCGTTGGCAACCAGTAACACTTGATGCACTAAGCTACTATGTACACTGCAATGCTGTGGACAATCGCCGCAATCCCCTTGGCAGGGTGATGATTGAGATGAATGCGCATGGCTATCAGCAATTACGGAATCGCGATCAGCGTCGACGCAACAGTCATGCGTGGCCAATACCTGGTCACTGCTCGCCTGATGCGACGACGATAAATGAGGCGAACTGGTCATCTTGCCTTGGTGCTGCATGCTAGCGGCAGCTGGCGTTGGTGCTGCCAGCGACTGCCAGGGCTGCAACATCAGCTGCAGCCCAACCAAAAACAACATGACATAACGCCAGCTCATGGCCGTTACCAGATATGTACGCGTTTTTCAGGCGCTAAGAACAACTCGTCATCGGCTTTGACGTCAAACGCTTGGTAAAAACCAGGAACGTTGACGACCGTACCGTTGACGCGATATTCGGCCGGAGAATGCGGGTCGCTCAAGACTTGCTCGCGAATCGCATCTTCACGGTATTTACCACGCCAGACTTGCGCCCAACCAATAAATACGCGCTGCGCGCCAGTAAAGCCATCTAGCTCTGGTGCTGGCTTGCCGTCTAATGACATTTGATAAGCTTCATAAGCAATGGTTAAACCGGCCAGATCACCGATGTTCTCACCCAATGTCAGGTCACCATTAACATTCAAGCCTTCAATCGGTTCATAGCTGCTGTACTGTGCAGACAAACGTTGCGCCAAGCTATCAAACGCTTCGCGATCAGTGTCGGTCCACCAGCTACGCAAGTTACCGTCGCCGTCGTATTTTGAACCTTGATCGTCAAATCCATGGCCCATTTCGTGACCGATAACAGCGCCAATGCCACCGTAGTTAACTGCTGGTTCCGCATTCATATCGAAGAATGGCGGTTGTAAGATACCGGCTGGGAAGACGATTTCGTTACGCACTGGACTGTAATAAGCGTTCACAGTCTGCGGCGTCATGCCCCAATCCTCAGGGTCAACTGGACCACCAACTTTGGCCATTTCTTCGGCATAATCAAAGGCGGCATACGCTTTATAATTACCAACCAAATCCGAGCTACTGATTTGCAGGCTGCTGTAATCGCGCCATTTATTTGGATAACCCACTTTTGGCTTAAATTTATGCAGTTTCTCTAACGCCTTTTCTTTCGTCTCGTCGCTCATCCAATCGAGGCTTTCAATAGAGGCAGCGTATGATTTCCGCAAATTCTCAATCAGTTCTTCCATCTGTGCTTTGGCGCGCGGTGGGAAGTACTCTTTGACGTAAACTTGACCCAGTACTTCACCCAACACGTCATCGGTGGCATCAACCGCACGTTTCCAACGCGGCTCTTGCTCAGGAATACCACGTAAGGTGGTGCCGTAGAAGGCAAATTGGCGCTTAGCGAAGTCGTCGGACAACACGTCAGCATACTGATTAACAACGCGCGCTGTCATATAAGCTTGCCAATCGGCTAAGTCTTCATCGTCGAACAGCTCAGCGAAGCTTTCGAAATACGATGGCTGACTGACCACCATTTCTTTAACGCCAGCGATACCGGCAGCTTCGCTAAAGGCTGAAAACGAAAAACCGTCCATCAATTCAGCGGTTTCTGCCGCCGACTTTTTGTTATAGGTTTTTTCTGCATCACGACTTTCAACGCGTGACCACTGCACCTTGGCAATCTTAGTCTCGACGTCTAACACCGTTTTCGCGGCTTCAGCCGGCTTTTCATAACCGATCATGGTGAACAAGTCGGTCAGATAAGCTTGATAGGCTTCGCGAAATTCTTGAAATTTCTCGTCGTCTTTCAGGTAGTAATCGCGGTCTGGCATGCCCAAGCCGCCCTGGTACATATACATCGCATTAATTTGCGGATCTTTCGCGTCGGGATAGACATAGAAGCCGAATGGTATGCTCACGCCTTGTTTAAACAGGGTTGCCATCAACGCCGCCATTTGCTTTTTGTCAGCGACTTTAGCGATACTGTCCAAGTCACCTTGAATCGGTTGATAACCTAATTCGTTAAGGTGATCGGTATCCATGAAAGCGGTATAGAAATCACCCAGTTTGGCTTCGTTAGAGCCCGCTTCAGGGTTATTGGCCGACGCGTTTTCAATAATTTCACGCAAACGACGCTGGTTCTCTTGGCGTAGATCGAAGAACGACCCTACCGACGAGCGGTCACCCGGAATTTCGGTATTTTTGATCCATGTGCCATTCACATAACGGAACAAGTCATCCTGTGGGCGGACGCTGTGGTCAAAGTTTTCTAAAACGATGCCGGATTGCAATTGCTTAGGCGCTTCTTGCTCGGCTTTCTTTTGTTGTTCTTGTTGTTGACCCTGAGTATCGTTGGCTGCCGGTTGTTCTGGCGAGCAAGCTGCCAATCCCAGCGCTAACGAGACACTCAGTGCAATCGCGGTCATCTTTTTCATGAGCTTACCTTTTGCTGTTATCTGTTTGCGATTATTTTTAACTAACGGTTGCTGCCAATGCTGTTGGCAACAGAGTCGTTCACTATCCTAACCAAAAAAACGGCTTATCTGAACGGTTAACCGTTAAGTCTACGCCTTTCAGAGACCAACGACTATCAACCGATTGTAACGAATTATTGGCGTTCAACGCACGCGGTGCCGAGCAGCCGCGACTATCGACGGCCACTATAAGCGCTCGACCACCGGCGGCATGCGAAACAATAAACGCGCAAAAATAATGGTGTACAAGGCATAAATGGCAGTTGCCGCGATCAGTCCGGGTAGCACCGAACCGTCTAGTAGCTGTTTTATCAAGATGAATAGGCCAATTAAAAAGTGCATGAAATTACCGACGCAAATCGGGCGACCATAAATGCCGCCAAGCAATTGTCCTTTAGCCATGTGATTCATCATTGCCATACCTAAATACACCGCCGCTAGCAACTGTAAAGCCAGTGCGTTATTGGCGCCTATCGGGAGTACCCAAGTGTCTACTAACGCTGGAAAAAACAATAAGCAAATACCTGCAGCAGCCATTAATAAGGCACTGCTAAACATCACCCAATAACCCGGACGCCGTAACGCCATGAATCACCTCGCCATTGAATTAACAGCCAAATCTACATCGATTTAATCACACCTTTTCGGTGCGTTATCGCCATACCATACGTGAGCCCCTGCGTTTGCGCAAATTTGCTCAATAACAGCAGTCTACGAACTTGAGTTAAGACAGATTCAGGCAATAAAAAAACCGCTATTCAAACAGAATAGCGGTTTTCTACGGAGCTATAAGCCCCCTCTATAATAGCTAAGTTTATTTCTTCTTCTTAGCTTTCGGGTTTGGCATATCCGTGATCGAACCTTCGTGGACCTCTGCAGCCAAGCCAATCGATTCATGTAGCGTTGGGTGAGCATGGATAGTCAAGGCGATATCTTCTGCATCACAGCCCATTTCGATAGCTAAGCACACTTCACCCAGCAATTCGCCGGCATTGGTACCCACCATGGCACCACCGATAATGCGGTTGCTCTTATCAAACAGCAGCTTGGTCATGCCTTGCTGAGCATTTGAAGCAATCGCACGGCCCGACGCTGACCAAGGGAAAGTGACCGCGTCGTACTCGATACCTTGTTCTTTGGCTTCTTTCTCGGTAACACCTGCCCAAGCCACTTCTGGATCGGTATAAGCGATTGAAGGAATCACTTTGGGTTCGAAGAAGTGTTTTTTACCGGCGATCACTTCGGCGGCCACATGAGCTTCATGTACCGCTTTGTGCGCTAACATCGGTTGACCAACGATGTCGCCGATAGCGAAAATGTTGTCAACATTGGTGCGTAATTGCTTGTCGACTTCGATGAAGCCGCGCTCGGTAACCTTAACGCCAGCTTTATCGGCGTCTAATTTACCACCATTTGGCGCACGACCGACAGCAACCAGAACAGCACCATATTTAACCGGCTCTTTCGGCGCGTCTTTACCTTCAAAGGTGACGTAAATACCGTCTTTTTTCGCTTCCAGCTTAGCCGCTTTAGTATTCACCATGACTTGATCAAATTTGCCTTTAATCTGCTTCATGAAGCTCTTGATGATATCTTTATCTGCGGGCGGAATCAGTTGCTCGGTCATTTCAACAACGTCAACGGTTGATCCTAACGCGCTGTATACACAACCCATTTCTAGGCCGATGATACCACCACCCAAGACCAACATGCGCTCGGGGATCTCTTTTAACTCTAACGCATCGGTTGAGTCCCAAATACGCTCGTCATCATGAGGTACGAATGGCAATTTAATCGGCTGCGAGCCAGCAGCGATAATGGCATGCTCAAAGTTAATGGTGGTTTCACCATCATCACCTTCGACTTTCAGGCTGTTTTGACCGGTGAATTTACCATAGCCATTAACCACCTGAACTTTACGCATTTTCGACATCTGACCTAAGCCGCCAGTCAGTTGACCGATGACTTTATCTTTGTGCTTGCGGATTTTGTCTAAGTCGATTTTGGGTTCGCCGAATTCAACGCCTTCAGCTGCCATATGCTTAGCGTCTTCGATGTGCTTCGCTAAGTGCAATAATGCTTTAGAAGGAATACAACCCACATTCAAGCAAACACCACCTAAGGTGCTATAACGTTCAACTAAAACAACGTCCAGGCCTAAGTCAGCAGCGCGGAATGCCGCCGAGTATCCACCCGGACCGGCACCCAGCACTACTACCTGTGTTTTGATCTCTTTGCTCATGATGACCCCTATTGCAATGTGTTGGCTGACTATAAAGTCAGCCTAAATCAGTCGTTGCGGACGAATATCGCTATTTGGTGTCGCGTATTGTAACGCGAAAACTCAGCTTCGTCGCGTTTACAGTACCAGTTTACGAATGTCACTCAGCACTTGGCTTAAATAGCTGGTAAAGCGCGCCGCCAAGGCACCATCGATGACGCGATGGTCATAAGACAGGCTTAACGGTAAGGTCAAGCGTGGTACGAACTCTTTGCCATTCCAAACTGGCTTCATATCGCTACGCGAAACGCCTAAAATAGCCACTTCTGGTGCATTAACGATAGGCGTAAACGCCGTTCCGCCAATGCCGCCAAGACTCGAAATCGAGAAGCAGCCACCTTGCATATCGGCCGCTTTTAATTTGCCGTCACGAGCCCGCGCACTGACTTCAAGCAGTTCTTTTGACAGCTCGTAAATGCCTTTCTTGTCGACGTCACGCAACACCGGCACCACCAAGCCATTTGGCGTATCGACCGCAATGCCGATATGCACATACTTCTTCATGATCAAGTGTTCGCCATCAGGCGCTAACGACGAATTAAACTGTGGATACTCCAACAGTGCCTTCGCGCACGCTTTCATGATGAACACCAACGGCGTGATTTTGAACCCTAAGTCTTGTTTCTTAGCGACTTCATTCTCAGCCTTACGGAAGTTTTCCAGCTCGGTAATATCGGCTTCATCAAACTGTGTAACATGAGGAATGGTGACCCAGTTACGGTGCAAGTTCGGGCCAGAAATCTTTTGAATACGTGACAATGCCACTTCTTCAATTTCACCAAACTTGCTGAAGTCGACTTTCGGCTGATCGATAACTTGCAAGCCACCAGCACCGCCGCTCATCGTGCCGGCTGCAGCTTTCGGACGTGATAATTCGTATTTTACGTACGATTGCACGTCTTCTTTCAAGATCCGATTTTTCGGACCCGATGCCGACACCTGGCTCAGATCTACACCAAATTCGCGCGCAACGCGGCGGACGGCTGGTGACGCGTGTAACACACCGTCTTTGCGGTCACTACGCTGGCTGGAATGGTCAGGCACCGGTGGTTGACGCTCACTCGTTGGCGTCGACTGCGCCGGCTTTTGTTCAGCCTTTTTCTCGGCCTTATCTGAGCGCTCTTCAGTATCGCTGCTAGCCTGCTTTTCAGTGTTGTCTTTGCTGTCTTGTGCCGCGCTCTCGTCAGCGCCAGCAGTCACTTTCATCTTAGCGATGACCGAGCCTTCACTGACCTTGTCGCCAGCTTTGACCAGCATTTCAACAATCTCACCGTCGTCAGGACAAGGCACATCCATCGTTGCCTTATCGGTTTCCAACGTGATCAAACCGTCTTCTTTGTTGACGCTATCACCGGCGGCAACCAGCACTTCGATGATTTCAACATCACTCGCGTCACCAATATCCGGAACTTTCACTTCAACAACTTGGCTTTCACCTTTTGCAGATGAAGACTGCTCGCTTTGCTGCGAGTCAGACTCGTTGTCAGCTTCAGTGTCTTTCGCTTCGTCTTGCTGGGTATCTTGCTGTTGTTCAGTTTCAGCCTCGTCAGTACTGTCGCTGTCGGCCTCGTCGTCACCATTGTCATCAGCCGCGCTAATGAGGGCTAACAAATCGCCCTCTTTAATTTTATCGCCAACTTTAACTTTGACACTGTCGACCTTACCGCCGAATGGTGCAGGAATGTCCATTGAAGCTTTGTCGCTTTCAACGGTAATCAGCGCGTCTTCAGCCTCAATGCTGTCGCCTTCGGCAATCAGCACCTCAATGATTTCAACTTCTTCCCCACCGACGTCAGGGACTTTGACTTCTTGTGCATTAGCCATGAATGTTCCTCCTTAAGCGTACAGTGGGTTCAGTTTTTCTGAGTCCATGCCGAAGTCTTTGATGGCTTTGCTCACCACCTTAGCATCGACCTCGCCTTGTTTGGCCAATTCAGCCAAGGTCGCCACTACCACGCTGGCGGCATCCACTTCAAAGTGACGGCGCAAGTTTTCGCGGCTATCCGAGCGACCGAAGCCGTCGGTACCCAACACACGGTAGCTACCAGGAACCCAAGCACGTACTTGATCAGCATACATTTTCATGTGATCGGTGGCAGCAATGGTCGGGCCATTATCGGCACTCAGTACACCCGCCAAATAAGCGCTGCGAGTTTCTTTTTCGGGGTGCAGCATATTCCAGCGCTCAACATCTAGGCCATCACGCGCCAGCTCGTTGAACGAGGTCACGCTGTATACATGGCTGTGTACACCGTATTCTTTTGCCAAGATCTGCGCAGCTTCGCGTACTTGTAATAAGATGGTGCCGCTACCCAGTAATTGTGCTTTGGCTTTCGCTTTGCCACTTGGCTTGACTTGCTCAAGCTCATAAATACCTTTCAAAATGCCTTCTTCGGCGCCCTCAGGCATTTCTGGATGTTGGTAGTTTTCGTTCATCAAGGTCAGATAATAGAAAACGTTCTCTTGCTCACCGTACATACGACGTAAACCGTCTTGCACAATCACGGCAATCTCGTAACCGTAAGTCGGATCGTAAGTAATACAGTTAGGAACCGTACCAAACAGGATATGGCTGTGCCCGTCTTGGTGCTGTAAGCCTTCACCATTAAGCGTGGTTCGGCCAGCAGTGCCTCCCATCAGGAAGCCGCGCGCTTGGCTATCACCAGCCGCCCATACCAAGTCGCCGACGCGCTGGTAACCAAACATGCTGTAGTAGGTATAGAACGGAATCATCGGTTCATTATTCAGTGAGTAGCTAGTACCCGCCGCCACGAACGACGCCATCGCGCCTAATTCGTTAATACCTTCTTGGATAACCTGACCTTTCTTATCCTCACGATAATAAGCTACTTGGTCGGCATCCTGAGGCGTATATTTTTGTCCATAGTGAGCGTAAATACCGACTTGGCGGAACAAGCCTTCCATACCAAAAGTACGTGCTTCATCAGGGATGATTGGGACTACTCGCTTACCGATTTGTTTGTCTTTGAGTAGCGCCGTCAGAATGCGAACAAACGCCATGGTGCTAGAAATTTCACGGTCACCAGAGCCTTTAAGCACCGCATCAAAAATTTTCAATGCTGGGATTGCTAGTTCAACGTCGGTATCTTTGCGACGCTTAGGCATGTAACCACCTAGCTCATCACGACGTTGCTTCATGTACTTCATTTCGTCGCTGTCTTCAGCAAACTTGTAGTACGGCAAATCTTCCAGCTCTTCGTTACTGAATGGAATATTGAAGCGATCACGGAAGTGCTTGATCGCGTCCATATCCATTTTCTTCACTTGGTGGGCAATATTTTTACCTTCACCGGCGGCACCCATGCCATAGCCTTTAACGGTTTTGGCTAAAATGACTTGTGGACGACCTTTGGTGTTGGCCGCTTTATGATACGCCGCATAAACCTTGACCGGATCGTGACCGCCGCGGTTCAAGCGCCAAATATCTTCGTCCGAAAGATTAGCCACCATCTCTTTGGTTTCTGGGTATTTACCAAAGAAGTTCTCACGGGTGAATGCACCACCCTTGGCTTTGAAATTCTGGTAATCGCCGTCGACGGTCTCTTCCATCAACTGCATCAACTTGCCGTCATTATCGCGATACAGTAACGGATCCCAATAACGTCCCCAGACGACTTTGATCACTTCCCAGCCAGCACCACGGAAAGTGCCCTCTAACTCTTGGATGATCTTACCGTTGCCGCGCACCGGACCATCTAAGCGCTGCAGGTTACAGTTGATCACGAAGGTTAAATTATCCAGCCCCTCGCGCGAGGCTAAACCGATCGCGCCCAAGCTCTCTGGTTCATCGGTTTCACCGTCACCGAGGAAGCAATAAACGCGTTGGTTAGAGCAATCTTTAATGCCACGGTCAGTCATATATTTTAGGAAGCGCGCCAAATAAATAGCTTGCATTGGGCCTAAGCCCATCGACACCGTTGGAAACTGCCAAAAATCGGGCATCAATTTCGGGTGTGGATATGATGATAAACCGTTGCCTTCACATTCTTGTCGGAAGTTATTTAGCTGCTCTTCGGTCAAGCGGCCTTCCATAAAAGCGCGCGCATAAATACCCGGTGAGGCATGGCCTTGAATAAATAGGTAGTCACCGCCGTCTTCGTCGGTCGGGGCGCGGAAAAAGTGATTAAAGCCGACATCATAAAGCATTGCTGACGACGCAAAGCTAGAAATATGGCCACCCAATTCCAAGTCTTTCTTAGAGGCGCGCAATACCATGATCAAGGCATTCCAACGGATCGCCGAACGGATCCGCGCTTCCATGCTTTGGTCACCCGGCATCGCCGGTTCCTGACTGGCGGGAATAGTATTTAAATAAGCGGTAGTCGCATTATACGGCAAGTAAGCGCCGTTGCGGCGAGCCTTGTCTACCAGCTTCTCTAACAGGAAGTGCGCACGCTCAGGACCCTCGGCTTCTAACACGCCTTCTAACGCATCAAGCCATTCCTGAGTTTCCTGTAAGTCGACATCTTTTGCATTATCAGTCATACAGATTCCTTACCTCTTTACCAGACGACCCCGTCGCCTTTAACCAGTACCTATCAGGTACGTCGCAATGATCGTTGAATACGCGAATTCTCGCGGTTCAACTGCAACAACGCCTGCTCGATATATGCTAAATGCTGGTGACACACATCACGCGCTTGCGCGGGCTCACCAGCAACAATGGCAGCGACAATACGCTGCCGATGTTCATTTAAGGTGTCTAGGACACCGTCTTTACCTGCCAATACCATCAGGTTTTGCTTAATATTCTCGCTCAATAGCTCTTGCATACCCCTGACTACATGCAACAGGATCACATTGTGCGATGCTTCGGCGATGCGAATATAAAAGTCGGTTAAAACCCGAGCTTGCTCTTCGATATCACCTTGCTGCTGAGTCGCCGGTACCCGTGCCAAGATATCCTGAATGCGCTGTAAGTCCTCGGGTGTGCCGCGCATGGCGGCGTAATAAGATGAGATGCCTTCTAACGCATGGCGGAATTCTAACAAATCAAATTGTGACTCAGGGTGTTTTGCTAACAGTTCAAATAGTGGCTCGTTCAACTGTGTGTTTAATGCATCGGTGACAAAGGTACCACCGCCTTGGCGCCGACTGACCAGCCCCCGTGCTTCTAATTTTTGAATCGCTTCACGCAACGACGGCCGCGACACCGAGAACTGTAACGCTAACTCGCGCTCTGCAGGTAGGCGTTGTCCCGGTGCTAAAGATCCATCAACAATCATGGCTTCAATACGCGCCATGATCACATCAGAGAGCTTGGTTTGTTGAATACGCTGGTAAACCATGCCTATTTTTTTGCCGCCCTACTGTCGCTTTCGTCAACACACTTTCGTCAACATAAAGGTAAATTGGTCTTACCAAAGTTGCCCATATTGTAGACCAAAGCGACAGCAGACCCAAATAAAAATCCACCAACTGCCGGTATGACCAGCTAAAAGAACCAGCCAGCGATGGTCATTAGGGCCACCACACAAACCAATAATAAAAGGTTACGCTTAGCCAATGACAATAAGTTGACAGCCTCAGAGCTGTTATCATCAACACTGACCGGACCCTCGCCCGCAGCATGCGCGACTCGACTAAGCAAAGTATTTGCCGCTAACTGCCATTGTCCTAAAAGCTCCAGCCAGAGCGGAAAGGCGCGATGAAAGTGGCCAACCAGTAACAGCCCAAACGAAGCCAGTCGCACCGGCACCCAATCCAACACATGCATCAAACGCTGCCAAGATAGCGGTAAGAAACGTTGATTGCTAGAACGCGCAAATTGCTCATCGAAATAGCGTCCAGTCGCATAAATCAGCATCAGCAAAGGGCCACCGACTAAGTAGGCGACAATGGGTGCATAGTAGTAGCGGTAGTTAATCCATACCGATGTCTGTGCGAGTGGCTGCTTTAGCTCCAACCCGACGCGCTCGTTAATATCGGCTTGCCGTTGCTGCCGTAGGTCATGTTCACCGCGCGCACTGGCACGCAAAAACTCGCGATAAAGACGACGCAACGGTTGGCAGGCAATGACCATCAGTAAGAGCATCATATGTGCCAAAAAGGTGATGATGCCAATATCAAGCCAAGCCACTAATAAACTGATCAGCACCGCCGGTACTAAGCCCCATAATAAAGCCACGGGGGTATGCGTTAGCCAACCACTGACACGCGCTTGCCGTTGGCTCCACAGCAACCAACGCTGCAACAGCGTCGACCAATGCCAAGCAGCACTTAACCGCAGCAAGCGTTCGCTAGACAGGACAATTACAATAACCAACAATTCCATGACGCCATTCCTTTTTTGATATGCTGGCAGCCAGATGCTGTCACTAGTCTAGCAGGTCAGATATTAGCTGCATTAGGATTTATGGTAACTTGCCGCGCGCGGTTGAAACGGTGCTAGGTAATGGGCCCAGTCGAAGGCGGCGCCGGGGTCAGTTTTGCGACCTGGCGCAATATGCTGATGACCAACGATACGACGCCAGTTAAGCTTCGGATACTGTTGCAACAGACAGGCGGTGACTGCCTGCAAAGCCTGATACTGACGTTCACTGTAAGGGCTGTTATCGGTGCCTTCTAGTTCAATACCAATAGCAAAGTCGTTACAACGCCGCCGCCCCGCGTAATGCGAGCGACCCGCATGCCAAGCGCGCTGATCAAAGGCAACATATTGGATCACTTGGCCGTCACGGCGGATCAAACAGTGTGCCGACACACGTAAGCCCTCTAACGCCGCAAAAGACGGGTGAGCATGGCTTTGCAGTTCGCCCATAAACAACTGGTCGATGTATGGCTGGCCGAACTCACCAGCGGGCAAACTGATACCATGAATAACCAACAACGAAATATCGTCACTGTCGGGGCGCTGGTCGTAATGTGGTGACGAGCGTTGCTCGGCCTCGAGCAAGCGGTGATTTTTCAGGTTAAAACTTTTCAGCATAAGCGCAACAGGGTAAGGTGCCATCTCAAATCATCGTTAATTGGCAGGCTCAAAAGGCACAGCCACGACGTTTTAGTATCGCTAGCCGAGGCGCAAAGGTAAAGCATGCAAGGGCAAACAGATCAGACAAAACGCACAGGAAAATGGTTTTTCTTCGTCGCTTGGCTTGCCGCTTTGGGCTTGCTGTACTTGTTTTTTGGTGAACAATTGGCACAGCAAGCCAACCCTAATCAACAAGTTCAGGGGGCCTATGTCGATGGCGCCAGAGAAATCGCACTGCAGCGTAATCGGGCCGGTCATTACGTCGCCTCGGGATTGATTAATCAGCAGCCAGTGACGTTCTTATTAGATACCGGCGCGACGGCAGTCTCGGTGCCAGCCCATTTGGCTGAACAATTAGGTTTACGTGCTGGTGCAGCACTGCGCGTGAATACCGCCAATGGCGTTGCGACCGCCTACCGCACCACCATTAATGAACTACGTATCGGTAACATCGTGTTGCGTGATGTTGACGCCAACATCACGCCGGGAATGGAAATATCAGAAATTTTATTGGGAATGAGTGCGTTGAAACAGGTAGAATTCAGCCAACGTGGAGCAACTTTAACGATTCGGCAATCGTCATGAGCATAGCAGCAGATATTAGTCGCGCAGTCACTATCGCACTGCAAGAAGATTTAAACGGTGACGATGCGGCACTAGACATTACCGCGCAACTGATCCCCGCGCAACAACACGCGCAAGCCACCATAATTACTCGCGAAGATGCCATTTTATGTGGTCAAGCGTGGCTTGACGAAGTGTTTCGGCAACTCGGCGGACAGGTAGAAATTGACTGGCAAGCAGCCGACGGTGATCGCGTTAAGGCCGGTCAAGTTCTATGCCGCCTGCAGGGTTCTGCAAGATTATTGTTAACCGGCGAACGCACGGCCTTAAACTTCTTACAGACGCTGTCAGCAACGGCGACTGAAACCGCGCGTTATGTCGCGGCTCTAGAGGGCTCTAACACGCGTTTGCTGGATACTCGCAAGACCTTACCGGGCATGCGTCTGGCGCAAAAATATGCGGTTCGTTGTGGCGGCGGCGTCAATCATCGTATTGGTCTTTTTGACGCCTATTTAATAAAAGAAAACCACATTATGGCCTGCGGCGGCATTGCCGCGGCAGTGACGCAGGCACGTCAGCTTAACCCAGAAAAACCGGTCGAAGTTGAGGTGGAGAGTCTTGATGAACTGCAGTTAGCGCTCGGTGCGCAAGCCGATATTATCATGCTCGATAACTTTAGCTTAGCGGATATCGAAACCGCAGTTGCGCTAACCAATGGCAAAGCCAAACTTGAAGTATCTGGCAATATCACCGCTGAGCGTTTACGCGAATTAGCGGCAACTGGCGTTGACTACATATCCTCGGGCGCACTCACCAAACACGTTCAAGCTATCGATTTATCAATGCGCATTACCGCCCAGTAATCATCGCTTTGTGCTTAATCTTATTTTTCTGACAACCGAATACGCCCGCCTCAGCGGGCGTTCGACCATGAAACGGCTAGACTAAAACGCTTCAACTACAACCGAGTTTAAGGTCTCGCCGTGCGTCAGTCGGGTTTCAGCCTCTTAGAGTTACTGGTAGTGGTAGCAATTATTGCTACTCTCAGTGCCGCCGCCATGCCGTTATACAGCGGTTACAGCCAACGCGCCAAAGTCACCAGCGCCATTGCTAGCTTGCGCCAAATACAACTTGATATTGCCTTGTGTATTCAGCAACAAGGGTCGGTGGCCGCCTGTGCGAACAACGATAACTCAGTATTACCGGTGTTAAATCCACCTTATCCCGAGCATATCAGCGACCTGCAACTGCTCAGCCAACAAGCTATTTTACAAGCAACGTTAACGATTAGTGACCGCGAGCAACGCCAATTACGGGTGCAGCTTATCCCGCAGTTATCTCGTTATAGTATTGATTGGCAAATACGCTGCTCGGACTTCGATGCACAACAACAGCCGCCTTCGCTGGTCGAAAACTGTCACGCCACGACGTTACGTTAAGCATTACTGAGCATGGAACCACTATCATTGCAGCTTGAGCATTGGCGACCAGCACCCGGCTTAACACAACCGGCAGTTTGCTTGCGTCTCGGCTACTTGCTACTGGGTCATTTACAGCAACGCCCGATACTGGCTGGAATCGCCATGCCCGATAGCGCGCAACGCCAACAATTGCAATTTCAGTTACAGCAAACGCCGCTGTATCTGATTGCCAATGCTCAGGCATTGAATGACCGCTTAAACGCTTATGGTGGTCAGCACGCCAGCCAGCTCGACGATGCCAAGGCTCAACTTGCACACATTGCCGAGCATAGTCAGCTGCGGCAAGCCTCAGATATTCACATTGAACCACTATCGCGAGGTGGTCGCATACGTTTGCGCGTGCATGGCCTGTTACAGCCGTTACTCAATCTATCCAGAGAGCAATTGACTCAACTGCTGGGCCGTATCAAAGTATTGGCCAAATTAGATGTCAGCGAACAACGTTTGCCACAAGACGGTCGGCTAACCCTCAGTCAACCAGCGCTAGGCTTTCGCGTCAGCACCTTAGCCACCGTTCATGGTGAAAAAGCGGTACTGAGGCGCTTACCTGAGCAGCGCCAACTATTGCCCATTAATCAGGCTATTCCCGAGCCTACACCTCGCGGTTATTTGCTCAAGGCCATCGCCGCCAGCCAAGGTTTAGTATTGCTGACGGGCCCGACCGGTAGCGGTAAAACCGCCACCCTATACAGCGCTATCGTTGCTTGCCGACAACAACATCGGAATGTCTGTAGTATCGAAGATCCGGTTGAACTGGTCATCGATGACATTAATCAAAGTAGCGTCAATCGCGACCTTGGCTTGGGTTTTGCCGAATTACTTAAAAGTTTACTGCGGCAAGACCCAGACGTTATCGTGTTAGGCGAAATTCGTGATACAGAAACCGCTAACATCGCCTTGCAGGCCGCCGAGAGCGGTCATTTGGTCATCGCCACCTTACATTCACCGAGTGCCACCGCGAGCTTGCAACGCCTACAGCACCTGGGGCAGCCCACACAGCGTATCGAACAATTGCTCAGTATAATTTGTCACCAACGCTTACTCAGGCTACTGTGCCCCCACTGTAAACAACGTGCGAACACCAGCGCGACCCAGCAACATTACCAAGCTGTCGGCTGCGAGCGCTGTGAGCAAGGCTATTATCGACGCCAAGCAGTGCTAGGTTGTTGGTCACCAACGGGTCACTTAAACTACTCTTTATACGCGAGTGCTAAACGTTTACTCGACAACGGCGACACCAGCCTCAGTGAAGTCCGGCGCGTACTCGGCAACATCGATGACAGTCAATGCCATGATACGCATCGATCTTAACCAACAGCAGCGCATTTGGCAGTGGTGGGCGGAAACACCCGACGGTCGATTGATTTATCAACGGCAGCGCTCAATTAGCCGCCAACAGCTATTGCTACAACTGCGACAACAGTCGTTACTCAATATTCGCGCGCAAACAGTGTCTGCCCACAATGGCTTTCAGCGCTTACGCCAGAAAACCCAGTTTAGCGAGGCCTTAGCGACGCTGGCACAACTGCTGGAAGCCGGCTTAGCCTTGCTACAAGCTTGTCAGTTGCTGTGTCGTAACTACCAGAAAAATAACACTAGCCGACAACTGTGGGCGCTGTTTTCACACTGTAACCGGCGTATACAGCAGGGTTTAAGCTTTACTCAAGCTCTGGCAGACTTTCCCGAGTTACTGAATGCGCAACAGCAGTTATGGTTGCAGCTCAGCGAGACACAAGGGCAGTTGGTGAGTGGCTTACAACAGTTGCAAAAGCAACTAGAGCAGCAGCGACAGTGGACTCAACAATGTTGGCGCGTCGCCAGTTACCCACTGCTAAGTTTGATGCTGTGCGCGGTGCTGGCGGTCGCCATGTTGCTCTGGCTGGTGCCACAGTTCGAGTTATTCTTCGCTGAACGCGAGCGCACTGCACTGCCGCTGTTAACGCAATGGCTATTGCACGCATCGCAGTGTTTGCGTCAGCGAGGGCTGACAGCAGCAGCGCTTTTGGTTTTGCTAGCGTTAGCGGCGTACTACCAACGTCGCTATTTTATTAAATGCCTGTTGCGGCTACCCGCTATTCGAGGCTTCAGGTACACTGGGCAATTACGCCAATTGAGTCAAGCGTTGGCGCAAAGCCTGACGGCTGGGGTTACTTTAACGGTCACCATCAAATATTTGCAGGCGCTCGATATTATTGACGCTAAGCGCACACTAACGGCATTGCGCCAAGGTCAGTCACTAGCGGCAGCACTGCGCGTAACAGGGCAACTACCTTCATGGTGGCTTAACCTCATCGAGCATGCCGAACACGGTGGCTTTTTAAGCAAAGCCTGTCAACGCGCCAGTACCTTGTTATCAGCGCAGCTAACACAACAGGTAGCGGTCTTTTTACGCTGGGCCGAGCCCTTGCTGTTGCTGGTGGTAGCGTTAATCGTTGGGACAATTTTGCTAGCCTTGTATTTACCCTTATTCCAACTCGGGCAAGGCATTGTATAGCTGCAGACGGAGTCGTAAAGATGATTGATTGGGCGCTAATATACCCCCCACACAGCTGGTTAACGTTAAGCTTGGCAGCGCTTATGGGGCTATTATTAGGTAGCTTTTTAAATGTCGTGATTGCTCGCTTACCTCGGCAATTACAGCAACAATGGCGACATGAATGCCAATTATTGCTGCAACTACCGACCACCGAAGATCAGCAGTTAACGATCGTCAAACCGCGTTCACAGTGCCCTCATTGTCAACATAGCATCGCTTGGTACGATAATATTCCGCTGTTGAGTTGGCTCTATTTGCGCGGTCGCTGTCGTCATTGCCAAGCTCGTATTAGCTACCGTTATCCGTTGGTTGAGTGCTGCTATGGCATCATCTTTGCGGCGTTGGCTTGGCATCACGGCGCCAGCTTGGCGCTTGTCGTCTATGGTATTGCCGCCGCGCTGTTACTGTGTTTGATTTTTATTGACCTGCAACACTACTTGTTACCGGACCCGCTGACCCTGCCGCTGTTATGGTTGGGGTTACTTTGGGCGCTACTGGGCGGACCGCTAGATATCACTAGCGCGGTCATTGGTGCCATGGCCGGCTATTTATCGTTATGGTCGGTCTACTGGTTATTTAAATTGCTCACCGGCAAAGAAGGTATGGGTTACGGCGATTTTAAACTGCTTGCCGCTATCGGCGCCTTCTGTGGCTGGCAAGCGTTGCCCGTGGTCGTCGTCAGTAGCGCCGTACTGGGTATTATTTATGCGTTACTGGCACGTCTGAGTGGGCACTTACAACGGGGGCAAGCTATTCCGTTTGGCCCCTTCCTGGCGGTTGCTGGCGTGCTCAGTTTTTATTATGCGCAGACTTGGTTACAGCTTTATTGGCAATGGCTAGGCCTGTAAACCGTGCCAACTAGCAAGCTAAACAGGAGACCAGAAGCATGTGGGTGGTAGGACTAACCGGCGGTATCGGTAGTGGTAAAACCGCTGCTAGCAACTTTTTTGCCGAACAAGGTGTTACGGTGGTGGATGCCGATGTTGTTGCACGTGAAGTGGTATTCCCGGGCAGCCCAGCTCTAGCAGAAATTGTTGAACACTTTGGCAACGATGTGCTGCAAGCCGACGGCAGCTTAAACCGTGCTAGCTTGCGGCAGAGAATTTTTGCTAATAGCAGCGACAAAGATTGGCTGAATCAACTGCTACATCCAGCCATTCGCGAACGGTTGTTGCAACAGTTACAAGCCGCCACCTCGCGCTACGTGATTTTAGTCGCACCATTGTTATTCGAGAATGGTTTAGACGCTTACTGTCAACGTACGCTGGTCATCGATGTTGATGAACAAACGCAGATACAGCGCACCCAGCAACGCGACCAGGTCGATGCTAAACAGGTCGAGTCAATCATGGCTGCGCAGTGGTCTCGACAACAACGCAGCGCCGCCGCAGACGATGTGGTCGATAATAATGGCAGCTTGGCACAACTGATTGCGCAGCTAAAGCCGCTGCATGAATCCTACCTGACCATTGCAGAAAATACGTAAACCGCTATTATAGCGGCATGCAGACAATAGCTTCGCCAGCACACTGGGTTACTTATGAGTTTCCGCTTCAAGAGCGGTTGCGTGCTTACCTGCGCCTTGAACAGTTACTCAACCAATTACATAACAGCGACTGTCAGGGTCAGCACTATCAGCCTTATTTCAGTGCCTTATTTGCTATCGTTGAGTTACTAGAGCGCAGTGATGCTCGTGGTGACTTGCTCAAAGACCTAGAAAAGCGCGACCAATTGTTTAAGCAATGGGCTAACCATCCGGCGGTTGATACGCCGGCGTTACAAGCGACCCATCAACGCTTAGTCAGCAGTTTACAGCGTATCCAAGCGTCATTGCGGATTACTCAGGACTTAAAACAGGATAAGCTATTAAGTAGTATCCGCCAGCGCTTTGCCATGCCCGGTGCAACCTGCTTATTTGATGTACCACAATTACAGTTTTGGTTAGCTCAAGATGAAGCCTTTCGTCAGCAACAACAGCAATACTGGTGGCAGCAATTACAACCGCTAAGCGACGGCTTACAGATAGAGTTGACGCTACTGCGTGAACAAGCCAGTTTTGCCGATGAAGTCGCCAGCAATGGTTTATTACAAGAAAGTAGCGAGCCGTTGGCGATGCTGCGTCTGCTAGTACCTCATGAGTTACCCGCCTATCCGGTTGTGAGCGGTCACAAACAGCGTTTTACCATCCGCTTTATGCGTTGGGAGGGCGAGCAGGGCAAACCGGCTTATGAGGAAAACGTGCAATTTAAACTGGCGAGGTGTCAATAATGCCAACCACGGTATCCTGTCCGACTTGTCAGGCGAAAGTCGTCTGGCAAGCATCATCCACTCATCGCCCCTTTTGCAGCGAACGCTGTCGTTTGATCGACTTAGGCGAGTGGGCTAGCGAAGGGCATAAAATCCCCGGCCAACCGATGCAAACACTACCTAGTGGAGAGCCTGGGTTATCAGAACAAGAGCTAGGTGAGCCGGGATTCAGTTCAGACCCCGACAACTATTACTGAGTCGCCCGTAAACAATCAAGAATAGCGATATTGGCGTCGGGGAACTGGTAAGCTTCAAGCTCATGTCTAGCAACCCAGCGCCACTCTTGGCCTTCTAACTGCTTGGCCTGCCCCCGATAGCGGGTCACTAACCAGACATCCAAACGCACCGCCTTATCGGCGTAACGGTGCTCGACTACCGTTAACGGTGCGCATTGCTCCACGTCGATATTACACTCTTCGCGTAACTCTCTGGCCAATGCCTGCTGCACGGATTCGCCCTGTTCAACTTTACCACCCGGAAATTCCCATTTTCCGCCCTGGTGGCGTTCGCTAGCGCGGCGGCTGATAAATAGACGACCTTGCTCATCTTCAATCACGCCAACCGCGACATGCACAACTTGTGAGCCTTTACTCACGGTAACATCCTTTTAGATTTTTCCATGACAATGCTTATATTTCTTACCCGAACCGCAAGGACATGGATCATTACGACCCACTTTAGGTCCTTCACGCGTTACCGTACCGGCTTGCTGTGCGGTCTGCTGTTGCTCACCGTTGATATCACTGGCACTGTCGTGCTGATAGCTACGCGGCGTGGAGTCGGCTTGCCGACGCTGTTCTTCAACCGCCTCTACGTCTTCTTCAGCACGCACTCGCACTTTACTTAGGATGGTTACCACGTCCAGCTTCAACGCTTCTAACATGTCGCTGAATAATTCGAAAGCTTCGCGTTTATATTCCTGCTTAGGATTCTTTTGTGCATAGCCACGCAAGTGAATACCTTGACGCAGATGATCCATCGCCGCCAAGTGCTCTTTCCAATGCGAATCGAGGCTCTGCAACATGATAGCTTTTTCAAACTGACGTAGAACATCGGCACCCACCAATTGCTCTTTTTCTTGGTAAGCTTGATCGAGCTGCTCTTGAATGCGTTCACGCAATACTTCTTCGTGCATCGCATCGTCGTTTTCCATCCATTCACGTAACGGTAAATCGATAGCAAAATCGGCCCGTAAACGGTCTTCTAATCCCTCTAAGTTCCACATTTCTTCCAACGACTGTGGCGGCACATAGTCGTTGATCACTTGCTCGATGACGTCTTCCCGAATGGCTTTTATGGTTTCCGAGATATCGCCTTCATCTAATAATTCGTTACGCTGTTGATAAACCACGGTTCGCTGGTCGTTAGCAACATCATCAAATTCCAGTAATTGCTTACGAATATCGAAGTTACGTCCTTCAACTTTGCGTTGTGCGTTCTCAATCGCTTTGGTCACCCAAGGGTGTTCAATCGCCTCACCCTCTTTCATCCCTAAGCGCTTCATCATCGCCGCCATCCGCTCTGATGCGAAAATACGCATCAATGGATCTTCCAGTGACAGGTAAAAACGTGACGAACCTGGGTCACCTTGGCGACCTGCACGGCCTCGTAACTGGTTATCAATACGACGAGATTCATGGCGTTCAGTACCGATAATATGCAGACCGCCAGCGGCGATAACGTCGTCATGCAGTTTTTGCCAGGCTTGCTTAATGGTATCGATTTTAGCTGAATCTGGGTTTTCCAGCGCTTCAACCTCGACCATCCAGTTACCACCCAACATAATATCGGTACCCCGACCGGCCATGTTGGTAGCGATGGTTACCGCTCCCGGCCGCCCCGCTTGGGCAATGATCTCAGCTTCTTGAGCGTGGAATTTAGCGTTCAGAATGTTGTGCTTAATTTTCTTCTTCTTCAGCAAGCGCGACAACAATTCCGAGTTTTCAATCGATACTGTACCGACCAATACTGGACGGCCTTTCTCACGGCAGGCTTCGATATCTTCGGCGATGGCTTCATATTTTTCGGCCGCCGTTAAAAAAATCAAATCGGCACGGTCGTCACGAACCATCGGACGGTTAGTCGGCAGCACCACGGTTTCCAAACCATAAATTTGCTGAAACTCAAAAGCTTCGGTGTCTGCGGTACCGGTCATACCGGCCAGCTTGTTGTATAAGCGGAAATAATTCTGGAAGGTAATTGAGGCTAATGTCTGGTTTTCATTCTGGATACTGACGCCTTCTTTGGCTTCAACCGCTTGGTGTAAGCCTTCTGACCAACGACGGCCCTCCATGGTGCGTCCAGTATGTTCATCAACAATAATGATCTGATCATCTTTGACGATGTAATCGACGTCACGCTGGAACAAGTGATGCGCACGCAGTGCCGCATTAACGTGGTGCAATAGCGAAATATTGGCGGCCGAATAGAGTGAATCATCTTCGGCTAATAAACCCCGTTCTTTCAAAATTTGCTCAACGTGTTCTTGACCATGTTCGGTCAAGTGCAACTGGCGTGCTTTCTCGTCAATGGTGAAGTCGCCGTCACCGTGTTGGCCTTCTTTATCTTCTTGTTCTTGACGCACTAATTCGGGCACCAAGGTATTCATCTGCGTGTATAACGCCGAACTATCTTCGGCCTGCCCCGAAATGATCAGTGGCGTGCGCGCCTCATCGATTAAGATCGAGTCGACCTCATCGACAATGGCGTAATTTAATTTACGTTGTACCCGCTGGTCAGGGCTGAACGCCATGTTGTCGCGCAGATAGTCGAAACCAAACTCATTGTTAGTACCGTAGGTAATATCGGCCTGATAAGCTGCGCGTTTATCGCTGGGGTTCATACCCGGAATATTGAAAGCAACCGTCATCCCTAAGAATTCGAACAGCGGTGCATTCCACTCCGCATCTCGACGCGCCAAGTAATCGTTGACGGTTACGATGTGTACGCCATCACCACTCAGTGCATTCAAGTAAGCCGGCAGGGTTGCGGTTAAGGTTTTACCCTCACCGGTACGCATTTCGGCGATACGATTTTCGTTCAACACCATACCACCTAGCAGCTGTACGTCGAAGTGACGCATGCCAAACACCCGCTTGCTAGCCTCGCGCACGGTGGCAAAAGCTTCGCTGAGTAAGGCGTCAAGCTGTTCGCCTTGTTCTAAACGCTTACGAAACTCTACAGTCTTCTCTTTTAGCTCGGCATCGGTGAGTGCTTCAAATTCTGGCTCCAACTCATTGATTTGAGTTACCTGTTTACCTAACGCCTTTAAGATACGGTCGTTACGACTACCTACAATTTTACGAAAAAGACTGCCTAACATGTGAATGCGAGTTCCTGTTTTATGAATCTGTCAGCAATACGGCAACGCCGCTGCAATGAATATGCGTATTGACGCAAACGCCTTAACCGGCGTCATCTTGTTTGCGGTAAACGAATTTATACGGGTCGATTTGACGACCATTCCGCAACACTTCGTAATGTACGTGAGGTCCGGTAGAACGTCCGGTACTCCCCATTTCGGCAATTTCTTGACCGCGCGTGACCACGTCACCAACGTTGACTAATACGCTTTGGTTATGTCCATAACGCGTTTTCAAACCACCGCCATGGTCGATTTCTACCAACTGCCCATAACCAAAACGGTCACCAGCCCAAGTCACCACGCCGGCACCGGTAGCAACGACTTTTACATCTTCGGCATAACTCGCGAAGTCCAAGCCCTTATGCATAGCCGGATTACCGCTAAACGGGTCTTTCCGAATGCCGTATTGAGAGGACAACCAACCATCGGTAATCGGACGGCCAGCAATAAAGCTCTCACTCGATATATTGTGATTCATCATCACAGACTCAAGCATGGATAGCTGTTTTTGTTTATTTGCAATTTCTGACAGCATATCGTTGATTTGCGTCAACACGTCTTGCCCGTCGCTACGTGGATACTCGTTGACGCTGACTTCTGGTCCACCAGACGGCAAATTACCACTAAAATCAAATTCGCCGTTATCGACTTCTGCCACGGCTGCGAGACGCTGCCCAAGCGCATCTAAACGACGCATTTGTGCGCGAATATCGCCCAGATATAGGGTCATTGCCGAAAGCCGCTTTTCGGTTTCGTTTTTAAGGTCTGCAACGGCATGCTGTTGCAGAATGAGCTGCTTTTGCTCATGGCTGATGCTCGCCCATGCTTCATCGGGATCGAGTCCACGATATTGCCAGGGCTGGCTGTACGCTAAACCGATGGTCAGTGCAATGGCCGCATAAGACAACAGTCGACGACGACTGAGTCGAAAGCCATAACGCACTTTCTTACCTCGGTAAAAGACTGATAAACTCATGTGATATCTCTTAGCCGGAATCATTATTATGTCGCGACGCCCTCAGCCTGTTGAGGCTATTTTGGCTTCCCGCCAATTGCGTCGATATCAACAGTTTGCCGAGCAATATCGGCAATGGCAACGACACTTGCACGACCTATTAGGCAAGCAAGTAGCCAGTCACTGTGAAGTGATATCGATACGCGAAGAACGACTGCTTATCCGCGTTGATTCTGCGGCCTGGGCAACCAGGCTCAAATTCCAACAACGCGCCATTATAACGTATTTTCAAAATCATGCGATGGCTAGCGTAACCAGCCTCGAGATCAAGATCAATCCTGGCGTAAAGCAAAGCGCGCAAACGGCTAACGAGGGCACTTCTGCGGCATCAGAAAACGCTCAATCAACGCCTGTCAAACAGCCATCGATAGTGACGACGGAAGCCTCTGCCAGCAAACTAAAAAGGCTCGCCGCAGATTGCGACGAGCCTTTAAAATCCCAACTACTAGCGTTAGCGACTAAGTTCGAGCAGACACCCTAAGCGAGGCTGGAGACAGGAAACGCGATTGGAGAAGACGCGTTTTCTTCCTCATAGGTGACAAACTCCCAAGCTTCTTGCTCGGCTAGCACCGCTCGCAATAGCTGATTATTTAGCGCATGACCCGATTTAAACGCGCGTAAATGGCCGACAATACTGTGACCACCGATGTATAAATCGCCTACTGCATCTAAAATCTTATGCTTCACGAATTCATCGTCGTAACGCAAGCCATCACTATTTAATACGCGGAATTCATCCAGTACCACAGCGTTATCAAAACTACCGCCCAACGCCAAGTTATTGGCTCGTAGATACTCAATGTCTTTCATAAAGCCGAAAGTTCGTGCCCGGCTGATGTCTTTTATAAAGCGTTGACTGCTAAAGTCCATGCTCATGACTTGACTAGTATCGGCAATCGCCGGGTGTTCGAAGTCGATAGCAAAATCGATACGAAAACCATCGTGAGGCAGTAACTCTGCCCACTTATCGCCTTCTTCAACACGCACTGGCTTTTTGATGCGGATAAACTGTTTGGCCACGCTTTGCTCTTCGATGCCCGCACTTTGTAGCAGGTAAACAAAGGGGTGAGAGCTACCATCCATAATAGGGATTTCATGTGAATCAACCTCAATAATCAGGTTGTCTAGTCCCATCGCGGCTACCGCAGCCAACAAGTGTTCCACTGTCGATACACGAACATTTTGCTCGTTAATCAAACAGGTACACATGCGGGTATCCTTGACCAGCTCAGCGCTGGCGGGGATATCCACTACCGGATCGAGGTCAACACGGCGAAACACGATGCCTGTATTAGCTGGCGCCGGGCGTAACGTCAAATTGACTTTATTACCCTTGTGCAAGCCGACACCGGTGGTCGCAATAGCCTGTTTTAAAGTTCGTTGTCCGATCATGTCCTGTTCCTAATCTTTCTGATTGGCATCACGCTGCCCACGGTTTGTCATTATAAACGACAATCATTAGCATCGCGGCCAAAACGAGCCCGCTAT
This sequence comes from Idiomarina xiamenensis 10-D-4, assembly GCF_000299895.1. Lineage (GTDB taxonomy): Bacteria > Pseudomonadota > Gammaproteobacteria > Enterobacterales > Alteromonadaceae > Idiomarina > Idiomarina xiamenensis. Next base: position 143,302 of record NZ_AMRG01000003.1, read on the forward strand.
TATACAACATTTTCAGCCAGATCAACAAATTTCCACGTTTAACGTGTTAATTAATCGACCTGTTTGCGCAAGAACGCTGGAATATCCAAGTAATCCATGTCGCTTGCCGGTTGCTTTTTCGCCGCCGTTTTCGCGTTACCCGCAGGCGCTCGCTCGGCTTGCGCGTTGTGCAGATCAACCTGTTCTTCGTCATGCTCTTGCAAACGAGGAGCAGCCGACGAACGGTCTAACGAGCTGCTATAAGCGGCACGGTTATCACGTTTCGGAGCGCTGTTCTGAGCATTATTAACCAGTGAGATATCGGGCTTACGCTCAGCGCCGATGCCGGTTGCAACGACCGTCACACGCAGTTCGTCTGACATTTCAGGGTCGATGACAGTTCCCACAATCACGGTGGCGTTGTCAGACGCGAACGCTTTAACGGTGTTACCAACGGTTTCGAATTCATCGATACTCATATCCATGCCAGCAGTCACGTTCACCAATACACCACGCGCACCTGACAAGTCGATGTCTTCCAGTAACGGGCTGTTAATTGCCATTTCTGCCGCTTCTTGCGCACGATCTTCACCGCTTGCAACGCCAGTACCCATCATTGCTGTGCCCATTTCACGCATGACCGCACGCACGTCGGCAAAGTCAACGTTGATCAAGCCAGGTCGTGTGATCAGTTCAGCAATGCCTTGTACCGCACCCAGCAACACGTTGTTAGCAGCACTAAAGGCGTCCAGTAGACTAGTACCTTTACCCATCACCTTAAGTAACTTCTCGTTAGGAATGGTGATCAACGAATCGACATTATTACCTAAGGCTTCAATACCTGCCTCGGCTGTCGCCATACGTTTTTTACCCTCGAACGGGAATGGCTTGGTGACCACCGCTACGGTAAGGATGCCCAGCTCTTTTGCCACTTCGGCAACCACCGGAGCGGCGCCAGTACCGGTACCACCACCCATACCCGCAGCGATAAACACCATATCGGCACCCTCTAAGTGCTTTTTCAGTGTTTCACGGTCTTCTTCGGCCGATTGACGTCCGACTTCAGGGTTAGCGCCAGCGCCCAGCCCTTTAGTGACATCGTTGCCTAATTGTACGGTGATATGTGCCGAATGATTACGCAACGCCTGCGCGTCGGTATTGGCAGCAATAAATTGCACGCCCTCAATCGACTCTTTCACCATGTGTTGGACGGCGTTGCCACCGCCGCCACCGACGCCGATCACCTTGATGACGGCTTCGCTTTCGTAGTTGTCCATCAGTTCAAACATAATTGCTCTCCATTTACCTGCTTATTTAACATCGTCCCCAATTTTAAAATTCACCTTTGAACCAGCTGTGCAAACGTTGCCAGAGGCTGATCACGTCTGTCTTACTGCGTTCTGGTCCCTGCATGGCCATGTCCTGTTGACCATACTTCAACAAGCCCACTGCGGTGGCATACACCGGGTCTTGCACATAGTCCGTTAAACCTTTGATGCCAAGTGGCTCACCTAAGCGTACCGGCATTTGAAAAATTTCTTCGGCAAACTCAATGGCACCTTCCATCTTGGCGCAGCCACCGGTTAGTACCACTCCGGCAGCAATTTGTTCATCCAAGCCGCTTTGTTTTATTTCGTCGCGAACCAGCTCGAACAGCTCTTGATAACGTGGTTCAACAACCTCGGCCAAAGTATGCCGCGACATCGAACGCGATGGCCGGCCACCGACCGACGGCACGTCAATGTTGTCTTCCATGCTCACTAACTGGCGCAGCGCGCAAGCGTATTGCGTTTTGATTTCTTCGGCATGATTCAGCGGCGTGCGGAAAATCTTTGCTATATCGCTAGTGACCTGATTACCTGCCGCCGGGATCACTGCGGTATGCCGCAACACACCGCCCGAATACAAGCAAATATCAATGGTGCCAGCTCCCATATCCACCAACGCTACACCGAGGTCTTTTTCGTCTTCGGTCAGCACCGAAATACTGGACGCTAGCGCTGAAAAAATGAGCTTATCGACGGTTAAACCACAGCGCTCTACCGCTTTGACAATGTTCTTTGCCATGTCGTTGGCGCAGGTAATAATGTGCACTTTGGCTTCCATACGCACGCCCGACATGCCAATCGGACTCTTAATACTTTCTTGCGAGTCGATCACAAACTCTTGAGGCAACACGTGCAAAATCCGTCGCTCTTGCGCAATCGGTACCGACTTGGCCGCATGGATAACGTTGTCGACGTCATCTTGAGTCACTTCCGCTTCGTTAATCGGCACCATGCCATTTTCGTTTTGGCAGGCAATATGGCGACCAGAAATATTCAGGTACACCGAGGCAACCCGGCAGTCGGCCATTAATTCCGCTTCATCCACCGCGCGCTGAATGGTTTGTACCACCAAATTGAGGTCGTTAACGCCGCCTTTATCCATGCCGCGGGCGGTCGTTGCACCCACACCGATGACATTGATTTCGCCGTCAGGCAGCACTTCACCGATCAAGGCAGTGACCTTATTGGTGCCAATGTCCAGGCCGACAATCATGTTGCGCTCTGTTGCTTTAGACATGCTACTCAACTTTATCCTCTGTCTCGCGCCAGCTTACGGCGACCCCTGTGTCGTAACGTAAATCGATATAGTCGATGTCACGTTCACGTTGTTTAACTATCACCGGATACAAATCGATAAATCGCTGTATCCGCTCTACATTCGCCTCACGCCCCAACCGTAATTCAATACCATTGGATAACACCACTTCGGTGGCAAAGCGCGGACTTAACCGCAGCGCCCGGATCTGAAATTGATTCGGCGCCAACAACTGCTGCAGGTCGCGGTACTGCTGCAGCGTTTCTGCGACCGCATTTGTCGGCCCAAACAGGGCTGGCAACGGCTGCTGTAAGCGACTGCGGTCGGCATCAAATAATTGCCCCGCCTGGTTCAACAGCGCACTGTCATTCCACACCGCTAGCGCTTGCTGCTCAACCACAAACACCGCCAGCTTATCCGGCCAGACCTTGCGTACCGACGCTGTCGCTACCCAAGGTAACGCTTCCACACGCTGCCGTAACACATCGACATCGGCAGAAAAAAAACTTCCCAGGCGGTCACTGAGCAAGGCCTCTCTGACTTCGGCAACAGTGACGTATTGCAGTTCACCTTGCACATTCAGTTGTCGTAACGGCACTTCTTGCTCGTCGTTCAGTAACTGGTAAAGCTGCCAACTACCCAATATTGTCGCCGCCACCACCGCGACAAAAAACATCAGTCCGAACCAAAATGACCAGCGCCACTTACGCCACTGTCCCAGCCCGCTTACCAGCTTTGATGCGACAGCCATTTTCAACCTTGTTATCAATCCAGCGTTTGCGCCAAAATGCGCAACACCAAATCGGTAAATGTCATGCCCTGTGCTTTTGCCGCCATCGGTACCAAACTTTTCTCGGTCATACCCGGCACCGTGTTCGCCTCTAATAAATTCCACTGCTGTTGCGCATCACGCATGACATCAATACGTCCCCAGCCATAACCGTCAATGGCAGCAAATGCCTGTTCAGCTAAACGCCGTAACTGCTGCTCTTCGTCCTCGGAAAGCCCTGCCGGACAATGGTATTGGGTATCGCCTGCCTGATATTTGGCGGCATAATCATAAAACTCGCGGTTGGTTTGCAGACGAATTGCGGGTAGCGCTTTACCGTCCAAAATCGCCACGGTGTACTCTGGGCCGCATAACCACGCTTCAACTAACAGGTGTTGGTCGAACTCGGCTGCTAGCGCCAATGCAGCGGCTAACTCTTCGCTACTGCTGGCGATACTCATACCCACGCTAGAACCCTCTTGCGCTGGCTTCACCATCACCTTGCCACCCAACTCAGCCAGCATGGCAGCGCAGTCAACTTGTGCTAACTGTTGTCGTTGCACATTGCACGAGGCCGCGGTCGGTAAGCCACACGCTTGCCAAATCTGCTTGGTTCGCACCTTGTTCATGGCCAACGCACACGGCAATACACCGCTGCCGGTATACGGCATCTCGATGTATTCCAGCGCACCTTGCAAGGTGCCGTCTTCGCCGCCACGACCATGCAGCGCGATAAAGACCCGGTCAAACTGACCGCGCTCTAGATCAGCCAGCGATAACGCGGCGGTATCGAACGCATGTGCATCTACTCCGGCACTGGCGAGCGCTTTTAACACCGCCATGCCCGACTTCAGTGAAACTTCACGTTCTGCCGAACGTCCACCCATCATCACCGCGACTTTGCCGAATGCTTGACTGGACTTCATAGCTGTTCTCCCGCCTGCTGCAAGCAGTCAGGTTGTAGTTCACAGGCAGCTAATTCGCGTGCAATTGCACCGATATTGCCTGCACCTTGCGTCAATACCAGATCACCGGGTTGTAGCAAGTCTGCCAAGGTGGCGGGTAACTCTGCTGGGGTTGCCACGTAAACTGGGTCGAGTTGTCCACGCTGTCTAATCGACCGACATAACGAGCGGCTATCGGCGCCACTAACCGGCGCCTCACCAGCGCTATAAACTTCTAGCAGCAGTAACACATCGACTTGCGACAAGACATTGACAAAGTCCTCATACAAATCACGTGTACGACTATAACGATGCGGTTGGAATGCCATCACAATACGGCGCTCAGGCCAGCCTTGACGCGCCGCGGCGATGGTAGCCGCAACTTCAGACGGGTGATGACCATAGTCGTCCACCAACATGACCGTGTCGGCATCCGCTTGTAAGCAATACTCGCCGTAATGCTGAAAGCGTCGCCCGATACCGGCAAAAGCATTCAACGCGGCACCGATGGCCTCGTCACTAATGCCCTCATCGGTGGCAACGGCAACAGCCGCCAACGCATTGAGTGCGTTGTGACGGCCCGGCATATTCAGCGTCACTGCCAGTGGCGGATGCTCACGGCGAATAATAGTAAAGTGGCTCTGGCTTGCGGTTTGCCGATAATCAATGGCTCGAATGTCGGCCTGCTCACTGAAACCGTAAGTGATCGCTTGGCGGCCAATTCGCGGCAATAGCTCGGCAACGACTGGGTCGTCGATACACATCACCGCCAAGCCATAAAACGGTAAATTATGTAAAAATTCGATGTAAGTGTCTTGCAACCGGCTAAAGTCACCCTCGTAGGTGTCCATATGGTCGGCTTCGATGTTCGTCACAATGGCGACCATCGGCTGCAGATGCAAAAACGAGGCATCGCTTTCGTCGGCTTCTGCAATTAAGTACTTACTACTGCCTAAGCGTGCATTACTACCGGCACTATTTAACAGACCGCCAATAACAAAAGTGGGATCAAGTTGCGCTTGAGCAAAGATGCTGGCGACCAACGACGTGGTAGTGGTTTTGCCGTGCGTACCGGCGACCGCGATACCATGCCGAAAGCGCATCAGTTCCGCCAACATTTCGGCGCGACGCACGATCGGTAAACGCTGCTGTTGCGCCGCTTGTAATTCAGGGTTAGTGGCTGCAATAGCACTGGACACCACGACCACACTGGCAGCACTGACATTATTTTGGTGATGACCGATAGCAATACAGGCGCCCAACTGGCGTAAACGATGAGTATTGGCATTTTCGGCGATATCTGAACCAGAAATTTGATAGCCTTGGTTCAACAGCACTTCGGCAATACCGCCCATGCCGGCACCACCAATACCGACAAAGTGGATACGTTTAACACGCCGCATTTCTGGCACGTTAACGATAGTAAAAGGTTGTGTCGCTGCTCTGGTCATATTAACTGCTCTTTCGCCAGGTTTCACAATAATCGACAACTCGCTGAGTTGCCTCGGGGTATGCAGCTCGTTGTGCCGCAACGGCCATTTCACGTAAGCGTTCAGGCTCGGCGAACAAGGGCTCGAGCAATTCGACGAGCTTAGCGCTGCTGAGTTCACTTTGTGGCAATAGTTTTGCAGCCCCCGCATCCACCATTAATTGCGTATTGATGGTTTGATGGTCATCCACCGCTTGCGGTAATGGTATAAATATCGCCGGTCGTCCCAACAATGCCAGCTCCGCCACCGTCAGCGCGCCAGCGCGACAAATAACGATATCGGCGTGTTGATAAGCGCTGGCCATATCATCAATAAACGGCACCACAGTGACCGACGTTAATGCCCGATAGCGCTGCTGCACCTCAGCGACAGCCTGCTGCCCGCATTGATGCACAATCTGTAACGGCCAACGTTGCGCCAGTTGTTGTAACGCTGCAGGTACGTGTTCATTCAGCGCTCGCGCACCCAAGCTGCCGCCGACCACTAAAATGCGTTGTTGCGCGCTCGGCTCGACAGCCTGCTTAGCCCGCGCGAGCAGTTCGGCTCGCAACGGATTACCGGTTATCTGCGCTTGCGGTAAGTAACGCTGAGCTTGCGGCATACCTAACATGATCAACTGCGCAAAGCGACTCAACAGCCGCGTCGTCATACCGGGCACGGCATTTTGTTCGTGCACCAGCAGCGGCCGTCGCTGGCAACGCGCAGCTAACCCCGCCGGCGCACACACATAACCACCAAATGTCAGTACTAACTGCGGCTGTAGGCGGCGCATTATACGCATACAGGAAAAAGTCGCACGCATTAATCGCCATGGCATTAAGACTTTTCGAAGTAATCCATGACCGCGTAAGCCCTGCATATCAATGGTTTCTAATGGAATGCCAGCGCGTGGCACCACGCTGGCTTCTAGACGACGCTCATTGGTGCCCAACCAAGTCACTTGCCAGCCCTGCTGTTGTAATTGTTGCGCCACCGCCAAAGCCGGAAACACATGACCGCCAGTACCGGCGGCGACAATTAAAATCGATTTCATGATTTCTGCCTCCTGCCTGGGGTTACTTTGACACGTGCAAGGCGCAGTTCGTAATCGATACGCAGTAGAATAGCGACCGCGACACTGGAAACAATCAAACTGGTACCACCATAACTGACCAGCGGCAGGGTTAAGCCTTTGGTGGGTAAGGCGCCTGCGGCCACGCCAATATTCACGAATGCCTGAATGCTAAACCAGACACCGATACCGTAGGCTAAAAAGCCGCCGTAGGGCTGCCCCTCCAGCAATGCTTGGCGACCAAGGCGCATGATCCGCAGCACCATCGCTAACACCAACATGATCACCAACATCACACCAATAAAGCCCAACTCCTCGGCCACTACCGCCATAATGAAGTCGGTGTGTGCTTCGGGCAGATAAGCTAGCTTTTGAATGCTGTTGCCCAGCCCCAAACCGTCCACATTACCTTGCCCAAAGGCAATCAACGATTGCGTTAGCTGAAAACCGGCACCGTATGGGTCTTGGAACGGATTACGGAAGCTCATCAGACGTTCCATGCGATAGGGCTCAAGAATGATCAACAAGACGATGGCCAGCGTACAGGTCAACGCCACCGCGAAGAACTGCCAGAGCTTCGCGCCAGCTAAAAACAGCATGGCAATGGTGGTCGCTGATAACACTACAACGGTGCCTAAATCGGGCTCTAATAACAGCAATACTGCAGCAACAAACAGCAGTACTAAGGGCTTGATAAAGCCTTTTAAGTTTTCTCGCACTTCGTCAAGACGACGCACTAAATAGCTCGCGATATACACATAAAAGAACAACTTCGCTAGCTCCGCCGCTTGCACCGTCATCGGTCCGATTTTAAACCAGCGCTTAGCGCCATTAACGGTATGACCAACAACCAGTACCGCGGCTAGCATCAGCAAACCGAGCAACAACAGCCGACCACTTTGCTGTTGCCACAGACTCATCGGTACGAACATGGCACAGCAAGCAGCGGTTAACGCTGCGACGATGTACATACCATGACGGATGGCAAAATAAAACGGATTACCGGTTAAGCGTTCGGCCACAGGTAACGAGGCCGAACACACCATGACAAAACCAAATGCCATTAACGCCAACGCTAATAGCAGCAGTTGGCGGTCATACAGCAACATCTCTTGCTGCGGCATTAACCAGCCACGAACTCGCTGCCAAACAGTCGGCGCGCTGATTTCAAACGCTAATTGCTGTTCGTTATTGGCGTTCATATTGTCAGTGCGAGCCATACCATGCCTCCACACTGTCGCTAAATACCTCGCCGCGATGGGCGAAGCCATTAAACATATCAAAACTGGCACAAGCCGGTGATAGCAACACCGTGCCTTGCTGGCCCACCAGCTCGGCAGCCAAAGCAACCGCTTCAGTTAAGTCCTGTACTTGATGGCTACCCGCTTTTAATTCAGCAATACGCGGACCATCGCGACCCAAAGTAATTAACTCGTCGACCTGTTTGAGGGCATCGGCAAAACTCGTGAAGTCAGCGCCTTTACCGTCGCCGCCGGCGATCAGAACCAACTTGCCCGCGACTAATGGGCGTAAGCCATAAATGGCCGCCTCGGCAGCGCCGACATTGGTTGCTTTAGAGTCATTCACCCAAGCTACTTGTTGTTGTTGCTTGAGCAACTGACAGCGATGTGGAAGTCCCGGAAAAACGCGCACCGCATCGAGCACGCTGTGTACGTCGATAGCCAACGCCTGCACCAGCGCCAGAGCGGCAGCAATGTTCATCAAGTTATGCACGCCTTGTAGCGCAATGTCGTCACTGCGTAGTAGTTTTTCACTGCCTAAACACAGCCAACTGCTACCCTGTTCTTCACGTAAGCAAAAGCCATGTTTATCCGCCTGTTGGCCAAAACTACTGACACTCGCTTGAGTTTTTTGCAGCGGCCGCGTATGACTGTCGTCGCGATTAATGACGATATGCTTAGCGTTTTGGAAAATACGCTGTTTGGCATTGATATAGTCGGCCAGCGACAAATAGCGGTCTAAATGGTCGGCACTGATATTCAAAATAACGGCTGCGTCGGGCCGCAAACTGTAGGTACTTTCCAATTGAAAACTGGACAGCTCCAAGACATCGACATCGGCTTGCTGATCCAGCAACGACAACGCCGGCGTACCAATGTTGCCACCTACAGCAGCACGTTTACCAGCAGCCGCTAACAACTCACCGACCAATTGCGTTACCGTCGACTTACCATTGGAGCCAGTGATCGCAATCACCGGCCGTTGACTGGCCTGCGCGTATAACTCAATATCGCCGACCAGCGTAATGCCGGCGTCAGCTGCCAGTTGCAACAGCGCAAGTTTACGGTCAACGCCGGGGCTTAACACGATGACATCGGCAGCCAGCACACACTCGACCGTTAATTCACCACAATGCAGCGCGCCCGGTTCAACCCCAAACTGCTGCCATAGCTCAGCCAATTGCGATAAATTCGGCGGTGTTTCACGGGTATCAGCGACCGTTGGCACGATACCCCGTTGCAGCAAATAACGCACACACGATAGCCCGGTCTGTCCCAGACCGATAACTACAGTGTGTGGCTGTTGCTGCCAATCAATCATCGTCTAATCCTTAATATCGGTGGCTAACGTAACTTCAGCGTTGCCAAACCAATCAATACAAATACCAGCGATAAAATCCAAAAACGGACAATCACGCGTGGCTCGGGCCAACCTTTTAACTCGTAATGGTGATGAATCGGCGCCATGCGAAAAATTCGTTTACCGCGCAATTTATAGGAGCCGACTTGCAGCATCACAGAAACCGTTTCCAGCACAAACACACCGCCCATGATGAATAGCACCAGTTCTTGTCTAACCAATACCGCGATAATTCCCAACGCGGCGCCCAGCGCTAACGATCCCACATCGCCCATAAACACTTGCGCCGGATAGGTGTTGAACCATAAAAAGCCCAAACCGGCACCAACAATAGCGGTACAGACCACCAACAATTCGCCACTGAGCGGTAAGAACGGAATTTGTAGATATTCCGCAAATTTAATGTTGCCCGAGGCATAGGCAAAAATGCCTAGCGCGGCGGCAACCATAACGGTCGGCATGATCGCTAGGCCATCAAGGCCGTCGGTTAAGTTCACCGCGTTGCTAGTGCCGACCACCACAAAGTACGCCAATAGGATGTACATAGCGCCCAACTGCGGTGCTAGCTCTTTAAAGAACGGGACTAACAACTGCGTTTCGACACCACTACTATGTGCGTATAAATAAACCGCAGCGATGGTGGCTATTAGCGATTGCCACAAATATTTCCATTTGGCCGATAAGCCACGCGGATCTTTTCTAACCACCTTGCGGTAATCGTCGATAAAACCGACCCAACCAAAACCAACAATGACAAAAATGACCGTCCAAACATAACGGTTATCAAGGTCACCCCATAACAAGCACGAAACCAAGATAGCGGCTAAAATCAGCAAACCACCCATGGTCGGTGTGCCCGATTTACTCAGATGGCTTTGTGGACCGTCGTCACGTACGGTCTGGCCGATTTGTAAACGTTGCAAGTAACGGATCAGGCGCGGCCCGAGCCATAACGACAATGACAATGCGGTCAGAATGCTGAGAATGGCGCGCAGCGTCAGGTACGAAAATACATTGAACGCGCTGATGTATTGAGTCAGGTACTCGGCTAACCAAACTAACATGTTGCCACCCCTTCACGACTGGCGTCGCTCAGTGCCTCTTGCAGAGCAACAACGACGCGCTCCATGCGCGAACTTCGGGAGCCTTTCACCAGCACCGTCACCATACCCTCTGTTGTGGTTAATTTTTTGCGAATGGCTTGCACCAGATTGTCTACCGTACTGAAGTGACAACCCGATGGGTTATCAGCTAAGTGCTCACTGCCCCCACTGAACACATCACTGGCACTCTGGCTCAGCACGCCTAAGCTAAATAACGCGTCGATACCGTTGGCCAGCGCATAGCTGCCCACTTCTTCATGATAAGCACGTGCTTCGGGACCTAACTCACCCATGTCACCCAACACAAAAATACGCAGTCCAGACCAGCTCGCTAGAAAATCTACTGCCGCTTTTGTCGACGCGACGCTGGCGTTATAGCTATCGTCGATCAACCGTAAGCGATCGTTGACTGGCAAAATATTCAAACGTCCTTTCACCGGCTGGATACTGGCTAAGCCAGCAGCGATATCATCTAAGTCGGCGCCAAGGGCATGAGCAGCGGTAGCGGCGGCTAATGCATTAAGCACATTATGAGCGCCCGGTAACTGCACTTGAACACGCCGCTCAGTACCTTGCAGGTGCAGATTAAAAGCGGGCATACCTTGCTCGTCCAACTCAACCTCGCTGGCATAAACATCGGCGTCATCGCTCAACCCAAAGGTTTGGTGTGGCAAGCCTTGTCTTACTCGCTGCCAGTATTCGGCAAATTCGGAAGCTAACGGCGTGATCGCTAAGCCCTGTTCAGGCAGTCCCTGAAAAATTTCGGTTTTTGCCCGAGCTACGCCTTCGACACTACCAAAGCCTTCAATATGCGCAGCGCTGACGTTATTGATAATAGCCACATCGGGCTGCACCAACTGAGTGGTGTAGGCGATCTCACCGGGATGGTTAGCGCCTAACTCAATCACCGCATATTGATCGGCATGGGTTAGCCGTAGCAGCGTTAACGGCGCACCGATATCGTTGTTAAAGTTACCTTGTGTCGCCAATACTTGACCGCGGCGCGCGAGTATCGCAGCCAGCATTTCTTTGACACTGGTTTTGCCATTACTACCGGTTACCGCAACGCAGCGCGGCTGCACCTCGCGTTTTACTGCAGCGCCTAATGCCCCTAATGCTTGGCGACAATCACTGACGATGATTTGCGCACAGTCGAGCGCCAGCGGCCGTTCGACAATAGCAGCCACTGCACCTCGAGCTATCGCTTGGGGTACAAACTCGTGAGCATCAAAATGTTGGCCACGCAAGGCAATAAACAGCGAACCCTGAGTCAATTCGCGAGTATCCGTCGATACCGCCTCGATGCTGGCGTCGTTACCCTGTAAGCGACCTTGCACTTGCTCGGCGATCCAGCTTAATGAAACCTTGATCATGCGCATTGCCCTCCCATGTACTGTGCGACTAACGCACGTTCATCGTAGGCAATCCGTTGCTGACCTATGACCTGATAGTCTTCGTGACCTTTACCCGCCAACACCACAATATCGTCAGCGTCGGCTGCCACACCGCTTGTTGACGTCCTAATTGTACCGTCACATGCTGACGGTTACCGATACCAGTAAGGATATCGTTGACGATTTGCTGAGGGTCCTCGGTACGCGGGTTGTCATCGGTCACCACGACACGGTCGGCTAGTTCAGCCGCTACCCGCCCCATCTGCGGACGTTTACCGCGGTCGCGGTCACCGCCGCAACCAAACACACACCAAAGCTTACCGCGACAATGGCGGCGTACGGCAGTGAGGATTTGTTGTAATGCGTCCGGCGTGTGCGCGTAATCAACGACCACTAGCGGTTGCTGCGGTGCTTGAAAGCCTTCCATCCGGCCGGGCACGGGTAATAACTGCTGACAAGCCTGGCTTAGCGCTTGGCGACTATAGCCCAATGCCGCCAGTGCGGTTAATGCGGCCAGTAAATTATAAACGTTGAACTCGCCCAACAGCGGCGAACTGACACCGAGTGACTCACCATCAAGCTGCCAGTCAAAGCAGGTATTGCCATCTTGATAGCGAATATTCAGCGCCTGACTGTGATGCTCGGCGTCGCCGTCGGCTAAACCGTATGTCCATAGGTTGTCGCACAACGACGCCCATGCCCGTAGTCGAGCATCATCGCTATTGAGCACCTGCACGGTACTGCTTAGCTCACTAAATAGACGTTGTTTAGCTTGAGCATAGGCTTCCAGCGTACCGTGATAGTCCAAGTGATCTCGGCTAATATTGGTCGCTACCACCGCTTTAAACTGCAGCGCCTCGGCACGCCATTGCACCAACGCGTGCGACGACACTTCCATCGCCGTCAGTTGCGCGCCCTCTGCGGCCAAACTATTTAAGCGCTGCTGTACCGTGACCGCATCAGGCGTGGTGTGCTGCTCGGGCAGCAAACGACCAATCATACCACTGCCGGTGGTACCAATAACCGCGGCAGCGTGACCACACAGTTTCGCTAACTGCGCCATTAAATGAGTGACCGAGGTCTTACCATTAGTGCCGGTAACGCCGACCAGTTGCATACGCGCACTGGGCTGCTGATAAAAGCGTCCAGCAATGGCTGACAGCTGCGGCTTTAATTGTGGAATATGGATAATCGGAACACCGTGTCGATAACTCACCTCGGCGTGACTGTAATCGGCAAAAATCGCGGCTGCGCCGGCGTCAATGGCGGCATCAATGTAATCGCGTCCATCGCTTTGGTAACCCGGCACCGCGATAAACAAGTCGCCGCCAGCCACTTGTCGACTGTCTAATTTTATCCCAGTCACCTGTTGCTCGGGTAACGATAGGATAAAATCGGGTAACAACTGCGCTAAGGTGATCATTGTCCACCTCCTAGGCTGGCAACCTGCAATTGCGTATCGGCCAGATTATCCGGCGCGATATTCAATAATCGCATCGACTCGGAAACAATTTCAGAAAACACCGGAGCCGCCGCATCGCCGCCATAATAATGGTCGCCGCCCGGCTCGTTAATTGTCACCACCACCGCAATACGCGGATCGCTGACTGGCGCGATACCGGCAAACAACGCCACGTATTCGTCACCATAACCACCGGCCACAGCCTTGCGTGACGTACCCGTCTTTCCGGCAACACGATAACCTGGCACACGTGCCTTTTTGGCACTGCCGTCGGTAACGACGTTTTCTAACATCGCTAAGACCGCTTGTGTATTTTTCTCAGAGAAGATACGACGACCGGGTGCGTCACCCTCGCCGCGACGAAAAATCGTCAGTGGTTGGTCGATACCACCGTTAGCAATCATACTGTAAGCCTTTGCCAGTTGCAGAGTCGTGACCGATAGACCGTAACCAAATGAAAGAGTTGCCAACTCAAAGTCGGACCAACGCCGTTGATTACGCATGATGCCAAAGCTCTCACCCGGCATGTTTACGCCGGTATCGTTACCAAAACCGACTTCTGCAAAGGTTTGTAAAAGTCGGTCAATACCGACTTTTAGCGCCAACTTACTGGTACCCATGTTGCTGGAATGCTCCAGAATCTCTGAAATCGTCAGCTCACCACGGTTGATCGGGTCGCTCACACGACGACCACCTAAGCGCATCCAACCAGGGCTGGTATCAATACTATCGCCAGGCTTCACCAAGCCCGCCTCTAACGCCGTCAGTACGGTTAACGGCTTGACCGTCGAGCCAGGTTCGTAGGCATCGGTAATCGCACGGTTGCGTAAACGGTGAGGTTGCAGTTGGTCGCGATTATTGGGGTTAAAGGACGGGCTGTTGACCATGGCCAGTACTTCACCGGTTTTGACATCCAAAATAACCGCCGAACCCGAGGTTGCCTGATGATAGCGCACGGCTTTTTTTATCTCGGTGTAGGCGGCAGCTTGCAGCCGGTTATCGATACTGAGCGTCAATTGTTTGGGTTGTTGTGCTGCGGTTTCCCGCACCTCTTCAACAACCCGTCCTTGCGCGTCCTTGCGATAAACTCGTTCACCGGGAGTGCCGGTTAGCTGCTCGTTAAACAACAGCTCCAAGCCCTCTTGGCCATTACCATCCATGTTGGTAATGCCGACCACATGAGCAGCAATTTCGGCGGCCGGATAATAGCGCCGTGATTCGGTTTTCAGATAAACGCCAGGAATATTCAACTTACGCACATAGTCGGCTTCGGCTGGCGTGACTTTGCGTTGCAGGTAGACAAACCGACGTTGCGGGTTATCGACGCGCGCTAGTAAGTCCTCGCTATTCATGCGAAACAGCTCGGCCAATGCTTGCCAACGTCGCATGTCATCAAAGCCATGTTGCTCAGCAATTCGCTGCGGATCAGCCCAAACCGTTTCGACTGGAATCGACACCGCCAACTCACGCCCATTACGGTCTAAAATCATGCCGCGTTGAACATCGGTCTGTGCCGCACGCAAAGAACGTAAATCGCCCTGATGGCGAAGCTGGCCCGGCTGAACCACCTGAATGTAAGCGGCACGCGCGATTAACACGGCAAACACGCAGAGCAACACCGCAATGGCGACTAAATAACGCCATTGTGAACCCACTGGATTATGTTTGCGCCGCGCTTTTAAGGCCATGGTACAAGCACCTCTTCGGTTGCTTCTGGACGCGACATCTGTAATTGCCGTTGTGCAATACGCTCAACTCGACTGTGCTCGGTCAGCGCATTTTGTTCGATGGTTAAATGACGCCACTCAATGTCAAGTTGATCACGCGCTTGTTGTAACTGATCACGTTCACCGATCAAATTACGATTAAGGTGCGCGACATATATCACCATCAAGGCTGAGCTCAATACCGTTATAAACAACAATAGCGCCAACCATTGGCGCTTCAGATCGTAGCGAATAATATTCAGTAGGGACGGTACGCGTTTATGTTTCATGACGCACCCTCCTCGCGATACGCAGCACCGAGCTGCGCGCCCGCGGATTTTCTTCAACTTCCTCATCGCTAGGCTTGATGGCGCGGCTCAGCAATTGCAATTGAATATCTTTGTTCAATTCACGATCGGTGACCGGCAACCCGGCCGGAATCGGTTTCGGCTGGCTGGCCTGACGCATAAAGCGCTTAACAATGCGATCTTCTAAGCTATGAAAGCTGATCACGACCAGTCGGCCGTCATGCTTTAATGCCGTCAAGCTGGCCGCCAGCGCGTCTTCGATCTGCTCCAGCTCGCGGTTAACGTGAATGCGTATGGCCTGAAAGCTGCGTGTCGCCGGATGCTTATGCTTGTCACGAATGGGACTAACACGGGCAATCAAATCGGCCAACTGCTTGGTGCGGGTAAACGGCTGTTGTTGGCGATCATGCACGATGGCACGTGCAATACGACCAGCAAAGCGCTCTTCGCCATAGACCTTTAAGACCCGCGCAATAGTGTCGGCCTCTGCACGGTTTAACCAATCTGCCGCCGTTTCACCGCTGCTGGTATCCATACGCATATCTAATGGGCCATCGCGCATAAAGCTAAAGCCGCGTTCGGCGTCGTCAAGTTGTGGGGATGACACGCCAAGGTCGAACAAAATACCGTCGAATTGGCCGGCTAATTGCTGCTCGTCGATAACTTTAGCCAATTCGCCAAAAGGACGATGGAAGATTGCAAATCGGGGATCGTGGGAAAATGCTTGGGCAGCGGCGATCGCTTGTGGGTCACGATCGAGCGCGATTAGACGGCCATCTTTGCCCAGCTGTTCGAGCACAGCGCGGCTATGCCCACCTCGACCAAAGGTGGCATCTAAGTAACAGCCGTCCGGTTTGATTGCCAGAGCTGCAACCGCCTCTGACAGCAGCACCGAAACATGTTGCGGTGACGCGGAATTCATTATAATGAGAAGTCTTTTAGTCGTTCGCTTAAGGTAAAGTCGTCTTCTTGCTGTGCTTCCATGTCTGCTGAGACTTGTTGCTGCCAAGCACTCTCTGACCAAATTTCAAATTTGTTCAGTTGCCCAACCAACATCAGTTTTTTCTCTAAACCGGCATGCACACGCAATGGGCTAGCGATCAATAAACGCCCATTTTTATCCATGTCGCAGTCTTCAGCGTGACCAAGAAGCAAGCGCTGTAAACGACGCTCGGCGGGGTTCATACTGGATAGCGTGGTCAACTTCTGCTCGATGATTTGCCATTCCGGTAAGGGATAGAGCAACAAGCAAGGTTGTTGAATGTCGATAGTGCAAACCAATTTACCATCGCAATCCAACGACAAAGCCTGCCGATACCGCGATGGAATCGCGATACGACCTTTGTCGTCCATATTGATAGCTGTTGCACCACGGAACATACGATCCCCACTTGATCGAGTTTGATCCACAAAAATCCACAAATCCCCACAATTGTACAGTCTAGGTCTGCGCCTTTCCTACTGTCAAGCAAAAATAACGCTGCTCAGCATGGCGCCAGCCGTGATTTCTCGGCGATTTTTAGCAAACTGTTGAAAGCGTGGAGAATTGTGGGGATATGAAGAATGTGCAAAATATCGCAATGAGACCTATGATTGGCATTACGCTTTGATCGAAAGTCGACAACGATGGTTCTACAAACTTGCACACACCCTTAACAAACTATTGGCGAAAACTCATCATTCTGGCCTTGGTCATTCAGTTGCTGGTGATCATTTTTGCTGAGCGCGACCGCCAGCTCAGCATTCATAGTCATCAGCGCGAAGCGCTACAACAACTGGCTCCGCTACAGGTTAGATTAGAGGGCTTGCTGACCAATAATTTAATTGTGCTACGCGCACTCGCGGCAGAAGTCAGCCTTGATCCTGATATTAGTGGTCAGCGCTTTGCCCGTTTAGCTAAAGAACTGATTGGTAAAGACTTGCACATTCGTCACATTGCCTTAGCGCCTGATCTTGTCATCAAATATATTTATCCTCTTGCCGGTAATGAGGCCGCCATTGGCTTTGACTATCGCCGCTCCAACAGTCAATTGGCTGCTGTTCAGCGCGCGATTGAGCGGCAAGCTGTGACCGTTGCTGGGCCACTCGACCTGGTCCAAGGAGGCCGTGCACTGATTGCACGCGTGCCGGTATTCCATCAACAAGAACTGTGGGGAGTGATTGCCGAGGTTATCGATTTTCAACGGCTGTTAAATGACACCGACTATCGTGATTATCAGCAACATTACCGCCTCAGTATCCGTGGTACGCTCGATAAGATCATCAACGTTAATGACGAGAGTTTTGACTATTTCAATGTCTTAGGTGACCAACAAGTTTGGCAACAAACGTACGTTAGCGCTAAAGTCAGCTTACCTGATAGTCAGTGGCAAATTGGTTTAGTACCGCATAGCGGGCGCTGGTGGGATTGGCAAAGCTATACGCTGACACTGGCTATCGGCACCTTGCTCAATCTGCTGATTTGCTTTTTTCTCGGTAAACTGTTGTTCACGCAAAAGCAGCTACGCCACGCGTTGGCGACCATTACCTATCAAGCGCATACCGACAACGTCACACAATTGCCTAATCGCGCCGATTTTATTCGTAAGCTCGACCAACGTGTCAACGAAGCCACGCACACCTCGACTAGCTTTGCCGTGTTATTTTTAGACTTAGACCATTTTAAAGAAATTAACGACACACTAGGCCACGAAAGCGGCGATCGCTTATTAAAAGAACTGGCACAACGCATTCAACAACATCTGTCTCCTTTGGATACGCTGGCGCGGCTCGGCGGTGACGAGTTTGTGGTGTTGCTGCATCATTGCGAAACCGACGATAGTGCCGAACAGTGCGCCAAAACGATTCAAAAAGCACTGCGTCAGTCGCTCACTTTTGCCGGTTTCAACTTAACCATTAGCGCCAGTATTGGTATCGCTCAGTTTCCGCAACACGGTTTGAGTAGCTCAACATTGTTAAAGCATGCCGATTTAGCCATGTATGCCGCCAAACAATCGGGTCGTCAAACCAGCTACGTCTTTAATGAAGCGCTGCGACACAAAGCTGAGCGACAAATGCAGATGCACAGTGCCATTTTAGAAGGTATCAAACGTCAACAATTTTACGTGCTGTATCAACCTATCATTAACGTCGCCGAGCCACACGCTGGTATGGCCAAGGTGGAAGCATTGATCCGCTGGCGGCATCCGCAATATGGCGATATTTCACCCGCTGACTTTATTCCATTGGCAGAACGCACCGGCGCCATACTCGAGCTGGGTGAATGGCTATTACAGCAGGTGTGTCATGATTGGCAGCAACTAGCGGCGAACGGTTTACCGCTGACCATCGCCATCAACCGTTCTTTGCGAGAATTTAATGATCCGGATAAAGGCAAACATTGGCTCACCGAGCTGAGCAAAGTCGGTATGCCTGCGCAAAGCCTGGTGGTTGAAATCACCGAGTCGTTGTTAATGCGCAAGCGCCAACGGCAATTAAAAATCTTACATGACTTGCGTCAGGCCGGTGTGAGTTTGGCTATCGACGACTTTGGCACCGGTTACTCATCGATGAATTACCTGCGTGAATATCCTATCGACTGCATCAAAATCGACCGTAGTTTCTTGAAAGATTGCCCACAAGACCAGCGTCAGGTGTCGTTGCTTGAAGCATTAATCAAAGTGGCACTGTCATTAGAATTAAACATCGTCGCGGAAGGTGTCGAGAATCCAGAGCAATTAGCCTTGCTAAAGCAGCTTGGCTGTCAGCAAGCCCAAGGCTTTTACTTAGCCAAGCCAATGCCGGCCTCTGAGCTGCAAGCGTTTTTCAAAACACTGGGATAAACAGCAACCTTAAACCAGGCAATAACACAATTAGTATGGCAACAGCCACTGATTGCCTTCAAAAAATGCTAACTGGCCTTGTTCGAAACGCGCCACATATAACCAACGATTGTCGACCAACTGTTTGACGATGGGCTGCTCGTTAATGACTTTTCCGATAACGCTTTGTGGTGCATCAATCACCACGGTTAAGCGTAACGGCTGATGACGCCAGCGTTGACCATCGTGCAGTGATTGCAGCGCCAAACCAATGCGCAAATCACCACCATTGCCCTCAAACACGCCCATACGTCCACCCACCACGTTATGTAGAGTTTTATTACCGGAACCATAGCGCGAGTTATCGACCGTCGAGGCGTAGTATTGCATGTTGATCCAGTTAGCGACGATCATCGGTGCTGTCATGATTTGTGCCAATAAACTGCCGTCGGCATCCTGTTCACTCTGATATTCATGTAAGAATACGCGACCATCAAGTTTGATACCCCGGCTGCGTTGACGGGGCGCAATAATAAACGCGGCATTATTGGCAAGCCCCCACTCTGGCCGCGTTTGAGCCCAATCATGAGTGCGTCGCTGAAACGCCGCCGCCAGTGCTGCTGGAGCTGTCGCCTTAGCCTGCAAACCAAGCTGCGGAGCGCGTTCTGCTCGCGCTGCCGCCGCTGCTGCCGAGAAGGTTGTTTGTAGCTGCGCCAGCAGCGCTTGCATAGGCTTAGGGACGTCGGCACTATCAAGCACCGACAGTTCATCGGTGGTGGTATTGTGTCGTGCCGCCACAAAGCATGTCTGCTCGGGAATATGGATGTCGCGTTGTGACAATGCTTGACGCAGTTCCTTATCGTTTAATAATTGCGCTAACGCGCGTGCATTAACGTCACCGCTTTGACCGCAGCAAGCACCGCAGTCTAACCCTGCCCGCTGTGGGTTATTGGCGTTTTCACTACCATGTCCCACCAGCAACACCAGCTCACCAAACTGCCCCACTAAACCTAAGCCTATTAACGCATTTTCAGCTAACGTCAGCTTATGTTCCAAATCAGCATTTAATAACGGTCGTAGCTGCGCCAGACGAGTTGTCGATAGCCCCGGTGCGGTATCGGCCTGCTTATGCAATGGCAGTACCCGCTTGATTAACTTACCGATGTAGCCCAGCCCCAGTGCTTCAACCAAGGTAAAATTTGATGCTGGCATACTGTTGAACGGTAGCCACTGCGATTGTCGCTGTAGTGTTTTACGGCGCTGCTGCGCAATGCTGGCATCGGTTTGCGCCGAGCCTACACTGTCGCTAAGCGAATACATCGGCGCCAGCAAACCGGGCAATTGTGGCCGCTTGATCTGCGTTCCAATCGGCGTGTAGCTAACCGGTAAGCCAAAAAAGCCGGCAAAGCCGATGGTTTGAATATCTTCGGATTGCGCTTCAAGATGGCGACGGATAACCTCTGAACGCACATCGATGCAAAATGCTGCCTGCACTCGCGCTGGCTTAGCGCATGTGGCTGCAACAGCAGACTGTGATAACGCTTGATTTAACTGCCGTTGATAACTGATTTCATGAGCGCGTTGCCAAATCAAACGAACACGGGTCGCATCCGCATGGTAACTGTGAAAGTGTTGCTGCCACTGTTGTTGCCAACGTTGCCAAGTGGATTCGGCGTGACGCGCGTTGTCGTCGACTAAATATTCCCAACTCACTCGAATCGCTAATAAATGTAACAAGCTGTCGTCGCTTTGCTGTATTAAGTTAGCTTGCCATTTTTTATACGCACACCATGATGCCCAGCCGCTAACGCGATACATTACCGCTTGTAAATAATCAGGCCATTGTTCGGCGGGGATGGCTAACTGCTTTAACACCCAGTCGATTTGTGCCAACGGTTCGACCTGCATTTGCCCTGCCAAGGCGGGTATTTGCGGGGTTTTCATCAGCAGTGCCACGCTATGATCGTGGGCTAATGTTGCTCGCCAACTTTGATATAAACCAATGTCGCTATGCGGGTGCCAATCTGCTTGGTCATTATCAAAATAGGCGGCACAGAATTGCGCAACTTGGTGCGTGATGGTGTCACACCAAGCCGGTTCATTGCGTAAATTACGCTGACTATCCAGCGCATCACAGAGCAGCGGCGCCGGAATCGGTTCAATATCTTCGCCTGCCAGCGCGGCAATCAGTTGCTCGGGCTGCCAGTTCTGCGTTGTCTCCGCCTCGGCTAGCGCTTGTTGCAAGTCTTGCGGGCTGATTTTACCGGCTTGCCAACGCTGCTGATAGTAGGCCAGCGACATGGTCATTGGCGAGCCCGCCAAGCGTGCCAAACGATGCGCTACCTCAGTGAAGGGCTTGTCTACCCACGACCAGTAGGGATTAACGGCGATCATGCGGTCCAATGGCCAGTTTGGCGCAATGCTATCGCAAGCGGCGTTAATAGCGGCTTGCAACTCTGCTGTAGGGTGACTTTCAACGGCAGATGAGGCTGTCATGCAAGTTCTCCATCGGTCGATTGGTGACGATTGACCTGAGTTTGTGCCAATTCACTACTCAGTTTCACCGGCCATAGTTTAAAGGTCAGCCGAGTAAAGGTTTCGTCCAAATAAAAGCCGTTATAAACCCACGGATAAAGCCGCTTGATGGTATTGCTGTTGGCGTAACGACAGATTGCGACTTGTCCCGCGTATAGCAGCGCAAAGGCAATACAAACAAAAATCAGCAAGGCCGGATGGGTTGGTGCGGCCGCCGGCGCGATGCTGGCAAACAGCACATGCCAGAGTAGATACAGATGTAGTAACAGCAACACCCGCAGCGCTCCCAGCAAGGTTGCAGCGACGGACATTGTCGAACTGTGCCAAAATAACGTCGAAAAACCGACGATGAGAATGGCCAATACCGCTGTCGGCAATGTCAAAGCTGGCCACCAATATTGCCAACACCACAATACTCCGATGACCATAGCGGCGCTCAACAATACCGCCACAAAGGTGCCTTTGAGACTACCGGTCTGAGGCAGATAGTCGCGACTCACCGACTGTTCAACCGCCTCGCCAGCAGCAAGGAAATTGTAGGCTTTATAGAAAGAGTGTGCGATCAAGTGCAGTAGCGCTAACTCATACAGTCCTAAACCGATCTCCATCAGCATAAAGCCCATTTGCGCACAGGTGGACCAAGCCAAGCGTACCTTGATGCTAATACGCGTCATCATTACCCAACCAGCAAGCACCGCAGTCATACCACCAACAACGACTAATAACGCTTGCAACAGCGGCGCCAGATTTAGCATGGCAGCCAACGAAATGAGTACAAAACCACCCATGTTGACCACGCCAGCGTGTAACAAGGCAGAAACTGGTGTCGGTGCTTCCATGACCTGAATCAACCAGCCATGCAACGGCAATTGCGCCGTTCTTAGCATGGCCGCCAACACAAATAAAAAAGTCGCAACAGTCAAACTGAGGGGTAAGCTGCTAAGCCCGCTTAGCTGTGTATTAATCGATGCCAACGAGAAAGTCCCTAAGGCGTAATAAACTAAGCTCAGGGCAATGATCAAACAAACATCGGCAAGACGACTAACAATGAATTTTTTATGGGCGACAATTTGTGCCGCTTTGCGCTCTTGATAATGGGTCAACAAAAAATGCAAACTGACACTGGTTGAGCTCCACGCCAACGCCATCAGCAACAAATTATCGCTTTTTACCAGTAACGCCACCGCGAACAATGTAAATAACATGGCGCGAACAAAACGTGGCTGTCCGCTATCGCCATCAAGATAGCGTGATGCATAATCGACAATCACCCAACCCAACACCGCCACTAATAGCCCCATGACCGTGGTTAAGGCCGCTTGCGGCATGTCAACGCTATAGGCCACGATAGGTACGATAATATCGACCAACAACGCAATGAAGGTGGTC
This sequence comes from Idiomarina xiamenensis 10-D-4, assembly GCF_000299895.1. GTDB lineage: Bacteria > Pseudomonadota > Gammaproteobacteria > Enterobacterales > Alteromonadaceae > Idiomarina > Idiomarina xiamenensis. The sequence goes on from NZ_AMRG01000003.1 coordinate 166,416, forward strand.
ATGCGAGCCACTAACCAATGCCGGCGATTGCTCATTAGGCTGATTAAAAAGCCTATACCGTAAATAGCGGCAAACAGGTAACCACTCCATGCCAAAACCATAATTGTCTCTCCGCGAATTGTCGGCGCTACCAGGCTATATTGCAGTGACCGCGAACCGATGTAAAATAGAAAGATATTCACAAACCGTTCTATTTAAGTGAACATTGCTATGCGAAACCTGAATTTTCACCACCTATATTATTTTTGGACTGTCGCCAAAGAAGGTCATTTAACTCGCGCCGCCGAAAAGTTAAACGTATCGCAATCGGCGCTATCGTCGCAGATCAAACAACTGGAAGGGCAACTCAAGCATGACCTTTTCCATCGCCAAGGTCGTACACTGCTGTTGACCGATGTCGGCCATTTGGTACTGGAGTACGCCGAGAGCATTTTTAATTTAGGCAGTGAGCTGCTGTCGGTCATGGAAACCGGCGAGCATCAGCGGGTGCAGAAGTTACACATCGGTGCAGTCGCCACCTTATCGCGAAACTTTCAGGAGAACTTCCTGCGTCCAGTGATCGGTCAGGACAACATCAAATTAGTGTTAAAAGCGTCCAACTTTGAAGACTTACTAGAACAGTTGCGCGTGCATAAACTTGATTTGATCTTGTCCAATCGGCCGGTAGCCGCTGATTCCACTACGCCATGGCGCTGTAAGCAGATTGCGCAACAAGGCGTATGCATTGTTGGCCCCAACACGCGAGACTTTGAGAACCTGCGGTTTCCACGCGATCTGGACAAAGTGCGGGTACTATTGCCTGGTCCCGACAACGATATGCGCACGCAATTCGATTTATATTGCGAGCAGCATGGTATTGCCGTTCGACCATACGCCGAAGTTGATGACATGGCGATGTTACGGCTATTAGCACGTGGCGCAGGCGCGGTGGCAGTAGTGCCCGAAATCGTGGTGCAACAAGAAATTCAGGCCGGGCTGCTAAAGAATTACGCGTCTTTAAAAGCGGTAACAGAAAGCTTTTACGCCATCACCGCCAAACGACACGTTGAATTACCCATTTTGAAGACGTTATTGGCTTAAGTTTGACTGCCAATTGCGGTGTTAACGGCGAGTATTTTAGTTAGCCGCTCGATCAGCCTATGCCGATCAAGCGACCACTAAAATTATCGGAGTCAGCCGATAAGCCGGGTTCTGTCGAGGACAATCATTCGTCTAATCCGTTTATCGCTAAACGGCTTTAGCAGTCTACCCGGACTCAACGCGGGCCGCGCCAATGAGTCCCTATTTGACCTTGCTCCGGGTGGAGTTTACCGTGCCACGAACTGTTGCCAGCCGCGCGGTGCGCTCTTACCGCACCCTTTCACCCTTACCTGTATCGGCGTAGCCGACCATCGGCGGTTTGCTCTCTGTTGCACTAGTCGTCGATTCACATCGCCCAGACGTTATCTGGCACCCTGCCCTATGGAGCCCGGACTTTCCTCCCCCTATCAACGCAAAGCGAGATAAGCAGCGATTGTCTGGCTGACTCCGGCGGCTATTGTACGTTGCTTTGCCGACTTAACTCAATCGTTAATCGTCAAACCAAACTGATAAACGTCATTCTTACGCACACCATGAATATCGGCCACCACTGCCGCGGCACGCTTTAACGGCAACTCGGCTAACAATCGTTGCAGCAATTGTTGCGCTTCTGGCGGTAAACTATCGTGTGCCTTTGCTGGTGTCGCGCCAGCAAGCATCAACACCATCTCGCCACGCTGTTGATTGCTGTCGGCTTGCACTTGCTCGGCAACACTGCTCAAACTGCCGCTTAAAAAGGTTTCAAATTGCTTGGTAAGTTCGCGTGCTAAGACGCACTGGCGGTCGCCGCCAAAACATTCAATAAAATCAGTTAAGCTCGCCAAAATACGATGCGGTGACTCGTAAAACACCAAGGTTCGAGGTTCATCGACTAAGGCGTTTAACTGCTTACGCCGCTGCTGCGGCTTGGCCGCCACGAACCCCTCAAAACAAAAGCGGTCGGTGGCTAAGCCAGCACCACTGAGGGCAGTAGTCACCGCACAAGGACCGGGTAACGGCACCACCTTGACGCCCATAGCTCGACACTGACTAACAATAAAGTAGCCGGGGTCGCTGATCAGTGGCGTACCGGCGTCGCTCACCAACGCCAAGTTGTCGCCTTGCTGCAAGCGCGCAATTAAGCCCTGTGCTTGCTGTCGCTCATTGTGGTCGTGCAGCGCAAAGACTTGCGCCTGAATACCATAATGGTTGAGTAATTGCCGTGTATGGCGAGTATCTTCGGCGGCGATGGCCGCCACGCTTTGCAAAGTGGCAAGCGCGCGTTCGCTAATGTCGGCTAAATTACCGATGGGCGTGGGAACCAGATAGAGTGTTCCAGCGTCAGACATGTCATTACCTGTTTGTTTCAGATCGGTGTGGCGTTTATAGTATGCCTATTGCGCGACCATGCGGGAAGACGATTGTGTTAAAGACGCTTATTTTATTGACCATGGCAGGCTTATTAACGGCTTGCGCTAGCTCGGTGCCCAGCCCACGCCAGCAACACGATGCCAGCAGTGACTTGCCGGTATTGCCCGAAGCACGCCGTAACTCGGCGGCCGACTGGCTAGCCGAAGCGCGCCAAGCAAGCGATGCTAAGCAACAACAGCATGCGCTGCTATTAGCCGCATCACGTTGGCAAAGCGAGCAGCAGTGGCAGCGCGCAGCGGCCATTATTTCGCAACTTAACAGCGCCGATCTGGCAGCCGAAGACTGGCGTCAATACCGTTTATTACAAGCACAATTTGCCCTGCAGCAGCAACAGTGGGCACAGGTAATTGAACGCTTGCAGGGCATTACCGGACAATTTACCGACCGCGCTGAACGCGCTCATGTGCTTGGTTTACTGGCGCTCGCCCATCAACAACAAGGGGATTATGTCGAAGCGGCGAAGTTTCGTATTGAACAGCAACGTTATGTCAGTGACGAGCAACAAGCCCAGCAAACCGAATGGGTATGGCAAGCGTTAAGTGAAATCCCTAGCTCGCAACTGGGTCAGCTTAAATTACCTAGTGATCAATATAGCGCCGGTTGGCTGCGCCTGATTGAGCGCTTACATCAGGCTTTAGATAAGGGTGAAGATATTGATGCCGCAATTAATGAATGGCAGAAAAGTTATCCCCGTCATCCGGCTAATGAGGTACTTAAAGCACAATTTGGCGATTGGTTAACCGCACCTTTGCAACAACGTCTGGTCGCGGTTGTATTGCCGTTAAGTGGTCGCTTTGAACAGCAAGGTTTAGCCATACGTGATGGTATTTTAGCCGCCTTAACCAAACAACCCGACATCGAGGCGCGCTTTTTCGACAGTAATCAGCTTGCGCCCACCGTGGTCATCGAAAAACTGCAAGGTTTAGCGCCTGATTACGTCATCGGTCCGTTATTAAAAGACCAAGTTGAGCAATATCGCCCCTTGAGCCGCTGGCCGCAACTCTACTTGAACGAAAAGAGCAGCTTGACCAGCGCTGAGGCGAACCCCGATGTGCCGCAGCAATACCAACATTTCTTTGCTTTAGATCCCGAAAGCGAAGTGCGTCAGGCTGCCGAGCTGATCTATCAGCGTGGGCAACGTGCACCACTGGTATTCGCCGCCGATAACGCGAGAGGGCAACGTCTTGCTGAACAGTTTAGCCAACATTGGGCATTAGTTTCTGCCCAGCAACAGGCGCTTGATGTCGGCTTTTACCGATCTACCGACGATATGAAAAATGTGGTGCAAGAGCAATTGGGTGTTAACGCCAGCAACGAACGTATTCGCTACGTTAAAATTGCCGCCGGTAAAGTCATTGTCGACGACGTGCCGCGTAGTCGACAAGATATCGATGCCATTTACTTAACCGGCTCGGTGGAACAAACCCGACTACTGAAACCCTTTATAGACGTCACCGTCTCACCCTTTGCCGAGCGTATTCCGGTTTACGCTAATTCGGCAAGCCACATGCAAAATAGCAGCATCAGCGAGAACGACTTAGACCAAGTGATGTTTAGCGATGCGCCTTGGTTGATGCCCGATAACAAACAACAAGCGCTATTGACTGAATTACTGCAACTACGCAACGGCTGGGGCTTTAATAATGCGCGCTTTGCCGCAATGGGCTATGATGCCGCGCAGTTGATTGACCGCTTAGCGGTCATGGATGCCTTACCGGGTTATCAATATCAGGGGTTATCAGGTGCCTTGTCGGTACGCTTAGGGCAAGTGCAGCGGCAACTACAATGGGCTAAATTTGAACAACACAGTATCAAACCACTGGTTGTTCAAAGTGCGCAGACACGATCACGGTAAAGCCGCCGAGCGTCGCGCTTGCGAATTTTTGCAAGCGCGTGAGATTCGAATTATTCAACGTAATTACCGAATCGCCGGTGCTGAAATCGACATTATTGCTAACGACACTCAGCAGCGCTGGCTATTTATTGAAGTTAAATATCGACAACATCAACAGTTTGCGCACGTATTAGCGCAAGTCAGCGTCGCTCAGTGCCAACGTATCCGGCACGCTGCACGCTGCTATTTATTCCAACGGCAACTGCCAGAACATTGCTGCCGTATTAGATTTGACCTGATCGTGATGACTCAACAAGGCACGGTCGATTGGCTACAGGATGCATTTTAGGCGTTTATGCAAGAACAGATAAAAGCAATTTTTACCGAAAGTATTCAGACTCAAATATCCGCCGTTGACAGCCTGCAGGAGACCGTCGATGCGGCCGCACAATTGCTGGTTAACAGCCTGCTGAATGGTCATCATATTTTGTGCTGTGGTGAGGCTGGCGGCGAGCTGGTAGCACGTCAGTTTAGTGCGCTGATGATGGACGGCTTCAGTTTCGAGCGACCACCTTTTCCGGTACTGATGCTGAATCGTCATAACAGCCACGACAATAGCGGCAGCGCGTTTGCTAAGCAGGTAGCAGCACTCGGTAAGCCCGGTGACGTACTACTTGCCATTTCTTCACGCGCCGATTCTAACCATATCGTGCGCGCCATGGAGGCAGCACTGTCGCGACAAATGGTGATCATCGCCATAACTGGTGAGAACGACAACGCCTTAGCAGGGTTATTGGGTGCTAATGATATCGAAATTCGCATACCGTCAAAAAACCCGGCGCGTATTGCTGAGAATCAGTTGTTAATTGCCCATAGTCTTTGTCAGTTAACCGAACATCAGATTTTTCCGCAGGAGCATGACAACTCATGAAAACCTTAACAAAAACCTTAGTAAAGCCAGTATTACTTAGCCTTGCAGTGGCTGGCACAATACTATTGCAAGGCTGTGCGGTAGCGGTGATTGGCGCCACGGCTGTCGGCGTATCGGCAGCTTCCGATCCGCGCAGCGTTGGCACGCAAATCGATGACCAAACCATCGAATTACGAGTATCACGTGCGTTAGCTGACGAAAAGCAGTTAGTGAATACACACATCAATGCCATTAGCTATAATAACAGCGTGTTACTCGTCGGCCAGGTGCCGGCAGAGCATTTACGTGGCGTCGCTGAGCGCACCGTGAGTAACGTTGACGGTGTGCAACGAGTGTATAATCAACTCCGTGTCGGTCAAAACAGTTCGCTGACTACGCGCTCGCATGACTCTTGGATAACCAGTAAAGTGAAAGTCAATTTGGTGGCTGAGAAAGATTTTGATGGCTCTAAAATCAAGGTGGTGACCGAGAACGGTGAAGTGTTCTTACTCGGTTTAGTCACCGCAGCGGAAGCCGAAAAGGCGATCGACATTGCGCGTAATATTAACGGTGTATCGCGTGTGGTTAATGCTTTAGAAATCAAGCGCTAAGACCAACTTGCCGCGACTATGGCTGCGGCCAATAATGACCCGCAGCCAGAGCTAACAGATCGAGCAATTATTTAATCACTTTCAAGCTGGGTCGCGACTTAGTCTGTGCGTTATTGCCCTGCGTTGGCGGCTGCTCGCTATCGGCCTTATCACCGTCAACCGACTGCAATGTTGGCTTAGCCGGTGTAGGCGCTTCCGCTTCGCTGTCCAAATCTAACTCGGTCGCCTCATCATATTGAGCCTCTGGCTCGAATATCGCACCAGCGCCGTTCTCACGCGCATATAACGCCATTGCTGCGGCCATTGGTACTTGCACTTTCATCGGCTGCCCAGAAAAGCGCGCGTTAAAAGAAATTTCATCGTCGCCCAACGCCAAACCACCGACCGCGCTAGGGTTTATGTTTAATACGATTTGTCCTTCGTTGACAAAGTCACGCGGCACAACCACTCCAGGAATGGTCGCGTCGACCACCAAATGAGGGGTCAATTGGTTATCCAATAACCATTGATAAATCGCACGTAATAAATAAGGGCGTTTGGGTGTCATCGTCGTACTCATGTCAATCAGCAAAAGAAATGGCGCTTAGCGCGCCATGTCTCGTTCTACATCGGTTAGCGATTGCTGGAATGCATCGCGTTCGAATAAGCGTAGCATGTAGCTCTTAATTTCTTTCGCTCCGCTACCTTGTAGGTCAATACCGTAGGCCGGTAAACGCCACAACAACGGCGCTAAGTAACAATCGACTAAGCTAAACTCTTCGCTCATAAAGTAAGGCGCATCGGCAAATACTGGTGCTAAGGCCAGTAAACCCTCTTTCAGTTCCTGACGCGCTTGTTCAGCACCACTACCACCCTCGGTAATACGCTGCGCCAAGCTGTACCAATCACGTTCAATACGATACATCATTAAACGGCTGGTGCCGCGCGCTACCGGATACACAGGCATTAATGGCGGATGCGGAAAACGCTCATCCAAGTATTCCATGATGATATGGCCGTTATAAAGCACCAACTCACGGTCGACTAAGGTCGGCATGGTTTCCGGATAGGGATTGAGTTGCATCAAATCTTCCGGTTTGTTGTCGCTATCGACATAATTAATTTCTACGCCGACGCCTTTTTCAGCCAAAACGATACGTACCTGATGACTGGCTAAGTCGTCCTTGCCTGCGTACAAGGTCATAACAGAACGTTTATTTGCAGCAACGGCCATTTATTTCTCCAGAAATATCAAATAGCAAAGGGGCAGATGCGGATCTGCCCCTGAATCAGTCACGTATTAAGTTATCCTCAATACGTTACTTAACGTCTTTCCAGAACTCTTTCTTCAGGAACCACGCTAACAGTGTAAACACTAATAAGAAACCGAATACGAACCAGCCAATGCGGGTACGCTCTAGTTTCATCGGTTCGCCGGTGTATACCAAGAAGTTGGTCAAATCGAGTACCGCCTGATCATATTCACCAGCGCTTAATGCACCCGTGCCATCAGATTTTAGACCAACGTAAACGTCTTTCATCTCACCGTCGATCATACGCTCTTCGTGAGTACGTTCAGGTAATCCCTGCAGTTCTTGCAACACGTGCGGCATGCCTACATTTGGGAAAACTACGTTGTTTACGCCAAACGGACGGCTATCGTCGCGATAGAACGAACGTAGATAGGTATATATCCAATCTTTGCCGCGTACACGCGAGACCATCGTTAAATCGGGAGGCGGATTACCAAACCACGATGCCGCTTTTTCGGCTGGCATGTTATTGGTAATCAAATCACCCGCTTTATCGCCGGTGAACTGCAAGTTTTCTTGTCCCAGTTCTAACGGCACGCCGATGTCTTCAAAAGTACTGTTATAGCGCTGGTACTGCATCTGGTGACAACCCAGACAATAGTTCATAAACAGTTGCGCACCGCGCTGTAACGACGCTTTATCGGTCAAGTCAATGTTTGCTTTGTCCAGATGTACCGAAGGACCTGCAGCAAACACAAGGGTCGGTAACAAGGTTACCAGAGCGACAAGTAATTTTTTCATTATGATGTCAACCTTTCTGGCAGCGGCTTAGTCTTCTCTCGCTTACTGTAGAACCACAGCAAGATAAAGAAGCCAAAGTACAAGAGTGTAAAGATCTGCGCGATACGTGTTGCTGTTGGCGTTGCCGGTTGCGTACCCAAGTAACCCAAGACGATGAAGCTGATAGCAAATACCGTCAGGTTAACTTTGTGCAGCGCGCTACGGAAACGTACTGAGCGAACTTTACAGCGATCCAGCCAAGGTAGTAGCGCTAGCATGACAATGGCGGCGAACATCAAAATAACCCCGAATAGCTTATCCGGTACCGCTCGCAAAATGGCGTAGAACGGTGTGAAATACCACACTGGCGCAATGTGCTCAGGGGTTTTCAACGGGTTAGCCGGTTCAAAGTTTGGTGGCTCTAAGAAGAAACCGCCCATCTCTGGATTGAAGAAAATGACGTAGCAGAAAGCAAACAAGAAGATGCCGATAGCCACTAAATCTTTCACGATGTAGTACGGATAGAAAGGAATCGCATCGACGATATCGTACTTCTTGGTGAAGCGTTCGTGGAACTTAAACTTCGGTTTCTCAGCGTCGTCCACGGTACCCTTTTTCTTCTTCACTTCGATGCCGTCAGGGTTATTCGAACCGACTTCATGCAAGGCGATAATATGTAGGAATACCAAAATCACCAACACCAATGGCAGCGCGATAACGTGTAGCGCGAAGAAGCGGTTCAAGGTAGCGCCGGAAATCACGTAATCACCGCGAATCCATAGCGTTAAATCGTCGCCAACGAACGGAATAGCGCCGAACAACGAAATAATAACCTGTGCCCCCCAGTACGACATTTGCCCCCAAGGTAATAAATACCCCATGAAAGCTTCGGCCATCAGCACTAGGAAGATCAGCATACCGAAGATCCACAACAGTTCACGCGGCTTTTGGTATGAACCGTACATCATGCCTCGGAACATGTGCAGGTAGACCACCACGAAAAAGGCCGAGGCACCGGTTGAGTGCATGTAGCGTAGCAACCAACCGTACTCGATATCACGCATGATATATTCGACTGAGGCGAAAGCACCCTCTGAGCTGGGTACATAGTTCATGGTCAGCCAAACACCAGTGAGGATTTGGTTAACTAAGACCAACATTGCCAGTACGCCAAATACGTACCAGAAGTTAAAGTTTTTTGGAGCTGGATACTGCGCTAAGTGAATATTCCAAGTTTTGGTCATTGGAATACGCGCATCCATCCATTCGACAAATCGCTTAAACATTAGGCTTGCCCCTTATCCTCGCCGACTAAGATAGTGTTGTCATCCACGTAATAGTGAGGTGGCACCACCAAGTTCAACGGCGCAGGAACGCCCTCGAACACTCGACCAGCGATATCATATGTTGAACCATGGCAAGGACAGAAGAAACCTGCCTGTACGCCATTCACATGGTCACCCATTTCTTCCGGTAAATACTGCGGAGAACAACCTAAGTGTGTACAAATCCCCACCGCAACGAAAATTTCTTTTTTGATTGAACGATATTCGTTAGTGGCATATTCGGGTTGTTGGGGTTCTTCTGATTTGGGGTCACGCAGGCGGTCATCATGTTCCGGCAGGGCTTCTAACATTTCCGGGCTACGACGTACCACCCAGACCGGTTGGCCACGCCATTCAACACGAATGATACCGCCGTCTTCCAGTTTACTCAGCCCAGTCACTTCAACCGGGGCACCCGCGTTTTTCGCGCGTAAACTAGGGTTCCATGACGCAATGAAAGGAACGGCGACGCCAACCGCTCCCGCACCACCGACTACCGAAGTAGCAACGGTCAGAAACCGACGGCGGCCTTTATCTACAGGCGCATTGCTCATCCACTCAATCTCCAGTTTGGACGCCTTGTACAACGTGCGTACAAGGTCAGGATATTAGCTGCTGCAAACACCAGCTTACGGCTGGTGATAAAATTCTCACAGATGATAAAGAAAAGCCTTAGTTTTTACAAGGACGAAAGCCCAATGATAAGCACACTAATCGCCTATTATCGGCGTTTTATCACGATTTGCAGGCATAAAAAAACCCACGCCGAAGCGTGGGTTTGGATTAACGTTGGGCTGATCGAGCTGTGGTTTTCGTAAAACCCGTACAGAACGATTAACGTTTTGAGAACTGTGGACGCTTACGTGCTTTATGCAGACCGATTTTCTTACGCTCAACTTGACGCGCGTCACGAGTGACGTAGCCAGCTTTGCGTAAATCGCTGCGTAAAGTTTCGTCGTACTGCATTAAGGCACGGGTAATACCGTGACGAACAGCACCAGCCTGACCACTGATACCACCACCGCTAACGGTGATGTGCATGTCGAATTTATCCAACATTTCTACCAGTTCTAACGGCTGACGCACGACCATGCGTGCAGTTTCGCGACCGAAATATTCTTCTAAGGTGCGGTTGTTGATCGAAACAGCGCCTTTACCTGGGCGTAAAAATACGCGCGCAGTTGAGCTTTTGCGACGACCAGTACCGTAGTATTGATTATCTGCCATAGTTGTCATGCTCCGAGTTAAATATCCAGTTGTTTAGGCTGTTGAGCAACATGGTTGTGCTCAGCACCTGCGTACACTTTCAGCTTACGGAACATGGCACGACCTAACGGACCACGAGGCAGCATACCTTTAACCGCTTTCTGAATTACCATTTCCGGCTTCTTAGCAATTAACTTTTCAAAGTTAATTTCTTTGATTCCGCCTGGGAACCCAGTGTGCGAATAGTACATTTTGTCCTGAGTTTTGCGGCCAGTTACAGCCACTTTCTCGGCATTAACGATGACGATGTAATCGCCAGTGTCAACGTGAGGTGTATACTCAGGCTTATGCTTACCGCGCAGGCGGCGAGCAACTTCAGTAGCCAGACGACCTAAAGTTTTACCTTCAGCGTCAATGACGTACCAGTCACGTTTTACGCTTTCTGGTTTTGCTACAAAGGTTTTCATGTTTAATAGACCTACTAGTAAAAGTTCACGGACAGTAATTCCGGGCTTCCCCGCGAATCACAACAACAATTGCCTGAAAAATCAGTCAATTACTTGCTGCAACCGTTGCATTAACCAGAGTTAACACAACGGACTGTAACGTGGGCTGCGCGGATTATAGGAAAATCGTGCTCAAAGATCACGCACTTTTTCAAATTTTATGGCAGGTGAGGCTGCGCTAAATACTCGTGACTTTGCATTTCTTTCAAGCGGCTGACACAACGTCGAAACTCAAAGCTCAACTGACCCTCACCGTAGAGTTGCTCTAGCGGCACAGCAGCAGACATCACCAATTTGACTTTACGTTCGTAAAATTCATCCACCAAGGCGATAAAACGACGTGCAGTATCGTCGTTGTGAGCGCCCATCGAGACTACATCACTGATTAGCACCGCCGAGTAGAGACGCGCAATTTCCATGTAATCAAGTTGGCTACGGGGACCGCCGCAAATCGCTTGAAAAGTGAAAAAGATGACATCGTCGGCCAAACAGCGAACGGCTATTTTGCGGCCCGCTATTTTAATGTCACCGTTTTCACATTGCGATTGATGGTCGGGCGCCAGTTTAAAAAACGCTTCGAACAGCTGCTGGTCGGCTTTCTCATTGGCTGGGGTGTGATAAATCGCCGCCTGTGTCAGGGTGCGTAAGCGATAATCCACGCCGCTATCGACGTTAACCACATCACAGTGCTGCTTTATCAACGCAATCGCTGGTAAAAAACGCGCCCGCTGTAAGCCATTTTTATATAAATCATCAGGCACGATATTGGACGTTGCCACGAGTACCACACCGCGAGCGAACAACTGCTGCATAAGCGTTCCAAGTATCATGGCATCGGTAATATCTTGCACAAAAAACTCGTCGAAACAGATGATCTCAGCTTCAGCCGCTATGCGTTCGGCAACGATGACTAATGGATCAGACTTGTTGGCTAACGTTTTCAACTCTTCATGCACGCGATGCATAAATCGGTGAAAGTGGATACGCCACTTGCGCTCAATCGGTAGCGCCTCGTAAAAAGTATCCACTAGATAGGTTTTACCGCGCCCAACACCACCCCAAAAATAAAGACCTTGAGGGGTTTTCGGGCGTTGTTTAAACCAGCGCTGCCAAGCGGGACGTTGGTGCCATTGATGACGCGCTAGCAACTGGTCGTACAAGCGTTGCAAATGCGCCACAGCTTCTGCCTGAGCCGCGTCTTTATGGAAATCACCACGTGCTAAATCGGCATGGTATTTCTGCATTGGTGTCTTTACGACGTTCGACACTACCAATTCACCCTGTTTCTGCATTATCCTATGGGGGTGCCTATATTAACACGAAGCGATAACAGCGCACAGAATGTTATCCGCTTGCGCAAGGAGAGAATATGAGTTGGATTGTCGGATCGTTATTAGTGGTTGCCGGCATGGTACTGGGCTTCTTTTTGGCTCGCTACTGGTTGCAAAATCACTCGGACAGCTCGCGTCTTAATGACGAGGTTACGCAAAGTAAAGAGCAGTTGGCACAATATCAACGCGAAGTGGCAGAGCACTTTGCTACCGCTAATGCGTTGGTAAAACAGTTGGCTGATACTCAGGCTAAATTGCAAAGCTATTTAAATCATAGTGCCGATATCCTGCAGCGGAGTGATGACGATAAGCCATTGCCATTCTTTTCGGAGGATACTATTCGGCAACTGCGCGTCGCCAATACCGTTAACCGCGATAGCCGCAGCGATAAGCATGATGCGGGTGAGCATGCCCCACGTGATTACGCCGGTTCTGCTAGTGGGTTGCTGAAAGGCGAACAAAAGCGTAAGTAATATCTTGAAACATTTCACTGCCGAACTTATGTAAAGATTTCAGGGTCTGTTGCATTGAGCCATTAACAGGCCCGTATCGATTAACGAGTAGGAGTTCGATGCAGCATGAAGAAATTAACTGCTTTAGTGACTGCCGTGGCGTTATCCGCCACGCTCTCAACCCTGCCAGCACAGGCTGGTATTCCGTTTTTTCAAAGCGATAGCGACGAAACCCCGACCCTAGCGCCAATGCTAGAACAGGTGACGCCTGCTGTGGTTAATATTTCAGTGAAGGGCAAGCGCGAAGTACGCCAGCGCCTACCCGACGCTTTACGCTTCTTCTTTGGCCCTAATGCCCCCCGAGAGCAAGTACAAGAACGACCGTTCCAAGGCTTAGGCTCGGGCGTTATCATCAATGCCAAAGAGGGTTACGTGATCACCAATAATCACGTCATTGACGGAGCTAATGAAATCGTCGTCACCCTCAAAGACGGCCGCCAATTTGACGCCAGCGTGATCGGTAGCGACGAACAAAGCGATATCGCCCTGCTGAAGGTCAAGGATGGTAAAAACCTTACCGAGATCAAATTAGGCAGTTCCTCAGACCTACGCGTTGGTGACTTTGTGGTCGCCATCGGTAATCCCTTCGGGCTGGGTCAAACCGTCACTTCAGGTATCGTCAGTGCTTTAGGTCGTAGTGGCCTGGGTATTGAAGAATTAGAAAACTTTATCCAAACCGACGCTGCGATTAACAGCGGTAACTCCGGTGGCGCGCTAGTCACGCTGGACGGTAAGCTGATTGGTATCAATACCGCGATACTAGGCCCCAATGGCGGCAACATCGGTATCGGCTTCGCGATCCCTTCCGATATGATGAATAACCTAGTGTCGCAGCTGCTGGAGTTTGGCGAGGTACGCCGCGGTGTATTGGGCGTGCGTGGTCAAAGCTTGACGCACGACATCGCTAAAGCGTTAAACATCGACGTCACGCAAGGGGTATTTATCAACGAGGTGGTAGAAGAGAGTGCCGCAGAACAAGCCGGCCTGAAATCCGGTGATGTGATCACCGCGGTGGATGGTAAGCCAGTGCTATCGATCACCGAGTTGAGTGCGCGCGTTGGTACCCTAGGCGCAGGCAAGGAAGTCGACCTAAGCGTGTTACGTGACGGCGACAAAATGGATATCAATGTGGTGCTAGGTAATGCTGAATCAGCAGTCGCGGCAGCCGGCTTGCATCCGGCCTTAGAAGGCGCCACCTTAGCGCCTAGCGAAGACGGCAGCGGTATCGCCATTACCGAGATCGCGCCCGACTCACCGGCGGCGGCTGCCCCGGCTTACGTAAGAGTGACGTTATCATTGGTGTTAATCGCCAGCGCGTAACCAGTGTCAGTCAATTACGTGAGATCATGGATAGCAGCAGCGATGTCATCGCTTTGAATATCCGTCGCGGTAATTCAACGCTATACTTGGTGCTACGTAATCGTTCGTAGTCACTAGCGACAATGGCGATCACGCCAGATGCTATTGCGGACGCTGTTAAATCAGCCAGCGTCCGCTTTTTAATCGCCTTGCTACCCGCTCATTTTAGTTTTGCGGTTTATGGTTCTTTTGGTTAGCACATGATGCTATTCTCTGGAATACCAACTAACAACAATCGCTCACCCTAGACACCGCCATGCAGCTAAAGCCGATTTTCAACTTTCTCGCCCAATCTATCCTGTTAGGATTGTTGGCAGCCGCGGTGGTTCTATGGCTAGTACCAGGCATCGACCTATTCGATAGCAAACCCGCATTGAGCGAACAAACCCCAGCAACTTACGCGCAGGCCGTTAATCGTGCTGCACCGGCGGTGGTCAATATATACAGCGCCGGAGAAATCCGCGGTTCGTTTTATAACCCCAGCCCGTCGACCATTTGGCGCTTGGGCTCTGGCGTGATCATGGATCAGCGGGGGTACATTTTAACCGCTTACCATGTGGTTGCCGACGTTGACCAAATTGAGGTGGCGTTGCAAGATGGCCGAGCCTACGCGGCGCAACTGATTGGCAGTGACCGTTATACCGACATTGCCGTGTTACGTATTCAGGCGGAAAACTTACCCACCATTACCGTTAATCCAGAGCGCAACCCGCGCGTTGGCGACGTGGTGTTGGCTATCGGCAATCCTTATAACTTAGGGCAAACCGTGACTCAGGGTATCATCAGTGCTACTGGTGGCCGCATGGGTATCAGCAATTCTTATTCCGATTTGATTCAGATGGACGCATCCATCAACGAAGGCGCCTCTGGCGGCGCATTGGTCAATAGTTTAGGTGAACTGATTGGCATCAATAATGCCAGCTATCAATCCTTAACCGGCGAAGGGGGAGAGGGTATTTACTTCGCTGTGCCCTACCCAATTGCCGCCAAGGTGATGAAAAAAATCATCTCGGATGGTGCAGTGGTACGCGGTTACATGGGGATTAAAGTCGATCCGAGCTATGATACTAAGCGCTCCATCGACGGTGTCATCGTTAACGGTATTGACGCGGGTGGGCCGGCCGATAAAGCTGGCTTACGCGTCGGCGATTACATTGTGGAAATGGCCGGTCAGGCCATTACTACCGGTGCCGACGGCCTCGATTTAGTGGCCGAAGCCGCCCCTGGCACCCGTATGCCGGTGGTGTTTTACCGTAACAACCAACGCAAAACCACCACCGTCGTTATCGGCGAGCTACCGCAGTAACTCGCCCACCATAACAACCCTAGCCTTTATACTGATACGCGCTGAATATCGGCGCCTAAGGCTTGCAGCTTTTTCTCGATGGCCTGATAGCCGCGGTCAATGTGATAAATTTGCTCGATGGCGGTTTCGCCTTCAGCCACTAATCCAGCGATGACTAACGATGCCGATGCACGCAGATCGGTGCACTTGACTTCGGCGCCGGTTAAGCGTTCAACTCCGCGGCAAATAGCGGTGTTACCCTCCAGCTCGATCACCGCGCCCATGCGACGTAACTCAGGCACGTGCATAAAACGGTTTTCAAAAATGGTTTCGCGGATCCAGCCAGTGCCATCGGCAATACTATTCAAGGCGGTAAATTGCGCCTGCATATCGGTAGGAAAAGCCGGATGCGGAGCGGTAATAACATTTACCGGCTGCACTCGGCCATGACTTTGCAAGGCAATCCAATCGTTGCCCTTAGTCACGCTAGCGCCCGCTTCTTGCAACTTCTTGATCACCGCATCCAAACTATCGGGATCAGCATTTAAGCAGCGCACCTCACCACCGGTCGCTAAGGCAGCAACTAAGAATGTGCCGGTTTCGATGCGATCGGGCATCACTGCATAAGCGCCACCGCTTAAAGACTCGACCCCGTCAATGGTAATGGTATCGGTTCCCGCACCCTCAATATTAGCACCTAAGCGCTTTAAAAAGTTCGCGACATCAATGACTTCCGGTTCCCGCGCGGCGTTTTCGATAGTGGTGCGTCCTTCGGCCAACACCGCCGCCATCATCAAGTTTTCGGTGCCAGTAACGCTGACCGTATCCAATAAGATATCGGCGCCATGTAAGCGGCCATCGACGGCAGCATTGATATAGCCGTTTTCGACACTAATGTCGGCACCCATGGCGCGTAGCCCTTCAATGTGCAAGTTAACCGGGCGAGCACCAATCGCGCAGCCGCCGGGTAAAGCCACTTGCGCCTTACCATACTTGGCCAACAACGGCCCCAGTACCAATACCGACGCGCGCATGGTTTTGACCAACTCGTAAGGCGCTTTGTGATTATTGAGCGAGCGCGGATCAATGCTGACCCGATTATCTGACAACTGCTCGGTTTTTAAACCCAGCTGTTGCAGTAACGACAATGTGGTTTTAACGTCGTGCAATAACGGCACATTATCAACGGTAACAATATCGCTAGGGAGTAGCGCGGCCATGAGAATAGGTAGGGCCGCATTTTTAGCGCCCGAAATGGTGACATCACCGCTGAGTTTTCGGCCACCACGGACCAGAAGCTTTTCCATACGTCGGCGTCCTAAGATGGCATAATCAGCTTTTTCTCACGCTGCCACTCTGACGGCGTGAAGGCTTTAATCGACACCGCGTGCAAACTACCATCGGCAATGACTTGATTCAGCGGTTTATAAATCAACTGTTGTTTTTTGACTCGGCTGAGCGCCTCAAAAATATCACCAACGGCAATAATTTCGGCATGACTGCCTTCGCTTTTTACATGCACTTCGCTTAAATCAAGCTCGGCTTGTAATAACGCTTCAATGTCTTTAGCTTCCATAATTCCCTAACTGTCGATCGCAAAAGCGTTAGCTTAACGAAAGCAAGTCGTTAACGCCACTGAGCGCAACAATTTCACGCAATTGCTGATTAGCTTGTTGCAGGGTCAGACGACGTTGTTCGGGCTTTAGTTCCGCCATAACTTCAATTAAAAAAGCAACGCCAGCGCTATCGACTTTGCTGACCTGCGCCAAGTCGACAACGACGTCACCACGTTGCGGTAACCACTGTCGCCGCTGCTGCCAAGCCGAAGCGACAGTTTGCCGTGTCAGTTCGCCATCAAACGACACTTGCTGCTGTTGTTGTTGCCAAGCCAGCGTCATCGTTAAAAGTCCACTTCGTCGTCTTTTTTGATCGGCTGATAAGCCTTATCTTTCAGCATCTCAATGGTGCCATCAATACCATTTTGACGAATGACCGCAGCAATTTCGGCTTGTTTACTATTGAGTAAACTCACGCCTTCCACCACTAAGTCATAGGCTTTCCAAATCTTATCGTTATTGTCTAAACGCATTTTGAAATCTAAACGGATATCATCGGGACGCCCAGGCTCTTGAATACGCGCCCGTACCACTGCCACACGATCGTCTGGACTCAGCTTGTTGGCAGGCTCAAATACCACTTTATGTTTGCTTTCATCATACTGTGTAAAAGCACGCGCATAGGTAGCCACTAAGTAATCACGGAAAACTTTATAGAAATCGCGAAACTGGTCTTTTGAAACATCTTTTAGATTACGGCCAAGTACTTTTTTAGTGGCAAACAGCGCATCCACATAAGGCATCAACTCATCTTCAACAATCTCACGTAAATAATTTGGGTCGTTGTCGATTTTCGCGCGCTCGTTGGCCATGCGCTCAAAAGTTTTATTGGCAACCAATTCGACCAACTCATAAGGGTTGTCGTTTTTGATCACGTCAGCCGTAGCCGACAGCGAAACCGACGCCGACATCAGTACGGCGATACAAGCCAATAATAAGCGTTTCATTCCCTTCTCCTTTATTCGTTGCCCTGGCTAAACAAAAACTGACCGATCAACTGCTCTAGCACTAACGCTGATTTCGTATCGGTAATGTAATCACCGTCTTTCAGCATGCCGACGCTGTCGTCAATAAAACCAGGCTGTAATCCTAAATACTGTTCGCCCAATAGCCCCGACGTTAACACTGAGACCGAACTGGTTTCAGAAAATTCATCAAACTGGCTGCTAATGGTCATCTCCACCAGCGGTTCGTAATATTCGCCGTCTAAGCTGATGCTCGTGACACGACCGACGACGACACCACCCACTTTGACCGGTGAGCGTACTTTCAAGCTGCCAATGTTGTCGAACTTGGCATAAATACGATAGGTTTCACCACTGGTGGTGGCGCTATTGCTGGCTGCTTTGAATGCTAAAAAGGCCAGCGCCAAGGCGGCGATAATGACAAAAATACCGACTGTTAATTGGGTTTTTCTTGATTCCATGGTTAACCACCAAACATCAGAGCTGTAAGAACAAAGTCGAGACCTAATACGGCAAGCGACGCAGTAACGACGGTTGAAGTTGTCGCGCTACTAATACCTGCCGACGTGGGTGTTGAGTTATAGCCTTTATAAAGCGCAATCCAAGTCACCACAAAAGCAAACACCACACTTTTTATGATGCCGTTGAGTAAGTCGTCATACCAATCCACACTCGACTGCATCACCGACCAGAATGCACCGTCGTCGACGCCTAGCCACTGCACGCCAACCATATAACCACCGTAAATACCCACCGCCGAGAAAATCAGCGCGAGCATCGGCATACTAATTAAACCGGCCCAAAAGCGCGGCGCAATGACTCGCCGTAGTGGGTCGACCGCCATCATTTCTAAGCTCGATAGCTGCTCGGTCGCTTTCATCAAACCAATTTCTGCGGTCAGCGCAGAACCCGCGCGACCGGCAAATAACAATGCCGTCACCACCGGTCCAAGTTCGCGTAACAATGACAGCGCGACCATTGGCCCTAAACTCTGTTCAGCGCCATAGTCGACCAAAATGGTATAGCCTTGCAGCGCTAAGACCATGCCAATAAACAGACCACTGACGATAATAATCAGTAAAGACTTAACCCCAACGACATGCATTTGCTGTAACAACAGCGGGGCCGACTTCTTTGGCGTCGGCTTGCCGATGATGGCATTGAGCAGCACCAGTAACGCTTTGCCCATACCGGCCAAGCTATCTAGCGTTTGCCGACCCACACTTGCAATCGCATCTAACATTATTTGCTGCTCCCTGTCACTGCGGCTCCACGCGCTAACAGATCTTGCGCATAATCGTCGGCAGGATAATGAAAAGCAACCGGACCATCGGCTTCGCCGCCCATAAACTGTTTAACTAAGGCGTTATCGACTTGCGCCAATTCAGCCGGGGTTCCTTTGGCGACAACCTGCTGGTCGGCAATGATATAAGCATAATCGGCGATGCTCATGACTTCGTCGACGTCATGAGTAACGATAATGCTGGTTAAACCCAGTGAATCGTTGAGATCTTTAATCAGTTTAACCAACACGCCCATTGAAATCGGGTCTTGCCCAGCAAAGGGTTCGTCATACATGATCAATTCAGGGTCTAAAGCAATGGCGCGCGCTAACGCTGCACGACGTGCCATGCCACCCGATAGCTCGGCCGGCATCAAGTCACGGGCACCACGTAAGCCCACCGCTTGCAGCTTCATTAAGACAATACTGCGGATCATCGACTCGGGTAAATTGCTATGCTCGCGCAACGGAAAGGCGACGTTCTCGTAAACCGACATGTCGGTGAACAGCGCACCGCTTTGGAACAGCATGCTCATACGCTGGCGTACCTGATAAAGTGCCGACCGCGATAAGGTGGGGATGTTATGACCGGCAAACTCGATCTGCCCTTGCTGCGGACGCAGCTGCCCACCAATCAAGCGTAATAAGGTGGTTTTGCCGATGCCACTAGGCCCCATCACGGCGACAATTTTGCCGCGCGGCACCTGTAACGATAATTGTCGATAAATTTGACGCTGACCGTGCGCAAAATCGACCTGCTTAATATCAACTAAAGCTTCCACGCTTTAATCCCACTCGTTAGTTTGTTTCAGTTTACCCGACAGCTCAGTACTTTGCTTAGCACTGACGCTGTAAAATTTGTGTCAAAACGTTGTCAAAATAATCCATAACCGTCGTTATCAGGCACCTGGCTGCCATTCATCAACAAGCTTCAGCAGCGCATCAGCAAAGGCTTCTCGCTGTTCACAAGAGGCGTCACATAAGCCTAACATTTCGAACATTCGCACACCCTTAGCGGCAAAAAACAACAATAACGCTTTATCTTTACCGATATCACTTTGTGCTAATCGCTCGAACACTTGATTCAAATCTTGCTGCAACGGTTGCAATAGCTCTGGACTGTTGGCTGCCACCGCCAACATCGCGCTATTCAGCGTCGGCGACTCTTCTTGGCAATTTAAAGCGGCCAGCAACACGCCGCGTAAATAGCTATCACGCTGTCCCTGCTGCTGCGCTTGTAGCTGCTTTCTCAGCTGCTGATTGCGTTCAACCTGACGCGTTAACATGGCCGCCAACAACATATCTTTGCTGGCAAAATGATAGAGCAATCCGCCCTTACTGATACCCGTTGCTTGGCACAAGGCATCAAAAGTCAGGTGTGCCGCGCCTTGCTCGCCCACCAATTGTTCGGCAGCGTCGAGAATGACGTCGCGATTACTTGGTCGTCCAGCGCACTTCTTGGCTTCGTTTGTCTGACGCTTTGCTGTTTGCACTATCTACTCGCTCTACTACCACTTTACTGCGCGTTATGGTCGACATTGAGCCGTTCAGGCATTGCTTTAGTCGATTGCCATGACTGGCTTTATTAACCGTCCAGTTGGTATAGTAATTCAAAATGTCATCAGATCTCAAGCGAAATCGCCTAATCGGCACTGTATTTGGCGAGCTGATGACGTATCATTAGCGGCTATAAATAACTCAGATCGAGAAAGGTAATGGCATGATGCGGCAAACGACTCAGGACTTTATTCCACTCGGACGCCAAGTGCTGGATATTGAAAAAGCAGCGATTGAAGGCTTATATCAGTTTTTAGACAGCAGTTTTAATCGAGCTTGCCAATTAATTTTTGATTGCAGTGGTCGAGTTATTGTTATTGGTATGGGGAAGTCTGGTCACATTGGCGGCAAAATTGCTGCCACTTTAGCGTCGACCGGCACACCGGCATTCTTCGTGCATCCGGGCGAGGCCAGTCATGGCGATTTAGGCATGATCACCGCCAACGATGTCGTACTTGCCATTTCGAACAGTGGCGAAACCGCTGAAGTACTCAATATTTTACCCGTGATCAAGCGCTTAGGTGTGGGTTTAGTCGGTATGACCGGTAATCCGCAATCAACCCTCGCCCAGCACGCTGATGTACACGTCAACATTGCCGTTGAGCAAGAGGCTTGTCCGTTAGGCTTAGCCCCCACCGCATCAACGACCGCAACCTTAGTCATGGGCGATGCCATCGCGGTGGCCTTACTTAACGCTCGAGGCTTTACTGCCGACGACTTTGCCCTATCTCATCCAGGTGGCAGTCTGGGTAAGCGTTTATTACTCAGGTTACAAGATATCATGCATACCGGTGACCGTATTCCGTTGGTTAGCGAGCAAGCGATTATTAGCGAGGCCTTGTTAGAAATGTCACGCAAAGGCTTAGGCATGACCGCCATCGTCGACCAACAGCAACGCTTACTGGGTATTTTCACCGATGGCGATTTACGCCGTATCCTCGATAGCCGTATTGATATCCATCAAACGGCCATTGCCGACGTAATGACACGTCAATGTATCACCGCGCCCGCAGATATGCTGGCCGCACAAGCGCTTAAAATTATGCAAGATCGAAAAATCAGTGGCTTGATCGTAGTGTCGGAAGAGGGCTTACCCACTGGTGCCCTCAATATGCACGACTTGCTCAAGGCGGGAGTCATTTAATGCAACACTGGCAAACTAGCGGTGACGCCAGTATCAGCACTTGGTACGGCGAAGTACCTCGGCGCGTGATGCAAGCCGCCGAACAAATTAAGTTGCTGGTATGTGACGTCGATGGCGTGTTCTCTGACGGTCAGGTATATCTAGGTAACGATGGCGAAGAATTGAAGGCCTTTCACACTCGCGATGGCTTTGGTGTTAAAGCACTGTTAAATGCAGGCATTGAAGTGGCGGTGATCACCGGCAGACGCTCGCGCATCGTCGAAAACCGCATGCAAGCCTTGGGTGTGACGCACATTGTGCAGGGTTGCGACGATAAATTTCCGGTTTATCAGCAATTACAGCAGCAATTTGGCTTACAATCGCAACAAGTCGCTTGTATTGGCGACGATATACCCGACGCACCGATGATCGCCGATTGTGGTTTGGGTGTTGCCGTTTACGATGCACACCCATGGGTGCAACAACAAGCCAGTTACGTCACCAATATTGCCGGTGGCCGTGGCGCCGTGCGCGAAATCAGTGATTTGATTTTGCTGGCGCAAGGCAAATTGCACGATGCACAAGGAGCGAGCGTGTGAGCCGACGCGTGCTGTTTATTTTGTTTCTCTTGTTCAGCTTTGGAGCGCTGTTATTTTGGCGCCCCTTTGTTGATGACCGTGAACAAGGTACTCAGCAACGCCCAGCCAGCCTGAAACCGGACTTTATTGCACGCGGCTTAGTCACCCGGCTTTATCAACCGGACGGTAAACTAGCGCACCGAATTGACGCCGATGCGATGAAACATTATAGCCCTATCGGTTTAACCGAACTTGAGCGCCCTGTTTATATTGTTTACGCCAAAGACGGTCAGGCAACGTGGCGAGTGAGTGCCGATATTGGGACTTATTACGATGACAAAACCTTGATCCTAGAGCGTAATGTCAACATAGTCGATATGGATGACAGTAGCGTTCTTGATAATATTGTGACCAGCTATTTAGTGGTTGATATGGTCGCCGAGAGTATGACTACCGACCACCCGGTGACCATCACCGGCAAACGTTTCCAAGCCCGTGGTGAGGGCATGGTCGCGGACTTATATGCCGAACAAGTGGAGCTTAAGCGACATGCTGAAACTATTTACTATCAATCTAACTAGTGCCGCACTGCTGGCTTTACTCAGCGTGCCAGCGCAAGCACAAGGACGCGATGACTTCCAACAGCCGATTAAAATCGACGCCGATCGCGAACACATTGATATTCAAGCTGGCACGGTGATTTTTGATGGTCATGTGATCATTCGCCAAGGCACGCTGCTCATCCATGCTGAGAGTGTTAAGGTCAAACGCGACGACCAAGAAAACGACGCCGAGACATTCATGGCTAGTGGTTCACCGGCGACCTATGAACAACAATTAGAAGATGGCTCATCGATCACCGCACAAGCCAATCAGATCGATTACGACAAGCAACAGCAAACCCTGACCATGATCGGTAACGCTCAAGTCTCGCAACGTGGTAGCCTGATCAAAGGTGACCGAATAACCTACGACTTGACCAAGCAAGAATTGTTGGCTGAACTGGACGAGAAAAGCGGTAATCGGGTTACCACTATTTTTGAACCGCGCAAACAAAACGATGAAAACAAGCAACAACAGAATAACGGCAATAACCGTTAAGCAGGACTGACGCTGGATGGCTATACTTAAAGCAGAACACCTAGCAAAAAGCTACAAACGGCGGCAAGTCGTTAAAGACGTGAGCCTTAGCGTAGCTAGTGGTCAGGTCATTGGCTTACTAGGCCCCAATGGTGCCGGTAAAACGACCACGTTTTATATGATTGTGGGCTTAGTTAATAATGACCACGGCAGTATTACCTTGGATCAAGACGACATTACTCTGCTGCCCATGCATGAACGGGCACGGCGTGGTATCGGCTATTTACCGCAAGAATCGTCGATCTTCCGCAAGTTAACGGTACGCGAGAACTTGATGGCAATTCTAGAAACACGTAAAGAGCTGAGCACGGCCGAGCGTGAAGATCGCGTCGACAACTTATTAGAAGAGTTTCATATCGGTCATATCGCCAACAGCTTAGGTATGAGTTTATCCGGTGGTGAACGCCGTCGGGTTGAGATAGCGCGGGCACTGGCCGCCGATCCAGCCTTTATTTTGTTGGACGAACCGTTCGCAGGTGTTGACCCGATATCGGTGCTTGATATAAAAAAAATCATTGAGCATTTAAAAAATCGCGGCATTGGCGTGTTGATCACCGATCATAACGTTCGCGAAACCTTGTCGGTTTGTGAGCACGCTTACATTGTCAGTCATGGAGAAATGATCGCCCAAGGCGATGCACAGAGTATCCTTAATAATCAACATGTCAAAGACGTCTATTTAGGTGAGCAGTTCACCTTATAAGCGGTACGGAAACCTTTTTCTATGAAGCAAAGCCTGCAGCTTAAAATTGGCCAACAACTCACCATGACACCGCAGTTGCAGCAGGCGATCCGTTTGTTGCAATTATCGTCGTTAGAGCTGCAACAAGAAATTCAAGAAGCACTCGACGCTAACCCACTGCTAGAAATCGATGCCGATAGCGATACCGCCGATAGTAGCGAACACGAAAGGTCCGACTCGCATAAAGATGACAGTGCGGTAGAAGCTTCTGAAGCGATGAAAAAGCAGGATTTGCCCGACGACTTACCCATCGACAGCAGTTGGGATGATACCTACAGTGCCGGCAACGGTATCGTCAGTCAGGCGGTTAGCAGCGCTGACGACGAGGTTTATCAAGGTGCAACATCGGAGTCACTGCAAGATTATTTGCTATGGCAAATGCGTCTATCGCACTTTAGCGAAGAAGACGAAACTATCGCCACCGCTATCATTGAAGCGATAAACGACGCGGGTTATCTAACGCTATCGATAGAAGAGCTGGTCGAGGCCGTCAACTTGCCCGAGGTCGAATTGGAAGAAGTCTGCATGGTGTTAAAGCGCGTGCAGTTATTCGACCCCATCGGTGTAGGCGCACGCGACGTCGCTGAATGCCTGTTGCTGCAATTACGACAAATACCCGATGAAGTTGCCGCTAAATCGCACGCTTGCACGGTCGTTCAGCATTACATGCCGTTACTAGCAAACCGCGACTATCGAGGATTAGCGCGCAAGTTACGCGTTAAAGAAGATGAACTAAAAGACATCGTCGGCCTGATTCAGCAGCTCAATCCTCGTCCGGGCGATAATATCGTGCAATCCGAGCCAGATTATGTCATACCTGATGTAACGGTAAATAAAAAAGGTATGCGCTGGGTGGTTGAGCTAAACCCCGATAGCATGCCGAAGATTCGTGTTAATGAAACCTATGCGGCAATGAGTAAAACGGCACGCAATAGTGCCGATATGCAATACATCCGCAATCATACACAAGAAGCGCGTTGGTTCATTAAGAGCATCGAAAGTCGTAATGAAACGCTGTTAAAAGTTGCCAACTGTATTGTTGCCAAGCAGCAAGCCTTTTTTGAGTACGGCGAGGAGGCGATGAAGCCGATGGTGTTAAACGATGTTGCCGAAGCTGTTGATATGCATGAATCGACGATTTCTCGTGTCACCACGCAAAAATATATGCATACGCCACGCGGTATTTTTGAGCTGAAGTACTTTTTCTCCAGCCACGTTAGCACCGAAAATGGTGGCGAGTGTTCATCAACTGCCATTCGTGCCTTGATCAAAAAATTGGTTGCGGCGGAAAACCCCGCTAAACCATTAAGCGATAACAAAATTGCTGAACTCATGGCAGAACAAGGAATCCAAGTAGCAAGAAGGACAATTGCGAAGTATCGTGAGTCGTTAAATATCGCCTCATCGAGTCAGCGCAAGCGTCTTATTTAACCACTGGCAAAAGAAGGACAGGCACTATGCAAATCAATCTGAGCGGTCATCACATTGACATTACTGAGCCACTACGGGACTACGTGGACACAAAATTTGCCAAGTTAGAGCGACATTTTGATCACATTAGTAACGTTCATGTGATTTTGAATGTTGAAAAAAATACGCAAAAAGCGGAAGCTACGCTCCACGTTAGCGGTGGTGAAATTTTTGCCAACGCCGAACATGACGATATGTACGCGGCGATTGATGGTCTAATCGATAAATTAGATCGCCAGATTATTAAACACAAAGAAAAGATGAAACGTCACTAAATCATGGATCTATCCACGCTGTTGAGCCCGGACTGCACACGCTGTGCAGTTCAGGGCGCAAGTAAAAAGAAGCTGCTTGAAACCATTAGCCAATTGGCCGCACCAAAACTCTCCGGCACCACTCGCCAAGATGTTTTTGAGAGCCTACTTAACCGCGAACGTTTAGGCAGCACAGGTATTGGCTTAGGCATTGCCATCCCACACGGCCGATTAGCCTCGGCAACACAGCCGGTGGCGGTCTTATTGACCACCTCGGAGCCCATTGATTTCGATGCCATCGATAACCAACCCGTGGATATCATCTTTGCTTTGTTGGTGCCAGAAGACCAACACGATGACCACTTACAGACGCTAGCGCAAGTTGCCAAGCGGATGAACGAGCAAGGTTGCTGCCAAGCCATGCGCAAGGCCGAGAGCGACCAACAGTTGTACGACATTTTCACTGGCCAAGGCGGTGATAACGGTTCATGCAGCTTATAGTCGTCAGCGGCCGTTCTGGCTCAGGAAAAACTATCGCACTCAGAGTCTTGGAAGACCTTGGTTTTTACTGCGTCGATAACTTACCGATCAGCCTATTGCCAACGCTGGTGCATGCGGTGCTGAGCCAGTGTGAAGCCATCGCGGTCAGCATTGATGTACGCAATTTGCCAGAACAGCCCGACGAACTGTTAGAGTCACTCGATTTTTTACCGCAACAGGTCAAACCCGACGTATTGTTTATCGATTCCGATGACAGTGTGTTACTACAACGCTTTGGCGAAACCCGCCGCTTACACCCATTATCACGCAGTGAATTACCGTTGCCCGAGGCGCTACGCTTAGAGTACCAGCTGCTTGAACCATTGATGGAACGAGCGACTTGGCGCATTGATAGTAGCAACCTCAGCGTGCATCAATTAAGTGAGCAAGTGACCGAGCGCGTGCTCGGTCGCGCCGCGCAAAAACTGATCGTGGTGTGTGAATCGTTTGGTTTTAAACATGGCCCACCCAAGTCGGCCGATTTTGTCTTCGACGCACGCATATTACCCAATCCGCATTGGCAACCGGAGTTGAAGCCGTTAACCGGCCGTGACAATGACGTTAAGCGATACTTTGGTCAACAACCGTTGGTCACCAAATACATTTATCAGGTCGAAAATTTCTTATCGACTTGGCTACCTCACTTTCAGCGCAGTAATCGCAGTTATTTAACCATCGCTATCGGTTGTACCGGCGGCCAGCACCGCTCGGTTTACATTGCCGAACAGCTGGCCGAACATTTCCGTCAGCAGGGTTTAAGCATTCAATTACGTCACCGGGAGCTGGATAAGTAATGCCGCGTGTTAGCCGTACTCTGACTATTCGCAATAAGTTGGGCCTACATGCCCGTGCCGCGACTAAACTGGCTCAGCTTAGCCAACGCTTTCAGGCCGCCGTTCGCATTCGCCAGGCAGAACAAGAGGTCGACGCTGCCAGCGTGATGTGTCTGCTGTTACTAGCCAGCCAGCAAGGCAAGCAAATCGAAGTGATTGCCGACGGCGACGACGCCGAGCAAGCACTTGATGCCATCACCGACCTCATCGAACAGCGCTTCGAAGAAGCTGAATAAAGCCGCGCAAACAACGGTTGACGTTTGCCTAAGCGACTGATAATCCTGTACCATTTAGCGATTAATGTGGCGCAGTGCCGGACTCATGCAGGGGATGTCGATGGTCGCAGAACTTTCGGACAAAGAGTTTGCTATTCAGCGAATTCAAGAGGTTAATGATGCCTTAGCCAGCGGCATGTATGTGCTAGCGCGGCGTATGCTGCACAATACCCCTGCCTGCGACGTCGCCCTGCTGTTAGAATCATCCCCCCCAAAAACTCGGGCCGTGATTTGGCAACTGGTCGATGCCGATGAGCATGGCGATATCCTCGAAGAGCTTTCCGAAGAAGTACAAAAGTCCATCATCCGACAAATGGCACCGGAGAAGCTGGCGGCCGCTACCGAGGGTATGGATACCGATGATTTGGCTTACGTATTGCGCGGCTTGCCTGATCCGGTTTACCAAGAAGTCCTCAAATCGATGGATAGCCAAGACCGGCAACGCGCAGAAATGGCCTTATCCTACGACGAAGACAGTGCCGGCGGCATGATGAACACCGATACCATCACCCTGCGCCCCGAGGTGAGTATTGATGTGGTGTTGCGTTACCTAAGACTAAAGGGTGAGCTACCAGAAGCAACCGATAAGCTTTATGTGGTCAATCGTGACGACCGTTTTATCGGCGAAATTTCGTTAGCCTCGCTACTCACCGTTGAGCCTAGCCTATTAGTTAGCGAAGTCATGCAAGCGGACGTACAGGGCATCCCCGCTAACTTGGAAGACACCGAAGTCGCTAAGTTGTTTGAACGCCACGACTGGGTCTCGGCGCCGGTTATTGACGACGACAACCGACTACTAGGCCGTATTACCATTGATGACGTGGTCGACATCATTCGTGAAGAAGCTCAGCACTCGATGCTCAGTATGGCCGGTTTAGAGGATGACGAGGATACCTTTGCGCCAGTGGTGACTTCGGCACGGCGCCGGTCGGTTTGGTTGGCCGTTAACTTGGTGACGGCGTTATTAGCCGCAGCCGTTAGCTCGATGTTCGAGGACATTTTGGCGCAAATGGCGATTCTTGCCATTTTAAATACCATTGTTCCTAGCATGGGTGGGATTGCCGGTAGCCAAACGCTGACATTGGTTATCCGCGCCATGGCCATGGGTCATATCAGTCAAAGTAACTCGCGTTGGCTGATCGGTAAGGAACTGGCTATCGGCGCGATTAATGGTGCGATCTGGGCAATACTGATTGCCGCTGTGGTGGCGCTGTGGAAGCAAGATTG
This sequence comes from Idiomarina xiamenensis 10-D-4, assembly GCF_000299895.1. GTDB lineage: Bacteria > Pseudomonadota > Gammaproteobacteria > Enterobacterales > Alteromonadaceae > Idiomarina > Idiomarina xiamenensis. The sequence continues at coordinate 195,399 of NZ_AMRG01000003.1, forward strand.
GGTTATCGGCGGCATTATCGCCTTTGCCATGATGATGAACCTACTAGCGGCGGGTTTGGCCGGCGTTACCATTCCTTTAATACTGAAGCGTTTTAACATCGATCCGGCACTCGCCGGCGGTGTCATACTGACCACCGTTACCGACGTGGTTGGAATTTTTGCCTTTCTGGGAACGGCGACGCTACTGCTTACCTGACCGCAGGCGCTAAGGCGTTGTCTTAGCGCTACCCGTATTAGCCGCTAACGCCTGTTCGATCGCTTCGATCAAATCGTCGTCGTCAGGCGCGGTAAAGCTTGAATAGCTATCGATAACTTGCTCATCACGGCCTACCAAGTACTTATAAAAATTCCACTTTGGCTTGGTGCCCGATGCCGCAATCAACGCCTTAAACACTGGGTTGGCTTGCTCACCAGTGACTTTACTGGCACTAAACATGGGAAAGGTCACACCATAATTGACAAAGCAGACCTCTGCCGTTTTATCGGCCTCGGCAAATTCTTGATTAAATGAGTCAGAAGGAAACCCAGCGATAACCAAGCCCTGATCTTTATAGCGCTGATAAAGCGCCTCTAAGCCTTCAAATTGCGGCGTAAAACCGCACTCACTGGCAGTATTCACAAATAACACCACCTTACCGTGAAAAGCCTGACACAAGTCGGTCGACTGGTCGCTACGCAACTGCTGCACTTGATGCTGCAAAATCGCCCCACATTGCTGCGGCGCTGATTCCTCGCTAGTGCTAGCCGAGGCTGTTTCAGCCTGTATTGGATAAGCGCTTGCGCCACTTACCCCCGCCATACCGACAAATCCAGCAACCACCACACTTGTTAAGAGATTTTTCATAAACACCTCATTAAATCCGAGACACGCTGCATTATTGAGTCGCTAGCGCGATTAATTACCGGCTATCCGCATTTGCTCGATCAACACTGAACCGGTCAGTACGCCATGGCGATGGTCGACATCGTTACCGACAGCCACAATCTGTTTAAACATGTCGGCCAAGTTGCCGGCGATGGTAATTTCTTCAACGGCATACTGAATTTCGCCGTGCTCGACCCAAAAACCTGCGGCTCCTCGGGAGTAATCACCGTTGACCAAATTAACGCCTTGCCCCATTAATTCAGTCACCAATAAACCACGCCCCATCTGCTTACATAACGCCGCTAAATCTTGCTCACCATGACTGACACGCCAGTTGTGGATACCACCGGCATGGCCGGTTACCGGTAAGTCCAACTTGCGGGCCGCGTAGCTAGTAATTAAATAGGTCTGCAACTGACCTTTGTCAATGATGGTTTGTGTTTTGGTACGCACCCCTTCATTATCAAACGGGCTGCTCGCCAACGCACCTGACAAGTGCGGCTGTTCTTCAATAGTCAACCAATCGGGCAATATTTGCTGGCCGATGCTATCCAACAGGAAGCTTGATTTACGATAAAGGTTGCCACCACTGATAGCGCCGACTAGATGACCAAACAGGCTGTTGGCGACATCGGCACGAAAGATGACGGGCACCTTAGCGGTATCAATTTTACGTGCGTTTAAGCGCGCCAAGGTTTCTTTTGCAGCTTGTTCGGCCACCACGGCAGGCGATAGCAGTTGTTGCTGGTCACGAGCGACGCTGTAGCTAAAATCGCGTTGCATCTGTTCTTCTTGTTTTGCAATTAAGACACAACTCAATGACTGCCTAGACTGTAAATAACCACCGATGAAGCCATGGCTATTTCCATATACGCGAAAGCCTGCGTGGCTGCTATAGCTGGCTCCATCCGAATTCACGATACGCGCATCCAGGCCTAACGCGTGGCGTTCGCAAGCCAGTGCTTGCTGCAGTGCGTAATCAGCACTTTGGTCGGCATCAAAATACAAATTTAGATCAGGGTAGTCATACGCCATCATCTCAGCAGGTGCTAAACCCGCCGCCGGATCACTGGAGGTATAACGAGCAATCTCACACGCTTTACTGACCGCCGCTTTAATCGCCTGAGGTGCTAAGTCGGTGGTTGATGCCGACCCCTTGCACTGATCGCGGTAAACGGTAATTCCCAACGCCCCATCTTGGTTGAACTCAACCGTTTCAACCTCACCTAAGCGTGTGCCTACGGAAATCCCACTACTGCGACTAATCGCACACTCTGCAGCGCTAGCACCTGCTTTATCGGCTTGCGCCAACGCGTCCGCGACAGCGGTTTTTACTTGTTCCATTTGACGTTGTAATTGCGCTTGTTGGCTGCTCACAAAAACTCCTAAGTCGATTCGCCACTGACCGATACCCGCATCGGTTATTACGATATTTTTAGCGATAAATTTTCTGCCAGCATAGCATAGATCGCTCGCATTCAGATCGGCTTCGCGCTGACAATGATGTAAACTAAGCCATTCGCATTGCAGTTGACAGGAGCCTTACCCCCATGCGTAACCAGGATGACCATTTTACTGACGCCCACGACGACGATGATGATTTTGTCAGTAAATCACAGAAAAAACGTGAAATGGCTGCATTGCAGCAATTGGGCGAGCGCTTACTATCATTAAGACCAGCACAAATTGACGAGCTCCCCATCACCGATGACTTACGCGAGGCGCTCCATTTAGGCCAACGCATTCGTAATAAACGCGAAGGTTTTCGCCGCCAATTACAGTTGATCGGAAAGCTGATGCGCAAACAGGACGCCGATGCCATCAATCAAGCATTACAGCAAATCGAGCAACCGCAACAACAAGCCAATGAGCGTTTTCATGCGTTGGAGCAACTACGTGATCAAGTATTATTTGACGGCGAAGCCGGTGTCGATAGCGTGCTTGCTGAGTTTCCTCTTGCCGAACGTCAAAAACTGCGACAGCTACAACGCCAAGCTAAGCAGCAGCGCGAAGCACAGAAACCGCCGCGAGCCGCGCGCGAATTGTTTATTTATTTGCGTGATTTGCAAACATCAGCGTAGTCCGCTTGGCCTTCATGACAGTTAGCGGTTAGTGACAACTAACCGCTAACTGTCGATGCTTATTCGGTGCCGCCCACCGTCATCGCATCCAGTTTTAAGGTCGGCTGCCCCACCCCAACCGGCACGCTTTGACCGTCTTTGCCGCACACACCGACCCCTTCGTCTAAGGCTAAATCGTTGCCTACCATCGACACTTGGGACATGGCTTGGGGGCCATTACCAATTAACGTGGCTCCTTTTAATGGCACCGTTAATTTGCCGTCCTCAATCAAATAGGCTTCGGAGGCCGAAAACACGAATTTACCCGAGGTAATGTCTACTTGCCCACCAGCAAACTGCGGTGCATAAATACCACGTTTAACCGAGCCAATGATCTCTTCCGGGTCACTCTCGCCCGCCAGCATATAAGTATTGGTCATACGCGGCATGGGTAAATGCGCATAAGATTCACGGCGGCCATTACCGGTTGCCGCCATGCCCATCAAGCGTGCATTCAACTTATCTTGCATATAACCCTTTAGCACACCATTTTCGATCAACACGTTGTAGCCTGCAGCGGTACCCTCATCGTCTATCGATAACGATCCACGTCTGTCGTTGAGCGTGCCATCATCAACAATAGTGCACAGTGATGAAGCCACTTTCTCACCAATCTTGCCAGAATAAGCTGACGATTCCTTGCGGTTAAAATCACCTTCAAGGCCATGACCGACAGCTTCGTGTAACAATACCCCGGGCCAACCAGCGCCTAATACCACAGGCATAGTCCCTGCTGGCGCAGGGCGAGCCTCAAGATTGACTAATGCCATACGTACCGCTTCTTTCACGTAATGCTGCCAACGTGGCTGCTGCTTGCTATCCTGTTGCAAGAAAAACCGATAACCCAAACGAGCACCGCCGCCTGAACTACCGCGCTCACGGCGGCCGTTATGCTCAACCAAGACGCTACAGTTCATTCTTACTAACGGGCGGCTATCGGTCGCTAAGGTGCCATCGCTAGCAGCGACCAAAACGTCGTCGTAACTACCTGATAAACTAACAATGACCTGACTCACCCGAGCATCTAACTGGCGTGCAAATTGGTCAGCATCACGTAATAGTTGAATTTTCTCGGCTTCGGTTAAGGTCTGTAGCGGATCGATTGCGCCATAACGCGCCTCGGCCGTAACCGACTGCAGCACTTTCAACTTACCTTGCTGGCCTTGCTGAGTGATGCCACGAGCCGCCTTTGCCGCAGTCTCCAACGCCGCCAACGAAATTTCATCGGCATAAGCAAAGCCGGTTTTATCACCGTAAACAGCGCGCACGCCTAAGCCGGTTTCAATATGAAAACTGCCGTCTTTAACAATACCATCCTCGAGTACCCAGGATTCGTTACGACTACTTTGTAAATAAATATCAGCAAAGTCGATAGCGCCACTATAAACCTTGGCTAATGATTGCTGCAGTTGTTCGGTACTGAGTTGATGCTGGGTCAAAAGCGATTGCATGACCTGCTGAGAATTACTCATGCTGTTGCGTTACCTTAAAACGATTATGAGAATTAACCGGCATTCGCCGCCGGATACTGGCGAGTTCGTCGCTATCAACCGCGGTGCTGATCACGCCTTCGCCATGCGCTTGTTCTGCCAACACCTGTCCCCAAGGGCTAACGATTAAGCTGTGGCCGTAAGTTTCGCGGCCATTTTCGTGTACACCATACTGCCCCGCCGCAATCACGTAGCACTGCTGTTCAATAGCGCGAGCGCGAGTTAACACGTGCCAATGAGCGGCACCAGTAACGCGCGTGAACGCAGAGGGTAACAAAATAATTTCCGCGCCTCGTTCACGCAGCGCACGAAACAACTCGGGAAAGCGTACATCATAGCATACGGCCATACCCAGCTGACCAAAGGGTGAGTCGACCACCACCAGTTGCTGACCGGGTTCGGTCACCGCAGACTCTAAGTAGCGCTTAGTGTTGTCAGCCACTTCTACATCAAACAGGTGGATTTTATTGTATTGCGCAACCTGCTCGCCAGCGGCATTATACAATAGGCTTGCGGCATAGAACTTATCACCGGTCTTGATCGGTACGGTGCCCGCACAAAGCCAAATATCGAACTCTTGTGCAATCTCGCTAAGTGCTTGTTGGATGGGACCGTCACCGAGCGCCTCGGCGACGGCTAGTTGCTGCTTGTCGCCACCACCAAAGCAACTAAAAGCTTCTGGCAAGACCACCAGTTGTGGCCGCGCTTGCGGCAATTTAGCGCATAGCGTCCTGACCCGTTGTAGATTTTCCTGCGGCTGCACTCGGCTGCTCATTTGCAGCGCCGTTATTTGCGTCATCTGTGTCATCACCAGCCTCCTTGGCTTGTGCTGGAAGTTCCACTTTTTTGCTATCTCGCGCTACTTCCTCAACCACCGGCTTTTCGATGGTTCCGGTCACACGATACTCCAGTTTGGAGATGACCTGCGCATCATGCAAGACTTTATCTAAAAACAGTGCAGCAAGTCCTGACGGCGGATTAACCATCCACGCCACAATAATCGGTAAACTCGAGGTTACCTTGGGAACATAACTCAAGCTGTAGTTCAATTGGTTATTATTGAGGTTGGTCGTACCTTGCACCGACATATCGCCAGCCGCACCTTGCATACGAGTATTATCAGTACTCACCACGCCACCGGCAAAGCTCAAATCACCGCTAAAATCGGTGTAGAACATGCCTTGCGAGAAAATATCGCGGAAATCTAAGGTCAATTTACGCAAAATGCTATCAAGGCTAAGAATAGAGAAAATACGGGCGCCATCATTCACTTCGGCCAAGTAACCATTACCAAACTTAAAGCTGGCGGTTCCCTCCAAGGCTCCTAAACTAACCTGATGCGGTAAGCCAGCCCAATTTAAGTCGAAGCTAATCGTTGCAGGACTGTCGCGCACCACCGAGGTCAAATCATATTCACTGAATAAATCGCCGATATCGGCGCTGTCTAGTTGCCCTTTGAAATAGGTTTGAAAGCCGCCTTCTTCGGTGGCATACCAAAGCCCTTCAGCTTGTAAACTGTCACGGTCTTTTTCGACACTTAACTGCTGGATCCGAACACCCTGTTGAATCGGCGTTAAACGCAGCCGTATCTGTCCTAAATCATGGGCTTGAAAAGCGCATTGCCGACAGAATACTTGTACCGGCGGTAAACGTTTGAAGATGCTAGTGTCGACTTGCTCGGCCTGAGCAGAAAAGCTTTCAGGCCATTCGCTTAAGTTCAAATAATTGGCGTTGATGGTAATGCCATCGGCAAAAAAGTCCGACGCCAAACTGACATCAACGTCCGTTTGTTCGGCGTGCAATTCAATTTGCCAACCGCCATCGCTAGCGGCACTCGGGCTAGCTTGGCTATTATCGCTTTGCTGACGACTGTTGCTGGTTGAGGGGTTTGCCAAGACAGGCCAAGCACGCACATCGACCTTTGTTAACTGTTGCCCCAGCCAACTCAAACGCGGAGTCTGCACATGAATGGCATCGGGTAACAGTAACCACGAGGGCTGTTGCCGCATCGATGCTTTATCGTTTGCTGACGGTTCTCGTTGTGGGGCAATGATATTGTCTAACAATTGATACCAGTCACTGACATCGGCCTGTACCAGACCTGCGGTGACCAAAAATCGCGCGCGACTATCACGGTCTTGGCCTGTTAACGGCACCCCCAAATGTAACCGTCCTTGTGTCATCGCCAGCTTACCCTGCTGCGGCTTCAACTGAGCACTAAAACGCAAGCGGTTGGTAATATCGCTGCGTATATCGACGTGTTCTTCATCCCCCTCTACCGTTAGCCGCAGTTGGTCGCTGTCACCAAACTCTTTGTTTAGCGGCGCCGGCAGAGTCGATTGCAAACCGGTTAAATCGGTTTGCATATCCCAGTTAAAGCGATACCGTGAACTCGTCTGCAACATCAGCTGCAACTCACCGTGCCAGTTAACTGCGCCATAAAGCCATGGCTGCAAGGGTAATTCCGGCACACGTTTATACAAGGGTTCGGTTTGCCAATCAGCATCGCTAACCACACTGACTTGGTATACGTCGTTTTTCGTTAGCGTGTTCTGCTCGGCGGCTGGCTGCGTCGGCTTACCGTTAACCTTGGCTTGAATTGGCATGCCCTGCCAATGTAGAACTAAGTCATCGACAATAAACTGCTCTTGCGCAAAACTTAAGCGCCCGCTGACTTGTTCAAACTGAGTATCTATCGCACTCACGTATAAGCGGTTATCGCGCAGTTGCGCCGATCCGCTGACAGCCACATCAGCCCCTGCTGAAAAAGGAATGTGTAATTTTACCTGACCGCTAACCGGTCCCTCTGGCACCACTTCGTCCAATGCAGCGCCAACGCTATCGGCAAGACTACTTTGCTGCATTAAGTCACGAATAGCGCTAGCTTGCGCTGTGGTTTCAGCAGTGATTTCAACCGCCCCCTGACTATCACCGAGGTCCGCAATAACAGCGCTGGCCTGCCCTACCGGTATGCCGACCAAATCACCGCTATCGGAATAAATACTCAAGCGTTCGTTGTAAAAATCAAGCAAGACCGTGGTGTCGATTAACGCAGGCCAGTCAGGCTGAAATTTGAAGGTCAGATTATCAACGCGTACTTGACCGTTAAAAACGCCTTGATGTTGCGCGTAAGGAAACTCGTCAACCGGCCCACGCCAACTCAAATTAACCGTCTGAATATCACCGGCTTGCAACGACTGGCGCAAATACTGGCGAGTATCCTGCCCCATGATCACCGGCAATAATTGGCGTGCAGTCGCTACACTCAGCGGTCGTTCATTCTGCAGTCGTAATGCCAGTTGCAGCGGTTGCTGTGGTTGTTGCCACAAGCGACCAGCGAACTGCGCTTGAGCATCGGCTATCGCCAGTTCACCGCGAGTCACCCGTAGCAGCCATTGCTCGGCATTCAGTTCCAACTGCCCCGTCAGCGCCAAGCGGTCAACAATCACCGGTACTTCGCTATCTAGGTAACGACTCGTCAGCGCACTATTAGTGGCCTGTAATCGCCAGCTACCGTAGCCCATGCGCAAATCATCGCTAGCAGCGCCCTGCTCCGAATTCGGGTTCTGAAACCAGATCTCACTCTGGAGTTCGTCCGCGCCCGGAATATCGTCAACACTTTGCCAGCCGAGTTGCGTACCACGCAAATACCACAAATCAGCTTGTTGCCGCCGTTGCTGCCAATTCACATCGACCCAGCCCTGCGGTTGCGCCTGCTGCAGCCATTGCTGAACCTGCGCCGCGTTATCGCCAAATAAAGCCGATAGTTGCGCCACCGCACTGACCGGCATGGCTTCGATTTGCAATTGATACAGGCCATGTTGTTGCATCAGTGCCACCGGCGCGAGCTGCCACTGACCTTGCTCGGTTTTAAATTGCAGCGTATCGCTGCCGAGCAACCAGCCATCAGCCGTTGCTTGCAATACTACGTTGGCTGGCGCAAGTTGTAGCCGATGCAAATTGCCTTGGCTACGCCACTGCACATTATTTTGCCCTAACTGCAGCAAACCATGATTTATCTCGCCATTTTCGATGGTCAACCAACCGGTAAAATTGGTTTCGGCATGTTCTACATCAAGCCCTGTCACCACCTCTTCTAACCACGGCGATACATCTAAGTTGTTGGCGCTGGCATAGAGTTGGCCGACGAGTTCATCGGGCTCATTACCCTGTAGCTCAATGTTGAAATCGAAACCGTTGGATGCCAGTTGCTCAATCCGTAATTGACCGACACCTTGGTGGCGCTGTTGTTGATTTAACCACGATAGACGCTCGACCCGAATATCATTACGTTCGCCTAATAAATTAGTGATGCGGATTTCGCTGTTGATGACCGAGAACTGACGTAATTGTTCTAAAAATAGGGTTGCTAAATTATCAACTAACTGGCTTTTCGATGTGCTTTGGTTGGCCGCACGCATGTCGTAGTTAACGGTGACGCCGTCTAAGACGAAACTTGACGCTCTAATCTGCCTACTCAATAGCGACTGCCATACATCTAACACCACCAGCGTCCGTTTGACGTCAACCGCCAACGCCGCGTCCTCTTGCGCACTAAAACGCATGTCGTTCAGTACCAGCGATATGCCCTGCTCGGCCCAGTCCATGCTGACGTGGTCAAAGCTTATATTGTCGCCGTAACGTTGTTGTACCAAGCTCTGCAGTTGTGCGGTTAAATCCGGTAAGTACGGTAAGCTATAGCGCAGTAAACTCAATAACAAAGCCGCTAGCACCAGCAAAATAGCCAGCGCCAACCACATTTTTCTGAGGGTGTATTTTACTGCTGCTGTCAGTGTCACTACATCATTACCACGTCAAATTGTTCTTGGCTGTATAACGGCTCTACTTGTACTTTGACTTGCTTGCCGACAAAGACTTCAAGCTCTGCCAAGGCGTGCGACTCTTCGTTTAGTAGCGCTTCTGCAACAACCGCCGATGCATATACGACAAATTTATCCGCCGCATATGCGCGATTCACTCTGACAATTTCACGCATGATTTCGTAACAAACCGTTTCTACGGTCTTAATGGTTCCTCGCCCCTGACACACCGAACACTCGCCGCAAAGCACATGCTCTAAGCTTTCCCGCGTACGCTTGCGGGTTAGTTCCATCAAACCTAAGGTGGTGAAGCCGTTGACCGAAATTTTTGCCCGGTCGCGAGCTAAAGCTTGCTCAAGGCTTTGCTGCACACGGCGACGATGGTCAGCATTCTGCATATCGATAAAATCAATGATGATAATGCCACCCAAATTGCGTAAGCGCAGTTGGCGGGCTATCGCTTGAGTCGCCTCGGTATTGGTATTAAAAATGGTTTGCTCAAGATTACGATGTCCGACAAAGCCACCAGTGTTGATGTCGATGGTCGTCATCGCCTCGGTTTGGTCGATGATCAGATAGCCGCCAGATTTCAGTTCAACCTTACGGTCGAGCGCACGCTGGATTTCATTTTCGACATCGAATAAGTCAAAAATGGGCCGTTCACCGGCGTAATACTCCAACTTTGAATGCAATTCAGGAATAAACTCGTCGATAAACTCCAGCAGCATTTCATAGGTAACGCGCGAGTCGACTCTAATTCGTTCTATTTCTTCACCAACAAAGTCGCGTAATACACGACAAGCAAGACTTAAGTCTTCATAAATCATACCGACTCGACGTAGACCTTTACGACGCTTCTGGATGGTCGTCCATAGCCGCCGTAGAAACTGCGCATCGTGAATCAACTCCTCGTCGGAAACGCCCTCACCCGCCGTGCGCACGATAAAACCACCGTGCTCATCACAGTATTCAGCAGCAATACGTTTTAATCGTTCTCGTTCTTCTTCGCCCTCAATACGTTGCGACACACCGACATGATGAGATTGCGGCATCAACACTAAATAGCGCGAGGGAATGGTAATATCGGTGGTCAGTCGTGCGCCTTTGGTGCCCAGCGGGTCTTTCACCACCTGCACCAAAATATGCTGCCCAGCTCGTACCAGCTCGGCAATGTCTTTTGCTGGCAACTGTTGATGATCCAATTCTTCGACATTTTCGATGTGGGTAATGATGTCGGACGCGTGTAAGAAAGCCGCTTTTTCTAAACCAATATCGACAAACGCCGCTTGCATACCCGGCAACACCCGTGACACTTTGCCGACATAGATGTTACCCACTAAGCCGCGTTTAGCCTGACGTTCGATATGCACTTCTTGTAAAATGCCATTTTCAATAAGAACAACACGGCTTTCGGTGGGCGTCACATTCATTAAAATTTCAGCGCTCATCGGCACTCCTTATCGCTTGCAGTCATTCGCTGAGCAGACCTGATAGGCATTAACCACCTAGCGTGAGCAAAAGTTGTTCGGTTTCATATAAGGGTAGCCCGACTACCGCAAAATAGCTGCCCGATAATTGCGTCACAAAGCGCCCAGCTCCACCTTGAATGGCGTAGCCTGCGGCTTTGTCTTGTGGCTCACCGCTGGCCCAATAAGCCTCAGCTTGTGCTTCGCTGATGCTGGCAAAGCTGACGTCGGTCACCACCTGTTGCTGTGCGATGGCATTGGCGGTTTGCCCATAAATGGCAGTAACAACTTGATGCGTTCGATCGCTCAGCATCGACATCATGCTCATAAAATGCGCTTTATCGCGCGGCTTTTCGAGCACTTGCTGGTCACAAACGATTATCGTATCGGCGCCCAGCACCAACCCTTGCTGCTGCTCCGCAGCGGTTAACTCCGTCCAGCTGGCTGCCGCTTTTTCTGCTGCCAAACGCTGCACATAAGGCAACGCCGCTTCATGCGGCTGACGTTGCTCGACAATATGACTGGGGCGTTGGTGAAATTGCGGACGCAACAAGCTTAGCAATTGCTGACGACGCGGCGACGCCGAGGCTAAATACAATGTTTTCATGAAACGCCAAATTGTCGTCTGAGTTTACGTAATAATAAAAACAGCCAAGGCCAAATAATAGCCGATGTCAGTGCTGGTAAGAAATAACTCCAGACGAAAGGTGCGTTGTTAATAAAGTGCTCTATTTCGAATACCAGCGCACGTTTTAGCAATACCAGAATCAGTACAATGAGCATTTGCTGCGACAACGAAAAGTTTCTGATCTTCTGAAAGTGGCGTGCCGCAAAATAAACCATAATCGCCATCGCGGCGGCATGAATGCCTAGTGTTGAACCCAATAGAACATCGGCTAATAAGCCAAGTAGCCAAGCGGTACCAATATTAACCCGGTGTGGTAACGCGATTACCCAATACAGCATGACGATGGCTAACCAATCAGGGCGGTAAGCATCAAAACTGCCAGGCATCGGCATGACCATAAAAATCAATGCCAGTAAGTAGGTACACAGCAGCACCCCGACGCCACGCTTAAACCACCTCATTGGCCGCCCTCCTGGTTGGCTGGCGTTGGCGCCGTGGCGGTATCGCCCTCTGCTATTGGCAACAAGGGTAAATCACTACCGTCGTTGGGCTCATAAATAGGTGCTTCGCCAGCGTTCTCTGGCCATAACAGCAATACCGCGCGCACTCGGTCAAGTGCGGCTACCGGTTGCGCATAAACACGCGCAAACGGCAACGACTCATCTCGTAAAATACGCGTTACCGCAGCCACCGGGTAGCCCTCAGGAAAAACTCCGCCCAATCCTGATGAGACTAGCATATCGCCAACCTCAAGATCGGTGCTGTGCGGCACGAACATCAGCTCTAACTGCTGCATATCTCCGATACCCTGCGCCAAAACGCGTAAATCATTACGTTCCGCGCGTAACGGAATGGCATGGCTTTGGTCAGAAATTAAAATGATACGCGAGGTATTGGTACCCACTGACACCACTTGACCGATGATGCCGCGACTATCCAATACCGGCTGCGACTGGTAAACACCATTGAGTGTGCCCTTATTGATTACCAGCTGATGACTAAAGGGATCGGAAGCAACCGCAATCACCTCGGCGACCATGCGCCGACTTTCTTGGCGCGGTTCAGAGTCGAGTAACTCACGTAAGCGGCTATTTTCGTTTTGCAGAAAATGAAAGCGTTGTAAGCGGCCTTGCAGCACCAGCATTTGTTCTCGCAACTCGGCGTTCTCTTGTTGCAAGGCAGTACGGCTTTGTAATGATTCAGCGACGTTATCAAGCAATTGCTCGGGCATGATGGCCAGATATTGAATCGGTGTCACTAACGAATTCAAGAATAGACGCGCCGGTTGCAGTGCATTTAAGCGGTGGTCAATAAAAGCGAGAAGAAAGGAACAGGCCAGTGCGAGCACTAGCCTGATACGTAATGATGGGCCACGACCAAACAGTGAATTCATGCCGTTTGTAAAATTACCTGAAAATCATTAACCATCGCTTGCCCATTATCGTTTGCGGTGAACTTGTTGAGCTACCCGAACGCTTTATTCGTAGCTAAAAAGGTCACCACCGTGCATATCGATCATTTCCAGTGCCTTACCACCACCACGAGCAACGCAGGTCAGTGGATCGTCGGCGATAATGACTGGGATACCGGTTTCTTCCATCAATAATCGATCTAAATCTTTCAACAACGCGCCACCACCGGTTAACACCATACCGCGTTCGGAGATGTCCGACGCCAGTTCTGGCGGTGACTGTTCTAGCGCCACCATAACCGCGCTGACGATGCCCATCAGCGGCTCTTGCAGGGCTTCTAAAATCTCGTTGCTGTTGAGCGTAAATGAGCGCGGCACCCCTTCAGCCAAATTACGACCACGCACTTCAATTTCTTTCACTTCGTCGCCCGGGAAAGCCGAACCTATTTCATGTTTAATACGCTCGGCAGTGGCTTCACCAATCAACGCACCAAAGTTACGGCGAATATAATTAATGATGGCTTCGTCAAACTTATCGCCACCAATACGTACCGATGACGAGTACACCACGCCGTTCAATGAAATAATGGCAACCTCTGTGGTACCGCCACCGATATCGACCACCATGGAGCCGGTTGCTTCAGAAACCGGTAGCCCAGCACCAATGGCCGCCGCCATCGGTTCATCAATCAAATGCACTTCGCGCGCACCAGCACCTAGCGCCGATTCACGGATGGCACGTCGCTCAACCTGAGTCGAGCCACAAGGCACACAAACTAACACACGCGGACTAGGGCGAAAGTAATGGCTATCATGCACTTGCTTAATAAAGTGCTGTAACATTTTTTCGGTCACATAAAAGTCGGCGATAACACCGTCTTTCATCGGACGGATAGCCTTAATGTTACCTGGTGTACGGCCTAACATTTGCTTGGCTGCGGTACCCACCGCGGCCACGCTTTTGGGTCCACCTGAGCGCTCCTGACGAATCGCCACCACTGAAGGCTCATTCAATACAATGCCTTCATCCTTCACATAAATCAGGGTGTTAGCTGTTCCTAAATCGATAGACAGGTCGTTTGAAAACAGACCGCGGAGCTTTTTAAACATGGGCAGGTAGATCCTACTGTAATAATTCTTAGAAAACCGTGTAACTTTACCAATCTACTGCGCTAGCGGCAAGCTAGGCAGCGCCGATACTGCCGCCTTTTACAAAAAAGGCTGTGAACTCTGTCACAGCCTTATTAACCGTGCGCACCTGACGCGTGAGACTTATTGAGCTCGAATCACGCGGAAACCTACGTAGTTAGAGCGAAAATCTTTAGGAAGTTCCATGCGCGTTGACACGCGCGCTAAACTCGGTGCGAAATTCCAGGCACCACCACGTACTACAGCAGCGTCACGCTCACTATCGGTGGTCCACTCCCAAGCGTTACCGACGGTATCAAATAAGCCCCATGGGTTACGTTTGAAAGCGCCTACCGGAGCGGTCGAGCGACCAGACCAAGCACTACCACAAGCGCGACAGTTAGCTTTGTCGATACCGACGTTATCACCCCACCAAAAATCGCTTTCGGTACCTGCTCGAGCGGCATATTCCCACTGTACTTCGGTCGGTAAACGGTATTTATAACCACTAGTCTCGGTCAACCAGGTCACATAAGCTTGTGCGTCAGCATAACTGACACAGACCACCGGTGCGTTATCGGCTTGGGTAAAACCCGGCTCGCGCCAGTTAAGCTTGGCCTTAAAAATCGGTTCACCGCCCTCAAATACGGCACAACCGTTGCCCTTTTCGGCGTCAGTCACGTAAGCGGTCTGATTGACAAACTGTCGAAAAGCATCGACGGTGATTTCGGTGTCGCTAATACCGAACGATGCATCGATGCTGCGCGTTTCGGCAGGGCGTTCGTTAGGCAGGCCATTACCGGTTAAATCGCCCATCTTAAATTTGCCCGACGGCACAACGACTAATTCAGGACCACGTACATCGCGAAATAAAATATCTTGAATCTTCTCGCCCTTGGTAAACGAATAAGACGAACGGCTTAGTTCAGCGCGTACCGATGTGGCGTCTTTCAATAGTAATTGGTCGACATAGCTCTCATAGCCAAACTTGCCGATTTCTACTTCGTGTTCGCCAGCTGGTAACATCACTTCTAACGGCGTCGAGCCATAGCTAACGCCGTCGATGAAGACTTCGTCGTCGTATACGTTAGAACGCACCGTCAGACGATGCATAACCGACGAATCTATCGGTTGGTTCTGGTCACCAGTGGCTTCAGCCTTTCCCAGCGAGCCCTCAGCACAGTAGCGCAAATCAACGTCTAATAAGCTACAAGCTTGAGTTTCTTGTAACTGACCACGCAGCTCAACCGCCAATTTTACGCCATAGTTACCTTGCCCACTAAAACCGTTACTGACCACTTTTGAGCCCAAGATTTGCACATTCGGACTGGCTTTTTCTTGGTTCTTACGAGCGACTTCGGCTTCGGAGAGGCTGTCAAACAGCTGGTTTAGATAATCTTTTGAGGCTTTTTGTTTAGCCAATAGTTTGCCACGCGTTTCACACTGGCTAAGTGTTTCCTGACGGTCACAAACAATAGACTGGCTAACTTCTAAGGTACCAGTCTGGTTAAATTCATCACGTAAGCGATCGATACGAGCGGTGGTACGCTTTTCTTTAAGGATCTCAATTTCGTTGATTAAGCTGTGCTTACTTAGTCGTACACGCTCAACCTCGGCTTTCTTGGCGTTAACCAATTGCACCTGAGTTTTAATATCTTCTTTATTTTGCTGGTGCGCGGCAACCGCTTGTTGATAGCTTTGTTGAGCAGAGCTGATATCTACGCTCGGGTCTTCAATCAGCAATTGATACCGGTTGTTCATTTCTTCAAGCGCCGCTTTACGCGCTGCTTCTAGTTCATCACTACGTTTACGTAACGACTGCAACTGCTCACGCAACTGCTGTTCTTCTCGTACTAAACTATCGACATTATCCGAAAAGTTCTCATACTGAGACTGTAAAGTACTGATTTGATTCGAGATTTCTTCAACGGTGGGTTCAGCAGCTAAAGCTGCATTCGCCATCGTCAAAGTCGTGGTCACGAGCAGTGCCAGTCGAGCCAATCGCATCATTGTTCCATTCCAAGCTTGAAAATAACCGGGCGTGCTCTATTTCTGATGAACGGCTACGCCTTCGTTATTGTAATAAAACAAACGTTCGTCAACGTTATGTGTGTTCGTCAAATCGCTATGAGATCCAACGACAATTGCTACAAAAATACAGCTTTATGCTATTTGCTTGCCGACAAAAGCGCAAGCTAGTTTCGACCTAAATTGTATTTTTACCTTACCAACCCACTTCGCGCCAGTAAATTAAACGGTCATTACCCCGGTATTGGCCAAAGATCACAGACGCTCGAGGCGGCTGATTATTATCGCCGTAACCCGCTTCGTCATTAAACCAACCAAACCTTAAATAATCCGGCACCGCGTATTCGAACTCGAATTCACCGGCGCGATTATCGTGCGGCCACTGTAACCGGTTAAAGGGTAGCTGGCCGTTTGCTAACGCTAGTGGACTATCGCCAACTGGTGTTTGAAATAAGCCATCGGCATCGGTTACGGCGCTAAAGTTAGCAGCCGTTAAAGTACTGCAACTATCATCTTGATTTAAAACAAAACGCTCACCGTTCCAATATTCGACGAAGGCCTCGACACCGATGTTTTCAATATCTGAACCATTGACATCAGGTAGCACTAAGCGACCGTAGCGTTGTTTAAATGTGTTCCCGATAGCCGCACAGCGCGCGCCATTACATGCCGCCGGTACGCTAAGCCCAGTTGCCATTAAGTGGCTATAATTGCCGTCATTGTCTTCGGCATACCAACCCAATTGAAAATTATCGTAGGGACCATCGGCTTGTGCTGCGCGCGCCAACGTTGCATTCACGCTGAACTGACCGACACCCTCAGACCAGCTAATCGGCACCGCGGCGCTAGGACTAATACGGCTGCTCAAGTTACTGCTGCCGGCTTCGGCGACCAAGAGCGCTTTCGCCTTAGCTAGCCCGGCCTGATAATTGCGCGTCACATTACCGTAACGGTTCTCGGCTCTAACGGCATCAACAACACCACTAAAAGCTTGTCCCATATAGGTAAAATCACCGACTGCGCAAGCAGGCGTGACACTGGCTGAGGCTTGCTTAAAGTGATACGGCACAAAGCGCCCCACCACCGCACTCATTTGGTTAAGCGAACCCGCAGCAAGATAATCGTTGCTGTTGCCGCCGTTAGCAAACTGAATGGTAAATTGCGCATGGCCTACCTCGCTATACTCAAGAGCGTTAGCAGTAAACTGCGCCGCGCCGGTTTTGCTAAAGCTAATGCCCGCCAAGTCACCATCAAAACTTTCGACAGCATCGGCGGTGCTTGCCAGCGTCAGCCGATGAGGCTGTGCTTCATTGCCAAAGTTGGGGGTGATATTGCCTTGTGCATTAAGGGCTTCCAGTACCCCACTAAAATCTTCACCGGCGCGGGCAATAATGCCATTGCTATAGCTGTGATTTGCGTTAGCGGTTAAACGCGCCGAGGCTGGGCGCACCACAAAACGCTCCGAGCTACCGGTTAAGACTGCACCATTTGGTAATTGCTTGCGTGCATGCAGGCTAATTGCGCCAGCATCACCGTAATTCACATCCAAGCTGGTACGCGACTGGTTGTCAAAGGTGACCGCGATGTTTTGATAGTTAGGTAAGGCTGGAATACGCTGATAACTGCTCTGGCCAACGCCTTTAGCGGTTAATTCGGCCCAGGCATAGCTATTCAGATTACTGCAACTACCCGGATCATCGCAGCGCATACTTAAATCAAGGTTATTGTTGCCGGTTAAAAACGCTTGGCAGGCACCGGTTTGAGTATTGCGCCGCACCGCCTGTATTTGCGTCTGGAATGGTAGACCCGATACCTGTGTCGCTATCGGTGTAAACACAAAACCGGCGTCGGCAAAGGTGATATCGCAACTGGTCGGGGTATTGCTTCCATTGGCGTAACATTGCGTGGTGGTGATCGCGGTCGGCGACGACTGCGCCGTATTCACGCCTAAGGTCAAGGTCGCGGCGCTAGTTTGTGCTAATTCAACGCTGCCGCTACCGCCATTAAATACCAGTGGATTAGCCGTCCAACTGGCACCGCTCGGCGTTAACGTAACGCTACTAGCGCCGCTGTAGGTTTGGTCACAACTGGGACTGGTACAGGCATCGACGCTAATGGTCGCGGGCGTACAGGTGAGCGCGTCGCTGTTAAAACGCAGTCGATAATGGTCAACCACAGTGCCATCATAAGGGAAGGATTCCGCCGCGCAGACACGAATGTTATCGATATCATGAATATTGCTATTGTCGCCGGTGCTGCCGGTAAAGCTTAATAAAAAGTTGTCCGGGACGGTCGGTTGCTGACCGTTGTAATCGAACACATTAAAAGGTGCAATGATGGTTTCGAAGCCGTTGCCGGTATTGCGTTCAACACTGACAATGGTTTGATTGCTGATGCGCGAATCGACGGTTACTCGATAGCGATGGCCCGGCGCCGGGTTACTGCTATTACGCGTATCAATGGCCGGACTTAAACTATTGGTACCACGCAAATAGCGATAGCCGCTTTGCCCCGAACCTGCGCCACGAATCGCCACAGCGTCGGCGCGGAAGCCTGGCTCAGGGCCAGCTTGCGGACCAATACGGCCCTCGGTCGAATTAGAAAAATTACCAAACTCGTCAAAGCCAATACCTAACCAACCACCAGCAAAACCATTATCGCCATTATTGCGTTGTGCGTAGCCTAGCGAACCACCGTAACTGCCCGGCATTGGCACCACATTGGCGTCGGAAAGCACTAACGCAATACCATCGGCACCGGAACCACCGTTTGGCGACCAACCAAAGTAATCAAACTCAATCTGAATCAAATTGTTAGCGGCAGGGAATACCTGTTTTAACATAGCTAGAGTCGCCTGCCGCGGGCTATCTTGCGTTAAACGTAAGCGGTCTCCCACCAGCTGCGGTGTAAAACCTCCCGAACTGCTGTTAACTTGCCACTCGTTATTAAAACTATTGGTATCGTTAAACATGTCGGTAAAACACTGGTTAGCGCCGTTGTAGCAGAAACTACCACCATCTAAATTAACCAATTGCGACAAGCGGTCGTTAACGTTCAAGTTAGCGCTACCACAAAACAATCCCGAGCACGCGGCATTGGCTTGCCCCGCTAAACTCAGAGCACCGTTAATGGTGGCATTGGCAGCACTAAAAAAACCATTGTTAATGGTGATATTGCCGCCCACCGCAACAAAGCCATTAATGGTCACACCATCATTGATGATTAAGTTACCGGTCACCACCAGCAACAAGTTGCTACTCGGGCCATTGGAGTTCAGGGTAATATTATTATCGATGGTTAAGTCACCGTTAAAAAATAGCCGGGTGCTAGCGCCAGAGGTTTGTTTACTGCCTGAGCCGATGGTCTGCGTGCCGTTATAACGATAATCGGTAGCTTGCATCGTATTCGGTAACGGATTTGGCGCCAAGCCGGTAGCCGGTAGCAACTCATTAAGCGGCTTTGGAAAACCAAAACCACTTTGCACGCGACTTGGCCAGATGTCGACACAAGCCTGCGGGGTAGGCTCGGGTTCGGCTACACATTCACTCACTTGCTGATAGAGCGTCTGCACTTCGCTCGCACTCATTGCACGACCGGCCAGATAGAGTTCATCCAAGTTGCCGTTAATACCGTTACTGCCAAATGCCTGCGAGCCAACCGCCAAAGGCCCGGATACAGAGTTCAGCGTATTGTCGCTAAAATAACTATTGCTACTCACCTGATTGCCATCGACATACAAGCGCAAACGATTATTGGCACTATCGAAAACACCCACCAAGTGGTGCCACTGTCCATCGAATACACTGCTGCCGGACACCGAAACTGCGCGTACGCTGCCAAAGCGAGTGCGAATTTCAAAATATAAACGGCCATCGGCGGTACGGCGGTAAAACTCAAAACGACCGTTACTGCCTTGGGTTGGGCCGGAACCATAAATCACTAACGTTTGATAACTTTCATTACTCTGCTGGCTAGCTTGCGCCTTGACCCAAACGCCGACCGATACCGAGCTGGCGTTATTGATAGCGCTGTTGTTCGCAACTTCAAAACGATTACTGCCATTGAACACACCGTAACGACAGGTACCCGGGTTGCCAACTCGAGCCGGCGCCGTAATGGCGGTATTAGCAGCGCCGATAGCGCGGCCATGAAAAGCATTGCTGCTACTGTCGATGACTTCATTATTGGCACCACTCCAAGCTAACTGATTCATTCGCCAATAACCCAACGCACTGGCGCCAAATACGCAAGGCCCGATGTTTTCGTTGTAGTCGCAGGTCTGTCCCTGAATACCACCGCTACCATCGTTAATAATCGGCGAATTGACGTAGCCAGTAATGGTGCCGTAATTGTCCACCCGTCCGGTCGCGTTGACGTTGCCATCGACTTTCGCGCGCTCACGAATGAGCACATTACCACTCTCTAAACTGCCGGTTATTTGCGAGTCTCGCCCAATATCAATGTCGCTAGCTTTAATGTTGGCTTTGATAATGGCGCGCTCGTTCATGTAAACACGATCGGTTACGGTAATATTGTTGCCGGTGACTTGCGCATCGTAGCCCAATGTTAAGCTGCGCGCGTTGATGTTGCCGTCGACCCGAACACGGTCGAACGCGGTAAAGCCGTTGCTTACCGCTACATTACCGGTAATGCGCACGTCGTAATAAGATTGCAATGTGCCAGCGCTTAAACTACCGCTGTGGATAAACCGGTCATTCAGCGTTGCCGTGCCACCGACGGTTAGGTTGCCCGCTAGGCTATTATCACGGCCAAAATTAGCGTTGCCGCTGACTCGCATGGTTAGGTTCGCAGGGTTGCCGCCACTATTAATATAAACGCGGTCACGACTGGTAAAGTTACCGTTAATGACCCAGGTAGTGGCGCTATTGATATTAACCCGGTCATTAAAATTCAGCGTCAAACTGGTACAAGTCACGGTGCTGCCACTGCGTATGCAACCAAAGGGTAACGCACCATTTGGTAACGAATAAGTTGCCGCCTCAGCGGCAACGCTCAGCAACAGCAGTAGACTGGCGAGCAATAGACGCATCATGGTTGCAACACCCTAGCTTCGGTGACTAAACGGCGCTGAGTTTGGACCTCATCAGCTTGGCAAGTAGCTGTCGCCTGTAATTGAAAAATGACATCGTCGGTCGCCGTCAATGTACTATCGGCCATATTGCTATCACGACAAATAACACTGACCTGACAACCGGCAAAAGCGTCGTTAGCAGCGTTTAGCGCAGGCTCGGCGGTGACCGCAGAACAGCTCGGCGCAACACTGCTATTTAACGGAAAGAGCTCGGTTAAACCATGCTGCAATCCACTTTGTGCGGCAAAAAATGTTCGCGTCCCTAACACTTCATAAACCACGCTTTGGCTATTGCCACCCAACACCCGTGCTAAAGCCGCCACTAAGGCACCGATAACCACGATGACAAAAATCGCCACCACCAACGCGCTACCACGTTGTCGCGATTGCTGCTGACCTGTTGCGAGTGAGTTAGGGGACATTGGCAATATGCACCTCACGACTAAAATACATCGACTCACCCGCCTGATTGGTAAACGTCAAATAAATCAGCACCACGTTGTTACGGGTTAACACATTTTCATCGTTAAACCGAAAGGCCGCTTGCGAGGCAGTATTGGTGACTTGTTGCGCCATTAATTGTGGCGTCGCTAAGCCGCTTAAGGCGGTAAAATTTTGCGGCGTGGTTAGCCAACCATAATCACTAAAGCGATAAACCTGACCTTGGTTAACACAGTAACTCACTGGCGGCGCCGCGACATAAATACGCTGGCGCGGCGAGGAGCGGGCAAAGTTAACATCGTCGGTCAGGGTCATTTCACGCACACCCTGCGGTTCTCCAACCGGCATTTGTTCACTAAAGCCAGTAGCAAGTTGAATGGCTCGATCTTGCTCCAGATCGTAGAGGTAACCGGCTTGAGTGGCATTGATGACAACACGGTCACCGACACTGGCGGTTAATAGATTACCGTCAATATCACGGTCCAAACTGACCAACACCAACTTATCGCCAGTGCTCTGAATGGGCGCTTGAAAGTAGGTGCCGGCATAGCGCATGGGCGAAAATTCTAAACAGTTCGCGGCAATGCGAATACTGTTAGGCACACTATTACGCAGTTCTCGTGTTAAGCGCTCCATGACAAAGCGGCTTTGGTTGAGTAAACGCAAACGGTCATTGGCATCGACGTAGGCTTGCGTACCGATACCGACAAAACGAAACGACGCTGTCGCCACAATCCCCAACAGGATGATCACCAAAATCAATTCAATCAGGGTGAACCCGCGCTGACGGCTTGTGTCTGTTAACCCAGTCATCACCAGTTACCTCGATAACTGGCAAAACGGATAATCTCATTTGTCGGCGTGGTTACCGCGATTTGGATTAACTTTGAGCGATTACTTTGTGTTTCGGCAACGCTGACATTGACGCAAAAACCGCTAAAGTCGCTGGCTAACGAGTTGCCTAAAATATCGGCAATGGCGGCGTCGCAAGCCTGCAAACCGTGGTAGTCGTCGACATCATTATAATCAGCACGGCTCTCGCCAGCTTCTGGTCCCATGCTGGCACTGCAACTGGGCGCCGTGTTTTCGCCGCAGCGCAATTGACCGCCACTGCGATCGGAGTTTTCATCATAGCTGCGTGCCATGATGTCGTTCATTAAGCTCTGTCCTAATTCTGCCGCCCGCACCTGTTGCCACGGGTCAACACTTTGCCGAAACAACGGCATCATGCCAGCCGTGACCACGGTACCGATGATCGCCATAACGACGATGCCGACGATGATTTCGATGAGCGTGAAGCCGCGCGCTAACATGAGTGAATATACCCTTCAGCCTCGACGCACAGGTTATAACTGCTAGCCCCATCGAGCGGACTAATAGCCAACCGGCAGCCATTACTGCAGCTATCCTGAGGACGTCCTAACGGATCAAATCGAAAAGCGGCGGGTAGCGCCAACGCCGCTCCGCCGTTTAATGGTGTTAACTGCCATTGACTCTGGTTGTCAATAACCACGTGATTGACGCTGTCGTTAGCTGGATTGGTAAGTACCGGCGCGCTGCAATTACCTTGGTTAGCACCAAGCGCTGTGGCCGTTATCACCACTTGCACACAATTGGGGGTTTGCTGCATGGCGACTAATTGCTGTTGCCGTAAAATGGTCAACGCTTGTTCGCGCAGGGTTAACTGGTCGACGTTGCGATCACTGACTAACAGCGGTGCCGCACCGACGGCCAAAATGCCCAAAATGACGATGATCAGCAATAGCTCAACCAAGGTGAAGCCGGTTACTTTAACGCCGCTTGGGATAAATTTGCAGTAGCGGAAGAAGTCATACGGTTTGATTTGTCGCATCACTCCCTCCAACTTGAACGCCCGCCACGGGAGTGACGAGCGTACTGATAGCTAGCTTGTTTGCGAAATCGTTATCGCAACAGGCTTATTCGCAACCCGAGGTTACCGAACTAATCACCGGCTTGGTCGTCGCGGTCGCTGCGCGGTAATAAACAAAGCAAGCACTAGTCGCATCACCAGTTTCAGTGACGCTGTTTGGATAAATCAGCAGGTCACCGGTTTCAACGTTACCTTCGTCGGCTGTCGCGACGACGTTATCCCAATCACCGCCTAAATCTAAGGCAGCTACAATACCGGCTTCAGTTGCTGCGGCGTAGGTGGTATCAGCAGTAATCTCGACCGTGGTATTTTCTTCATCAATTTCGACAGGGCGATCATCGGAAATCAGAGCCTTAGCATGTACCATTTGTGATGCCGCCTTGGTACTACCTTCCAGCCCCTTAACCGTCGACGCACGAGCATCGCTAGAGAAGTTCATAAACTGGGGTGCTGCAGTCACCGCCAAAATACCTAAAATGACGATCACGATGATCAGTTCGATTAACGTGAAACCTTGTTGTTTGCGCATGATATTACCTCAAAAAAACGATTACTCGTTATGACTAAAAATACGAATGTTGCCGGTACGCGGGTCGTAAACGAACGCATTACCAACCGATTGATAATCGGTGCCACTGGGCGCCGATGTTAAGTTCTTAATGGTATTCGCCAAATAATACACACAGATGTCGTTAGTACCATTATTTTCTTGAGCGACATAATAGCGATTTTCGCCCAACTGCGCGTAGTTATCGGTCACCGTCGGCGCACCTTGTAAGATAGCCTGCATGACCGTACTACAATCTTGGCTGGTTAGGTTTTCGTCATGTGCAGCGTTATTACCATTGCCACTCACGGGATAACCTACCGAACCATCGACATTGACGCTGACACCGTCAATATCTACTGCTACTCCAGCGCCATTGGCATCGCCTTTGGGGCGTCCGTCCAGTTCCCAGCGCGCACGCACAATTCCTACGGCACTGGCAAAACCGCCGGCAACCCCCTCTAACGCGGAATCCTCGGCATCGGCAGTGACACTGGTAAAACGCGGCAATGCAGACGCCGCTAATAAGCCCAAAATCACCACCACAATGATCAGTTCGATTAAGGTAAAGCCCTGTTGCCGATACTTACTCACTGTTTTCGATCCTTCTTCCAAAAAGCCGATGATAATCATCAACAAACCGCAATTATAACGTTAGCTTAACAGGTTAAACAACATTATCCACTAATTCAGCCGTATTACCTGCCCACTGCGCGCTTTGTAGATAAACAAACGCTTTTGTCCCAAGCGATATTCGCAGACGCCATCACTGAGGCTGGCGCTGATGGCTAAATTGTCGTCGGCGTTAGCCAACTGCTGCCAAAGCACAGCGCAACCGACATTAGCGTCGGGATAACCAAAGCGGTTCACCTGCACTGACAATTGCTCACCCGCAGCGTCAGGGCGAGTTTGAATGACAACGCTATCGGCACGCCCGGTTCGCATCCACTCACTGTGTACCAAGGCCACATTTTGCTGTAGGCGATTGATGCTTAACTCTGCTTCGGTCTTTTCCCAACCCGGCTGCTCATCAGTAAACCAATCACCGAGTAAAATACCCATCAGGATCAACACCAACGTTAATACCAGCAAGCGCTGCAACCAGCGCATATGACGCTGTTCTTCTAGTTCTGTACGCACGCCTAGCCCCCTTGGTAAGCCCGCATCATATCCCACATTGGCGTGAAAATGCCTTGTGCCACAATCAACACCAAGCCAGCCACCACCGCGACCAATATCGGCTCAATACGTGCGGTTAACGTTTTCAGGTCGTAATCGACTTCGCGCTCATAATAATCCGCGACTTCTTCTAACAGGTCATCGACCCGACCGGTTTCTTCACCGACGGCGATCATTTGTAGCACCAGTGCGGTAAAAAGTGCGCTTTGTCGACTCACGCGGGTCAGGCTTTCACCGCGTTCGATACCCCGCCGCATGTCTAACACACGCTTTTCCATCCAAGCATTATCGACTGCTTCAGCAACCAATGATAACGCCTGTGTCAGCGGTACACCGGCCGACAACATGACCGAAAAACTGCGCGCAAATCGCGCCATCATGGAGCGCGAAATAATACTACCGACAATCGGTATACGCAGTTTAAGGTAATCCCATTGCACCCGTCCTTGACCGTCCGCAATATATCTTCGGATACCCACCACAATGGCGAACAAAGCCAGCAGGATCAGCGCCCAATAGTTCTCAAAGAAGGTTGACGTTTCAATAAGAATACGAGTCGATAGCGGCAATTCGACATTAAACCGCTGAAACATATTGGCGAAAGTCGGAATAACGAACAGATTTAATAAAAAGATAGCAATGGTCAAGGCGATCAAAACAAAGCTCGGATAGCGACTCGCGGCTTTAATGCGCTTGCGTGTATCTTGCTCTTGCTCTAGGTACGTCGCCAATTGCAAAAATGACTCTTCTAGCTGACCAGTGTTCTCGCCAACATGCACAATAGCCACCATCAAACGCGGAAAAACCCGCTTATGCGCTCCCATCGCGGAAGATAAGCTACGCCCGCGCTCGAGCTGTTCAACAATATCGCGTAACACCACCCGTAAACGCTTGTTTTGGCTATTTTCCGCCAAACCGTCGATGGCTTTAAGCAAAGGAATGCCAGCTTTGGTCAAAGAGTACATTTGCCGGGTAAAAATGATCAATTTCTCAAGCTTTACCCGTCGTGCAAAAAAGTTAGGCAGCGCTAATCCCTTTGTCTCGCTGACCGGCTCTAACGTCAATGGCATGATCCCGCGCCGCAACAGACTATCAGCGGCGCTGCGTTCGTCAGTCGCCTCCATGGTTCCCTGTTGCAATTTTCCCTGCGCGTCGCGAGCGCTGTAACGGAACTGAGCCAACTTAGTCGTCCTCTAGCACGCGCTGCGGTACCGATGGCAAGTCACTTTCTTCAACGCTTTCGGCTAAATAGAGTACCTCTGAAACGCTGGTGACACCGGTCATAGCATAGGTCAGTGCGGCTTGCGCTAAACTTCGATAATGTCGATTGCGCCGCGCGGCGATAGTGAAACCATGAGCGTCGTTATTACGCAAACAATCCATCATCGCTTCATCTAATTCGAGTAATTCAAATACCCCGACCCGGCCACGAAAACCGGTATGATTACAACGCGCACAACCACGGCCGTGATAAAAACTGGCGTCGGCGGTACCGGGGTCAAGGTGGTGCAGCCACTGACGTTCTGCGTCGTCGGGTTGGTACGCTTCTTTACAACTGTCACAAACCCGTCGAATCAAGCGCTGCGCTAATACACCGCGTAATGCCGAGGCAACCAAATACGGCGCCGCGCCCATGTCGATGAGGCGCATGGCACTGGTAATCGCATCGTTGGTATGCAGTGTCGATAACACTAAGTGTCCGGTAATAGCGCCACGCAAACCGATCTCGACGGTTTCGTGGTCACGCATCTCGCCCACCATTAAAATATCCGGGTCTTGCCGCAAGGTTGAACGTAATACGCGTGCGAAGTCCAAGCCTATGCGGGCGTTAACTTGTACTTGCGAAATGCGCGGCAAACGGTATTCGACCGGGTCTTCCACGGTAATAATTTTGTTCTCCGCTTTGTTCAGCTCGCTCAAAATACCGTATAAGGTGGTGGTTTTACCGGAGCCAGTCGGACCGGTCACCACCAGCATGCCATGCGGCCGATGAATCAAGCGCCGCACGCGTTTGACTAAATCGGCCGGCATACCGGTTTGATCCAGCGTCAATAAGCCCGCCGACTGATCCAAGAGCCGCATCACACAAGCTTCGCCGTGCTGCACCGGCATGGTCGATAAACGAACATCGACATGATGGCCGCGTACTTTCATGGCAAAACGACCATCTTGCGGTAGGCGCTTTTCGGAAATATCCAAGCCCGCCATCAGCTTCAAGCGCAGCACCAAGGCCGCGGCAATATTATTTTCGTCCAGCACATTCTCTTGCAGCACACCATCGACGCGGGTACGGATGCGCAGCAAACGGTCGTCGGGTTCGATGTGAATATCCGAGGCTCGTACTTGAATGGCGTCTTCGAAAATCGATTTTAACAGCTTGGCAACGGTCGCCTCGCTGCTGCCGTCTTCTAAGGTTAACGCCCCCAGTTCAAATTCGCTGACGTCGTCATATTCTTCTTGTAGTTGGCTAGCGAATTGTTCGATATCGCGTGTACGTCGATAGATGCGGTCGAAGGCTTCCAGCAACTCGGCCTCGTGTACCACAGCCAATTCAACGGTACGCGGCGCTAATAATGGCGTCAGCGCGTCCAACGCCGCTAAGTCGGCCGGATCGCTCATCCCCAGCAGCACGCTGTCATCGTTGACGTCAATCACTAAGGCGCGGTGCCGACGCGCTTGCACTTCCGGCAGCAGTTTCGCTGCTTCGGCGGGAATACGGCGGTCTTGTAAACTAACCAGCGGAATCGATAGCTGTTGCGACAAAAAGTTAAGCAACTGCGATTCGCTGATCATACCGAGCTCAATCAGCGTGGCACCGAGCTTACGGCCGGTCGACTTTTGCGCCGCAAGCGCCTCGCCCAGCTGTGCTTCACTAATGATGTGCTCGTGCACCAGTAAATCGCCCAAGCGCATTTTTAAGCGTGGTCTATTCACCCTGCTCCTCCAACTGTTGCACCCGCTGCTGCATAAACTGCTGTAACGACTGGCTTAACTCGCGAGCGGCTAAACCGCGCTGATAATAACTCAGGGCACTGTCAGGTTGTTCTAAATATTCGCTGGCAACCCCGGCTCCCAACAACCAGCGTGCGTCATCCGGTTGCCATTGGTGTAAACGTTGGTAGTCCTGCAGCGCTTGTTGATACTGACCTAGCTGCTGCGCCAGCGTTGCCCGTAAAATAAACACATCTGGCATTTGTGCTACCGCTACCGACACCTGCTGCAAGCTAGCCAGCGCCGCATTGTCGTCGCTCAGCGCACGCTGAATACGCGCTTGTAATAAACGCCAGTCAGGTTGCTGTGGCAGCAGCGCTACCCCCCGCGCCAGCACTTGCAGCGCTTCACCACCGTTGCCGCGTCCGTACCAGAGTGCCGCTAGCCGCGACCGCGCTTGAATATGCTCAGGGTTGAGTGCCAGTGCATCTTTGAATAATTGTTCGGCACTATCGGGACGCTCTTTTTGTAAGCTATCGAGCGCCGCTTGGTATTTCTTTTCGGCCAACTCATTTGGGCTCAACTGAACCTGCTCGACCGACATCTGCTCGGACTTAGGTGATTCGGTCGACTGACTCACTTGAGGGGATTGCTCAGCAGCTACCGTAGGCGTCGTCGTTTTCTCGATGATTGGCGGTTGCTCGGCCTCAGATCGAACTTCCAGGGTATTGAGTTCAGCGCTAGTCGACGTCGGCTCAGTCTGCAGCTGGCGGTCATCATCGACAACTTCCGCCGGCACAGTCGGCGAATTCTGGGGGCTGACGGCTGGTGTCACACTATAAAGTGCTGTCGCGGTTGCTGCTGTGCCGTCATTCACAGCAGCAGTCGGCTCCAGCTCAGGCGAGGCAGGCTGCGCGCTATTAACTTGCGGCTGCAGTACCGGCTTATCGCTGTTTAACTGCCAAGCAAAAGCGACGATGACGGCCAACAACAGTGCCACCATGATGATCACCAGCCACCATAAACCGATACCGCTCGAGGGCATTTGCGCAGCGGCCGTTGCCGCCGGTTGCTGGCCTGGCTGCTGTTGGCGCTTGTCTAAATCACGCAGCATTTTATTGATCACACTCATGCCAAATGGCTCCAGTAAACGTAGCCAAATGCGGCTATCAAAGAAAATGATAGCAGGCTAATCAGCACCGTCGAACGCGAACGTCGTTGCCAGCTAGCGTCATCGGTGTCTAATACCGCCAGTCTCAGATCTTCATGACCTAAACGATAACGACCAGCGCCATAACCTAACATCAACATTTTATGGCACAGCACATTAATTAATCGCGGAATACCACGGCTGGCACGGTGTAACTGCGTCACCAATGTTGCCGAAAATAACGCTGGCCCACGATAGCCAGCAACTTGTAAGCGATGTGAAATGTAACCTGCCGTCTCCTGCAAGTTGAGCGCCGTTAGCTGATAGGAAAAGCTCATGCGTTGCCGCAACTGCCTTAACGACGGTGAGGCTAAACGTTGATCCAATTCCGGTTGCCCTAATAAAATCACATGCAACAACTTGCGGCGCTCGGTTTCCAAATTTGATAACAGCCGTAACGCTTCCAAACTATCGTCCGGTAACGCTTGCGCCTCATCCAAAATAATCACCACCGGATGGCCTTCGCCACTGAGCGTCAGCAAGCGCTGTTGCAAAGCTTGAGCTAGTTGTTGCTGGTTATCAGTGTCTGGCAACTGAACTCCTAACTCGTGCGCAATCGCCTGCCGCAACTCGACAGGTGACAGATAAGGATTAGGAATGTATGCAGTGGTGTAGTGCTGCGGAATTTCATTCAGCAATTGACGGCACAAGAGGGTTTTACCGGTACCCACTTCACCCACCACCTTAATAAACCCCTCGCCGCTATTCAGCGCCGTTAATAGCACTTCTAGCGCGTCCCGATGACCCGCTAGATCGCAGTAAAAGCTGGTATTTGGCGTTAACGTGAACGGTAGTTCATGCAACCCATAATGTGCTAAATACATTAATTATCTGGATACCAACGCTTCAGAATATCGCTCGAGCGCTCGATTTGTTGGCGCCAAGTGTCGGCACCAACCACTACCGGGCGCAGCAAAATGATGAGCTCTTTCTTTTGTTCAATTTGCTGACGATTGGTAAACAATTCACCAATCCCCGGAATGTCACCCAACAATGGCACTTTCGATTTGCGCTCGGTCACATTGTTTTGCATTAAGCCGCCAATCACCACCACTTCACCATTACGGGCTCGAATAATGGTGTCTGACTCGCGAATGTTACTTTGTGCCAGCGGTAACACGAACTCATCGTTGTTCAAGCGCACCACTTTTTCTTGCTCGGTGGTTTCGACCACCGTCGGATGCACGTGCAATACCACATCACCGTTGTCACTGATTTGCGGCGTGACATCTAACGCAATCCCCGAAAAGAACGGCGTCAGTTCGATATTCGGAGAGGTCGTAGTGGCGGTGCCAGTCACGGTAGTGGTTGAGACATCGGTAACAAAGTACTCATCGTCACCGATTTTAATCACCGCTTTTTGGTTATTGGCAGCACTCACGCGCGGATTAGACAGCACCTGCACGTTACCCTGAGTTTGTAGCAGGTTGATCACGCCAGCAAAATTCTGATCTTGGAAGGTGATGCCAAACACGCCACCAATGGCCGACGAGATGCTGTTACCGGTGGTATCACCGGTGAACGATACGGTGGTGTTATTACGAATCGCTTGCGCCCAATTGATCCCCTGTTGGTACTCGTCATTAAGCGTAACTTCGATCACCCGCGTTTCTAAAATCACTTGCCGCTGCAAACGCCGCTCGGCAGTACTTAAAAACTCGCGTACAGCACGTAATTGTTCGGGGTAGGCGGTTACCGATATTAGGCCCGCTTGCGGCGATACCACGACGCGGCTACCAGAGCCAGAACCGACAATTCCTTCGAGGGTTTCCTGCAATTGTTGCCAAAGATTGGTTTCTGACTGGCTGGCGATGCTAGAGCCGTTGCCCTGTAAGCTATTACCTACTTGGTTGGACTGTGAACCATTGTCACCGCCCAGCATGGGATTAGAGAAATTGTTGTTATTGCGGTTTTGGCTGACCGAACTGTTATTATTACGGTTGTTACCGTAGCCATTGCGTTCTTCGTCACGTACCCCGCCAGCCGACACTTGCATTTGTGAAATGCCCAAGCGCTGTAAGGCTAAATAATCTAAGGTCATGGTTTCGGTACGCATACCGGCTGGGAATATGCGCACCATGCGACCGTTACGCCGGATTTCATAGCCGTAAATGTCAGCCACCACGGCCAAGGTTTCGTCCAGTGTCACGTCTTTTAGGCTCAACGAAATACTACCGTCGACTTTAGGGTGCACAGCGATGTTGTAATCGGTATCGGCCACCAAGCTGTTAAAGAAAGCGTTCGCACTGACGTCTTTCGCCTGCACGTTAAAACGTGGTTCCGCTAACATCACTGCCGCATCTTTTGACAAACCGCCGGCATCCAACTGTAGCTGCGATTGCACCGAATTGGGCAAAACCGGTTTCTGTTGCGCGTTAGTTTGTGCAGTGGCGGCTGCTTCATTAAGCATCCGCTGCGCTTCTTTAGGCTGTCGCTCGGGTACTTGCGTACACGCTACTAGCGCCAGCACCGGCCATAAAGCCAACCGTTTCATCATCATTCCTCGTTACCCTTAACGCTGTTTTTTACGCTCGAATACACACTCAG
Source organism: Idiomarina xiamenensis 10-D-4 (assembly GCF_000299895.1). Lineage (GTDB taxonomy): Bacteria > Pseudomonadota > Gammaproteobacteria > Enterobacterales > Alteromonadaceae > Idiomarina > Idiomarina xiamenensis. The sequence continues at coordinate 227,193 of NZ_AMRG01000003.1, forward strand.
TTCTATGCGCTCACCAGCACGGCTTAAACTGACTTGTTGCGTATTAATAGCAACCACAGTGTAGCCTTGAATGGTATCACCGGGGCGGACTAACTGTCCTGAAATCACCGCACTGGGCCGCGACCCAGATTTGATAATCTGTACTTCTAATGGTTGCTCAGCTGCCGTACTAGCGGGCAAATCGAGCGGCCGAGTCGGATCGTGCTCTTGCGCCGCTAACGGCGTCGCGATCAGGCTCGCGGCGATGCTCAACAGTAGTGCAAGTCGTTTAAACACCGACAAACTCCTTATCCGTACTCACGGTATAAAGTTCGATGACGGCTTCTCCTTGCGGATAATCAAGGACTTTATAATTGATGGAGCGCCAGTGAGTCGACCACGGCAGTGCTTCGACTTGCCGTAAAAAGTCTCGCACTTGAAAGTAATCGCCGCGCACCGTCAACTGTAAGCCATGTTGATACAATACACTATCGTCACCGGCTTGAATCTGCACCTGCGCAGGCATAGCGTTCACTCGATTAATGCTTAACGGCGCGGCGGCATCCAGCACTGCGCCTAGCAACAAGCGGCGTTGGCTAGCTGGCACCATGCCAGGTTGTTGCTGCAAGCGCTGCTCAATGCTTTGCAACTGCTGCTGTAACTGCTGTCGTTGTGCTTGTAAGGCTTCATTAGGATCTTTTTGCAGCGCCTGCTGCAGCGCTGCCGTGGTTTGCTGCTGCTCGAGTAATTGCTGCTGCAACAGCGCCCGTTGTTGCTGTTGTTGTTGCTGCTGTTGCCACAGCGGTATGCTGCCACGACTGAACAGCGGTACAGCGATTAGCAATAACGCCACTAAGCTATATAACAGCCGTTGACGACGGTCTAACTGTTGGAAACGTGCTTGATACTGAGCAAAGCGCTGACGTAAATCGGTTGCCATTAGGGTGCCTCCGACGTCGGTTGCGATAGCTGCGTTTGCAACGTGAATTGCAGCACGCCTTGCTGATTTTGGTCGAGCGACACCACATCAAAACGACGTTGTTGTAAACTCGGCGCTTGCGCAAAACTATCGAGCCAGCGCGGTAAGCTGGCGGCTTGCTGGGCACGCCCAATGAGTATCAACTGATCAGCGCTGACTTGAATATCGGTCAGCCATAGCGGCTGCCGCGGTAAGTTGGCCAAATCGGTCAGCAGTTGCGCCAAGGCTAATTGCTGTTGCTGTGGCAATTGCTGTACTTGCGTTAATAGCTGTTGTTTATGTTGCAAACGCGTTTGTAAATCAGCAACTGCCGCCAATAATTCGGCGTCACCGGTGTGTTGTGCCAACTGCTGTTGCAGCTCGGCCTGTTGTTGCGTCTGTCGCTTTAATTGCTGCTGTAATTCGGTGACCTGAGCTTGCGTATGCGCCAGCCACTGCGACAACGCGGTATTAATCACGATGCCTAACAGTAAAATTGCAGCAGCCGCGAGCAGCACTCGGGTGAGCGTTAAACGCTGCACTACCGGTTTCAAATCTGCTTGATAGAGGTTGACCCATAGCTTCATGCTTCAACCCTCAGCATTTCACGTAGTTGGCGCATGCCGCCTAAACCAGCGACGTCGCTATAATCACCCGCCGCTAACTCATCAACACTGGCCGGATAAGACCAATAGCGGGTCGCTACACCGATCAATTGATGCAACTTATCCACCAATAGTGCTTGTTGGGGACAACTCACCATCACCAAAATTTGCTGTACCGGCGCCAGCTTAAGTTGGCTCTCAACGTAATCCATCGATCGCTGCAATTCGATGCTGAGCGCGTCCAACGCACCCAATTCGATTTCTTCGGCACTTAAACGCTGACAGTCAACCGGTGCTCGCAACTGGCGCGAGAAGGTTAACTTGCCTTGATAAATGATCTGACATAACAGTTGCTGCGGGGCGCTGTGCGTAAACAGCAATAAGGGTTGTTCTTGGTCTAAAAACAGTGCAGCCACTGCGTGCTCAAAGATACCGACACTGTGCAGTAACATATCGGCATCGGCAACCGCAGCGATAACGCTCATGAGTAACTGCCGATCGGCCACCACCGCGACCACTTTGTTACTACTAAGCGGTTGATAAGGCAGCTCGTAATAATCAACGACCATCTGCTGAGGCGCTAACGAGACCAAGTCACGCAGCGACCAACGTAAGCTAGCGGCCAACTCGTCAGCAGCAACATTAGGCCGGTCGATGGCGACCGCTTGATAATAATCGCTACCCAATACCACGTGTACTTGCGCTTGTTTGAGGGGTAACCGAGCGTAGCGTTGGCGAATACGAGCAAACGCCGCCAACCAGTCATCGCTACCACCTGTGTAGGCTTCACTGTCGTTAACCACGACTTGCACGTTATCCGCCTGACCTTTCTCGATCACTAACGCGACTTCGTGCTGATGCAGCACAAGCGAGACACGATAATTGCTTTTTTGTTTATTTCGCAGAAAAAAAGCCAAGCCGATATTAACCCCAGCAGCAAGTCATTAAAGTTGATTACTTAATCGCTTAAATTGGCGCTTATTTCCGGTTGCCAAAGTAAGCCAAAAGCATAGTTATTGTTAATTTATTGTATGCCATTGTATAGGGCTGATGCTAGTCATATTTCCGCTAAAGATATGATCTAACACAAATAGCAACAGCCCACGACTCGCGACAAGCTATCTTAACGAACGATGGCAAAACCAATGCGCACCTGTAAATCTTGTTTCTGGTCGTACGTTAAAAAACTATCGCCATAACCATGGAATAACTGCAAATAAATATAACCGCCAGCGCGGCTAAAAATTTTCTCGCGAATGGGATACGACAAATCTAATTGCAAGCTACCTTTACCAGCATTACCTAAACGCCCGGTCAAAGATGCCAACACGCCATCTTCATGACCATAACGCACCAGCATATCGACGTAACCCCGATAATCATCGATATCTTCGTTTTCATCACCTTTGGTTAAATAACCGTAGAACTTCGGCGCAAACATCAATTCACGGTCGCCCACGTCCCATGTCCATGCCGGTTGAATATAGTACATATCGATACTGCGTGATTCTTCACCGGCCTGACCGTTAGATTCATGCTCGTAGCCAGTGCGCCAGAAATCGGGTAACCAGCCATCATTAACTTTATCAAACTCGAAAAAAAAGCTCGGTCGATAACTGGAGTCTTCGAAGGGTTTTGAATCAGCGCTCAAATTCCACAACGAGGTTTGTGTATAACCCAAATGAAAGTGCTTCATGACGGGTAATAAATCTGCCACATAACCATCTTCAGAAAACATCCGGTATTTAAAACTGATTTGAAAACGCGCTTTAATATCGTCATCGTCGCCAAATGGGTCCTGGCCGACGATAAAATAAACCGGCTCATTAATCGATAAAGCCGGCTCATTGATACCATCGTCGTCGCCCCACTGCCCTAATCGCAAGCGCTGCTGTAACTCAGCTTCTTCTTCCTGCAACGGTTGTTGATAAGGATTTTCCGGCTGTTGCTGTGTCGCTACCTGTTGCGGCTGTGCAGCCCATAACGGCTGCACACTCGTTGCTAAAAACAGCCCGAGCAGCATCCCTGTGCGCTTTAACATATATTGAGTACTCCTAACGATTAAACTCGAAACCTAGCAATGGCTTGATTTAATTGATTCGCTAACAACTGTAACTGATGTGCAGTCACACTGGTATGTTGTGTGGCTTCTTTATTTTGTTGTGCCATGCCGGCAAAGCCATCCACATGTCGCGCGACTTCGGCGCTGGCTTGGTGTTGCTCCGCCAACACTTGACTGATATCGGCGACCACCGCTAATACGCGCTCGAAGCTGTCACGGATCTCGGTAATGGCGGAACCGGCCTGAGCGGCGTAATCAACGCCTTGCGCAACCGCATCAACGCCCTGCTCGATTTGTTTAACGGTAGCGTGCGTACCCTGCTGAATTTGCCCCACCATGCGCTCAATGTCGTCGGTTGAGCTTGAGGTACGCTGCGCCAACGTACGTACTTCATCGGCCACCACTGAAAAACCTCGCCCTTGCTCTCCGGCACGCGCTGCTTCAATAGCCGCATTCAAGGCCAGTAAGTTAGTTTGATCAGCGATGCCTTTGATCACGCCCACGATGGCATTAATTTCTTGCGATTGTTGACCAAGCTCTCGCACTCGACTCGCCGCCGCACGTACCACCTCATCGATACGCGTAATGCTAGCGACCATTTGTTCCATCACCAGCGAACTTTGCTCGGTATTATCACGCGACTCGGTAGAAATACGCTGCGCCTGTTGAGCGTTATCGGCAACATGTTGAATACTGGCCGATAATTGTTGCACCGATGTGGCAATCGCGTTAGACGCGTTAGATTGCTCGTCGGACGACGCCGATAATTGTTCAGCGGTGGTCGACACGGTATCACCGGCGTTATTCAGTTCACTAGCGGTTTGCCTGATCTCACTTAACATATGTCGCAACTGGGTTTGCATATTGGCCAGTGAACTCAGTAGCACGGCTATTTCGTCACGACCAGTTTCATCAATCGCTTGATCCAGACGTCCCGCCGCCACAGCTTCGGCGATTGCTACCGCTGCCCGTAAGCGATGATTAAGCTGACGCCGCATCACCACGGCGGCAGCAATAGCGATCACAATCACCAACGCACTGCCCAGCCACAGCACCCACGTGGCAGTGCTCAATACCTGCTCGCTACCGCGTTTACTAGCCGCCAAGCGCTGTTCTACGGCGGCGTTAAAATCATCCACGAGCCGATTCAAATCGGCCAACCCGGCAGCGCCCTCATCGCGAGCGATCATCGATGCCACTTGCTCTAAACCATAACTTCCCGGGCCATACATGTCGCGAATATCAATAATCGGATCGACCGCTTGTTCTAACCATATCTGATAGCGCTCGGCAATCGCGTCAAGCCGCTTTTTCTCTTCCGGCATGCCCTGCTGCAACTGAGCTAGCGTATCGCTGAACGCTTGCTTAGCTTCGTTGTAAGGGACTAAAAATGCTTCGTCAGCGGTAAACGCAAAGCCGCGCTGGCCCAACTGAATGCGATTGATATGCGCGCGAATACTCTCGGCCAATGCCACCATACGATAGCTATGTTCGGTACTGGTTGTGGCATTACGTAGGGTCGTCAGGCTATTTAACGCGACCGTTGCTAACGCCAGCACCAAGACGATGACCAGAGCAAAAGCAACGATTAATTTGGTGACCAATCTCATGGCACCCTCCATTAGGGTCGTTGTCTTGCTCTACTATCGGCAATTTTTTGTCATTTTGCAGCTTTATTTAGTTAGCCGGCTTGCTGGTTATCGGGTTAACCTTGCTTACCGCCTTGTACCTGCCAACTCAGCGCCTCGTTAGCCCAATAAGGCGTAATAGGACCCACTGCGGTGGTAATACTGGCGGGCACTTGCCAGGCATTTTTTTGCAAAGTGATATGGCTACTATTACGCGCTATGCCGTAGAAATCGGCCCCAAAATGAGAGGCGAAATCGGCCAGTTTATCGAGCGCATCATGGCTAGCAAAAAATTCGGCATACAATGGCAGCGCCGCTGGCGCCGAATAGCATCCGGCACAACCGCATGGCGCTTCCTTTTTATCACGCGCGTGCGGCGCCGAGTCGGTGCCTAAGAAAAACTTGGGATTACCGGACAATGCCGCCTGTTGCAAACGCAATTGATGCTCACGGCGTTTCAAAATCGGCAAGCAATAATTGTGAGGACGAATGCCGCCGACCAGCAGGTCGTTGCGATTCATTAATAAATGTTGTGGGGTAATAGTGGCCGCCACCCGTGCATGTGCTTGCTCAACAAAGTCGGCGGCTTGTGCGGTGGTGATATGCTCAAGCACTAAACGTAAGCGCGGAAAGGCCTCGCTAATGGGGCGTAAATGGCGCTCAATGAACACCGCTTCGCGGTCGAAAATATCAATCTCGCCATCGGTCACTTCGCCATGCACTAATAAGGGTACATCGTGCTCTTGCATCGCTTCGAATAGCGGGTACATAGCCTCGACCCGACTCACACCGCTATCTGAGTTGGTGGTAGCACCCGACGGATACATCTTGAAACCGAGCATATGCGGATTGTCGGCAACGGCTTTAACTTCATCAACCGTAGTCTGGGGGCTCAAAAATAGCATCATCAACGGTGTGAAGCTCATACTCTTCGGCAATACCGCTAGAATACGTTCCCGATAAGCTAGCGCTTGCTCAACAGTCACTACCGGCGGCACTAAGTTGGGCATGATCACCGCTCGCTCAAATACTGCGGCGGTCGCCGCGACTGTGGTATTTAAAAGCTCACCATCGCGAAGGTGCAAATGCCAATCATCGGGGGTGGGAATGCTAAATTCGCTGCTCATGCGGAGTTCCTGTTTGCTTGCTAAGAGGGTCTTATCGCTATTATACCGAAGCCGTCAAGCACTGCCATCGGTTAACCCAGCGACATCGCTTCTTTCCAATGTTGACGACAGCAAGATAAATAGCGTTCATTGCCACCAATAGCAACTTGTGCACCCGCTTTGACGGCACGACCATTGGCGTCGACGCGCAGCGACATGGTGGCCTTACGGCCACAATGACAGATGGTTTTCATTTCCACCAACTTGTCGGCAATCGCCAGCAGCGTCGCGCTGCCCGGAAAAGCTTTACCAAAGGCGTCGGTACGAATGCCGTAACACATCACCGGTAGCTGCTCGATGTCGACAGTATCGCTCAGTTGCCATACTTGTTGCTCGGTTAAAAACTGTGCTTCGTCTAGTAACACACAATCGATAGTGCGACTGCGTAACTGCTCTTGAATTAGCTGCCGAAGTGGCGTTTGTGGGGTAAAGCTAAGCGCCTCACGCGCTATGCCTAACCGCGAAGCAATGCGTCCGTTGCCAGCACGATCGTCGATGGCTGGTGTTAATAACAGCACTTGCTGGCCGCGTTCTTGGTAGTTATGCGCCACTTGCAGTAAGGAAGTGCTTTTACCGGCATTCATTGCCGAGTAAGTAAAATAGAGCGATGCCATAATCTGTTTATCAGCCTGTGATTGGCAAAAATTACCGGAAAAATCCGAACTAAAGGCGGTGGTTATAGCGATTTTATGGCATGATTACAACGACTGTAACCTGTTGCTGATGAGCAAACGGATAGCAACAATGCGGGTTCGCTTGCATTGCGCCGCTATCGGTTCGGTCGCAGCCCCCTCATTCATTTATTAGGAGTTGCCATGCCTCGTTATACTGCCGAATTCATTAAAGCCATGCCAAAAGCCGACCTGCACCTGCACTTAGACGGCTCATTACGTATCGATAGCTTGATCGATATGGCTAAGCGCGCGCACGTAAAACTGCCCACTTATACCGTTGACGGCCTGTATAGCGAAGTTTTTAAATCTCACTATCAAAATTTAGGCGAGTACTTGAATGGTTTCCAGTATACCTGTGCCGTCTTGCGTGACTTAGAAAACTTAGAGCAAGCCGCCTATGAATTGGCCATCGACAACCAAAACGAAGGGGTTAATTATATTGAAGTGCGTTTTGCCCCGCAGTTGCTGATGAACCCTGCGGCAGGCGTTACCATGGACACCGTATTACAAGTGACCAATGATGGTTTAGCGCGAGCCAAGCGTGAATATAATGCCCAAGCCGACGTCAAAAATGGCGACAAACCACCATTTGACTACGGCATCATTTGTTGCGCCATGCGCATGTTTGGTGCGAAAGGCTTCTCACCATACTACACCCAACTGTTCCAACTCATGCGTGACTTTGAACCGATGCAGGTCATCAAAACCGCAGCGATGGAGTTAGTGCGCGCCAGCGTTCGCTTGCGTGACGAAGAGGGCATGCCGATTGTCGGTTTAGACATTGCCGGGCAAGAAATCGGTTACCCTGCCAGTGACTTTAAAGAAATTTATGAGTATGCCCACCAAAACTTCTTATTAAAAACGGTGCACGCGGGCGAAGCTTATGGTGCGGAGAGTATTTTTGAAGCACTGACACAGTGCTATGCCGACCGTTTAGGTCACGGCTACTCGTTGTTTTCGCCCGATATGATCAGCGACGAGAACATTAAAGACAAACAAACCTACAGCCACAATCTGGCCTCTTACATTGCCGACCGCCGTATTGCGGTCGAGGTTTGTCTAACCAGCAACCTGCAAACCAATCCAGCTATCGGTGATATTAGTAATCATAATTTCAAGCATATGCTGGATAACCGTTTAGCCACGGTGATATGTACCGACAACCGTCTAGTTTCGCGTACCACCGTCAGTAACGAGTACCAACTCGCGTTAGATAATTTTGATGTGCCGGTTAAGCGCCTTAAAGATATGGTGGCCTACGGCTTTAAAAAGAACTTTTTCGCTGGCGATTACGTTGCTAAACGGGCTTATGCGAAGAAAAACATCGAATATTTTGACAAAGTTGCCGCCGCGCACGGTTTGAGCATCGATTAAGCGACACCTCAACAGAGCAAGGATAGTTATGCGAAGTTACGTCATTCCCAGTGTTATTGTCAGCATCATCTGGCTACTACTGATGCTATATCTGATGAGTATTCCCGATGGAATTAGCCACACCATCGAGCAATACTGGCCCAACCTCTATGTCACGGTTGTACCAGTCATCGGTGGCTTGCTCTGTTTGTTAGCGAATCGACCCGATGGCCCGAAACGCTGGACCTTACGCGTAATTGAGTCACTCTTATTACTGTCGCAGTTAGGTTTTTATGCTTGGCTGTCACAGCACGAGGGCGAGCAACAGTTAAGCATGGGCCTGTTTTTAATGGCCGTACCGATACTCGCGCAAGTGTTGTTTACGCTCATCAGTTGGTTACGGCTACCTAGCAAAACCTAAATAGGTTGGCACAATGTTTGCTCCTGACTTCGTTGATCAGTTATTTAGCAACGGCGTTCAGGAGCAACCGTTATGCTTAACTTACCCGCTATTTCTAGCGATGTCAGCGCACAGAGCTTTACCCGTCAATCGGTTAATATTCGCGAGCCGCTTAACCAGGCCGAGTCAAAACCGCAGCAAGAGAGTAGCTTTCAGCAACAAGTTAATCGGCAATTGCTGTTAAATCGCTTGGGCGTCGACGCAGAAAAGCTTGAAGAACTGGAAAAACGCATTGACGAGCTCGAAAACAAAGGTCAGTTGAGCGATAAAGAGCGTGAGCAGCTCGACAATTTGTATGCGGCAAAAGAGCAATTATTTGAGGAAGCCGCTCGCCGCCGTAACGGCGACGAATTGCCGCCCGGCAGCCTGATTGAAACCAGCGCCTAAATACTCAATGGCCAAACCGCGTCGCGGCAAATTGATTGAGTAATTTGTGCAGGCAATAACAAGCAAACATTGCCACCACAATGGCGCCCAACGTACTACTAACCCGATAGAGTCCGCTAAAGACTAAGTCGCTGCTAGGACTCAGGTATTGTCCGAACAAAATACCTAATGTGGTTAACGCGCCAAAGCCGATACCCGCACCGCTGGCTTCGCGAATATGTAGCTTGGAAAAAATCAGCGTACCGAACATGAATAACGGCAAAATGAGTAATAGGTTGTCGTACCAATCATACAACACCAACTGCACTAATAAACCATAGGCAACGCCTAAAATCGTCCCCATCGCGCGCCTTCTGGCGTAGATTAAGGCACCATTCCAGTGCATCGGAAACAACACCAAAATGGTGGTCGCCTGAGCCGACATGGAATCGCGTAAATCCAATATTTGAAAGGCCAGAAATGACAGTGTTGCGACACCGGCGCCAAGCAACGACTCGTGCCGGATGCGATGCTTTTCTTTACCTTGCACGGGCGCTGGCGGTGGCTGCCGTGGTTCAACGTCGGGAATAAACACCGTCAACATATAAGCGATAACGATAGAGAGCAAGGTTGCCACCAAGTTGCTGGCAATCAGCTGATTCACATCGGTATCGGGGTAGCTGGCAAAATGCAGCATGATACTGAGCATTAGCACGCCGTTAGCGCCGAATAAAAATAACGGCCCGCGCGCCATGCAACGAAAGCGATATAAAAATAGGCCAAAGGCAACGATGGTCATAGCGACGGGTTGCCCCCCGAGTAAGCCGCCGATGATGCCCACCTCTAATGCGCACATCACCCCCGCCGCAAGCAACTGCCTTGCCGCATGGCCGTTCATCACCGGTACCAATCCCAATAACAGCATCGGCAGTACGGTAAAAAATACACCGTAACTCCAGCCAAATACCTTAGCGAAGCAAAAACCGACACTGGCACCCACGGTAATGCGTAGGCATTGGCGTAGATCGTTATTGCTCATTGATTGTCGCAGCATCTCGCTCATGGCCTCGTTACCCACTTAATAAATGTAATGTAACCAGCCCATGACATGAATTTGCGCGCTGGCCAATGCCGCTAACAAACCATTGTCGGGCACCAATTGTACGGTGGCTTTTGAGCCCGCCGCTAAGCGCGTTTGCGGTGCTTGCTGTAGGGTAAGGTGGACACGCAAACGCTGGGCGTCACGAACCCAGCGGTTAGACTGTACCGGGTTAGCTAAACTGCCGTTGGCACTCAGTTGGCCAGCACCAACGCCAGCATCGATGCTGCTGACTTCGGCTTCGTAAACCACTCCAGGCTGGCTATCAAATACCAATAATGCACGCTGTCCGGGTTGCACTTGGCGTAAGTTTTTCTCGCGGAAGTCAGCGACGATATCAATGTCGTTCGCTACCAACGCCATCACCGGCGTACCCGCACGGGCATAAGCACCAGGGCGTAACTGCAGATTACTGACCTGACCCGCATGCTCGGCTTTTACCTGCGTATAAGCCAAGTTTAACTGCGCTTGCGCCAAGGCGTTCTGCGCCTGTTGTAAACGTAAATTCTGCTCGTCGTCGCGCTCGCCACGCTGCACCTGTAAACCAGCAACGCTCGCTTGCGCGGCACGCACATCAGCACGCGCCGCCTGCGCTAAACTTTGGGCTTGATCGAGTTGCTGCTGCGAGGCGCTGCCATCGGCGTAGAGTCCATTGATACGCTTGGCTTCGCGTTGCTGTTCATCGGCTTTCACTTGCGCTGCGGCTAACGCCGCTTCGGCGGCTTGCACCTGTGCATCAAGTTGTTGGTTCTGGCGTCGCGCTTGTTGCAACGCCAACTCAGCCTGCTGCACGGCAAGACGATAAGGCTGCGGGTCGAGACGAAATAGCGTATCACCGACTTCGACGTCTTGGTTATTTTGCACCGGCACTTCGCTCACCGGCCCACTGACTTGCGGTGCCACTTGTGTAACCACGCGCGTGACCATTGCCTGCGGGGTAAGTGGAATAGCGCTGTCGGCCAGCAAAAAGTAACCAAATAGCAAGATAAAGCCTGCCATAGCGATGCGAACCCAGCGCGCAAACTGCTGATCGGCGCTCATTTGTCCTCCTCTGGGGATTGTGATTGCTGCTGCGCTAGCAGCCAATAATTGGCGTTATTCGAAATGCTATCTAGAACCCGACGCATAACGGTTACATCGGCGTCGCTGACACCTTCAAGTAATTGCTGACGGATTTTTAGAATGCGTTGCTCTAGTTGCGCGACGAACGCTTTGCCTTGTTCGGTCAAAAATACCAAACGCGCACGTTTATCGGTCTCACAACCGCGCCGTTCAATGAGCTGTTGTTGCTCTAGTTGACCCAAGGTCCGCATGAGCGAAGCCACTTCAATTTCCAACGCTTGCGCTAACTGCTTTTGACTGATGCCGTCGCCCAATCGCGCCAATTTCCACAGCGCGCTCCAGCGCGGATAGGTCAGTCCCAACGGCGTCAGTTCGTGGTCAGCGACGGCTTGCCACAAGCGCGCTACCCGGGCTAAACGCTCGGGTACCGATAACTGCCGTAATATGTGTTCTTGAAAAGACATGCTAACTGTTTCACCTCACTTACTAAGCATGCTAATTAAAATAGCATTGTTAGCAAGCTAAGTAAATAAGCGTGTTCTTTTCCGGAAACAAAAAACCGACCCTAATGGTCGGTTTTGTAAACTCTGGTTAACGGCTAAGATCGTTTAAGTCGGTAAGTAGAAGTCAAACTCATAGCGGTGTTGGCCGTTGTCGATAAAGATTTGCATACTACCGCTCAACCCCGCTAATTCACCATCCGCGGAACCCGGTACCACCTCTAATAAAAGACGATTGCGCTGCTTGTGCAGGGTACCAAAATGCTGCAACACAAATTGTCCCTGACGCCCTAACAGCTGCCCCACCACCTGCTCCATCGCGACGTACCCGGCCGCTTGCTCACTAGCCATACGAACGCTCAGCATTTCACCTACACTGGTGGCGACTAAGTCTCCCTCATACTGTTTGCTGAGCAGTTGCCGGGCAAACTGTTGACCGGCATCTGCGGCGCTCTTTACACTCATGCCTAAATCGACTGGCTCCAGGCTAACTTTAAACTGTCCTGCGGCTTGCATTTAACGCTCCTCGACATACACGACTACAGCGAAGTCTATTACCTGATAACTTGCACCAGTTTTGCGCAGTTGTCGATAGCGGTTAACGCCTAAGCCGAGTCGTTGGACTTTGCTAACAGCGCTTTCAGTTCGATTTCTTGCTTGCCCTTAGCCATCGCCATTAAAAATGCTTTAAACGATAAGCCACTGATCCAACTGGTGACGGTGATAGTGGCAAACGTCGCGATAAACCAGTCCACTAGCCCATAACCGCTATGTACTAAGCGCGGCTGTAGCAGCACCGTGGCAGCAATCACCCACCAGTGACTCAAACAATAAAAGCACTGAAACAAATGACCAACCTGCGGGTGAACACGTCGCATCAGGTTTCGCCATGGCGCAAAGATCTCAGTTTGCGTCATGGTTAATGACACACTAGACGCTGCCAACGCGATGACCACGCAAACGGCGATATTGTTAACAATATCTGCACTAAAGAATTCGTTCATAACAGACCTCGTAGAATCGATGAAATCGTATTCATGAAACTTTAAAAGCATCATGTAACAATAAAAGTATCATTTGTTCGATTAATAATCTAGCCTTTGCTGCATCTTTTGGGCAGCAAGGTCGGTGTTAGGCTGACAACGATTTAGGTGGGATAGCGGCGACTAAACTGCTGAGCAAGATCGCCCAACGAGACACTTTGTAAACGCTTTATCAGTCGTCTTTCCGCATCACTTAAGGCTTCGCCGATAGCGTCGTTAACCACGCGTTCGACCAGACAATCGGGATGGCTATGATCAAAGCCAATGGTGAAGATTTTTTCGGTGCCGACCGCTTGATAGATATCGTACAGTGAGACCTGATTTAAGTCACAAGCGATACGCCAACCACCGCCGTGTCCCTTTTCGGACTGCACATAACCGGCACGGCGCAAACCGCCCATCGTACGGCGGACCACCGCAGCATTGGTACTGAGCATGGTGGCAATTTGTTGCGAGGTTTTCGGTTGCTGGTCGCGCGCCATATGTAATAGCACGTGCAACATACGCGACAAACGACTGTCGGTTCTCACTCAGGTGTCCTTAGGGCGCGTATCAGCGCGTAGATGTATCAATGTAGGTTACGTGAGTGTATAAAACGCTAACGACAACTACAACCATCGGCCAAGCTGGCCCCTTAGAGAGCGTCGTTGGCGCTGGCAATGTCGATTGATTGCGTTAGAATCGGCGTTGGAGCAAGGATTTTAGCTAGGAGCCAACGTATGTCTCGCCTGTTTGTCGTGTTATTTATACTGTTAGCGTTGCCAGTCAATGCTGCAGATAGCCGCAGTATTAACGTCTTCGCCATTCCCTCGGCAGCGCTGGAGCAAGTGGTTGCGGACACCAGTAAACAGTTACAAGCAAACGGTATCAGTAGCTTTTATGCACAGGGTTTACCGGTACACGCCACTCTCTATCTCACCGACTACCCACTGACAGCAATCAATGACATTAAGCAACGTGTCGAGCATATCGCACAGCACCAGCAGCCGTTTGTCTTAACGGCGCACGGTTTTAGCGTCAGCCCGAGTAATTGGGCGTTTATCGACTTAAACACCTCAAACGACTTGCAGCGACTGGCCGATGAAGTGACCGTGGCGCTTGCGCCACTGCGTGACAGCGATAGCGAATTACCTGGCTGGGTAAAGCACTACCCCAACAAAATTGCGGCCTTTGAACGCTATGGTAGTCCCAACGTGTTTCAAAATTACGATCCACACTTGACCTTGCTCGCCAACGAAGCCAGCCCCAAGCTGGCAGAAGTTGCACAGCGTTTACAGCAACAGCCACCGCATGCAGACGGTGAGATCATTGGCATCGGCATCGCCATTAGTGACGCGCAAGGCCAATTAGCAGAGGTGGTCGCGCGCTATTATTTTGCTGAGTATAAATAGCTAGGTAATCAGTTTTTCCACTCACAGTGATAGCGTGATATAGCTGCAAATTAGCGTTTAAAGGCTGTAAACCGTACGCCGAATATCGTCTTTCAATCGGTGATTCAACCCAATCACTTTACTATTGAGCCTTTTGTGAAGTTAATAAAAAAGCCCCGTAGTTGGGGCTTTTGGAAAGCGGTTGCTGTTGCCTTGCTAAGTGTTCAGCGTTAGAACGGAATATCATCATCAAAGTCGCCATCCGGCGAGAATGGCTCGGGCTCGGGCATGTTATTTTGTTGCGCTGGGCGTTGTTGTTGCTGACCACCGAAACCGCCGCCCTGTTGTGGCGCGTTGTTTTGGCTAAAGCCGCCTTGGCTGTTGCTGCTAGCGGCTGGGCGTTGTTGTCCACCGCCTTGGTTATAACCGCCGCCCTGTTGGCCGCCGAAGCCACCTGACTGCCCTTGCGATTGACCACCAGCAAAGCCGCCACCTTGTTGACCGCCACCCATGCGCGAATCGAGCATTTGCATCTCGTTGATGACGATTTCGGTGGTGTAACGTTCAACACCGTCTTGGCCTTGCCATTTGCGTGTTTGC
>NZ_AMRG01000004.1 GCF_000299895.1 Idiomarina xiamenensis 10-D-4
GCTGGTTCAAATCCAGTCACGCCGACCAATTTCCTTTCTTCAATAGCTCGCTAAATCAATCTCTTACAGAGCAGTCCGAAAAGCTTTGTGTAGCAATTCAAATAAGTAAATTTAACAAATGTAACTGCCTACTTCGCCTAGACTGAGACAGGCTTAATTAGGGTTTTCTGTAATAATTAACGCAGGAAACGACAATGAAAAATTACGTTTTACTGAATCGCAAATCACCACTGTGTTAAAAGAAACCAATGCTGGTATTAATGTTGTGTCATCCCCTAACCAATTACATCTTTAACTATAGATTCTCATTTTGGATCAGATAAGCTTTTAGAAAAGGACTAGTTAGTGGCGTATGCTGAAAATTAAATGGATTTTAGGAGATAACGAATGGAAACGTCTCAAGTTTTAACTAATGCAGATCTGGATTTGGCTACACTAGCCCGTGTTGTGACTAGCAATGATGCAAGCGTACTCGATAGGCTCGGACAACCCAGACTTACGCTATCAGAGATACAGCGGCGAAGTGAAGCAGCGATCAACTCACTGAAGACTGTGAGTGCTGGCAATTTCTCAATTGGTTTCACAATAAACTCTCGAAATGAAGTCGCTTATCTGGCCGATGAATTGACGTATTATCGATGGGATGGCGCCTTACCAAAAAATGTCCCAGCATCCTCAACCCCCTCTGAAACCGGCGGCGTAGGTGATGGTGCTTGGATTGATGTTGGGCAAGCAGCTATTCGCAGTGATTTGGCAAACACGTCAGCTGGATTTGGCGCTAGTCTTGTAGCGCTATCTCTTGATAACGTGCTAAATCCCGATGTGTTTAGCGCTGTTGACTACATTAATACGAAACAATTTTATTTGGAGTCCGACGGTAAAGACATCCGCCCTTCGATTCAACGAGCGATTGATGTCGTGGAGTTGATGGGCTTACGCCGAGGTTTAAAAATATCGAATCCCACGTTAGAAGACTCAGTGCTTAAAATACAATCGCTGTACGATGGCGAGCTCCCCGCACTTGCTGAAGGACGTAGCGTAGGCATTATGATAAAACGTCCAGATCTAGTCGTTATTGACTGGCAGCATAACACCTTAGCCGTAGATGAAACTGTAGCGGAGCTGGCAGCTATGGACGAAGTTGTTTCAGTATGCCCAGTCAGTATCGGTGCGAAAGCGTTTCTACATATGTGCAACGGCCGAATTTCTGGTGGTAGATGGGATGCGCACGGCGACAGACCGACCAACGTAATTAAGGCCGATTATCGAAATATGTCATACTCGATGTGGTCTGAAATGCAATTGGAGCATGCAAGAGAAGACGTATTAAGATTTAGTGGTTTCGTCGCCCGCTTCGAGAAAGTTCGCTGTCGTTACGCAGGAGAACTGCATAGTTGCTTTAATTTTACAGCGGAAGCCGAAGATGGCGATAGCGCAGCAAGAACCGGCTTACTCCTAGATACCTGCTCAGCCGATTATGCCGGTCTACACGGCTTTTCAGTGTCAGGCAATAGCGGGCACACCTATTGCACCTTGATAAACTGCCACGCAGATTTTATTGGCCGAGACGATTCGAATAACACATACGCTAGCACGCTAGGTAGCTCATACGCATACAATATCGAGAATGTTCGCGGATTTAAGGCGATTGGTCTAGGCGTAGAGTTCTGTACGCGAGCCTTACGAGCGCACAACGCTCGTACAGCATCTTTTGACGTTATTTATACGCTAGGCTTAGGTCACTCTGACGGCTCTACTGAAATTGACCACGCCATCACATACTCGGGTTTCTTTGAGTCGGGCAATCTGTCCAACTTCGAGCTACGTAACCCGAGCTCTGCATTTACAAAACGCATCAAGGTATCTACGCCTTCACAATATAATGCCAACTCACTAAAAGTCGACAAAACAATCCCGCGATCGGAAATCTCATACAATATAAGTCGACGAACATCGGCTAACGCCCTGATAAAAACTGATGAAGACGATTACCGAAGCGGCGCAAAATATCTTGGTGGCGGTAAGATTGTTGGGCGTCCGTATGACCAGCAAGATGAGGGAAACTGGTTCGAGCCAGCCTCACAAATGCCGTGTAATAGCGTATTATTTCGTACCTCATCATCAAGTGTTACTGAACCACTTTTAACTATAACTGATAATTCGAAAGATGCAGCTCTAGCCATAGAAATTGACATTGTACAAGTTAGCGCCATCGGTGCTGCTGAGCCAACTAAATTTTTGGCGCTAATCGGTGTCGACGAGGGAGGGTTCAGACCCGCAGTGATGCAAAAAATACTTGGAGGAAATCCCACGGCCCCATCGCTAGCATGGTCTGGCTCAACACTCGAATTGACTATGCCTACAACCTACTCTGGATACCGAGTTGAAGTGAAAACGCACCAACGCGCCGGTACTAACAATACAGGAATCCGATTTAAATGGGATTTTGATAATATTTAAGAAAAAGAAAAGCACAACAAATCTACCACGGACTATAATGAGGTGGCTTTAGCTTCGGCTTCATCAAGCTTTTCTATCAGTACCAACAGTTCGTCGATGACTAGCTCGGGCTCGTCAAATTGCACGAAGTGGCCGCTGTTTTCGGTCAATACCGATTTGCCCTGTGGAAAGTCATTTGCCCATTGTTGCCAGAGTTCACCCCAAAGGCGTCGCCCTTGGTCGGTAAAAAATAGATTGGCTGGGTTGTCGTGTTTTTTGACCGAGGCGATCACCGTGACCGGGATGTCATGAATTTGCGGATAGTCGGGTAATGGTCTTTTGCTCCAGAAATCGAGGTACTGATTAGACATGCCGTTGGCCATATCGTCGAGTTTGATCTGTGCAATTTCACGGTTGCCCTGTTCTAAGTCGATGGCTCTCAAAATGTCGACATCGTGTTCCGAGGATGGGTCGAGTAATAGTAAGGCTTTTATTTGCGAGGGGTGCGCCACAGCGAAATCTCTGGCGATATTACCACCGTAGGAATGAGCGACAAAAATAACGGGTTGTTCGATAGCTAGCTGGGTTAATAGTTGGCTGGCGTAATCAGCGTAGTCGCGCGAGGTGAAATGGCGCTGAATGGCGGTTGAGTTACCATTGCCGACACGTGAATAGCGAATAACGGTGGCATGTTCGGCCACTTGCTCGAATACCGGGTCCCAGTCAGACATGCCCGCACTGCCGCCCGCTTCGAGCAGAACGATGTGCTTGCCATTGCCAGCTAGTTCATACTCCAGTTCAATATCGCCAACTTTAAGCGTCGCCGCCTGCGTCGACATGACAAAGGCGAAGGTACTGACAACTGCGGTAATCAATTTCACGGTAAATTCCTTAAACGACCCAGGTGGTCGACAGCAAAACATGCAAATGGCTGAAGTCATCTTCGTTAGCTATTCAGCTTTTGAGCACAAGCCCCAACTCACGTTGTTTTTTTAAACTCAGGCTGGTTGCTACAATACGATAAGATTCGCTCAGGTAATAATTGAGATCGTCGTCAAGCTCGCCGTTGGTGGCAATTTGTTGTATCCATTTTAAACCACGGCTGGCTAGATATGGGGCGGGAATATAGCCTGCTTGTTGACAAAGGAAGTGGTAATTCAGATCCGATGTTTTAAAGCTATAAGCCGGTTCACCGCTTTTACTCATAGCACCGATAGCAAAGACTTTTCCGCCTACCTTCCAAACCTGTGATGCGCCCCACTGCTGCACATGCGTGGCCGCAGTATAAGTAGCGCAAAAGCGGTTGAATGCGTGCATATCCATAGCCAGCTAAGCCCTGCCCTTAGCCAGCCAAGATTTCAGCTTGCTACCCCAACGCCGTTGGTAGAAGGGTGTAGTTTGGTTGATAAAATATTGGCTTAAGGTGCTATTGTCGTCGGTTTCGACGGCACAAAAATCGACCGCCTCACCATCTTCGGCTACGTCACGAACAACGCTACCAGCAGCGCTAATAACGATTTCTAAATCCGATTCCACCTGTAGTCCAATTACTAAATTGGGCGCTGCGTCGGCACCGGACTGGCCTTGATACATCATCGCCAAATAAGCTTTTTTGACTTGCGAATACTGCGCAAATAATTGTGTTAATGAGTCAACAAGCTTTGTCGGATAGCTTGCCGGTTGTCCTAACATTACCGGCGTATCTTTGCTTATCCGCCGCTGTTGCGCGACAACTTTGCCGCCATTGGTGAGTAACCCGCTAATTTCTTCGGCGGTAAACTCTTTACCGTGATCAGAATACGGATTCAGCACTAGGTTAGCGCCTTGTGTCATTTCAAACAGTGCCCGCGCAGGCAGTTGTAGATAATTGGTTTTCTCGTTGATGGCACGCTGCAATGCCGTGATCGACGTAAAAAATGGAATGATCTTGCTATCGTCGTTTTTTTGCCAATGTTGTATCTGTACTTGCTGACCGGCTCCAACATCGCTGTCAGCAACGCTCAGCCCCAAGACCAACACCTCAGCATCGAGCAATAATTCAATAAAACGCGGCCGATGTGCCTGCTCTTCGGCGGCTAAACGCAGTGCTTGTTCCAATAAATTATTGTCAGTCGGTTGCATTATTATCCCTATGTCAGTTGTCCTTGAGATTAATCAGCGACGCTTAAAGCAGCCAAGTTAACAGGTAATTGTCGGCCAGCGCAAAGTCGACATAATGCTCTGCCGCCAACTGATGTTGATGGGCAAAGTCGCTGGCTAAACGAAATCTCAGCCGTCGCTGAACCTTATTAACCGCCAGTAAGGTCGCTGCGTCAAAGCCAAAAAACTGCCGCACTTGGGGATACAGCGCTTTGTAAATGCTTTCTTTAGCCGAGAAGATCAGTGTGCTAGCGGTCGCTAGTGACAGTCCAGCAGCGCTGAGCACGCTTAACTCCGGCTCTTGATAAACGCGTGAGCCGATTTGTGTTGCCAGCTTATCAGTCATGATGTGTTCAACGTCAATACCCAATGCACGATCCGGCTGTAAGCTGATTAAACAGAATACCTGCTCTTTACTGTGGGTTATCGAGCCCTGTATGCAGTTAGGCCACAGCGGTTGGCGCGCATCGCCGACACCAATATCGGCGCTAGCATCGGCCACATTGAGCGCCGTTAGTAGTTTTTTAGCCAAGTAACGACCGGCCAAAAATTCGGCTTGCCGCTTAACCACGGCGTTGTCGATAGTCGCTGGCCGCGTAACAGCCAGTTGTTGATACAAGTCAGCGTGATAATGAGTGCGCGAGAACCGCCCTTGCGCCAAATAAACAGACTCGGTTAAGGGCGCATAAGCCAATGCGTCAAAGAATCCCTGAGTCTGGCTAGTTGGCCATGACGACCAAACTAACTCGGCTAAAAAGCGACTGCGGTTCATGACCGTTAGCTGACCCCTAGTAAGTTTAGCCAGGCCTTGACCAATAGCCCCACCAATAGCGTGCAAACAAAGCTGGCTAAGGTGCCAAGCATGACATATTCGGTTAGCTTTTTATCACGTTCGTTTTTTAATTCGCCGAAACGAAATACTGATTTCGCGGCTAATAAAAACCCTATGGCGGAAAACTGACCAAGCAACATGAAGGTTAAAATTAATAAACGCTCTAAATAGCCTATTTTCTCACCGGCTTTATCTAAGGTTTCTTGATCGTGACCTTGATGCTGATTGAGGGCATTTGACCAAGGTTTTAATAAGGTAGCAATGACCACAGACACCGGCTTTAATACCAGTAAGTAAGCCAATAAGTAAGGCACCACCAGTAACAACCGCTGTCCTTCCAGCCAAGGCTGTACCATCGCCGTCAGCGTCTGCCGCTGAGTAGCATCGCTGAGCAGCCAGCACAGACCGACTAACACCACTAAGTGCGCTAATTGGTCCCAGATAAAATGACGTAAGCTAGCACTGACGCGTGCTTTTAATAAATCGATAAGGATATGACTGACAAAAATCACCGCTGCGGCCAACAAGCTATTGAGTAGGCCATACCCCAAAGCCAGCATGACTAACCACATTGGCCCAGCATGACATAAGCCGTGCCAATATAAAGCCGTCGCACGCCAACCTAATTGACGTTTTGCTGTAACCCAAGCAGCCGGCTGCCAATAAAAATCGGCTAAGACATGTAGCACTAATAAGAGTAGTAACAGTACCAATGGCATCATCGTCTTGCACCTCCCTGTCGCTGTTGATTAAAGCACTTATCGACGTACGCCAGATAATCCTCGAAGAGCTGATAGTTAGCGCTATTCAAACTACGGGTAATGGTACTACGAGCTTTACCTAAGTGTTTAGCAAGGTCATCATGAGTCGCGTCGGGTTGTTGTAAATAAGCCAATAACACTCGACTTTGCATGGTCGGCAGATCGCTTAATCGGGCATCGACAAAGCGCGTCAACAAGCCCAATTGCTGCTGCAACGCGGCATCTTGCGCGTGCACACTTAAATAGCCATGACGGAGACTGTCTAAACCACGGCCTGACAGTGTAAAAGCTTCACCATTAGCACGTTTTATCGCATCAGATAATGAGCCAATAGCACCAATACCTACGCTCTGCCGGACCTCACAAGTCGGCTCCGCATTACGCATGAGTAAACGCAACAGCATCGCCGCTTTAATCGCATCCGCCGGCTTTGCAAACAACGCTTGAAAAGCATCGCCACGGTAAACATCAAAATCGACCAATGATAAGGTGTCGTAAAAAGAAGCTAAGGTTTGTCGTAAGCGAGTCAATACCGCTTGGTGTTGGCTTGCGTCGATTTTTTGAGAATCAACGATATCTCCCGTTAATACGCCAGCGTACTCCATACTAGCAGCACTAGTCGAATTGTCGATGTTGTCGTGTTGAGAGCTCATATTTCAGTTCACTTGGGTTGATACGCTTTATGTTAACAATATAGTGAACAAACGGAAAAGTTACAACATAAATGAACAAAACAAGATGTTCACTAATTAATGAACAAAGAAAAAGGTTAACTGTTGGATGAACTCGGTGGGCGGTGTGAAACCAGTGGCAAGCGTCGACCAGCACATAAAAAAGCGACGCAACAGCACTCCCTACATGCTGTTACGCCGCAAACTCGTGGTTGTCACTCGGCAACCAGATAAGGTGAATTAAGGTGTCACCTAATGACCAAAATAACGATTAGAAGCGATAACGTAAGCCCAGCATCGCCACGTACGGGTCGATATCGACCTTAATGCTATCCACGGTAGTACCGTTAATGCGTACATCGGCGTCGGTATCGATAGCAATTTTACTGACCATCGCATGCACGCCCCACTGCTGACTTAACTGCCAGTTAATACCCGCTTGAAAGGCTAATCCCCAGCTGCTCGATAAGGCCAACTCAGCATTGTCGGTCGCTTGCATTGCTCCCATACCCACTAATGCGGAGCCGAGTTGATCGTCGACTTTCTCGTCAAAGAACGTGGTGTAGTTCACGCCAACGCCGACAAACGGATTAAACTCAGCGTTGTCATCGTTAAAGTGGTACTGCACCAACAGCGTTGGCGGTAGCTGTTTAGTACGACCGATCGACATACCCGCCAAGCTACCACTGCCGTGAATATCGTGCGCGAATGGGGTAGCGGCAATTAGCGATAATTGCCAATGCGGAGCGACGCGATAATCGACGCTTAAACCCAACTGAGTATTGGTATTCACGACCGCGCCGGTCGAGTTAGTTGGCATCCCAGCCACTTGCTCGACAACGTTCAAATGACCGCTGCTGTCGTCGGGCATGACCGTGATAGCACCCACATTGATGCTAAAATCACTGGCTTGCGAACTGATACTGAATACGCTTAAGACACCGAACAACGCGACTGCACAACGGGATAACGGTTTCATGAGAAACTCCTTACGAATGAATTCGAAATGGAGTTTACGTGTTTGCTGGGTAGTAGTTATTGATCGTGATCAAAGTGCGTCAGTCGCCGCGTTGCGTAACTTGCGCTGGATCAAATTTACCTAGCTTGTGCAACCAATTAGTCACTAACGCACACCATTAAACGAAAAAAGGCCAGCAAGCGCTGGCCCATATGAGTACTTTATATAAGTACTGACTAGTAGTACTTAACCGGTTGCCTTAGTCGGCTACCTCGATGTTATTTTCAACATCACGTACGTCGTCGGTACTTTTTGCAATTTCGACCGCTAAGTCGCGCTCGGCATCGCTGTCTACTGTGCCGGTTAGGGTCACCACACCACGGTTCACTTCGACATCAATGCTGGTGCCGCTGACGTCAGAAGAAAATAGTAAACGTGTTTTGACCACAGTCGAAATTTTCGAATCGTTAAGGGTATCCATGATCCCTTCGTCATCCTCTTCACCGTCGTCATTAATCACCGTTAACTCGTTGTGTACGTCGGTAACACCGTCGATATTACGCACTAGCTCGCCAGCCAGCGACTTATCAACCTCACTGTCGACCTTACCGGTCAGCGTAATTTCCCCGTTCTCTACATCGGTATTAATGTCAAAGTTGTTCAAATTAGTATTGAGCAGCAAAGTGGTTTCAGCGGTACCGTCGATCCAAGCATCTTTAGCACCATCCTGCCAATCATTGGCCGCATAGGCAGATACACTGGCCGAACCAATTGCAGCCGCTAATACCATCGATAACGTTGTACGTTTCATCATAACCTCCACTGTTATTTTGTAACGAAAGTAGCTAAACCTCTCGTTTAGCTATTATTAATTGCTCAGCACAGACTAAGCGAACATCATGCCAACTTTGTAACTGACTGAAATAAATAAAAATAAACCAGCCATCTCGAACAATGAACGCATCATTCACCGACATACTGGGTAAGCTTTTACCGACTCCGTGGTAAAACTTTCATAACGATACTTGCTGTTCGAACTGAAATTGCGACTTTAGCGCGTGCATGCGGTCGTGGCCCATTTGCATATGTGCAGCCATTTCAGCGAGGTACTCAGACATTTGCTGGTCGTTGATGCGCTTAACCGCATGCTTTAGTAACTGCAACGTTTGCGCTTCATGGCGCTCTAATAGCTCAATAAAAATGAAATTATCATAGCTACTGATCTGCTCAATCGCCTCTCGATACCATTGTTGCAGTTGCTCAGCCCGACCTGACGCTATCGCCCGCTGCACGCTATCAGCGCTAAGTTGGCGCTGTAACTGTTGCAATAACCGACTACGCATATCGGCACGTGCTTTAAATAAGCGCTGCAAATTGTAATCATCAACATTGTCCGCAGCATACAGATAGAACGCCATACCATCACGACACAAACTGATGACATCGTCTACTACATCAGGAAAAATCGGTACTGTTTGTTCCATGCTATCCACTCCTTGTGAATCTTCATCCGTTGAAAAAACATATACAAGTGTCGTACCAACTTTAACTTTTCGAAAAAAACGATATATTTATGAGAAATAATTAATCCAAATCGAAACATGAGGCGTATTGCTTGGCTGACTGGGTAAATATTACCGGTTATCCCAGTCAAAATTACCGATTGCGGCCATAGTCATATGCCCCATTCATTATAATTATTACCGGCGTTAGCCGATTATGGAGTGCCTACATGGGTCGACCCAGCCTATTCATTTTTATGGATGATCTTGAGTTACTGCAAGAACTCCAAAGACTACCGGTTTTACAAGAGTTCATTGTCACCATCAGTAGCGATACCGATGCCTGGCCGCAGCAGCTACAGGCTGGCAACTTTGATGCCGCAATCATTGAAGCCAAGCAATTTGATCAGGAACATTTCGATTTTCTGAATCAACATCACTTGTTGTCTGATATTGATTTTATTTTTCTCAGCAGCGGGAAGCCGAACCCCTATCTTGATAAGATGATGTTACGAGGAGCGGGTTATCACTTCCGTAAGCCTTATCATCTTAACCGGATTGGTACGACCTTATCCGATTTTCACGAACATCTAGCACGCGACCGTCAGCAGTCGGAAAAGGTTATTACCAGTGACCTCGACCAGTTCGGCTTATTGGTTGGTTCCTCGAAAGCGATGCTGAAACTTTACCGCACCATCCGTAAGGTTGCGCAAACCTCCGCTAACGTATTTATTGTTGGTGAAAGTGGTGCTGGTAAAGAGCTGGTCGCCAATACCATTCACGCCGCCAGCGAGCGTACCGATCACCCATTTGTAGCGCTGAATTGTGGTGCACTGAGTCCGGAATTGGTTGACAGCGAATTATTCGGCCATGTTAAAGGCGCGTTTACGGGCGCCCACAAAGACCATCAAGGGGTCTTCGAACAAGCCCGCGGCGGTACACTATTTCTCGACGAAGTGACGGAAATGCCGCTGGAGCATCAAGTTAAATTGTTACGCGTGTTAGAAAGTGGAGAGTTTCGTCCGGTGGGTAGCCAAACTACGCACATGGCGGATGTCCGAATCGTCGCGGCTACGAATCGCGAACCGATCGAAGCCATCAACGACGAATTATTTCGTGAAGATCTGTACTTCCGGTTGGCGCAATTTCCGCTACAAGTACCGCCGTTACGGGATCGTGGCGAAGATATCATCGGCTTAGCGAAACACTTTTTGGCTTATCGTAATGCGCAGGAAAAGCAAAATAAAAGCATCGACATGGAAACGCTAAAAAATATCAAAGCGCATCCGTGGCCGGGCAATGTGCGAGAGTTAAAACACACCATCGAACGTGCTTATATCCTAGCCGACGATATTATTATGCCGGAACATTTAATTTTACAAACGACACCGCGAACGCGCGTTGAAGAAGGCATTGACGTACCGGCCGGTATGTCTTTAGAAGAACTGGAGCAAGCGGCTATCGAGCGCACCTTAGCGAGTAACCGGGGTAATAAATCGGATACCGCACAGCAGTTAGGTATCAGCGTCAAAACGTTATACAACAAACTAGGAAAATACCAGCAACGTAGCGGAAAGGACAGTTAACGTTCATCTGGAATTAAAATCTCTAACGCGCGCGGTATGACATCGATAACCAACTGGTCGGCAGCGCGCGTTTCACCATCAATCACGTACTTTAAACGACCTTCGGTACTGACCTCAATATGTTTTGCTGTGCGATGTTCGCCAGCATAATCAACGCCTTGTTCGGTCAGCCCACTGTAGAGTAACTCAGCCAAACTGACGATTTGCTGCTCACCCTCAGCATCGGCTTTTAACCAGGTTACGTCTAACACGCCGTCATCAACCGTTGGCATGCCTTTGCCTTGTGCTAAAACCGTGGTGATCGGTGCCGCATTAGCGACGATAAAGCTATTGGTAGTGATGGTTACTGGCGCTTCGTCGTCGAATATCACCCGTAGCTGCAGCTGCTGATTTTGACTAAAGGCTTCAAGTAGCGCCGAGATATAGGCTAACTGACCCAACTTATTCTTTTGCTGGCGGTCAGCCTTTTCAATCATTTGTTGTTCAAAGCCAATCCCCGTTACCATCAACATGATCTCATCGTTACAGCGGGCAACATCGATGCATTGTGTATAGCCGCCTAATATCGCGTCACAAGCTACATCAATCGGCACCAGCTTTGACTTAAAGCCCCACAACGCGTGGCTTAGCGAATTCGCTGTACCTAGGGGAATAATAGCCATTTTAACCGCATCGACAGCTTTATCGCTGGCTTCTAGCACACTGGCAACTGCTGTCAGAGTACCATCGCCACCACAGGCGATGAGTAAATCCGCGCCTTGCGCCAAGGCTTTCTCGGCCAATGCCTCAGCCCCCTGCTCTGGACTGGTCTCACACACCTGTAAATTAAAATAAGGTTGCAACTCAGCCATGATCTGTTCGCGATGCTGCTGCCATTTGCCACCACCTGACACAGGGTTAACAATTAACCAAGCGCTTTTCACAATATGCAGTTGTCCGGTTGCTAAATAGTTATCTAAGCGGCTGCGTTGGCGTGAGTTTAAGCGTGCGGTAGTACGGGTATCGGTGATCTTTTGCATCGCCTTGTCCAATGATGCCTGGCGCCCACTAGCCAAAAGAAAGGCAGCGACCACCATCACCGAACGACCGCGCCCTAACGCGCAATGTACGACCACGTTATGCCCTTGTTGGACGTGCTTGTTTAACCAGTTAATGGCCTCATTCAGCTCGCGCAAACTCGGGGTCGCATGGTCTAATACGGGAATATTCAGATAATCAATGGCTTCGTTATTTAGACTCCAATCCAAACCATCAAATTCGGCGGTCACATCTAGCACCGCAGTAATATTCTCGGCTTTCAATTGCTCGACATCGGAGGGGAACAAACGTCGAGCTAAATACACATGTTCGTCGATCGCTTGAATCGGCGGTACTGAATCACGTCGACGTGTGTAAAAGTTGTATAGTTGCGCACCCAATAAAAATGGAATAAATAACCAGCGGATATAAAACGGAATGCTGCCATCTTGGCGTTTACGGAAAATACGTGCGTTGTTTAAAAGATAAGCGCTAGTGACCGCTGCTAACGATAGGGTTATCCAAATTAACAGCGCGCGCAATATCCAAATATCGATGACAATGGCTAGCAGTGCCGAAAGCGCCGCCCCCGCCGCATAAAAACGTGCGATATACGATGCCGATGTGACTGCTGCCATAAAGCGTCCCCTGCTCTTTGCCGGATTACGTAACGAACCTAAGTCGTCATAGACTTAATTACATAATGAAATAGTTACATAACCTACTCAATGTAGCCCACGCTAATCATCCTGAATAGCGGTTTATTGGGCGTGGTGAATCCATTCACCTCGGTATTAGCCGATGTCGTCCTTTAGGCCACATCCTGTGGCGTTATCTTCCCTGCGGCATTCCTCGCCGATGCTAGCTTCCCGCTAGCGTCATCCTTGTCTGACAAGGCTTCCTGCCTGTCTCATCCTTGCTTTGTGCGAATCATCCTGACCCACGTTGCCCAATGCTTGCTCGACTATCGTTGCTAACGATATTGACGCTGCTCATCCTGAGCTATCCAACTTGGTCGCCAATCCTTGGCGAGTTGATCCTTTGGCATTGTCATTTGGGTACCATCCTTGCTACCCGACGTCCTTGCCACCAAGTTGGTCAACGTCAACTATCGTGCTTCGAGCTATGCTATGCTCGAGGTCCACCTCGAGTGACGCGCATGATGAGAGAAATCACCAGCAGCACCAAGAAGATGAAGAAAATGACTTTTGCAATACCGGCCGCTGCGCCAGCAATACCACCAAAGCCTAATACACCTGCAATAATCGCAATGATTAAAAAACCCAGTGCCCATCCCAACATAATAATCTCCTTATCTATGTTTTGGCGGATTCAGCAACCTCCTTGGCTGCTCACACAAGACTATAATGCTAGTAGCGTGCCAACTTTAATAACAGCAATAAAATCAATCATTTAAATTAAATTAGTAATTTTTACAACAGGCTTTTAAAGGAAAACTAAGAAAAAGTTACATGGCGATAAGTAAAAGCTGCATGGCGCTATTGACGGATAACGTTAACGCCATGCAAAGATGATGTCAGCAAACTTGATTAGTCATTAGTGGATGAATCAGAGGATGCAGAAGACGCTTGCTGTTGCTGCTGAAAACGACGAAAACTGCGTTCATTGGTATACCAAACCACCAGCCCGAAAAGTAAGCCACCGATACTCCAGGTGATCAGGTTGGTAATAATGCTGGCCCACAGCTGCGCCTGCCAGTCAGGGCTATTAAAATTCACCCGAGTGATCAAATGAAAAATCATAAACGCGATGAACATCAGTATGCCCCAACGCGCACCGTACTTTCGCACAAAGCGCCATTTACCTGCCGCGCGTTGCTTTTGCCAATAGCTAATGCGAGTCGCATTCCAAGTTTGTTTTGCCATAGTAAAGGTTTTACCTGCCAGCTAACGAAAACAATAAGCCTTATTAAACGTTAACCGTGACGCTATGTAAATGCCGCTGCGGATACAAAAAAGCGTATGCTGCAGCTAACAACATACGCTTTGAGCACGCTTTAATCGGGCCATATGTTAATTAGACCAAAGTTCACTAATCGGCGTATCGCCAGTCAATAAGTCAAATGACTGTCGATAACTAGCTTCGCAGTCTACTGCTCGCACAATCACCGTAGCCACATCGGCACGGGCAATTTCTCCACGAGGCAAGTCCTCGCGCAGCTGTACCCGACCAGTACCCGCCTCGTCAGTTAATGCGCCCGGTCTGATCACCGTATACTGCAATGGTGTCGCACGCAGTAAACGGTCGGCGTAATGCTTAGCCACGTAATAGCTACGTAATTCATCTGGCCAATTATCACGATTATGGGCTTGCATGGCGCTGACAATGATAAAGCGTGAAACACCGGCTTGCTCGGTCGCTTCCATCACTTTTACCGCGCCGTCTAAATCAATTAGCAAGGTTTTATCGGCACCGGTACTACCGCCGGATCCAGCGCTGAATACCACCGCGTCAGCATCGCCGATGGCCTCACGCAGTTGTTCGACGTCGTCTTCAAGATCGGCCATCACGGCCTCGACACCGTCCGCCTTCAACTGCTCTAGCTGTTGTTGTTTACGCACTACGGCGCGCGCTTGATGGCGCTCATGCTGGTTTAATTGCTCAACAACTTGGCGTCCAATTTTGCCGTTAGCACCAAATACTGCAACTTTCATACAACCTCCTTTACTACCCGCAGGCGTACATTAATCGTCTTCTTTAATGGCTCGACTGCGCGCCGGAATATCTTCATTTAACAAGCGGTTATTTTCACTGTAATCAACTGGCACATCGATGATGTGGACGCCACCCGCCTGCTGACAATGCTTCATTAGCGGTATCATCTCGTCAGACGATTGTAACCGGTGACCAATGGCGCCATAGGCTTGAGCGTATTTGACAAAATCGGGGTTGCCAAAGTCCAACCCATAATCATGCAAGCCCATATGTTGCTGTTTCCATTTGATCATGCCGTAACCGCTATCGTTTAAGATCACCACGACCAAATCCATACCCAGCCTGACGGCTGTTTCTATCTCTTGCGAGTTCATCATAAAGCCGCCATCGCCACAGATAGCCACCACCTGACGCTCAGGATGCACCAATTTAGCAGCGATCGCCGACGGTAAACCTGCCCCCATCGAGGCTAACGCATTATCAAGTAGTACCGTGTTAGGTTGTCGTGCGGGGTAATTGCGGGCAAACCAGATTTTATAAATGCCATTATCTAAGGCAATAATGCCATCGTCCGGCATAACTGTACGCACATCTTGTACCAAACGTTGCGGCAACATTGGAAAGCGCTCGTCGGCAATACCTTCATCGGTATGTGCACGTAAGGCATCGCGGACCTTGAACATGAATTCAAAGTTCCAGTGCGACTGCGGCTCTATACCTTCTTTTAACTGCCAAATACTGTTCCCGATATCACCAATCATGCTGGCATGAGGAAAGTAAACAGGGTCAACCTGCGCACCTTGGAAGTTGATGTGAACCACTTTACGACGACCACTTTTCATCATAAAGGGCGGCTTTTCAACCACGTCGTGACCAACATTCAGGATCAAATCGGCATGCTCAATGGCACGATGTGGATAGTCGCCATCCGACATTGCCGCGTTACCTATCCACAAGGGATGGCGCTCATCAATAACGCCTTTCCCCATTTGCGTGGTTACAAACGGAATACCCACTTTATCAACGAACGCGCGTAGCATTTTGGCCGTGATTTTACGGTTAGCACCGGCGCCGATTAACAGCAATGGGTGCTTAGCTTCACGTAATAGTTGTAACACGTGACGAACCGCTTTCTGCTCAGTCACCGGTCGCCGTGAATAGCTCGGTTCGATGGGCGTGGCTTCCACTTGTTCCGCTGCAACATCATCAGACAATTCTAAATGAGCAGCTCCTGGGCGCTCCTCTTCGGCGACGCGAAATGCTTCGCGCACATGCGCGGGAATACTGCTGCCGCTAATGATTTGAGTGGTGTATTTGGTGATCGGCGTCATCATATCGACCACATCGATCAACTGAAATTTACCTTGGTGACGGTCTCGAATCGGCTTTTGCCCGGTTAACACCACCATCGGCATCGCTCCAAGCTGCGCGTAAGCAACCGGCGTCACTAAGTTGGTCGCGCCCGGTCCCAACGTGGCTAAGCAAACACCGGGCTTGCCGGTGAGTCGCCCATAAGTAGCCGCCATAAAGCCAGCGCCTTGCTCATGACGAGTCAAAATGAGCTTAATGGACGATTGCGACAAAGATTCCAGTAGATCGAGGTTTTCCTCGCCGGGGATCCCGAAAATATACTCTACCCCTTCATTTTCTAGGGCTTTGATCATCAAATCAGATGCTTTCAAGTCGCTGTCTCCCTACATCGATGTATGTCGTTAACGCCTTTTAAATCGATCATGCGTTAACGTTTCTACTATGGCTCGGTGCGTATATCTACGCTGCTTTTACCTACGCAATGGACAGCGATTCTGATCAGTAACGGCGGCTCATGCGGCTAACCAAACATCTAAAAACAACATCAACACCAAACCCACCATCAAACCGCCGGTAGCACGCTTGTGATGACCGCGCCGGTGAGTTTCGGGAATGATTTCATGGCTGATGACGAACAGCATGGCGCCGGCCGCAAACACTAAGCCCCACGGTAGCAATGGCGCCGAGATGCCGACAAAAGCGCCGCCAATCAAACCACCCAGCGGCTCCACTAAGCCGGTCGCGCCAGCTACCCAGAATGCCTGCCATCGGCTATAGCCGATGCTCAGTAATGCCACTGCGACCGCCAGTCCCTCTGGCATGTTTTGTAAGCCAATCCCCAGCGCTAAGGCAAATGCAGTGTCGCTTTGTCCACTGCCGTAACCAACCCCAACCGCTAAACCTTCGGGAATGTTGTGAATAGTGATGGCGAAGATAAACAACCACATGCGTCGAATGTTGTCGACATCAGGCCCTTCACGGCCACCGACAAAATGTTCATGGGGTAAGAATCGATCCATCAAACCAATCGCTAACGCACCCAATAGAATTCCCACCACCGCGATCAACGCCGGTATCGGGCCCTCGCCATAGAGCTCGGTAGCAATGTCAATTGAAGGAATGATCAACGAAAAAAAAGAAGCCGCTAGCATGACTCCAGCAGCAAAACCCAACAGCATATCGGAGAAAGACGCCGATGGGCGCCGCCCTAATAGCACTGGCACAGCACCAACTGCGGTTAATAAACCGGTGGCGGTACTGGCTAAAACCGCACTGCTCAATAAATCCATAAACTTCCTTGCCTCGTTTATAACAGCATCAACAGCCACTCTTAACGTCAATATAAAAGGCCAAAGGGTCGCTGTGAAGTGATTCCATACGCTTAAAACTGACTGTTAGACTTTAGTCGTATGTGTGTCATTGATGATTTTTCGGTATTATTAGCGTGTAAGTGTCATGCATGAAGTGTCGTGTTGAAATGACTCGCTCACTCCTATAATAACCAAACACATTTAGGGCAGAACCGATGAATGCAATTCTCTTAATGTTGTTGGGTCTTGGAGCGATGTTCTTAGGCTATGTATTTTATTCAAAATTCATCGCTGAGAAGATCTACAAACTGGATCCAAACTTCAAAACTCCCGCACATGAATTCGAAGATGGTGTCGACTTTGTTCCCACCAACAAATACGTTCTCTGGGGTCACCACTTTACCTCTGTCGCTGGTGCAGCACCGATCATCGGTCCTGCCATTGCGGTTATCTGGGGTTGGGTACCGGCGTTTCTATGGGTGGTTTTTGGTACCATTTTCTTCGCTGGCGTGCATGACGCAGGCGCAATCTGGGCCAGTAACCGTAACAAGGCTAAATCTATCGGTGCTTTGACCGATGACGTAGTCGGTTCGCGCGCTCGTAGCTTGTTTATGATCGTGATTTTCTTAGTCTTGTTAATGGTCAACGCGGTATTTGCCACGGCGATTTCAGGTCTGCTGATTAAATTCCCAAGCTCGGTCGTACCGGTCTGGGGTGCAATTTTCGTTGCCTTGATCATCGGTCAACTGATTTTCCGTAAATGGATCGGTTTAGGCACCGTATCGATTTTGGGTGTTATCGCGTTGTACGCACTGATCTGGGCCGGTCCGTCGTTCCCCGTCAGCCTGCCCGATACCTTTATGGGTCTGTCAGACAAAGCTAACTGGATCATTTTACTCTTCGTATACGCCGCCATCGCCTCGTTGTTGCCAGTATGGATGTTGTTGCAACCACGCGACTATATCAATGGCTTACAGTTATTCATCGGCCTGATTTTGCTGTACGCCGCGGTGTTGATTTCGGGTCCAGAATTAACCGCTCCAGCGTTTAACACCGACCTGCCAGAAGGCACGCCTTCTATCGTGCCCTTATTGTTCGTCACCATTGCTTGTGGCGCCATCTCGGGTTTCCACGGACTGGTCGGTTCAGGTACCACCTCGAAGCAATTGGATAAAGAAACCGACGCTCGTTTTGTCGGTTACTTCGGTGCTATCGGTGAGGGTTCGTTGTCGTTAGCCACTATCATCGCCGCCTGTGCCGGTTTCGCCACCTTGGCAGACTGGCAAGCGGTTTATACCTCATTCGGTCAAGGCGGTGTTGCAGCCTTCGTTGAAGGTGGTGCGAACATCTTACAAAATGGTATTGGCTTAGACACCGAGATTTCACAAACGCTATTAACCGTTATGGCAGTGTTGTTTGCGGGTACCACCATGGATACCGGCTTACGCCTACAGCGCTATATTTTCCAAGAATGGGGCGCGATTTATAACCTCAAGTGGATGCAAAAAGCAGCGCCAGCAACATTGTTGGCGGTCGGTACCTGCTTATTATTAGCCTTTGGCGCAGGCGCTGACGGCTCAGGCGGTATGCTGATTTGGCCACTGTTCGGCACTACCAACCAACTGTTAGCGGGTCTGACGCTGATGGTGATCACGGTGATGTTGATTCGTTTAGGTCGACCTTCGTACTATACCCTGATTCCACTCGTGTTCTTGTTGATCATGACCATTCTGGCACTACTGATTCAGTTAAAAGGTTTCTATAACGACGCCAACTGGTTCTTGTTCGGTCTAGATATCGTGATTTTGGTTGCCGCTATTTGGATTGCTTTAGAAGCAGCGGCAACGATGGTGCGTGTGCGTAAAGAGCGCACTGTCGAACAGGGCTAAGGTAAAGGGTTAAGCAGTATGAAAATTCATCAAATTCGACAATGGTTTAATAAAGCCGGACAAGCGTTAGAAGAGGTCTATAACGCGCCTTACCGCGCAGCCATTGCCCGCGCCAAGCGCGAAGAAGATGACTTATTTATGCTGCTGGTCTTTTCTGAGGTGATGGGCGTGCCGAATCCGGCCGCCTACTATACCTTAGAACTACAACCCTTATTGTTAGAGCGTTTTCACGAATGGCATCAACGTATGGGGATGGAGCATTCTCCACTTGATAACTTTCGCTGTTGTTAACGCACGTTCAGCAGTAATAATGATCTAACAAGCGCGGCTCCGGCCGCGCTTTTTCTACAAGGATAAAACATGACAGCTGTAACCGATAAACGATTAATTTTAATTGGTGGTAAAGGTGGTGTCGGCAAAACCACCGTGTCATCGTCATTGAGTTTGTTAGCCGCTAGCCGCGGTAAACGGGTGTTGGTTGTTTCGACCGATCCGGCACACAGCTTAGCCGATGCCTTCGATTGTAAAATTGGTGACCGCTTGACGCACATTTGTGACGGCGTCGATGCCTTAGAAATCGATCCCGATAAAGCGGTTAAAGAACATATCGAACAAGTCACCGCACAAATGAAGCGCTTTACCCGCCCCGACATGTTCACCGAAATCGAACGGCAAATGCGTTTAACCCAGCAGTCGCCTGGCGCTCAAGAGGCGGCATTGCTTGAACGTATTTGCCGTTTGATTGAAGAGGCCGAACAAGATTACGACTTGTTAATTTTTGATACCGCCCCTACCGGTCATACGTTGCGCTTGCTGAGCCTGCCAGAGGCTATGGCGGCTTGGACGCAGGGCATGTTGAAACAACAAGGACGCTCAGAAAAACTCGCCGGTGTGCTGGATCATTTAACGCCCAAAGCCGGTAAGGATATCGCCAACCCGATCGCCGACCCCAAGCAAGCCGAGACCGACGGCATGGATGACCGCACACGGCAAATCACCGAGCGCTTACTAGAACGTCAGCGTTTATTTCAGCGCAGCCGGCGCCGCTTTCAAGATACCAACGATACCGCACTGATGTTTGTGCTAACGCCAGAAAAACTGCCGATATTGGAAACACAGCGAGCCGTCGCCGCGCTGGCAGAAGAAAAGCTACCGTTGCACGGTTTGGTGATCAATCGCGTATTACCAGCAACCGCCGACGGTGACTTTTTAGCGCAACGACGTCAGCAAGAGTTGCAATATTTGCAAGATATTGAACAATCGTTCAGCGCATTGCAACGCTATCAAGTGCCGCTCATGGCAACCGATATTCAAGGACTTGACGCCTTGCGTCAGATAGCAAATCATTTACAGCAAGCTGGACTATAAACGGACAACCAAGCAGGTCACGCGCCTGCCAGCAATGGAGGCATGACCATGGCGTCGATAGCGACAACAGCGAATGCTCGGCCAGCACAATCCTATAGCGATGCCGATGCCATCGCCGAGGCCCTTATTCAAAGGCTAGGTAAGCGCATTGTATTGGGTCTGCCACTGGGTATCGGTAAAGCCAATCATGTCGCCAACGCGCTAGTTCGCCGCGCGCAACAAGATAGCCAATTGTCGCTGACCATCTTTACCGCACTGACTTTAGAAGCTCCGGCACTCAGTCAGGGGCTGCCGGAACGGTTTTTAAGCCCATTGCGAGAACGTTTATTTGGTGGCTATCCGGCATTACTGTATGCGCAGCTACAACGTCAGGGTCAACTGCCTGCCAACATTCAGGTACATGAGTTCTTTCTCAGCCCGGGCCGCTGGCTGGGGCAAGCACACGCTCAGCAGCACTATGTTTCGGTCAACTACAGCCAAGCGTTAGCCTTATTAATCGACTTGGGGGTTAACGTCATTGCGCAGTGGGTGGCTGCCGATGAACATTCAGCACAGGGTTTAAACCTGAGCAGTAATCCTGACCTGACCGTTGATTTGTTTCGTGCCCGCGCACGCGGTGAACTGGATTTTGTCGCGGTAGCCGAGCTGCATCCAAAATTGCCCGCAATGGCCGGTGAAGCGCGTTTGCAACAGCCTGAGTTCGACCTGCTGTTGCAGCAACACGATGCCCAATTAGCCTTGTTTACACCGCCCCTACAGCCGGTATTAGCCGTGCATTATGCGATAGGCCTACACGTTAGTCGGCTGATTGCCGACGCCGGTACGTTACAAATTGGTATTGGCGCCATCGGCGATGCCATTAGTCACTGTTTACGGCTACGGCAGCAACAGACCGAGCACTATCAGCAGCTGTTACAACAGCTACCAGCACTGCCCACATCGTTGACCGAGCATAAGCACCCCTTTCAAGAAGGCTTATATGCCTGTACCGAAATGCTGGTCGACGGCATGCTGCATTTGGTCAAGCACAACATCATTCGTCGTGAAGTTGATGGCGCCATTATTCACGCGGCTTTTTTTACCGGTAGTGAGGGCTTCTTTCAAACCCTTAACGAACTCAGTGAACAGCAACGTCAGTCGATCGCGATGATGTCGGTTAATTTTACCAACCGTGCCGATAGTGGCGACAGTGTTGGCAAACAACAACAGCGCCAGCACGCCCGCTTTATCAATAGCGCCATGATGGTCACCCTTACCGGCGCGGTGATCAGCGACGGCGTTGCCGATAGTCAGGTGGTTAGCGGTGTCGGTGGCCAATACGACTTTGTCAGCCAAGCGACACAGTTATCGAATGCACGCTCTATCATCACCCTTCCCGCCACACGCATGCGCGCTGGGCGGGTCGAATCGACTATTAAATGGCAATATCCGCATTGCACCATTCCACGGCACTTGCGCGATATATTTGTCACCGAATACGGGGTCGCCGATACTCGCTATCGCAGCGACGCCGACGTTATCGCCGCGTTACTCTGTATTAGCGATTCACGTTTTCAAGAACCGCTACGGCAACAAGCGGTGGCGGCAGGTAAACTGCCAGCTAGCTATCAGATACCGGCATCGGCACGTAATAACTATCCAGCGCGAATAAACGCTGCGTTGGCACAGCAGACCACATTACCGTGGTTTCCGCTAGGCACACAGTTCACGACTGTGGAACAGCACTTAGTAGTGGCATTGCAACGGCTAAATGAATGGCAAGGTAACCGTCGTTGGTTATTGAAACATGCGCCAGCGGCCTATTGGCGACAACCGGCTACCGCGTTCGAGGTAGATTGCTTAGCCCGTTTGCAGCTACAGCAACCAGGCTGGGGTAAAGCCCGCGTCGAGCGCGGGCTAGTGTTGTGGGCATTGCGTCAAACGGCTAATGAATAAGCGTTAACGGCGGTATTTCTCAAACCAAGCCAAGGTATACTCGACTTTGTTGATCAAGCGCGAGGGTTTACCCGCAATGCCATGCGGTGAGCCCGGAATACGTACCATGACGGTATCCACATGACGCAACTTTAGCGCCTGATAAAATTGCTCGGTTTCCGAAATCGGTGTGCGTCGATCAGATTCACCGGTCATCAGCATCGTCGGCGTAGTGACATTACCAACTAGCGATAGCGGTGAACGCTGCCAATAATGCTCAAACTCGTCCCACGGCATGCCCGGAAACTGGTTTGGGATCTGATATAAATAGCTGTCGGCGGTTAACACCTTACTGATCCAATTGATCACCGGTTTTACCACTACCGCGGCATTAAAACGATCAGTCAGACCAATCGCATAAGCACTGGCAATGCCACCCGCCGAGCCGCCGGCAATAAATTGATTATCGGTATCGATAAAGCCCTTCGCAATCAACGCATCGAGACCACTGTCATGGTCAGCATAGTCCTCTTTTGAGCTATATTTGCCATCTAACAATAAAGCAAACCGCTCGCCGTATGAGGTACTTCCACGGTGATTATCATAGAACACCACATAACCGGCTGCCGCCATACGTTGCATTTCGGCGCTGAAATAAGGGCCGTAAGCCAAGTGCGGCCCGCCGTGGATTTCCAAGATGACCGGATACTTTTTATTAGGGTCAAAATCAGGCGGTGTGATATACCAGCCCTGAATTTGTTCACCATCAAACGACGACTGATAACGTAACTCGTGCACCTCACCGAGTTGGCGATGCGCCAACACATCGTCATTCAACTGCGTCAACTGCGTCACCTCACCATCACGCCAAATAGCGATATCGGCTGGACGTTTAGCACTACCTTTGGTGTACGCAATGGTTTCACCAACACTGTCAAACTCGCCACTTAAATAAGGACGGCCAATGGTGGTACCGGCTACATCATCGACCACGTCAGTCAGCTCACCGGATAACGTCAAACGCGCCACTTTACGCTGTGCCTGATCGTCATACTGAATGAAGAACTGTTCGGCATCGAGCCAACGGTAATCGGCAACCGAACGGTCAAAATCACTGGCTAGTTGGCGCTGCTCGCTGCCATCGGCAGCCATCACGTTAAGCTTGGCATTACGATAAGGCACCGGCTTAGCGTGGCTACTCAAATATGCCAATTGCTGACCATCGGGCGAAAAGCGTGGTTGATACTCACGACCATCGGCGTCGGTTAACTGCGTTAATTGGCCATCTAAGGTGACCGCATAAAGGTCGCCCTGTAATCCCTGATATTCCCAATCCTTGTCGCGATTAGCCGAGAACAAAATTGCTTGGCTATCGGGGCGCCAAGTCAAATCGCTGCCATGCTGATAATCACCACGGGTCAGTTGGCGCGGACTGCCGCCATCGGCAGGTAGCACAAAAATATGGCGGAAGCTTGGCTCTAATATGCCTGCACCGTCGGCTTGATAGCGGGCACGATTGATCAATTTTGGCGGTGGTGCCCAATTCGCGCCCTGCGGTTTAGCCGGAAGCGACACACTCAACGCCTTATCGCTGGCGCCAACATTCATACTGAAGGCAAGCCATTGACCGTCTGGTGACCAACGTAAACCGCTGACACCTTTCTGTAATTGGCTAATGCGGGCGGTTTTATTTTGCTTGACCCAATGCATATAAAGCTGCGCGCTGCCATCACGATTAGCGACAAAGACAATGCGATCGCCGGACGGTGACCAACGCGCACTCGAGTATTGATACTGATCGGCAAATAACGGTGTGTGGCTGCCTTGCTCAAGGTCCAGTAACCACAACGTGCGATGGGTATTATCGTGCATAATATCGTTGCTATTACGCTGATAAATCAAGTAACGACCATCCGGTGATAGTTGCGGATCACTGGCGTACTCCAAGGCAAACACATCTTCGGCTTGCAAGCCTGCTGCGGTGTCGTTAGCAAACGCGGGTTGTGGGGCTAAAGCTAAGGTAGCGACGCTGGTGACACCCAGGCAGACCGCCAATGCGAGTTTTGACAACGATTGAGTGGTTCGCATGTTGTTATCCTTATAAATTTGCGATGGTTTCAGCGAGGCTACCCCGTGCCCACGCCTGACTCAAGTCGAATCACGTTCAATCGTCCGAGCAATACGGCAAATGGCAGCAGTGCCGGCAACGACTTACGCGCGCCATCGAAATAAGCGACTGGGACTAGTGGCCGGCGCTAGCGTCACCTCGCCTGCAGCCACAAACCCTAGACGCTGCAATACCGCGATTGAAGCTTGGTTATCTAACGCGGTCACGGCCAGTACTGATTGCAAGCCTAAACGCTGGCAGGCATCGTCAAGCACCGCTTGGCCCGCTTCCACGGCATAACCTTGGTGCCAAAACTGTGGTAAAAAGGCATAGCCTAAATCGGGCTCAGGGAGGCCCTCACGGCGAACCAATCCGCACATACCCATACACTGCCCTTGGCGGTCACAAACCGCTAACAGACCGAAGCCGTGCTGCTGATAACTGACGTGCAAGCGCTGTTCAATATAATCTGCCGCGCTGGCCAAATCGCTCACGCCACGTTCCCCGATATATTGTAAAAAGGACGGCTGCCTGAGTAGCGACAAGATAAACGCCGCATCGTCTGGTCGAAAAGTCCGTATGTCTAATCGGTTCGTATTGATCGGTGCAATTGACTGCCATTGCTGGCGGGCTTTTGTCGTGCTCATCTTTGCCTCTATCAGACTGGTAATTTTTATCATTCTTGCTTAGTCTGATAACAGTCTATATTGACTGCGCCAAGTGCGCAGCATAACTTTTCATCGTCGTTAAGGAGTCATGCGTGAAAGCGGTAGGTTACCAAAAGTCTTTACCCATCGAACAAGCCGATAGCTTATTGGATATCGATTGTGCCAAACCTACAGCCACAGGCCACGACCTGCTGGTAGAGGTCAAAGCAATATCGGTCAATCCGGTCGACACTAAAATCCGTCAACGCGCCAGTGCCGACGGCGACGATTATAAAATCCTGGGCTGGGATGCCGCCGGCGTGGTCAGCGCTGTCGGTGAGAAAGTCAGCCGTTTTAAAGTCGGTGACGAGGTCTGGTATGCCGGAGATGTGTCTCGAGCAGGCAGTAATGCTGAATATCAATTGGTGGATGAACGTATTGTCGGTTATAAGCCGAACAGTCTGAGTTTTGCCGAGGCCGCGGCTTTGCCACTGACCACCATCACCGCCTACGAATTACTGTTTGAGCGTCTACAACTGACTCGAGACAGCGATGGTGATGGCCGTGCGCAGCGATTATTAGTGGTCGGCGGCGCCGGTGGGGTTGGCTCTATCTTACTACAGTTGGCGCGACAATTGACCGATGCCACCATTATCGCTACCGCCTCGCGCACTGAGAGCCGTGAGTGGGCGTTACAGCATGGCGCCGACATTGTCATCGATCACAGCAAGCCGTTAGATGAAGAATTAGCCGCGCATGGTGTTGACCCGATAACCCACGCCGCCTGTTTGACTCATAGCGGTCAACATTATGCCGCCATTATTAATGCCATGCAGGCACAAGGACGCTTTGCCTTAATCGATGACCCAAGCGAGCCGCTCGATATTAGCCTGATGAAGCGTAAGTCGATTTCGTTACATTGGGAATTTATGTTTACTCGTGCGTTGTTTAACACCGAGGACATGGCCGAACAACACCGTTTATTGTGCGAGGTTGCCGATTTAGTCGATGCTGGCCGAATTAAATCAACGCTGGCGGCAAACTTCGGCAAGGTCAACGCTGACAACTTAAGGCGCGCTCATCAGCAATTAGAGAGTCAGTCGACTATCGGCAAAATCGTTTTAGAATTTTAGTCGTCCGAAATTAACAAACTTGCTCGGGACGTAAGCTAAACTCGGTAATATCTTTACCTTTAGCGTCCCGATAGGCAAACACCACGGCAACTTGGTGTTGACGAAAAATAGCCATTGCCTCAGCTTGACATAGCTGCTGAGCCATTTGCCGACGCAACGAAGCTTCGATTTGTGGCAAGTTTAAGCGATCGACCTGATCTTTCGGAAAGGTGTAATAGTAATAAAATCGGTCATTATGTAACCTTACACTGTCTAATCGAACTTGCAGGGTTAGCATGCGCGGCCCCTGATAATTAATACGTGCAGCCTTTTCTAATAGCTGCTGACGCAACTGGCTCTTTTCTCGCTGCGCCAGAAACGACTGAGGATAACCACTTAACCAAAGTAAACTGGCAATAACGACCAGAGCCACCACGCCTAGCAGAATAAATGCGAAGAACTTTTTGCGGTCGCTGACCGTTGGCGTGGTGCTGGGGGAGTTTTCGGCAGACATAGGCAGTACCCTCAAAAACCGTTAACTATTTTATTTTGTTACAAAACTACGGCGCCTTAGCGCGAAAAGCAAGGCGCTAAGCATTTTACAAACATACATGTATGTATGTATAATGCCCGACAGTCTAATGCATCACTCGGATGTGCACTTTTTTTTAAGTTAGTTGAGGAAACCCTACATGCAGCAAAGATCACTGATTGCGCCCCTATTTGCGCTATCGCTAGTGAGCACCGCATTGTTGTCCGCTTGCGGCACAGCAGAGCAAGGTGCCCAGCAACAACAGCAACAAGCCGTCGAAGTTGGCGTAGTGACATTAAAAACTCAGCCCGTTCCTTTGCGCACCGAGTTACCGGGCAGAACCACCGCCTATCGGATTGCCGAAGTTCGTCCACAGGTTAGCGGTATTCTGTTAGAACGCCACTTTGAGGAAGGCGCGACGGTAGAAGCTGGGCAGCAGCTGTATCAAATCGATCCAGCCACTTACGATGCCGACGTGGCGAGTGGTAAGGCCGCAGTCGCCAGTGCCGAAGCATCGTTAAAAAGTACTGAAAACACTTATAAGCGATACAAAAATCTGTTGAAAGACAAAGCCATTAGTCAACAGGAGTTCGATAACGCCGAAGCCACCTATTTAGAAGCGAAAGCTCAGCAACAGGTCGCTCAAGCGCAACTAAAAACGGCCCAAATCAACCGCGAATTCACCGAAGTAAATGCGCCAATCAACGGCATTATTGGACGCAGTAATTTTACCGAAGGTGCGTTGGTAACCGCATCTCAAGCACAACCATTAGCAGTCATTCAGCAACTCGATCCGATTTATGTTGATATTAACCAATCGAGTAAAGCCTTTTTACGATTGAAGCAAGAAATCGAAAAAGGACGTGTACAAGCTAATAAAAATGGTAATGCCGAAGTCGATTTGCGCTTAGAAGCAGGCTTACGTTATAGCCACAAAGGCGAATTACTGTTCTCTGAAGTCGGCGTTAATGAAACCACCGGCACTATCTTGTTACGGGCACGTTTTCCTAACCCCGATGGTGACTTACTCCCAGGTATGTTCGTGCGTGCCATCGTTAACGAAGGCACCGTACCTAACGGATTACTTGCTCCACAGCAAGGTATTCAACGTGACGTCCGTGGCCGCCCGATCGCTTTAGTGGTTAACGGCGAAGGCAAAGTCGAACAACGGCAAGTAGAAACCGCGCGCGCTATCGGCAACCAATGGCTAATTAGCTCAGGCTTGCAAGACGGTGACAAGTTAATCGTTGAAGGTATTCAAAAAGTGCGCCCGGGAGCCCCAGTTAAAGCGGTTGAAGCCGACTTGGGTAACAGCCAACAAGGCAATGGTTCGCCACAACAGCAGTAAAGGATTCAGTCAATGGCTCAATTTTTTATTAATCGCCCGATTTTTGCCTGGGTTATCGCCATCATTATTATGTTGGCGGGCGCTTTGGCACTACGCGGATTGCCGGTGGAGCAGTACCCCACCATCGCGCCGCCATCGGTAGAAATTCAGTTTACTTATCCCGGTGCTAACGCACAAACTGTGCAGGACACCGTCACGCAGGTTATCGAGCAGAACATGAATGGTCTCGATAACTTCATGTACATGTCGTCGCAAAGTAACGCCGGTAGCGGTTCTATTACCCTTACCTTCCAATCGGGTACCGATCCAGATATTGCTCAGGTACAGGTGCAGAACAAGCTGCAGTTAGCCACGCCGCTATTGCCGCAAGAAGTTCAGCAACAAGGTATTAGCGTCGCTAAAGCGAGTAGCTCGTTCTTAATGGTCGCGGCCTTGGTGTCTGAGGATGACCGTTACGACAATACCGATTTGAGTGACTACATTAACGCCAACATTAAAGATCCGGTATCACGGACTACCGGTGTCGGTAATGTGCAGTTATTCGGTGCCCCCTATGCTATGCGCATCTGGTTAGACCCAGAAGCACTGACCAACTTTGGTATGACCACCAATGAAGTGGTAGCCGCGATTCGTGTGCAAAACAACCAAGTCGCCGCCGGTGAGTTGGGTGGTGCGCCAGCGGTCGAAGGGCAACGTTTGAACGCGACTATCATCGCGCAGACGCGGTTAGAAACTGTCGAAGAGTTTGAAGACATTTTGCTACGTGTTAACTCGGACGGTTCGCAGGTCCGTTTACGCGATGTCGCGCGAGTCGAAAAAGGTGGTGAAAATTACGCCATCGTCGCACGTTATAACGGTAAACCCGCTACCGGTTTGGCAATTCAGCTAGCACCCGG
Organism: Idiomarina xiamenensis 10-D-4; assembly: GCF_000299895.1. GTDB lineage: Bacteria > Pseudomonadota > Gammaproteobacteria > Enterobacterales > Alteromonadaceae > Idiomarina > Idiomarina xiamenensis. The sequence continues at coordinate 29,016 of NZ_AMRG01000004.1, forward strand.
AGCAAACGCTCTGGATACCGCCGAAGCAGTAAAAACCACCCTCGATAATTTGAAAGCGTACTTCCCAGAAGGGATGGATTTGGTGATCCCATACGACACCACGCCGTTCGTACAAATATCCATTACCGAGGTTGCTAAGACGCTGATCGAAGCCATTATTTTGGTGTTCTTGCTGATGTATCTGTTCTTACAGAACGTTCGCGCCACCATTATTCCAACACTGGCGATTCCGGTGGTGCTATTAGGTACCATGGGTATTATGGCGGTGACCGGCTTTAGTATTAATACGCTGACCATGTTTGGTATGGTGCTATCGATCGGTTTGCTGGTGGATGACGCCATCGTTGTGGTCGAAAACGTCGAGCGTTTGATGTCTGAGGAAGGCTTATCTCCGCGTCAGGCTGCGATTAAATCAATGGGGCAAATTACCGGCGCCTTGGTCGCTATCGGCCTAGTCATGGCAGCGGTATTTACGCCAATGGCATTCTTCAGCGGTTCTACCGGCGCCATCTATCGTCAGTTCTCACTGACCATTATCGCCGCGATGGGACTCTCGGTGATGGTCGCGATTATCTTCTCACCAGCACTGTGTGCGACAATCCTGAAGCCTATCGACAAAGACCATAAAGAAGGTAAAGGTCCACTGGGTTGGTTTAACCGTCAGCTAAACAAATGGACAGAGCGTTACACTAACAGCGTCGGTGCTATTTTACGTCGCACCATTCGCTTTAGTCTGATTTACGTTGGTCTATTTTTGATTCTGGGTTTCTTGTTTGCACGCTTACCCAGCTCATTCTTGCCCGACGAAGACCGAGGTGTATTCCTGACCCAGATGCAACTACCGGTTGGGTCGACGCAGGAGCAATCGGTTGCCACCATGGAAAAGATCGAGAACTATTATCTGAACGAGGAAAAAGCCGTGCGTTCAGTGTTCTCGGTGGTGGGTTTCAGCTTTGCCGGCCGTAGCCAGAATGCCGGTATCGCTTTCGTGCGTTTAAATGATTGGGACGAGCGTCAAGCTGACGATATGTCGGTGCAAGCCATCATTGGCCGCGCCATGGGCAAATTCAGCCAGTTGCGCGAAGCCATGGTGTTTGCCTTTAACCTACCGTCAATCCCTGAATTAGGCACGGCGACAGGTTTCAACATGTTCCTGCAAGACCGTGCTAATTTGGGTCATGACAAACTGTTAGAGGCGCGAAACCAATTGCTGGGCATGGCCGCTCAAGATCCGCGTTTAAGCCAAGTACGTCCAAACGGGTTAGAGGACACCGCGCAGTTTGAAATCGATATTGATTACGAAAAAGCCACGGCGCTGGGTGTCAGTATTGAAGACATCAATAACACCTTAAGTACCGCTTGGGGTTCGTCGTACGTCAACGATTTCATCGACCGCGGCCGTGTCAAACGCGTTTATGTGCAAGCCGAAGCCGAGTTCCGTATGTTGCCGGAAGATGTGGATAGCTGGTATGTACGTAACAACGCCGGTGAAATGGTGCCCTTTGGCGCCTTCTCAAGTAGCGATTGGACCTTCGGTCCGCAACGTTTAGAGCGCTACAACGGTGTGCCAGCGATGGAGCTACAAGGTGAAGCTGGACCGGGTTATAGCTCCGGTGACGCGATGTTAGCCATGGAAGAGTTAGTGGCTAAATTGCCAGACGGGATCGGCTACGAATGGACCGGCACCTCGCTACAAGAGCGTATGTCTGGTGATCAGGCACCGATGCTGTATGCCATTTCATTACTGGTGGTATTCCTTTGCTTAGCAGCCTTATATGAAAGCTGGTCAATCCCGTTCTCGGTCATGTTAGTGGTGCCACTGGGTATTTTGGGTGCGGTATTAGCCACCCTCATGCGCGGTTTGGAAAACGATGTCTATTTCCAAGTAGGCCTATTGACCACTGTCGGTGTATCGGCACGGAACGCCATCTTGATTGTTGAGTTCGCAAAAGACTTACAGGAACAAGGTAAGTCATTGCTGGAGTCGACCATCGAGGCGGTACGCCTGCGTTTACGTCCGATTTTGATGACCTCATTTGCGTTTACTTTCGGCGTACTGCCGCTGGCATTAAGTAGCGGTGCCGGTGCAGCTAGCCGTAACGCTATCGGTACTTCGGTTATCGGCGGTATGTTAGCCGGTACGGTGTTGGCCATCTTCTTCGTGCCACTGCTTTATTATGTGGTACGTAAGACCTTCCCACCGAAGGAGCGCGAAGAGTAAAAATCTGGCAAGTGCCATTTTAAAATCGATAAAGCATGCTACTGTTAGTCATTATTCCCGACTGTTGCACTAACCGTCATGCTTTATCGATACTTCTTTATCCTCATTGCTATGGCCAGCTTATTGGTTGGCGTACAAGTCCCCCACTATGTCGATCAATATCAGCAACGCATTGACGCGCATTTGATCGAAGTCGGTATTCATTTAAAAGGCTTTCAAGCCATTGCTGATCAGTTTTACGATGGCGATTTAGACCAACTTATCGCTTATCATGAGCAGAGCCAAGACGATGTGTTTGCGGCAGAAGCGAAACCATTGCGCCAAATGCAGCAACGCTTTCAATACCTGCAGCAACAACAACAAGCCCTACAAACGCACTTAGCAGGGCAAATACAACACATCATCGGTCATCCTGATCGCGATATTTTGCGCGAAACATGGCGCCAATATAAAGCCGTGGTGCCGCTAACCGGAGAAGCTATTGGCGCTGGCTTCATTATCGCTTTCTTGTTATTGCTCATAGTTGAATGTGTTTGTTTTGTGCCACGCCGCAGACTACGCCGCAACAGGGAAAAGCGATTATTTCAATCGGACTCAAAGTTGTTGTAAGACAAAACTGTTTGATGTTATTTATCGTATAATCAGAGCCAGAATTTTACTCAGAGATAGATGATTTGCTGCACTTTATTAGTGATTTGCCCGACAGTTATCAAGTCCTGTTAAATTGTACTCACAGTACAGGCTTGGTATTGCTGTCATATTTAGTTGCCGTAGCCGCTTCGGTACCGGCATTAAACTTGGCTGAGCGTGTTGCCGAGAAACAACGTCCCGCCATCAAGCAGCTATGGCGCGGCGTTGGTGCATTAAGTTTAGGCGGTGGTATTTGGGCCATGCACTTTATTGCTATGTTAGCCTTTGAACCGCCAGTTCCGTTTACCTTCGAGCCGACACTAACCATCTTATCGTTGGTTATCGCCATCGTTATTTGCTACGTGGTGATGTGGGTGATCGGCCGCCCTGAATTGTCGTTACCCTTAGCCTTCGTGGCTTCGGTTTGTGCCGGTATTGGTATTGCCGGTATGCATTATACCGGCATGGCAGCGATGCAATCAGTCGCGCAACAGTTTTATCGCGGTGACCTATTTGTATTGTCTATTCTAATTGCCATTGTGGCATCCTTTGCGGCGCTATTGCTGGCTAATTTTTTCCGTGGTCGTAGCGGTCCCAAAGTCAACGCTTTTAAAGGATTGGCTTGTGTCATTATGGGTGGTGCTATTTGGTCGATGCACTTTACCGGCATGTCGGCATTAACGTTGGCAGTACCTGCCGATATTGAAATTAATACCATCATCGATAACACCGCTGGCAACGTCTCCATGGCGATTGCCATCGCCATCACCACAATACTGATTATCGCTGCTTCAGTGATTGCCATGCGTGTGGTCAAGTTCCTCGAACAAAAAGACCAACAGTTGAAGCAGCTAACCCAACATGACCGCTTAACCGGTCTGCTAAATGGTGAAACCTTCGCCAGCTTACTGAATGAGCGTCTGCTAAAAAGTCAGCGCGGCGCTATTAGCCCCTTTACCTTATTATATGTTGATTTAGATAACTTTCATCGCGTCAACAATAGCCTTAGCCACACCGCCGGTGACCAAGTTATTTTAACCACTAAACGTCGTATTCGTGCGGTATTATCAGATGACGACTTACTCTGTCGTCTGGTTGGCGACGAATTTTTAATTTTAAAGAGTCTGCCGTTTAATAAAGACACTCAAGACACCGCCCGACGCATTGTCGAGCAACTCAGTGCACCTTACGAACTGGATGACTTTAGAATCAAGTTATCGGCGAGTATTGGCGTCGCACATGCGCCTCAACACGGTCACGATTACGATACCCTACTTCGTAGTGCGCACATTGCTATGCGTTATGCGAAAAAATCTGGCGGTAACAAAGCCACACTATTTGATAGTTCTTTAAATCAGGAATTACAGGATGATATTGAACTGGAGCATGATTTACAGGTAGCCATCCAGCAGCAACAGCTCACGCCCTACTACCAACCGTTAATTAATGCCCGAACGGGCGAGGTTGTCGCGTTAGAGGCGCTGGCTCGTTGGCAGCACCCACAGCAAGGTTTTATTAGTCCTGAGCGCTTTGTCTCATTAGCCGAAAATGCCGGTTTTGTTAGCGATTTAGACAATGCCATATTTACTCAAGCGTGTGCCGATGTTAAGCAACTCCGCAACATGGGACACAGTCGTTTACGGGTATCAGTAAACTGCTCAGCCTTGAATCTAACCAATGCTCACTTACCCGAATATATCGCAAATACGTTAAAACAAAATCAATTGACTGCCGACGCACTCACCATTGAGGTTACCGAAAATGCGCTGATGAGTAACCTGTCATTAGCGATTGATTTACTGAGTAAGATCCGTGATTTAGGGGTGCGGGTGTCGATTGACGATTTCGGTAGCGGTTATTCATCGCTGGCCTATTTGTCAAAACTACCGGTCGATACACTAAAAGTTGATCGCTCTTTTATTCAGCATATCCCGAAGCAGAAACAAGATATGGCGATTACCAATGCCATTATCGCTATGGCCCATAAACTTGATCTAAAAGTGGTTGCTGAGGGCGTCGAAACCATCGAACAGCTCGATTTTTTACGACAAAACGATTGTGATGTGCTGCAAGGCTATTATTTTAGTAAACCATTGCCGTTACATAAGCTGACGCAATGGTTGGCTGACTATCGACCAACCAATAACGTCCGTAGCCTACGTTTGTAACGTCACTGACTAAAAGCAAGCTTGAATTCGCAGCGACAAGCACCTTAGCGCTCATCTTTGACTTCGTACTCGCCTTCAATCACCGAGCTATCACGGCTATCATGGCGCTGTTGTCGTTGCTGCTGCTGTTGCTGCTGCGCTTGTTTGGCATTCTTTTGTGCGGCGCGACTGAACTCATACATTTGCTTCATCGCTTTACGGCGACGCCACAAGATCGGGATCAGTAAAATCCAGCCAACCAGCACGAACACGACCATCAAGGCCAAGCCCACCAATAGCATGAAAAAGAATACGATGCCCATCAAAATCCGCGTTAAAGGATTTGCCGAGGGGCCAGGCTGCATACGTTGCTGCCATTGACGGAACTGAATAAACACGGGGCCTTTTGCAGACATTCTCACTCCTGTTGCAGGGCTATTAATGCTAAGACAATATTGGCTGACACGAATTCCGTTAATTTCTTCCGCGCTCGGTGTTTAGCGTAAACGCCACCACCATCAAACATTGCTGCCGCCACCGATAGTTGTATGCAGCGTGCGTCATCACCCTGTAAAGTTTACAATAGGTTTTCTGATAAAAACCGGCACATTAACCACCACCCTGTTGGCTAATGTCTTACTCTTTGATATTGGGGCGTGATTTAGAATTACAATGGCCGAGACCGATTCCCACGGACGCATACACAAGCCGTATTACCGTAACGGCGCTAATCATCGTGCCGGTGCCGATGTTAGCTTTGCTGATATTCGCCGTTTAATGGGCTTTCGAACCATTAGTATTGGTCGTTGGGTCAGCGCGGACGAACAGCAACTTGCCGCCAACCTGTTTTTTGACGCGCTATGCGATTTACAAGATATTCTGCAAGTTCCCTATCAAGTGCTTTCGCTGAATGGCCACTTATCGTTGTCGTTCGGTCGTGGTGGACGCCCCGGAGCCGCCGCTCATTATGAGCCCGCGGCGCGTAATTTAGCGTTAGCCAAAAACGCCGGTGGCGGTGCCTTGGCACACGAGTGGTTCCATGCTTTTGACCATTACATTAGCGCACGCTTTTTCAGCCAAGCCCGGGCGGCCGATTTTGCTTCCAGTTTATGGTTACAACACGATGAATTTATCGCTCATCCACTCAATCAGCGCCTACATCATTGGTTTAAGCAAGTGTTCTTAAACGCAGATGGCACACAACCTAATGCATTAGTCGAAGCCGCTATTCAAGCCGACCGCGAACGTCAGCAACAATATTATGCACTACCGGCCGAATTAGCCGCACGAGCGTTCGAAGCCGTGGTCCAAGATCAACCAATAAGGAACGCATTTTTGGTAAAAGGAACCCGCCAGAGCCCAGAAGCTAAGGCGGGTTTGTATCCGTTAGGTGCTCACCGCCAACGCTTACGACAAGCAGCGATGAGCTATTTTAACGGCTTAGGACAGCTATTGAGCTGACTGTCGTTGCTGTGCCGATTGCTCACGCACTGGCTTAAACTCATTACCCTCAGTCCATTGCGGCCAGCTACGGCTATTGGCAAGCTCGTCACCCATACGATAAAACACCGCTAAGTTCTGCTGAATGCCTCTTAAATCAAAGTCCTCGCGGTATTCATCCGACGGTTTATGGTAATCATTAGCAATAAAGTTGCGCATTTGCTCCGCACCATATTCTTTACCCTTCTCAAAGTGGTCATCACCACCGCGAGCAAAGAGTACCGGCACACCCTTTTTCGCTAAGTTAAAATGATCAGAGCGATAGAATAAACCCGCCTCTGGCGTTGGTTCAGGCGCAATATAACGGTCTTGCTGCTGCACGTATTTATTCAGCAAGTCGTCCATCTGCGAATTACCGTAGCCAATGACAACCATGTCTTTCATCGGACCATAGACATTCATCATGTCCATGTTAATACCACCAACGGCTTTTTCTAACGGCAACAATGGATGCTCAGCATACCAAGCAGAGCCTAATAGGCCACGCTCTTCGGCAGTAACAGTAATGAACACAATAGAGCGTTCCGGCTGTTCGGCTTTGGCAAATTGCTCAGCTATCGCCATCACGCCAGCAGTACCGGTGGCGTCATCTTGCGCGCCGTTGTAAATTTTATCGTCAGGGTTAATCGGGTTACTACCCAAATGGTCCCAATGCGCCATGTAAATCACATGCTCTTCAGGATACTTACTACCCTCGATGTAGCCAATAACGTTATCCGACTCCAAATACTCATATTTGTTATCAATGGTCACCGACGCTTTCAGATCCAATGGCATGGCTTTAAAGTCATCGCCTAAAGCCCGCTCATGCATGGCGGCCAAACTGGTTCCCATATCGGCAAATAATGACTCGGCCGCTTCGCTATTGATCCAGCCTTCTACTTCAGCACGATCCATATTTTTGTTATCACGAGCTAAATCAAAACGTACCGGAGAGCCGCCAGCAACGACCCCCCAACCGTAACCGGCTGGCCCGGTTTCGTGGATAATGATGGCAGCTTTAGCTCCTTGTCGTGCGGCTTCTTCAAATTTGTAGGTCCAACGGCCGTAATACGTCATAGCCTTACCGGTAAACAGCGACTCATCTTCGGTGGCATAACCGGGATCATTGACGAACATGACCACAGTTTTGCCAGTCACATCGACACCTTCGTAATCATTCCAGTCGTATTCCGGCGCAACAATGCCGTACCCGACAAACACCACATCACTGTCGGTAACGTCAACGCGGTCTGTGACGCGCGGCGTCCACGCATTCATTTGCGTACGATAGCCAAAACTGTGTTCACCGGCAGCACCATTTAAGGTTAACGAACTGACCTTGTACGGGATCAGTTTCACCAAAGGTACCGATTGACGGTAGCTATCTTGCTCAGAATTAAACGGTTTTAAGCCCCATTCACGAAAATGATTTTCGATAAAGCTGACCGTCATTTCCTCGCCTTCGGTTGCCGGCGCACGGCCACCGAACTCGTCCGATGCGAGTGTTTTTAAATAATCACGGTAGTTCGGGTTAAATGCCATATCGGTGCTTTCGGCGGCTGCCTTCTGCGCTGTTTCTGGCGCTGGCTGAGACTGCTGGGCCGGCGAACAAGCGGTCAGCGCTAAACCACCGGTCAACAGCAACGGTAAATACTTCATCGTCACTCCTTGGTTTTGTTATCGATTAGTTTTTATTAGGTAATTCACAATCACCATGGCTCTCGGTATACAACTTATCACCCACCGTAATGCCATGCGCTGAGAAAAAACCGGCATTCGTTTCTAATGCCGAATAATAATCGTGTCCGGGTGCATAACTCGGACACTGCCCTGGATCCTCACTCGCACACGGAGGCATGGTGATAATACTCACAATACGCTGCTGCTGGTCAAAAAACGCAATGTCCAACGGCAGCAGCGTTTGATACATCCAAAAACCACTGTTGCCCGGTCGTTTTTCGTTATAACGAAACCACATACCGGCGTTATCAGCCAAACTCTCACGCTGCATCAAACCTCGTGCACGTTGCTGCCAGTTATCGGCTAATTCGACCGTTAGTGGTTGGCTAAGCTCGGCAATACAGATTGATTGTTTGGCATACTCCGTTGGCGCTGGCACACCGATCTGCGCCAATAATTCCGGCGGATATAAAAAAGCAGTTACCGCAATCAGTGCCGTAACTGCTTTTAATAATGTCAATTGAGAGGCTGTTGCCAACACCGCGAGCGCTTTACTCATAACGTTTTCTTACAGGGCTGTGGTTGTTCTAATATCATCTGATTGTGCTTGATTAGCACACAGATTGCCAGCCCTAGCAACCGTTAACTGTCTTAGCGTCATATCGGCGACAGCGATTTGACTAGACCGGCGGTCGTCCACGAATAACGCGAAGCAAGATAGCGACAATGGCAATAACGAGCAGAATATGAATTAAACCGCCTAACCCACCGACACCAGTCAACCAGCCTAATAACCAAAGAATAATTAAAATCAGCGCAATTGTGTAAAGCATACTCACAGGTCCTTTTGTCGTGTACTTGATTGTTTTACTTCATCAGTATTGATGGTTATTAGCCACTACGACAGATTGCTACCTGCATAATAAACCATCAATTAATACCGTAGCGCAGTTACAGATTTTTGCGACATCTTTCAATAATCTTTACCCAACAATTCAGGCAATAGATCACATTTTAGTCGACACGCTTAGCTCTGATGCAATACGCGCACACCAACATTGCATCAGCTCTGCCCGGACTTATAATGGCGTGGGGTCACTATTGAATAAAAAGGAACGCCGCATGGCAGAGCAACAGCCGAGAGTTAATGCACCACACCTATTTGCCGTGTTATTGGGCGGCAAAGCACAGGGTTGTCGGCTAGAATGCCACGATATGGTGTTTGTTATCGGTGATAATATTGAGCAAATCATACCGCAATTACCGGCATTATGGTTTGGCCAGCGACAGGGACTACATATTGATGGCTGGCAACAACTCGACCAAATCGACGGCTACCGTATACAGTGTTTACCGGCTGACAGTCATGCAGCGGCTAGCGCGGTATACAACACCACTAACAAGCTCTGGTTTGTTCATTTGGGAGGTTATCAAGCTGGTACCTTAGCGGAACAACACGATAATTGCTTCGTGGTTGCTAACGATAGCCGAGCAGCTAAACAATTAGCCTTAGCGCGATCAAACGCCTGCCAATTACAGCCTCATCGAGACGCACAATTTGCCATTGATGAGGTGTTGCCACTCGACTTAATCAATCCGTGGCGGATCGTGGTCGAAACCGATTCGAGCGCACGTAGTAACGACATTGTCACCACTTATTTGCCAATTTAGCCCGTCTCATCCTGAGAACAGCAAAAAAAAAGAAGGCAACCTCCATGTCACCCCTGCAGCAAACATCATAATCGTTACGTAATCAATCAGAGCGCTAAACCGCAAAACAATTCCCTAAGTTCGGCGCCTTTACGTGTTTTTTACAGATTGCTGCAAGGCTGATGTGAACAACGGAGTCAATGGCGCTAGCTAGAACAAGACAACGCGATACTTTTTGCCTGAGCGGGCGGCAAGGCCAAAAACTGGGCGACATCGTTTTGGTAATTAAATGGCTGTTGCAAACACTGATAAAGTGCTTCGGCGAGACTCATATCGCCCTGCTCTGCCGCGCTTATCGCTTGCTGGGCATAATAATTGCGCAAAATATAACGCGGATTACACTGCTGCATACGCTGTTGCCGCGGTCCAACCTCGTCCTCTTGGCGCTGGTAGCGCTGTTGCAAGCGCTGCCAAAATTGTTGCAACGCTTCACTGGCGCCCAAAACACGTAGTAAAGCGCCGTACCCCTCGCTCTGCGCTTGCGTTAGCGCAACAAAGCTTTGTGTATAGTCTTGCTGCTGCTCACGCAACAAGGTCAACCATTCGGCAATTAATTGGTCATCACCCGGCTGCTCACCCAACAACCCCAAGCGCTGGCTCATCAGGCCCCAATAATGATCATTGAGGATGACTTCGTACTGTTTTAACGCTGCCACCAAGGCATCGCTATCAATCAATGGACTGACGGCCATTGCCAAGCAGTTTAGGTTCCACAGCGCCACCGAGGGTTGTCGGTCAAAACGGTAGCGCCCCTGCGTGTCGGTATGATTGCAAATATAATCGGGTTGATAATCATCAAGGAAGGCAAACGGCCCATAATCAAAGGTCTCACCGACAATACTCATATTATCGGTATTCATCACCCCGTGGCAAAAGCCGTAAACCTGCCACTTCGCGACCATTTCGGCGGTACGCTGGACAGTGCGTTGAAACACTTGTAGGTTGTCGGCTGTTGCTAGATCGGTCCAAATAACCTCTTTTAGGTAATCGAATAACGCGGTTAATGGCTGCGTTAAACCGCGATGATAACAATGTTCAAAATGGCCAAAGCGGATATGCGTTGTCGCAACTCGGGTCAACATAGCTTGTGGCTCTAAACGTTCGCGCTGTACTTGTTGTGTACCCTTGACTAGCGCTAGCGCGCGGGTGCTGGGGATGCCCAAATGGAATACGGCCTCGCTGGCTAAAAACTCACGCAAGCTGGAACGCAATACCGCACGACCATCGCCATGGCGGCTAAATGCCGTAACCCCCGCACCCTTAATATGCAAATCTTGGTGCCCGCAAGTTTGGCTGTTAATTTCACCCAGCAACAGTCCACGACCATCGCCTAAATACGGATTATAGTGACCAAATTGATGACCGGCATATTTTTGCGCTAACGGTTGCGCCCCCGCCGGCAATTTCGTCGCTGCGGTTAACGCCGCTAAGCTCGCCGGCTCGTCAGACAACCCCAACTGTCGAGCTAACGATGGATTGCTTAACACCAATTGATAATCGGCTAATGCAATGGGTTGACGTTGTTCATAAAGCGCCGCAAAGCGTTTTGCATATTGATTATCAAATAATGACGGACCAGCCGCAGGGCTTGCTGTGGATGCCATATCGACTCCTACTGCCTCTATATAAGCGATAGCCTAAGCATAACACGAGCTGCAACCGGGCTGGCTTGCTAAACGACGACTAATTCGGTAACTTGCTGTTAATATTTGCAAACGAAGCACTCATGCAACTTAACAATCTATCACGGGTCACGGCCATCGGCGGCGGCCACGGTTTAGGTCGCTTACTCTCGACGCTAAGCTTTTTGAAACGACGCCTTATCGGCGTGGTGGCCACCACCGATAATGGCGGTGCAACGGGATTATTACGTCAATCTCATCATTGTATCGCCTGGGGCGACATTCGTAACTGCTTGTCACAATTAGCGCAACAACCGCTAGCGGCTGAGGTACTGAATTTTCGTTTTGCTGGAGAAACCACGCTCAGCGGGCATAATCTCGGTAATTTGTTGCTATACACGCTGGATCAATTGAGCGCGCGTCCGCTTGATGGCATTCAATTGCTGTCCCGTTTACTGAATATCGATACCCGCATTCTGCCTATGTCAGAGGCGCCCACCGATCTGGTTGCCGATACCCAAGATGGGCTCTCTTGCTTTGGCGAAATTCATGTCGATCAACTAGCCCACATGCCCAGCCGCTTGCGTTTAGACAATGATATCGCTGCGACTCCTGAAGCGGTGCGCCATATTATGCACAGCGACCTTATCATTTTGGGGCCAGGCAGCTTGCTAACCTCGGTCATGCCACCGCTTTTAGTCGGTGATATCCGACGCGCGGTCGCCGATAGTCAGGCAAAGGTGATTTTTATTGATAATTTAGTTGCCGAGCGCAGTCCAGCAGGGCAACTTACGCTGGCACAAAAACTCAATTGGATGCAGCAACAATGGCAATATCCATTGGTCGATTTGGTCATCAGCAACGAACAACTGGGTACCGCCAATCAGTGGCAACTGCCGGTGGTTGGAGACGTCAGTTGTGAGCCTAGCATGCCGCACCGACATCAACAGCAAAGTTTACTCGAGGCACTAGAGCGAGCGGTAAACTTGTTGTTTAGCTCAGCGTCGCGAGTCAACTAAAACCGCGCACGCGCCAGCGAATAACGACAACAACAATAATAACGGGAGTGACGATGCGTCGTTTGATTCTAACTTCTTTAGCAGCCATTTTTGCTAGCGCACTCAGCCACAACGCCTTGGCCGCAGCAGCTCAAGACAACTCAGTTACAGCCATGTGGCCGGGTGCCAGTTACAACGAAGATAGTCCTAGTGTTGAGCGCGTGCTGGGGTACCCCATTGGCAGTCGAATTACCAGCCCCGCCGATTTGAGCCAATACTTTAATGCGCTTCAGCAAGCGTACCCGCAGCAAGTTAAATTGGTTGAGTATGGTGAAAGCTGGGAGGGTCGGCGACTGTTTTATGCGATCATTTCGAGCGCTGACAACATCGCCCAATTGAGCCAATTTGAACAAGGCATGCAAGCACTGGCTGATCCTCGACAAACTAGTGACGCACAAGCGCAGCAACTCATCGACAGCTTACCCGGCTCGGTTTGGTTAGGTTACGGCGTACACGGTAATGAGATCAGTCCGCCAGAAGCGGCGATGATGACCGCTTACCACTTGTTAGCGGCGGACGATAATCGGGTAAAAAACTTTCTAGATAACACGCTGGTGTTCATCGACCCGTTGCAAAATCCTGATGGTCGTGCGCGTTTTGTATCACGCTATTATATGACCGCCGGTATGCAACATTCGGCAGATCGCTTATCTGCCGAGCATAATGAGCCGTGGCCGTCAGGTCGCAGCAACCATTATTTATTTGATATGAATCGCGATTGGATTGCCCTCACCCAACCGGAAATCAAAGGCCAGGTTGCGGCATTACTGACCTATTATCCGTTAGCTTTTGTCGATTTGCATGAGATGGGTGGAGACTCAAGCTACTACTTTACGCCGGAAGCCGAGCCCTATAACCCGTTTATTACCGCACAGCAACGACAGGGGCTGGACTGGATTGGGCAAAACAACGCGGCCTGGTTCGACGCCATGGGCTTTGACTATTATACACGCGAGGTATTTGACGCCTTTTATCCAGGCTATGGTGCTAGTTGGCCACTGTATCACGGTGCCATCGCCATGACTTACGAAATGGCATCAGCGCGCGGTCATCAATTTCGTCGCCAGGATGGCGACATTCTCACTTATGCAGATGGAGTGCAGCGCCATTTTGTCGCCTCAATGGCAACCATCGAAACCGTCTCACAGCGACGCCAGCAGTTATTACAGCGCTTTTGGCAATACCGCCAAAGTGCCATTAACGAGGCGCAAAATAGTGAGCAACGCAGTTGGGTGATCGATCCCACTGGCGATGCCGCAGGGGCGCACAAACTGGCCGCGTTATTAGTGGAGCAAGGTCTACAAGTTAGTCGTAGCGAGCAAGCCTTTGCTAGCTGCGGCAATGATTATCCAACAGGCAGTTACGTGATTGACGCTGCACAACCCGGTTATCGTTTATTACGCACCCTGCTCGACCCTCAAGTCGATATGAGCGCGGAGTTTTTAGCCGAACAAGAGCGGCGTCGTAACCACAACCTAGCGGATCAAATATACGATGTCAGCGGCTGGGCGTTACCGCTTTTATTCAATGTTGATGTAGATGTCTGTGAGCAATTACCTGACATCAAACAGCGGTTACTGCAAGCGACCGCTGCTATTGCGCCAGGGCAACTACTGCATGCCGATGCTAAGCTCGGTTATTTAGTCAAGTGGGGAGATATGAACAGTGGACGCCTGCTAACAGCGGCGTTACGTGCCGGTATCAAGGTGAAACGCAGTGATTTGCCGTTCACCCATAAAAGCGGCGACCGCTATCCGGCCGGATCATTAATCATTACCCTTGCCGATAATCCACAACAACAATTGCCTAGCAAACTAAAAACATTGGCGATTAGTAGTGGCGCCACGATACAGGGCGTCGATAGCAGCTGGGTACTGGACGGTCCCAATTTCGGTTCCGATAATGTTGTCAGCGTACCGCAAACCAACATCGCTATTGCTTGGGATGAACCCGTGCAAAGCCTCAGTGCAGGTCATGTGCGCTATGTGATTGAGCAGCAATTCAACTACCCGACTACGGCTATCCGCAGTGCGCAATTAGCGCGTGCCGACTTGAGCCATTATCAAGTGATCATCTTACCAGCCAGTCGCGGCGGTTATAGTAGCGCTTTGGGCGCTACTGGCGTGGCTAATCTACGCGACTGGGTCAATCGTGGCGGCGTGCTCATCACGCTTGGCAATGCCAGTGGCTGGGCGGTCGAGGCAGGACTATTAAAAACTCAGCTAGAAAAAGCGGTGACCGATAACAGCGACAGTCTATCTGATGATAGCTATACTGCTGGTCAGCACATTACCGACTTTTCGCAATTTCTGGAACAGGTCAAAAACACCGATGCCGACCCTTATTGGGTCGCTGGCGTGCTTTTGAATACCGACGTTGATCAGGCACATTGGTTAAGCGCTGGAGTCAAACCACAGGTTATCAGTAATTATGTGGGCAACCAGATTTTTGCCCCCATCGATATTCAATATGGACGTAATATTGCTTACTACAGCGACGCCGACAAGGTACTTGCGAGCGGCTACTTGTGGCAAGAAAACCGACAACAGTTGGCTTACAAGCCCTTTTTGATGTGGCAACCGATGCAAAAAGGGATGTTGATCGCCTTTACTCAAGAGCCGACTTATCGCGCTTATATGGACGGTTTAAATATACTCTTTATGAACGCCATTTTTGCTGGTGCGGCGCACGCTAAACCATTGCGTTAATTGTCGCCAGACAACCTATCAACGCCAATTAGTCAGTGCTCAATTAGCGACTAATTGGCGTTTTAATTGGCTAAATCACCGATTGCCTTACTCCGCCATTGGCTAACAGGCGCTATTCCCCTGCACCATTTTTATCGTTAAGCTAAGCGCTGAATATCAAGCAACTGAGCACCGAGTGAATGAAAACGTTAATGCAGTGGCTGTTAAAAGGCCTAGCAATCTTGTTACCCATAGTCATCACCATTGCGCTAGTGCGTTGGTTATTAGTCACGGTGGAAACCGGGCTAAGTCCTATTTGGGTTGCCTTGGTTGGTGAGCAGTACTACTTTCCGGGGTTGGCGTTTTTAAGCTTTTTGTTAATAGCGGTGGTGATTGGCTTTAGTTCGCGCTGGTTATGGATCAACTCGCTCTGGCAAATGCCCGGTAAATTCATGAATAAGATGCCGCTATTACGCAGTTTATACGGCACCATTAACGACGTATTTGACATGATGTCGGGTAAGAATTTCGCCGATGAATCGGTAGTATTGGTATCTTTACCAAATAGTCAGTTACAGCTCATCGGTATTGTCACTAAAACCCCCGGACAAGACGACGATAAGTTGTCGCGTAACTTGAACGACGACCAAGTGGCTGTGTTTTTGCCCATGAGCTATAACGTCGGCGGCTATATGGTCATGGTGCCACGCGACTGTATTACATCACTCGACATGACACCAGCAGAAGCGCTGCAACTCACCCTCAGTGGCGGCTTGAGCAAGACCCAACATAGCAGTAAGCCTTAGACCGCTATTTGACCGTTTGGCATTAAAACAACGCCACCAGCAGCCAGCTAACAGCGATGAGAATGCTAAATAGCAAAGCCGCCAACAGTAGCGCTCGGACGCCGGCTTTTTTTAATACGCTGAGATGCGTGAGTACGCCCAGAGCAGCCATCGCCAAGGCTAGTAACAAGCCGGCAACGGTGGTGAAATAGTCACGCCAAGGCGCTAAAAAATCGACCCAAGAATTGGCCATGATAACGAGCAAAAAGGCGACCGCGAACCAAGGTACTTTAATACGTTTAATATCAGCGACTGAGTGAATGCCGGTCTGCTGAATCGAAATGACCAGCAGTAACGGCACCAACATCATCACCCGGATCATTTTTTCGGTTACCGCAATGTGCGCGGCATCAGCGCTAACTGCCGCCCCCGCTACCACCACTTGCGCGACTTCATGAACCGCCGCACCGACCCATAGACCATACTGCGATTCATTAAACCCGGTCAACGGGTATAGCAGCGGATAAATAAACATCGATGCCGTGCCAAAAATTACCACCGTTGCTACCGCTACCGCCACTTTATAAGGCGCGGCCTTGATAACCGGCTCTACTGCGGCCACGGCAGCCGCACCGCAAAGCTGGCAATCAGCAATGCCGAGTGACTGTCTAAAGCAAACCAGCGCCGGCCAACAAATACACCGACCACGGTGATCAGCGTGACCATCAATACTGCTAGCAAAATACCGTAGCTGCCGACCTGCCCGACTTCTTGCAAGGTCACATTAAATCCATACAGAATAATCGCCAAACGCAGCACCGGGCCTTTAGCCCAGTTCAGGCCCGCCTCACATTGGCCGCGCACTGATGCGGGTAATAAATTAC
The DNA here is from genome assembly GCF_000299895.1 of Idiomarina xiamenensis 10-D-4. GTDB lineage: Bacteria > Pseudomonadota > Gammaproteobacteria > Enterobacterales > Alteromonadaceae > Idiomarina > Idiomarina xiamenensis. The sequence continues at coordinate 45,922 of NZ_AMRG01000004.1, forward strand.
CCACCACAACCCCCAACACAATCGCTAAAATTAATAGTGATAAGTGCCAATCTTCAGGTAACCATAGTTTTAATAAACCGGCCATAGCGGCAACGCCGATGGCCAGCGCAATGCCTTTGATGTTTTGCTGCATAAGCTTTTGAGTCCCGGAATGTATTTAGCGTGCTTATTGTAGAGCCTGAATTATTTAAATAAACCTCATTTTAGCGATAAAGCGATTAACAACGACCGTCAATGAGTAATCGTTTTCGTTATTTATACGTAGCAACAAGGACAGGTTATACTGTGTCACATTGACCAAACATGGAGGAATTGTGATGAAAAAGGTTGCGGTAATTTTATCGGGCTGTGGCGTTTTTGATGGTGCGGAAGTCAACGAAGCGGTATTGACACTGCTACATATCGAAAAAGGTGGAGCGAGCTATCAGTGTTTCGCACCAGATATCGAGCAAATGCATGTCATCAATCATTTAACAGGCGAGCCGCAGCAACAACAACGCAATGTTTTGGTCGAGGCTGCCCGTATTGCACGAGGCAAAATAAAACCACTCACCGAACTGAAGGTTGACGATTTCGACGCCCTACTGGTACCGGGTGGCTTTGGCGCAGCCAAAAACTTGTGTGATTTCGCGGTAAAAGGTGCCGAGGCCAGCGTACAAAAAGACATGCTACATGCCGCTCAGGCATTTGCTAAAGCCGGTAAAGCGGCTGGCTATATGTGCATCGCCCCGGCCATGTTGCCGTTGCTATACGGGCGTGGCGTTAAACTGACTATTGGTAACGACGCCGACACCGCGCAAGCGATTAACAAACTGGGCGGTGAGCACATTGACTGTGCAGTCGATAATATCGTCATTGATGATCAGCACAAGTTGGTGACAACCCCGGCTTATATGCTAGCCGAGAATCTATTACAAGCCGATGCCGGTATTGGCAAATTAGTCGCTAAAGTCTTAGCGCTGGCTTAGTCTGTTGCCGCTAATACCGTTATAAACGTTGCTGCTGATGCAGTTGTTGCATCAGCAGCTGTAACGCTAGCGAGCAACGCGGCAAGTCTGCCATAGATAACCAGGCTAGCTCGGCAATTTCGGCGGCCGCTTGTAAATGCCCATCATAATCAGCAAAGTAGCAGCGTAAGCGTACTTCAGTACCATCATTTTTTGCATCTGCCTGTGCTCGCAGTTCGTCATAAAAATGCAGTGACTGAGGTCGTAACCGCACCGTCAACTCTTCACCGATTTCACGACACAGCGCTTGCTCATCGCTTTCGCCCGCATCACGCTTGCCGCCTGGCAGATAAAACTTATCTTTGCCATGTGAGCGTACCGCCAGTAAAGCGTTGTCGGCAATGAGTATCCAACCCAATTTATCAATTAATGCGAGCGCCATTGTCTATTTCCTTAATTAACTATGGTTAAGCATATCGCTTACTCAACCGCTATTGGCTTAGTCCTCGGCGTCTTCTTCAGCGATATGATGCACCATATCGTGCAGCATATCGCGTACATGCTCGTCGGCTAGTTCATAAAACACATGCTTTGCCTGACGTTCACCGCGTACCAAACGAGCCCCTTTGAGTAATCGTAAATGGTGACTGACCAGTGTTTGTGAAAGCTCCAAATGGGTTGCAATATCACCTACGGCACGCGGCTCAGGCAAGCAATACATTAAGATACGCAACCGATTCGGGTCACCTAACAAGCGAAAAGTCTCCGCTAAAATAGTGACTTGCTGTTTATCCAGCGTCGGTACTTGGCATCCCATGACATCTCTCCTTAAATTGACGGCTTAACTAACCGCGTTAGTGGTGGTGGTGATGCCCCGCCAGTGCCTGCGCATCTATGTTTTCTAAACTGCAGCTAGTCGCATGCTGGGCCTTGCTCCGCTGCTGCTTGCCTTGATTCCAATCAATCGCCACCGTGACATGCTCAATATCGAATTGTGTCAGCAGTTCATGCTCAACCGCCTGAGCGACTTCTCGCGCCTGTTCGTCAAGCTTAGGTCGCACATGCAAGGTTGCTAACGCTCGCCCCGAGGTGATCAGCCACACATGCACGTGACTAACATCGGCAACCCCCTCAATGTGTTGACAAAGATAATCCTTAAGCTGGGCCGGAGTCGCGTTGTCGGGCGCACCCTCTAATAATATATGCAACGACTTAACCAGTAGCTTCCAAGCACTACGTAAAATAATGAGTGCCACCAGCAGGGACAAAATCGGGTCTATCGGCGTCCAACCGGTCCAGTAGATGACAGCCGCGGCGATGATCGCACCAATCGAGCCCAACAAGTCGCCCATCACGTGTAACACCGCGCCTTTGATGTTGACATGCTCGGTATCACCGCGGGTTAAAATCCAGAACACCAGCACATTCACAATTAAGCCAATCACCGCTACTATCAGCATCGGTCCGGCTAGCACCTCGTGTGGCTGGTTAAAACGTTGCCATGCCTCATAAGCAATCCAAATAACGATGGCAAACAGTGTTATCGCGTTAATAAAGCCGGCTATCACTTCAAACCGTAAATAACCGAATGTGCGTTTATGATCAGCACCACGTCGACCAAAACGAAACGCCGCATAAGCTAACGCCAGCGCCGCGGCATCGGTCAACATATGACCAGCGTCGGCAAGCAGTGCCAGTGAACCGGATAGCCAACCACCAACCACTTCGACCAACATAAAGGTGAAAATTAAAAAGAACGACAACAGTACCTTTTTTTCGTTAGCACCGGTGACGCTGTGGTCATGGCTGTGACCATGGTGGTGGTCGTCATGGTGATGCATATGGGAATGACTCATAAAGCCTCAAAACAAATATATGAACAATTGTTCATATAATCACATCAATTAGCTTGTTGATCAAGCTTGATGATCGACGCACCTACATTCGAAACTCCAACTCATCGTTCGTTCGGTATAATTTATCGGCGACATCGTTAAATAACCCGGATAAAGTGCTCTTTAAATAAATTTGAAATTTTTCGTTAGCCAAAGTTCGTTCAAAAACCGTCGTTGGCAAGAAGCGTTGCATCTCACTTTGAAAACTCTTATCCGCGATAATCGTTGGTAATTTCAAGATGAGATCGCTGAGCATTTCGTGATAATTATCAAGCCTATAGTCATCGAGTAAACCAGCTCTTTCAAGTGAGTAGAGAATGTCATAGTGCAATAACTCTTTCTCAACCACAGCTCTCATGTGACCCATCTCGCGCGAGGCCATCGCGCGTTCGACTAGCTGCAAAAAGTTTTGTCTATCGATTTTTATTTAACACCTCTTGATCGAGCAAGTGCAGATTCCTACCGACCCTTCTTAAGTCACGCAATGCTGTCGAAACTCGCGCTAGTCGTAGTGGCCGATCAACATCAATTGAATCATCAAGGATGTCGGTGATTTGTCGTTTAGTATGCGTGAATTCGATAGTACCGAAGGGCGTTTTGTATTCAGCCGAGCGTCCCGTCGTCATGATCGTTAAACGGTCAACGGGCACTTGAGAAATTACACCATATTCAGAAAGCGCCGATTCTAGACTGACATAGTTATACTCGCCGCGACGTAACGTTTTAGCTATTTGTTCCAGTACTTCGCTGGGCTTCGATATATGAAGTGAATAAACAAACACACCATTACTAGCCCGCACCAGCAAGTTATCCTCAATCAAACGTTTAATACCGGCGCGTAGACTCGCCTTTCCGTCCTCATGAAATATTTTTTTTAAGTCAGACAACGCATAGACATAACGGCCTTGTTCGCCGTATTTTGAAAATGCTTTAAGTGCATCAAGCTTCTTCATAACAACCTTCAAGTCTACAAAAATAACACTTTTAAGTATCATTAGTGTAGACTTGAATGGTGATGTGTACAACTGCTCGTTAAGCTTAAAGCCAGTTGAAGGTAGCCAATAGATAAACTACGAGCCGTCGGCGGAAATGCGTGATGCAACAGCGCCTTGCTGGCCTTTGTATTTGGCGTCTAAACGTTTGTTGTATGGGCGTGCGCAGGGTTGGTTGAGGGTTTCAAAACTGATGGCGCCAATTTTCATACCCGGACGCAACGCCAACGGTAATTTGCCACCATTATAAAACTCCAACACGATTTGTCCCGACCAACCTGGGTCGATGCGATGCGCGGTAACATGCACCATCAACCCTAAGCGTGCCAGCGAGGAGCGACCATCTAACCAACCGACCATATCGTCTGGTAAGGTGATTGCCTCGTGGGTTACCGCTAAGGCAAACTCACCGGGATGAATGAAGAATGCTCGCTCGTCAGACAAATGAATCGGATCGCTCATGACCTGATTGATGGCTTGTTCAATTTCTGAGCGTGGACCACTAATATCAATATAAGGTGCGGCGTGATCTTGCAGCACACGAAATTCGTTACCCAAATGAATATCCAGTGTCACGCCGGAAATATTCTGTGTTTGTGGCGCGGGCTCTACGCCAATAATGCCCTTTGCTAAATACGCTTCAATTTCGGTATCGGTTAAGCGCATGATGCCACCTGTTATTGCTACGGTTCAAAACTGACTGACACTATACCCGATCATGTCGTTGATAGTACAAGTTTGCCGTTAAAAACGCGGCACTGTCGCGCATTTGCGCAGCAATCGCGCTGTCGGCATGCTGACGATTATAGGGTACTCCCTGATCCAGACTTTCGCGCAACGGCGCGAATAGCGGCCATTGACCTAACAGCGGCACGCCCTGTTCAGCAGCCACTTGGGCGCCACCAGAGTCACCAAAAATAGCCTCTTGATGACCACAGCTGGGGCACTGATAAACGCTCATATTCTCTAACACGCCAAGCAATGGAATATCGAGCTTATTAAACATTGCAATGCCCTTTTGCGCATCGGCTAACGCCACCGTCTGTGGAGTAGTCACGACCAGCGCGCCGGTAACGGGTAATTTTTGCGCCATGGTTAGCTGAATATCACCGGTACCCGGTGGCATGTCGACTAATAGATAATCTAACTGTGGCCAATCGGTATCCTTAAACAGTTGTTGTAGCGCCGCGCTGGCCATCGGCCCGCGCCATATGGTGGCATCTTTATCGGCAACCAGATAACCCAGCGAGTTAACCTGCAAATCATGTACCTGTTGCGGGATCATTTTATTACGCGAGGTGAACTGTAAGCTATCGCTGGCTCGCCCCAGCATCGTCGGAATCGACGGCCCATAAATATCGGCATCAATAATACCGACACGCGCCCCGAGTTGCTGTAACGCTATCGCCAACGACACCGTTACCGATGATTTTCCCACGCCACCTTTACCCGACGACACCACAATCACGTTGCCGGTACGCATGGGTAGTTCCGGTTGCGAGTTGCGTAGCCGTTCAATCTGTGGTGCTAGCTGCCACTGCCAGCCACTCAAACCAGCGGCTTCAATAACTTCATGCAAGCCCTGCTGGCTCAATAAAAACGGTAACCGCAGAGTCACCGTTTGCTGCTCAATGGTAATCCATTGCGGCGCAATACCGTGCGGAAAGTAACGGGTTTTCAGGGCGCCTAACTGCGCCACAATTTGACTCGACATGAACACTCCTGATAGCTGTGTACCGCGTGGCTTTTATGCTAAACTGCCGACGTGATTTTATAACGTTGGTGGCGTCATTCGGCAATGCGCCGTTAGCTAGCCAACGCAACGCATTTCGTTTTTAACGCATCCATAACAAGAGAAGCAAACACACGCATGGCATCCGTATCTCGCAAAATTCTTGTCACTAACGCCCTGCCATACGCCAATGGCCCGATTCATATCGGCCATATGCTGGGCTATATCCAGGCCGATATCTGGGTACGTTTTCAAAAACTTCGTGGCCACGAGTGCCACTACATGTGCGCCGACGACGCTCATGGTACGCCAATCATGCTTAAAGCGCAGCAATTGGGCATCAGCCCTGAGCAGATGATTGCCGACATGAAAGCCGCCCACGAAGCAGACTTTGCTGATTTTAATGTGGCGTTTGATCATTATTATTCAACCCATAGTCCAGAAAACCGTGACTTAGCTGAGGTCATTTATGGCCGTCTACGCGACAACGGTTACATCAAAACCGAAGTGATCGAACAATTATTCGATCCAGAAAAGTCGATGTTCTTACCCGACCGCTTTGTCAAAGGCGATTGTCCAGAGTGCGGTGCCGAAGATCAGTATGGTGACAACTGCGATGTCTGTGGTGCGACTTATGCTCCCACCGATTTAAAAAATCCGCGTTCAGCGGTATCCGGTGCCACACCTGAACTGCGTGAATCCGAGCATTACTTCTTTGATCTACCGGCTTTTGCCGACATGTTGAAAGCGTGGACACGCTCGGGCTCATTACAGCCAGAAATGGCGAATAAACTGAACGAATGGTTCGAAAGCGGTTTACAACGCTGGGATATCTCTCGCGATGCGCCCTATTTTGGCTTTGAAATCCCCGATGCCCCGGGCAAGTACTTTTATGTCTGGCTAGATGCGCCGATTGGCTATATGAGTAGCTTCCGCCACTACTGCGAACAAACTGGTAACGCCGATTGGGATAGTTTCTGGCGTGCCGATAGCGCCGCCGAGCTTTACCACTTTATCGGCAAAGACATCATCTACTTCCATAGTTTGTTCTGGCCAGCCATGTTAAAAGGCGCCAATTTCCGCCAGCCGACTAACGTTTGGGCACACGGTTTTATTACCGTTAACGGCACCAAAATGTCTAAATCTAAAGGCACGTTTATTCAAGCTCGCACCTACTTGGATCATTTAGATCCCGATTATCTGCGTTATTATTTTGCCGCCAAGCTAACCAGCCGTATCGACGACTTAGATTTGAACCTGACCGATTTCGCGCAACGGGTTAACGCCGACTTAGTCGGTAAAGTGGTTAATATCGCCAGCCGCTGCGCTGGCTTTATTAGCAAAAAATTCGACGGCAAGTTATCACAGCAAATCGCCGAACCCGAGTTACTGGCGCGTTTTCAACAAGCCGCCGACAGCATTGCCGAGAGCTTTGAAAAACGCGAATTTGCGCGCGCGATGCGCGACATTATGGCGCTAGCCGACGAGGCCAACGGTTATATTGCCGATCGTGAACCTTGGCAGCTGGCTAAAGATCCCGAACGCCAACAAGATGTGCACGACATTTGCTCAATGGGGATTCATTTATTTCGCATATTAATGATTTATTTAACGCCAGTGGTGCCCGAACTTGCGCACCGTGTACAAGACTTCCTCAACGACGAGTTTAGCTGGGACAGCGCGCAACAGGTGTTAACTGGCCACGACATCAACAAATTTAAAGCGCTATTGCAGCGCGTCGATATGGATAACGTCGAAAAAATGATTGCAGATTCGAAACAACAGAATACCGCTAACGCAGCATCGGCTGGGGGGACGAATTGGCAAACGATCCGATTGCCGACACCATCACTATCGACGACTTTGCCAAAGTCGATCTGCGCGTTGCGTTGATTGCTAACGCCGAGCCTGTTGAAGGCGCCGATAAACTGATTAAGTTAACGCTTGACCTGGGTGGTGAAACTCGTCAAGTGTTTGCGGGTATCAAATCGGCCTACGATCCGGCTGAGTTAGTTGGTCAGCATACCGTCATGGTCGCCAATCTAGCACCGCGAAAAATGCGTTTTGGCTTGTCTGAGGGAATGGTTTTAGCCGCCGGTCCGGGTGGTAAAGAACTGTTCATCATGAACCCGCACGACGGCGCAAAACCCGGCATGAAGGTTAAATAAGTGAGTGCTGTTGTTGTTTTAAAATCGGGTAAAGAGAAGTCGCTGAAACGCCGCCATCCGTGGATTTTCAGCGGCGCTATTCAAACCGTCAAAGGTAAGCCCGCAAGCGGTGATACGGTTCGTGTCGAGAGTGCCAATGGTGAATTTTTGGCATTAGCGGCTTATTCTCCGCAGTCTCAAATTCGGGCGCGGGTGTGGAGCTTTGACGCCAACGACAGCATTGACGATGAATTCTTTTATCGACGTATTCACCAAGCGCAGCAACTACGACAACAATTACTGAGCAGCGATACCAACAGTTACCGTGTGGTCGCCGCCGAATCCGATGAGCTACCCGGCATCACCATTGACCGTTATGACAATTACCTGGTCTGCCAGCTCTTGAGCGCCGGTGCCGAACGTTGGCGTGGTGCTATTGTTAACGCATTAAAACGTTGTTTCGCCGGTTGCCATATATACGAGCGCTCCGACGTCGACGTTCGTAAAAAAGAGGGCTTACCACTAGTAACGGGTGTATTAAGCGGCGATCAGCCGCCAGCCGAGGTCATCATTCGCGAAAATGGCCTGCAACTGGCGGTTGATATTTGTGCTGGTCATAAAACCGGTTATTATTTGGACCAACGAGATAGTCGTCATGCCATCATGACTTACGCAGCCGGTAAACGTGTACTCAATGCCTTTAGTTATAGCGGTGGCTTTAGTATTTATGCGGCAGCGGCGGGCGCGCGTGAAGTCATCAACGTCGATGTGTCTGAGCCGGCGTTAGCAACTGCCCAGCGAAACCTGGCGCTAAACAATATGACCGATGCCCCGGTACAGCAGCACCAGGCAGATGTCTTTCAGGCGTTACGCGATTATACCAAAGCCGGTGAGCGCTTTGATGTGATTGTCTTAGATCCACCCAAGTTCGTTGACAGTAAAGCCAGTCTTACCCGGGCCTGTCGCGGCTATAAAGACATTAACCGGTTGGCGGCGGGATTACTCAACCCGGGTGGTATCTTGCTGACGTTTTCGTGTTCAGGTTTATTGGCCGCGGATTTATTCCAAAAGGTAGTCGCCGACGCTGCTTTAGACGCCGGCCGCCCATTAAAGTTAGTGCAACGCCTGTATCAAGCTGCCGACCATCCGGTGTTACTCAGCTATCCCGAGGGCTTGTACCTGAAAGGGTTAGTGCTGCGCGCCGATTAAACGGTTAACGGACTTTGTCGATGACACAGCCCCAATGATAGTGGTCGGCGTCTTTGACCTCGACGCCGGGCTCTTCGCAGCGCAGCACCCGCACCTCCGCCTCTAACGGTGGAATGCCACCGGCGGAGGCAACTTCGACCACTAAACTTTCACCGCAGGCAATCGTGTCTGGCATGATCAACGATAAGCCACTGGCGCTAATATCGATACAGCGACCATGAACTTGGCGTCCGTCGATTAAGTTGGCAACCGCCGGTGTGTCGATAGGTACCCGGCGAAATCCCCGTTTATCGTCATAACCTTGCATAATCACCCTCCCTCTCACCAAGCGTCGCTGCTGACTTACAGAGTCTCTCGCGGCGGTTCGGCATCAACTTAAAAAAAGCCTGAGTAAAGCTTAGCTGACGCTAAAGTCGCTGTCAGTCTGTCCGATAATAGGTTATCAGTAAAGCATAATGAGGTAGCAGTATGGTAGAGGTAAAATTTGCACTGGGGCAACTGGTCGTGCATGAGCTCTATGGCTATCGTGGTGTTATTGTTGATGTCGACGCGTGCTTCTCGCTCAGCGATGACTGGTATCAACGCATGGCGCTATCGCGTCCAGCAAAACAACAGCCTTGGTATCTATTACTGGTGAATAATTCTAGTCTACAGACTTACGTCGCCGAGCAACACTTGCTGGCCGAGAGCGAGCCTAAGCAAATTAGTCATCCATTGCTAAATAGTTTGCTGGGGCAATTCCAACATGGCAGCTACGGCCTGCTAGCGAAGACTAATTGAGTATTTGCGCTATACTCCTGCGGGCAGTACCATGCAATGACAATAGCAGCCTATAACAGGAGTCTAGGGTGGCAGAAGCAACAATTTTTAGTCAGATCATTGAGCGCAAAATTCCCGCCAATATCGTTTACGAAGATGACATTGCGTTAGCATTTGAGGATATTAACCCGCAAGCACCGGTGCATTTGTTGATCATTCCCAAACAGCCGATAGCCACCGTTAACGACATTCAAGCCGCCGATTGTGAAAGCGTCGGTCACCTTTACTTAGTCGCCGCAAAAATCGCTCAGCAGCAGGGTTTTGCAGAGGATGGTTACCGATTAGTGATGAACTGTAATGAACACGGTGGACAAACCGTCTATCACATTCATTTGCACCTATTAGCCGGCAAGGCGATGGGCTGGCCGCCCTACAGCAACACGCTCAAGAAAGCGTAAAACCAGCCTCATCTAAAGTGGCGACCCGTTACTTAAACGGGTCGTCGAAAATGCGTGTGACTAGCCACTCATTCTCATGTTTCACCAATAACACCGAACGCACTTCGTCATACTGACCGCCGTTATACGGCCCTGATAACGCAACGGTGACCCGCAAGTTTTCTGGGTTACCAAGATACGGCCGAATGCTACTGTTATCGACATTAATTTTGGCTTCATCAAAATAACGGTTGAGCAAATAACGCTGCACCGAACTGATAGAACCATAATGTTGCAATAACGCACTCAAGTCGGCGCTGGTGTGTGTCATTGCCGCTTCTAAATCGCGGTCGTTATAAATATCATCAAAAAACTCCGTAACCACCGTCTGCGGCTCCATCGCCGCATGCATAGCATCGGCGGCGGATTGCTCGCCGCACGCGTTTAATAGCAATGCGGTTGCTGCAATGAGCAAGCCTTTTTTTATCATCGTTATTGCCCCTTGGCGATACCTTCGCGGCGCGGGTCTGCACCCCCTTGCAAGCCCCCTTCCGCAGTCACCGTAATGCCGTGTAAGCCACTATTTAACGACATCACTTTAACCTCATGGCCACGTGCTTTTAATGCCTCAGCAACATCCGTAATTGCTGTACCCTGCTCGAGTGCGGTGTAATCATTACGATTGGTCACATGCGGTAAAGCGACTGCTTGCTGCATGGTCATGTCCCAATCCAGCAGAGCCACCAGCGTCTGTGCCACGTAATCAATGATACGGCTACCACCCGGTGAACCTATCACATGCACTACGCGCTGACCATCTTCACTTAACACAATGGTTGGTGACATCGAACTACGCGGACGTTTTCCGGCTTCGACGCGGTTGGCAATCAAACGTCCTTGTTGGTCACGCGGTTGCAGTGAAAAGTCGGTTAACTGGTTATTCAACAGGAAGCCATTGACCATCACCGTGGAACCAAACCCCATTTCGATACTGGTGGTCATTGACAGCGCATTACCTTCAGCGTCAACAATTGACACATGGCTCGTGTTGGGCAATTCATAGGCTAAATCTTGGCCCCATTCACCAGCTACCGGTTGCCCGTGCTCTGCGCTACCCATATCGTTGTCTGTGATCAAGCTAGCTCGACTGGCCAAGTAGTCGGGGGCCAGCATTGCTTCGCTTGGCACCTCAACAAAATCGCTGTCAGCGATGTAATAATCGCGATCGGCGAATGCCAAGCGCGAGGCTTGGGTAAATAAATGCACCGCCTCAGCGCTATTGGGCTGTTGCTCGGCAATATTGGTCTGCTCCAAAATGCCCAGTAATTGACCGATGGTTAAGGCGCCAGAACTCGGTGGGCCCATGCCGCAAACCTGATACTGATGATAACCTTGGCAGACCGGCTCGCGTAGCTTAGCTTGATATTGTGTTAAGTCTTGTAGAGCGAGCTTACCCGGGGCTATCGGGCTTTGCTGAACGGCGCTGACTAGCTGTTGTGCTAATTCGCCTTGATAAAAAGCATCGGCGCCCTGCTCCGCGATGCGCGTTAGCGTGTCGGCCAATTCAGGATTCTTTTTTAACGTACCGGCCTGTAAGGGTTTACCATTGGGGAAGAAGTAGTCGCTGGCGGTTGGCATTTTGCGCAATCCGGGATTAATCTCTAGCTCAACCAGCTTGGCCAGTCGGGGAGATACCTTAAAGCCCTGTTCGGCTTTATCGATGGTTTCCGCAAACAGCGGTTGCCAATCCAGTTTGCCCCAGCGTTGATGCGCTAATTCCAAACCACGCAGTACACCAGGCACACCCACCGAGCGGCCACCGACCACCGCATCAATCCAACGCGGCGCATTGCCCTGCGAGTCTAAAAACAGCGATGGCGTTGCCGCCAATGGCGCGCGTTCACGAGCATCAATGCTATAGAGCTTCTTCTCGTTATTATCCCAATACAAAATAAACGCACCACCACCAATACCTGACGACTGTGGCTCGGTTAAGGTTAACATGGCTTGTACAGCAATAGCCGCATCAATGGCACTACCGCCTTGTTCTAGCATGTGATATCCAGCATTAGCGGCCAATGGTGTGGCTGCGGCGACCATAAAATGCTGCCCCTCAACCAACTGTTTGTCGACTACGCCGGTGGCGGCTTCGGGTTCGCGCGCTTCACGCTGTTGCGGCGCACCACCACAAGCCGTTAGCGTTAGCGTGGCGGTCAAAGTTAGCGATAAGGCAATTAGATTCTTGTACATACACCCTCTACACAGGCTAAAATCAAGTGCATCTATCATACGAGGGCGACAGTTAGCGTGCAAATTAAATCCCCATTTTTCCAATTACTGTTAGCGACATTAATACTGGTCGTTATAAGCCTGTGCTTGCAAACTCAAGCGCAATGGTTTGCGCTGTTGGACTATGACCACGCGCAATTATGGTCACAACCGTGGCGTTTTTTTAGTGCTCACTTGCTCCATTTAAACTATCAGCACGGCTTACTCAATTGGTTAGCCTTAATCATGATCGTGTTAATTTGGCAACGTCAGCTCAGCGCTCGGCGCTTACTGAATGTGCTATTAATTTGCAGTGTGGTGTGTTGTCTATTGGTATGGTTAGTCGGACAACCACAACGGTTTGTCGGCTTGTCGGGGATTTTACACGGCTTGATCATTTTCTGTTTATTAGGAGATACCCGTCAGGGTGATAAGTTAAGCGTTGTGGTGCTAATCATCATCGTTGCCAAAATTATCGCCGAAGCCTGCGGCTTTTCGGTCACCGGCAACAGCCCTCTGGCATTGCCCAATATGGGCCAAGCAGTTTGGGTGATCCACGCCAGTGGCGTGATCGGCGGTATCGTTGCTAGCTACACGGCGCGGCAGCCGTTAGCTCACTCCGCATAAATAAAAAAGCGACTCGCAGGGCGAGTGGCAAGCCACGCTTTTATTGAGTCGTATCAGACTTTAGGTTCTCTTCAAATAATTTAAAGATACGGCGATATTCGTTCAACCAACTGCTTGGCTGACGGAAACCGTGCGGCTCTACTGGATAAATAGCGGTTTCCCAATCTTCTTTTTGCAATTCGATCAAACGTTGTACCACCCGCACCGAATCTTGGAAGAACACATTATCATCCACCATTGGTGAGTTGATTAGCAATGCATCCTCAAGGCCATCGGCAAAATAAATCGGCGAGCTACGGCGATAAGCGATGGCGTCGTCATCGGGCAAGTTAAGAATATTGGCGGTATAGCCGGTATTGTAATGAGCCCAATCCGACACGGGTCGCAACGCGGCACCAGCCTGAAACAGACCCGGCTCTTTAAACAGCGCCATAAAGGTCAGGAAGCCGCCATAAGAGCCGCCATAGGTACCAACGCGCTGAGTATCTACGTGGCTATTGTTACCCAACCAGTTGACCGCGTCGACCAAGTCTTCCACTTCTGGCGTACCCATTTGGCGATAAATAGCAGTACGCCAGTCACGGCCGTAGCCTTTTGAACCGCGATAATCGACGTCCAACACCACGTAGCCGTGTTTATTCAGCAAGCTATGAAACATGAATTCACGGAAGTAGCCTGACCACCCCATGTGCGCATTTTGCAAATAACCGGCGCCATGGATAAACACCACCGCTGGGTATTGTTCAGCACGGTTTGGATCAAAGTCATCAGGCAAGTACAGGCGTGAATAAATCGGGTGTTCGCCATGGCTGGACGGAATTGCCACTACGCTCGGTGCAGTCCAATCGATACTTTCAAATTTTTCGGAAGTGGTATGGGTTAACTGCTGAGCTTGGGCATTAGCGGCAACCGCTTGTACCATCAGCTCTGGCGGCTGTAACGCCGAGGAGTGCGTGAGCAACAGCTGTTTACCATTAGGACTTAAGCGATAATCGTTGATGCCGCCTAAGTTAGTTAACTGCTCCACCTCACCGCCATCTACCGCAACACGATAAACTTCATAAACGCCCGGATGCTTCTTATTGGCTTGGAAATAAAGATATTCGCCATCGGGACTAAGCGTCGGTGATTCGACCACAAAACGGCCTTGTGTTAAGGCCCGTTCACTGCCCGCCAACGGTTTCACGTATAATTGCGAATAACCACTTTGCTCAGATTGATACCACAGCGCATCGTCGCTGTTTAACCAGCCAAAGTCGTTGTGGGTGTAGTTGATCCAGGCATCGTCATGCAGGCGGTCCTGTACCCGAAATTGCTTAGCATCAAAATCAACGGTCACAATCCAACGATCTTTGTTGTCCCACGCTTCCAACATCATGGCCACTTCTGAACCACGCTGATTCCAGCGGATTGGGCCTTTCTCCCAGCCCCAATCTTGCATCAGAGTAATGGCGCGCGGTGCTTTTTCTGATTGATAGGTCTTGCCTTGGGCTTTGTAGTTCTCGCGTTTAACGTCGGCTAACACATCGTCGTTCCAACCTGGCAAGCTATTGTATGTCAGTGTGCTTTGACTACCGTCTTCGAGATTAATCAGTATCACCCGGTGGTTTTCAGGCTTGGCATCGGCCACACGGCGACGAACCTTCTCTGCGCTGATACGGCCATCTTCGTTGATATAATTCGGCATGATATCGCCATCATCACGCCAACTTTGTTTGTCGCGAGTAACGATGATCAAACGGTCGGCATTTGGCGAAATGCTAGCCTGCACCAATTGCTGATCGTTGCCTAGGTAAAACTCATTGCTCATTAACGAACGATTTGCCTGCGCCAATGCTTGCTGCTGGTCAGCTCGTGCTTGACGGTTATGACGTTCGCTTTGTAAGAATTTACTGAGTTGAATCGCCTCACGCGCGACGAAATCTTTCGCTTCTGCAACAGCCGGCTGTTGCTCAGCAAATTGCCATGCAGCTAACTGTTCGATGGCACCGCTAGTGACATCAACGGCGAAAATACCGTCGCCTTGCTGGTAAGCAATACGGCCATCATTAAGAAACTGTAGTTCAGACTGCCGCGCTGCATCGCGGGTCAACTGACGTGTTTGTTGCTGCATGTTGTCGTAGACAAAAACGTTGCCTTCAAAAGTATAAGCAACAAATCGTCCATCGTGTGAGCGCAGCCCGCCATCATAAGCCACGCGATGTAAATCGGCTAAGTTGACAGCGCTAGCTGCAGCGCCGTTTAACGGTTGACGATACAAGTCTTTGACGACACTCGCGGCACGCTTTTGCTGATAAAACACCGCTTCACTATCGAGCGACCAGTACGCATTTTCGGGGGCGCGACCTAGCCAATCCGGATCGGCCATAATCTGTTCCATGGTCAGCTCGGCAGTCCCTTGAGCGGTTGCTAAGCTGTCGGCTTGCTGCGTTTGCGTGTTTAATGGTGATGTCGCTGCTGTCGACTGCCCTGGCGTAGTCGACGCACAGGAGGCGGTCAGCAAGGCTGCTGCAATAGCCACGACCAATTTCTTTTGCATGGAGCTTGTCCTTTTTATTTGAATCGAGTGCCTACTTTACCCACCGCATTTAACCAGATTGTCACCGCGCTGGCGAGTCTACAGCACAATTCATGCGACCAATGCGCGGCAGATTGCGATGTGGCGTCAGCATAATACGCAGCGATAAAAAGGCGTAGCCGCCGTTACAGCCGCTACGCCAATGCGTTAAAACGATTTATGATTCAGTATCGGTATGGGTCTATCGGTATGGGTCGATACCAAAGCTACTGAGCATCTGGCTGATTTTCCGGACGCGAAGCGATAACTGCAGGTAACTGTTGCAAGTTATGATGCACCTGCATCAGGGTGGGAAAATCGTCTAGCGCCACCTTAAAGCGTTGCGCATGATAGACCTGTGGCAGCAAACATACGTCTGCGAATGTCACTTGATCACCCACACAATAACGACCCGCGCTGCGGCTCAAGCTTTGTTCAAGAGCGGTGAAGGCACGCTTAGTCCAATGCGCAATCCACGCCTGCTTTTGCTCGTCGTTAAGTGCTAAATCATTCGTTAAATATTGAAGTACGCGCAAATTATTCAGCGGCTGTAAATCGCAAGCCATGTCCAGTGCTAAGGCTCGCGCTAACGAGCGCTGCGGCTCTTGCTCTGGCAATAAAGCTGGCTGTGGATATCGTTCTTCCAGATACTCAAGAATCGCAGGCGACTGATGCAACGTCATATCGCCATCGACCAAGGTCGGCACCAGCTCGGTTGGAGTCATTTGTTGGTAAGCCTGCTGATGCTGCTCGCCACCATCTTTAACTAAATGCACTGGCTGATAATCAAACTTCAGACCTTTTAAATGCAACGCTAAGCGCACTCGATAGGTGGCGCCGGAGCGCCAGTATCCATAGAGTTTAAGGCTCATGATTGATAACCCGCGTACTTCACTACGCGCTGATCGATGCTACCAAAGATACTCTCACCGTTTTCGTCCAGCATCTCTAATTTGATGGTATCGTCGAAATTCATAAACGCGGTAGTCGGTTTTCCATCACGAATGGTTTCGATCATCCGGATCTCGGCAATACAACTATAGCCAACGCCACCCTCGTCGATCGAGGTGCCGTGATCGGTGCCTTGCTTGTTTGATACCGTGCCTGAGCCGATAATAGCGCCAGCGCCTAAATGACGAGTTTTAGCCGCGTGCGCGACTAAACGCGCAAAGCTAAAGGTCATATCTTCACCGGCATTGGGTTTACCAAACGGCTTTTGATTGTAGGTCGATAGCAGCGGCAGATGCACTTTATGTTCACGCCATTTGTCGCCTAACTCGTCCGGTGTTACCGCCACAGGCGAGAACGCTGACGACGGTTTAGATTGGAAAAAGCCGAAGCCTTTACCCAATTCGTTAGGGATCAAGCCGCGTAACGACACATCGTTTACCAGCATTAACAGGCGAATATGGTCACCCGCTTCGGCCTCGCTAACGCCCATCGGTACGTCATCGGTGATGACCGCAATTTCACCCTCAAAATCAATGCCCCATTCGGTCGACGCCATTTCGATATCGTCCTTGGGTCCCAAGAAATCGTCAGAGCCGCCCTGATACATAAGCGGATCTTCCCAAAAGCTGGGTGGCATTTCAGCATTACGCGCTTTTCGCACTAATTCGACGTGATTGACGTAAGCACTACCGTCGGCCCATTGATAGGCACGGGGTAACGGTGATTCACAGAGTTGCTCATTAAAATCTTCGGCATCTACCGCCTGACCACTGTTTAGCTGGTCATAAACCGCTTGCAACTGCGCGCTTACGTCGTCCCAGTCATCTAACACTTCTTGCAATGTCGCGGCAATGGCAGGTACTGCCACTGCTTTGCGTAAATCTCGACTGACAACCATCAGCTGTCCGTCACGCGTACCATTTCGATATGTCGCAAATTTCATGCGTTATTTTGCCTCCTGCCAACTATTGACGTAGTCGCGGTTCTCAACCGCTGTTGCCGCCTCGCCAACCTGTAGCGCATCGCGGGTGTCCAGCATCACCGCCACTTCGTCAGTGAATGTCTTCTTGTGTTCGCGACCGGCTTTAAACGCTTTCGGGTGTGGCCCGTGAGTAAAGCCCGCCGGATGGAAGGTCACCATACCACGTTCAATGTTATCGCGACTAAAGAAGTCGCCTTCATGGTAAAATAACACTTCATCGTAATCGTCGTTATTGTGATAAAACGGCACTTTCAGTGCACCTGGATCAGATTCAATTGGCCGAGGTACAAAAGTGCAGACCACGAAACGTTCGGCGACGAAGGTTGTATGCGCCGATGGCGGTAAATGATAACGGTGACTCATGAGTGGTCGAATATCACGCCAATTCAAACGTACTGGGGCTAAATCGCCGTGCCAGCCGATAGCATCTAGCGGGTTATACGGATAGCTGATAACCGACACCTGACCGTGCCGTTTGACCTGCACCTGCCACGCTTCTTCGCTGTATTGCGCTTTGAAAGCTGCATCGATGTCTGGCACATCTAAACACGCTGGGTCAAAAATCGCATGATTACCGACCAAGCCTTTTTCCGGCAACTGATAAGCGCCATTAGTAGCCTCTATCATCAGTAACTGCACCGGCTCCAAGGGCTCGATACGCCACATGGTAGAACGAGGAATAACAAAGTAGTCACCCTTTTCTAAGGTAATGTGGCCGTAGTCACAAAATAAATCAGCACGCCCTTCATGAACAAACAGCAAATCATCACCATCGGCATTGCGCACCAAAAACGGCATCGCTTGCTGACAATGCCAAATACGCATCTGACACGAAGCATTATGCAACAAGGTTGCCGCCGACCAAGGCGATTCGGGCGCAGGCTCAGCTAACTCGTTAAAGTTAAAGGCGCGAGGCCGTAACGGCCCTTCCCACGTTTGCCACCCGGTTGGTGCATGTTGATGATGAAAGTGCGCGGCTGGGCCGAAGAAACCACTTCGACCCGCTTCACGTTCATAAATGGCCTGCTCCGGAAAGTCAGCGTGCGCCTGTTTAGAGGCTTCGCCAACCTGTTTCGGAAAGCTAATCCATTTACGCATCGCTCAATACTCCACGGCGAATCTGATCTTCTTCAATTGATTCAAATAGGGCTTTAAAGTTACCCTCGCCGAAGCCTTCGTTACCCTTGCGCTGAATGATCTCGAAGAATACCGGGCCAATCACGGTTTGCGTGAAAATTTGCAATAAAATGCCGTCTTTCATCGGTGCACCATCGATTAGAATGCGTTGCTTACGCAGTGCATCGACGTCTTCTTGGTGACCCTCTACGCGTTCGTCAATTTTCTCGTAATAAGTATCTGGCGTATCCATGAACTCCATACCGATGCTACGTAAATCACGTACCGTCTTATAAATATCGTCGCTGGTCAGCGCGATATGCTGAATACCCTCGCCTTTGTATTCACGCAGATACTCTTCAATTTGCGATTTATCGTCGTGAGACTCATTAATTGGAATACGAATTTTGCCACAAGGTGCAGTCATAGCGCGGCTTAACAAGCCGGTTAATTTACCTTCAATATCGAAGTAACGGATCTCACGGAAGTTAGCGATACGCTCGTAGAAACCCGCCCAGGTATCCATGTTGCCACGGAACACGTTGTGCGTGAGGTGGTCAATTTCAAACAAGCCAGCGGCGTGGTCGTTCATTTTGTCTTGCCAGTTATCATAAAAGTCGAAATCGACGTCGTAGATACTCTGACCTTGGTAGCGATCAACAAAGTACAATAAGCTCTCACCAATGCCATAAACCGCCGGAATATTGAGTTCCATGATGCCGACTTCACGCTTAACAGGCTTGGCACCATTTTTAACCGCATATTCAAACGCGTGCTTAGCGTCCTTCACGCGCCAAGCCATCGCGCAAACGCTAGGGCCGTGCTCACGTGCAAATTGCTCAGCCTGACCACCGGGGTTAGCATTGATGACAAAGTTAATGTCATTTTGCTTATACAACCAAACGTCTTTATGACGATGTTTAGCCACTTCGGTAAAACCTAACTTACTGAACAGGTCTTTCAGCGCATCAATACCCGCTTGATCGGGAGCGGTATACTCGACGAATTCAAAGCCGTCGGTTTGCAATGGATTTACGGTGTTGTCTGTCATAATGATACTTCCTTCGTTATTCGAGTTATCTCGTTATTGTAGTCAAACACCCGCTATTTAGCGTGAGCTGAAGGCATTTGCCTAGTCCCCAGTACGCTTTTCTATCGGCGTGTGAAAATAGCATTTTGTAAAGCAAAAAATACAAAAGGCGCAGACTCGCGTCTGCGCCTTATTGTTCTGTACGCTTTTGTTGACTAACAGCCGCTAAGCTGTCTAGTTTTCTTTACGACTGGTATTTTTACGGCGTTGCTTGCCGATGCCGTAATCACGCAATTTGTTCGCTACTGCGGTATGCGAAAGCCCTAATTTACGCGCCAATTGCCGGGTACTGGGGTAACTGGGATATAGGCGCTTCAAAATGGTGCTTTCAAATTTCTTCACCGCATCCTCTAGGCTGCCATCCTCTAAATCGATAGCCAACGATTCGTCTACCGCCGTTAGCTCCGGCAACTTAATATCATCCGGATCTAACTTATCGCCCTCGAGCATCGAAATACTACGGAACAGGGTGTTCTCTAATTGCCGCACGTTACCCGGCCACTGGTAACGACTTAAGTAGTCTCGACAACTGCGGCTCATACTCACTAAACTACGCCCTAATTGTTGGCAGGCTCGCGCAATCACATGCTCGGCCAACAATAAAATATCGCTTTTTCGTTCACGCAAAGTCGGTACTTTCAACGTTAGTACGTTCAAACGATAATATAAATCTTCGCGAAATAGGCCTTGTTCAACACGTTCATATAAGTCGCCTTGCGCGGTGCAAATCAAGCGCACATCGACACGCACTTCTTGCTCTTCACCGACACGTCGAAATACACCATCTTGGACAAAACGTAACAGCTTGGTTTGCAATTCCGCAGACATTTCACCGACCGAATCCAAGAGCACGGTGCCGCCATCGGCTTGTTCTAAAATACCTTTCTTGGCTTCGCTTTGACTACTCAACACACCTGCGCCATGACCAAATAGTTCGCTCTCCGCGACATTATCGGGTAAGGCGGCACAATTGACCGCCAGTAATGGCTTTTCAGCACGTTGACTGGCTTCATGACATGCTCGGGCTAACAGCTCTTTACCGACTCCGGTTTCACCCTCAATTAATAACGGTGCTTGTAATTCGGCCATACGCAGCGCATCGCGAATGACACGCCGAATACTGGCGTGTTCACCGATAACCCGGCGGAAGGCATTGTCGTTACCGCCGCGACGCCAACTTTCGGTGACAGGCCGAGCCTTACAGGTCACCACCGCTCCGGCAAAGGCATCCTCACCGTCGTCGCCAGTTACCCAAATCGGTAATAAATCAGCAAGAAACTTAGCACCACCAACGCTAATTTGCTCAACACTCGGCTGTTTCGGTACTTTTTCTAGCCATCGGCCAATGTTAAAACCACTCATCCATTGGCTTAGCAACGTACCACTGAGTGTTTGTTCGTTGTCAGCTAACAGTTCTCGAGCCGCATCATTAATAATGTCGATGCGGCCACGGCTATCTACCGACAGCACCGGGTCGGGTAAGGTACTCAGCAATAAGGAAAACTCAAAATGTTCGCGTTCCGAAGGCATATAAGGAACGGTCTTTACATCCTGGACGTTAGGAATACGTCGAATTTCAGGCATCAAATGACTGAAATCTTCGAACGCTAATTCAGGAAAGTTGAGGAAAATTTTTCCGCGCGGATCGACTTCTATACCACGTAAATCAATTTCATGGTCACGAAGGATCTGCAACACATCCTGGCATAACCCCAGGCGGTCTTCACACGTGATCTCTAAGCGCATACCGTTCCACTGAAACCGGCAGATAAAATGTAAAGCAAATTATACATACCTTGTTCGGCAAATGATAGATACTTAGCAGGCAAATTGTAAGCTAATGTTGTTAACTCGATAGTGTTTGAATACCCACAAAAAACCCCAGATTAACTGGGGTTTTTATCATTACTTCGATGCCTATCAGTTTACAGCGCAGCGTCAGTTTTGGCGGCCATGATAAAGTCATTTTTATGCAAGCCATTAATCGCGTGAGTCCACCACGTGACCGTAACCTTGCCCCATTCGGTAACCAAGGTAGGATGATGCATTTCATCTTCGGCAATATCACCAATACGGTTGGTAAACGCCAACGCCTGTTTGAAGTTTTTAAATTTGAATTCACGTTCTAACTGCATAACGCCGTCGCGAGTAACCGGCGTCCAGTCCGGAATTTCACGTAATAGACTAGCTAATTCGTCATCCGATACTTTAGGTACGTCGCCGCGACATGCTTCACACTTCATTGCTTGCAATTCTGCCATGCTTTACTCCTTGTTAATTTTTAATCGTTAATACTGTTGGTTATTCGCCATGCCAAATCAAGCGGCATCTTTGGGCGGAAACTTGGGCTCGAACAATCCCAGCTCCATGGCTTCATCAACTAGCGCCATAATATCTAAATCGGCAATTTCAAACAGCCGGTCGACACTGTCGATGGTGTAATAAATCGGTTGCATGATATCGATTCGATACGGCGTACGTAACGCATCTAACGGTTGTAGGGGCTTGCGCTCAGGTTTGTCACTATTGACCGCATATAGGGTTTCGCCGGGTGACGACAAGATGCCGCCGCCATAAATACGCAAACCATCTGCCGTTTTTAACAAACCGAATTCAACTGTAAACCAATACAAGCGCGCCAAATAAACCCGTTGCTTCGGCGTTGCAGCATAACCTAACTTACCGTACTGATGAGTAAAGTGTGCGAATGCCGGATTGGTCAATAGTGGACAGTGTCCAAATATTTCGTGAAAAATATCGGGCTCTTGCAAATAATCAAACTCTTCTCGGGTACGGATAAAGGTGGCTACCGGAAACTGCTTATTGGCTAATAAACGAAAGAACTCGTCAAACGGAATCAACGCCGGTACCGGCGCTACCTGCCACCCCGTCGCCTTCTCTAATACCGTATTTAACTCGTGTAATTGCGGAATGCGATCTTGCGGCAAATTTAACAAGTCGAGCCCCTGCATATACTCGTCGCAAGCTTTACCGGGAATATAGGTTAATTGGCGCTCGACAAGGTCACGCCATACCGCGTTTTCCTCGTCACTCCAATGAATAATGCCGTCGCTATCCGGTTCTCTTGACACGTATTGACTCTGTTTACCCATAAATAGTTACCCTGTTATTTTCCTCTTGTGATCATCAAAGTGGTTACTGATCATTCATTATAGACAATCGTTTATCGACGCCGTTTTAACCGGCATGCTTTATTGTTGTAGACCGCGATGTCGTTGCTGGTTGCGCAGTGGCTACCGCTAGCGCCTGCGCTAAATCGGCAAGAATATCTTCAATCGCCTCGAGCCCCACCGACAAACGTACCAAAGTATCGCTAATGCCAGCGGCTTGACGTGCCTCCGGGGTAAACGGCGAATGTGTCATTGATGCGGGGTGCTGAATAAGGCTTTCGGCATCGCCTAAACTGACCGCTAACGTGATCAATTGCAACGCATCTAAAAAGCGTCGTGCTTGCGCTTCATCCCCCTCTAACTCAAACGCAATGACAGCACCAGCAGCATGCATTTGAGTACCCATTAAGGCTTGTGCCGGATGGTCAGCGCAACCAGGAAAGTACAGTGTGGCGACGGCTTTATGCTGCTGCAAGAAGTCAGCAACTTGTTGAGCGTTTTGCATGTGCCGTTGCATGCGTACGTCCAGCGTTTTTAAACCGCGTAAAATTAACCAAGCATCATGCGGGCTGATGGTCGCGCCCATATCTTTTAAGGTGGTAGACTTGATCAGTGCGATGTCATCCTCATTGCCGCAAATCACACCAGCAACAACATCGCCATGACCATTGAGGTACTTCGTGGCACTATGAATGACAATATCGGCACCCTGCTCACGCGGACGCTGAAATAGCGGTGTCATGAAGGTGTTATCAACCACCACGCGGGCACCATATTGATGACCGATATCGGCGATAGCGGCAATATCAATCACCTGCAAATGAGGATTTGCCGGCGTTTCTAAAAACAACAGACGAGTGTTGTCGCGCATGGCTTTAGCAACGCTTTGCGGGGTGGTCATGTCGACAAAATCGACGCTGATACCAAAACGTGTAAATAGCTCGGAAAATAACGCGAAGCTGCAGCCATAAATGGCTTTTGCCACCAAAATATGATCGCCCTGCTTTAAAAAAGCTAACATTGCCGCCGATACCGCACCCATGCCAGTAGCGGTGGCAGCTGCCTCCAGCACCGCCATTTTTTGCTCAAGCTCGGTCACCGTTGGATTACCTAAGCGAGAATAAATATAACCCTGCGCATCACCGGCAAAGCGCTCGCTGCCTTGCTGGCTATTAGCGAAGGTAAAGGTTGCCGATTGGTATAGCGGCGCGACTAAAGCGCCATGCGGATCATCATGCGCACGACCCGCGTGAATGGTTTGTGTCGCTAAACGCCATGATGAGTGCTGAGGTGGGGCATTATTGTTATTGTCGGTTGCCATGATTCATCTCTGTTGTTACAAAATCGTGTCGAGCAACAGAGTGCTTGGCTTAGGGTGTAAAGGCAAGCCTTGGTGGCGACAAACAACGACCAAGCTGTAAACCTATAATTACAAAAACACCAAAAACGTAAAGATAAGTATCCAAAATACCATTTTTAGCGACTAACGCTGTCCTGATTTTACCGTATCAGCAGCACGAAACAGCCGCGGTAATTTCTCGCCTAGCTGCCGTAATAGCGGTTTATAAATACCCGCTAAACGCGGCCTTTTAACATGCTGAAACGGCATCGGACGGCATAATGCCATGCAATGATAACCCAAGCGTGCGGTGAGTAACCCTGCGCCCAATCCTTGTCCAGCACGCAACGACAGCTTACCAGCAAGCTCGGCACCGAGCATGCTACCGCCCACATCGGTCACGATTTCACTGAATCCAGCATAAGCAATATTGGTAAATATCTTGCGCCATAAACGTATTCGGCTCCAATAGCCTAACTCAACCCCATAAAGCCCAGCGATACGATTGATCATGCGTTGATTACGCCAAAGCACCAATAGCATATCCAATATCGCGCTGGGACTGGCAGCGACTAAAATGGCAGCTTCCATCGACCAACGACTGACCTCACGTTCGGCCGCGCTATCAACTTTTTGCAGAATATCGAGTTCGAAGCGTTGACGTAACTCGGCTGGATGCCAATGGTCGCTATCCTGTTGCTGCCACAATTGGGTCAAATCGTCACGTTGCAGCTCAGCCAGCAGTGACTCCGCAGAAAAAGGCTGCTGCGCATCTTGCATGGCTTGTTGGCGCCGCCAACGGCGCTTCAATTTTACCATTCGCCACCACTCGCGCAACGACAACGCTAATACCGCAAGCAACAATAAACCAATGGCGATGGTCCACAGCGTGCCCAACCACGCATGTTGCTGCCAACTACTTTGAATAAACAGTACCGTCTCCACCGCCGCCGCCAGCAACAACAGCACAAAGCCCGCGCTTAACCAGCGCCACAGGCGAGCGGATTTAGGCTGATCGGTTTGCAGCGGTGGCTCATGCAACAATTCCTGCTGTTCGCTTTCTGCCAACTGTTCGAGTGGCTGCTCGGCATCAAAGTACCGAGGCTGGCGACGCGCTTGCGGGTTATCACTCACAGTTTGTCTCCTAGCAAATAATCGATGACCTGATCCAGCCGAATATGGGGTAATGGTGAGCTGGCTCCGCTAAATACGGGGTCGAAGCACGGATAGTTAAATGCTTGCTGCCAGTCTTTACTTTGCGGTAACTGATTGGGTACCCAGCCCGGATCAACCGTCACCGACTGCCCTTGTTGCACACCTTGCAATACCTGTTGCTGGTTAACTTTTCCCGCTTGTGTGGTTCGTAGCGCCGCCACACTCAACACGCGGTGGTCAATGCGGTCATAACGTAAACGTTGGCGCGCCGGTTGTATTAGCTGCTCTAACAGTTCGGCCAACGCCGGGTGTTGATCCGGGGTTACCTGATCGGCTTGCGATGCGACAAACAACACGCGTTCAATGGTCGGTGAAAATAAACGCTTAAATAGACTATTATGACCATAGGCAAAGCTACTCATTAATTGCGTCAAGGCAAATCGTAAGTCGTCAAAAGCGGCTTCACCACGACGCAGCGCACCCAATACATCAACCAATACGATTTGTCGGTTAAACCGCAAAAAATGCTGTTCATAAAAAGGCTTAACGACTTGCTCGCAGTAATAGTTATAACGCTTTTCTAATTGTTCAAATAGTGTCTGCTGCACGGAGTTCTGCGGTGCGGCGGCTAATGGCCAAGGAAAAAATGCTAAAGCCGGCGCGCCAGCAAGCTCACCAGGCAACAATAAACGCCCAGGTTGCAACCAATACAAACCCGCTTGTTCACGACACTCCTGTAAAAACTGCTGAAATTGTTGAGCCAGCGAACGTATATGTTGATCGCTGTGCGGCAACGCGCTGTCGCTATCAGTGGTCAACCACTGCTGTGCTGCGCTTAACCAAGGTTTTGCTAACGCTTGCCGTGGCGCTGTTTGTAATAATTGCCGCTGTTGCTCGCTCCACTGCGCATAACTCTGCTGTAATAAGGGTAAATCAAGCAGCCACTCACCTGGGTAATCTAAGATATCGAGGGTGGTGTTGCGCACCTCTTGTAATTGATTTAGTAGTCGCCCCAAGCCACGTCGCTTGGGTGTGCTACGCAATTGCAGACGAATCTCACTTAAGCCCCGGGTCGATTGTGGCCAACTCGAGGGCGTCGCCGTTAGCCTTTGCAAGGCCGCCTCATAATCAAAACGCGGTATCGACCAATCGGGCTGTGCAACTAATTTAGCGCCCAAGTAACGCCCACTCTGCCAAGCTTGCCAGAACGGTAAATGATGGCTATCGGCGGCGTGTAACAGTTGGTCAATTAAAGCAGTATTAAAAGCGGTTTTGCCAGCGCCACTTAAGCCCGTAACGGCGAGTCTGACATGATGGTCAAGCCCGCGAGCAACGAGGTCGCGGGCTTGTTGGCTAAGTTGTTGACTTTGACGGCGTACACGAGACTTCAATGTCACAGCTTCTTCAATTCCTTATTTAAGCTAAACTGCGGCGAGGTTACATAGGTTTCCATACGTTGTAACTGTTGCTCTAGCTCATCCATGTCTTGCTGAATATGCTGAAAAGCTTTACTTGGCGGGTCACCGGCTTCCCAAATACGGGTTTTTACACCGTGACCACGTACGCTTTCCAGCTCACCCAACTTTACCGGCGGTTTGCTATCCAAAATAAACCACAAGGCGATATAGCCGATAAAAACAAAGCCGTTGGTAAAAAATACACCGGTTAATACGATGACACGGACAATCCAAGTTTCGATGCAAAAGTAGTCGGCAATACCAGCACAAACGCCTGCGACTTTGCCTTCGGCACTATTACGATAGAGTTTGCCTCTGGCCGTAGTGTGTCTATCCATTAGCGATTCCTCCACTGTGGTGCTTCGTCATCAAGAATATGCTCTAACGTTTGTATCCGTTCACGCATTTTCTCAGCCTTGGCGACCAGCTGTTGTAACTGTTCGCGTTCTTCGTCGGTTAACCCCTGACTAATCTGGCGCTTACTGCGGTAATGCATGATGACCCAGAACGGCGCTACAAAGATCATGAATAAAATGATCGGGGTAACCAATATGCCTGCCAGCGCGGTGTGATCCATAGTCAGTCTTCCTTACTTTATAATGTCGTTATTGCTGCAGTACGTGATTGCTATGTTATACTGGGCGTCGCACCGACGCCCATACTCATTCGGCGTCTTTTTTATCGCTCATGCGCGCTTTTAACGCCGCCAGTTCAGCATCGACTTTGCCATCATTTTCTAACTCGGCAAATTCGTCACGTAAGGTTTTTTTACCTAAATCATAAGCATCAACCTGCGCTTCTAAATCGTCAATGCGTGATTCATAACGCTCAAAGCGGTGCATCGCGTCATCAATTTTGCCGCTGTCTACTTGCTTTTTCACTTCCAGCCGCGAACTCACTGCACGCTGACGCATGACGATCGACTTCTGCCGTGCTTTAGCATCAGCCAATTTTTCTTGTAATTGGGTGACTTCCTCACTGAGCTTATCCAATTGCTCGTTGATGCGTCCTTCTTCACTTTGCAGCGACTCCACGCGTTCTTGCGCACGCTGCTTTTCTAATAATGCTGCGCGAGCTAAATCTTCGCGTTCTTTTGATAATGCTAACTCCGCTTTAGCCTGCCAATCGGCTTGATCGCTCTCAGCACGACTAATTTGACGTTGCACATCTTTTTTCTCAGCCAATAAACGCGCCGACGTTGAACGGACTTCCACCAGCGTGTCTTCCATCTCTTGAATGATCAGACGCACCATTTTGGCTGGGTCTTCCGCCTTATCGAGTAACGCATTAATGTTCGAGTTAACGATATCTGTAAAACGTGAAAAGATACCCATAACTGCTTCCTCGCTTTTGTGTTAAGGTCGACATCGAAAAGTCATCGATATCGGGTTTATCAATCTTGTCTCTCGTATCAATGACATTCAGGAATCAGGCCAACTTGGCAAACTCTATTAAGTTACTGATTAGCAATATTTTTTATCGAAATGATGAATTTCTTTATTTCGCCAAAGTTATCAAATACACTAACAGTTAGCTAAACATACTAATAATTAGGTCAAAACATGAGTCGTTTTCGCCAAGCCGATAATCTGATTGGTCAGTCCAACAGTTTTTTAGAGGTGCTTGAGCACGTCTCGCAAGTGGCTCCGCTGGATAAACCGGTATTAATTATCGGTGAGCGTGGTACCGGCAAGGAACTGATCGCGGCGCGCCTGCATTATTTGTCAAAACGCTGGGAACAAAATTATCTCAAGCTGAACTGTGCCGCGCTGAACGACAACTTGTTGGAAAGCGAACTCTTTGGGCACGAATCGGGTGCCTTTACCGGCGCCAGCAAACGTCATGAGGGTCGTTTTGAACGCGCCGACGGCGGCTCATTGTTCCTTGACGAGTTGGCGACCACGCCAGCCTTAGTACAAGAAAAACTGTTGCGCGTTATCGAATACGGAGAGTTTGAGCGCGTCGGCGGCTCGCGTCCAGTGAAAGTCGATGTCCGCTTGATCGCCGCAACCAACGAAGACTTACCGCAGTTGGCCGAAGCCGGAGAGTTCCGTGCCGACTTACTCGATCGACTGGCGTTTGACGTGATCACCCTGCCACCATTGCGCGAACGACGCGAAGATATTCTGCTATTAGCCGAACATTTTGCGGTGAACATGGCGCGCGAACTGGATTATGAGTTATTCAGCGGCTTTACCGATAAAGCTCGGCAGCGATTACTGGACTATCATTGGCCTGGCAACGTACGCGAGTTGAAAAATGTGATTGAGCGTAGCGTCTACCGAGTCGGTAGCGGTCAGCTACCGGTCAGCGACATTGTTATCGACCCTTTTCATAGCCCGTATCGTCCGCAAGCCGCCGCCCATCGCCTTGCTAACCATAGCAGTCAGAGCCACAGCGACAGCAACGCGCACACGCCAGCAAGCGCAGCGAGCAGCGATGCAGCGGCGAGTGCCAACAACGACGACAGTAAAGCGGCATCACTGCTTAGCAACCTGCCACAACAGCCCGTCGACTTTAAGCAATTATCGCAGGATTATGAAGTACAACTGCTACAACATGCTCTTAGTCACTGCCAATTTAATCAAAAGAAAACCGCAAGTTGGCTTGGCTTAACCTATCACCAGTTACGTGGTTATTTGAAGAAGTATCAATTGCTTGAAGGGCAAGCCAATTAATATGAAGATTCGCTCCACATTGCTATCCACTGGCTGGCTATCGTTAGTCGGCGTCTTATTAGCCGGCTGTCAGCCCCAACAACGACCTGAGCCGTTACAGCAGGGCTTAATTTATTGTTCCGAGGGCAACCCTGAAAGCTTTAACCCGCAGCTCGGCACCTCGGGCACCACCATTGATGCGACCGCCGCCCAGCTCTATGACCGTTTGCTTGACTACGATGCCGATGAGAAACGATTTTTACCGGCGCTGGCAACCGATTGGCAAGTGTTAGATGACGGCCATCGTTATCGGTTTCATTTACGCCACGATGTGCAGTTTCACCACACCGACTATTTCAGCCCCAGTCGAACTTTTAACGCCGATGACGTATTATTCAGTTTTCGCCGCTGGCTCGATAAAAACTCGGCCTACCATCGCGTTAACGGTGGTAGCTACCCGTTTTTTACCGCAACGGGGTTAGATCAGCTCATCACTGCGGTCACCAAAGTCGATGACTACACCGTCGATATCGAATTACAGTATTCTGATAGCTCTTTTTTGGCGAATTTGGCGTCTGACTTTGCCATTATTCTCTCCGCTGAGTACGCACAGCAATTGCAAGCTAACGGTTATCCAGAGCGAATTGATCGGCTGCCGATTGGTACTGGGCCTTTTGTCTTTGAACAGTTCCGCAAAGATGTACTGATTCGGTATCAGCGTAATCCCGATTACTGGCGCGAAGGGCCCTATATAGAGCAATTAGTGTATTCCATTACCCCAAACGCTAATAAGCGTATGCTGAAACTACTGACCGGCGAATGTGACGTCATTCCCTATCCATTGATCAGCGAAATCGATACCTTGGTGGACAACCGTAGCATTGATGTTAGCAGCGAAATCAGCCCCAATGTCGCATTTTGGGCGTTTAACACCGAGCGCCCTCCCTTTGATGATGCGCGAGTGCGACGAGCTTTGAGTTATGCCATTAATCAAGCCGCCATCATTCAGGCCATCTACTACGGTAATGCCAAACAAGCCGACTCGTTATTGCCACAGACATCGTGGGCGTTCGCCAATGTCAGTGAAGCTTACGAGTACAACCCTGCGCGCGCTCGCCAACTGCTAGACGAAGCGGGTTACGGGCGCCTCAGCATCGACATCTGGGCGATGCCGGTACAGCGCGCCTATAACCCGAATGCCTACCGTATGGCCGAGTTGATTCAAGCTGATTTAGCTCGTATCGGCGTCGATGCTCATATCATTAGTTATGAATGGAATACCTTTAGACGCCGTTTAGCTCGGGGCGAGCATGACTCGGTACTGATCGGTTGGTCTGCTGACAACGCCGACCCCGATAACTTTTTTCGGCCATTACTAAGTTGCGCCGCGGTGGCTACTGGTAATAACCGCGCCAATTGGTGCAACGCCGCCTTTGATAACATCATCTTTGATGCCATTAGCAGCAGTGATCGTGAACAACGACAACGTTTATATGACCGGGCGCAACGTTTAGTTGCCGAACAAATGCCGTTAGTGCCGATAGCGCACTCGTTGCGCTATCAAGCTAGCCAAGCATCGATCAGCGGCATTAAACCACCGGCATACGGTGGTATTAGTTTTCGTCAAGCGCGCATTGACCGGGCTGCGACGGAGGAGCAATAGGCATGTTATTTTTTACCTTGCGGCGCTTGCTGTTGCTACTGATCACGCTACTTATCTTGACCCTAGTGAGCTTCACCCTGATGCATTTATACCCAGGTGATACCATTGTCAATATGACCGGTATTCGTACGACTGATCCACTGTTTTATGAGCAGTTGGTTCAGCAACGGCAACTCGATGAAAATCTCCTCGTACAATACGTCAATTACCTGACGCATCTATTACAAGGCGACTGGGGACAGTCGTTGGTGACTAACCAAGCAGTTGCCAATAGCGCGCTGCCAATTTTAATGGCAACGATTGAACTGTGTTTACTGGCGATGTTAGTGGCGATGGTATTAGGTATCCCGTTAGGCGTACTGGCGGCGGTTAAACGCGGTAGCTGGTTGGATAAACTGATCGTAATGAAGAGTTTAACCGGCTATTCAATTCCCGTCTTCTGGCTAGCACAATTGCTGATCCTATTGTTTGCAGTACAACTGAATTGGTTACCGATAACCGGCCAACTCAATCCGTTATACGATATTTCGGTTAATACTGGCTCGGTGCTCATCGACGTCATGTTGTCTGAACAACCCTATCGTTGGTCAGCCTTGCTAGATGCCCTACAACATTTATTGTTACCCGTTGTGGTGCTAGCAATGATGCCGATGACCATGTTGATTCGCATCATGCGCAACGCCATGCTTGATGTACTTAAACGTAATTATATTAAAGCCGCGCGAGCGCGCGGATTAAGCGAGAGTAGACTACTTTGGAAGCATGCACTACCCAATGCCATGCAGCCTCTGGTACGGCAATTGGGCTTTCAATTCAGCCTGTTGCTTACCAACGCTATTGTTACCGAAGTGATTTTTAACTGGCCGGGTATGGGTAGCTGGTTAGTGAAGGGAATTTTTGAACGCGACTACCCCGTCATTCAAGGCTGCCTGATCAGCTTAGCGTTATTTGTTTTAGTCGTTAATACACTGGTAGAGCTCTATCACGCATGGCGCTACCCGCAAGTCAGGCAGGAACTGTATGCCGAAAGCTAACCTCTATTATCAAGATCGGGTGCCCTCGCCGCTCACGCTGATCTGGCAAAACTTCAGTCGTAACCGCTTAGCCATGGCCGCGCTTTACTGTTTAGGGCTATTATTAATAACCATGTTGGCGTCACACGCGTTAGCACCCTATGACGCCAATCAGCAATTTGCAGAGAGTTTATCGGTTGCGCCCTCATGGACCGACGCCGGTGACATGCGCTATTTGTTTGGTACCGATGATTTAGGCCGAGA
Organism: Idiomarina xiamenensis 10-D-4; assembly: GCF_000299895.1. Lineage (GTDB taxonomy): Bacteria > Pseudomonadota > Gammaproteobacteria > Enterobacterales > Alteromonadaceae > Idiomarina > Idiomarina xiamenensis. The sequence goes on from NZ_AMRG01000004.1 coordinate 78,310, forward strand.
CATGTTGTCACGCATTATTATCGGCAGCATTTATAGCTTCGGTTATCCGTTATTGATTGTACTGGTTGCCGGATTCATTGGTATCAGCTTAGGCGCCTTAGCGGGTATGAGTCGCGGGTTGAAATCGTCGAGCCTGAATCATTTACTGGATGTGCTGCTATCGATCCCGTCGTTGCTGTTAGCTTTAGTGGTTATCGCTATTTTAGGGCCGAGTTTAGAAAATGCAGTGATTGCTATCGTGTTAGTGCTGATCCCACAGTTTCTGCACGCGACCCGCAACGCCGTACGTGATGAGCTTAAACGCGACTATGTCATCGCCTCACGATTAAACGGCGTACCACCGCGTTATTTGCTGTGGCGTGTGATCCTGCCGAATATCACACCGGTGCTGGTGATGCACATTACTCTGGGTATTTCGACCGCGATACTGGATATCGCGCTGCTTGGTTTTTTAGGCTTGGGCGCACAAGCACCGGCGCCAGAATGGGGCACCATGTTAGCGCGTAGCCTCGATCAGGTGTACGTGTCGCCATGGACTATGGCCCTACCCGGCTTAGCCTTATTCCTGACTATCCTCAGTATTAACGTGGTGGGTGATAGCCTGCGTGCCGCCATTAAAGCGAGGGCAGAAGAATCATGAACATGCTTGATATTCGTAACCTCACCATCGAGATGGATACCAGCAATGGCCCGGTGAAAATTCTAGATAAAGTGAACTTGCAGGTTGGCGAGGGTGAAATACATACCTTAGTCGGCGAGTCAGGCTCCGGCAAAAGCTTATTGGCAAAAGCCATTTTGGGGTTTATTAATCCACGATGGCGCGTCACCGCAGACCGATTATGGTGGAATAATCGCGACTTACTAAACATGGATGCGGCCCTTCGTCGGCAAATCACTGGACGTGATATGGCGATGATTTTTCAAAACCCCAATAGCTATTTAGACCCTAATAGCACCGTCGGTGAGCAACTTCGTGAAGCCATTCCGAAAGGTGATTTGCGCGGTACCTTCATTCGTAAAATGGTGGATAAGCGTACCCGGGTGGTACGTTTGCTACATCGTGTCGGGGTGAAAGACCACGATCAAGTCATCGATAGTTATCCATTTGAACTTTCGGTCGGCGTCGCGCAAAAAGTCAGTATTGCTATGGCGATTGCTCACCGTCCGAAATTGCTGATAGCGGACGAACCGACCACGGCGATGGAGCCATCAACTCGACAGCAGATTTATCGGCTACTGACCCGCTTGAGCATTACCCAAGGCATGTCGATGTTAATGATCACGCAAGACGTTGCCTCGGTGATGCCAGACAGCGATAACGTGACCCTGCTCTATTGCGGGCAGTTAATGGAAGCGGGTAATAAACAGGCGGTATTCGATCAACCCCAACATCCGTATACCGAAGCCATGTTGCGCATGTCACTGCGAGATACCGACGCGGTCGAACCGAAAACACATTTACCGACCCTACCCGGGGCAATACCGACGTTACAACATTTACCCATAGGCTGTCGGCTAGGCCCCCGGTGCCCGAATGCACAAAAAGACTGCGTCATGGTGCCTAAAGTCACCCGCTTAAAACAACAGAGTTATCACTGCCATCACCCGTTAGCGCCGAACAAACGTAGGAAGTCTGCATCATGACCGCATTACTGGATGTCCAAGCGCTATGTAAGTACTACACCCACAAAAGTATCTGGCGGCGGCAGCGCAAAGTTACCGCTTTGGCACCCGTATCATTCACCCTAGAGCGCGGTGAAACCTTGGCAATTATGGGGGAAACCAGTTCCGGCAAATCGACCTTGGCGAAATTAATTGCCGGTGCCGAGAACCCCAGTAGTGGACAGTTGTTTTTGAATGGACAGCCACTCCAACGTGGCAACTTTCGTCAACGTTGTCAGCATATTCGGATGGTATTTCAAGACAGCGATGCGTCTTTAAATCCGCAATTGACGATTGGTCAACAACTCGCTGAACCTTTGCTCTTCAATACCGATATGAATACCGAGCAACGTCGTGAGGCCATCGCACAGGTACTCAAAAAGGTCGGTTTATTACCAGAACATGCGTCATTCTATCCGCATATGTTGGCTACCGGACAGCAACAGCGGGTCTCTATCGCGCGTGCCGTGATGCTCGATCCGCAAATAATCGTGGCTGATGAGGCACTGGCCGCGTTGGATCCATCAGTTAGAAGTCAAATCATTAACTTGCTAATGGATCTCCAGAAAGATATGGGTATTTCTTATATTTTCGTATCACATTCGCCGGAGATCGTGAAACACGTGGCAGACAAGATATTAATTTTACATCGTGGTAAAATGATTGAGTTCGGAGCGACGCAGACGCTATTTGAACAACCGCAACAGCAGTACACTAAGTTGCTGTTGCAAGTTCCGGCGGCTGCAAATAACTAAAAATTGAGGTGATCGCAAAAAGCGCTATGGCGATATTACCTCTATCTGCAGACAACAGGAGTTTATAGTGGAAACTGGCACAATTATTTCTCTAGCGCTGTATTTTCTTGCCATGCTGGGCATCGGTCTTTACGCCTATAAAAAATCAACCGATGACGTATCCGGCTATATGCTCGGTGGCCGTGCTCTTGGCCCCGGTGTAACGGCATTATCAGCCGGCGCTTCAGATATGAGTGGCTGGATGTTGATGGGCTTACCCGGCGCTATTTATGCCTCGGGCGTATCACAACTGTGGATAGCCGTGGGCTTAGTTGTCGGTGCTTATCTCAACTATGTCATCGTAGCACCGCGCTTACGTACTTATACCGAAGTCGCCAATGACTCCATCACCATCCCGGATTATTTCGCAAACCGCTTTGACGATAAAGGCCGTCGTTTGCGAATTTTTTCCTCGTTGGTCATTATCATCTTCTTCACTCTGTATACCTCGGCCAGCTTAGTCGCCGGTGGTAAGCTATTCGATACCTCGTTTGGTATGGATTACACCACTGGCTTGTGGGTTACCGCCGGTGTGGTCACCGCTTACACCTTATTCGGTGGCTTTTTGGCGGTCAGCATGACCGACTTTGTGCAAGGCTGCATTATGTTCGTTGCGCTGGTGCTGGTACCGATAGTTGCGTTCAACCACTTAGGTGGTATGGATAGCGTGATTGGTCAAGTCAGCAGCATCGATAAAGACTATTTGGACTTTTTCAAAAATGCCAAATTTGAAGATGCGATGTTGCGCGATATCTCCTTTGTTGGTGTGATTTCATTACTGGCTTGGGGCTTGGGTTACTTTGGTCAACCACACATTATCGTTCGCTTTATGGCTATTCGCTCGGTCAAAGACGTGAAGACAGCACGCCGTATCGGTATCAGCTGGATGTTCGTATCGATTATCGGTGCGATGGCAACCGGCTTTGTCGGCATTGCTTATGTCAACGAAACGCAAATGACCTTAGCCGATCCTGAGACTATCTTTATCGAATTCTCCGAAGTGCTGTTCCATCCGTTGATCAGTGGCTTTTTGTTAGCAGCGATATTAGCGGCCATCATGAGTACCATTTCATCGCAGCTATTAGTCACCTCAAGCTCGTTAACCGAGGATTTCTATAAAGCCTTTGTGCATCGTGATGCGACCGATAAAGAATTGGTCTTAGTCGGTCGGCTATCGGTATTAGTGGTCGCCTTAGTGGCTATCTATCTCGCTTGGGACCCAGAGAATACCATTCTGGACTTAGTCGCTAACGCTTGGGCTGGCTTTGGTGCAGCGTTTGGACCTATCGTCATTCTGAGTTTGTTCTGGAAGCGTATGAATCGTAATGGCGCGCTGGCCGGTATGCTGGTCGGTGCCATCACCGTGCTGCTGTGGATTTATGGACCCACCGTCGACGGTCAGCATTTAAGCGCGTACATTTATGAAATCATTCCTGGTTTCGTATTCTGTACTATCGCTGCTGTTGTCGTGAGCATAGTCACAGCCGATCCATCAAAAGAGATTCAAGATACTTTTGAAGAAATGGAAAAGGTTATTGATGAACACGCTTAAAGCGGCTCTTTAGCGCACCCCAAAAACCCGCCCGTGTGGCGGTTTTTTTTATCCTGCATTAACTAGATAATGCATTCAGTTTGAATTCCGTTAGCTTCCATCTATAATTTTCAAGCAACCGTTCATAAGAAATTATATGTTCCACAATTAATCAGGCCTAAAATCACATATATAAATTTTAATTAAGCATTAATCAAAAGCTAAAGAGCACAGAAAGCCTATGGATATACAGTTTACTCAAGTTTTGGCCTTAACTTTATATAAAATTGTGAGTCTTATAGTTGGAGTTTTTTTATGTTTCATGGGTTATAAGCTATTCGCAATAGGAATATGGGGTAATGCTGGAGATGCAGAAGGGGCATTTGGGAATAATCGATTAGTCTTGAAAAAAGCAGCACCAGGAACTTTTTTTGTCTTGTTAGGAACAATAGTTATTGGATTAACCATTATAAAGGGAATGAACTATGAGAAAATTCCAAATAATGAAATTCATCACGAAAAGCCAACACTTACCGATTAGCGCTTTCATTCTCTTGTTCAGTACTTCAATTATAGCCGAAAACAGTTCGGTAGACCCAGATTACCATTACAAACTTGCTAAACAGGCTTATCATCAGCAAGACTGTATTAGCACAATACACTATTTAGAGGAGTATCTAAAGAAAGCAACTCCCTCACCCTATAGAATGGATTCTATCGAGAGAGTTATGCTTTGGTGCCATCGCTATATATCCTCCACAAAAAATTCAGAAAACCTATGGAATATATATGGAATCATCGCTAAAAAATCTAATAAGTCTATTCAAGAAGTTGTTAATGATGGTGAGCAAATGTCACTTCGAGAAAAGCCAGAATTAGATAAATAGAAAAATATAACTAATATTCACTTGAGCGAAATGTTAATAGAGCAAATAAGATTTCCGCCAGTGCGCCTAGTGCGGCGACTAAACTCGGCGGAAATAGATTAGCAGACAGCAACACCAGTGCTCCCGCAGCAATCCCCAAGCCACAGAGTAAACCACCTAGTAGCCAATAGCGGCGCAACCCATACAAACTTTGGAAGAGTAAATAGCGCGACCCAATCACGACTAACATCGCTGGAAAAAACCAGTCGGCACGATACCAACCCACAGCGATAGCCAGCACGATACCTATCAACATGATAATCGTACTCTCGATAGCCAAAGCGGCTAAACCGTTAGTTTTTGCGTGCTGGCCGCTATGCTTACATAGTTTGCAAAGCACAATACTCAGCGGAAAAATAAACATGCCGCCGATCAACAGTGCCACTTGACCATGAAATAAGCTGCTTGTCGCCGCTAACAACGCCGCCACCGCCCACACTAACCCCGACACTAGCACTCCGGCAGCGCCATTCATGTATGCCCGGCGCATGTCCTGTTGGCAATCTCGCACGTCCATAGCCATCCCCTATTTTTATTGTTTATATACTGCAAGAGAAGAGGATTATGCTGCCCCATCAAGCGCCTTTAAACCAGTGACAATTGTCACTGATCTTTAGTCACGGACCTTTAGCCGCTGCTCTTTAGTCACTGAAAAACCGACGCGATCAGCCTTTACGTTCTTGATAAAGTTCTAACTCGTCAGCGATCAAGTCAGCTAACCGTTGAGTTGCCTCGTAGCCTATGTCGATGGCCTCTTCGCCGCGCTCAAACTCTAATATGCCGATGTGGCCTAAGCGTGGTTGAATTAAAATATCGGGTGGGTCGCCGGCCATTCTGGCTTTAGTAATACGTTCCTGCATGATATCGATAGCACCAGCCATGACGCTAAACATACCCGGAGCTTTATAATCGTTACCCGAAAAACGCTTTTTAATGTTCTCAAAGTAGTGTTGACCGTGCGCCAAAAAGTTACCAAATAACCCTGCTTCCTCATCGTGATGTTCGCCGTGATCTGGCGCTTTTTCTTGCTCTGCTTGATCGGCGGCGGTTTGCGGTGGCATGCTACGCGCCCGTTGTTCCAGTGCCTTATTATTGATCTGCGAGTTTAAATGCACGGCAATGACAAAATCGGCACCCATCGCCCGGCACAATGACACCGGCACCGGGTTGACCAAACCACCGTCAACCAACCAACGGCCGTCATAAGCGGTCGGAGCTAATAAACCTGGCATCGCACACGAGGCGCGTGCCGCGTGAAACAGGTCACCCTCACGTAACCAGATTTCTCGACCACTATATAAGTCGGTCGCCACTGCGCCAAAAGGGATCGGCAATGACTCGATGCCTTTAGCGCCAAAGTTTTCGCGCGCATAGTTAAACACTTTTTCGCCGCCGATAATGCCGCCGCTATTAAAACCAATATCGAGTAGGTTAAAAACTTCCCAACGATTCATGCCGCGTACCCAGTCTTCCAGTTCTTGCACACGGCCTGCGGCAAAAGCACCACCCACTAACGAGCCGATAGAGGTCCCAGCAACAATATCCACTTCAACACCCATTTCTCGTAACGCATTCAATACGCCAATGTGCGCCCAACCACGGGCGGCTCCAGAGCCTAGCGCTAACGCCACTTTGATATTCGACATCAATTCCTTTCCATTGTTAATTATTGCGCTTATGATGAATCATTATCAGCATAACACCGACACTTACCACAACGTTTATGTTCTTTTATCTGGCCAGACAGCCAATTTTTAATCGACAACAACAGTTGTTTGCTTATGAGTTGCTGTTTCGCGACGGCCCAAACAACGCGTTTCCGGATATTTCACCCGAAGAAGCCACGGCACGCCTAGTCGAAACCAGCGAGTTTAATGGTGGTATCGAGAGCTTAACCGATGGCCATCCGGCTTTCATTAATTTTACCGAAAGCGCCCTGCTCAATCAGCTGCCATTGGTACTACCCAATCAGCACCTGGTAGTCGAAATACTAGAAACGGTAAAGCCCAGTAATGAGATTATCGAAGCGGTTAAAAGATTGCGTAAAAAAGGCTACCGCTTAGCGCTCGATGACTTTGAATATAATGACAGCTGGAACGCCCTGCTACCCTACATCGACCTCGTCAAAATCGATTTTCGGGCTTTGCCGATTGCTAAAATTCAACAACACTTAAAGCAAATGTCGGCCTTCTCGCTTAAATTTCTGGCAGAAAAAATCGAAACACAGGCCGAGTTTAAACAGGCCTATGAACTCGGCTTTAGTTATTTTCAGGGCTATTTCTTCGCCCGCCCTGAACTGATGCAAAAACGCCAGTTAAGCGCTTCGCAGATGGCACTCTTAGATTTACTTAAAGCCATTAACGATGACAACTTTAGTATCGACGAAGTCAGCAATATCGTACAACATGACGCAGCCCTGACTTATAAGCTGCTACGCTTTGTGAACTCAGCAGTCTTTAAGCGCAACACCAGTATCGACAGTATTCGCAAAGCGGTCGTTTTTTTAGGTCAGCAAGAACTACAAAAATTCGTCGCTATTGTCGCAACTGCGCAAATTAATGACGATAAGCCCTCAGCGTTGATGCATAGCGCCATTGTACGCGCACGCTTTTGTGAAATCCTTGCACAAACCTTAAATCAACAGCAAGCAGCGACGCAACAACGAGCTGCCACTATTGATGCCGCAAGCGCTTTTCTGTGCGGTTTATTTTCGTTGTTAGATGCGATGATGGACGACAGTTTAGAAAACTTATTGACCCGTATTGCCGTCAATGCCGATGTATATCGAGCTCTCGTGAACCAGCAAGGCGAGTTAGCTAACTTGCTAACTCTGGTGCAAGCGTATGAGCAAGCCGACTGGTCTGCTATCCATCAGCAGGCGGCAGCGTGGCAGCTTGATGAAGCTGAACTCTCCGCACTCTACCATCGAGCCCTGCACTGGAGTGCACAGCTAAAATCGGTCGATTAAGAACGCCGCTCAGGATAATCAGGTGCTAACTCGATGAGTGTTAGGTGCCCGGCACTAGACGCTTCTTTACGCTGTTGATTTTGCAGGCCTTTGGGTGAGCGTTGCGAGCGGGTAAAGGCACCGGTATCGATATAATGCACATTGGCTAAATGACGTGATTGTTTAACAATGGTGTGGCCGACAAACAGTCGCTCAATGCCATGCACGACAAAGCTTTTCTCGGCCTTTATTCGTGCCCGTGACCACATCACCCACTCTTGCATATCCGCATCAGCTTGCTGCAACGCTTGCGTGATCTCAGGCCAACTCAAACTGACAGGTACATCGGCATGCACGACGCCGATCAACCCCATCAGGGTCTCGACCTCGATGGCTAATACCGTATGTTCGTTAACCGCCGCATAGACGTCGTCTTGTTGCTCGTGGTTAAGTTGAAAAAACCATTCACCACCGAAGCCCTGCCAATTGCGCGCGAGCTGCTGATCTTGCTGCCGACAGTAACGCAATAGCACATCTTCATGGTTACCACGACAACAATAAAACCAGGGCTGCTTAAGTAATTCCACTAACTTAAGCGAATCCGGACCGCGATCAATAATATCACCAACCGCCAACAGTCGATCGTTGTCGGTATTAAAATTGACGCGAGTTAACAATGTCGTTAACTGTTGCCATTCACCGTGAATATCGCCCACCACAAAGTCTCGTCCTTGTTGATTCTGTGCCAGCCGTAGCACATTTGCCTTCATAATTACGATTTCCTTTAAGCGCTATTGGGTAGCTTCACGCGATATTGTTAATATTGTTTACAACTACTTAACCATATCTAAATATTGTACGTAACGCACCGCATAAATGTGTTTTTTCAGCGTGTCACCGGTTTTTTAGCCAGCGACGGCTGCGCGTCAGCAACAGAGCAGCGTAAGTTTTCGACAACTGTGATAAATTATCGGTTCATAAAAAATGCTTAAGGAGATGTAGCATGACCGTCGCTAGTGCTTGGTTACAGCGCCAGGACAATAGCCGTGAAGGACGCGATAACGATCTGCGCCATCCTTATCAACGTGATAAAGCTCGCGTTTTGCATTCAGCAGCTTTTCGTCGCTTGCAAGCGAAAACCCAAGTCATGTATATCGGCATGCACGATTTCCCGAGAACGCGATTGACGCACTCGCTTGAAGCCGCCCAAATCGGTACTGGTCTAGTATCGCGCTTACGCCAGCAGCAAGCTGCGGTTAGTGAACAACTCGGTTTATCAAAAAGCTTGATTGAATCGCTTTGTTTAGCACATGACATCGGCCATCCGCCATACGGCCATGGCGGCGAAATCGCACTACACTACATGATGCGAAACAGCGGTGGTTTTGAGGGTAATGGGCAGACCTTTCGCATTGTCACGCAACTTGAGCCCTACACTCAACATAATGGCATGAATCTGTGCCGCCGCACGCTATTAGGCTTATTAAAATATCCGGTACTGCAGTCTCAACTGGTGCAGACTCGGCAACCGGCAGCAATTAGTCAGCATCAGCAGTTAGATACACGGCTTTGGCATCCGCCCAAGGCGTTGTTCGACGATGATAGCGATTATTTAGATTGGGTATTGGCGCCGCTTAGCGATAGCGATCGACAGCAATTTCAACAGCTTTCGCAACAACCTAGCGAGCATCAGGCGGGTCGCAGCCGACATAAATCGGTCGATGCCAGCATTATGGAAATCGCCGATGATATCGCCTATGCTGTGCACGACTTAGAGGATGCCATTGTGGTCGGCTTGATTCAGCGCGAACAGTGGCAACAGCTGGTGTTACCGGAGTTAGAGCAACTCATGGTGGACGGCTTAACGCTGCCGCTGCATGAACTCACGACACAGCTATTTTCGGGCCAACATTTTGCCAGAAAAAACGCGATTGGCGCATTAGTTAATCACTTAGTCAATGCCGTCGACTTGATCCCCAACACGGTCGTTTTTGACGAACCATTACTGGCTTGGACAGCCAGTTTGGGGGTGTTAGAGCAACGTCTATTACACACCTTCAAACAGTTTGTGTTTTATAACGTTATCCGCCGCCCTGATATGCAAGTACAAGAGTTCAAAGGCCAACAAATTGTCATGGCATTATTTGAGGTGCTAAGTGTCGATCCGCTGCGGCTATTACCGCATAATACCGCCGCCCGCTACCGTCAGGCTGAAGCCGATGGCAGTCAACCGCAGCGTATCATCGCCGATTATCTGGCCGGTATGACCGACGCTTATGCGGCTCGCTTACATCAAGATCTGTTTTCACCCGGGTTGGGATCATTCTATCGCTAAGCTAAACAGGCCAGTCATGGCTGGCCTGTTTGACTGTTAACATTAGGCGTCGGTAGCCGGTTTATAGCGACTCAGCCAGTGTGCGTACGGCGCCGGCAATACCCACGCCGGGTCCTCTATGCCGAGTTCTTGTGCAGCGCGGTAGCTCCAATGTGGATTGCTCAAGTGGGCGCGACCAATCATGACCAAATCAAGTTGCTGATTGACCACACAGTCGTTAGCCAAACGCGGGGTATCTACGCCCCATGCCGTGGCTACTGGCAATTCTGCTTCGTTTCTAATACGTTCGGCAACGGGCGCTAAAAACGCCGGTCCCCAAGGGATATTTGCCGTCGGCGTGTTAAAGCCAATGCTGACACTGACAAAGTCGGCGCCTAACGCTTTGAACTGTTTTACCGTTTGCACCGACTCCGCCAGCATGCGCTCGTCATCGCCGTCGTATTCGATCACGCCAAAACGTACCGTTAGCGGTAACTGTTGCGGCCAAACTGCACGCACCGCCGCTAAAGTTTCTAACAAAAAGCGGCTACGTCCAGCTAAATCACCGCCATAGTTGTCGTCACGTTGATTCGAGTACGGTGAATAAAAGTTTTGTGCTAAATAGCCATGCGCAAAGTGTAACTCTAACCATTCAAAACCGGCCTGTTTTGCGCGCACGGCTGCCGCCACAAAGTCTTGTTTAACCCGCTCAATGTCATCTAACGTCATCGCCTTAGGTACGCGTGGTAAGTTAGCACCAAAAGCTAGTGCTGAGGGGGCTATGGTTTGCCAAGCGCGTTCATCATCGGCGTCAATATGGTCATCACCCTGCCATGGGCGATTGGCGCTGGCTTTGCGCCCAGCATGTCCGATTTGAATACCCGCTACCGCCCCGGCGGCTTTGATTTGTTCTGCAACCTTGGCCATACCGGCAATTTGTTCATCCTGCCACAACCCCGTACATGCTGGCGTAATACGCCCCTCGGGCGAGACCGCAGTAGCCTCGACAATCACTAACCCTGCACCACCACGCGCTAAACTCGCATAATGACTGATATGCCAGTCATTAATAAAGCCATCAACAGCGCTATACTGACACATCGGTGGGACTGCTACGCGATTACGTAGGGTGACATTCTTTAACGAAAATTCAGAAAACAACTCACTCATACTGCGCTATCTCCGCTGAAATCATCTAGTGAAAATTAACTTTAGAAGTAGGTTACACAGACCAATTAATCACGTAAAATTATTAATTATTATGAAATTTATTAGTGAACGTAATGATAAATACAAAATGGTTACAGACCTTTTGCACCCTAGCCGATATTGGTAGCTTCACTGACACCGCCAAACAACTGCATATGACGCAATCGGGTGTCAGCCAACACATCAATAAATTAGAGCAAGCTATCGGCCAAGCGTTGTTAATACGGCAAGGAAAACGTTTTATTCTGACCGACATCGGTGAACGCTTGCGGCAGCAGTCAACTGACTTGATCGCTCAACTACAATCTTTAGCCGTCAATGTCAGTCTAGATTGTCCCTATGAGGGTGAAGTGCGGGTGATGTCTCCGGGTAGTATAGGATTAAAGCTCTACCCTCATTTCTTAGCATTGCAGGCACAATATCCGCAATTGGTCATCGATTACCGTTTCGCGCCGAACGATAGCATCGACCAAGCGCTGTTGAATAACCAAATCGATATCGGTTTTAAAACCTGTCCCGATGCGATGACTGAACTAAGCAATGTTAAAATTGCCGAAGAGGCACTACTGTTAGTCACCCCCGCCGAGCTGAGCCAACCCGATTGGTTAAGCCTGCAAAAATTAGGGTTTATTGATCACCCGGACGGCGCTTATCAGGCGCAGCAATTACTTAGTGCCAACTATCCACAATTTCAGCACGTTAACAAACTGCCGAAGCGGGGCTTCTCTAATCAGGTCAGCCTACTACTTGAACCCGTTAGCCTAGGCCTTGGCTTTACTGTATTGCCGGCTCACGCTGTGCAAGCCTTCGCTAAACCAGAAAAAATTGCCGTACATCATTTACCGATTGCGGTCAGCGAACCGATTCATATTGTCGAACTGCGCGATAAGCCTCGACCTAAACGCATTCACACCATTGTCGAGGAAGCCTTGCTGAGATTTAGCCAATGTGAAGCTTATGCCTGCACCGACTGAATCGATGAAAATTCTCCAACTACCTTTGTAATCGATACCAAAAAGCCCTGCAGAGGCTAACACTGTGCAGGGCTTTTCAACTGACTCAGCGATTATTGTTGCGCTGCTATCCAACGGTCGATTTTGTTTTCCAGAATGGCTAAAGGCAGTGCGCCGTCTTCTAACACTTGGCGATGGAAGGCTTTGATATCAAAGTCATCACCTAACGCTGTTTGCGCCTTATCACGTAACTCTTGAATTTTAAGCTGACCGATTTTATAGGCCAACGCTTGTCCCGGTAAGGCCATAAACCGCTCCGCTTCAGAAACCGCTCGTGCTTCGGCAACCGGGGCGTTAGCATACATATAGTCGAGTACTTGCTGACGGCTCCAGCCCTTGGCGTGAATCCCCGTATCAACCACTAAACGAATAGCTCGCCATAGTTCCGCCGCTAACGCACCAAAACGCTGGTAAGGCTGCTCATAAAGCCCCATATCGTAGCCCAGCGACTCGGCATATAGACCCCAGCCCTCAATATAGGCGGTTTCGCCACCAAATTTACGAAACGCCGGTAAACCACCCAACTCCTGTTGGATAGATAATTGAAAGTGGTGACCTGGCGCGGCTTCATGTAAGAACAATGCGGTTTTTGCCCAAGTCGGACGTGAACTCAAATCATAAGTGTTTAGATAAAAAATAGCCGGTCGCGAATTATCAATCGGCGCAGTTTGATACGATCCTGAACTGGCTGATTTTTCGCGAAAAGATTCGACCGCACGTACTTCATATTCGGCTTTCGGAAAGATATCAAACAACTGTGGAGTCAGCTCATCAACGGTATCTCGTAATGCTCGATAATCGCTTAGCATGGCCTCACGGGAGTCATAATGAAACTGTGGATCGTCTTTAGTAAACTCAAAAAAGTCAGCCAAATCACCTTGAAAATCAACTTCCTGCATCACCTCACGCATTTGACGATGAATGCGCTCAACCTCATTCAAACCTATTTGGTGGATCTGCTCGGGCGTCAAATCGGTAGTGGTACGATTTTTGGCATTATAGGCGTACCAAGCTTGCCCATCGACGGTATCGGTTTGTATGGCGCCTAGGCCAACCGTGTCGCGAGTTTCAGCCAAATAATCGTTGACCAGATAGTCACGCAGGCGTTGATAAGCCGGCAGTACCTGTTGCTCAATAACAGTCTGATATTGCGCTGTTAGACGCTGCTTATCGGCATCACTGAAGCTCTCTGGCAGCGCCTTAATTGGCTTCCAGAAGATGCTTTGATTGATATCATCAACGAGATGCGCCTCGATTTGCGGAATCGCTTTTTCGATCAAAATACGCGGTTGCACAACGCCCTGCTGAACCCCCATTTTCATATTGCTGATAGCCTGATCTAACAGCGTTGGGATCTGTTGCATACGCTGTGCCCAGTCATCATAATCATCAACGCTACGGAACGGCTGCGCCGACTGACCCGACCCCAGTATCGCTAAGCGGCTGGTCAGGTTATAAAACTGGTTAATCGGGATCAAATAATCGGGATATTGCGCACCCTCAATGGCCATTTCGCGCTCGCGTTTAAAGATATCGTAGCTAACCGCAGCTTGGCCGCTAAGCTGCTGTCGATCAATCTGCTCAAGACGCTGCAAATAGCGCTTATCTAAGGCAAGCGAGCGATTGCGGTATTGCTCTGACAAAAAGTTAGGTAGACGATCATTAAAACGATTATCACCGATATAGGTTGCCATCAGTGGGTTTAACAGCAACGATTCTTCAAAATAATCAGCGAACAACTGTTGTAGATGTTGTTCGCTAGTACTGGTCGCTTGCTGTGACGAGCTATTCTGCGCAGTAACGTTGTCATTGCTAGCGTTTGGCGTACCACAGCCGTTCAGTAAAACAGCGCCGATAGTCAGCGCAATCAGACCTTTTTTCATTAGTATTATCCTTGCTGATAGCATCTGGTTGTCAGTAGTATGCTTTCAGTCTAACCAGCAAGCATATAAACACCAAGGCAACTAGGGCCTTTAATGCCGCCGCTCATCTTGTCGCGCCCCCGTTTTACCGCATTTAACCTCAAATCGTCGAAAAACAGCCCCTTAACACACAAAAAAGCCGTGATGCTCACAACATCACGGCTTTTCAGTATTCGTTTATCCGCTAAGTCGAGTGACCTGCTTATGCCAATATATCGTCTTCTTGCTCGCTACTACCACCCTTGGTGTTTGTCGTATCGGCTTTCTCTGCATCAGGAACAGCCTTAGCTAACAACATATCACGTAAGGTTTTCTCGATCTCTTCAGCAATGGCAGTATTCTCGCTTAAAAACTTCATTGCGTTGGCTTTACCCTGACCGATCTTATCACCGTTGTAGCTATACCAAGCGCCCGCCTTATCAACAATTTTATGTTTGACACCCAAATCAATCAATTCGCCCTCTTTCGAGATACCAGCGCCGTACATGATTTGGAATTCGGCCTGCTTAAACGGCGGAGCCACTTTATTTTTAACGACTTTAACGCGCGTCTCGTTACCAACCACCTCGTCGCCCTCTTTCAGCGCACCGGTACGGCGAATATCTAGACGTACCGACGAGTAGAATTTCAGCGCATTACCACCGGTGGTGGTTTCTGGGTTACCAAACATGACACCAATTTTCATACGAATTTGGTTAATGAAGATACATAAGCTGTTCGACTTTTTAATATTTGCCGTTAACTTACGCAGTGCTTGCGACATCAAACGGGCTTGCAAGCCAACATGGCTATCACCCATTTCACCTTCAATTTCAGCTTTCGGTGTCAACGCCGCCACCGAGTCGACAACGACCACATCGACAGCACCAGAGCGCACTAACATGTCGCAAATCTCAAGCGCTTGTTCACCGGTGTCGGGCTGTGACACTAACAGTTCGTCGACATTCACATTGAGTTTACGCGCATACACCGGATCTAATGCGTGCTCGGCATCAACGAATGCGCACGTTTTACCTTGCTTTTGTGCTTCGGCGATAACTTGTAAAGTTAAAGTCGTTTTACCACTCGACTCTGGCCCATAAATTTCGACGACACGACCAAAGGGTAAACCACCGATACCCAACGCAATATCAAGACTGAGTGAGCCAGTTGATACTGAGGCAATATCTAACGCCTGGTTATCGCCCAAACGCATGATTGAACCTTTACCAAACTGTCTTTCAATTTGTCCCAGCGCGGCATCGAGTGCCCGTTGTTTATCGTTTGCTGCCATGTCTTGCTCCGCGTATACTTGCCTAAATCAGCTTAATCGTATTGACCATCGTGCTCAAATTCACGATAGACTTGATTAACTGCTCAAAGATGATATCCATCAGTATACTGTAAAAATATACAGTATCAACTGAGAATCAAAAAAAACCACATGCAATTGCCTAAGTAATTGATATAAAAATCATTTTAAATACTCAACAAGCTCAGTCAGCGCCTCTTTAATCGTTTGTTGACGCACCGCCGCGCGATCGCCGCTAAAAATCGACGACCAACTAAAACAGTCGTCCCCGCAGGCAATAGCAAACCACACTAGACCAACGGGTTTATCTTCCGAACCGCCATCGGGCCCAGCAATACCTGTCACCGCTACAGCAATATTGGCATCGGCCTGTTGCAGTGCACCTTGCGCCATGGCCTGCGCACACTCGGCCGACACCGCGCCTTGTTGCTCCAGTATAGACGAGCTAACCGATAGCCAACGTTGCTTCAACGCATTGCTGTAGGTGATTAAACCACCAGATAACCACGCAGAACTTCCCGCTATGCTGCTGATCGCGTATCCTATACCTCCAGCAGTACAGGATTCTGCCGTTACGATTTGATAATGATGGCGTTGCAGTAACTGCCCTAACGACTGTGCTAACTGATTAATTTCTTTATTTATTTCAATAGTCACGTTCAGGCTCCAAGGAATCAGAATTTTATGATGTCTGCGTCTAACCTATCAGAACAACAGATAAAGTCACACACGCCGATGATGCAGCAATATCTGCGTATAAAAGCAGAGCATCCGCACATCTTATTATTCTATCGAATGGGTGATTTTTACGAGTTATTTTTTGATGATGCCAAACGTGCAGCACAATTATTAGATATTTCGTTGACCAAACGCGGACAAAGCGGCGGTGCCCCCATCCCCATGGCAGGTGTGCCTTATCATGCCGTAGAAAACTATTTAGCGCGCTTGATTCAACAAGGTGAATCGGTCGCTATTTGTGAGCAAATAGGCGATCCAGCCACCAGCAAAGGGCCGGTAGAGCGCAAAGTCGTACGCATTGTGACGCCAGGCACGGTTACCGATGAATCGTTGTTACAAGAGCGTCAAGATAATCTGTTGGTCGCCGTTAGCCAGGACAAGCAAGGTTACGGCTTAGCCGCGCTAGATATTAGCAGTGGTCGCTTTTGGCTTAGTGAAGTCAGTGACGACGCCGCTTTACAAGCGGAACTACAACGCTTACAGGCTGCTGAGCTATTATACCCTGAAAGCTTTAATCAGGTCTCGCTATTAAAACCCGCACGTGGTTTACGCCGTCGTCCCGATTGGGATTTCGAGCTCGATAGCGCGCGCCAGCAGTTACGACAACAGTTTCAAGTTCAGCATCTTGACAGTTTTGAAGTGGAATCGTTGCCGTTAGGACTCTGTGCCGCCGGTTGCCTGTTGCAATATGTCAAGGATACCCAACGCACTGCGCTACCGCATATACGCAATATTCATAAAGAGCAGCCCGATGACGCCATTATCTTAGATGCTGCCACTCGTCGTAATTTGGAACTGACAGAAAGCTTTAGCGGCGCAGCGACGCATTTAGCTGCGGTACTTGATCACACCGTCAGCGCTATGGGTAGTCGTTTATTTAAGCGTTGGTTGCACCGCCCTTTGCGCAATCAAGAACAGTTAAAACAACGCTATCAAGCCGTTGCGGCACTGACTGAAAGCTTGTTTTTTAACGACGTACAGCAACAATTGAAAGGTATCGGCGACGTCGAACGTATCGTCGCTCGACTGAGCTTGCGTAGCGCACGCCCGCGTGATTTCGCACGATTGCGTGATACGTTATCTATTTTACCATCGCTAAAGCAGTTATTGCGTGCGCAAGCGTTACAGCCCTTAGTGACGCAAATTGCCGAGTTTAACCAACAAGCCGAACTGCTCCAGCGCGCCATCATTGACAGCCCACCACAACTCATTCGTGATGGCGGGGTTATCGCCGAGGGTTACGATGATGAGTTGGATGAATATCGGCGCTTAGCTGAGGGCGCCACCGACTATTTACAGCAATTAGAACAACGCGAGCGTGAACGCACCGGCATCAGCACCTTAAAAGTCGGTTATAACCGGGTGCATGGTTATTATATCGAGACCAGTAAGCTGGCGGCCGATAAGATCCCGTTAGAGTATCAGCGTCGACAAACCTTAAAGAATGCCGAGCGTTATATCATCCCCGAACTCAAGGCCCACGAAGACAAGGTACTGAATAGTCAGGCGCGCGCCTTAGCTCGAGAAAAATGGCTGTATGAGCAATTATTTGAGCTGCTATTGCCGCAACTCAATGCATTTCAGCGCATGGCTTCGGCATTAGCCGAACTGGACGTTTACTGCAGTTTTGCTCGCTGTGCTAGCGATTACGGCTTCGTTAAACCCAGTCTAACTCAACAACCTGCGCTACAGCTAAAACAAGCACGCCATCCGGTCATCGAGCGTCTGAGTCAAGAGCCTTTTATCGCTAATGATGTCATCTTAGACGAGAAGCGTCGGGTGTTAATGATCACCGGACCCAATATGGGCGGTAAGTCGACCTACATGCGCCAAACCGCGTTAGCCGTCATACTCGCTCATATCGGTAGCTACGTTCCCGCCGATGAAGCAGTTATTGGCCCTATCGACCGTATTTTCACTCGCATCGGTGCCGCAGACGACCTTGCTTCAGGACGCTCGACCTTTATGGTGGAAATGACCGAGACGGCAACAATTTTGCACAATGCTAGCGCACAAAGCTTAGTGCTGATGGATGAGATAGGTCGTGGCACGTCGACCTACGACGGTTTATCGCTGGCTTGGGCCTGCGCCCAAAAGCTAGCGGCTGACATTAGCTGCTTTACCCTATTTGCTACGCATTACTTTGAATTAACCGAATTAGCCGAGCAACTACCCGCGACGGTTAATGTCCATGTTGAAGCGATGGAACATGGCGACACTATCGCCTTTTTGCACCGCGTTAGCGAGGGTGCGGCGAGCCGCAGTTTTGGTATTCAAGTGGCTCAGCTGGCGGGTCTGCCGGCCGATGTATTAGCGTTAGCAAAACAAAAATTAGAACAGCTAGAGCAACAGCATCAATTGCCTCAACAACCACACCGCGCAACAACTTCAGTAGCGGCGCCAGAGCGACAACAATCATTATCGCTAGCAACGCCAAAGCAAGTGCCAGATGATACTGAGCAAACACGCGCAACGGCGCTGTACCAGCAACTAAAAAGCCTGCAAAGCGACGAGTTAAGTGCTAAGCAGGCTTTAGATTTACTCTATCGCTGGCAACAACAATATATCAACCAGCAAAACTGACGCCAGAACAGACTATCGGTCGACAGAGAATAGCGCGTCTATCGATAACCCCTGTTGCCGTAAAATGTCACGCAACTTACGCAACGCTTCGACTTGAATTTGTCTGACCCGCTCACGGGTCAGACCGATTTCATGCCCAACATCTTCTAACGTAGATGGCTCGTACCCCATCAGTCCGAAGCGCCGTGCTAATACCTCGCGCTGCTTCGGATTTAATGCTAACAGCCAGTCGCTAATGTGTTCGCGTATATCATCGTCCTGTAATACGCCTTCGGGGCCACCCTCATTCTCGTCAGCGATAATGTCTAATAATGCTTTGTCGTTATCGCCACCAATCGGGGTATCAACCGAAGAAATACGTTCATTCAAACGTAACATGCGAGTGACGTCCTGAATCGGCCTGTCTAGGCTTTGAGCGATATCCTCGGCGGTGGGTTCGTGGTCGAGCTTGTGCGCCAGCTCTCGCGCCGCACGTAGATAAACATTCAGTTCTTTGACGACATGAATGGGCAAGCGAATGGTGCGAGTTTGATTCATTAACGCACGCTCAATGGTTTGTCGGATCCACCACGTGGCATAGGTCGAAAATCGAAAGCCGCGTTCGGGGTCAAACTTTTCCACCGCTCGGATCAGGCCTAAATTACCTTCCTCGATCAAGTCGAGCAACGCTAATCCACGATTGCTGTATCGGCGGGCAATTTTTACCACTAAGCGTAAATTGCTTTCGATCATACGCTGCCGTGATGCAGCGTCGCCTTTCAGCGCTTTACGAGCGTAAAACACTTCTTCTTCGGCGGTTAACAACGGTGAAAAACCAATCTCGCTCAGATAGATTTGCGTGGCATCCATACGCCGTTTATATTGCGTGCTGTTTGCCAGTGCTTCTTCTAACTCGTTATCTTCAAAGGTATCGGTTAAGCTAGCCACATCTGGCTCGTTAACCTCTTCCTCGTCATCGCTGACAACGGTTTCTTCGTCTAACTCTGCCGACAATTGTTCTGACGACGATTGCTTTAGGTGCTTGTCCTTTTTACGGCCCATAGCTGCTTCCTCACATCAACCCCTTGCAACTGTTACCGACATCCTATGTCGGTTAGATCACAAATTTATTGGCTAACGCGATTTCGGCAGATAATGTCTGGGGTTAACGGACTTTCCACGAAACCGCAATTCAAAGTGCAACTTCACAGTATCGCTGCCAGTATCGCCCATTTGCGCGATAACTTGACCAGCATCTACCCACTGCTGCTCTTTTACCAACAATTTGTCGTTGTGCGCATACGCGGTAATGTAGTCATCATTATGTTTCAAAATGATTAACTGACCATAACCCCGTAACGCGTTACCTACATACACCACTTTGCCCGCTGCAGCAGCCACTATCGGGTCGCCGCGCTGGCCAGAAAAATCTAAGCCCTTATTGCCTAACTCTTGTAGCGAGAACTCACTGCTAACGTTCGCCGTCGACGGCCATTGCCAACGAATATCGGCGCTGGCAACTTGCGCTTCTGAGCTGGACCAACTAGCCGGTTTAGGCGGCTGTTTTTTCTGCTGTTTTTGTTGAGCCTTGGCATCAACATACCGTTTCGCTGGGGGCTTGGCAACGGGCTTAGTTAGACCATTTGTTGATATTTTGGGCGATTCTTTATTACCGTTACTTCTAGATGATGTGTTATTAGTACCTCTAGACGCCACTTTCGTGGGCTTTAACTTGATAGTTTGTCCCGGGTATATGGTGTAGGGAGCAGATAAGCCGTTCAGTCTTGCGAGTTCATTGACGTCTAAATCCGCTCGAAACGCGATAGAATAGAGCGTCTCACCTCGTTGCACTTGGTACGCTTGCTGCTGGTTAAGACTACTGGGAGTAAAATCATAAACCGTTTTACCAGTATAAACAGAGCTTACCGGCGCTGGCTGTTGGCGACTACTACAGGCGACCAGGTTCATTGCCATTGCAGCGATGAAAAACCAATGACCCAGTTGCCGTTGTGTTAGCATGCGTGCTTCCCTATTCGATCGCGCCACTGCTGCCACATTATGCAAGCCTCCAGTTAGCGCAGTAACACATACAATAAAACACCAGCGATAATGGTCAACCAGCCTAACCAATCAACGTAATCGCGTAACTTAGCAGCCATTGCCGGACCACCAGTGCGCATTAACCAGGCGACCAAAAAGAAACGCAGGCCGCGGCTGAGCAGCGACGCCGCAATAAATGGCAATAACGCCAATTGCATCACCCCAGCAGTGACGGTAAACAGCTTGTACGGAATCGGCGAAAAGCCCGCAATGAATACCACTAACAAGCCCCATTCAGCAAACCATGCTTCAACCTGCTGCAGTTTATGCGTGTATCCCGCCCATTCGACTAACGGCAGCACCAGCGAATCATAAGCCCAATATCCCAGCAAATAGCCAGCAATACCACCTAATACCGACATTAATGTCGTTAATAAGGCAAACCGCCAAGCTCGCTGGGGCTGCGTCATCGACATCGGCGCTAACATGACGTCTGGTGGAATCGGAAAGATCACCGACTCAGCAAAGCTCAGCATCGCTAAAATACGCACTGCGCGGGGATGTTGTGACCAGAGCAATACGCGATCATACAAGGGTGAAAACCACTTCACAGTAACGTGCCTTTTACTAATGGAACAAACTTCACGTCACCGATCCGTTGTTGTTCAAAGTTATCGCCGAAACGGCGTACGACATATAAACTTTGCTGCTGTTCGCCAACCGGCAAAATCATCACGCCACCATCAGCCAACTGCTGCAGTAGTGCTTCCGGCACCCGAGCAGCCGCAGCGGTAACAATGATACCGTCGAACGGCGCTTTGCTTGACCAGCCTTCCCAGCCATCGCCGTGCCGCATAGCGACATTGTGTAAATCAAGCTGCTTTAAACGCCGCTTAGCTTGATACTGCAATGCGGCAATTCGTTCGACGGAAAATACCCGTTCCACCAGTTGCGCTAATACCGCCGTTTGATAACCCGAGCCGGTACCGATTTCTAACACTTTCTGACAATCATGCTGCAACAAAAGTTGCGTCATGGTTGCCACCATCAGTGGTTGTGAAATGGTTTGCCCTTTGCCGATCGGTAGCGCGGTATTTTCGTACGCTTGGTGAGCCAACGATTCGGGCATAAACTGATGTCTCGGCGTACTCTCGATAATATCGAGTACACGCTGGTTGCTGATCCCTTGCGCGACCAATAACTGGACCAGGCGCTTAGCCATCCCCCAATAATTATTGATCATGGTGCTACTCGTCCAGCCAGTCCTGTAACCCTTGTTGATGCCGCTGCGCGGTCATATCCAGACTCAGTGGCGTGATCGAGACAAAGCCGTCACGGATAGCCTGAAAATCGGTATCGGGGTGCTCATCCTGATGGTTACCCACCGGGCCATACCAAAAAATCTCACGTCCGAATGGATCGCGGTCACGCACCATGACGTCGGCGCGGTGACGGCGTCCCAAGCGCGTTACTCGCGTACCTTTTAGTTGCTGGTATGGGCAATAAGGCACATTGATATTTAAAATGGTATCTAAGCGTAAGGGTTGTTGTTGCATCTGCTGAATCAATTCGGCCACAACTCGCGCAGCGGTTTCATAATGATCGTGACCGCGCGCGCCCATCGATACCGCGATTGCTGGCAACCCCATAAAACGGCCTTCCATCGCCGCCGCTACCGTACCCGAGTACAACACATCATCGCCCATATTGGGACCGTCGTTGATACCCGAGACGACAATATCGACATCTTCGGCAATCGGCGAGTTGGTACCCAAATGCACGCAATCGGTGGGCGTGCCATTGAGCGAATAAAAACCATTATCTAAGCGCTGCAAGCGCAGCGGGTTGTGTAGTGTTAATGAGTTACTGGCGCCGCTACAATTGCGGTCCGGTGCAATCACCTTGACCGAGGCCACCGCCGATAACGCGTCGTACAGCGCGGCGATGCCCGGTGCGTGTACGCCATCATCGTTACTCAGTAATATCTTCATGGATTCCGACATGTTCCGTCACTATCAGTTCGCGAATTACACTGCTGGCAAAGCTGCCAGCGCTCAAATCAAAGCTCAATAGACAGTCATTATCCTGCCAGCTTAACTGCGGCTGCTGCAAGTAAAGTAGCAGCGGCCGCCGATCGCTTTGCACACCTTTATCAATTAGCGCTTGTACCAGCGGCTGCCAGTCAGCAAGCGCGGCTTGTTCAAGCTCATAACCGGCACCGCTACGCGGCTGTTCCGCATCGCGTCCAGCGACGCGCCCAGACAATGGTCCGGTCAGCAAAATATCCTGTTGTTGTAAGCGTTCGCGTAAACTATCGTCGACCTGCTCCACCACAAACCACGAGCGACTTCCGGCTAAATTGACCACATCGCCATCGAATAAAGTCTGCAGCTGCTGTTGCTGTAGCCGATAAGCCAACACTTGATTAAATAAGAATGACCGTGCGCTCGACAATAACAGGCTTTTCTGCGATTTTTTTAGTCGTTTCGACTTACCGCCGGCAAGTAACCACTGGTGCATAGCGGTTAAGTTACTGCCTTGTCGGCCAAAACGCTGCTCACCAAAATAATTAGGCACCCCATGCGCTACGGCAAACTGCCAGCGTTGCTGCAACGCGGCGCGATCGCTGACGTCACGAAGACGGATCTGAAAACGATTAGCCTTGTGCGTACCAATACGCAATTTACGTTGCCGCAACAACGCCTTTTCCACCACAAACTCTGGATGCTCAAGCGCTTGCCAGTCTAACAAGGGTTGACCCGGTAGTTGAATAGAAAACCATTGCCAAGTAACGGCTTGTCGATCTTTCATACCGGAGTGGCTCACCTCACGGGCACTGACTCCAGCGAACTTGGCCAATTGTTCGGCAACAAAACGGGTATTAGCCCCACGTTTTTTTACCCACAACCACTGATGTTCGCCCTCACCATCATCGTCAACATCTAGCAACTCTGTCACTTGAAAGTCTTCCGCTTGACATTTAAAGCCGGCGCTAGGCGGCTCAGCAAGCTCAGTTTGCATGTCCTGCCAACGAGGAATTTGTTGTTGAGCCGAGAGTAACTGCTCGGTCGATATCGTGACTGACTCACTCATATTTGTTTATCCAACAGCACCACAGCGGCACAGGCAATGCCCTCTTTGCGACCAACAAAACCAAGCTGCTCGGTAGTGGTGGCTTTGACGTTAATTTGCGAGACTTCACAAGACAGTACCGTCGCGATAGCCTCGCGCATAGCCGCAATATGCGGCGCAATTTTAGGCGCTTGCGCCATGATGGTGAGGTCGGCGTTGACTAACCAATAACCTTGTGCGAGAACTTGTTGATAAACGTGTCCCAGCAGTTGACGACTATCGGCTCCTTGGTACTGCGCATCGCTGTCGGGAAAGTGATGACCGATATCGCCTAACGCCAGCGCTCCGAGCAGTGCATCCGCTAACGCATGTAAGGCGACATCACCATCGGAGTGGGCAAGCAACCCTTGGGCGTAGTCAATATCGACACCCGCCAGTCGAATGGGGCCGTCGCCGCCAAATTTATGTACGTCAAATCCATGTCCAATACGCATACTTGTTCCTGCAATCATTAATGAGGCTTATTCAGCCGTGCTGACTGATGCCGAGCTCGGCATCGATAAATAAGCCGCTGCGATAGCTAAATCTTCGGGATGAGTAATTTTTAAATTCTTCACGCTACCGGTAACCAGCATGGGGGTGCGACCAAAATATTGCACCGCCGACGCTTCGTCGGTCATTTGTGGATGGTTGACACCCATTTGCTGTAACGCCGCCAACAATAAATCGGTTCTGAATACCTGTGGGGTTAGCGCCTGCCAAACATCATTACGGTCGACATTGGCGATAATTTGTTGCTGCGCGTCGGCATGCTTCATCGAATCGCGTACTGGCGTCGCTAAAATTGCTCCGTCGCTATGGCTCACACCGGCAGCAATCACTTGTGCTAGATCTTGTTGCGACAAACAGGGGCGCGCAGCATCATGTACGGCAACAAAATCATAGCCTGCTTGCTGTGCGGCCTGAACACCCGCAAGCACCGATGCACCGCGAGTGTCACCACCAGCAACCGTTGACAACTGCGGATGCTGCGCTTCGGCCAGTTGTTCGAAGCGTCGGTCATGCGCAGCCAACGCGACATAGACGTGGCTAATCGCTTGGCAAGCCAATAACGTCGCTAAGGTGTGAGATAACACCGGACGTTCTAGTAAGGTCAAATACTGTTTTGGACAACTGGCTTGCATGCGTGAGCCAATACCAGCAGCAGGCACCACAGCAGCAATTGCGGGTTTATTCATGTTTTTTTCATAAGTCATTATTGGTCTGAGCGGTATCTACTGCACGTTTAACCGAGGCACTTTGCGCAGGCACACTTTGTACGGGAACACTCTGCACAGGTACACTTTGCACAGGAACTAGGCGAAAGAAAGTTTCGTGCGCTTTTATCATACCGAGTTCGTTGCGCGCCCGTTCCTCGATGGCTTCTTCGCCATCTCTTAAATCACGGATATCGGCAAACAATAGGTCGTTACGCTGTTGCAGCTTTTGGTTCGCCTGCTGCTGATGATGGATTTCTTGTTGCACACGCCAATAATCCGGTAAGCTGTTCTTACCAAACCACAAACGATACTGCAGCGCTAATAATAAACCCAGTAATACCAGCATGACTAAACGCATGCGATCCCTCTCCTGTTATTACGGCTATTATGAAGTTTTACAACGCGCCTGAAAAGCGCTTTACCGAAATTCCCTTGGCTTAGCGCAGGATCATCGGCATCTTCTGCAACTGCTTTTTCACTGCGAGCTTATCAACGGTGTTAACATTAGCACCTCACGCCGCAGTTAAACGATTTAAGTCGGGATCGACCTAAGGTGTCCATGGACTACTTTTTTATTACCCTAATTCTATTTTCTGGAGCCTTGTTACAAGGCATTACCGGCTTTGGCTCGGGTTTATTAGCAGTGCCGTTGCTTAGCCTGTTGCTCCCCTTGAGCAACATCACTCCCACACTATCATTAGTCAACTGTTGTCTCACCGGTTTTTTACTGTATCAAACTCGACATTATTGCGATTTACGACAATGGTCAGCGTTGATCGTTGCCGGCGTAGTGGGTTCTTTATTAGGCAACCAGTATTTACTCAGTGGCGATACGCTAACGTTACAGCGTGGCTTAGCGATACTGGTGATCGTCACTGCTGTGTGCCTACTCAGTGGTTGGCGGCTGCCCTTGCCAGCGACCGCCACCAGTAAATTTGGTGTTGGTTTATTGGCAGGCTTTTGTAATGGTGCATTGACGCTAGGTGGCCCGCCTGTGGTGCTGTTTTTAAATCAACAAAACATCGACAAACAAAACTTTCGAGCCACCTTAAGTGCATTCTTTTTTATCATTGCACTCACCAACAGTGTCTCCTTTGCGCTGCAAGACCAGTATCAGCTAAGCATGTCGCCGGTACTGTTGGCGATGTTAATTGGCGTTATCGGTGGTGTTTTCATTGGTCATCGTATAGCAGCGATGATCCCAGAATTAGCGTTTAAACGGCTGACCTTGGCGGTGGTGGTTGGCAGTGGTTTACTGGTTTTGCTCAGCAGCGGATAAATGCCACTGGCTCGGTTTAATCGGGGATGCGCTGTGCGCGGCGAAAATTAGGCCAATAAATGGTTGCCGCTAACAGCAGCTCACGCAAACTTAATGTGCGCGGTGATAAACGCTTCTTTGGCGCCCAACGATGGCCAGCGCAAGCCGCTGCCATAATGCGTTTTTCCGGTTTTAATAGTTGCCAATGTTCAGTCGCTTCAGCAACCTCGGTGAGCACATCACCACTCACATCAAACCAACCAAATTGATTGCAATGCAGGGCCACGATAGGACTGTTTTTATCATCCGCAGCAGCGCGTTGTATACGGTCAATCGAATCCAAGCGTAAACATTGAAAGTCACCGTTATCAACAAACACCGCCACCGGTAAACCTAATGCCGCGTGGCGACGGAACCAGTCAGCGCAACGCTGGCCGCTGCTGCTTAGCGGTGGTTTACTCGCTTGATGGCTTTGCCAACTGGCATTTTGCGCATCTAGCGCTAATGGTGACTGACTATTAAGCATGCCACGAGCCGCGCGTTTAATATGAGCCGGCAGGTTAGCCAAACGAACCTGTAAAAAGCGCACATCATCCATCGCTAAATGCGCCAACTGCTGTAACTCACGCTCGTACAGCGCCGTACATAGCTCGTTATAGTCACCCGGCTGTTGCTCTGCCGGGTGACGCGCTTGAAAGATGTTGGTTTGCTCTACCACGTTGCTATCACCATAGGCTCAACGCTGTCTAACTATTGGGCGGCTTTCACCGCTGCACGACCGGCATACTTGGCACTGGCACCAAGCGCCTGTTCGATGCGTAGCAGTTGATTATATTTAGCCACCCGATCTGAACGGCACAGCGAACCGGTTTTTATCTGACCGGCGGCAGTACCCACGGCTAAATCGGCAATGGTGGCGTCTTCGGTTTCACCCGAACGGTGTGAAATCACCGCGGTATAACCAGCGTCTTCGGCCATTTTAATCGCCGCCAATGTTTCGCTTAAACTACCAATTTGATTAAATTTGATCAAAATTGAGTTGCCGATTTTTTCATCAATTCCGCGTTGCAGTATTTGTGTATTGGTGACAAACAAATCATCACCAACCAATTGCACGCGGTCGCCCAAGCGTTCGGTTAAAATAGCCCAACCTTGCCAGTCGCTTTCATCTAAACCGTCTTCAATAGAGATAATAGGATACTTATCGCATAACTGCGCTAAATAGTCAGCGAACTCGGCTGCGGTAAACGACTTGCCCTCACCCGACAGGTGATATTTTCCGTCACGATAAAATTCAGAAGCGGCACAATCAAGCGCCAGCGTAATATCGTCACCCATACGGTAACCGGCTTTCTCGACCGCTTCGACGATAACTGACAGCGCTTCTTCGTTAGAGGCTAAATTGGGCGCAAAACCACCCTCGTCACCAACCGCCGTGCTGAGACCACGGCTTTGCAAGACCTTTTTCAGTGCATGGAACACTTCCGCGCCCATACGCAAGCCTTCTTTAAAGCTAGCAGCGCCCACTGGCTGAATCATAAACTCTTGGATATCGACGTTATTATCGGCGTGTTCACCGCCGTTAAGAATGTTCATCATCGGCAACGGCATACTAAAACGGCCGTCTTGACCATACAAGCTAGCAATGTATTCATACAACGCCACGCCCTGCGTTAACGCGGCCGCCTTAGCCACCGCTAATGAGACCGCCAGAATAGCGTTAGCACCCAACTCCGCTTTATTGTCGGTGCCATCCAAGGTCAGCATCAATTCATCAATTTCACGCTGCTGAGTCACGTCGTGGCCTTTTAGGGCATCACTGATGCGGTCGTTAATATTACTAACCGCCTTTAATACGCCTTTACCTAAGTAGCGTTTGGCATCGCCATCGCGCAGTTCAAGCGCTTCACGAGAGCCGGTTGAAGCACCGCTAGGAGCTGCCGCACGACCCATGATACCGTTATCCAAAATAACGTCGGCTTCAACAGTTGGATTACCGCGAGAATCCATGATTTCGCGGGCAATAATTTGTGCAATAAATGACATAGTAGTGATTATCCTAGGTTAATAATCTTTCGTGCTGATCGTGTAAAAACGAAAAAGCCTGAAATCAAAGCGACTTCAGGCTTCTACCTATTCATTAGCCGCGGCGCTTTTTCTGATGCTCGGCGGCGGCGGCAATAAACCCTTGGAACAACGGGTGCCCATCGCGCGGTGTCGAGGTAAACTCAGGATGAAACTGAGCCGCAACAAACCACGGATGCTTTGGAATTTCAATAATTTCTACCAAGCGTTTATCGTGTGAATAACCGGTTACTTTTAAACCGGCCTTTTCTAACGCGGGTAACAAATTATTATTGACTTCGTAACGATGCCGATGGCGTTCCTCGATAACTTCATTGCCATACAGTTGGCGCGCTTTTGAATCTTCCACTAAGAAGCACTCTTGCGCGCCTAAGCGCATCGTACCGCCCAAATCGGATAACTCGTCGCGAATTTCTTTTTGACCTGAGGCATCCATCCATTCGGTGATCAAACCCACCACCGGATTCTTACTCTCAGGATTAAACTCGGTACTATCGGCGTCGCTTAACTTAGCGACATTGCGCGCGTATTCAATAACGGCAATTTGCATACCTAAACAAATACCCAAATAAGGCACCTGCTTTTCACGCGCGTATTGCGCGGCCATTAATTTACCCTTAATACCGCGCTCACCAAAACCACCCGGCACTAATATCGCATCGACGTCGTCCAGCTTAGCAGTACCTTTGCTTTCGATGTCCTGCGCATCAATATAGCGGATGCTAACCGTTAAGCGATTTTTTAAACCTGCATGGGCTAACGCTTCGTTCACCGATTTATAAGCATCGGGTAATTCTACGTATTTACCGACAAAACCGACGGTCACTTCACCATTCGGATTCGACTCTTGGTAAAGCACCTGCTCCCATTCGGTCAAATCCGCTTCCGGGCATGACAGACGGAAACGGTGAACAACTAACTCGTCTAAGCCCTGCGCTTTTAACATGGCAGGAATTTTGTAAATACTATCGACGTCACGCAAACCAATAACGGCACGTTCTTCAACATTGGTAAAGAGCGCAATCTTGGCACGCTCATTGGCCGGTAAAGCTCGATCAGAGCGACAAACTAAGATATCGGGCTGGATACCGATAGAGCGTAATTCTTTTACCGAATGTTGGGTGGGTTTAGTTTTGACCTCGCCCGCGGCTCCTAAAAACGGCACCAATGTCAGGTGCATAAATAGGGTGCGGTCACGTCCTACCTCGGTGGCCAATTGGCGAATAGCTTCCAAGAAGGGTTGTGACTCGATGTCGCCGACGGTGCCACCAATTTCGATGATAGCAATATCATAACCCTCGGCACCGGCGATGATGCGACGTTTGATTTCATTAGTAATATGGGGAATGACCTGAATAGTCGCGCCCAGGAACTCACCTTTACGCTCGCGTTTAATGATGTCTTCATAAACGCGACCGGCGGTAAAGTTATTGCGGCTGGTCATGCGAGTGCGAATGAATCGCTCGTAATGACCTAAATCCAGGTCAGTTTCAGCACCGTCTACAGTTACAAACACTTCACCGTGTTGAATGGGACTCATGGTGCCCGGGTCAACGTTAATATAAGGATCCAGTTTTAGGATCGTTACATTCAGACCACGTGCTTCCAAGATAGCCGCCAGTGAAGCTGCAGCAATGCCCTTGCCCAGCGAAGATACAACACCGCCGGTGACGAAAATATAATTAGTTGCCATGCGAAACCTAAGTCGTCAGGAAATTTAAGGGATTGAATCAAGACGGGATAGTAGTATACGACAAGCGACCCGCGGCGACAATCATTGCGATACGCAATTTACCTTCGCGAGTCGTTACATCGATATACTCAGGGTTAATCTGTGTTGTCGTCGTGCGCTGACTTTTCGGCTCGCTTAGCCGCTTGCCAATACTCTTCCAGTTGCATTAAATCATGGCTTTCAAAGCTTTTCCCGGAGACTTTCACATGCGCTTCAAGTGTTTGAAAGCGGCGCTTAAATTTTTGATTCGCTTGTTGTAAAGCATGGTCGGGGTTTACCTGCGCATGGCGAGCAAGATTGACGACCGCGAACAGTAAGTCGCCGATTTCTTCAGCAAGCGCTTGTTGATCGACCGCTTCGGCATCAATCTCAGCGCGGACTTCCTCGACTTCTTCCAACACTTTAGCTAGCACCGGTTGGCTATCGAGCCAATCAAAGCCAACGTTAGCAGCACGTTTTTGTAGCTTTTGTGCCATTAACAGACTGGGTAAGTTACGCGGAATACCGTCAAACACGCTGTCGTCTTTACCTTGCTGCTGCCGTTCTTGTTGTTTAATTTGCTCCCACTGCGCCTTGATTTCGGCGTCAGTTTGGCTTTCGCTATCACCAAATACGTGCGGATGACGGCGTATCAACTTGTCGCTGGTGTGGCTAGCAATACTATTTAAATCAAATAACTGCTGCTCGCTCCCCAACTGCGCGTAAAACACCACTTGAAACAGCAAGTCGCCTAGCTCGTCTTCAATATCATGATGGTCACCATCATTAATGGCAGCCGCTACCTCATACGCCTCCTCAATGGTATAAGGGGTTAAGCTCTGCATGGTTTGCTTTAAATCCCAAGGGCAACCGCCGTCAGGGTCGCGCAAACGTCGCATAACCTGCTGCAGCTGATTAATACCCTCTAGTCGAGTCTGCTGTTGTTTCACCCTTAACCTCTTTAACGTCGTTTTACTCACCGCAACTGCGGTTCACGTCACCCGTTGTGCCTGCTGAACCGACGCCAGCTGCCGTAAGCGATTAACTATACGATGTAAAACCTGACTATCTTTGACCATTACCGCCACGGTAATGGTAGCTAATTGTTGAGCGTCATCGCTTTGGCTGTCGAGTTGCACCACACTGGCTTTTTCGTTCGCCAAAACGCTGGTGATATCATGCAGCAAGCCATTGCGATCGATGGCGCTGATCCGAATCTTGGCTTTAAATTGTGCTTCCTCACGTTGGCTCCATGACACATCAATGCCACGTTCAGGGTGCACTTGTAATAAGTGTTGCAACTGATCGCAATCGCTATGGTGCACCGATACACCGCGCCCTTGTGTGATAAACCCCATGATCGGATCGCCGGGTAACGGCTGACAACAACCGGCAAACTGCACCAACAAATGACCAATACCCTCGACCGTGACATCGCTGCTACGCGCCTTACCGCTGCGCTTAGGCTTATGTTTACTGGTGATGCGCTCAACTTTATCTTGTTCGCTAGGCTCGGGTTTTAAGAAATTAACCACTTGATGCAAACGCACGTCGCCAGCGCCGATGGCCGCTAATAGATCGTCCAGCGAACTCACATTAAAACGCTCTATCGCGCTCTCAGCTTGGCTTAAGTGCAACTGGTGCTTATGTAATTCTTGTTCCAGCAACTCTTTGCCAGCCGCCATATTCTTATCGCGGTCTTGCTTTTTAAAGTAGGTATGCACCTTGGCACGAGCGCGCTGCGAATTGAGATAACCCAATTGCGGATTCAACCAGTCACGCCGTGGTTGGGCATTTTTTTTGGTGAGTATTTCTACCCGATCACCGTTTTGCAGTTGATAGGTAAAGGGCACGATGCGCCCATCGACTTTGGCACCAATACAACGGTGCCCCACCTGACTATGAATATAATAAGCAAAGTCTAGCGGTGTCGAACCCTGAGGCATATCGATAACTTCGCCCTTAGGGGTAAATACATAAACCCGATCTTCAAAAACCTGAGAACGAATTTCATCGACTAGCTCGTCGTTCTCGGCCATGTCCTCGTGCCACGCCAATAGCTTACGTAGCCAAGCAATTTTATCTTCAAAACCATGACTACGGGTCGGCCCAGAAGCGCCTTCTTTGTACATCCAATGCGCCGCCACCCCAAGCTCGGCATCCTCGTGCATATCGTGACTACGGATCTGAATTTCGACATGTTTTTGCTGTGGACCGATCACCACGGTATGAATCGACTGGTAACCGTTCGCTTTCGGGGTCGCCACATAATCGTCAAACTCCGAAGCAATATGGCGCCAGCGGGTATGCACCAAGCCTAACGCGGCATAGCAATCTTTAAGTGATTGCGTGATGATTCGTACCGCACGGATATCGAACAGTTGCTCGAAATCCAAATGCTTTTTCTGCATTTTTCGCCAAATCGAATAAATGTGTTTAGGTCGTCCATAAACGTCGGCTTCGACGCCCTGTAAACGCAACTGCTGACGTAAATCGTCGACGAATGTCTGGATGTAGTTTTCACGGTCAATGCGACGCTCATCAAGCTGTTTAGCGATGCTTTTATAGGTACTGGGATGCAAATAACGAAACGCCAGATCTTCCAGTTCCCATTTGAGTTGGCCAATACCCAAACGGTTTGCCAATGGCGCATATATTTCGCTGCATTCTTTAGCCACTAAGACCCGACTTTCTTCATCGGCATCTTTCACTTCACGTAAAAAACAGATGCGCTCCGCCAGTTTGATCAGCACCGCTCGCACATCTTCGACCATGGCCAGCAACATGCGGCGGACATTATCAATTTGCGCATGGTTGGGTTTACTGCGCTGAAAATATTGCAACTCGCTGATGGCTTTCATTTGCTCAACAGCTTGTAACAAGGCGGCCAGATTGCTCTGTCCTTGTTCTTGCAATTGCTCTGCGGTGATCAAACCGGCGCTAAAAGCCGGTGTGTAAAGCGCGCATAGTAATGAGTCTTTATCGAGGTTTAACGCCGCCAAGATTTCGACCATTTCCTGGCCTTTTAACAACAACTGTGGCTGTTGTTGACACAATGATGTCAATTGTTGTGCGTGTTGCTGCAGCAGTTCGGCTTTGTCTGACGAGCTTAACAGCGCCAGCCAATTCCCCTGCTGTTGTGGTTTGTCCACGTGGGTACTACGCACATACACCATCGTTTGTTACTCCTTTGCAAACGCGACCATAGCCTCAATGTGATGGGTCTGCGGAAACATGTCAATGACCCCTGCCTTGCTTATACCATAGCCGAGCTGTTTTAATAAGGCGCTATCGCGAGCTAAGGTGTCAGCGGCACAAGATATATAGACGATCCGTGTTGGTCGTTGCGCGGCGGGTAGCTGCTGTAATTGTGCCAGTGCGGCTTGGGCACCGCTACGAGCTGGGTCCAGCAGCAGCTTATCGATGCGCATGCTATTCAAACGACTGAGCCAGTCATGATTAAGGTCAACAGCATGCCCACGAACGTGAGATAAGCCGGCGGCTGCAGCATTATCTTGCAACTGCTGTATCATCCGCGCGGAGACCTCAAAGCAGTGTAACTGTTTGACCTGTTGCGCCAATGGCAGGCTAAAGTTACCCATTCCGGCAAACAACTCCACCACCTGGTCGTCGGCGGTTGCCTCTAGCCAGCTTAATGCTTGTGCCACCATAGCGGGATTTAACGCCTGATTAACTTGAATAAAATCGCCTGGAGTAAAATTCAGCGGCAACGGGTGATGAGTTAGGCGCACTTCATCGGCGGCAGTGATAGCGCGCGTTTGTTGGCCATCATCCGACCAAAGCTGACAGCCATGTTGCGCAGCAAACTGTTCGGCTTGCTGCACAAACTCGTCATCTAATGCACGCGTAACGCGTAATAATACCAACGGCGTCGGCTGAGCAATCAGTTCAACATGACCCAAACCAATGCGCTGATAATGCTCGCCCAGCCACTGTTGTAACGGCACCAACAATGCCGCTAATGGTGGCGCGAGTACCTGACAATGCTCAATCGCGACCACCTGTTGACTAGCGCGCTGACGAAAACCGAGTTGAAACCGTTGGCCTCGTGCATAAGAGGACGCCAAACGTGCACGCTGCCGGTAATGCCAGCCCTCACCAGTTAGCATGGGCGCCCAGTCAGTCACTTCGATGGCCGCAAACTTGCTTAGCAATTCAGCTAACGTTTGTTGTTTATGTTGACGCTGCTGCGCCAGCGATAGGTGTTGTAAGTCACAGCCACCACAGCGTTGATAATAAGGGCAAGGTGGTGTCACGCGCTCGTCGCTAGCTTCAACTACCTCGACTAACCGCGCTTGATGTTTAGCTTGTGTTTGCACGCGAATGCGCTCGCCCGGCAATGCCCCGGCGACAAAGTAGGTGCCCTGCTGACGTAAAATACCGCGGCCCTGATGGTCAAGCTTGCTAACTTCACCAAGCAAGTATTGTTGTCGTTTGCTGGTGTTGGCGCGCGACTTGCCCCGATTGGGGTTAAAAAACTGTGCCAAAACAGACTCCGCGGTTAAGCTTGCCAGGCATCAGAACGCGCCTGTTGCATCAGTTGCTTCATGTCGCGAACCGCTTGGTCCAGGCCGGTCATCAAGGCGCGTGCAATGATCGCGTGGCCAATATTCAGTTCCACCAATTCCGGAATAGCAGCCACTGGCGCGGTATTATGATAGTGCAGACCGTGTCCAGCATTCACTTGCAAACCAATACGATGAGCATAGCGCGCAGCGTCGGCAATAATTTCCAGCGCTTGATGGGCGTGGCGCTCATCGCGCTGTTCGGCGTAATGACCGGTATGCAACTCGATGATCGGCGCGCCCACTTGATGCGCGGCGTCGATTTGACGTAAATCGGCATCGATGAATAATGAGGTTTGTATGCCTGCCGCCGCTAAACGCTCGACCGCATCGGCAATACGGCTTTTTTGTCCAGCAACGTCTAAGCCACCTTCGGTGGTTAATTCCTCACGCTTTTCGGGCACCAGACAGCAATAAGCCGGCTTCACGCGTTCGGCAATTGCCAGCATTTCCTCGGTAACTGCCATTTCTAAATTCATTCGCGTTGCTAGCGTTTCCGCCAATAACATCACGTCGGCATCTTTAATATGCCGGCGATCTTCACGCAAATGGATAGTGATCCCATCGGCACCGGCTTGCTCAGCTAATGCAGCGGCAGTAACCGGCGACGGATAACTCACCCCGCGTGCGTTTCGCAATGTCGCCACATGGTCAATATTAACGCCTAAAAGAATCGGTTGCATTTCAACTTTCTCCCGTCTCGGTCCCGGTTTGTGAGTGCGGCTTACGTTGTCTGAAGAGTGCGCGGCTACGTAACGGTTGGCTGCCTAAATAGGGGCTTAAGGCTAACCGCATTAAGCGCTTGAATACCTGTAAACGTGCTGGTGTATTAATATTAAAAACGGCGATGGCTTGAATATCAGTGGCTAAGAAATGCTGTGTCGATAAGTCACTGTGTACATCGACATTGTGTACATCGACATTGGCCTGACAAAAGCCCTGCCCCGGCACAAACAAATAGTAGCCATCGCCGCTTAAATTGGCACCACTATTGATATCGGTTTGCCAATCGAAAGCGAGTCCCGATAGCGATAGTAACTGCCACTCAAAACGACGTAAGACCAATTCATACTGGCTATTATTGTCAGCCGATGACTGTAGCAGTTGTAAAGCCTGCTGATATTCAACAAAAAGCTCTTCGGCAGCAGCCTGCATGGGTAACAAGCGTTGCAATAACTCGGTCAGATAAAAGGCGCTAAACAAACGCTCGCCGCGCAACGATAAAGGCTTCGCAGCGGCTTCGGCGTTACTTAGGGTTTTCAGATCGTGGCGCCCTCGCAGTTCGACCTCTAACAACTGAAATGGCTGCAATAGCGCTCGCCATGGATTTTTGGGTCGCTTCGCGCCTTTTGCAATAACCCGTATCCGGCCCTGTTGCTGAGTAAAGAGTTCCAGTAATAAACTGGACTCTTGATAATCCCAGCGTTGCAGCACGAACGCCTGTTGCACGGCGCTTAGTCCTCTTGATAGCCCAAGCTACGTAAGGCGCGTTCGTCGTCAGACCAACCCGACTTAACCTTGACCCAAAGTTTTAAATTAACTTTAGTGCCGGTTAAACGCTCAAGATCACGTCGTGCATCAGAGCCGATAGTTTTTAAACGGCTGCCCTGTTGACCAATCACCATCCGCTTTTGGCCATCACGCTCGACCAAAATCAATGCGTGAATATGCGTTGTACCGACGTCAGACACTTGATACTGTTCAATTTCAACCGTGGTTTCGTATGGCAACTCTTCACCGGTATAGCGCATTAGCTTTTCGCGAATAATTTCAGCAGTCATAAAGCGTATTGAACGATCGGTGACGTAATCATCGGGAAAATAATGAATGCTCTGTTTAAGGTGACCACGAATAACCTGCTGTAGACGCTCAAGGTTATCACCCTGGGTTGCCGAAATCGGAATAATATCGGCAAACTGCATATGCTCATTAAGTTTTTGCAGATGAGGTAAAAGCTGATCTTTGTGCTTAATCTGGTCGACTTTATTGACCAACAACACCGCCGGTACGCGCGCTTTTTTCAGCTTTTCTAACACTAACTCATCGTCACTCAACCAGCGGGTGTTTTCTACCACAAACAAAATTAAGTCAACATCGTTAATCGCGCTGCTGGCGGTTTGATTCATCAGTCGGTTAATGGCGCGCTTTTCTTCTTGATGCAGACCCGGCGTATCAACATAGACGGTCTGATAATCGCCATCGGTGTCAATACCGAGAATACGGTGACGGGTGGTTTGCGGTTTTTTTGAGGTAATACTGATCTTCTGCCCCAGAATGCGGTTCAGTAAGGTCGATTTACCCACATTGGGACGACCAACAATGGCCACGAACCCAGAGTATTTCTGTGTATTTTGTTGGTCTGACGAATGCTGACTCAATCTGTTTCACCTTGAATAATGGCTAATGCTTTAGTCGCCGCATCTTGTTCGGCTTTGCGTCGGCTGGTGCCGCGTCCAACCACGGTTTCGCTGATCGGTGCTACCTCACAGCTCACGGTAAATTGCTGATTATGCGCCTTACCCCGGGTTTCCACCACGTTGTATTCGGGTAACGCCAATTGACGCGCCTGCAACCACTCTTGCAGCTGTGTCTTTGCATCTTTTTGACTAATACCTGGCTTAATTTTAGCTAAACTTTCGGCATACCAGCTCAAAATCATCGGTCGACAAGCGTCCATGCCACTTTCCAAATAGACCGCACCGATTAACGCTTCCATAGTGTCAGCGAGAATCGATTCACGCCGATAACCGCCGCTTTTTAATTCGCCCGGGCCTAGCACTAAAAATTCGCCAAGACCAAACTGTTTAGCTAATTTAGCCAACGCCCGGCCGCACACCAAGGTAGCGCGCATACGACTCAAATCGCCTTCAGCGGCTTCAGGAAAGCGATGATAAAGCTCATCGGCAATGACGACACTTAAAATAGAGTCGCCCAAAAATTCTAACCGCTCGTAATGTTTAGCCGAGGCACTACGATGGGTCAGCGCTTGTTCGACCAGATCATCGCGCTGAAAACGATAACCGATGACTTTTTCTAATTGGGCTAAGGGTGGTCGGGGTAAGCTCATTATCGGTTTGCTCCTGACTCACTGTGCGCACCGTCGTCACCGATAGTGCCCAAGCGCGACCACCGTACACCAGTCGGCAGCCATTGCGGTAACCAGCTATCGGCACTGCGATCCATATCAAAACTCATCCAAATGAATACTGCCCGTCCCACCAAGTTTTCTTCCGGCACAAAGCCCCAATAACGGCTATCCTGAGAGTTATCACGGTTATCGCCCATCATAAAATAATGGCCTTCGGGAACGATAAATTCGTCGTTCTGAGTACCCGGCTGACGAAAGTAACGCGCATAATCCGATGGCCGTCGCGGATTAATCAACACTTGGTGACTCACCTCACCGAGTTTTTCGCGGTATGCCTGATAAGGCTGAGGGCCGTCAAAATAAGGGCTTTCTTGTTCAAACTCCATCGCCATCACCTGCATTGGTGGACAACGCGTGCTATCCGCTTTATCGCAAGCCGGGGTAATGTATAAGTTTTTATTGCGATAAATGATGCGGTCACCGGGTAAACCAACGACTCGTTTAATGTAATCTAACTGAGGATTAGGCGGATATTTAAAGACCGCAATGTCACCACGCTGCGGCCCCTCGGTGTTAACCAAAGTCGAGCGGAATAACGGATCTTTAATATCATAAGAAAACTTTTCCACCAGAATAAAGTCACCACGCAACAGCGTCGGCATCATCGAACCCGATGGAATTTGAAATGGCTCGTACAAAAAAGAACGGAAAATCAGTACCGCCGCAATGACCGGAAATATCGACTGCGCATACTCAAAAGCGGTAGGCTGAGGCGCCACTTGCTGGCGTTGTTCTTCGGATAAGGTGCTACCACTTTTTTCCTCTACACTGGCAATACGCGCCTGCCGCTTTGGCTTTAATACACGGGCATCGTATAACCACATGACACCGGTCAAAATGGTTACCAAGGTTAAAATCACCGAAAAATAATTTGCCATCAGCCTACTCTGTTAATGTATTTATTGTGGTTATGCCGCAACGTTCTCAGTTGGCCACTTACTTACCCACTTTAAGTACCGCCAAGAAGGCTTCTTGCGGCACTTCGACGTTACCCAATTGCTTCATCCGCTTTTTACCCTCTTTTTGCCGTTGCAATAGCTTTTTCTTACGGCTGACATCGCCGCCGTAGCATTTAGCCGTGACGTTCTTACGTAATTGTTTAACCGTTGAACGTGCAATGACGTGGTTGCCGATAGTTGCTTGAATCGCGATATCAAACATTTGCCGCGGAATCAGCTCACGCATTTTATCAACCAACAAACGACCCCGACTTTGTGAATGTTCACGGTGCGTGATCATGGCCAAGGCATCGACTCGGTCGCCGTTAATCAATATATCGACGCGCACCATGTCGGCTGCCTGAAAACGCTTAAATTGATAGTCCAATGATGCGTAACCACGACTAGTCGATTTTAAGCGGTCAAAGAAATCCATGACCACCTCGGCCATCGGCAACTCATAAGTTACCGCCACTTGTTTGCCGTGATAGGCCATTTTGGTTTGCACACCACGCTTCTCGACACATAAATTTATGACGTTACCGAGAAATTCTTGTGGCACCAGAATATTGGCTTCAACAATGGGTTCGTAAATGGTCTCAATATCATTGACCGCGGGCAAATTGACAGGGTTATCCACCTTAACCAGACTACCGTCGGTTTTCTCGACCTCATAAACCACCGTTGGCGCGGTGGTGATCAAATCGATATCGTATTCGCGCTCTAAGCGTTCCTGAATGATCTCCATATGCAGCATACCTAGGAAGCCACAACGGAAACCAAAGCCCAACGCCGCCGAATTTTCCGGCTCATAGAACAACGACGCGTCATTTAACGATAATTTGCCCAGCGCGTCGCGGAAGTTTTCGTAATCGTCCGAACTAATCGGGAACATACCCGCATAAACTTGCGGCTTAACCTTTTGGAAACCCGGCAACGGCTTTTCTGCGGGCTGCTTAGTTAGGGTTAACGTATCGCCTACCGGCGCGCCTTGGATTTCTTTAATACCGGCAATAACAAAGCCCACCTCGCCGGTACGCAAAATGCCGGTTTCGGTTGGCTTAGGTGAGAAAAAGCCGACCTTATCGATTTGATAAGACTGCCCCGTCGACATCACTTTCATCTTATCGCCAGCACGTAAGGTACCGTTTTTAACACGCACCAACGACACCACGCCTTGGTAATTATCAAACCAAGAATCAATGATCAGTGCTTGTACCGGCGCATCAACATCACCGTCTGGCGCAGGAATGGTTTGTACAATACGCTCCAACACCTCTTCGATACCGATGCCGGTTTTTGCCGAGCACTGCACTGCATCAACCGCTTCGATACCCACGATATCTTCGATTTCTTGCGCCACTGCCATCGGGTCAGCCTGCGGCAAATCAATTTTATTCAGTACCGGCACCACTTCCAGATCCATCTCGATGGCGGTATAGCAGTTAGCCAATGTTTGCGCTTCGACCCCTTGCGCCGCATCAACCACCAACAACGCCCCCTCACAGCCAGCCAAACTGCGTGACACTTCATAAGAAAAGTCGACGTGACCGGGCGTATCGATGAAATTCAATTGGTAAGTTTCGCCATCTCTTGCGGTGTAATGCAAGGTCACGCTCTGTGCTTTAATGGTGATACCACGTTCACGCTCGATATCCATAGAATCAAGCACTTGCTCAGCCATTTCGCGGTCGGTTAAACCACCGCAATGAGCTATCA
This sequence comes from Idiomarina xiamenensis 10-D-4, assembly GCF_000299895.1. Taxonomy (GTDB): domain Bacteria; phylum Pseudomonadota; class Gammaproteobacteria; order Enterobacterales; family Alteromonadaceae; genus Idiomarina; species Idiomarina xiamenensis. The sequence goes on from NZ_AMRG01000004.1 coordinate 119,035, forward strand.
AGCGATCGGATAGAGTCGATTTACCGTGATCGATGTGAGCGATGATAGAGAAATTTCGAATATTACTTTGCTTAAACGCCTTATCTGGCATTAACGACACCTCAAAAAACGCAAACAATTAAGGAATTAATGGTCGTCGATCATACTGATGTTGGGCTTAACTACCAAGTCATTTCGGCGTTTTCGTGACATTTCACTGAAAGTTAATCATTTAATAGACAACATCGCCTATAAAAATGAAAATTCAGCCATTATCATCACAGTGCTTTTAGGCTGAGCAACTGTTGTACTTGTAGATCGCGATAACGTAACCAGCAGCGCAAGCCGTAAAAAGTTAGCGCCATGGCAGCGAACGAGCATAGAATACTGGCGCCTTCGGCGAAGTTTAACGCCGGGCCGGTCAATAAAGCGGTTAATAACAAGGCTAATATCGGTAAGCTATAAACCAGCAACGAATAACGTGTCACATGCTGTTCTGGAATACTGAGCTCGACTTGGTCACCAACGCTAAAGGCTCCCTGCGTTGGAACTTCAAACTGCGCGCGACGATCACTAAATACCTGCGATAATAAGCCAGCCCCGCATTGGCGTTGCTGTTCACAACCACTACAGCCACTTTTGAGCTGCGTGCTTACCACCACAATGCCGGGTTTTATCGCTACAACTTCGGCCAATTCACGAATCATTATTGCCCCACCGACTGATTACTATGTCGTTGAATACGCATATTATCGGCAATTTTAACCACCGTTTCCAGTGGCAGTTTACCAACCACAGCAATGGTAAAAGCGCCCTGGCGGCGGATATAGAGTGAATCGGCACCCGATAATGCTAAGGGCGAGGCGACCTCTTCTTCACTAGCTGGCGTCACGTAAATCGAGAACGATGCTAACCCGTCGCTATATAAATAATGATCAGCGGGTACCCCACTGACGGCCAGCGCATGATGATTGCCGCGTACTAGATCAAAACCACTTGGCAGCCAAGCCGCTTCTGCGGGATAGCGTGGTTCAGCACGTTGGTCGTTAATACTTAACAGGGGTGGCAAATCAATATCGTGTAGCTCGGTTAATACCGATGCCGGTTGTTCGTCTAAACGCAAACTGGTCAGCTGAATTTGCTCAACCACTTCACCCTGTGGACTCATCATCGCACTTTTCAACAACATGCCGGTTTCTTTGTCTATCCAAATGGCATAACCAAAGCGCTGTTCATCACGACTCACTAATCTAATATGTTGCGCATTGCGGTCAATCACACGTGCTCCCCCCAAAGGCACCGCACGATAGTCAGCAGCGAGTTGTTGAAATGGTTGGTAAAACGCCGTCGGAATTAAACCATAGACGGTATCAGCGTGAAGGCTATAAGCACTACTTGAGCGATTGTAATAGGCAGTACGTTGATTGATACGCAAAACCCGATAATCAGGGCCGTTCAAGCGCATCAACAATTCAATTTCGGCGTTATCGTCGGCTAAGCGGCCATGTAGCCAACGGAAGGGTTCAACCCGCTCGCCTTGCACATGAACCAGCGAGGCATCGAAATTTTGCTGCCTTAACGCGCTCGCCATTTTGTCAAACCAAGCCGCACCAGCTTGCTCTTCCTGCTGATGCTGAGTGCTTTCGGCAGCGCTGGGTGTTTGCTGAGCTTGTAAGCTAAAAGCGAGTAGGCTGGTACTCAGCACCAGCCCCCATAACCCGGTTTTTTTCATCGCTGTGGTGGTTGCTGTTGCTGCTGTTCCTGTTCGTCAGCGGCTTGTTGTTGACGCAACTGCAATTGCTGCTGATGATCGAGAATGAACGATTGCACCTGACGCCGCTGTTGATTGGCGTCGGTAGCCTGATTAGTGGTGACAGTGTTCCAACTAACCGGCGCACGTCCACCGATGGGATTAGTTACCCAAGCCGGTTGCATGGCTTCTTCAGCAGTACCGGCTTCTGGCGTTTGTAACTGCTGTACCGAAACCACCGCTACTGCAGCGACACTAGCTGCTACCGCCAATTTCGCCGCCGGTTGCATCCAGCGCATCGCCGCACGCCGTAACGCACCGCTACGCGCACGTAAATCCGGTTGCAACGCCTCACCATCGTCCTGACCCGGTAGGGGCTGGTCGTCAGCACCGACACCGGCGGCAATGGCTTGACTCACTTGCGCACTGATATCAAGCGTTTGCGACGGCTGACTTTCGCCACGCATGACGCTGCCTATCAGGCTATAACGTTGCCATTGCTGTTGTGCGGCCTCATCGGCTAACAGCTGCGCTAACGCTTGTGAGTCTTCAACGTCGTTATCGAGCAACGCTGACACATATTGTAAGCCTTTATCAGACATACTATTTCCTCGGCTAACTACCGCTGTAACAGCGGCCGTAGTTGGTTATCAATTGCTTCGCGGGCGCGGAAGATTCGCGAACGAACGGTGCCGATTGGGCAATCCATTTCGATAGCAATCTCTTCATAGCCCATGCCTTCGATTTCACGCAATGTAATGGCACGACGTAAATCTTCTGGCAATTCATCGATGGTTCGCATAACCACGTCACGAATCTCATCGGTTAACAACATACTTTCTGGTGATGAGTTATCTTTTAACGCACCACTACCCTCGTAAAATTCAGCCTCATCAGCATCAATATCCGACGCTGGAGGCTTACGTCCCTGCGCAACTAAATGATTTTTTGCCGTATTCACAGCAATGCGATACAACCATGTGTAAAAAGCGCTATCGCCGCGAAACCGGGGCAACGCCCGATAAGCTTTGATAAAAGCTTCCTGTGCCACATCGGCAACATCTCCCGGCTGCTTAACATAACGGGAAATCAGGCTCATCACTTTGTGCTGGTACTTCTTTACGAGCAAGTCAAATGCTGCTTGTTCACCGCGCTGGACACGCTCAACCAGCAGCTTATCAGTCTCTTGTTCGCTCATCCGAGCCCGTTCTCCTCGACTCCCGATTATTTTTATAGGTGGCGGCCCGAAGCGTTGTTACAGGCATAGACCGACACATTTTGAAAAAGTTTCGCAATCAATAATCAAAAGAGTAAAATCGTTAAAAATTCATAATCGGTACTGTAATGGAACAAGCAGCCAATTATCAATGCGACGTACTCATTATTGGTAGCGGCGCCGCCGGCTTAACCTTAGCGTTACAACTGGCAGACGACGCCCATGTCATGGTGCTTAGTAAAGGACCGCTCACGGAAGGCTCGACCTTTTACGCACAAGGCGGCATAGCTGCCGTGTTCGACGAGGGTGACAGCATCGAGAGTCATATCGAAGACACCCTAGTCGCTGGAGCAGGCCTTTGTGACCGCGCTGCGGTGGAGTATACCACACAGCACGCAAAAGAAAGCCTGCAATGGCTAATCGACATCGGTGTTGGTTTTGATCAGCTCGACAGCGTTAACGGTGAGCCGCGTTATCACTTGAACCGCGAAGGCGGTCATAGTCATCGCCGCATTCTACATGCCGCCGATGCCACCGGCCGCGCCGTGCAAACCACCCTACTTGAGCAAGTACGGCAACATCCGAACATCGAGTTACTCGAGAGTTATAACGCAGTCGACTTGATCACCGGGCGCCAGTTAGGGCGAGAAGCAGGCTGTTATGGCGCCTACATTTGGAACCGCAAACGCGAACAGGTAGAAACCGTCGCGGCGCGTTTTGTTGCATTGGCCACCGGCGGCGCCAGCAAAGTGTATCAATACACCAGCAACCCCGATGTCGCTAGCGGTGATGGCATCGCCATGGCCTGGCGTGCTGGCTGTCGAGTCAGCAACATGGAGTTTAATCAGTTTCATCCAACCTGCTTGTATCATCCTAGCGCTCAAACATTTTTGCTAACCGAGGCCTTGCGTGGTGAAGGCGCTATCCTTAAACGCCCTGATGGTAGCCGTTTTATGCCGCAGTTTCATGAGTTGGCCGAGCTTGCACCACGAGATGTGGTGGCGCGCGCCATCGACTATGAAATGAAACGTTTGGGGGCAGATTGCATGTATTTAGATATATCGCATAAACCCGCTGATTTTATTAAAGAGCACTTCCCCACCATTTATCAAAAATGCTTAAGTCTTGGCATTGATATGACGCAGCAACCGTTACCGGTGGTGCCAGCAGCGCATTATACCTGTGGTGGCGTACGTACAGACTTAAACGCGCACACCGATTTGCCAGGCCTATACGCGATTGGCGAAGTGGCTTACACCGGCTTACATGGCGCCAATCGCATGGCCAGTAATTCGTTACTGGAATGTTTAGTCTTTGCCCGCGCCGCCGCTGCCGATATGCGCGAACGTCTCGCCGATAAACCTCGCTTGACTCATTTGCCGGCATGGGACGAAAGCTTGGTCGGCAACTCTGACGAGGAAGTTGTCATTCAGCACAATTGGCACGAACTACGCTTATTTATGTGGGATTACGTCGGTATTGTGCGAACCACTAAACGATTAGAGCGTGCCTTACATCGTATTCAGTTATTACAGCAAGAAATCCACGAGTATTACGCCAATTTCCGCGTTAGTAATAACTTGCTTGAGCTGCGCAACTTAGTACAAGTAGCAGAGCTAATCGTACGCAGTGCGATGCAGCGTAAAGAGAGCCGCGGTTTACATTATACGCTGGATTATCCTGACCTATTGCCACAAGCCGAACCCACCACTCTGGTCCCGCGCCGCCAATTTAGCAAACAGCGCCTGATGCAGCGCCAATCGTCATGGCTAAATTGCCAATAGCCGAGCCATAGCCAGCAACCGTTCGAAGCGGATTTAACGCCAACGGATTTAATCAGCTTCAGTATAAGCAAAAAGTCACAGATAAGCGGTGGCTGCATTAACACGTAGGTAGCCGCAGCATGCTGTCGACAGTCAGGCAAGTGAATGTAGCTCGCGCAATCATCGAACATGATCGCGCGCCAGCGACAAGGCTTGTTGAACGCTATGGTATAACGCTGCATATCACGTTTAGCCGTAAGCGGCAACTGGTTAGACTTTAACGCGTGATAAAATCAGTTGTACCATGCTATTTAACTCGGCATCTGGGCATTGTTGGTGACCCATAAACCAAGCGAATAAATCGGGGTCATCGCAGGTTAACAAACGTCGAAATATATCCTGCTGTTTTAGATCGAGTTCGTCGTAAGCTTCTTCCACAAATGGCAAAAACAACACATCAAGCTCCAACATGCCGCGTCGGCAAGCCCAACGCAAGCGGCCCTTGTTACCTTTTAAAGAATCGGCTGACTGCTTTAATTCGAACATCTTTCATCCCCAAGTTTAACAAACGACACTTGTAATCCGTGATTTAGCCCCAATACTGATGGGTAACATCCTAAACCGAGGTACTGTCGTGGTTGAGCTAACTCAAGAGTTTACCAAAGCGTCGCCCGAAATCGTAACGGTTTCGTTAGACGATTACGGCGTTATCAGCGTTTCTGGTGATGACGCGAAAATGTTTTTGCAAGGCCAATTAACCTGCGATGTTGAGCAACTAAGCGAACAAGGCTGGGTTTATGGTGCGCATTGCGATAACAAAGGTAAAACCCTGAGTGCTTTTTGGCTGACACGGTGGCAACAGCAATGGTTGCTTATTCAGCCGCGTAGTAGTTTAGCAGAATCCTTGGCGCAGCTGAAAAAGTTCGGCGTTTTCAGTCGAGTTGAAATCAGCGATGCTACTGACCGCTGGCATTTCTCAGGGGCGTTTGGTAGCACCGTTTGCCAATTGCTAGCCGATCGCACGGGGCTAGCGATTAGCGATAAACCCGGTGCACAAGCCGCTAACGACCAGCATTTAGTGTTGACTATCGGCGACAGCCCTTGTCAATTATTGCTGTTAAGCGAAGCTGCCTTACCGCACGAGTACCCGGCTATTTATTGGCACGCATTGGAAAATGAACGCGTTCGTGCCAGACTAGATCCGATAAGCGTTGGCGAGTATGTGCCGCAAATGCTCAATTTGCAGGCGTTGCAGGCCATTAGCTTTACCAAAGGATGTTATATCGGCCAGGAGACCGTTGCCCGTATGAAATATTTGGGCAAACAAAAGCGTGCGCTCTTCCGAGCTACCGGGAAAGCGCATAATGTTAGCAATGGCGATACGCTTGAGCGTGCTGTTGCTGATAATTGGCGTCGAGCCGGCGTGGTAATTAATGCAGTGAACCGCGCCGATGATCAAGTAGACGTACTATTGGTGCTACCGAGCGATAGCGAAGTCGGCAACAATTTACGCGTGCAAGGTCAGGACGAGAGTCTTCTGGAAATACACCCACTGCCTTATCAATTGGATTAATTTATGAGCGAAGTTATTGCGCAAGACAAAGTTGTCGCCATCAATTACAGCGTTAAAACTGGTGAAGGACAGCTGCTGGACGAGTCTAAAGAAGGCGCGCCGTTAAGCTTTATTTTTGGTCGCGGCATGTTAATTCCCGGCTTAGAGAAAGCGTTAGAGGGCAAAACAGTTGGCGATAAGTTCAGCGCTGAAATCGCGTCACAAGACGCTTACGGCGAGCGCCATGACGGTTTAATTCAAACCGTTCCGCGGCAAATGTTTGGCGATAACGAAGTGGCTCCCGGCATGCAATTCCGTGCTAGCACCGACCAAGGTGAGCAGTCAGTTGTTATCGTTGATGTCAGCGACGAAGAAGTCACCGTCGATGGTAACCACCCATTAGCAGGCGTCGATTTGGCGTTTGACGTGGAAGTTGTTGAAGTACGCGAAGCGTCAGCTTCTGAGCTGGATCATGGTCATGTGCATGGCCCAGACGGCGAACATCACGACCATTAATCAATCCCTTAATGGTGTCTCCGCCAGTTTTAACTTAATCGTATCGCTCGACGTTAATCTTGTTGCGATTCTGCCCAAGCTTTAGGGTCGTAATCAGCCCCCTCAAACAGCACAATATAATCGTCATCCTCGGCCAATCGAATGGCGACGTCAAACTCACCGGATTGTTGCTGCTGTTGCTTATCTGATTTAAATTCAATATCAACCGATAAACCTGCACTACCCGGCCCCATCTCAGCCAGACGCTGTTGAAAAGCTTGTAAGCGTTCAACCCCTTCATCGGTTAACGCAAATAGCTGGGTCGACAGCTGCCGATCAGCTTGCCACCAGCGGCTCTCACTATGTTGCCGACTACTTAATTCGGTTATTTTTAAGTCGTAAACGGTGGTTAGCCCGTCGCTATCTCGCAACTCTAATAATAATGAAGAACGTTCCACATCCACCGCTAAATGGGCATCAGCGGTCAAGCGTACGCGTAAAGCTTCGGCTTCAATAGCGAGAAAGTCAGCCTTATCAAATCGACTCATACGCCATAAGGTGCTCATCGGTACCGAGGTACAAGCCACTAGGGTGAGTAGCAAGCAAGCGCCCGTTAACCAACGCCAGCCAGATTTCTTATTATTCATACGCGGTTATCCTAATTTTAAACCGTTAACGCAGGGTTTATCTGGTACTGCTAGCACCACCCCCTGTTCACTGTAAAAGCCGGTGACCAAACACTCTGAACGCATCGGTCCAATTTGTTTTGGCGGAAAATTAACCACCGCTAAGACTTGTTTACCTATTAGCTCATCAAGTTGGTATAAATCGGTAATTTGAGCGCTGGATTTTCGTACGCCGATGGTTTCGCCGAAATCGACCCAAAGTTTATAGGCGGGCTGACGAGCTTCGGCAAATGGTTGCGCATCGCAAATGGTGCCAACGCACAACTGTATTTTTTCAAAGTCTTGCCAACTGATTTGTTGCTGATTATCACTGCTCATTATAGGTCGTCCAACGATTGAAAGGCATTTAATCTTTGTCTAAGTCGATAGCGTTTACTGCAACAACCACCAAGCGGCATAGGCTACGGCAAAAACGCTAAGATAAATTAAACCTATTCGCGCTAACCAGCGCAACCAGGCAGGCATAGTCCATTGCCTGACCAGGCGATAATTTAACCAAGCAAACAACGGCGTGGTGATAAACGATAAGGTCATCGCCAACGCTAACATCGGCCCTAACGCCGCCTGCATCAAGATGACAATAGACAACCCCAAAGCAGCCTGCAGCAATAACCAATAGCCGATAGACAGACGTTGTATACGCCAGCGTAGTAATTCGGTACTGCGTTGCAAGCTTCGAGAATAACCATCCAGCACGGCTAAGGTGGTACCAAACATACATAAAAATGCGATGCCCGCGACCAACCAAGACGACCAAGCGCCGATAGTACTGGCGTACATCGACACAAATTGGTCGACAAAAGCGCGACTGGCTAAAGCAACGCTTTGCCCTTGACCGTATTGAATCAAGGCGCCCATTGCCATAAACACCAGTGCCAAAAACGCGGTCAATATATAGCCTAAATTGAAATCGAACAGCGCTTGGCGGGCGCTAAAAGCGGTTAACTTACGTTTGGCAGTTAACCATAACGAGCTTATCGCCGCCAGCTCAATCGGCACCGGCATCCATCCCATTAACGCCACCAGAAACGCTAAACTCCCCAACGCCCATGGTGATAATGAGGTGGCTTCGGCGGTTTCGGCAAGCGGAGCGGTACCCGCATTACCGATAGCAATCACTAAAGCGGTTAAGGTGATCAGGGTCAGAATCACCATCAGCCATTTTGATAAGTTATCTAATAGCGCATACCGCCCTATCAACAACAGCAGTAAGCAAACCAGTAATAAACCACAACATAAGACGGATAATGAAACTTCAAAAGGCAAGAAGTAGCGTAGTAGCGAAGCCGTTAAAATGAGTACACCAGCGGTATTCACTACCGCCGCTAAACTATTTAAATAGAAAAACAGCAATAAGAACCCACGCCCTTGCTGGGCATAGCCTTGCATTAAATCCTGACCAGTTTGATTGCTATACCAAGTGGCAAAACGAAAAAAAGGATATTTAAGTGTGTTAACGGCGATCAGAAGCCACCATAATTGCCAACCGAAAAGCGCACCAGCCTGAGTCGACGCGACAATATGCGAAGCGCCGACCGCTGCTGCCGCAGTGATCATGCCCGGACCTAATCGCCAACGCCGGTTAGATGGTATTGATGAGCCCAGCGGTTGACGCTGAGCGGTTGCTTGAGTGGTCGCTTCTGAAGGCTCTACATCCATGTTTTAAATACACCCGCTGGCGATGACGTCATCATAGTGAAGCATCGTCATCGCTGCGTCGGGCTGCAGTTTTACACGCCTACGCCAACTCCAGAGCGGTGTAGGCTTGGCCCGAGCGCCAGGGGATCACACGAATAAAAGGATGATCGGCAATGACGTTAGCAATATCAATTGCCGACGCCGATGTACTATTGGCGGCAGCCAGTGTGATGCCGGGTTCAAGTTGTTGCAGCATCCGCCAAACACCTTGCTGCAAGCGCGAACTGCGCACAACAATGGTGTGTTTGGCACGCTGTACTTGCTGTGCCGACGACCAAGCGCTTACCGACGCTGGTCGATGTTGATTGAGCAGTTGTTGATTTCCAGCCGAATTCGCAAGCTCATAACACAGTCCGGTTAAGTATTGCTCATTGGCTAGCGCCACCATGCTGCCCTGTGGCGTAGAAAAAGCTAAGTGATGCATGGGACACTCGATTAGTGAAAAAAATGAAAAGATTCGACGGTTAAAGTCGCTAAACGTTCTAATAAACTATAGTTGATTGCATCCATATAGCAAATGTTTAATGGCCGAACGCGCATAAAGGACTGATGTTGCTGATCAAAAAAGTGACCGTCATCGACACTACTATCTGGTACAGAAAACGAATTAACGGTTTGGTTCGTAGCATTATGCTTGGCGACATTAACGTGCTCATCAATATTGATGGAACTAGACGCCATAACAAGCAGACAAATAACGCGCATACGCGCTATGATGATGTCCACTGGACATCACCCATAATAGCCAACAATCATTCATAAATTGCTCGTAAAAAAGGAATCCTGCGCCGTGAAGGAAGTTAGCGCAACATCAGAAAATCCAGTTAATATTAAACGATTACTACTTTTTACTGGCCTATTCATTGGCTTAAGTAGTCTTGGTTTTTACGTCGTTTATCAGCAGTTTGCTGAACAGCCCTTAAGTTTTGACTCGCGCTTATTACAGCCCTGGGTGCTGCTGAGCTTATTGGCTTTACTGGTGGTTTATTATTTAAGTGATGCGCTACGCCTGCATTATACCTTGCGGGCACTCGGCTATAACCTGCCGTTAACCGATATCGCCAAGTTGGTATTTATTAACCTGTTCTTTTCCAATGTCACCCCCATGGCGACCGGCGGAGGTTTCGCACAGGTTTGGTATTTACAACGTAAAGGCGTAGCGATTGGTACCGCGACCACTGCAACTACTGTACGTACGGTGCTCGCCGTTATCGCTATTTTTACCGCCACCCCCCTTTTGCTGTTTAATATGAGCGCTCTGCAGGAACTCGACATCGCCAGCAAAATTGGCTTGTATGTAGCGATATTTAGCGCCATTTACTTACTCTTTTTTGCCATTGTTTTATTACGCACGCACTGGCTCATCAGCCCGTTACATTGGTGCATTGGCGGCATGCGACGGGTCGGCTTACTCGGTATTAAGCGTCACCGTCGCTGGCACTTTGCCTGTAAACGCGAAACCCTGCGTTTCGCGCGCGGATTTCGCGACTACTGGCGCGGCGATAAGCGTTTTATCTTCGCCTCAATGTTATTTACGCTGATATTCTTAGTGAGTCTTTTCTCATTTCCGGCCATTTTGTTATGGGCGCTAGATTATGCGGTGAACTACGGCGTGGTCTTGGGCTTACTGACAGTCACCACGTTTGTCATGTATTTTTCACCGACTCCCGGTGCCTCAGGCTTTGCCGAAGGAGTTTTCGGTCATATTTTCGCCCCAATCACGGGTTCTGCACACCTATTATTGGTGACGCTATGCTGGCGTTTTATCACCATCTATTTAGGCATGATCATCGGCATTTTCGTGACCCAACAAGAACTCACTGTGGGTAAGAAACAGTCCTTAGGTGAGCGCTCATGATGCGTAAAGTATTCGGTTTAAAGGCGATGTTTTATCTAAACATCGTTATCGTTGCGGGGCTCATCGGTTACCAAATTTATCTGAACTTCTTTGAGAAAGACTACATCACCATGCACACGGTGCAGTTAGACCGCATCGAGCAACAGTTACAAGCGCAAGACAAATTTAGCTTTGCGGTCGTCGGTAACATTAATAATTCTGTCGGCGTTTTTGAACGTAAAATTGTGCCACGCTTAAACCAGTCGGGCGTTGATTTCTTGGTCTCCGCAGGCAATGCCACCAGCGGTGGCGGAGAGGATAAATATCGCGCGCTGTACGGTACCCTGAGTCATCTGGAAATTCCCTATTTGTTGACCTTTGGCGAGAATGAAGCCAGTAACCTCGGTGACTTTCGCTTTTACCAACACTTTGGTCCTTATTTTTATGAATTTAGCGCCGCCAACAGCCAATTCATTTTTCTTGACGTTACCACCCCGATGTCCTTTGATTGGCAGCTACGCTGGTTGGAAGATGTCTTAAAAAGCTCGACCGCCGCGCATAAGTTTGTATTTATGGGCAAACCGCTGTTAACCGCTAGCAAAGAAGCCATTTTTGATTCTGCCGATAACTATTTGCGAGATACCGACTTCACAATTCCATTGCTGACGTTATTCAGTCAGTACAAAGTAGACGCGGTATTTTCATCCAACTTAGCCGTCTATGACCGGCAGCGTCACGGCGATACCGAGTACATTATCACAGGCGGCGCCGGTGGCTTGATGCTCAATAACGATGTCAGTTTTTATCATTACGTTGAAGTAACCGTCGATGGTGACCAAATTAGCATTGCAGAACAACCATTAGACGTTGGCCAAAATCAGTTTTGGCGCACCTTAGAGAGTTTATGGTTTTTTATTCATTCGCTGTTTTACGTCGGCTATTTGAATTTTATTCTATTGCTAAGCGCGTTTATCGTCATCGCTATCAAACTTTATTCCAAGGTGTTCCGCGACCGCGACTACTATCCTAATTTTGATATTGACCCAAGCCCTTACGAAAAACAGCCACTACGCGTGGCCATGGTGACCAATAACTACTTACCCTTTATTGGTGGCGTCCCTATTTCAATCGAACGTTTACAGCGCGGTTTAAGTGCCGCGGGCAACGCGGTTTTGATCATTGCTCCTGATTATCCGTTTCAAGCAGAGCAACAGCAACAAATAGACCAACAGCAACCAGTACGACGGATCCCGGTTGCGCTGTCTTTCGGCGAGAATAAAGACTTGCAAGTGGCAAACGCTTTCAGCCCCAGAATTCATCGAGAATTGCGTCAATTTAAACCCGATGTGGTGCACCTTCATCATCCATTTTGGCTCAGCTACAGCGGTATGCTTTGTGCTCGTAGTTTGGCTGTGCCGGTGGTTTACACTTATCACACTCGACTCGAACATTACGCCCATTTCGTGCCGCTACCGACACGTTTGTTCCGTAACTTTATTTCGCATTTGCTGATCAAACACTTTGCTGAGCGTTGTGACGGTATTATCGTTCCCACCTATTCGGCAGAAGAATATTTGCGCATGATTGGCGTTAAAAAGCCCATTTTTGTGCAGCCTACCGGTATCGACTATGACAAATTCCAGCAACGCGATGAGGCGGCGTTACAACGCTTGCGTCGACAGCTCAAGTTAGCCGACGATGAGTTGGTTTACGTGACCGTGTCTCGCCTTAGCCAAGAGAAGAATATTGATTTTATGCTGGATGCGATTGCCGAACTCAAGCAACGCGAACATCGACCGTTTAGATTCATCATTATTGGTGATGGTGACGAGCGTTCACGTATCGAATCGCGTATCAACACACTGGGTTTGAGCGATGTGGTCATACTTACCGGAGCCATCCCACCCGAGCAAATGGTTAACTATTATCAGCTTGGCGATATCTTCTTATTTGCGTCAAAATCTGAAACCCAAGGCATGGTGATTTTGGAGGCGATGGCAGCAGGATTACCGGTGGTTGCTGTGCGGTCAAGCGGCATCGATGACGTTGTGCAACATAAATCGAATGGCTATAAAACGCCGGAGAATATTGAGGTTTGGTTGCGCCAAGTAGAGCGTCTGAGTCAACAGGATGAACTACGCCAACGGCTAGCCAACCAAGCACAACAATTTGCTAAAGATTATGCGATTGAACATTTCGCCGAAGACATCAAACACATTTATGCTCATGTCATCGCCGCTAAAAAACAAGCTAAGGCAAAGCACTGAGTATTTCATTTAAGCGCGCTAAGACAGCACCACACCCCAGGCATCGCATAAGCCACCGTAAGGTGCCATTAACCGCGTTAATTGGCGCTGAGTGTCGCTGACTAGCGCATAGCTTAACGGCTGTTGAATGCGTACAACAACGTAGCCAGCGTCGTCATCACAGGGCGGATATAATTGCACATCCGGATAATCCTGTTGCAATAACCGCATCGCCTCATTTTGTGGCGGCCAACGCTCAAATTCGACGGTAAACTCGATAATACTGGACTTATCAAAGTCAAAACCTTCGGCGGCTAATTGGGCTAAGACTCGACTATCATTGTTCTGTTGTATGTGCATATAACTTGTCTCGCTAAATAACGTCCCTGTCGGTGCTGCTCCGTAGGCTATACGCTACTACGTTCAATGCAGCCTCTGCTCATTTTTTACGCAACTTTAACATTATGCGTACTCTTCGACCGATGCTGGACCTGGTCAGTGATACAAATAGCCATAAAAAAAGCCTGCATAATGCAGGCTTTTTTCGTCGCGAGGGTATCGCGCTTAAAACTTCTTGTTAGTATTTTGCCGCTTCGCCGTTAGCCGGTAACGATTGCAAAATGAACTCGCGCAGGTCGTCGTTAGCCGACTTTAAGTCATCGGCGCGCAAGTACATCATATGGCCACTACGATAACCTTTAAAACGCAGACGGTCTTTCATTAAACCGCTAGGGTCCATTTGCCACATGCTGTATTTAGCATCAAAGTAATTCGTTGCGCCGTCAAAATAACCCGACTGAATCATTACATTCAAATAAGGATTTTGAGCCATGGCTTGGCGTAAGCGTTCACCGGTATCATTGCCAGTACGATCCCAAGGATGTACATCACCAAACATGGCATATTTCACGTCGGTTTTATAATCTAGCTCTTCGCGAATATAGTAATTAATCGCTGGCGTAAACGAATGTAGCCATGATGTCAGCTCGGCGTTGTAATCGGGACGAGAGCCGACACCATCGCGATCAATACCTAAATAACGCGAATCTAAACGACCAATGGTTTGCTGGCGATCACGCAGCAGTTCTTTCCAATAAAACCACGTACTAACATCTAAATTAGCCGCCAACACGGTATCGCTGGTTAAACCAGAATAACGTGCCACTTGCTGTGCCACTCGTTGTTTTTCTTGTTCGTCAATAAAGCTACCTTTGGCTAACGCCGGTAAGTACTCATTGACGGTAAAGGCTTCAACCTGCGGCAGCAGCTCATCTAAGTCTAACCCTTGCAACTCACTGTCTAGCGCGTTGTGATACCACGCTGCTGCAGCAAAGTAAGGTAATCGGTTAGCAGCTTTTACCGGACCGTCACGATCGATACCGAGGTCGGTTGGCGACACTAAAACAACACCATTGAGATACATCCACTGCCGATCTTGCAACTCTCCTGCCAAACCGGAAACGCGAGTCGTACCATAACTTTCACCGATCAAAAACTTCGGCGAGCGCCAACGATTATTGCGAGTAACAAAGGTATTGACCCAATCAGCCAGATATTTAATGTCGGCTTTTACACCAAAAAACATCGACTTTTGTTGTTCGCGTGACGGTAGTTCACCGTCAGCATTAGGCAGTACTCTGGAGTAGCCGGTATTAACTGGGTTTACGTACACAATATCAGCAACGTCTAACACCGAATCGGGGTTGTTTTTGATACCATAAGGTTGCACTGGATAACCCTCGTCGTCGATCTTTAACACTCGAGGGCCAGTATAAGCGATATGCATCCACACCGACGCTGAGCCGGGACCACCGTTGAACGAAATCAACAGCGGACGCTTGCTGTCGTCGTCGACATCACTGCGCTTGTAGTACGTATAAAACAACGTAGCGATGGCATCACCGTCGTCATTCCACACCGGTTGCGTACCCGTAGTGGCGGTGTATTCGATGGTTTCGCCTTTGATCCGAACTTCATGCTCGGTCACCACGCTGCTATCAATATCGATTTGTCGGCTGTGCGTATCGGTATCTGCAGCAAACGCTGGTAAGCTCATACTCAGCGCCAGCAAACCCGCCGCTAAGCGACGTTTATTCATTTTTATCATCATTGGCTTAGCCTTTTTGCAATGTTCCAAAGATCGTTAACGATATACCAGCAACAACGATATGTTGCGAGAACATCTTGCCATAGCGGTCAATACATTACTGAAAAGCCAGCTAGAGACTCAAGCACAATGAGATAATTGACCGTTAGCTAAGACTAACGGTCAATGTTGGCGGGTTTAGATACTCACGCGACGGTAATCACGATATTCGGGCTTCCAAAAGTTAGCCTCGATACGCTGGCGCAAGGTGTCGTCATCGATTTCCAAAGCTAAATCGGCAGCGATAGCGACTTTTGCCACGGCGAATGCGATTTTTTTGCTGAGTTCATCTAGGGCGTCAAAATCAGGCAGTAACTTACCTTCGCCCTGGCTTGCCAATGGTGACTGTTCAGCTAAGGTTACGCTGGCAGCATTGAGCATATCATCGTTGATCAAACGAGCTTTCACCGCCAGCACACCTAAGCCGATGCCCGGAAAAATGTAACTGTTATTACATTGCGCAATAGGATAATGCTGACCGTCATATTCAACCGGTGCGTAAGGGCTGCCAGTTGCCACAATAGCCTTGCCTTCAGTCCAATTGATGACATCTTGCGGATGCGCTTCAATATGTCGTGACGGATTACTGAGTGGAAAAATGATAGGTTGCGCACAACCTTTGTGCATCGCCCGAATGACCTGTTCGGTAAATAAGCCAGGCTGACCGGAAACGCCGATGAGAACTGTCGGTTGCGCACAATGCATGACGTCTAATAATGACGCATAATCACCGCTATACGACCAATCGGCCAAGGCTTGCTGCGATTGCACCAAGCGCTGCTGAAAGTCACGCAGGTCGGCCATCCCCTCGGTCAGTAAGCCAAACCGATCAACCATATAGATTTGACTGCGCGCTTGCTCTTCACTAATGCCTTCCGACACCATTTGCCCGATCACTTGCTCGGCGATGCCGCAACCAGCCGAGCCGGCACCGACAAAGACCACACGCTGTTCACTGAGCCTATCGCCTTTGACTTTACAGGCAGCCAATAAGGTACCCACCGTGACCGCGGCAGTCCCCTGAATATCGTCATTAAAGCAGCACACTTGTTCACGATAGCGAGTTAGAATCGGCATCGCATTGGGTTGCGCAAAATCTTCAAATTGGATCATGGCTTGCGGCCAGCGACGTTTCACAGCGGTAATGAATTGCTCAATAAAAGCATCGTACTGATCTTGGTCAATACGTTTATGTCGTGACCCCATATACATGGGATCATTAAGCAGTTTCTCATTATTGGTACCGACATCAAGCATTACCGGTAACGTATAAGCAGGGCTAATACCACCACAGGCGGTATACAACGACAGCTTGCCGATAGGAATACCCATACCGCCAATACCTTGATCGCCTAAACCTAAGATGCGTTCACCATCGGTGACGACGATAACTTTTACGTTACGCTTAGTGGCGTTATGCAGTATATCGTCCATTTGATCACGTTCTTTGTAGGAGATAAATAATCCACGAGAACTGCGATAAATATCAGAGAATTGCTCACAAGCATCGCCCACCGTTGGCGTGTATATGATCGGCATCATTTCAGCCAAGTGATCACGTAATAAACGATAAAATAAGGTTTCGTTATTATCTTGGATCGCCCGCAAATAAATGTGCTTATTCATCGGCGTGTCAAAGCTCTTATACTGCATATACGCGCGCGTTACTTGCTCTTCGATAGTTTCGTAACGTGGCGGTAATAGTCCCATCAAATTAAAGGCAGTACGCTCCTCACGCGAGAACGCGCTACCTTTATTCAGTAGCGGCGTTTCTAATAACGATGGTCCAGCGTGAGGAATATACAAAGGACGCTTTTTATTTTGCTTGGTGACAGATTCTTTCATGACAACAACAGCTCCTTATTCGGTCATCCAGATGTCCGCTTAAGCGACTTAACGCTTAAGCACGTGGCCGCATATGCGGGAACAACAAGACATCGCGAATCGACGGCGAATCGGTCAACAACATCACTAGGCGATCGATACCGATGCCCTCACCCGCAGTTGGCGGCATGCCATGCTCTAATGCAGTGATGTAGTCATCGTCATAAAACATCGCCTCGTCGTCACCGGCTTCTTTTTGTTGCACTTGATGTTGAAAGCGTTCGGCCTGATCTTCAGCATCATTTAATTCTGAGAAGCCATTGGCCAGCTCACGACCACCGGCAAAAAACTCGAAGCGGTCAGTAACAAAAGGGTCGTCGTCATTACGGCGCGCCAACGGTGAAACCTCGGCTGGGTAAGCGGTAATAAAGGTCGGCTGAATTAATTTATGCTCGGCAACTTCTTCAAAAATCTCGATTTGAATCTTACCTAAGCCCCAGCTAGCTTGAACCTTAATACCCAGCTTTTCAGCCAAAGCTTTGGCACTTTGTAAGTCTTTTAGCTGCGCTTCATCGCTATCAGGTAGGTGCGCTAAGATAGCCTCTAGCACCGTCATACGCGTAAACGGCTGACCGAAATCATAGTCGACGCCCTGACTGCTAAAGGTCGTGCTACCCAAAATTTCCTGCGTCATACCGCGCAACATCGATTCGGTTAGATTCATCAAGTCATGGTAATCGGCGTAGCCCCAATAGAATTCCAGCATGGTAAATTCTGGGTTATGCCGAGTAGATAAACCTTCGTTACGGAAGTTACGATTGATCTCAAACACTTTCTCAAAACCACCGACTACCAAGCGTTTCAGGTAGAGTTCCGGTGCGATGCGTAAAAACAACTGCATATCGAGTGCGTTGTGATGAGTCACAAAAGGTCGGGCCGAGGCACCACCTGGAATGGTTTGCATCATCGGCGTTTCGACTTCTAGAAAATCCTGAGCGCTTAAAAAGCGGCGAATATAGTCGACCACTTTAGAACGCACCACGAAGGTGTTGCGTGATTCTTCATTGGTGATCAGGTCAAGATAACGCTGACGATAACGTGTTTCTTGATCGGCCAAACCGTGAAACTTATCCGGCAGCGGTCGCAGTGCTTTAGTCAGCAAACGAATATCATCCACTTGTACACTCAACTCACCGGTGTTGGTTTTAAACAACACACCGCTGGCGCCGATAATATCGCCCAAGTCCCATTTTTTGAATTGCTCGTTATAAAAACCCTCGGCCAAGTTGTCACGCGCGACATAAACTTGAATACGACCACTCATGTCTTGCAATGTCGCAAAACTAGCCTTACCCATGATGCGTCGTGTCATCATTCGACCGGCCACACTGACGCGAATTTCGCGTTGCGCCAACTCGTCTTTGCTTAATTCACCATAGGCTTGGTGCAACTGTTCAGCGACACTATCGCGACGAAAGTCATTGGGAAAAGCAACGCCCTGTTTTCGCAACGCAGCCAGTTTGCTCTTTCGCTGAGCGATCTGTTCGTTAATATCGACTTCTGCGGGTTGCGATTTATCTGTCATTACTACTTCCTCTTGTATTTTACGATAGTGCTTACAGTGATCGTTGATAGTCTCAATAAAACGTTTATAGCCCCGATTTCAGGCTGGCTTCGATAAACGGATCTAACGCGCCGTCTAATACGGCTTGGGTATTACGATTTTCTACGCCAGTACGCAAGTCTTTAATGCGCGCGTCATCCAACACATACGAGCGAATTTGACTGCCCCAACCGATGTCAGCCTTACTATCTTCCATCGCTTGCTTCTGTTCATTTTGCTTTTGCAATTCCAACTCGTACAACTTCGCCCGTAGCTGCTTCATCGCCACGTCGCGGTTTTTATGCTGTGAACGGTCGCTTTGACACTGCACCACAATACCCGTGGGTTCGTGCGTAATACGTACTGCCGAATCGGTGCGGTTAACGTGTTGTCCACCTGCCCCAGAGGCACGGTAGGTATCAATCCGTAAATCAGCCGGATTGATTTCGATATCAATATCGTCATCAACTTCGGGATAGACGAACACCGATGCGAACGAGGTATGGCGACGATTACCAGAATCAAATGGCGACTTGCGAACTAAACGATGAACACCGCTTTCGGTACGCAACCAACCAAAGGCGTAATCGCCCTGTATGTGTACCGTAGCCGATTTAATCCCAGCCACTTCGCCTTCGGATAATTCGGTAATTTCAACTTTGAAATCATGCGCCTCTGCCCAACGCAAATACATGCGCAGCAGCATATTCGCCCAATCTTGGGCCTCGGTACCACCGGAACCCGCTTGAATATCCAGATAGCAATCACTGCCATCATTTTGCCCGGCAAACATACGTTGAAATTCTAGACTGGCCAGTTGCTTTTCTAAGTCATCTAGTTCAACTGTCGCCTCATTAAAGGTATCCTCGTCGTCGGCTTCTACAGCCAAATCAACCAAACCTTCAATATCGTCGAGACCTTGGTGGAGGCGATCTAATGTTTCTACGACCAATGCTAGCGAGGCACGCTCTTTACCCAAAGCCTGCGCTTTGTCGGGTTGCTCCCACACCGCGGGGTCTTCAAGTTCACGCGTAACCTCTTCTAAACGTTCGACTTTATCAGGGTAGTCAAAGATACCCCCGAAGCGCGTCACTGCGCTCACGCATTGATTTTATGGCGTTATAAGTCGCATTTGTTTCAAACATGCAATTCTCTGCGGTTGTCTAGCTGAAAAATAGCCTGATATTCTAGCCTAAAGGTGACAAATGCTCCACCAGCAGTTGTACACTTCGGCGGCCTCTAAATTCATTAATTTGCGCGCGATAATAAAGTTGCAAGCGAGTAACCTGCGTATTCGGCCAACGGCCAGTATCGACATTAAAGGCAATCGCATCGACCAAAGTACCACTATCGCTTTGTAACACTAACTTAAGATGCTTGTCGGCGACCATGCGCTGGCTGACGATACTAAATTCGCCATCAAACCGAGGTTCAGCGAACCCCTGTCCCCAAGGACCCGCTTGCTCTAGTTGTTCAACCATTGCCTGTGTTAACTGTGCGCTATCCAATTCACCATCGGACCATAAGGTCTGATTAAGCTGATCTTTATCCAGCCACGCTGATGCTACTGCTTGCGCTTGTTCGCTAAAACGTTGTAGATCCTGTTGCGCCAGGGTCAAACCGGCGGCCATCGCGTGACCACCAAAACGGCTGATTAAGCCCGGGTTCAGGTTATGAACTCGCTCTAGCAAATCACGAATATGCACACCATCAATGGAACGGCAAGAGCCTTTCAACTGGCCGTCGTCATCATCGGCAAAGACGATAACCGGACGATGAAAACGTTCTTTTACTCGCCCCGCGACAATACCAATGACGCCTTGGTGCCAACCGGCTTGATATAAGCAAATCAACGGCGGTAATGTTTTTTCATTCAGTGACAATTGCGCCACGATTTGCTCAGCTTGGTCGCGCATCTGCTGTTCAATATCACGGCGTTCGCGATTCAATTTATCGAGTTGATTGGCCATGGCGTAGGCGCGGCTGTCGCTGTTAGCCAATAAGCACTCGATACCCAGTGCCATATCGTCCAAGCGCCCGGCTGCGTTAATACGGGGCGCTACCGCAAAGCCTAAATCGCTAGCTTGCAGCCGAGTATTGTCACGGCCGGCGACATCCAATAACGCACGGATACCGGGTCTACAGCGCCCCGCTCGAATACGCTGTAATCCTTGTTGCACCAAAATACGGTTATTCGCGTCTAAAGGTACCACATCAGCCACCGTACCGAGCGCAACTAAATCGAGCCAATCAGCTAACTGCGGTAATGATTGCCAGCCTTGTTCTCGTAGCTCGGCGCGTAGCGCCAGCAATAAGTAAAAGGCGACCCCGACGCCAGCCAAATGTTTACTAACAAAGGCACAACCAGGCTGATTTGGGTTAACAATAGCATCCGCCGCAGGTAGCTCAGCAGCGGCTAAATGGTGATCGGTAATAATCACCGTTAAGCCAGCAGCTTTGGCCGCGGCAACACCGTCAAAACAAGCAATACCGTTATCGACGGTGACAATCACATCGGCCTTGAGCGCGACGGCCTGTGCCACCACCGATGGCGACAAACCGTAGCCGTCGGCAAAGCGATTAGGCACCAAATAGTCGACCTGCTGCGCACCAAAAGCCTGCAACGCGCTAATCATTAACGCCGTGCTAGTCGCGCCGTCGGCGTCAAAATCGCCGCAAACACAAATACGCTGTTGCTGAGTCAGTGCTTGGCTTAATATTGCAACCGCAGCGTCGATGCCGCGCAGTCCAGAAAAGTGTAATAGGTGTTGCGCTCGTAGTTGTAACTGCTGTGCATCACTGACACCTCGACGCGCATATATCTGCCTTAATAGGGGCGGTAAAGACGCCGGTAAATGGCTGTCATCAACATCAGCAAAACGCTTAATGACAATCTGTTCGGTCACGCTTAGCGTCCTTCGCTTTGGCTTGCACTCAGGGCATCATTAATGGTCGTCAGCAATGTTTTAGGCGGTTGATAGCCAGGAATGATCATGCCGTTTTCTAATACCACGGCCGGGGTACCTTGAATACCGAACTTTTGCCCCAGTTGGTAATGCTTGGCGACCGGATCATCGCAACGACCAGCAGCCAGGTGCTGATCGTGTTTAGCTTGCGTCAACGCCGCTTTTCGATCCTCGCTACACCACACCTGCGCTAACGTGCGGGCTCCCTCCGAGCCCATACCACCACGTGGATAAGCCATATAACGTACGCTAATACCTAAAGCTAAATAATCGTCCAACTGCTGATGCATACGGCGACAATAGCCACAAGTGGTATCGGTAAATACGGTGATCACATGACGTTCGTCAGCGGCTTTATAAACGATCATTTCATCTTCTAACGGTGCTAATTCACGCACCCGCATTGCACCCATCGCCATGTCGGTAAGATCCACCGGCTGCTGTCCCGAGACGTCATAAAGCCGACCGTTGACCAGTGTTTTACCGTCCTTAGATAAGTAGAACATGCCTTTATCGGTGGTGATCTGAAACAATCCAGCGATGCGCGATTCGGCCACCGCCTCTACCTGCATCCCCAACCGTGTTAAGGCTTCGGTGTTAACTTCATCGGCAGCAGCAAGCGACGCCGCAACAAGCGGGGTCGCAAAAAGTAGCGATGAGACCAGCCCAGAGGCGAACAAAACGCGGCGTATACCAGCGAATAACGTCATACTGACAACCTTCTAAAAATAGTTTGCAGGCACCCTACCCCGAGCCCACAAAAAATGCAATACAGGGTCACGCGCGGGGGTGGTGTTGGCTATGCAGTTGCTGCAATCGCTCACGCGCGACGTGAGTATAAATTTGCGTTGTTGACAAGTCGCTGTGGCCCAATAGCATCTGTAATACGCGTAAATCTGCGCCGTGATTCAGCAGATGCGTAGCGAACGCGTGCCGTAATGTGTGTGGCGACAAGTGGCTTCGAATATCAGCTTGCTGCGCATAGGCTTTGATACGATACCAAAACGCTTGCCGTGTCATGCCGGCACTTTGTCGTTGCTTTGCGCGGCCACTGACAAACACCCAATCGCCAGCGCCGTCGTGTAGCGCAGCGCGACCATGCTTGAGGTAACGTTCAAGCCAATCTAACGACTCCTCACCCAGCGGTACTAGCCGTTCTTTATTACCTTTACCGATGACACGCACTAAACCTTGCTGCAAGCTCAGTTGTGATAGCGATAGCTGGACCAGTTCACTAACCCGTAACCCACTGGCATAGAGCACTTCTAACATAGCCCGGTCGCGTAAACCTATAGCCGTGTCAACGTCTGGCGCCTGTAACAATGCTTCCACTTCGCTCTCTGTCAGCGAATGCGGAATACTGGCGGCTTGTTTTGGGCGCTGTAATTGCGCGCAAGGATCATGCTGTAAACCTAACTGCTGTAATGCAAAGCGGTAAAATTTTTTACTCGCGCTTAATAAACGCGCAGTACTGCGCGGCGACAGCCCTTGTTGGCGTCGCCACAATAAATAATCCTGTAAATGTTGTGTTTCGGCGTCTAACAGACGTTGACAAGCGGTATGATGCAACAAGAATTTGAGCAATTGCTGTAAGTCACTGCGGTAAGCGCTGAGCGTATGCTGGCTAACACCCTGCTGCAACCATAGTCGATCAAGAAATTGCTCGATGTGTTCATCGTGGGGTTTATTTGAGACTTTCGCTTGTGACATATAACAGCATAACTACCATCGGCAACTTGGGCTGTTATCACTATACGATTTAAGCGACAGACTCGCCAGCGTTGTTGTTGCTTGAGATAGCGTCAATACCTAACTGTTGCAACATGTCGTACAGATCAGCCTCGCGATAACGACGTGGACGCTCGTTGCCCGGCCCTTGCACTGTCGCGCTAGCCAACTGCTGCTGACGACGCTGACGGGTATGCCAATCTAAATTATCGACGAGCTCGGCGGGTAAGCGCTGCGGACTCGCGTCTACGACTAATGCTTGTGGCGTTAGCGCGTCAGCCAACTGAAACGCGGCCAGTTCGGCGCGCTGCGTATAGACGCCTGGCACAGTCTGACGCTGATGTTGCAGATCTAACGGACGCGCCTCAGCTGCGCCCAATAAGCGCCGCCAGTCAGGTTCGTTAGTCGGCGGTAACGGTTGATGTTGCGGTTGTTCGTCAGTATGCGGCGAAAACATTGCCAACCACATGGCAAACTCGGCTTGATCACCGCGTGCCAACGCCTGCGCCACGCGTTGCTGAACGCGCGGACTAGCAGCCACATTATCTAAGTAAGGCGAATTCGACGCCAGCGCCATCGCTAAGCTTCCAACAACAAAATTGGTGAATAACTAAGCTATCGGCAGCAAATAGCAAAAATTTAGCGGTTTTTGCCTTTACAGAAGCCTCTGAGCTGGTATTATACGCGCTCTTCACGTGGAGGGGTTCCCGAGCGGCCAAAGGGATCAGACTGTAAATCTGACGGCTCAGCCTTCGCAGGTTCGAATCCTGCCCCCTCCACCATTTTCTCTCCCGGTTTGTCGCTTACCTTAGTCAGGATTAACCGCTAATAATACTTTACCGTGATTGCGATTCGCCGCTAAATAAGCATGCGCATCACGCACTTGATCGCGTTCGAACACTTGGTCAACTTGCGCCGATAACGATTGTTGCGAGTCGCTAAAGCCCGGCCATACCTCGTTAATCAACTGTTGTATCACCGCACCTTTACGCTGGCTCGGTTGGCTACGTAACGTTGAGCCCAGCAAATGCTGCCGTTTCATTAATAAGCGCCCAGCATCAAGCTGGCTATCGCGACCAGCCATTAAACCAATAACGACGATACGACCATCTTGATTTAAGACTTGTTGGTCTTGGTATAAATAAGCACCCGCCACCGGATCTAAGATGACGTCGACACCACCCCATTGTTTAACCGCCTCGACGAACTCACCTTGACGACGATTCCAGCCAGCCTCGGCGCCGAGCGCCAGACAGTAATCGAGCTTCTCGTCGCTACCCACGGTAACAAAACACGGATTACCTTGACGACGGCATAACTGAATCGCTGCCGAACCAACGCCACTGGCGCCTGCATGCACTAACACCCGCTCCCCGGGTTGCGCCGCCGTTCATCCAGGCGGTAGCATAAACCTCGCATATAGCGGCGGCTTGTTGCACACTCAACCCGGTGGGAATCGGTGCCACCTGACAAGCTGGCACGGCGACGTAATCGGCGTAGCCGCCCCCCGCTAGCAAGGCACAAACTTTCTCGCCAGCCTGCCAACCATTCACCTCGGCACCACACTCGACAATTTCTCCGCTGACCTCTAATCCTGGAATATCGGTAACCCCTGACGGTGGCGGATATTGTCCCGCCGCCTGCATCAAATCGGCGCGATTAATACCTGCATAAGCGACTTTAATTAAAACTTCGTTAGCCGCTATCGCAGGGCGCTCACGCGGTTTCCAATAAAGTTGTTTGTCGTCAATGGTAACGGCTTGCATAGGCTTCTCCTTGCCGGTTTATAAAGGTTACTTGCGAGCATTCAATTGCCATTTACGGATCAGCAATTAAACTCGGCGCTAACGATAGTTGCATACGGTAACGCGGCTCATTTTGACCAAAATACTCGGCCTCGTGTGCCAAAGAATGAAAACCGAAAGCTTGATACAAGTTAACCGCGGGGTTATCCGGATGAACCGTTAACAACAATTGCTTAAAGTGTTGCTCGCGGGCGCGTTCAATGACAGCGGCAAGTAACTGCTTGCCAACGCCACGCCCTTGGGCCGCAGGGCTGACGGCCATAGATAGCAACCATAGCTCACGCTGTTTGGGCGCTAACGCTGGTGCTGCTAAGGCGTAGCCTAACAGCTGTCCGGGCGCCAACTCGGCGACAATAAACAAGTGCGACCATAAATCACCCGCTTGGCGGAAGAAAAAGTCGGGGTAGACCGGCTCCTTGAAGACTTGCTTCTCTAACGCCGCTACCGCATTAAAATCGGTACTTTTTGCAGCTCGAATAGTCACCGCAAACATGGCTAATTACTCCTTTTCTGACGCCACTGTTTTAATAACACTGTTTTTAATAACACTGTTCTGACACCCAGTGGGGTGCGCTCAATACAGGTTAGACAGCATAGCTTAAGCTTGTCTAAGCTGCAGCTATTGGCGGAGCAAGCGAACAAAAAAACAACGAATAAGCGCTTGCTAGTGCGAAATGCTTTGCAAGGTGAAAAGCCTGCTTTATGCTAGGGTTAAAGCCTGCAATCACCATTACCGATTGAGTTAACGTCTAATCCATGAGCCAATCTCTCGAACTAAGCGACAAACGAGTCCTGATTATCGACGATCAGAAACCCTTTCAAGTGATGTTAAAGGGGTTACTGTTGAACTTAGGTGCTAAGGATGTAGTTGCTAAAAACACCGGCGAATCGGGTATTGCTGCGCACCAAAATCAGCCATTCGATATTTTATTGGTGGACTACAATCTGGGCAGCGGAAAAAATGGTCGCCAAGTTTTAGAAGAATTACGCGTACGCAATTTACTTCGTGAAGACACCGTATTCTTTCTCATCACCGGCGACAATAGTCGTCCAATGGTGCTCAGTGCCGTCGAACTACAACCCGACGATTACTTGATGAAACCGTTTTCTCATCGAGTCTTACGCACTCGCTTATTGCGTGCCTTTGCCAAGCGTAAACAACTGCGGCAACTCTATCGCCATTTATTGCGACAAGAGTACACCGATTGCATCGCCGCGTGTCAAAGCCATATTGAAAGCCAAGGACACTACACCAATTTTTGCATTAAATTACAGGCCGAGCTGTACAACAATATCGGTCAATATGACGATGCTGAGCGGATCTTAGAAAAACTGTTAGAAGAGCAGCGCTTTAGCTGGGGATTGATGGCACTAGCGCGAACTCGCTTTGCGCAGCAGCGCTACAACGAAGCCATCGAGCTGGCTAGCGAAGTATTGAAAAAAAGTCCACATTCGGTTGAAGCGCAGGACTTAATTACCCAATGTTACTTACACGCGGACACGCCGTTAGAGGCGCTTGAATCAGCCCGTAAAGCGATAAACTTGGCGCCATTTTCGATTGAACGGCAAAGCACACTGGCACAAATCGCGCGTGAAAACGGCGAGTTTGAATTAGCCAAACAAGCCATGCATCATGTGCTTGAAATCAGCCGTAAGTCGGTTTATCGCGATGCTCGCCATCTTTGTGCTTATATTCGCAGTATTTTAGATGCCGCCGAACATGGCGAAGATCGGTCTCAAGTCAGTAAATATCAAACCGAAGCGACGCTCGCACTGCAACGCGCACGCTTTGACGATAACTTAGTTTATTCTGAACTGTCCTACGAACAACTTGAAGATGTGGTAATGGCGCGTATCGAAGCCTTTAATGGCCGCTACCGCGAGGCGCAGCGTCACCTCAATACGGTGGTCGGCGAAAACTTGGCCGAAGATCAGGATATTGCGGCGGAGCTAATGCCCGATGTGCTTGCCGTGCTATTAGATGTCGGCGAATATGAAAAAGCCAACGAATTAGCAAAACGCAGCGAACAGCAGCACAACCTCGATCATTACAGTCGCAAATTATTAAATGAGCGCTTTGAACGTGCTGAAAATCGTCAGAAGAGCTTTTTTAATTACAACCAAGAGGGTATTAACGCTTACAAGCAACGCGATTATGGTGAAGCTGTTGAGCAATTCACGCAAGCCTTAAAGTTAGCGCCGATGAATAGCGGTGCGGCATTAAATTATATTCAAGCTGCGGCAAAAATCTTCGGTGCAACCGATAGCCCCAACCCCGATTTATTACGTGAATGTAAACGCTGCTTCCGCGTACTTGAGGGCATTGCTCTTAATCAAGCGCATCAGCAGCGTTATGATCGTTTATTAGCCGAATGTCGGCGCTTTGGTGTTTAACCCTGATTTAGCGCTTCTCATTGGCGGCTAAATTACCTGCCTGATAATCGCGAATGGCCTGCTCTACTTCGGCAGAACTGTTCATCACGAAAGGCCCATACTGAGCTATTGGCTCCGCGATAGGCTTACCGGCTAAGTAGAACAGTGCGGCGTCGTTATCGGCGCTTAACTGTAAGTCACGTTCAGCACTTAGACGCACCAATTCACCACGTTTCACCGGTTCGCCATCAATAGTAAGCTCGCCCTGATAGATATAAGCCAGACGGGTGGCTTGCCCAAGCGCCGGTAACTCCAATTCACTGCCCGCCTGAAGCTGCACATCCATGACTAAAATAGCCTGTTCCGGTTGCTGCACCGGCCCCTGCATACCCTCATATTCGCCTGCAATTAAACGAATAGTATGGCCATGCTGCTGCCGCTCAGGAATGCTTTCGGCAGGATGGTCGGCCCAATCCGGGTCGCTCAACTTATCTTTAGCGGGTAAGTTTATCCACAGCTGAAAGCCCCACATTAAACCGTCTTCTTGCTTAGGCATTTCTGAATGAATAATACCACGCGCTGCTTTCATCCACTGCGCCCCACCCGCACCGACAACACCTTCGTTGCCAACCGAATCCTGATGTCCCATTTGTCCTGCCAACATATAGGTTAAGGTGGAAAAACCACGATGAGGATGCGCCGGAAAGCCAGCGATATAGTCATTCGGATCGTCAGAACGAAACTCATCCAGCATTAAAAATGGGTCTTGGTAACGTAAATTAGGTTGATTGATGATACGGGTTAATTTGACACCAGCACCGTCTTGCGCTGGTATGCCCCTTGCCCGCTGTAAAATAGCGCTCATTGACTTAACTCCTGACGTTGTGGCGGCTGTAAAAAGTCTAATTGAGGACCTACAGGAATAATGCCGGTCGGATTAATGGTTTTGTGACTGCCGTAGTAATGCTGTTTAATATCACTCATCACCACGGTATCGCGCACCCCCGGATGCTGATACAAGTCACGCACATAGCCCCATAGATTAGGATAATCGACAATACGCTTATGGTTGGTTTTAAAGTGACCAAAATAAACGGCATCAAACCGCACCAGCGTGGTAAACAGGCGCCAATCAGCCTCTGTTAAACGATCACCCAATAAATAACGCTGCCCTTGTAAACGTTGTTCTAATGCCGACAAGGTTTTAAACAAGGCTGCATAAGCCTCTTCATAAGCGTCTTGTTGGGTGGCAAAGCCACACTTATAAACACCATTGTTAACGGTGCTATAAATCCACTCGTTCAACTCGTTAATATCGTTCTGTAACGGTTCAGGATAATAATCATCATGATTACCCGTGATCGTGTTAAAAGCGCTATTAAACATACGAATAAT
Source organism: Idiomarina xiamenensis 10-D-4 (assembly GCF_000299895.1). Taxonomy (GTDB): domain Bacteria; phylum Pseudomonadota; class Gammaproteobacteria; order Enterobacterales; family Alteromonadaceae; genus Idiomarina; species Idiomarina xiamenensis. Next base: position 148,097 of record NZ_AMRG01000004.1, read on the forward strand.
ATCAGCAGACTCATTACTGACGATAGTTTGTCGCTTTTTATCCCATAATACCGGTACGGTCACACGACCGCTATAATTGCTGTCAGCTTGCAGATACAGTTGATAAAGAAAATCATGTTGATAGAGCTTATCCTGGCGCTCGCCGTCGGCAAACTCCCAACCATGCTCAAGCATTAGCGGCGTCACCACCGACACATCAATGTGATCTTGCAGTTGCTTCAGTTGCCGGAAAATCAGTGTACGGTGCGCCCAAGGGCAAGCATACGACACATACAGGTGATAACGACCTGATTCGGCGGCAAAGCCATCATCACCGAGCCAGTTTCGAAATTGCGACTCGCTGCGTTTGAAACGACCACCGGTAGATTCGGTGTCGTACCACTTATCCTGCCATTGACCATCGACGAGTAAACCCATTATCGACTCCTTAAACGTGAATGCGATAGATGACTCAAGTATAAACCTAATTTTTTAGTATGATTAGCGCTAAAAAACGGACAAAACAAACCATTTAATCGAATCATTATTCGCTTGCGTGGCGCGTTGCAAGCAGTAAACTGAGCGAGCCAAATTAGGGAGATTTTTCATGCTCGCGATCCGTCCAGCTAACGCCACCGATGCGACTGCAATTAATGCGATTTATAACGATTACATTTTACGTACGTCGGTCACTTTTGATGTTGAGCCTTGGTCTTTAGATAAACGTCAACAATGGCTAAAGCGATTACTCGATAATCCGCGTTATCATATTTTTGTGGCCGAAGACGCTGATCAGGTGGTCGGCTTTGCCGCCAACGGACCGTTCCGCGACAAAGCAGCCTACGATGCCGCCAGCGAAGTATCGATATACTTGGCCGATGGTCAACAAGGCAAAGGCCTTGGTAAGCAGCTGCTACAGACCTTATTGGCAGCAGTTGCCGACAGCGATATTCATCGTGCCTATGCGGTCATTACACTACCGAACCCAAGCTCGATCGCGCTGCATGAGAAGTTGGGCTTTAAAGCGTGTGGCTTTTGGCATGAAGTCGGGTTTAAATTTGGCCAGTATTTTTCTGTTGGACTCTATGAAAAACGTTTAGATGATAGCAGCGGAGATAGCACGACCTACAGCTAACTAGCTTACGGCCGCGTCGATGGTGCTGACTGACAAAGTTCTTCCACCACGGTAGCGGCCACCTCGTTAGCATTACCCTGTAACTGCTGATGTAGTTGCGCAAAGGTCGCCAACAACTCGCTTTGTGGTTGCTGCAATAACGGTAACAGCTCATCGACAAGCGATGCCGGCGAGACTTGATGCTGGACAAGTTCAGGCACCAATTGTCGTCCGGCTAATAGATTCGGTAACGAGAAAAATTCGGCTTTAAATAAGCGTTTAATCAAATGATAACTGAGCCAACTGAAACGATAAGCGACCACCATTGGACGTTTGATCAACATAGCTTCTAAAGTCACCGTTCCTGAGGTCATCAACACCGCGTCGGCGGCGGCCATCACCGTACGTGACTGGCCATCGACCAAGGCGATATTAAGTTGAGGGTAACTTTTCAACAACTGCTGAAATTGTGTTTTGCGTGCCCCGCTCACCATCGGCGCAACAACCTGCAATCGCGGTAATTGCTGTTGCAAACGCGCAACCGCTTGCAAAAATACCGGCGCCATACGTGCAATCTCACCCTGCCGGCTGCCAGGTAATAAAGCTAACAGAGGACCATCGGTGGTTAACCCTAACGATGCTCTAGCCGTCGCTTGGTCGCTACGCATAGGAATTTCATCGGCTAGCGGATGGCCAACAAAGGTCGCCGCTAGTTGGTGCTGGTCGTAAAATGCCTTTTCGAACGGCAATAAACACAACACGTGATCAACGGCGGCCTTAATGCCAGTGATGCGCCCTTGCCGCCAAGCCCAAACCGATGGGCTAACATACTGCACCGTGTTAATACCCTGCGCTTTTAGACGCTTAGCAATCGGCAAGTTAAAATCAGGCGCATCGATGCCAATAAATACATCGGGTTGCATGGCCGATAAGGTATGTAGGATTTGGCGGCGGTGGCGCAGCAAGGTGGGTAGATGTTTTAGTACTTCCACCAAGCCCATGACAGCTAGATCTTCCATCGGTACCAAAGACGTTAGCCCCTCGGCCATCATCAGCGGACCACCAACACCAACAAACTGAGCATTGGGATGACGCTGTTTTAGAGCACGAATTAGGCCTGCACCTAATAAATCGCCGGAATGTTCTCCGGCGATGATAGCAAAACGATACTGATGTTCAGACACCATGGTATTCCGTTTACTCAGCCGTTATCGAATGATGCCACGCTGACTACTTTGAATAAAGTCGACCAGCGGTTGTAACTCCTCGGCGCCATTAGCGCTGAGTTGCGCCACGGCTTCATTCAAGCTATTGCCTTGCCGGTAGAGGGTTTTATAGGCACGGCGTAAATTACTGATTTGTTCAGCGCTAAAGCCGCGTCGTTTCAATCCTTCGCTATTAATGGTACGCGGTACGGCGTTGTGACCTTGCGCCATAATATAAGGGGGGATGTCCTGCACCACAACCGAATTAACCGCGGCGAAGGCATGCGAACCCACGCGACAAAATTGATGCACCCCGGTCAAACCACCCAAGATAACCCAGTCTCCGATGTGCACATGACCGGCTAAGGTAACCACATTAGCAAAAATGTTGTGATCGCCGATGACGCAATCGTGCGCCACGTGTACATAGGCCATAAACAGATTATCGCTACCGATGCGGGTGATACCCTCATCTTGCACGGTACCACGGTGCACCGTCACCGATTCACGAAAAATATTGTTATCGCCAACCACTAATTGCGTTGGCTCACCGGCATATTTTTTATCCTGACAATCTTCGCCAATTGAGCAAAACTGGTAAATACGATTGCCATTACCGATGCGTGTCGGTCCTTTAATGACAACATGCGAGCGAATATCGCAATCGTCGCCGATCTCAACGTGTTCACCGATAATGGTCCAAGGGCCGACGCTAACGTTGCGTCCTAATTTCGCCGAGGGATGAATAATCGCGGTTTCGTGAATCACTTAGTAATCTCTTCTAGCACAGATCAAATCGGCACAACAAGCTAGTTCACCGTCCACTTCGGCGCGGCCGGAAAATTTCCAAATACCACGGCGTTCTTTTTCAAACTTAACGTGAAAATGAATGGTATCGCCCGGCGTTACCTGACGCTTAAAGCGAGCATTATCAACACCAGCAAACAAATACAGTTCGTTCGCGGTGGCTTTACTCTTGCTCATTTTAAAGCCTAATAAACCAGCTGCTTGAGCCATAGCTTCTAACAATAAAACGCCCGGGAAAATAGGATTTCCAGGAAAGTGACCAGTGAAAATAGGTTCATTAACACTGACATTCTTTATGGCATGAATCGAGGCTTTGCTGTCGCAATCGATAACCCGGTCAATCAATAAAAACGGATAACGATGTGGCAGTAATTCCAACACTTCACGTACATCAAAACCTTGCTTCTGATCAGTCAAAAATCCATCCCCCAACAGATCGATATTAATCTTCTACACGCTTTTCTAGCGCTTTCACACGTTTAAATAGGTCGTCCAATTGACGGAAACGTGCGCCATTTCTTCGCCATTCACGATGTGCACTGGCTGGAATACCTGATGCATAAACACCGGGCTCGGTGATTTCTTTGATCACCATCCCAAAACCCATAATTTGTACATCATCGCAAATTTCAATATGCCCGTTAATGGCACTCGCACCACCGATTAAACAGCGTTTACCAATACGACAACTACCAGCCAATACGGTACAACCCGCAATCGCCGTATCCTCACCGACATAAGCGTTATGCGCGATTTGACATTGGTTGTCGATAATCACGCCGTCACATATGATGGTATCATCTAACGCGCCGCGATCGATGGTAGTACTCGCGCCAATATCAACACGATTACCGATCACCACCCGACCTAGCTGAGGGATTTTAACCCATTTTCCATTTTCACTGGCCCAACCAAAGCCATCGGCACCGACCACCGCGCCGCTGTGGAATAAACAGTCTTCACCAATAACGATCTGATGATAGATGTTCACACCTTGCCAAATACGCGTTCGTGCACCAATTTCAGTGCCCTGACCGATATAGCAATTAGCACCGATGGTAACGTCATCGGCAATCACCACATGGTCAGCAATCACCGTATTCGGCCCTATCGCAACGTTATTGCCTATACGTGCGCTATCCGCAATTTTGGCGCTGACATCGATACCCTGCGCAGGCGCCGGCGTGGTATCCAGCAATTGTGCGATTTTAGCAAAAGCCGCGTAAGGGTTTTTACAGATAATCGCTGCAGCGATGTCATCGCTGTCGTCTTGCGCCGCTAACAGCACTGCGCTGGCATGGGTTGATTGCAACTGTGACTTATAACGACTGTTCGCTAAAAAGGCGATGTCGCCGGCTTGCGCCGACGCCAAAGTCGCTACCGCCTTGATCAGTATGCTGTCATCACCACGAACGTCGCCGCCCACATGTTCAGCAAGTTGAGCAAGTGAAAATTCTGTCATGAATTACTGACCGCCCTTCATGCGTTCAACAACTTCATCACTTAAATCAGCATCTTTTTTGATAAAGGCGACAGCATTGCTTTGTAAAACGATGTCATAGCCTTCAGCGTCGGCAATCGCATTAATCGCCTGCTGTACATCACCCAACAATTTGTTGCGCTCTTCGGCTTGGCGACGACGAGTATCTTCTTGCAACGCCTTATTCTTCAATTGTGCTTCGGCAACGACTTGCTCAAGTTGACGATTCAGCTGGGTCTTTTCTTGCTCAGACATGATCGACTGATCACGCTCTTGCTTTTGACGCAATTCCTGCACTTTTTGCTCTAACTGACGCATTTCTTGGAAACGCGGTTCAAACTCATCCTGCAGCTTCTGAGAAATTTGCTCACGCTGTGGCAATTCTTGAAAAATCTGCATCATATCAACGACACCGATCTTCTGCTGAGCTTGTGCGGCACCGGCCATCAGTGCGGTTGCTGCAGCAACGGCTGTCACGGTAGTCTTCATTAGCTTTTTCAAAGCAATCTCCTTGATGTCAAAATACGTTTTATTATTAGAATGTTGTACCAATATTGAAAGTAAAGACCTTAGTCTCGTCGCCTTCAACTTCTTTTAATGGTCTACCCAAAGCAAAGGTCAATGGCCCCATTGGTGATAGCCATTGCACCGCAATACCATAAGACGCGCGGAAGTCGCTTGGCGAGCTGTAATCGCTAAGCGGTGGTGAATTACTGTTGTACACCACTTCCAGATCTTTATAGGCATCATAGTCGAACTCAGTATCCCACACTGTGCCAACATCGACAAATAACGACGTACGCACACTGTTTTTATATTCTTCACTTAAAAATGGTGTTGGGAAAATCAATTCGACGCCACCAGAGATTTTTGCGTTACCACCTACCGAATATTCAGTAACGTACAGACTATCCGCACCCGGACCAGCAGGGATACCGTTTAAGCTACCATCTAAGCTTGGCGGACCATCAATTTGTGACGGACTACGATAAACAGCACGAGGACCGACCGTATTCGACTCAAATCCGCGTAATGAGTCGGCGCCACCGATACGGAAGTATTCCCAAAACGGGAACAAGTAATCATTGCCGTTACTGTCTTGACCGTAACCATTACCATAACCCAAGTTCAGTCGGGTTAAGAATGACCAAGTTTGCGCATCATTAAGCGCCCAATAATTACGGAAGTCATAGCGCAAAATAAAATAGTTAATATCGCTGTTCGGAGTCGCAATATTTAACGACGCCGACTGCGACGAACCGCTAGTTGGGAAAGTACCACGGTTCAAGGTGACTCGTGACCAACCGGCTGACAGCTCGTAGATGTTAAATTTAACACCGACATTCGGGTTGTTGGTATCGATATAGGGACGGTAAAAATTACGCACCTGCTCGTAGCCATCAACGTTAGTAACTTGCTGGTTTTTATAGTTAATACCAAAATTTAAGCGGTTATACTCGTTAATTGGGAAACCTAACGAGCTGCCGACACCGTAAGTGCGCTGATTATAACGGATCAAGTTTTCGGCACGTCCGGCATCAAACTCAGAATAAAACACCTGACCAGACAAGCTGACGCCGTTGATGGTCCAATAAGGGTCGGTATAAGATAAGCTCAAGCTCTTATTAAAACGGTTCGTCGATGCATTTATTGAGGCTCGGTTACCTGTCCCCAAGAAATTATTTTGCGTGACTCCGGCGTTTAATTGTAAGCCGGAATAATCACCGTAACCGATACCGACGTTAAACTGGCCCGATTGCTGTTCCTTCACCGTATAGTTGACATCAACTTCGTCGCTGCTGCCACCCACTGGCGTGGTGGTAGTTTCTACGGTTTCGAAGAAGCCCAAACGTTCTAACCTAACTTTACCTTGTTGCACGTTGGAATCGGACAACCAAGCGCCTTCTAATTGACGCATCTCACGCCGTAACACACGGTCTTGAGTGACGTTATTACCGGTAAAGTTAATACGTCGAACATACACGCGTTTACCTGGGTTGACTGAGAAAGTCAGGCTAACTTCGTTATTATCTTCGTCGATTTCCGGTATCGCCCGAACTTCCGGATAAGCATAACCAAAGCGACCATAGAAACGACCGATAATATCTTCAATATAAGTCACTTGTGCCGCACTATAGGTGGTACCCGGCTGGATCGTTGCAAGCTTACCGACAACTTCATCATGGCCACGCAAGTCACCAATGACTGAGGTACCGGTCACTTTAAACTTGTGCCCTTCTTTAATATTGATAGTGACATAAATACCGTCACGTTCAGGCGTCATTGCGACTTGTACTGATTCGACTTGGAAGGTTAAATAACCACGGTCTTTATAATAAGACTCAAGCGTTTCTAAATCGCCGCCAAGTTGCTGCTTCTGGTAACGTTTTTCGCCAATAATATTCCACCACGGCAATTCGTCCCGCAATTCAAACTCAGCGAGTAATTCTTCATCGCTAAACGCTTTATTACCAACGATGTTTATTTGCGCAATTTCAGCCGCATCGCCCTCTTCAAAGTTGATTTTTAACTCAACCCGATTGCGCGGCAAATCGACCACAGTAATGGTTACTTTAGCGTTATATTTACCGACACTGTGGTAAAAGTCTTCAAGCCCTTTCTCGATTTCGCTAATGGTAGTCATATCCATCGGCTCACCGACAACAATGCCATTTTCTTCCAAGCTTTGTTGTAACTGCTCGTCTTGAATGTCTTTATTACCATCAAAGGTGACGTTACTGATGGTGGGACGTTCACTGACATCGAAAATCAGTGTGTTGCCATCGCGCAACACTTTGACGTTATCAAAGTGTGTCGATGAATACAGCGACTTAATCGATTGGCGTAGTTGAAATTCATCAATTTCATCACCGATACGCACCGGGATATAGGTTAACGCCGCGCCCAAAGCGACCCGTTGTAACCCTCGAACCTTGATATCTTCAACAACGAACTGATCGGCTGCATACGCAGGTAACACCGCACCAGCAACCAAACTTCCTAATAACAGCTTTCTCAACGTCATTCTGTTGCTACTTATCTTTATTAATAGTGAGTTAAAGTGCGAGACGGGTAATATCGTTGGTTATTGCTATAGCCATCAGCAAAAACACTAAGGCACCGCCAATCCGATAGCAAATGTCCTGTACCTTTTCCGATAACGGCTTACCCCGAACCCACTCAATGACAAAAAAGAGTAAATGTCCACCATCAAGAACCGGCAATGGTAGCAGGTTAATGATGCCCAGATTGACACTTAACAGCGCCAGGAAACCCAAGAAATAAACAAACCCTGTCGCGGCCTGAGCCCCGGCACCCTCGGCAATACTAATAGGACCGGCCAAATTCTTCACGGAAACATCGCCGGTCAGTAACTTGCCGATCATTTTAAAGCTCAAAACAATGAGATCCCAAGTACGTTTTGCCCCCTCGGCAATGGCCGTAAACGGACCATACTGCTGGGTAAACAAATAGGCCTCAGGATAGGCATCGGCACGTGGTACCACACCTAAAAAGCCGCGTTCATTACGCGAGCCTATCATCACGTCGATTTGTTGACGTTGCCCATCACGCTGCACGCTAAACTGGCGTACTTGTCCAGCCGAGTCGGCGATGAGTTCCCTTATTTGGCTCCATTCGCTAATAAGAGTTCCGTCGATGGCGACAATTTTATCGCCTGCCTGAAAACCCGCTTTAGCGGCTGGTGAATCGGCTGCAATCTCGACAATGTCGGTATACACCTGAGGGCGATAAACTTCGATACCAACGCTTTGAAACGCGGCTTGAGTTTGCGGGTCATACTGCCAGTTTGTCAAATCTAAGCGGTATAATCGTTCCTCACCGTTAGCCATACGCACGGTAACATCGGTTGACGCATCGCCAATCGCCGATGCCAAGGCCATATGCACCTGTTCCCAGTTATGGGTGTCTTGACCAGCAATAGAGGTGATTTCTGCGCGTGCCGGTAAGCCACTTTCGGCGGCAATCGAATTCGCTTGCAGTTCACCAATAATCGGCTTAACCGACGGTACGCCAATGACAAACATTAACCACAATACCGCTACCGCTAAGACAAAATTAGCCAACGGCCCGGCCGCCACCACCGCAAAACGTTTAGCCACCGATTTGTGGTTAAAGGCTAAATGACGTTGTTCGGCTGGCACCTCATCAACACGACTATCGAGCATGCGTACATAGCCGCCCAACGGGATCATACCCAGTTGATAGACGGTGCCGTCTTTCGCTTCACGACGCCACAATGGACGACCAAAGCCCACCGAAAAGGTCAACACTTTAACCCCAGCGCGGCGCGCCACCCAAAAATGACCAAACTCGTGAAAGCTCACCAAAATACCTAAGGTGACGACAAAAGCCGCGATAGTCCACAACACATCCATCATGCCGCGACACTCCGTAAATGCTCGCGCACGAAGCATCGAGTCTGTTCATCAATAGCCAAAATATCATCTAACTGCCGTGGTTCGGCAACGTTTAGTACAGCTAACGCCTGCGCACAAACTTCGGCAATTTGAGTAAAACCAATGCGTTCTTGCAAAAATGCTTCAACAGCCAATTCATTCGCGGCATTTAAGCAGGTCGTTGCCGCTTGCCCCGCCCAACATGCATCAATAGCAAGCTGCAAACAGGGATAGCGTTGCGGACAAGCTTGGGCAAACGTCAATTGACTCAATTGCGTGAAATCAAGTGCGGCGACGCCGCTATCGATACGCTCTGGATAACTCAAACTGTACGCTATCGGTGTACGCATATCGGGTTGTCCTAATTGCGCAATCACCGAGCCGTCCTGATATTGCACCATCGAATGAATCACACTTTGCGGATGCAATAACACCGCTAATTCGTGTCGCTGGCAATTAAATAACCAACGCGCTTCGATATATTCCAAGCCTTTGTTCAGCATGGTTGCTGAGTCGACCGATATCTTTTGCCCCATTGACCAATTAGGATGCGCACATGCCGCAGCCGGTGACTGTTTTGCCAACTGCGCCAGTGGCGTCTGACGAAATGGTCCGCCCGAGCCGGTCAATAAAATTTGGCTAATACCGTGTTCGGCCAGCTGCTGTTGCCCAATCTGTTGTTGCGCCGCGCTGGGTAAGCATTGAAAAATGGCGTTATGCTCGCTATCTACCGGCAGCAACATGGCATTCGATTGGGCCAGTGCATCGATAAACAACTGGCCACTCATCACTAACGCTTCTTTATTCGCCAATAACACGCGTTTATTAGCCTTAATTGCTGCCAGTGTGGGTAACAAGCCAGCCGCCCCGACAATCGCGGCCATGACAATGTCGCTATCACTATTGCCGGCAATATCTAACAAGGCGGCGGCGCCACTATCAACCTGAATGTCGGATAATTGATGTTGCTGCAACAACTGGTGCAAGCGCTGAGCCGCATCAGTATCAACCATCACCACTCGCTGTGGCTGGTATTGACGGCAGCTTTCCAGCATCGCATCGACGTTGTTATAAGCGCTAATCGCATGCAATTGAAATTGCTGCGGATGACGCTCAATAACGTCTAGGGTATTTTGTCCAATAGAGCCGCTAGCTCCTAGAATAGTGACGCGCTGTGGCAAAACATGAGTCGTCATGGTTACACCATTAACCATAAGTACGCTAAGGTGAACACCGGCAAAGCAGCGGTTAAGCTGTCGATACGATCCAAAATACCGCCATGGCCGGGCAAAATAGCACCGCTGTCTTTAACCCCGGCACAACGCTTAAACATACTTTCATTAAGATCGCCAAAAACCGATGCAACAACAGTAAATAAACCGGTTAAGTAAAATCCGGTAAATTGCGTTGCGGGCACTTTAGCCCAATGCGAAACCACCATCATCACCACGAAAGCCAGCGTAATACCGCCACACAGGCCTTCCATGGTTTTCCCCGGACTCACCGCTGGCATCATTTTATTACGACCGTAGCGCACACCGGCAAAGTATGCGCCGACGTCGGCGGCCCAGACCAGTAACAGAATAAATAACGCCACGAAGCCACCGTAATAGGGTTCACTATCAATACGAATGGCGCGTACGCTAAGTAACGCCGCCCAGGCAGGTACTAACGTTAACACACCGAATAAACCGACAATGGCGCGCGTACGTGACCATAACCGGCGGCTAGTCGGATAATTAACAATTAGCGCAAATGCAATGACCCACCACACACCACCGGCCAGAATACTCCAATATAGTGGTCTAGCGAGTTGGCCGTCTTGCCAAACGGTCGCCAGCGGCGTCAACCAGCTAAGCACGCTAATAATGACACCAATTAACAGCGTATAAGCGATACGGCCACTGAGGCGACGCACCCCCATTAACGGCGACCATTCCCAAGCGCCTAGCATCAATACCACTTGCGCAAAAATCGAGAAGCCCCACAACGGCAAGGCAAATACACAATACAGTGCTAATGGAATCAGCACGAGGGCTGTCAAAATTCGTTGTTTTAACAAAAAATCAGTCCTCTATCGGGGCTTTGTCAGCCATAATCATACTGTGTATTTGCTCGCTGGTTAAGCCAAAGCGACGCTCTCTTGCGGCAAAATCGGCTATCGCGGCAGCAAATGTATGATCATCAAAATCAGGCCACAATACTGGGGTAAAATAAAGCTCAGCATAGGCTAATTGCCACAGCAGGAAATTACTAATGCGATGTTCACCGCCGGTACGGATAAGCAAATCCGGTGCTGGCTGGTCCGCAAGTTGTAGCTCGTCGCTAAGACGTTGCTCATCAATATCCGCTATGGCTAAGCGGCCATCAGTGACTTGTTCAGTTAAACGGCGACAGGCCTGCGCAATATCCCAACGACCACCATAATTGGCGGCGATATTTAAATTTAACTCGTGATTATCACGTGTTTTTGCTTCTGCAGCCGCAATTTTTTCCTGTAATCGTTGTGAAAACTGCGATAAATCGCCTATTACACGTAGCCGTACACCGTGCTTATGCAGTTTTTTCACTTCACGTTGCAACACAGTGACAAATAATTCCATCAACACGCTGACTTCTTGTGCTGGACGATTCCAGTTTTCACTACTAAAAGCAAACAGTGTCAGTGATGTTAAACCTTGTCGACGCGCAAAAGCCACCGCGCGGCGCACCGCTTCGGCACCAACTTTGTGGCCGTAAGTACGGCGTTTGCCACGCTGTTGCGCCCAGCGACCATTACCATCCATGATGATGGCAACGTGCTTTGGCATCAATTGTTGAGTATTCGACACTGCATTCATAGTCAGCCTGGTCATAGAAAAACGCCGCGCGAGTATAACCGACGCGGCGCTAGACACCAATCGTCTTGGTGACGACTGCTTAAACTTCCATCAAGTCGTCTTCTTTCGCCTTCAGATGATCATCGATAGCCGCAATATATTTGTCGGTTAACTTTTGGATTTCATCTGTCGCTTTACGTTCCTCATCTTCGGTGATTTCTTTTTCTTTCAGCAATTCTTTTAAATCGCTGTTAGCATCGCGACGAATGTTACGTACCGCTACCCGCCCCTGCTCGGCTTCAGCACGAACAACTTTAACCAAATCGCGACGACGCTCTTCGGTTAATGGCGGCAAAGGTACTCGAATAACAGCACCCGCGGCAGCTGGGTTCAAGCCTAGGTCAGACTGCATAATAGCCTTTTCTACCGCACCACTCGAGGATTTATCAAATACCGTCAAAGCTAACGTGCGCGAGTCTTCGGTGGTAATGTTCGCCAATTGGCGTAATGGTGTTTCGGTGCCGTAATAATTGACCGTAATACCGTCTAGTAAGCTAGGATGCGCACGTCCGGTGCGAACTTTCGCCATTTGACCACGCAGTGCTTCCACACTTTTTTCCATACGCGATTTGGCGTCTTTAATAATGTCGTTAATCACAGTTAAACCCTTTTTAGTGTGAATTTAATCGTTATCAGCCGAGTTACTAATCAAGGTACCTTCCGGCTCACCCATCAATACCGAACGCAGCGCTCCTGGTTTGTTCATGTTAAATACACGAATAGGCAAACTATAGTCGCGCGCCAGCGTAAACGCTGCTAAATCCATAACTTTTAGTTGTTGTTGTAAAACATCCTGATAGGTGATGTGTTTATACAACTCGGCATTCGGATCTTTATTCGGATCGGCAGAGTATACCCCATCTACCTTGGTTCCTTTAAGTACTACGTCGGCCTCAATTTCGATACCACGTAAGCAAGCCGCTGAATCGGTGGTAAAAAATGGGTTGCCGGTTCCGGCAGAAAATATCACGACGCGGCCCGATTTCAGTAGGCTGATCGCCTCTGCCCAATTGTAGCTATCACAGACCCCGGTCAGTTCAATGGCCGACATCAGTCGTGCATTAACAAACGCCCGGTGCAAGGCATCGCGCATCGCTAAGCCATTCATTACCGTTGCTAGCATGCCCATGTGGTCGCCCACAACCCGGTTCATACCCGCTTTGGCTAGGCCTTCACCGCGGAACAAATTACCACCACCGATAACTAACCCGACCTGAACCCCGAGCTCGACCAGCTCTTTGATTTCTTGCGCCATGCGGTCTAGCACTTTGGCATCAATGCCAAAAGGTTCATCACCCATCAGGGCTTCACCGCTAAGTTTCAATAAAATGCGTCGATATTGAGGTTTTGGATGGGTGCTCATAGCTACAGTTTCCGTTTTTTTGTCAAAAAAAACCGCGTCCTGAATAACCAGAACGCGGTCACTTTTATTAGCGTGTAAGTCGTAGCAAAAACGACACGGGCTTAGCCCTTGTTCGCCGCCGCTACTTGAGCTTGAACTTCAGAAGCAAAATCTTCTTCTTTACGCTCAATACCCTCGCCGACTTCAAAGCGTACGAATGTGACAACGTCAGCACCCGCTTTCTTCAGCAATTCAGCCACGGTGATCGATGGGTCTTTAACGAAAGGTTGACCAGTCAGGCTGATTTCGCCAGTAAACTTACGCATACGGCCTTCAACCATCTTCTCAGCGATCTCTTTAGGCTTACCGCTTTGCATGGCGATATCAACCTGAATTTCACGCTCTTTAGCAACTACTTCGGCGCTTACGTCTTCAGGCTTAACGAACTGAGGTGCGCTTGCCGCAACGTGCATGCACAGGTCGCGCGCTAAGTCAGCGTCACCGCCGGTAATAGCGACAGCAACACCAATGCGGTTACCGTGTACATAAGTCTCAACCAGATCACCAGCTTCAACCGTCGCAACACGACGCACGTTGATGTTCTCACCAATTTTAGCAACCAGCGTAGAACGCGCTTCTTCAACGCTAACACCGTCAAAATCAGCTTGCTTTAATGACTCAACGTTGTTTTCTTTGTTGTTGAATGCAACATTAATAAGCTTATCGCCAAAGGCCAAGAAGCTGCTGTCACGAGCAACAAAGTCAGTTTCGCTGTTTAACTCAACCAAGGTACCTACGTTACCCTCAGCTTTGGTTAAGATGATACCTTCAGCAGCGATACGGCCTGCTTTTTTAGCCGCTTTCGCTTGACCGTTTTTGCGCATTTCTTCAATGGCAGCTTCGATATCGCCATTGGTTTCTTGCAACGCTTTTTTACAGTCCATCATGCCAGCGCCTGTGCGCTCGCGCAGTTCTTTTACCAGAGCTGCTGTAATAGCCATGAATGAAGTCCTCTTATTCAGTTTCTTCGATGAAGCCGTCTGCTTCTGCTGCTTCTGGAGCGGCATTGCGAGCTTCATTGATTGCGTTAGCTGCTGAACCTAAGTACAAGTTCACCGCACGGATAGCATCGTCGTTACCAGGGATAACGTAGTCAACGCCATCAGGGTTAGAGTTAGTATCAACCACCGCTACAACAGGGATACCCAGGTTGTTAGCTTCTTTAATCGCGATGTGCTCGTGGTCAGCGTCGATAACAAAAATCACGTCAGGCAAACCGCCCATGTTTTTGATACCACCCAAGCTTTTCTCAAGCTTTTCCATTTCGCGGGTGTTCATCAACGCTTCTTTCTTAGTCAGCTTATCGAACGTACCGTCTTGACTCATAGTTTCTAAGTCTTTCAGACGCTTGATTGACTGACGCACGGTTTTCCAGTTAGTCAACATACCGCCCAACCAGCGATGGTTAACGTAAAACTGGTTACAGTTGTTTGCTGCTTCTTTGACTGACTCTGCAGCAGCGCGCTTAGTACCAACGAATAAAATCTTACCTTTGTTTGAAGAAACGTGCTGCATATAGTTCAGCGCGCTGTTAAACATAGGTACGGTTTTTTCAAGGTTGATAATATGAATGCGGTTGCGAGCACCGAAGATGAAAGGCTTCATTTTCGGGTTCCAGAAACGGGTTTGGTGACCGAAGTGGACACCCGCTTTAAGCATGTCACGCATTGACACGTTTGCCATAATCTTTTTCCTTTTTAGGGGGTTAGGCCTCCATACATCCCATAACCCGACCCGTGTTCAACACCCTGTGTTTAACACTAGGCACCCCGGACTATGTGTCGATGTATGTGTGGTTTTAATTGTTTAATTAACGCCAACGATTTATCGTCGACGACTATCGCAAATTACATTGACGGTGATTTGCGAGGCGCTTTATACCATATTTTGCGCTGTTTGAGCAAGCCAAAAACAGTTTTTATCGGTTCCTGTTTAAGCCATAAATTAACGCTTAGCGTTACCACCAAGCTAACGCCCAGCCGCATGCTAGCGCTAGCACCAAAGCCGCTTTCCTGCTAGCATACGCAGACCTTGAAGTAAGCCTTGATGAGTGACGAGGATAAGCATGGCAATCACCATAAAAACGCCAGAAGAAATCGAAAAAATGCGCGCAGCGGGCCGTTTGGCCGCGTCAGTACTAGAAATGATCGGCGAGCATGTCAAAGCAGGCGTCACCACCGCCGAACTGGATAAAATTTGTCACGACTATATTATTGAGCACGGCGCTACCCCTGCTCCGCTCAATTATCACGGTTTTCCAAAATCGATTTGCACCTCATTAAATCATTGCGTTTGTCACGGTATTCCAAACGATAAACCGTTAAAAGACGGCGACATCATGAATATTGACGTAACCGTGAAACTAGACGGCTATCATGGCGATACTTCAAAAATGTTTGTGGTGGGTAAACCGTCAATTCTAGCCGAGCGTTTAATTCGGGTTACTCAAGAATCCTTATATAAAGCGATCAAAATGGTCAAACCGGGTGTGCAACTTGGCGATTTTGCAGCAGTCATTCAACAGCATGCGGAAAGTCACGGTTATTCCATTGTACGTGAGTATTGCGGGCACGGCATTGGCGCCGGTTTTCACGAAGATCCGCAAGTACTGCACTATGGCCAAGCGGGCACCGGTGAAACCCTGCAAGCTGGCATGTGCCTGACCATTGAGCCGATGGTCAATGCCGGTAAACGACAAACCAAGTTAATGAAAGACGGCTGGACGGTGTTAACGAAAGACCGCAGTCTGAGCGCGCAATGGGAACACACCTTATTGGTTACCGATGACGGTGTGGAAGTACTCACCCTGCGTAATGACGAAGATTTAGCTCGCGTGATTAGCGGCTAAGCAGCAACCAGCGTCGGCGGTAACTTCATGCTTGCAGACTCTTCACTGTTTCAACCGCGCTGGCCAGCAGCGCTGGATGAACACGCCGTGAATGCCTATCGCGAGCAGATTCAGGCGTATAACGACTGGGCCGAAGCACAGTTTGTTACCGACGACATCGACCATTTGGTACACCACCGCGCGGCCTTTTTCGACCAGTTGTTGTGCCACCTTTGGCAGCAGTTCAAACTGGATCAAGCACCGTTAGCACTGCTTGCCGTAGGCGGTTTTGGTCGGCAAACGCTGCACCCGGGTTCTGATATCGACCTATTAGTCACCTATCAGCAGCGGCCAACGCCAGTATTAGAGCAGCAAATCAGTCGTTTTATTACTCTGCTTTGGGATTTACGCATCGACATTGGTCACGCGGTGCGCTCAATAGACGACTGTATGTTGCAAGCGGCGGCGGATATTACGATTGCCACCAACCTGATCGAAAATCGTCTGATTTGCGGCGAACAGCAGCTAGCGGAAACGCTGCAACAGCGTATTAACTATGATTTTCCGTGGCAAAGTCGCGATTTTTATCAAGCTAAGTGCGAAGAACAACAACAGCGTCATCAGCAATACCACGGCACCTCTTACAATCTTGAGCCCAATATCAAGTCTAGCCCCGGCGGCTTGCGCGATGTGCAGACCATTGGCTGGATTGCTAAGCAGCACTTTAAAACTAAAACCGACGAAAGCTTAGTCGAGTATCGCTACATCAGCGCCGAAGAGTTCTTAGAACTACGCGATTGCCAGAACTTTTTATGGCGCATTCGTTATGCCCTGCACCTAGAAGTTGGCAAATGTGAAGACCGCTTACTGTTCGACTTTCAACCCGGCGTTGCCTCACGTTTAGGTTATGGTAATGAGGGTAAGCATTCGGTCGAGCTGATGATGAAGGATTACTTCAAAACGGTGTTGCAAGTCAGCGAGCTGAACCGCATGTTGCTGCAGTTTTTCGAGCAAGCGATTTTGGGTGGTCATGACTTAGCCGACGCCGAAGAAATCGACGCCGATTTTGCCATTTTAAGCGAACAGATCATGGCTCGCCATGACCAAGTTTTTGCCCAACCGCAAAACTTACTACGCTTCTTTTTGCTGATTGCCGAGCATCGGCAAATTAAAGGTATTCACTCGCACACCATTCGCTTACTCCGTAATGCACGTGCCGAGCTTAACGATCCACTCAGTCATGATAGCGAGTGCCGACAGTTATTTAAGCAATTACTGCGTCATCCGCGCGGCTGCGGTTTACCCTTTGCGTTAATGCACCATCACAGTATTTTGGCGCACTATTTACCACAATGGCGACAAATAGTCGGGCAAATGCAGTTTGATTTGTTTCACGCTTACACCGTTGATGAACATACTTTCCGTTTAGTGCGTAATCTCTACCGTTACAGCGAAGCCAAATACGCCGCGGAGTTTCCACTCTGCGCCGAACTGTTGCATCGCATGGCTAAACCAGAATTGCTGTACATTGCGGGTATTTTCCATGATATCGCTAAAGGCCGCGGTGGTGACCACTCAGAATTAGGCGAAATGGACGTTCGTAATTTCTGTTATCAACACGATTACAGCGACGGCGATACCGAACTGGTGGCGTTTTTGGTGCGTCAGCATTTATTAATGTCGGTGACTGCACAAAAACGCGATATACATGACCCCGACGTTATTCGTGAATTCGCCCGTAAAATGGGTTCACAGCAACGCTTAGATTATTTGTATTGTTTAACGGTAGCCGATATTCGTGCCACCAACAGCACGCTTTGGAATAACTGGAAGGCAACGCTGTTAGAGGAACTGTATCACGCTACCTCTACTCTGCTTAGCCAATCCAGCGACGGCGACGAGCAACCCACTTACGATGTGCGTACTCGCATTAACGAGCATAAAGCCACCGCCATGGCGCTGTTACTTAGCGCTGGCTTTGAACAGCAGCAGGTTAACGCGCTTTGGGGCCGCTTTACCGCCGATTACTTTTATCGTCATAGTGCCGAACAAGTGGCTTGGCATTCGCAGCATATTTTAAATATCTCGGGCGAGCACTTACCGTTAATCTTAATCGGTGACGAAAATAAACAAGGCACCACCGAGTTATTCATTTATCATCACGAAGAAAGCCATTTATTTGCGGCGGTAGCAGCGGTACTCGATAGTCAACGGTTGAGCATTCACGACGCGCAAATTTTGGCCACTCGAGATGGCTATGTAATGGATACCTTTGTGGTATTACAGCATGACGGCAAGCCGTTAACCGATAGCCAACGTATCGAAGAGCTAAAACAACACTTATTTGATGTGTTGCTGAAACGTCGCAATGTACCGGTAAATCAGCGCCGGTTATCGCGTCGCATGCGTAATTTCAGCGTCAAGACGCGGGTTAAGTTTTTAACCAGCCGACATCAAGGCCGTACCGCGTTTGAATTAGTGACGCTCGATCGGCCTGGACTGGTTGCTAAACTAGCCGCGGTTTTGCAACAATCGGACGTTACCCTATTGGCAGCCAAAATCACCACCATCGGTGAGCAAGCGGAAGATTTATTTATTGTTACCTCGGCGCAGCAACGGGCGTTAACCGACGAGCAGCAACAGCATTTACAGGCGCAAATTATTGCCGCCTTAGATCATTAAGTTTTCAGTTAATTTTACCTTTTAGGAAGTGGCGTAATCGCAATGAACGATTTAAAGCAGTTAATTAACGATGCCTTTGAGCAACGCAACCATTTAGGCCCTAAAACCGATAACGACGAATTGCGCGAGGGTGTGCGCTACGTTATCGATCAAATCGACCGCGGCGAACTGCGCGTGGCCGAGAAGATTGCTGGCGAATGGGTGGTGCACCAATGGCTGAAGAAAGCCGTGCTGTTGTCGTTTCGTTTAAACGACAACTACTTAACCGATGGCGGCGAGACCCGCTTTTGGGACAAAGTACCGGCTAAATTTGCCGATTATGACAGCGCTCGCTTCCGTGCCGAGGGTATGCGCGTGGTGCCGCCAGCGATGGTGCGTAAAGGCGCTTATATCGGCCGCAATGTGGTGGTCATGCCATCGTACGTCAATATTGGTGCATACGTTGGCGACGGCACCATGGTCGACACCTGGGCGACCGTCGGTTCATGCGCGCAAATCGGTAGCAACGTTCACCTGTCCGGCGGCGTTGGCATTGGCGGCGTGTTAGAGCCACTGCAAGCCAACCCAACCATCATCGAAGACAACTGTTTTATCGGTGCTCGCTCAGAGATCGTCGAGGGCGTGATTGTCGAACAAGGCGCAGTGATATCAATGGGGGTTTATATCGGTCAAAGCACCCGTATTTATGACCGTGAAAACGACAAGGTCATGTATGGCCGTGTGCCAGCAGGTGCCGTTGTAGTGCCGGGTTCACTGCCGGCAAAAGACGGAAGCCATAGCTTATATGCCGCCATTATCGTCAAGCGCGTCGATGCGCAAACACGTGAAAAGGTCGGTATTAACGCCCTATTACGCGGTGCCGAATAAGCTTAGCCGCTGCTACGGCTAAGCGTTTAAAGCCATCAGTTGCTGCTGTAGCGTTGCTGGCATGACCGTTTTGAACGGCTCCAACAGCGCTGGCGGCAACGCTGTGGTTACCTGCAAACGTTGGCCGGTCAGTGGATGGCTAAAACTCAAGCGGCTGGCATTCAGCAACAGCCGCTGAATATTAAAATGCTCACGGAAAAAACGGTTATGACGACCGTCGCCATGATTGGTATCGCCAACAATCGGATGTCGTATATGCGACATATGCCGTCTTAGCTGGTGCTTACGACCGGTTTTTGGCGTTAATTCAACTAACGAGTAACGACTAGTCGCATGCTTTTTGCTCACCGCAAATGGCAGTTCAATTTGCGCCAACCGCCGGTATTCGGTCAATGCCGGTTGCGCCGCTTTGTCTGGGTCAGCCAGTTCATCGGCATAAGCGTCCAGCTCTTCTTTCAAGGCATAATCGATGACACCCTGCTCGGCGACATAACCACGCACCACCGCGTGATAAGTTTTGTCGACTTGGCGATTGGCAAACGCCTCACTCATCTGCCGCGCTACCTCACTTGATAGCGCGAACATCAATAGCCCTGAGGTTGGCCGATCCAAGCGATGCACGGGATACACGTACTGGCCTAACTGGTCGCGTAATAGTTGCATGGCAAACTGTTTGGCGTCGCTAGCAATGCGACTACGATGCACCAACAAGCCCGCGGGCTTATCAATCACCACGATATCGTTATCGGCATAACGAATACTTAACTCATTCATCGGCAATTACTCATGTTCAGCGGCGTCATCGTCTTGCAGTGGATCCTGTCCGCTCAATAACACATCAAGTTGGCGAATGTGTTCAACCAATATCAGATAGCCGTTGTCTTGCTGGATGTGCGCCTGATACACCTGCGCAGCCATTGGACTAATGGCAATATTTTCGGGCAGCATTAAGCGTCCGTCGATCAAAGCGCGCATGCGCGGCAATAAAATGAACTGTAACCACTGATGAAAATGCAAGGTATCAACTGCGAAGGGTTGTTCGCTAGCTAGTGCGGCTGCCGACGGCGGTTGACTTTGCCATAGCTCAAGCTGTTGTAATTGAGCTTCAATGGCGTCCAGTAACGCCTGAGTTTGCTGATATTTTGCCATGATCCCCACTGTTTAGTTGTCATTCACTCGCTATTATCGATGTGCTTAGATACCATCGACTTACTGCGCAACGGCCTGCACCGGTTTCATAAAAACGACTCGAAAGCCAATGCGCAAGCCCCTATAATAGGCGCTCACAAGGGTAAAGGATTGCCGTTTAAATGCAAGCCAATAGCAACGCGAAAGATAAACCATGGGTAGACAATGACTGAGGTGATTAACAGCTTAGGTGAGTTTTTACAAAACGCCGATGCCGATTACTGGGTATTTGATATTGGCCGCCGTTTGCAAACCCTCGACCACGAGCAATTTGCTGCCATCGAGCAACAGCGGCAGGCGTATCCTTATCCGTTACAGCGCCACGCCTGGCTGGCGGTCTGTTTTTGGCACCGGCAACGCCCTCAACAACCCTATTTGTGGTTCTTAAAGCTACCACTGGATGAACGTGGTTTGCTCAACAGCGCCGCGCGTAATCAATTTTTACTACAGGTTATGGAAGCGTTGGGCGCGCAGGTTACCGCCGAGATCAGCGAAGCACAGCAGCAGCAACTGCAACAAAACCCGTTTTTATTCACCCCAAGCGAAGACAAGCGCGCGGCCTTGCATGCGCAGCTGCAAGTTCGTCGGCAACAACCGCCATCGATTCATTTTGAGGCAGTACAACAGTACTTTGCCGCACAGGCCAACAATAGCGATAGCGCTCCAGCACAACGCTGGCAAGATATCGGCTTACAAGGCCTGCACGATGTCGCCGCCCGGTTAATGCAAGACGCCAATTTGACCACGCAACTGAGTGCTTGTTATACGCAATTACCGCTAGCCGTGTTGCGGCCATTAACCGTTGCCTTAGAAAATACTCAACCTCCGCCAGCCCTACGTGACGCATTGCTGCGCTACTTCACCCAGCTCAACGCCGGTGAGCGTCGTAGTTTATGCCTGCGTGCATTAGCCGGTTGTGCCGAACAGCCAATGGTCAGCCAATGTTTACGCCAACCATTAGCCGCCGCCCACGATGCCAACTATGAGCTAGACGAACTGATCGTCATCGCGGCGCGGTTATGGCCACTGCTAGACGATGCCAAGGCGCTTCAACAGTATTTGTTGTTGCTTAGTCAGCAACCCCATAGCACTTTTACCGCGTTGTTTGCCGAACTGGTCAGTTTGCCAGCGTTACGACCGCAACTATTGGCGCTATTACAACAAACCAACTTGCCCGACGCATTGCAGCAAGCACTGCAAAGGATGCGTTCGTCATGACGCTATTTGACGCCTGGTTGCTGATAGCAATTGGCCTACTGGGTTGGCTGTTTTGGCTGTGGCGCCAGCAGTCCGAACGCGCTCGCCAACAAGCACAACGCTATTGTCAGCAACAACAATTACAATTGCTGGAAGTTTACCGGGGTAAAGGTCGATTTTGTCGTCATCAGGGCCGCTTGGGTTGGCTCAGTCACTTTCAATTCGACTTCAGTAGCGACGGCGAAAGCCGCTACCAAGGCGATTTATGGATGTTCAACGGTAAATTAACCAGCATCGAAACGCCTGCCTACCGCTTACCGAACTGAGACGTGCTGTAACGCACTCGCAAAAATGGTATTGAAAAACGCTCCGCCACGGAACCATGGATGAAGTGCCGTGACGAAGCGTTGCGCCAACCCTAAGAGGACAATGCTGGGGCCCTTCCTTGAGCCAAAAGCCGCCTTGGCAACCGCAGCAAGGATAGGCATGAAGCAGTATAACTAACTGCCAGTGTAGTATCGGAGGAATACGAGAAAGCAGACAACATCAGCCACTAAAGACTGACAACTCAACCGCTACATCGGAATGGTTAAATGGCGGGTTTAACGACGTGGTTTGACACCCAACAAGTGCAACCAAGCGTCTTTATACATCACCCAATCGCCTAACAGGCTGTACCAAGGGAGGCTAAAAGTCGCCGGCTTATTGCGTTCAAACAAGCCATGACCGAGCCAGGCAAAGCCATAACCTGCCAACGGCACCCATAGCAATAACCACGCATTACCTTGGTAGATGGCTGACGCAATGATCAGTAATACTAAACTGCTACCGATATAGTGCATGTAGCGGCAACGCGGGTCGCTATGCTCGCGCAGATAGTAGGGATAAAATTCGGCAAAACTCGAAAACTGGGCCGTTTTTGGGGCGTTGTCACTGCTCACCACGAGCTACCCGCGGCGCGCGCATAAAACATTAGATCCCCGCTCACACCCTGTACCGACAACTGTGTGATTGAACGATAATGATGACGTTGAAACAACGGCATCAAATGAGGTTGTGTGACCAACACCGCCACACCTTGCGACTCGCTGTCTTCATTGAGCACGGTTGCCGCCGCACTGACCAATAAATGTGACAACCCTTGCTGTTGGTAACGCGGATGTACCGCAATAAAAGCCAACATATGAAATTGCTCAACTGGCATTGCTTGCTGGATCAGGCGCTCTTTCTCAATCACTTGACGGGTGCTTAGATAGCCCGCGGTTAACAACATTTTTAAACGCCAGTGCCAATAACGCCCCGGCCCAAAACTAGCGCCCGGGCGGGTTAAGCAAGCAACACCCATGAGGGTATCGCCGTCGCGGATACCGACAATCGGTTGTCCGCTTTCCCAAAACGCGGCTAAATCCTCACGAATGGCAGCTCTTAAACGCTTTTCGTAGTCGGCTTTGTGGCCCTGAAAAAGCTGTAAAAACAACTCATCGTCATGATAAGCCTGATACAACAACGAGGCTGCCAGCTTGAGATCTTCGGCAGTCAAATACACCAGTTCACCGCTTAAGCGAGTTGCAGTAGCTTGTTCGGACATCGGCGCCCCCGTTGCTGTCGTTCAGTATCATGTATTTAGTAGCACGGATTTAGTAACAGCTATTTAATAAAAAATATGCAGTGCTGGCGTTTTAGCCGCTAAACCTGTGCTACGCGCTGTTGTCATCCAAGGTAGCCTGATTAATGCAGCCTGTCGAGCGCCAATTGACCACTACCGATCAACTGCTGGTCTTCAAAAACCAGTGGCGTGCATTCGTCTTTGGTGGTTAAACCGTCGCCTTTCACGCGCTGTGTACGATAGTACAACACTTGATAATCGTCGCCATCGATACGCACCGACTCGCTAAAATCGGGGACGCCTAATTGTTCGCGCACCAACGGCAGCGATGTACTCATGGTCAAACTAGCGATCATCGCACGATTGCGCTGTTCGCGCTCCGATTCGCTATGTTGGTTACTGTCGCTAGCGTGCTTTTCGGTGACAATTAAACAGCCGGGTAAGGTCAGTACCAACGGTGCCGTTAAACAAATTACAGCGAGTTTTTTATTCATCAGGTTATCCTTATTAGGTGATCACTTATTAGGTAATTACTGAGTAGGCAATTGCCCTATCGATGTTTCCCCAGTCTTTCCCCAACAGATAAGCAACCCGCGTGCCACTTGTAACCTATTGATTTTTATAGAACAGATAAATCCACCACGAATAAATACTCAGCAATAATCGTCAAATTCGCTAATGATTAGCGAATATCCTCAGGCATTTCAATGACTCGCGGTGTCAGTTGCTCAATAAAGCTAGCCAAATCCTCGGTGAGCATTTGATGTTGCGGTTTACCTACCCATTCCAATCCCATGGCGCCGCTGACACAGTCTTGCGTCAGCAACAAATCGTCGGCGTCAGCTGCTAACCCAAGAAACAACGTGATCGGTTGTTTTAAGCGACGCTTCATCAACACATGCCCGGCTAAATTCTGCAAAAATCGTTGGCTATCCTGGTCGCACTGCATATGCAATAAAAGCAGCGGTTGTTGCTGCCAACTGACCTCGACGTCGGCGCTATAACCAAAATTAAAATAATCACGAAAACTATCGGGAAACGGCTGCTCTAAGGCATGTTCGAGGTCACTAAAGTCTAGCGCTTGTTGACGCCGCTGCG
Source organism: Idiomarina xiamenensis 10-D-4 (assembly GCF_000299895.1). Lineage (GTDB taxonomy): Bacteria > Pseudomonadota > Gammaproteobacteria > Enterobacterales > Alteromonadaceae > Idiomarina > Idiomarina xiamenensis. The sequence continues at coordinate 172,846 of NZ_AMRG01000004.1, forward strand.
GCGCCCATTCAACCCAACCATCAGCGCGTCGCTGGGTATAAATCGGCGCCTCGGGCCAATCATCAATCAGTTCGGTAAGCAGCGGCTGGCCGGCCTCGTGGTAAGCGGCCTGATAGCGTTGATAAAAGTTCGCTAACGCGCGTTGCACCGCGGAGTCTGATGCGGATTGGTTGATTGCTGGAGAATGTGGATCGGCAACTGCCATCTTAACCTCTTATTTGTTGTCAAAGCGGTGGTGGCAAACAGCGACAGCTAGCATCGTGCCAAGCGCTTTGTATTTGCTTGCAACAAGGCAAGCCCGTAAACTGTCGTGCGCCACAAGAATGAGCCTAAGACTAGCCGCCGGAGGGGTGTGATGGCAAATGCAAATGAGTTAATGCAGCAACTAAAACTTGGTAAACACACCGATTACCCCGAGCACTATAGCGCCGACTGGCTGCAAGCCGTTCCGCGTCAAATTAACCGTGATAGCATCGGCTTGCACGCTGCAACCAAACTACCCTTTCATGGTGTTGACGACTGGACCGGTTACGAATTGTCTTGGCTCAATCAATTGGGTGTTCCACAAGTAGCGGTAGCGCGGTTTCGGGTGCCTGCCGATAGCCCTAATTTGATTGAGTCGAAGTCATTCAAGCTGTACTTAAACAGTTTTAATGAACAGCAATGGCAAGATTGGCAAAGCGTTACCGACACCATGATCCGCGACCTCAGTGCCTGCGCCGGTGCGCCAGTGACGGTTAAATTATTCAGTTTGGCGGAATTTACGCAACAGCCGATACAAAACCTGCCCGGGCAATCTATCGACGACTGTTTAAACGCTCATCCTGACCAACCAACGGCAGCGCCGATCAGCACTTACGATTACCAGCCGACGCTGTTAGCAGGTGCAGCAGATTTAACTAGCGACGTGGTCAGCGAGACGCTACACAGTCACCTGCTTAAATCCAATTGCTTGATCACTAATCAACCGGACTGGGGATCGCTGTTAATACGTTATCGGGGACCGAAAATTGATCGGCAAGCGCTGTTGCGTTACCTGATTTCGTTTCGCCGCCATAATGAATTTCATGAACAATGTGTGGAGCGTATTTTTACCGACTTGATGCACTATTGTGGTTGTCAGCAATTGACCGTTTATGCGCGCTATACGCGCCGTGGCGGGTTGGATATCAATCCGTTTCGTTCTAATGTGGCAACCAGTGCCGCAGAGAATGCCGACGATAATGCCGCAGAGCCACTGCTAGTACAGCGGCTCTGTCGGCAATAGCCTAAGCGTGTTTATCAGCAATAGCCTTAAGCGTCTTTGTCTGCGGCTGGGTAGTCGATACCTAGCCACTGCTCAAAACGCTGCCGCTCGGCGGCACTGGCGTCTGGGTTAACGATAACTTTCGCCTTGCCCTTAGGTTTAGCCCCTAACGTTACAGTTTTCTGCTGCAGTTGATCGCGGCGGAAAAAACTCACCTGAATTTCATCGCCTGGCTGCTTCATCGCCAACAACGTCGCTAAGCGCTTCTCGGTGACTCGGCTGCCATCAATCGCCACGATAATATCGTCCGGCGTAAAGCCCGCCTGCCAAGCTGGCTCGCCACGCGACACACGGGTTAGTTGTACACCGTTGTCGTGGGCTTTAGTTTGCCAGCCAAGATTAACTTGCTGGGCACCATCATCGTCGCCATAAATCAGCTTAAGACCAACATCCGCCAGCAACTTATCCAAGTCGATATCAGCCGGAGAAGTGACATACTGCTGCCACCAATCTTGCCAGCTTTGCCCGGTTAATTGCTGCAAAACAGCCAGCACATCGGCTGGTTTAAACCCTTGTTCATCGGCGTCAAATTGTTGATATAGCGCATCGTGTACATCGCGATAACTGACTTTGCCGTCGCTACGCTTAAGCAACTCAATGTCCAGCAGCCACGACACTAGCTCGCCTTCTGAATAGATATTCACCGACGAATTGTGAGCACGATCACCCGACTGGTCAATCCAAGCCTCGAATGACGATTGTGCTACCGACATCACCTTGCGACCTGGCTTGTTGCGGTGGCGTTCAATGTCTTTGGCTAAATTAGCAAAGTACTCTTGCGGCTCCATAATGCCAGCGCGTAACAACAAGTGATCTTGAAAATAGCTGGTCGAGCCTTCGGCTATCCACAACAATTCGGTGTAGTTCTCTTGCTGATAATCATAAGGCACTAGGCCATCAGGACGATACGCTTTAACGTTCCAAGTGTGCACAAATTCATGCGAGGTGGTCGACATGAACGACAAATAATCATCGCGCTCGGCAAAGGTATCGCGTGGACGCTGAATAATGGTCGAGTTTTTATGTTCGGTAGCACCACCAGCGCCACTGGTGGCGTGGATCATAAACACATAGCGTTGAAACGGATAACTACTCCAAATACTACCCGCTTCGGCGACTAATTTTTGAATATCGGCCACGGTTTTATCGACATCGTAGTTACCTTGCCCCCAAAATACGACTTCGTATTGACGGCCGTTTTGCGCAAACTTACGTAACTCGTTAACACCGGTTTCAATCGGCGAATCGACCAACACATCCCAGTTTGGCGCAACAAAGCTGTGCTCACCGTTAGCCGCCATGCCCGATACGCTGCGCCAGCCAGCGGGCACATCTAAGCTGACTTGCAACGGCTGTTGACGCGACTGCTCGCTGTACATGAATACCGCCGAGGCATCTAAATAGGCGTGGCTATCGTCGATATGACGGCTACGGCGACCCAACTGGTTGGCGTACAATTCATAGTTAATGGTGACATCACCAGCGTTGTCTAAAAACACCCGCCAAGTACTTTTATCGATTTTTTTCCAGCGCAGTTCAGCACCATTTTCAGCGGTTGCAGAAAAATCACGAACGCCGTTGGCTAGGTCTAAAATGTGATAAAAGCCAGTTCGCCAAGCCGGCATCTTAACGTCAACATAATCGCCGCTTTGCTCAGCGAAAGTGGTGGTTACGCGCGCACTGTGGTGCTCTGGTGAGGTTAAATCAATGTGATAGTCGGTATCGGCATAAGCTACCGTACTCGCTAGTCCGTTAATTGCTACTGTCAGCGCACTTAACGTCGCCAGTTTACGAATCATAAGTCAGCCTCTATTGGTCAGATTACGGCAAATATACTAACACGTTTAAAGCGCACAGACCGCTACCAGCGAGCGCCGCTAACCGCTTACCCACGACAACTTAACGAAAATTCAGCAATTCTTCGCTTGCCTAAGCCGATCGCGATCAAAAGATACGCTCTTTTTGTTAGTTTGCTCGCCTCTACTTACGCTAAACAACACATAGGCGACTAGCGCCCAGCGCGGTAAAATGGCTAGCGACATCCATTTGTCATAAATCGTCTATAGTATGGATAACGTCATAGTGACATAGGTACGCTAGTGGATTCGAAAAATACCCAGCAACTCGAACTCGAACAAATCAGCAAACGCTTACAAGACGCGTTAACCGCACGCACTCAGCTAGAGTATCGTTATGAGCAAGATGTTAGCCAACTGAGTCGCTTTATTGCGCAGCTGATCACGGCGGGGCAAGGCTTAGATGGTCAATTAGACGGTCCACTCATGAAGTTGCGCCAACAACTACAAAGTAAACCTGATTTGGACTTACTGGCGCCACAACTCAAGCAGCTAACCCATAACTTACAAGCCTTTGGCCTAAAGCTAAAACAACAGTTACGCGACTGTTACGACATCAGCAACGAAGTGACCGAATACTTACGGACAAAATTCAGTCAGCAGCCGCAGCAACGGCAACAACTCAGACAGTTGCTCGATGCTTTAGATAGCCCCAATCTAACCCTATTACACTATGTGCCAATATTATTATCGTTGTTAAAGCTGTTACAACAGTTGCCAGTCGCTAAGCACAAAACGGCTGAGGCTCACGCCGAGGATGCGGGTACGACACAGACGTCAATGGCGGCAGACGATATTCGACAGATCCGCGATGAGCTGCTTAATCAACTCAGCATGATCGAATTCCCACAAGCCAGTGCCGCCGACGTCAATCAATTACGCCAAGCGCTACTACAAACCGAGCAACGCGACCAGTTACTGCAGCAATGCTTGGCGATTATTCGTATCATCGTCAAAAACATTCATCAAGAACGACTCTCGGCGCAACAATTCTTGCTGTCGTTAAACGACACCTTGGCGTTAGTCCATGCTGGACTTGCCGAAGTTGATCAAAGCAGTCAGCAACATCATCAGGCGCAACGGCAATTAAGCGAACAAATTCAGAATGATGTACAGGGCATGAGTAACAGTGTAGAGTCGGCTACACAGCTGCAAGATTTGAAACGTGATATTCAGCAGCATGTCAGCATCATTGCTCAAGCACTGCAGAAAAAAGCCTCGTTAGAGCAACAACAGCAGCAAGACATGCAGCGCCAGTTAGCGCAGATGCAAACACGTTTACAAGAAGTGGAGCACGAGGCCGACAGCTATAAAAAGCGGTTGGCCGAACAAAAATTCAAAAGCTTACAGGATTCGCTAACACGGCTGCCTAATCGAACCGCGTTTGAGGAACGTCTGGAGCTTGAATATAAGCGTTGGCAACGCGCTAAAACGCCGCTGGCGTTAGCGGTTGCCGACATCGATCATTTTAAGCGTATCAACGATAACTATGGTCACATTGCTGGCGATAAAACGCTGCAAGTTATCGCAAACATGCTGAAGAAGTCATTACGGGAAACCGACTTTGTGTGTCGGTACGGCGGTGAAGAGTTTGTCATTATTTTTCCACAAACCGCTATTGCAGAAGTGACTGCGGTGTTGAACAGCACACGGGAAAGGATTAAACAAATCCCGTTTAAGTTTCGTCAACAAGACATTCGCATCAGCATATCGATAGGCGCAGCAGGTTTTACTCGTCCACAGGACGACATCGCACAAGTGTTTGAGCGCGCCGATAAAGCGCTCTATCGTGCCAAACGTCAAGGACGTGACCAAGTAGTTATCGACGCCAGCTAAGGCGCTGTAAACACAGCCTTAGCGGCGTGATAAGCGTAGTAAGTTCAGGAGAACGACATTAATGCGAGCTAGTATTTCCCCGCAGGGCAGCATGTCACTGCTGTCACAATTAGAAATTGAACGACTCAAACAATCGTCGAACAGTGATTTATACAAACTTTTTCGTAACTGCTGCCTAGCGGTATTAAACGCCGGTAGTAACACCGACAGCAGTGCTGAAATTTACGACCGTTATCAAGATTTTGCGGTTAATATTTTACGCCGTGAACGTGGCGTCAAATTAGAATTAATCGAACCCCCGCAAGAAGCCTTTGTTGATGGCGTTTTAATTAACGGTATTCAAGAGCATCTAGAAGCCGTATTACGTGACATTCTGTTCACCGGTGACCGTTATAATGTCGAATCGTTAGTCGATGCCGACAGTGCCACCCTCACCCATGTGGTATTTGATATTCTGCGTAACTCACGCACCATCAAACCGATGGACGAGCCTAGCATGGTGGTGTGCTGGGGCGGCCACTCGATCAGCGAAGTTGAATACAAATACAGCAAAGAAGTCGGTTATCAATTAGGCCTGCGCGGCTTGAATATTTGTACCGGTTGCGGTCCGGGCGCGATGAAAGGCCCGATGAAAGGCGCCACTATCGGCCATGCCAAGCAACGTTTAGCTAATGGCCGTTATTTGGGCTTAACCGAACCGGGCATTATTGCCGCTGAGCCACCTAACCCGATTGTTAACGAGCTGGTCATCCTGCCCGATATCGAAAAACGCTTAGAAGCCTTTGTGCGTACCGGTCACGGCATCGTCATCTTCCCCGGTGGCGCTGGCACCGCAGAAGAGCTGTTGTATATTTTGGGCATTATGATGCACCCGAAAAACCAGCAGCAAAGTCTGCCGATTATTTTAACCGGTCCGCCAAGCAGCAAAGCTTACTTTGAAGCCTTGGATGAATTTATTAAACAAACGCTGGGTGAAGAAGCCCGTAACTGGTATCGCATCATCGTCGGCGACCCACAAGCGGTTGCGCAACATATGCACGCCGGTATGGCCAGTGTACGGCAGTATCGCCGCGATTCAGGCGACGCTTACTACTTTAACTGGACGCTGTTTATCGATGAAGACTTCCAGCATCCGTTTGTGCCAACCCACGAAAACGTCGCCAATTTGAACCTGCACACCGAGCAAGCCCCAGAAAAGCTGGCCGCCAACCTGCGCCGTGCTTTCTCGGCAATTGTCTCAGGCAACGTTAAAGACGAAGGCATTCGTCGCATTAAAGAGCACGGCAAGTTCGAAATCCATGGTGAGAAGCAGCTGATGCAGCGGCTAGATAAGTTACTGCAAGCCTTCGTCGAGCAAGGCCGCATGAAATTGCCCGGGTCGGTTTATCACCCCTGCTATAAAGTTATTACCGACTGATTTTAAGTGAGTCGGACATTTAGCTACAAGCCTGACCTTACCTCTCAGGCTTTTTTACTTTAAGAAGTGGAGATTCAGCTTATGCTTCAACTAGGCTTGTGTGTTTGAATTCGCTACACTAGCTGATAGCTTTTTTTTTGGCTGTCGATGCGCGACTAGCTGCCCATAAGTGATGTGGACGAATGAAAACAAAAGTATTTAAAATTGTGGCGATTGGCTTTTTAATTTATGCCGCCGCTGCGCTGGCTATTCTGTCGCTGTATCAAGCCGATCCAAACAGTATGAACTGGCAAGAGCGGGAAACCTTCAATCTAAAAAATATTGGTTTGCTGGATATTGGTACCCCCAAAGATGACGTCATCCGAAAACTGGGGTCGCCGGATATTAGTGAAGGCAAAGAAACCGAGAAGGGACCGGTACTGGTGCTGTTTTATCGTACTCATCATGTTAAATCGGACGGCATCACCACACGCGATGAATGCACACCGTTGTTGTTTCGCGATAACCTGTTGATCGGCTGGGGCGAAGATGCCTACAGCGAGTATCTGAAGTTTTAAACTGATGCCCGCGAGTTGGTTTGTCAGTAGCGCCGACGCCTGCCATCAGCATCAACCGGAGCGGCTTTGGCAGCAGGTACAAGCGCTTTACCAAGCATTACCAAAACATCCCGAAATTTGGCTTGCCCTGCATTATGATGGTGAGCAAGTACCGCTAGCGCAGCGCCAGCCATTGTTAACGCTACTGTATAGCTTGCGTTTATCAATGGCGGCGAACTGGCATCCCAAGTATCAACAGTTGGCAGCGGTGGCTTGTCTTAGCGCGCTACTCAAACACGACCCTGACTATTGGCGCCAACGAGGCGTACAACATCCGTTGTGGTTGGCGGCGTTAGAACAAAGCCATACCCCTCCCGCTATCCGGCAACACCTGCGTTTGATACTAGCGGTGGTGGTACAGCATCAACAGCAAACCCCACAACCACAATGGCGTTACTGGTGGCAGGCCGCCTTGCAGCAACCTCAGCGTGAAATTTGGCAATGGCTACAACAGCTCGCCGAGCAACAGTATTTTAGTTATGGCACGCCGCTGCAGCTAACCAATAAAGCGGGTAAAAGCCGGCGGTTCTGGCTCCTGAAGTGCAACGCGGACGCTTGTTTATTGGTCGATGAAGAGCATAAGCGCATGCAATTACCGACCTCGCGCTTGCTGGCTTTAAGCCAGCCGCATGATGCCCAAGCTGACCCCGTTAGCCTGCGCCTTGACGACGCACAACTACAGCGTTTATCCAATACCAGCTATAGTCGTTACTGGCCAAAGCCGGAAAGTTTAAGCTGGCAAGCACCAAAAACCATGCTGCGCGCTCTACGACGCTTCGCCGACGGCGATGGCGACGGCAAATCGTTGGCCGATACCCTACGTCGCTACCCGGCCTTAGCCGAAGCCTTGCGCCACAGTGCGAGCCACAGTAGCCAGCCCGGCTCGTCGTTACGCCCGGCCGCGCTGACCACGCAGCAGGCCTTGCTATGGTTGGGTCCGCAACGCAGCGCTGCTCATCTTGCGATTGCCAGTCTGGAGCAACAGCTACAACGCCGACAGTTTCCGCTCAACCGCGATTTACAGCAACGGCAACAATTATTTGCCCATTGTTTGAGCTTACTATTGGCCCACACGCAACTGCAACTGGGCGTAAATAGTCGTTTGTTAAGTGCCTTGTTCTGTGCCGACTTACAGCGTCAAAGCGCATTGCTACGACACCCGCATTGGCCCCGCCAGGGGCTGATTCAACAATGGCATTGTAGTGGTTGGTTAGGGCTCGGTAGCGACGCTATCGACACCCGTTTTTCACGCCAATTGGCACAACGCTGGTTGCAACCCGACAGCGTACCACGGCTATTGAATGCCGCTGACTGGCAGCCGCAACAGGTGTGTTAATCGCCGCCAGTGCCGCTGTTTGCTGGCTATTACAGAGCGATTGGCGTTGGCATAACGATGCGAAACAACAGTGGCAACAAGCACTGCAAAGTTGTCACTTGAACCCCGCGCAGTGGCAACAGTTGGCTCGCCGTGCGGCATTAGCGCAACAAACTTATTGCCCACTATAATTTTCGCGAATACCCGCTATAGTACAAGTAATTGCCACAGCCAAGCAGCCGCTACAACGCCACCTGCGCCGATCATCATCGCCATCAACTTGGCCGCGCCAGCGCCGCTTTCTGGTTCGCTTAGCTGAATCGTGGTATAAATCCCAAGCGCTATGCGCTTAAGGTCGTCATAGAGCAGACCTAGCTCGCCTAGGCGATCGGACTGGTTAATAGCCACTCAGTAGCAACGTTGTTAGCAGCAAAAGGAACTCCTCAATGAGCAAAAAAATCACCGTGATCCCCGGCGACGGTATCGGCCCGGACATCATTCAGTCGGCCTTACAAATTTTGGATAAAGCTGGCTGTGAGTTCGACTACGAAATGGTCGACGCGGGTCTGACTGCGCTAGAAAAAACCGGAGAACTGCTGCCTGCTGCGACGCTTGACGCCATTGCGCGTAACGGCGTGACGCTAAAAGGCCCATTAACCACGCCTGTAGGCGAAGGCTTTACCTCGATTAATGTCAGTCTGCGTAAGCAGTTCGGGTTGTATGCCAATGTCCGCCCGGTAACCTCATTCAAAGGCACTAAAGCGCGCTACGAAGATATCGACATTATTACCGTGCGCGAAAACACCGAAGGCATGTACTCTGGCTTAGGCCAGATCACCGCTGACGACGGTAGTTATGCCGAAGCCAAAAGCCGTATTACTCGCGCAGGTGCTGAGCGTATTGTGCGTTTTGCGTATGAATTGGCTAAGCGTGAGGGCCGTAAAAAAGTCACCGCGGTACACAAAGCCAACATTTTAAAGTCGACGTCGGGGCTGTTTTTAACGGTTGCCCGTGAAGTCGCCAAAGAGTACCCAGAAATCGAATCAGCAGAGATGATCGTCGATGCTGCCTGCATGCGCTTGGTGATGAATCCGGAAGACTTTGATGTGATCGTCACCACCAACCTGTTCGGCGATATTTTATCGGATTTATGCGCTGGCTTGGTCGGCGGTTTAGGCATGGCGCCAGGCGCAAACATCGGTCAAGATTGCTCAATTTTCGAGGCGGTACACGGCTCAGCCCCAGATATCGCCGGTAAGAATCTAGCCAACCCTAGCTCGGTGATCTTGGCTTCGATTCAAATGCTCGAATATTTAGAAATGCCCGAGCAAGCGGCGCGTATTCGCAGCGCATTAGCCGATGTTATCGCCAGCGGTGACCGCACCACCCGCGATTTGGGCGGTAGTCACGGCACCACCGACTTTACCCAAGCGGTTTTAGATCGGTTAGCCGATTAATCATCCTTGCCAACGCTAAAAAAACGGCTCAGATAACTGCTGAGCCGTTTTTTATTGCCGTTTTGAGGCGGTACACGAATCAACAACGCTATAGCCAACGCACGTGGACAGTAATTTCTTCACGATCGTGATAAAGATGCTTGGCATTAATTTCAAAACGCCCGTGCCCGCCTTCGCTTAAATCATGTTGAATACGTTCAAGGTATTCTTCAACCGCCGCGTAACGCCGTTTCATCGGTAACTTCAGGTTAAAAATAGCCTCTTTACAATAACCCTCAAGTAACCACGCGGTCATCAGTTCACCGACCCGAGCAGGCTTTTCGACCATATCGCAAACTAGCCAAGTGACGTTAAATTTCTTCGGACGATAACGAAAGCCATCTTCTCTAACGTGCTTAACTTGTCCGGTTTCCATCAACGATTCTGCCATCGGCCCATTATCCACCGCCTCAACCATCATCCCACGACGCACTAATTGATAGGTCCAACCGCCTGGCGCGGCACCCAAGTCAACGGCTTTTAAGCCCGACTGTAAGCGAGTGGCGTGTTCCTCGGCGGGTACAAATAGTGAAAAGGCCTCATCCAATTTGAGAGTGGACCGACTCGGTGCGTCAGACGGCGAACGTAGTCGCGGGATGCCCATCAACCATGGTGACTGGTTATAGCTATAAGAATAACCCAACAACACTTGCTGCTTATTGATAAACAACACGTGTAATGTGGGTCGATTGCTACTTTCTTTGTCGGTTAAGCACTGTTGTTTACGTAATGCTTGACGTAAAGGCACGGTGAATTTACGACAAAAAGTCGATAACTCACGACCTTCGTTAGTGTCAGCCGTTTCCACCCGTACACTACCCATCAATGGCAATTCAGCACAAACCGCCAACATTGGGCTCACGCGATCGTGCTCGGGCAATTCGTTCAACTCATTCGCCACGACAAAAAACTGACGAGTAAAAATTAACGAATTTAGCGCCAACTTGCGGCCTAAGTGATCAGCTTCCTCACTGGCACAGCGATACATCACATAGCCCGAATCCGGCTGTGTCTGACAGTAACCATAGACGCCCATAGCGGCGGTTTTTGCCTGTAATTCGGCGGCACAATCGCCCTCAAAGCCAGCCCGACAGTAGGCAACAATTCCGATCATTGACGTACAACTCCTATCAGTAAACACAGCCAACCGGCCATAAAACATAACCCACCAAGTGGCGTTATCGGCCCAAACCACTTAATTCCGGTTAAGGCTAATGCGTATAAACTCCCGCTAAAAAAGACAATCCCGACGCTGAATAATATTGCCGCTAAAGACCACCAGCGGGTGGGCGCTTGCGCTGCCACGATGGCCACCGCTAATAACGCTAAGGTGTGATAAAACTGATAAGTTACACCGGTTTGGAACACCGCTAAACTGGCTTCGCTTAACCGACTTTTTAAGCCGTGCGCGGCAAATGCGCCTAGCGCCACCGCGGTTAAACCAAATACGCTGGCTAATGCCGCCATCCATTGATTCATGTCTGTGCTCCTATCCAAGTCGCTAACCGTTGCACGGTATCTTGCCAATATTCGGCAGCGCTATAGCCGCTACGCTTCAACGGTACTAATGAATGATCGGCATCTGCCAACCACTGTATTTGCAAGTTATCCGGCAACTGTTGCTGTACCAACCAAGCCGGCTGACAAAAGTTGTCACGCTGCCCTTGTATGATCAAATTAGCCGCTCGCTGATTAAAACACTCGGGCAAACGCGAACGCTGCGGTTTTCCCGGTGGATGAAACGGAAACCCTAAACCAATGGCGGCTTTGGCCTGTAGCGCATCGGCGCAGCGAAAAGCCACTCGCGCGCCCATCGACTTGCCGAGCAAAAAGAGCGGTTTATGCTTGTCGTCGCTGGCACGTAACTGCACGACAAGCTGCTGCAATGCTAAATCCAGTTGCGGCGCAGGGTTAGGCGGTCGTTTCCGCCCTTGCTGCTTAGCCTGCTGCATGTAGGGAAAATCAAACCGCACCAGTTGACAATCGTGCGCGGCTAAGCCCGTTGCAATACATTGCATAAACTCGCTGCGACTGTCAGCCCCAGCACCATGCATAAATACCACTAAGCGACGACCAGTGGGGTTATCGACGATCACATCGTCTGCTAAAGATAATTCAGGCATCATAAGGAAAACTGGTCTTCTTCTTCATCGACAATGGCCAACAACCATTGACGAAAGGTGGCGATTTTACCGATTTCAGCCTGACTGTCACGACAAACCAAATAAAAAGCCTTTTTTCGTGGTAATGCTTCGGGAAAAACTCGAATCAAATGACCCGCATCAATTTCTGGTTTAACCAAAACATTATTGGCCAAAGCGATGCCCTGACCGTGCACCGCCGCTTTTAACGCCAAACTGGAATGGCTGAAAATAGGTCCGTTATCGCCTTTATCTTTATCGATACCCACTAGTTTAAACCAATCTTTCCAAGCGTTGCGGGTCTCGTCATGCAGTAACGTATGTTGCAGCAAGTCAGCCGGTTGCCGTAACGGCTTCGGGCCATGCAACAGTAATGGAGAGCAAACCGGTAGCAAATATTCGTTATGTAATTTGTAGGCGGTGACACCAGGCCAGCGACCATCACCGTAATAAATGGCCACATCGACGTCATCGCTGAGCGAACCGTCGATTTCGTCGACCGCTTTAATACGTACATCAATATCGGGGTAAGCGTCACGAAACCGGCTCAGGCGTGGCACAAACCAGAGGATAGCAAAACTGGGCGGCAACGAAATGGTCAGCGAACCCTGTTCGGTTGCTAACAACAGTTTATCGGTGGCTTGCAACAACTGATCAAAAATGGCTTTCAAATCCAGATAATACGACTGCCCCGCCTCGGTCAGTAATAAAGCACGATTGCGCCGAATAAAAAGCTTAATGCCGAGGTGTTCCTCCAACCCTTTAACCTGATGGCTGACCGCCGCCTGAGTGACAAATAGCTCTTCGGCTGCGCGGGTAAAACTAAGGTGCCGGGCGGCCGCTTCAAACGCCTTTAACGCATTTAATGGCGGTAGCTTGCGCATCGCTGAACGCATTATTGGCGCCCCATGCTGGCGGCAAATTTATTCAATGCATCGATGTATTGCTCGCGCTTTAAGTGCGCCGCAAAATGTTCCAGCAAGGCCCGCTGTTCGGTCATTAATAGCGACACCCGCCAGCGCCGAGAAGCGCCGTCGCTTTGCCGCTCGTATAGCTCAAACGCCACCCACAGTGGGTTAAACGTCACGCGCTCGAGTTGTGACCACGGCATCGAATGCACCGCTAACCAACGTTTTTTTATTTGCAGTCGGTGCTGCGACAAACTCACCCGCGAGCACCAAATTTCGGCGCTTAACCAAACCGTTAATAACGTGGTGGGTAATATAATGACAGCCAATAATAGGCCGCTGAACAGGTCTTGTGGCGGTAACCACCAAGCAAAAGCCAGCATTGCCAGTAGCAACACCCAGCTACAAATGGGTAACAGACGTGTTACGCCCGCGTAGCGCATGATCATGGTCAGTCCTTGTTCGAATTATATGACCGCAAACGATTGGCTGACACTATAACAGCAGACATGAAAAAACGCACAAGCCGCGACACGGATTGTGCGTTTATGTTGGACTTTACGCTTAAGCCGACGTGCGAACTATAAGCGCACACCACCGTCGATTTCTACCACGCGGCCGCTAAAGAAATCATTTTCCATGATGTATTGTGCGGTTTGCGCAATCTCGTCGGGTTGTCCCCAACGGCGTAACGGCACCATCGCTAAGGCTCGTTCCACCGCTTCGGGTTTCATCGCTTGCGTCATCGGCGTTTCGATAAAGCCCGGCGCAATAGCTCCGCAGCGAATACCGTAACGGCCCAATTCACGCGCCCAAGTGACCGTCATTGCGACCACACCGGCCTTAGTAGCGGCATAATTGGTTTGGCCGATATTACCCGCTCGCGCGACACTTGAAATGTTGATGATCAAGCCTTTAGTACCCGCTTGAACCATTTGTGCCGCGGCTTCACGGCCACACAAGAAAGTCCCGGTCAGGTTGACGTCCAGCACTGACTGGAATTGTTGTAACGGCATCTTCGCTTTGAGTTCGCCGTCTTTGTATTTCAACAATAAACCATCACGCAGAATACCGGCGTTGTTGATCAGCACATGAATGGCGCCAAAATCCTGTTGAATATCGGCAAACACTTGCTCGACTGCCGCTTCTTCGGTGATGTTAGCCTGGTAACCCTGAACCCGTTGCGCACCTAAATCGGCACAAGCTTGCTGTGCTTCGCTGAGGGTTTCCGGATTCATATCGATCAACGCTAATTGCGCGCCCTGACGAGCAAAACGCTCGGCCATAGCACGACCTAAGCCTTGTGCGCCACCGGTAATAACAATGACACTGCCTGCTACTTGCATAATAAGTTATCCGTTAATTGATGCATTAAATGTCGTTTTTTAAGTCAACCTGCGGTTAAGACTGCTGTGGTTTGACGTAATTAAAAATACTGGAGAAATCTTGGCGGCCATGGCCTAACTGTGACCAACTCTGATACAGGTTACGCGTTAACGCGCCCATTGGCGTTGCGGCACCGCTAGCTAAAGCCGCTTGCTGCGCTAAGCCGAGATCCTTGGCCATCAAATCGACCATAAAACCGCCCTGATAATCGTTGCTAGAAGGTACGTTATCCATCACTCCAGGCGCCGGGTTGTAGACCTCTAAGGTCCAGTTACGACCCGAGCTTTGCAACATGATATCACTTAATACTTTGCTATCGAGACCGTTAGCACGGCCCAGTTGTAAGGCCTCAGCGGTACCCACCATCAGTACCGACAACAGCATATTGTTACAGATTTTTGCTATTTGCCCAGCACCAATATCCCCCGCACGGAAGACATTTTTGCCCATGTCGTTAAGCACTTGGCGGGCTTCGTCAACATCATCTTCGGCGCCGCCGCAGATGAATGTTAGGGTACCGGCTTTGGCGCCACCGACGCCACCTGAGACCGGTGCATCGATAAAGCGAATACCGGCCTCGCGCAAGCTCTCACCGACGCTGATGGCGACTTCTGAAGCAATGGTACTGCAATCAATGACTAGCGTACCTTTAGCCAAGACCTCGCGTAAGCCCTGTTCGCCAAGATAAACCTGCTGTACGTGCTTGTTCGCCGGTAACATAGAAATCACGAATTGTGCATCCTTGACCGCCGTAGCGGCGCTAGTGGCGGTGCCACAGCCATTCGCTTGTGCCTGCTCCAGCGCCGCGGCCGACAAATCAAAGACCGTCACCTGATGACCTGCGGCGGCTAAATTAGCCGCCATCGGGCCGCCCATATTTCCTAAACCAATAAAAGCGACTGTTGCCATGTGTAAGCTCCTGTTGTCTGTTATGTCGGCTTAGCCGAGATCACGCAAGGGATGCTGCTGCGCGTCCCAAGGCGAGGTAAATAGTACGTCGACAGCGTCGCCATCGACCTCGGCGACACGACTATATTGCCACTGCGGTTGCTTATCTTTATCGATTAATAATGCCCGGATGCCCTCGGCAAAATCACCTTTGATGCAACAGTTGACCGATAACGTTAATTCTAAACGGAAACAATCGGCCAAACTTAGGTCGGCACCATGCTGGAGTTGTTGCCAAACAATATGGGCAGTTAACGGACAACCGGCCGCTAGGGTTTTGCGTGCCCGCGCCAACCAATCGCTGTCTTTATCATCGTTGACGATTTGTTCAACCACCGTGCTAATATCGCTGGCATCAGTTAATTGACGCAGGTGTGGCTGCAATGGCTCCACTTGTGCCGACGGTGGTTGGGTCGTGTCTTGCTGACTCAAACGCCCCAATAAATCACTGACTTTTTGCTTATTTAACGCGGTAGTGTCGCCCCACTCCAACTGCTGTAACGCGGTTAATACCTGGGTCTTATGTTCACGACCGATAAAATGGTCAGCTAAACGTAAGAACTGAGCGTCGGTGGCGTTCATATGCGCGCCGGTCAAGCCCAAAAATAAACCACAGCCGGCGGGCATGCGGTTTAAAAAGTAGGTCGCACCGACATCGGGATACAAGCCGATACTGATTTCCGGCATCGCCAACAACGAGCGCTCGGTAACGATGCGGTGGCTAGCGCCGTTCATCAGTCCCATACCACCGCCCATGACGATACCGTCAGCCCAGACGATAAAGGGTTTATTGAAACTGTGTATGGCGTGGTCTAAACGATATTCTTCCGTGAAGAATTGTTCCACCTCCGCCACCAGTTGGCCGGGTTGCTCACGCATTGCATGATACATGGCGACGATATCGCCGCCCGCACAAAACGCTTTCTCGCCAGCACCTTGTAACCATACGCAAGCAATATCGGGATTGTCTTGCCAAGCCGCCAACTGCGGCAATAATAAGCGTGCCATCGGCAAACTTAAGGCATTCAGCGATTTTTCGGCATTGAGGGTAGCGACGCCTATTTTCTTACCATTTGCCGCCGCCAGTTCGTTAAAAACGACAACGTCCTGTTGCTGCACTGACATGCTGCCTCCTTATACGATATCGCGGTCAATATCGGCTAATAAACGACGGCCAATAATGACTCGCATGATTTCGTTGGTGCCTTCCAGAATTTGGTGTACGCGGACATCGCGTACGTGGCGTTCAAGCGGATACTCTTTGATATAACCGTAGCCGCCATGTAGCTGCAGCGCTTGGTTACACACCTCAAAACCGACATCGGTGGCAAAGCGTTTAGCCATGGCACAATAGGTGGTTTTGTCGGCGTCGTTTTGGTCAACTTTAAAAGCCGCTAAGCGCACCATTTGGCGGGCCGCAACCAACTCGGTGGCCATATCGGCGAGCTTAAATTGTAACGCCTGAAACGCCGCCAGCGGTTTACCAAATTGTGTGCGCTCCTGCATATACTGCTTAGCAGTGTTCAACGCCGCTTGTGCGGTACCGACCGAACACACGGCAATGTTGATGCGTCCACCGTCTAAGCCCATCATGGCAAACTTAAAGCCTTCGCCTTCTTCACCCAGTAGATTTTGCGCCGGAATACGCACATCTTCAAAGGTGACCAAACGCGTTGGCTGGGCATTCCAACCCATTTTTTGCTCTTTTTTACCGTAGCTGATGCCCTTGGCGTCAGCGGGCACAACGAAGGCGGAAACGCCTTTAGGACCCGCTTCGCCGGTACGCGCCATCACCACTAATACGTCGGTGGCACCGGCGCCCGAAATGAACATTTTTGAACCGTTTAAGACGTACTCATCGCCGTCTTTTTTCGCCGTCGTACGTAAGCTTGCGGCGTCAGAGCCGGCGCCCGGTTCGGTTAAGCAATATGAGCCCAGCTTATCGCCGGTAACCAGTTCCGGCACCCACTGTTGTTTCACCGCGTCTTGCGCAAACGAACCGATCATCCAACTGACCATGTTATGAATGGTCATCATCGCGGTGGTGGCCGTACAGCCCATCGCCAATTGTTCAAAAATCAGCGCCGCATCTAAGCGCGACATGCCAAAACCACCGGCGTCTTCCGGGGTATACATGCCCATAAAACCCATTTCACCGGCTTTTTTTAGTACCTCTACCGGGAAGTAAGATTCTTCGTCCCAACGTGCCGCGTGCGGCGCTAGCTCTTTTTCGGCAAAAGCACGGGCGGTGTCGACAAAGGCTTGTTGATCTTCAGTTAAATCAAAATTCACAATACTGTTCCTCTGTAGCTACGCTGCTTACTTTAGATCAATCGACATGTTCGGGCCACTGGCCTCGATGTCGCTTTCGAACCAGCGTGCTGTAATGGTTTTGGTCTCGGTATAAAAGCGTACCGCTTGTTTACCGTAGGCGTGTAAGTCACCAAAGAACGAGTTTTTCCAACCGGTGAACGAGAAAAACGGTAAGGGTACTGGGATCGGAATGTTAATACCGACTTGGCCGACTTCAATTTCGTGCTGATACTTACGTGCCGCAGCGCCATTGCTGGTAAAGATAGAGGTACCGTTACCAAACGGGTTAGCATTAACTAGCGCAATAGCTTCTTCTAGGGTGTCGACTTCGATGGCGCAAAGTACCGGACCGAAGATTTCTTCTTGGTAGATGCTCATGTTCGGTTTAACACCGCTAAAGAAGGTCGGGCCGACCCAGTTACCATCCGGATAACCTTCCACTTTATAATCGCGACCATCGACCAGTAATTGCGCGCCCTCTTGCTCACCTTTGCTGATCATGCTTTCGACGCGTTGTTTAGCCTGCGGGCTGATCAATGGACCGTAAGCCGAGTTTTTATCCTGCCATGGGCCCGGTTTAACACCTTTTAAGGCCTCCGCTAACTCGCTTTGCCAAGCTTTAGCTTTACCCACAAATACCGCCACCGAAATGGCCATACAACGTTGTCCCGCTGCACCCACCGAGGCACCCACCAAGTTGTTGATGACTTGCTGCTTGTTAGCGTCAGGCATGATCACGCAATGATTTTTAGCACCGGCAAACGCTTGTACGCGTTTCATATTGTCGGTACCACGGCGATAAATATACTGTGCCACCGGTACCGAACCGACAAAAGAAATGGTGCGGATAGCGGGTGTATCAAGAATAAAATCAACCTGTTCTTTGCCGCCATGAAGCACTTGTAGTACCCCTTCAGGCGCACCAGCTTCGACAAATAATTCGGCTAAACGTGTTGGCGTTAATGGATCTTGCTCTGACGGCTTCAGAATAAAGGTATTACCACAGGCAATCGCCAACGGGAACATCCACAATGGGATCATAGCTGGGAAGTTAAACGGCGTTACCCCACCGCATACGCCTAAAGGTTGCGTGTAGCTGTAAGAGTCAATACCACGAGCTACGTTCTCGACCGTTTCGCCCATCAATAACGACGGAATGTTGGCGGCGTGCTCGACCACTTCGATACCACGCCATACGTCGCCCTTGGCATCTTCGAAGGTTTTACCGGTTTCACTGGCCAGAATTTCCGCAATCTCGTCGTGGTGTTCTTTCAGCAACGCCTGATAACGCATCATTAAACGCGCACGTTCCGACACCGGCGTTTCTTTCCAGCTTTGAAACGCTTTCTCGGCACTGGCTAAAGCCGCATCCATCTCGTCTTGAGTCGCGCAAGGCACTTGCGCAATGACTTCTTGTGTCGCTGGATTGGTGACATCGATCCATTGTTGACTGTTGGACTGAGTAAATTCGCCCGCGATAAATAAAGGCACACGTGTTGTCATTATGCTATTTCCTGTTGTTCCGGGCAGCCACAGGCTGCCGTGGGTTGTACGATCGGTTGTTGCCTGCATTAAAGCAAAGCCGCAACACCTTTAACATTGATTTCGTTGCCACTATAATGGACTTTATTGTTATTTCGGTGAGCTGACCACTACGCCAGCTCCATTGCTTGAGCCACGCTATGAGTCAACCCTCAAACTGGCCGTTACCAGCCGGTAGCTCGCGCATTCGCTTGCCCCAAGAAGTGGTCTCGCAACTGCGTCAGCACCCCTTTTCTAAAGATTTTTATCCGCTGGCCTTTGGCCATTATTTAGATGCCCAAGGGCACCTAGTTAAACGCGCCATACATAGCAATTATTTACTGATTTTTTGCCATCAGGGGCGCGGTTATTATGAAACCGAGCAAGCCCGCGGCGAACTGCAAGCCGGTCAATTATTGCTATTGCCGAAACATTGTAAACACCGCTACCAAGCCCATTCAGAGCACCCCTGGAGCATTTATTGGGCACATTTTGATGGCCCCGCTGCCGCCAGTTGCATGGACATTCTTGGCACTAGCCCAGACAAACCGGTTATCACCTTACCCGATTGGCGCGAGCTGCGTAGCGATGTCACCGCACTGCTTAATTTACAACATCAGCGTTTAACCTTGGCACAAGCCCAGCTAGCCGCAACCTTATTGCGTAAGCTGTTACTGGATATCGCCAATATCCGCCAGCGCGCACGTCAAGTCAGTCATTTTGACCTGCTGGCGCTAGAACGTTGGATGAAAGATAATCTTCATCGTTCCTTGAGCCTGGCTGATTTTGCAGATTTTGTTGGCCTTTCTCGTTTCCATTTTAGTAAAAAGTTTCGGCAAAAAACGGGGACCACCGCGTTGCACTACTTTAACGATCTGAAAATTAAACAAGCTTGTCGCCTACTTGACCAGTCACAGCAGACAGTACGCCAGATTGCCGCCGACTTGGGCTTTGATGACCCCTATTACTTTTCCCGTTTATTCAAAAAAGTCATGGGCCTCAGCCCACAGCATTATCGTAACCACCGTATCGGCGAACAGGAGCTACCCAGTACATGATCACACTATGGCTTATTACCCTGCTGTGGGCCCTGAGTTTCTCGCTGATCGGCGAGTATTTAGCCGGTCAGGTCGACCCCTACTTGGCCGTTTTTATTCGTATGCTGCTTGCTCTGCTGCTGTTTTTACCGTTGCTCAAACCACAACAATTGGTCTGGCGCCAACGTCTGACATTAGCCGCTATCGGCGCGTTACAAATCGGCGTCATGTACCTATTTTTGTATCAAGCTTTTTTATACCTGAGCGTCGCTGAGGTATTGCTGTTCACTATCTTTACGCCGCTCTACATTAATCTGGTCGACGAATGTTTACTCAACCGTCGGCACCTGCCATGGCGTTGGTGGTTAGCTGCCGCGATCGCAGTACTCGGCGCAGCGATTATTCGTTACCAAACCATCAGCGCCGACTTTATAACCGGCTTTTTACTGATCCAAGCCGCGAATTTCTGTTTTGCGGCTGGGCAAGTGGCTTACAAACGTTTACCAACCGGCAGCAACCAACAACAACTGCGTAATTTTGCCTGGTTCTTTGTCGGTGCCAGCTTGGTCACCGGCCTCAGCACCCTACTCTTTACCGACTGGCAACAAACACCCAGTAATGCTACCCAATGGGGCGTATTACTCTGGTTAGGCTTGGTGGCGTCGGGTGTCGGTTATCTGTGCTGGAACCTAGCGGCAAAACGCGTCAATACCGGCCAGTTGGCAACCATGAATAACATGCTGATCCCTGCCGGTATTATCGTCAATGCGGTATTTTGGCAGCACAGCACCGATTGGGTACGGTTACTCTGCGGTGCCGCGGTGATCACACTGGCGGTGGCACTTGCCAGCCGCCAGCCAACACCTCGTTTATAGCATCTCTACCGCTAACGCCACGGCTTCGCCGCCGCCGATACAAAGCGAGGTGATGCCACGCTGTTTACCGCGTTGTTTTAGGGCATGCAGTAAGGTCACTAACAGGCGCGCGCCACTGGCACCAATCGGATGGCCTAAGGCGCAAGCGCCGCCGTGCACATTGACTTTGTCAGCATCTAGTTGCATTTCTTCGATAGCTAACATGGTCACCATGGCAAAGGCTTCGTTGATTTCCCATAAATCGACTTGCTCTTTGTCCCAACCAATGCGCTGTAGCAAACTGGTCATCGCGCCAATAGGGGCGACGGTGAATTCTGCTGGCGCCTGCGAATGAGTACTGTGTCCAACTATCCGCGCTAACGGTTGTAAGCCCAGTGCTTTAGCCTGCGCCTCGGTCATTAATACCAGCGCCGCAGCGCCATCTGAAATGGAACTTGAGTTAGCAGCAGTAATGGTGCCATCTTTCGCAAAAGCCGCGCGTAACTGCGGGATTTTATCGAGTTTGGCTTTACCGGGCTGCTCGTCGGTATCGACAGTGACTTCGCCTTGACGGGTAGTCAGCGTTAAGGGAGTGATTTCCTGACTGAAGTGACCATCGCCGATGGCTTGTTGCGCCTTTTTCAGCGAGTTAATGGCAAACTCATCCATCGCTTCGCGACCTAATTGATATTCATCGGCGGTCACCTGGGCGAAACAGCCCATGGCTTTATGTTCGTAGGCGTCCTCTAAACCATCTAACATCATGTGGTCGAGCACTTGACCATGGCCCATACGATAACCATTTCGCGCTTTTGGCAACATATAAGGCGCATTCGACATGCTTTCCATACCACCGGCAACCACTACTTCGGCAGAACCCGCTTTAATCAGATCGTGCGCTAACATGACCGCTTTTAAACCCGAACCACAAACTTTATTAATGGTGGTAGCGCCAGTCGCGCGCGCTAAACCAGCCTTCAACATTGCCTGCCGCGCGGGCGCTTGCCCTAAGCCTGCTGGCAACACGTTGCCCATGATCACTTCGCTGACGCTAGCGGCGTCGAGCTTAGCGCTATCTAACGCGGCTTTGATAGCGGCAGCCCCTAACTCGGGCGCGGGCAAACTACTTAAGCTGCCTTGAAAGCCACCCATTGGGGTTCGCTTAGCGGCGACAATGACGATAGCCTGATCACTCATACATCTCTCCTTATCAATAAATGCGTGCAGCGTATGCGCTGCTATTGCTGTCGGTGCGCGTTGCGCTATGCTTGGGGAGCGGATACTGAAGTTTACAATCCAGCGTCGATAGCAACCGACAAATTACCGACCAGCAAACACTTAGCACTTTACGTTAACGTAAACTTACACTAAGCTTAGCCTTCTGACAGCCATCAATGCAAGTTTCTTATGAACAGTAAACTCACATATTCAATCGGCGAATTGGCAAGGGAGTTTGACATCACCACCCGCAGTATCCGTTTTTACGAAGACGAGGGGCTGTTGTCACCGAAGCGCCAAGGCCAAACGCGCATTTACCACAATAAAGATCGAGTCCGCTTGAAGCTGATTCTACGCGGCAAACGACTGGGCTTTTCATTAGCCGAAACGCGTCGTTTATTTGAGCTTTACGATGCCGATAATAGCAGCGCCACGCAGTTAGAGACGGTGCTTGAGCTTATTGAACAGAAAAAGCATTCACTTCGTCAACAACTCGAAGACATCAATGTATTACTGGGCGAGTTAGGCAACCTTGAAGAACGCTGCCAAGAAGAGCTGGATCAAGTCAGCCAAACCCGCGTCGATAGTCATTAACATCAATCGTTACCTTAGTCACAGAACGAGTAGCAGAATAAGTAGCAGCAGGAGCAGTTATGATCAGTCAATTTAACGTCATGAATTTTGGTTTGGGTGAAACCGCCGAGATGATTCGCGAACAAGTTAATGCCTTTGCCCGCGATGAAATTGCGCCGCGCGCCGCCGATATCGACGCCAGCAACGAGTTTCCCAATGATTTATGGCGCAAGTTGGGTGATATGGGTTTATTAGGCATCACCGTCGATGAACAGTTTGGCGGTTCTAATCTGGGCTATTTAGAGCATGTCATCGCCATGGAAGAAATCAGCCGAGCCTCGGCATCGGTTGGCCTTAGTTATGGCGCTCATTCTAACCTTTGTGTTAACCAAATTGCGCGCAACGGCAATCAACAACAAAAAGAAAAATATTTACCTAAGTTGTGCAGTGGCGAACACGTTGGTGCCTTAGCGATGAGCGAGCCTAACGCAGGCTCAGATGTGATGAGCATGAAACTGCGCGCCGAACAGCGCGATGACCATTTTATTTTGAACGGTAACAAAATGTGGATCACCAACGGTCCCGATGCCCATGTATTCGTGATTTACGCGAAAACCGGCGATGCCAACTCTCGCGAAGTTACCGCGTTTATCGTTGAAAAAGATTGGCAAGGTTTTAGCCAAGCACAAAAACTGGACAAACTTGGCATGCGTGGCTCGAATACCTGTGAACTAGTATTCGATAACGTTAAAGTGCCACTGGAAAACGTACTAGGCGATATCGGCAAAGGCGCACGCGTATTAATGAGTGGTCTAGACTACGAGCGCGCGGTGTTAGCGGCTGGTCCGTTAGGCATCATGCAGGCTTGTTTAGATATTTGCGTACCCTATGTACATGACCGGACTCAATTTGGTCAGAAAATCGGTGAGTTTCAACTAGTTCAGGGTAAATTAGCCGATATGTACACCCGCACCAATGCTGCGCGAGCATACGTATACACAGTAGCAAAAGCCTGTGACCGCGGTGAAACCACGCGCAAAGATGCCGCCGGAGCAATTTTATATGCCGCCGAACTGGCAACTCAAATCGCCTTAGATGCCATTCAGTTACTCGGTGGTAACGGCTATATCAACGAGTATCCGACAGGACGCCTGCTACGGGATGCTAAATTATATGAGATCGGCGCCGGCACCTCAGAAATCCGCCGTATGCTGATCGGCCGTGAATTGTTCAACGAATCCAAATAAGCAAGGAGCGAGCAGTGACTGTTCTTAGCAGCAAGGTTAATGTCAAAGACAGCAACTTTCAGCAAAACGATGCCGCCATGCGCGACTTGCTGAAAGATTTGCGCGAGAAAGTAGCACAAATCAGTCAGGGCGGCGGCCCCAAATACCAAGAGCGTCACCTAGCACGGGGCAAGTTACTGCCCCGTGAACGTATTAATAAGCTTATCGACGCCGGTTCGCCGTTTTTAGAAATCGGCCAATTTGCCGCATGGGAGTGCTACGATGATTACGTACCAGCCGCGGGAGTAGTGGCCGGTATTGGACGGGTTGAAGGCGTCGAATGTATGATCGTAGCCAACGATGCGA
Organism: Idiomarina xiamenensis 10-D-4; assembly: GCF_000299895.1. GTDB lineage: Bacteria > Pseudomonadota > Gammaproteobacteria > Enterobacterales > Alteromonadaceae > Idiomarina > Idiomarina xiamenensis. The sequence continues at coordinate 197,159 of NZ_AMRG01000004.1, forward strand.
CGGTTAAAGGCGGCACTTACTACCCGCTGACGGTAAAGAAACACTTGCGTGCGCAAGAAATTGCCGAGCGCTGTCACCTACCCTGCATTTACTTAGTCGATTCCGGCGGTGCTAATCTACCACGTCAGGATGAAGTATTTCCCGATCGTGACCATTTTGGTCGGATTTTCTTTAATCAGGCCAATATGTCAGCCAAGGGTATCCCACAAATCGCTGTGGTCATGGGCTTGTGTACTGCAGGCGGCGCCTACGTGCCGGCCATGGCCGATGAAAGCGTGATCGTGCGCGAACAAGGTACTATTTTCTTGGCTGGGCCACCGTTGGTGAAAGCCGCCACCGGCGAAGAAGTCAGCGCCGAGGAGTTAGGCGGCGCCGATGTGCATACCAAAGTTTCTGGGGTAGCCGACCATTACGCCGATAATGATGAGCACGCACTAGCGATTGCTCGTCGCTCGGTAGCGCGCTTAAATCATCAGCAGCCGGTGTCAGCGAAACAAGCAGCGACGCCCAGCGCGGTTAAGCCACCGCGCTATGCCAGCGAAGAAATTTACGGCATTGTCGGCACCGATTTGCGCAAACCCTATGATGTGCGCGAAGTCATTGCCCGCGTAGTCGATGATTCTGATTTTGACGAATTCAAGCAAAACTACGGTAACACGCTAGTCACCGGCTTTGCCCGCATTCACGGTTATGCGGTCGGTATCGTCGCCAATAACGGTATTTTATTCTCGGAGTCGGCGCAAAAAGGCGCGCACTTTATCGAGCTTTGTGCACAACGCCAGATCCCGTTGGTATTTTTGCAAAACATCACCGGCTTTATGGTCGGTAAAAAATATGAAGCCGAAGGCATTGCCAAGCACGGCGCGAAAATGGTGACCGCGGTGAGCTGTGCCAAAGTTCCTAAATTTACCGTGCTCATCGGTGGCAGTTACGGTGCCGGCAACTACGGTATGTGCGGTCGTGCGTATGATCCGACATTAATGTTCATGTGGCCAAACGCGCGTATTTCGGTGATGGGCGGTGAACAAGCAGCCGGCGTCATGGCGCAAGTCACTAAAGATAATCTAGCACGCAAAGGCGAGCAGCTCAGCGCCGCCGACGAAGCCAAACTAAAACAACCCATCGTCGAACAGTATGAACAACAAGGCCACCCCTACTACGCATCGGCGCGGTTATGGGACGATGGCATTATCGACCCAGCTCAAACCCGTGAAGTGTTGGCGCTGAGTCTGGCGGCATCATTAAATGCACCGATTGAAGAGACGCGCTTTGGCGTGTTCCGGATGTAAAGGAGCGCATGATGTCAAACCTACAACAACCCGAACGAACCGTGACCCTAGAGATTGATGAGCGCGGCGTCGCCTATTTAACCATGGTGCGCGAAAGCGTACATAATGCCTTTGATGACCACATGATTGCGGCGCTTATTGAGGCCTTGGCCCAAGTTGAACAACAACCACAAGCGCGGCTGTTGGTATTACGCTCACAAGGTAAGCATTTTTCGGCCGGTGCCGATTTGCAGTGGATGCGCTCGATGGCTGACAAAGATTATCAGCAAAACCTCGATGACGCGGCGCAATTAGCGACCTTAATGCAACGCTTAGATGAGCTGAGCAAACCGACCATTTGTTTGGTGCAAGGCGCGGCCTTTGGCGGCGCTGTTGGCTTAGCCGCATGCTGCGATATCGTGTTAGCCGAAGCGCGCGCTAGCTTTTGCCTAAGCGAGGTTAAAATCGGCTTAATTCCTGCGGTGATTAGTCCCTATGTCATACGCGCCATGGGTGAACGTCAGGCGCGTCGCTACATGCTGAGCGCAGAACGCTTTTTTGCCGACGTCGCCCAGCAATATGGCTTGGTACATGAAGTCTGTGACGACTTAAGCAGCCGCAGCCAAGCGCTGATCGATAGCTTACTCGCAAATAGCCCGGCCGCTTTGGCGGCTTGTAAACAACTTATCAGTGACCTCAGCTATGCCCCGGTCAGCGCAGACATGCGCCAACAAACTATCGAGCGTATTGCTGCGATACGGGTATCTGAAGAGGGCCAAGAGGGTCTCAGCGCCTTTTTGGAAAAACGTCCGGCTGATTGGACTCGAGGTTAACTTATGCACGTTAATACTACGTCTGCGAAAACCATTACCAAATTACTTATCGCCAATCGTGGCGAAATTGCCTGTCGCGTGATCAGTACCGCGCAACGCATGGGCATTGCCACGGTAGCGATTTATTCCGACGCCGACCAGCATGCCCGTCACGTGCAACTGGCCGATGAAGCGGTACACGTAGGCGCTGCGGCCAGCAGCGACAGCTATTTACAGATCGAGCGTATCATTGCCGCCGCTAAGCAAACCGGCGCGCAAGCCATTCATCCCGGTTACGGCTTTTTGTCGGAAAACGAAGCCTTCGCTGATGCTTGCGCGAGTAACCACATCATTTTCGTGGGGCCGCCGGTGAATGCCATTGCGGCGATGGGCTCGAAAAGCGCCGCTAAAGCCATTATGGACGAGGCTGGGGTGCCCTTGGTACCGGGTTATCACGGTAGTGAACAAGATGCCGATACACTCGCCGCAGCAGCCGATAAAATCGGCTATCCGGTGTTGTTAAAAGCTGCTTATGGCGGTGGTGGTAAAGGCATGCGTTTGGTCGAGCAAGCGAGCGAATTTAACGACGCACTAGCGTCGGCCAAACGAGAAGCCAAAGCCTCCTTTGGCAACGAACGCATGCTTATCGAAAAGTTTATCCGTAACCCACGCCACGTTGAAGTGCAGGTGTTTGCCGATGAACACGGCAACGCGGTGTATCTAGCCGAGCGTGACTGTTCGGTGCAGCGTCGCCATCAAAAAATTCTAGAAGAGGCGCCCGCACCAGCGCTGGCCGAAAAAACCCGCGTGGCGATGGGCGAAGCGGCGGTGCGCGCAGCACAAGCTATCGATTATGTTGGCGCTGGCACGGTAGAGTTTTTGTTTGACGCCAATAACCAGTTTTATTTCATGGAAATGAATACCCGCTTACAAGTCGAACATCCGGTCACCGAAATGATCACCGGCCTCGATTTGGTCGAGTGGCAGTTGCGCGTCGCTGCTGGCGAAACCTTACCGCTGGCGCAAGACGACATTCAACTCAACGGTCACGCCTTTGAAGCACGGATTTATGCCGAAGATCCCGACAACGACTTTCTGCCATGTACCGGTCGCTTAAACCACCTGCGGGCACCGTTAACCTCTGCTCATGTGCGTATTGATACTGGCGTGGTCGAGGGCGATGAAGTCACCGCCTTTTACGATCCGATGATCGCCAAGCTGGTGGTCTGGGATGTCGACCGCAGCAGCGCTCTACGTCGTTTACAACAAGCGCTCAGTCAATATCGCATTACCGGGCTAAGCACCAATATTAGCTTTCTCCAGCGTATTTGTGCGCACCCGCAATTTCAGCGCGCCGAATTGACGACTCAGTTCATCGACAAACATGCCACACAGTTGTTTCAACAAACTGACATTGACGTTAACCGCTATGCCATTATCGCTAGCCTGTTTGATATTTATCAACGCCAACAACAGAGTCAGGTAGCCGCTTGGTACTCGCCTTGGGACAACGCCGATAGCTTCCGTCTGAATCAGGGCTTTAGTCATCAATTGCAATGGCAGTACGGTGAGCAAACCTTGACCATTCAGCTCACCCAACAAGGCCAGCAGTTCAGCTTAGCCAATGACGCGCAACAGCAATGGCAAGTACTCGACTTTGATGGCGATTATCTAAGCATCAGCGAGAACGGTCACCGCTTTCGAGTGGCGGTTGCCGATGATGGTGCCGAGGTGACATTGTTTAATCAACTTGAACGCGTCAGTGTTAGCCGCTACCGAGTAGCCGATACGCTTAATAGCGAGGCCGATGCTGGTGGTTTGCAAGCACCGATGAATGGTACTGTGGTCGAGGTGTTGGTACAGGTCGACGACTGGGTCGAGAAAGATCAAGCCTTACTGATCATGGAAGCCATGAAAATGGAGTACACCATTCGAGCCCCCGCCGCTGGCCGTGTCAGTGAGGTATTTTATCAGCCCGGCGAGCTGGTTAGCGACGGTGCCGAGCTATTAGGCTTAGCTCAGGATACGGACAACGCATAAAACGCGATGACGCGTAAGGAGTGATTGATGACGATGACCAGTCGGGTAAAAGTGGTTGAAGTCGGTCCTCGTGATGGCTTACAAAATGAAGCCACGGTAGCGCTGGCGGCCAAGGTCGACTTGATCAACGCCCTCAGTAACGCCGGTGTGAGTTATATTGAAAGCGGCAGTTTTGTCAGCCCTAAATGGGTGCCGCAAATGGCTGATAGTGCCGATGTCTTAGCACAAATCGAGCGCCATGAGGGTGTTACCTATGCCGCTTTAACGCCCAATATGAAAGGCTTTGACGCGGCTTTAGCGGCGCGCGCAGACGAAGTCGCGGTGTTTGCCGCCGCTTCCGAGGCGTTTAGCCAAAAAAACATCAACTGTTCTATTAGCGAGAGTTTGGCGCGCTTTGAGCCGTTAATGGCGGCGGCACAGGCGGCGGACATCCGCGTTCGCGGTTATGTCTCTTGCGTGCTGGGTTGCCCCTATCAGGGCGAAGTACCGATTGCTGAGGTGGTGCGAGTGGCTGAAGCACTGTACGAAATGGGCTGCTATGAAATTAGCTTGGGCGATACCATTGGTGTGGGCACACCGTTGCACGCACAACGCATGCTAGCCGCGGTTGCCGAAGCCGTGCCGATGCCGCAGTTGGCACTACACTTTCACAACACTTATGGACAAGCCTTGGCCAATATTGCCGCCTGTTTACCATTAGGCGTTGCCACCATTGATAGCGCCGTTGCCGGTTTAGGCGGCTGCCCCTATGCACGCGGTGCGAGCGGTAATTTAGCCAGCGAAGATCTGGTTTATATGTTGCACGGTATGGATATTGAGACCGGTATCGACTTGCCAGCGCTAGCGCAAGCTGGCCAGGCTATTTGTCAGCAATTGGGCCATAAAACGCGCTCACAAGTCGCGCAGGCACTGTTGCAACAAACGTCAGCCGAATAGGAGCAATGATGACAAGCAAACGACTTTGGCAGCCATCCGCAGAGCAGATTGCACAAGCACGGATGACCGATTTTTTGCAGCATGTTAATCGTCAGTTTGAACTGGGATTAGCCAACTATGATGACTTACAGCACTGGTCGGTGTCCCATAGCGAGCTCTTTTGGCGCGAAATTTGGCAGTATTTTGATGTCATTGGCGAGGCTGGCGAGCAAGTTGTCAGCGACATCGATAAACTCCCTGGCGCACGCTGGTTTCCTGCGGCTCGTTTAAACTTTGCCGAGAACTTATTACGCCACGACGATAATCACATCGCGCTAATTTTCCGTGGTGAGAACGGTGACCGTCAGCAGCTCAGCTATGCCGAACTACGGCAGCAGGTAGCCGCCTTGGCGACCACCATGCGGGCAGCGGGTGTGGGTGCCGGTGACCGTATTGCCGGGATGTTGCCAAACTGCATTGAAACCATCGTCGCGATGCTGGCAACAACCAGCCTTGGCGCCATTTGGTCGTCCTGCTCGCCGGATTTTGGTGTGCAAGGTGTACTTGACCGCTTTGGTCAAATTGAACCCAAGCTGTTATTTAGCGTTGATGGTTATTTTTATAACGGTAAACGCATCGATATCGGTGACAAGCTGGATCAGATCGAAGCACAAATTAATAGCTTGGAACACACCATACTGATTAATTTTAGCGGTAAACTGGACCCCAGTAGCTGTGATGGCACGCGCCGCAGTCAATGGCAAGATTACCTGTCCAGCAATCCTGATCCGCTCAGTTTTACCCGTGTCGGCTTTAATGATCCGCTCTACATCATGTACTCATCGGGCACCACCGGTGTCCCTAAATGTATTGTACATGGCGTGGGTGGCACCCTGCTGCAGCATTTGAAAGAACATGGTCTACATACCAATTTAGGTCGTCAAGATACGTTGTTCTATTTCACCACTTGTGGCTGGATGATGTGGAACTGGTTAGTATCAGGCCTGGCCGTCGGCGCTACGCTGGTGTTGTTTGATGGTTCACCGTTCGCACCTAAGCCAGAAGTATTATGGGATATTGCCGACCAGGAAGGCATTAGCGTGTTCGGCACCAGCGCCAAATATCTAGCGGCACTGGAAAAAGCGGATGTTAAACCAAAGCAATCTCACCAACTAAGCCAGTTACGTAGCATTTTAACCACTGGCTCGGTACTGGCGCCGGAGAGTTTTGATTACGTCTATCGTGATATTAAGAGCGATGTCTGCTTATCGTCGATTTCTGGCGGCACCGACATTGTTTCGTGCTTTGCGCTTGGCTGTCCAATTTTACCGGTTTACCGTGGCGAGCTGCAATGCCGTGGTTTAGGCCTTGATGTAGCGGTATTTAACGATGCCGGTGAGGCGGTATACGGCGAAAAAGGTGAGCTAGTATGCCGTAATTCGTTTCCTTGCATGCCCATAGGCTTCTGGAACGATGACGACGGTCAGCGTTACTTTAACGCCTATTTTAAGCGCTTTGAAAATACTTGGGCGCATGGCGATTATGCCGAAATCACCGAACACCAAGGTGTGATCATTTATGGTCGCTCAGACGCGGTACTGAACCCCGGTGGAGTGCGTATCGGCACCGCCGAGATTTATCGTCAAGTCGAAAAAATCGACGCCGTATTAGAAAGTATTGCGGTTGGTCAACAATGGCAGGATGACGAGCGTGTGGTGCTGTTTGTGCGTTTACGTGACGGTATCACTCTGGACGATGAATTACGTAGCGACATCAAAAAAGTGATTCGCGCCAACGCCACCCCACGGCATGTGCCGGCAGTGATTGCGCAGGTGCACGATATTCCGCGTACCATTAGCGGCAAAATCGTCGAACTTGCGGTGCGCCAAGTGATTCACGGTGAAGCCGTTAAAAACACCGACGCCTTGGCAAATCCAGAAGCCTTATCCGAATTTGCCGATAGAGCCGAGTTGCGCTAATGATAATCGGCCTATGACACTTGTGTTATCAGGCCGTTTGTCTCTTGCGCCTAAGCCTTGAATCGGTAATGATGGAGCGGTCAATCAACATAACAATAATAATCAAGCGCCCACACCAGACTCATGATGAAGTATTTTAATCATTCTAAACAGGCCGTCATCGCTATGGTTGCTGGCGTTATTTTGACGCTGGCGTTGTTTTTCTATTTACAACACGAAGAAACCAAACAAGTTAAGCAGTATTTGGGCGCCGAAGCGCAGAGTATTAAACGAAAAATTCGCCAGGACTTAATTTCACACTTGTTCATGGTCGAGTGGATCGGTCGCGATTGGGCCAATAGTGAGCGCGATATGCAACAACGCTGGCGCGACGAAGCGCTGGCGATTTCCTTGTATTTTAAAAGTGTACGTACGCTGGCTTGGCTGGATAGCGACTTAACCATTTTGCAAGTGCACCCCGAGCAAGGCAACTATCAATTACTCGGGCAGCAGTTTGCTGACTCACCTTTACTCAATCGTTTACCCCTCTCGTTAAATAATCAACACGCCATGATCGGTGATGCCGGAAACCTAGGCTCGCAAAATACCGACTTAGCCATGCTGATGCGCATTCCGCAAGGCGATAAACACTACTTTCTGGCCGTGGTAATTAGCTTACAAGATTTGTTTAACCATATTGTCCGCACCAATATCAGCGAAGGCTATCAACTACGAATTACTCAGCAACAGCGTTTGATTTATCAATTTCAAGGCGATACCGACTTGCTCGACAGCCACGGCGTCAATGTTGATGTGCAGGCGTTAACCAATAACTGGCAACTGACCTTGTGGCCGACTCAGCGCAAACTCAGCAGCATGACTGGCCACACGCCGATTGTCATGTTAGTCGTGGGATTTTTTACTACCTTGCTGATAGCGTTTGTATTATCGGTATTGACCGGTAGTCGCAAACGAGCGCAAGAACTGGCCGATACTAACTTAGATTTGTATGCCGAAATTGAAGAACGGGAACGAGTCGAAAAGCAAATGGCCTATTTGGCCGAACATGATTGGTTGACCCACTTAGCTAACCGCAATGCGCTATTACGCTTTTTGGAAGAACACATCGAGTTATCACAACAACAGAGTACCCGCTTGGCGGTGCTATTTATCGACCTCGATCGCTTTAAAGAGGTCAATGATGCGCTAGGCCATACCGTTGGTGATGAGCTGCTAAAACGTGTTGCCCGACGCTTACAGAAAATCATTCCGAAACAGGCTTATTTGGCTCGTACGGGTGGTGATGAGTTCGTTATTGCAGTACCGGATATTATCCATCAAGAAGATGTTATCGATATTACCAATCAATTATTGGTAGCGTTAGATACACACTTTTACGTCGACGATTATGAACTATTTATTAGCGCTTCTATCGGTATCGCTTTTGCAGAAGATGCCGATTACAGCGCAGAAAACCTGATTCGTAATGCCGATACGTCGCTGTATCAAGCGAAAGAAAATGGCCGTAATACCTATCACCTTTATAATAAGTCGCTACACCGTGATTTGACCGATAAGCTTGAATTAATGAAACGCTTACGCCACGCGGTTGACGAAGAAAAACTGGAAGTTTATTACCAACCCAAAGTAGAACTGACTAGCCGCCGTATTGTTGGCTTAGAGGCATTGGTGCGTTGGATTGAAGACGATGGTCAGGTTATCGGTCCGGACCGTTTTATTCCGATTGCCGAGGATACCGGCTTAATCATCCCTATTTCTAACTTTGTCATGCGACGCGCCTGCGAGCAGCTAAAGTTATGGCATGATTTGGGTTACGACGAGTTATCCATGGCCATCAATATTTCAGGTAAACAGTTGCACTCGCCGGACCTGATGGAGCGTGTTTTAGAAAGCATACACCACGCGCAAATACCGGCTAAAAAACTCGAGCTAGAACTAACAGAACAAGTTTTTATTGAAAATATTCAGTCGCATACCAATTTTATGCATAGCATCCGCGAGCATGGCATTGCACTAGCTATCGATGATTTTGGTGTCGGTTATTCATCATTGGCTTATTTGAAAAACTTCCCCGTGTCGTCGTTAAAAATAGACCGGTCGTTTGTACAAGACCTGCCCCATGACAATGACGATGCTACTATTACTCAAACGATTATTAATCTGGCGAAAAACTTAGATCTGGATGTGGTTGCCGAGGGCGTTGAAACCGAAGCGCAAGTCGACTTTTTATTAGCTCGTGACTGCGTAATTGGCCAAGGCTACTTATTTAGTAAGCCCATACCCGCCCAACAAATGACACGTTTGTTACAACAATATCAAGGTCTGATCCCTATCGAAATCGCCTGATAGCAGGAGGGTCGTATGCAACAGGAAAGTATGGAACAGCAGCAAGCTGTCGAGCGCGAGAGCATGGATTTTGACGTGGTCATCGTCGGAGCCGGTCCAGCCGGTTTAGCCACCGCTTGTCGGCTCGGTCAATTAGCTCAAGAGCAGCAGCAAGAATTGATGATTTGTGTGGTTGAAAAAGGCGCCGAAGTGGGCGCTCATATTCTGTCTGGCGCAGTATTTGAGCCACGCGCTCTGAATGAACTGTTTCCTGACTGGCAAGAACGCGGCGCGCCATTAAAAACCGCGGTCACCGAAGATGAAATTTTATTGTTGAAAGATGCTAACAAGGCCACCCGCTTACCCGCCTTTGCGGTACCGAAAACATTTCACAATGACGGCAATTATATTGCCAGCATGGGTAACCTGTGTCGCTGGCTCGCCGAGCAAGCGGAGCAGCTTGGTGTTGAAATCTTTCCCGGCTTTGCCGCTGCCGAACTGATTAAAAATGAGGCGGGTGAGGTCGCTGGTATTATCACCGGTGACATGGGTGTCGCTGCGGATGGGCAGCATAAAGACGGCTATATGCCGGGCATGGAGTTACGTGCTAAATACACGATTTTTGCCGAAGGCTGTCGCGGCCATTTAGGTAAGCAATTAATAAACGACTATCAGTTGGCTGACGACGCTTCGCCACAGCATTACGCCTTAGGCTTTAAAGAGATATGGGATGTACCCGCTGAAGTTCATCAGCCCGGTAAGGTAGTACACACTGCGGGTTGGCCGTTAGACGAGAACGCTAGCGGTGGAGGTTATCTATATCATGCCGAGGATGGCCAAGTGTTCGTCGGATTAATTGTCGACCTTAACTACGCTAATCCTTACTTAAATCCATTCGCCGAATTTCAGCGCTTTAAAACTCACCCGAGCATTAAAGCCGTGCTGCAAGGCGGTAAACGTGTGAGCTATGGCGCTCGCGCTATCGCTAAAGGTGGCTTGCATTCGTTGCCGAAAATGAGCTTTCCTGGCGGACTATTAGTGGGTTGTAATGCAGGTACACTGAATTTTGCCAAAATTAAAGGCAACCACACCGCAATGAAGTCAGGTATGTTAGCGGCAGAAAGCGTTTTTTCTGCGTTAAATAACGCTGAAACGGCACCTGTTGAATTAACCGATTTCGATAAATCCATGAAAAACTCATGGGTATTTGACGAATTATATCGCTCAAGAAACTTTGGTCCCGCAATTCATAAATTTGGTACTTTCTGGGGTGGTGTTTATAACACTATTGATCAAAACTTCTTTGCCGGAAAGCTACCTTTTACATTTAAAGATGAGAAACCCGATTTTGCCTGTACCGAAACGGTTAATGCGCATAAAACCATTGATTATCCTAAGCCCGATAATCAAATTACTTTTGATCGATTATCGTCGGTTTACTTGTCTAATACCAATCATGCCGAAGACCAGCCCTGTCATTTACGTCTGAGCGACCCCAGTATTCCGATCGAAGTCAATCTGCCCACATACGCGGAGCCAGCGCAGCGCTATTGTCCAGCGGGTGTTTATGAAGTCGTCGAAGAAGCGGGTCAACAACGTTTCCAGATCAATGCGCAGAACTGCATTCATTGCAAAACTTGTGATATCAAAGATCCGAGTCAAAACATTACTTGGGTAACCCCAGAAGGTGGCGGTGGTCCAACCTATCCGAATATGTAATTAGATATATTCGAATGAAAACTTAAAGGCGCTAATTTGCGCCTTTTTTATTAAGAAAGTGTAAATGGTCGATATTTTTCTAATTTATTAATTGCTTTTAATAATCTTAATTTGTTAAATCTAAATTCTCGGGATACACTATCTGGGCTAAAAACAAGTTGAGAAGGCTAAAGGTGAGTTATGAGTGAATTTATTAATATTTTAACCCATGGTCGCCGTTTAAAAGCGGCTACAAAAAACTTATCAGTTTCTGAATTAGAAGAAGTCCAGCAGAAACTTGAGAAAGTCATTTCTGATCGTCGTGAAGAAGCTGAAGTTCAGCGTCGCGAGGAACAAGAAAAAGCTCAAAAAATTGAAGAATTCAAAAAAGCGATGGCCGATGCCGGGATTGATGTTTCCGATATCATTGAAAAAGAAATCGGCGGCGATGCCATTAAGAAGCCCCGTAAAAAGCGTGCGCCTAAGCCACCTAAATACGCTATCGTAGAGAACGGTGAACGTATTACTTGGACCGGTCAAGGTCGTATGCCTAACGCATTGAAGCATGCACTTGAGAAAGGCAACAAGCTGGAAGACTATCTGATCAAGTAAAGCCATGCGCAGGTCAGGTAACTGCCTGTAACTGTCAGTACTAGCTTGCTAATGGGCCAATCGTTAAGCGGTTGGCCTTTTTTTCACGGCGCGTTATAAGCGTGTAGCGTTAAGTCACTTGATTGCAACGACATCCTTGATTAGTCTAGCTGCTATCATCTTCAATCATCAGGGCCTATCGCCGTGCGATTTCTGTCTATTGCGAGCACTACCCTAGCGTTATCCGCGTTATTGACGTTAGCGGGTTGTAGCAGTTACCAATTTGAAAGCAATGCTGACCCAGAAAACTTTAAGCGTTATTTTGGTGAGCGCAATATCGACGTTTATATGAATGATGAAACGCCCGATCGCGCCTTTAAACTATTAAGTATTGTCACCGGTGAATCTTGCCAGGCAGCAAAAAACCAACCTCCAGCAAATGCCAGCGATGCCAAACAAGCATTACGTAGTGAAGCCTATCGCTTTAAAGCCGATGCCGTGGTCTATACGCAATGCTTCGATTTAAGTAGCCGTAGCGATAATTATTGTTACAGCAAAATGGCGTGTTTTGGTCAAGCCGTAGGATGGCAAAACTAACTCGACATAAAAATGGCGCCTATAAGCGGCGCCATCGATTTAGGGAGCATGGTATTTGTTAGCGTTTGTCGATGGTAACAATCACCTCACCAACGCCTGAAGAAGCTTTTACGCGATGTTTACCCTGCCCCTCGCTACGACTCTCCGATGACACCATCGCACGCTCACTGGACATTTTATCGACACCTTTGATTTGCGTATCGCCTACACCGCTATCCAACATAATACGTTCATAGTCGTCACCCAATAAGCGCACGTCAATTTGGCCAACGCCGACTTCCATATCAATATCGGTCATCTTAATATCACCGTTTATGGCACCCACACCCAGCTCAGCTTTCAAGCGGCTCAAACGCGGCATACTGATGACCCAGGTTAGCTCTAAATCGTCGTCGTTCTCGGTACTGATATCAATGCGATTGCCCTGTTGTTCGACAACCAATTCAAGCGCCTCAACATCACCGTCGTTCCAACCAAACCAATTGCCATCACTCTGTTCGGCAGTTAGCTGGATATCGACACTGTCGTCATCATGATAGACAAAGGTCACTTCGCCAACGCTGCCGTCAAATATCATCTCACCGCCAGCGCTAAACTCGTACTGTGCGGAAATTTCCCGTTGCTCATTATCCTTGGCTACTGCTGCCGAAACCAAAGTTACCGAACCAATCACCATTAACGCTGCAGACCATACCCATTTTTTCATTGTTATTTTCTCCATGTGCTTCAATCTCTTTACTGATTAAGACGCTGTTGTATAGCAAAAGGTTGAGCAACGCTTATGCCAATTATTTTTTATTATTTAAAATCATTGAGTTACAGGTTTATAGCGTGAATTTAACGAGAGCTTACGGTGTTATTCATTGGTCAATACGCGCATAATGTGGTGAAATTCGCACACCTGTTAGCGAATCAGATATCGCCGTTATGCCCTTGCAGCTAGAAGCCATTGCACATATACGTTCGCCCTACCCCGAAAAATTCTCGGTACCGCGGCAGCCCGGGCTGGTCGAGTCGGCGATCAGCGAGGTGGTGTTTAGCGACGCCATGCAACACATGGATGCTGTGCGAGGCATCGAGCAGTTCTCTCATTTGTGGCTAATTTTTGCCTTCCACCAAACCGCGGCACAAGGCTGGAAACCTCTGATCAGGCCACCACGCTTAGGCGGTAACCAAAAAATCGGCGTCTTTGCGAGTCGCTCGACCTTTCGCCCTAACCCGCTGGGCTTATCGGTGGTGAAGTTAATCAGCGTGTTACAACGTCCGTTGCGGCTGCAAGTCAGCGGCGCCGATTTAGTCGATGGTACGCCGATATACGACATCAAACCCTACATCGGTTACGCCGATGCCATTAGCGATAGCCAAAGTGGTTATGCTGAACACGCGCCAGCACCACTAACCGTGCGTTTTAGCGCTGTAGCCGAACAGCAATTACAGCAGCATCAGCAAACTTATGCTGATTTACGGCAATTGATACAACAAGTGTTAGGGCAAGATCCGCGCCCGGCTTATCAACGTCGCCAAGCGCCCGGCGAGCGCCAATATGGCACCGCTTTATATGATCTAAATATTCGCTGGCAAGTCGATAGCAACGGCGTCTTAGTCAGCGAAATTCAAGAGAATCGCGACAAACACTTTTGAGTCGACGCCGACGCTGATAGAATCCAGCCTTTATTTAACTGTTTACTGTCCAGCGAGAGACTTGAAGCCATGCGCAGCAGCCAGTATTTACTATCAACTCTGAAAGAAACCCCCAGCGACGCCGAGGTGGTTAGCCATCAACTGATGTTGCGTGCCGGCATGATCCGTAAAGTGGCCGCCGGTTTATACACATGGACACCGACGGGTTTGCGCGTGTTACGCAAAGTCGAGCAAGCGGTACGCGAAGAAATGCAAGCGGCTGGCGCTCTAGAAGTGTTAATGCCGATGGTGCAACCCGCCGATTTATGGCAAGAGTCAGGACGTTGGGAGGCTTATGGTCCTGAACTGCTGCGTCTGCAAGACCGTAACCAACGCGAGTTTGTACTAGGCCCAACCCACGAAGAAGTGATCGGTGAATTGGCTCGAAAAGAAATTAGCAGCTACAAACAGTTACCGCTAAATCTATTCCAGATCCAAACCAAGTTTCGCGACGAGATCCGGCCGCGCTTTGGCGTTATGCGCGCACGTGAATTTATCATGAAGGACGCCTACTCGTTCCACCTTAGTGAAGAAAGCTTGCAACAGACCTACGATAAAATGTATCAAGCTTACTGCAATATATTTACCCGCCTTGGACTCAATTTCCGTGCAGTTATCGCCGACACCGGTTCGATTGGTGGTAATCAATCGCACGAATTTCAAGTGTTAGCTAAGTCGGGCGAAGACGAAATTGCCTATTCTGACAGTTCAGACTACGCCGCTAACGTCGAAATGGCCGAAGCCTTAGTGACTCCTAGCGATATCAAAGAGATCCAACGTATCGCCGTGCAAGCCAGTGCCGAAAGCGATGTCGACTACGTTGAGCTGGTGTTACGCGCCGACCATCAATTAAATAGCGTCAAAGCAGAAAAGCTCTCAGCGGTTGCCGCGCCGTTACAACGTTTAGAGAATCCTCAAGGGCAGCTTTACCGTATCGTTGACCGCAGTGCCGAAGGCCTGACGGACGCTGATACGGTCGCCGATATTCGTAATGTGGTCAGCGGCGACCCTAGCCCTTGTGGTCAAGGTACACTGGCTATCGCACGTGGTATTGAGGTCGGTCATATCTTCCAACTAGGTAAGAAATACAGTGAAGCGATGAAAATTGGTGTGTTGTCAGAAACCGGCAAACACGAAACTCTGACCATGGGCTGCTATGGCATCGGTATTTCACGTATTGTTGCGGCCGCGATTGAGCAACATCATGACGACCGTGGTATTTGCTGGCCAGCACCATTGGCGCCGTTCCAAGTGGTTATTATTCCGATGAACATGCACAAATCGGCACGTGTACAAGAAGTCGCGGAAACGCTTTACCAACAGTTGCAAAATGCCGGTATCGAGGTGTTATTTGACGACCGTAAAGAACGACCTGGCGTCATGTTCGCCGATATGGAATTAGTCGGGATACCGCATCAAATCGTCATTGGCGAGCGTAATTTGGATGAGCAAGCGGTGGAATATAAGCACCGTAGCGGCGGCGATAAATCGCTGTTAAAAATTGATCAATGCTTGTCCTTTATTCAATCGCAGTTGGCTTAACGCAGGTCATAACACCGTTGTCGGTTAAAGCCTAGCTTGGCTGAGTAGCGATAGACGCATAAATCGAGCACTTAATAAAAAGCAGATAGCTACACACTATCTGCTTTTTTGTTTGTTAACACGGCTCAGGTTTACATACTGGGATTTACATACCGGTGTTTACATGCTGGGGGTTTACAATAAGCCTGCTAATAAAATCGCGTAAAAGCTTAGTATCCTTTCCTCTTTCTGTCATAATCGCGCGCTAACATCAGCATCCCGTTAATACCCGTGAATGCGATTAAGGCAAGTTATGATGCCGCGCTTCACGCCTTGTTTTTATGGTCAGTGAATGAAAGATTCGAAACTTAAATATGCTTATCGATGCGCGCTCGCACTCAGCACCGCACTGCTCAGCGTTGTCAGCTTAAACGCCTGTAGCCATCATCAAACCGATATCTCCAAGCTCAGCCAAGATCATCAGCAATCGACCGCCGCAGTGGTGATGATCTCGTTAGATGGTTTTCGCTGGGACTATATCGATAAATACGCGGCTCCTAATTTACGTGCAATCGCCGCTAACGGTGTGCGAGCCGAACAGTTACTGCCGGTCTATCCAAGCAAAACGTTTCCCAATCATATCAGCCTGATCACCGGCTTATACCCAACCCATCATGGCATCGTCGATAACCGCTTTTGCGATAAGCAACGCCAGCAGTGCTATAAAATGGGCATGGGTAAAGATGACTCAAGCTGGATATCGGGTATCCCGTTATGGAATCTAGCTGAAATCAATGGCGTTAAAAGCGCCACTTATTTTTGGCCAGAATCAGACGCGCGCATCAACGGTATGACGCCATCTTATTACTATCATTACGCCAAACCGGCACCCTATGAAGCGCGGGTGCAACAAATTCTGGCATGGCTACAATTACCGCCCACCGCACGCCCACAATTTGTCGCTGGCTATTTTTCGTTAGTCGATACTCAAGGTCATCATTTTGGTCCTGATGCCCCACAAACCGAAGCGGCGGTAAGCGAAGTCGATCGCATTATCGGTTTAATCCGAGCTGGCATAAAACAGCTTGATGAGCCCGTCAACTTGATTGTCGTTGCCGACCACGGTATGACCACCATTCAGCACGACCAAGCCATGGACTATCATCAGCTCGATATTAATAACGACCATTTTCAGGTGGTGAATGGCAGTACCCGCCTGATGCTGTATGCTAAGCCAAACACTAGTGCTGCCGAGATTGCCGCCGAGCGCCAGCGCCTCGCCAAGCGCGCCGCGGGTCGTTACCAACTGGTCGATGAAAGTTATTTGCAAGATCGTCACTACGTCGATAGTCCGCGCGTTGCCGATATTATTTTAAGTATCGACGCACCGCGTTATTTCAGTAGTAAAAGCTTTGCCGACAAAGCGGGCGATGACGATAAAAATAACATCGGTGGTACCCATGGTTACAGTGACAATCCCGACATGGGCGCGTTATTTGTTGCTGAAGGTCCGGCGTTTAAAGCCGGCGTAACGCTACCAGCGTTTGCCAACGTGAACGTTTACCCGCTGGTGGCAGCGCTACTGCAGCTACCTATTGATCACCCTATCGATGGTAGCATCACCCCGTTATTGCCAGCATTAAAGCCCGCTCTCAGCAAAAACATCATGCAAAGGAACAACAATCAATGAAAAAAATGGTAATGCTGTTACCCCTGTTCGTGTTCACCAGTATCGGTTATGCCGAACAAACGCAGCCGATAAATACCAGCGTGTTGCCGGAGCAGAACGTACAAAGCGTGTTATGGATGCAAAATGCGGGTGAGTACCGCGCCTTATGCTACCAAGCTTATAACATGGCTAAATTGGCGTTTGCGGCGGCGAAAGCCGAACAAAGCGAGGCACAATCAGGCAAAAAGCTAGCGGTCATGGTCGATTTAGACGAAACCATGATAGATAACTCGCCTTATGCCGCTTGGCAAATTAACAATCAACAGGGTTATCAGACCGACACCTGGAACGCCTGGGTAAACGCGGTGCAAACACCAGCCATCGACGGTGCTGTAGCACTTGCCAATTACATTACCGACAACGGTGGCACGATGTTTTATGTGTCTAATCGGTCGGTGCGTACACAAGCGGCCACCAAAAAGAATCTTGAACAGCTTGGTTTTCCCAACGTCAGCGACTTTACCGTGCGCTTAAAACAAGATTCGTCTAATAAAGCTTCACGCCTGGCTAGCATTGAAGCTGACGGCTATGAGGTTGTGGTATTGATGGGCGATAATCTGAATGACTTCCCCGAGCTGCAAACTTACCACACGCTTAATACACAGCGTAAGCAGATCGTTGATGCGCATCAGGCCGAATTCGGGCACCGGTTTATTTTATTACCTAACCCGTCATACGGTGACTGGGAACCGGGTTTAGGCGAGAATTATTACCGCCTTAGCGAAACAGAAAAACTCAAACTGCGGCAGCAAAGCCTACGTAGCTGGTCGCCACAGCCACAATAACAAGCAACAATGACGCTCAGCCACGGACTTGCGCAACAACGCATCCGTGGCTGCTAGCCGCTTTACGCCTCTTGCCCCGCCAACGGCTCAACGTAGTGCAAGTGCATATCCCAAGGAAAGTGAATCCAAGTCTCTTGATCTAAATCGGCGACATAGTCATCGACCGTTGCTAAGCCCTTTGGCTTGGCGTAAACCGTAATAAATTTAGCGCGCGGCAAACGCTGGCGTAAAAATGCCAAGGTATTACCCGAGTCGACTAAATCGTCAATGACAAGAAAACCCTCACCATCTTCGCTGGCGGTGACGTCTTTCAACAGTTGCAAATCACCACGCTGTTCGGTGTGGTTGTATGAACTGACGCTAACGCTGTCGACTAAACGAATATTGAGCTCGCGCGAGACAATCGCTGCCGGCACTAAGCCACCACGACTGACCGCAATGATACCACGCCATTGTTCGGCCGGTAGTTGACGTCGCGCCAGTTCTTTAGTGGCACGGTGAAGCTCTTCCCAGGAAACAAAAAACTCTTTATTGGCATGCCATGTCATGCTGCTTATCCTTACTGATTAAAGACCGCTAAAACGATTGACTTGGCAGCATCTTAGCACACTCACCGACAGCAATAAGCGTTGAATCGGCTTTCCTTATTGACCCTATCGTAGCGACTGGCTGATGCCTTCTGCTACAATGACCGCCATCAAGCGCTGGTCAACCAGCAACTGTATGAATAGATAAACTCGCGCTAAACAACGAAGGACCTATAGCCATGCCTCAAGTCATTTTCATTGATGCACAAGACAACCAATTTGAAGCCGATATCGAGGTCGGACATACGGTCATGGAAGGCGCTGTCGACCACATGATCGATGGTATTTTAGGTGAGTGCGGCGGTGTCTTAGCCTGCGCCACCTGCCATTGCTATGTTGACCCAGCTTGGCAGGATAAACTGCCGCCAGTGAGCGAGGCGGAGGCCGATATGATCGAGGCCGCGGTCGAGCCAAAAGCTAACAGTCGTTTAAGCTGCCAAATCGAGATGACCGAGGCCTTAGACGGTTTAGTTGTGCGTTTACCGCGCTCACAGTATTAATCAACCGCCGCCACTCGCACCAGCACCTGATCGTGATAGCCGGTGGTGACGCTAATCAGGCCGTTTAATTCACGGTCTAAGGCAACATCACCGGTGTCGACTTGTAGCGGCCGTCCTTGTAGGTCGTTTAATTTAGTTTTAGTCGCTACGACTCGGATCTGCGCTTTACCGATGCAACGAATAACTGCCGGCGAAAGCTGCTGATTGCCACGTCCGAACAGGTGTCCCTGACCGCCGATCAAGGTAATGACTAAGTAACGCTTATCGTGCTCGGCAAGCAATTTTTGTAATTGTGCAGCGGTAACGTCGGCGGCCAACAGCTTCTCATTACGCACCACATCGACGCCCAATAAGGTATTCGGCAGCCCCATTTCTTCCATAATCGCGGCAACCGTGGAGCCCGACCCCATCACATAAAGCGCATCGTCTTCCATCGATTCAATAATATCGGCGGCAATATCGGCTAACACCAACTCATCCGACTCTTTACCACCCATTTTCACGGCTTGAATATACTGCAACTCGGCGGGTACCAACATTTCACCGTAACGTCGCGCCCGCACTTGCCCCTGCCGGAATAACTCTTCATCGATATCCATGACATCGGCCAACTGCAAACTCGCCAGCTCGCCAATAACCAACTTTTCAATCACACGGCCAGCGGCAGTGGGACTGATAGCATAAACCCCGGAGTGAATTTTAACCCCAGCAGGAATACCCAACACCGGCTGTTGCTCGGGCACACATTGGCAAATATCGCGCGCAGTACCGTCGCCGCCAGCAAATACCAATAAGTCGACACCCTTAGCCAGCATCGCTTTTACCGCTGCTTGAGTATCTGCTGCCGATGTGACCTGCTCTGTACCAGCAGGGTTGCTGTGATAAACCACCTCAGCTTGCATACCTGCACGCAACAATGCTTGCTCACCCATATCGCCCGCGGCCGTCAACCAATGCAACTTATCGCGGTAATCGGTTAATAGCGCTAAACTGACGTCGACGCGCGCGTTAGCGCGTTGCTCGGCGCCTAATGCTATAGCTTGCTGCGCGGTTGTTGCGCCATCACTGCCCTTAAGCGCCACACTACCCCCCACGCCCGCCCAAGGGTTAATGGCTAAACCGATAACTAATTTTTCTGACATGCAGGTAAATCCGATTGGAAACAGCTTTAGCTCGCTAGTATAACGCGTCTGTCAGCGCGCTGCAGCAGCATGGCTAAGTCGCAATAATAGGCATGCATACTCATCCTAAGCGTAAGCATTAACTAAAGCGGGTAACGCCAAAAACAACAATGGGACAGCGGCTAGCAACTGGCACTAGCAAACTATCCCATTTTATTGTCTTGGCAATCAGTCTTGATTTTCTTCGCTTTCGTCTTCGATGGCTTGACCGGCTTTTTGCATATCTTTACCAAAGCCTTCAACCGTCGAACAGGCGCTCAAACCACCAATGCTAAAAGCCAGTAACAGTAATAATGCCATTGGGCGTTTCATACACTCTCCTTGTTCTTACATACGTCGCTTTTATGAGTTAACGCGCTTGCACCGACAACGATCAGTTCCGCGTTACGATAAAACAACGAGGATGCGTCCTCATTTAAGCAGTAGTGATAGGCCCGAAAAAAAGATCAGTGTAATGCTAACAAATTGGCGCACACGTTATTCCAATCAAGCCCATAGTAGGCACACAACGCACGAGCAAAGTACTCGGCTCGAGTCGGTAATAAGGCTTCAGTTAAGTAGCGCTGTAATTGCCGTAACACAGTCTGCCGAAACGCTTGACGGTCGACTTCGACGCCACCTAAGTTGTCGACACTGACTTGAAAATCGACACCAACGCAAGCCGAGAAAAGCCATTCCAACGCTTGTGGTTTGCCCTCAACTTGTTCAAATTGTGCTTGCTGCTCGGCGTTACGGCCATCGGGTTCATACCAATAGCCATAATCGAATTGTTGCCGTCGTGCCGAGCCGGCAATGCACCAGTGGGCAATTTCGTGTAATGCTGAGGCAAAAAAGCCATGCGCAAAAACGATTCGATTTAACCGCCGCTGCTGTTGCAAGCGTTGTTGTAAGCTAGCGCTAACCTCCATCTCACTCGGCAACGACATCTGCGCCGGTAAGTAAAAGGGTTCAGCATCACCAGCTAACAAACAGCTCTGTTCGGTATCGCTAAAACAGTGGCAAAAAATCTCGATTAATTGCCGGTAATGACGACAATCAACCGAGATTGATTTATTTATCAAGCTCATATTATTCGCTGTAAGCTTCACCTTCTTGCCACCATTTAGGCGCCGCTTCGCCCTTCAAATAATGGTCAAAAAATGCTTTCATTTTCAACGTGTAGTCGACCTTATTAGGATATTTTTTCAGGTGGTGCGGTTCGCCCTCGTACTGCAGCATCACCACCGGCTTGTGTAAGCGGCGTAGCGCTAAATACAATTCGATCCCCTGCTCCCACGGTACAGCACCATCCTCGTCACCAAACTCAATCACTAATGGCGTATTGATGCGGTCGGCATAAAACACTGGCGAGTTTTCAATATAAAGCTGCGGCGCTTCGTATAAGGTTTTACCGATGCGACTTTGCGTTTGTTCATACTGAAATTGTCGTGCTAACCCAGAGCCCCACCGAATACCGCTGTAAGCGCTGGTCATATTGGTCACCGGTGCACCGGCGACCGCCGCTTTAAAAATGTCGGTTTGGGTGATCACAAACGCCGTTTGATAACCCGACCAACTATGACCATGCAGCCCTATCGCATCAGGATCGGCAACGCCCATATCGACCAACTTCTGTACCCCCGGTACTAGCGCTTGAGTTGCGCTGGCGCCGGGCTCACCGACGGTAAACTTAACGTCGGGTAAAAAGACCGCATAACCATTGCTGGTGTAAAACGGAAAGTTGGGGCGATGATTAACCTTCATTTCGTTAAATTCATACAACCGTTGCGAGAAAAATCGGTAGTAATAAACCAACACCGGATAGCGCTTACCGGGCTCGTAATTGGCCGGTTTGATCAAGACGCCTTGCAGCGGCTCACCGTTGCTTGACGTCCACTCCACCAACTCGCTGGAACCCCACGCAAACTGATCGATTTGCGGATTCAAATCGGTCACTTGGTGCGGTTGTGCAAAACGGTGATCAGTAACCCACAAATCAGGAAACTGCTGAAAATCTTGCTCGCTAAACAGCAATACATCAGCATCCTTAGCCGCTTTTACAAAATCGTACTTTTTATTTTTTTCAATCAGCTGGCTCAGCGCGCGTTGATCGACTTCTAAGCGATAAAAACCAAAATGCTTGTCGCTGGTTGAATAGGCGCGTAGCAGCGGCGTATCGCTCAGCGTCAGTCGCTCTGGCTGCGTATCTACTAGCCGATATTGTAGTTGCTGCTGACGGCCTTGACCTTGAGTTAAGTTAATGGCTTTACCGGCCGGGGTAATTTGCCATACGTCATACTTATCATAGGTAATAAAACCAGCATCATCGGCTAACCAACCGGCAATCCCGTAACCAGACGCCGGGCGTGGATAGTCGTGATCTTCATCAGCCCAACTTATTCCCTCAGGCGCAACAACATCGCTTTGTTGCTGACGTCGGCTATCATAAATATGTAATTGGTTATCGCTGTACCACGCGACATAGCGACCCGATGGTGACAGCGAACGGTCAAAATAGCTGGATAAACGTGACGTCACTAACTGCCGTTTACCATTATTTAAATCAACCCAATACAAATCGTGGTAAAAGCCATCCCAAGTCATTTCTTGCAAGTAAGGGTCGCTGTCTTGCAGTAGCGCTGCATGGCGGTTTTCGCTAATGTTCAAATCGTCGCTGCGTTTGCTAGCAAGCAACTGATAGCGCTCATCATCGACCCAATAAACGCCGCTTACGGTTTGCTGCTGACGATCTTTATAGGTCAACTTTTCTTGCGGCTTAATACGCGCGTCGTCAGCATGCCAAACTTGCAGTTCGCGCTTAGCCAATAACGCCTCAACATCATAAATGTCATCACTTTTTTCGTTATTAGTGGCAACATTACTAGGCTGCGGTTGCAAACCAAAGAACAGGCGTGTCTGTTGCCCGCTGTTTTTGCTAAAACGCGGCAGGCTATTTTTACTCACCACTAAGGTCTGCCCGGCTTGTTTAATACGCGGGCTAATAGCTAACGCTTGTTGTTGCCCGTAGCGCCAATACAACACCCGGTAATCGTCTTGATTATCGGCGTCTTTAGCCGACATTTTGACCAACGCCGCTAACTGTTTGCCATCATCGGCAAAGCGTAAGTCGATGACCTCGGCAAGGTCGCTGGCTAAGGTCAGCTGTGACTGATTTTGCGTGTTAATGACGCGTAGTTGATATTGCTGCTGTTGCTCATCCGCCGCAGCGCTGGCCTC
>NZ_AMRG01000005.1 GCF_000299895.1 Idiomarina xiamenensis 10-D-4
AGAAATTCTACGAGTGAGCTGTATTATTTTACGGGATAGTTACACAACCGGGCGTTGCCCCAAGAGGTGAACAATCCTAGTAGATGCTTTTAGGGTTTTTAGCATCTACCATCTCAAAGGATAGTCGTATCTAGATAGATACGCGGCCTTAAGTACAATAAGGTGACAAAAGGTGTGCAGCTACCAGTAAAAAACATTTTATACCAACAAGTTAATTCGATATTGCCTTGACTTAGAGAACACAATTATCTTAATATTACGGTCGTAAGCCTTTTATGGGCTTTGACCTTGGAGTAGCTTTTAATTAAGTCTGACGTCTGAGGAGACAGTTAATGTCAAGTCCCACTTCGTGTGACTTGACAAATAATAATATCCGCACAAGCGTAATGCTTGTCAAGAACTCCAATGCGAGTGTAATCTCAACACGAACTTGGAGGGAAAGGGATATAACTGATTGTAATATTTGAATTGTGGTGCTCATATTAATTGTGACTCCTAATGTGAATGTTATCTTCAGAAGAATGTTAACTGTAACCAGTAGAAATACTTCCGAGTATTTATAATTATACTGGAATAGTGACCTAATAAATCGGCCCCAGAAATTAGCTTAACCACTGGGTGGAAACGGTAGTTTGTGCCATAGCTTTGAGTTTTTAAGTATGTGCGATGCATTCCCCTTTAGGGCATAACCGTAACTGGACTGGAGAGCATACATAAGACGACGTAAAGCTAACTGACTTTTGTCGAAACTGTGTATTGTCACAATTGATATGAGACTTCCGGAACCTCGCTCTCCAGTTTCGTCACGGCATTTTTATGGACGAAAAAGAAATCAAAGTTGCGTGGAAAAGCAAATATTCTGACGTAACAGGAAACGAAAAAGATAAAAAAAGACCTTCATACCTTCATTTTGATGTAAGACCAAATTTCCAATCTGCGTGCAAAAAGATATTTAAAGAAGAGTATATTGAAAATCACTCATTCTGGCCTTTCATCTTTTATAAAGCGAAAGCTGAAAAGATTAAACTTTTATCTGATTTATTAAATAAGCATTCTCTAACTCTACCTGCAACTCTAAATAACAAGAAAAATCTCCCAAAAGCGGTTAAAGATTTGATTGAGGCTGACCCTGAAATATCTAAAGCTTTGATATCTACTAAAGGAAACCCTCATAAATATGCAACATGGAAGCTGCGTCCTATCTGTTATGCTAGTCATTTAGATAGCTTGATTTACTCCTACTATGCAGACTTACTATATTTCGACTACGAGAAGCTATTGAAGAAAAAGAAGCTTGATGACATTGTCTTGGCTTTTCGAAAAGGAAATGGTTCAGTAGGGAAATGTAATATACATCACAGCTTAAAAGCTTTTAATGATATAAAAGATTATGAAAAATGTGTTGTATTAGCCTTTGATGTTAGCTCTTTTTTTGACATCCTTGATCACAGCATCATCAAAGATAAATGGCTTGAAGTAATAAACCAGTCTCAAAAGCACACCAGCCTGCCAAAACATCACTTCAAAGTATTTAAATCTATAACATCATTTTCTTATGTTGATAGAGATGAAGTATATGATTTATTTGGAATATCTAAAAACAAACCTAAAAAAATATCTAGAAATATAATAAAAGAGAGCTTTTATAAAACACTTCCATCATTTAAGGAGCCAGTTCAAAAACGAAGAAGAAGAACTCGTATATGCTCAAGCTCAGCGTTCAGAGAGGTAGTAAGAAACAAGCAACTAAAAATCAGCAGAAATAATGATAATAAAGGCATTCCTCAAGGCTCCCCGATGAGTGGCTTACTATCAAATATGTACATGATTGATTTTGACGTTGAGTTAAATGAATATACCGAACGCCATAATGGTAAATACTATAGATATTGTGATGATCTTCTATGTATTATCCCTATCCAAAACAAGGCAGAAGTTGAAAGTGCATCAAGGCAATTAGAGAAGTTCGTCTACAACCTTGCAGAAAAGTTCAAACTAGATGTAAATGAAAAGAAGACTGAAAAATTTGCATTCATGCCCGAAAGTGCTCTTGAAGCCATTTACCCCGATGGAACACAAAAGCCAATATCAAAACAGTCTAACAATATTGCTTGCGCAAAAATAGCAGACAAAGCCTTGGTTTATTCTCGATTGCAATATCTGGGCTTTAAGTTTGATGGTAACAAAATCACCATTAGATCCTCATCTATTTCTAGGTACCAAAAGAAATTGAAGCGAGGAATAAAATATCACTTACAGCTAAAAAGAAAGTATGATCCTGATGGCTCTTTAAAGCAACAAAAGCTCAGGGAGTTATATAGTCATGTCGGAATGACAAACTTTCCAGCTTACGCTTACCGCTCGTCAGCTATTATGAATTCACCTGCTATAAACAAGCAATTGAAGAACCATCAGCGAGTAATATCAAAGCAAATTAAAACTATTTCCAAACGAATAGACATTGAACCATAAAATAGAAGGGCGCTAATAATGCCCTTCTATATATTCATAAGCCTTGTTAAATAGCTCTTTATCTTTACCAAGACCAAACTGGGCCAGTGTTACCAATAATGCTTTTTGTATCTCTCTGGGACCACTGTTGGAGTTTTGCCAGCCGTCAAAGCGCTTAGCTTTAACAATCTTGTCGATTTGCTCCACCACATCCTGGATAACTTGAGGAGTGCTGTTTGGACGGGTTTCCATGAACAACTTGGTAAGGGCCTGAACATTATCCTCTTCGGTAACCACTTTCTCGCCAGTTTCACGTTCAGCTTGCACAGTGTCCTTTGCGGCATCTAACAGCGCTTTCAACCAGTCAATAGCCTTGATTACCCCAGCTTCATAATCTTGTCGCAGCTTTTCTAAACGCTCGCCTAACTCCACAAATTTTGGCTCGCCGCTGCCACGCAATCGGCCCATAAGATCTATTTCAAGACGCTTAGCTCTTTGCTCCTGTTCTTTTTCCGTTAGAGTGAAAATCGCATGCTCGTCCATAATGAGCTCATCAATATCATCTCTGATACGGTTTATATCCGTATTATCGTGAATCATCTTGATGGTTTCAGGCCCCAGAGCAGCCCAAACTAGCGCGCCTGTTTGACCGACAGGGCGAACCGATTCATAGATTTGCGCAAGCCATTTGTAGTCTTGCCGATATGGGTTTAAAAACGGGTCAGGATTAATCGCTGACCATAGCTTTGTAAGTACACCAAAGCTTGCAGCAAATTCGTCACGTTTTTCATTGGTTGGCAAGCACTCTTGCGCCGCCATAACGCCTTCAAATCCCTCAAGGGTTCTATCTACATCGGGGAAGAAAGATAAACACTTATCCAATTGTGTGGGTAACAACGCCTTGAAAGCTTCAATGCCTTCAACAACACCTTCGATCTCATCCGGATTATAAGCAAGCGCGGTACGCAGATTTTCAAACACGCCTAGGTAATCAATGATCAAGCCCATATTTTTGCGTGTATCATCAGTCTCATATAAGCGGTTGGTACGACACATAGCTTGAAGAAGCGTATGATCTCGTAACGGCTTATCTAAATACATGCAATAGCAAATCGGCGCATCAAAACCTGTAAGCAATTTCGCGGTAACAATAATAAGCTGTAGCGGGTTCTGTGGGTCCTTGTAGCCTTCGATAAGAGCTTTCTGAGTTTGTTCTTCAGCATCAATTGTTCGCCAACGTTTGAAGTCCTCTTCCTTAACTGGAATGTCCTTATCGCTTTCCCACTTGGCCCAGTCTTTGTTTTTCTTACCTTTGTCGTCAATGATAGGAGCTTGGTCAACGTTCATCACCACTTCAACGGCATCAAAGCCTAGCTTTTCGCCCAGCAAGTAATACATCTGTACACATGCATCACGGTCATAAACCACCACCATGCCTTTCATATTTTTCGGCTTAACGTGGCTGCTAAAGTGTTCAGCAATATCGTTACTGACAGCGGCCATGCGTTTAGGCGCTTTGAGCATCACCGCCAACTTGCCAGCGCGTTTAGAAAGCGCCGCTTTTTCTTCATCGTCTAGGTTATTGTCTTTGGCGAGCTGCTCAAATTCTTGGTTGATGGCATCACGGTCTACCCGAAGCTCGGCCAAACGTGGTTCGAACTTCACAGGGTTGGTCGCCCCGTCACGAATCGACTGCTTGTAGCTGTAGCGATTCATGTAGCGTCCGGGGTCTTCTTCCGCACCGAATAACTTAAAAGTATTGCGATCGATACCCGAAATCGGTGTGCCGGTTAAACCATAAAAGTGTGCATTTGGAAGCGCCCAGCGCATTTTTTCACCTAAACCGCCTTCTTGGGTGCGGTGAGCTTCGTCCACTAATACAATTATGTTATCCCGATTATTGAGGCCGTTAGGATTACTGTCATCAATCTCCACATCTTTAAACTTAAAGATGGTCGTAATCAGAATGCCACGGCTGTCTTTCTCGATATGTTCGCCGAGCTTTTTGCAGCTTTGTACTTTGATGAGGTTTTTAACGTCGGCACCGCCAAAGGTCTCGTTGATCTGGCTGTCCAGGTCACGCCTGTCTACCACAACCAATACGGTTGGGTTATTAAGCTCATTGTCAGCACGAAGCATCTTTGCAGTGTAGAGCATCAATAGGGATTTACCCGAGCCCTGGAAATGCCATATCAAGCCTTTTTTCGGATAGCCGTTACGCACCCTATCCACAATCTGCTTAGCAGCTTCAAACTGAGGGTAACGCGGTAGAATTTTAATGCGCTTGGGTGGCGTGTTTTTAACGGTTTTGACCGTTGAAAACAGCGCGAACGACTCAAGTAATTGCAGTAAGGTTGTTGGATTTAGCAACCCCTCAGCGCTTTGTACGACGGAAGCCATTCCAGGCACAATTTCTTCACGCTGATCTGTGTTGTGCCATGGCCCCCAATCTTTCACTCGGGCGTTGATAGCACCATAAGAAAAAGTTTTACCTTCACTGGCAAAACACAACAGGTTAGGTACAAAGAAGGGCTCTACGTTTTTCCAATAGTGCTTTTTACCGCCCATAAAATCGGCGGCACCGTCTTGCCAGGTAACACTGGGGCGAGTCGCCGTTTTCACTTCGCCCACTACTAAAGGGATACCATTCACATAAAGCACGATGTCAAAATAGGCTTCGGTAGCCGCGATGTAATGCACCTGCTGCGCTACTACAAAGTGGTTATTATCAAGATTATCGTAATCAATCAGGTTAATAGTGATGTGATCGCTATTCTCACCAAACGGGAGACTTTTTTCCGCCATCAGCCATTCTTGGAAATTTTCGTTAGCTTTAACTAAACCGGTATTACGTGCTTCAAGTATCAACCCTCGAAGCTTATGGATGACTTCATCCGCATAATCCGGCTGTTTAGCTATATCTGGATTTAACGAACACAACGCGTCTTTAAGCCATTCATCAACGAAGATATCCTGCGCTTTTTTAGGCAGACTCTCACCGTGGCAGTAAGTCCACTTTACCCCGCTTAAACCCTTTAAGCGGTCGATAATTCCATTTTCTGTGACGGTTTGTTCGTTAAACATATCTACCCGATCCTAAAAATTGCTTTTTTAACTGTCTTTATCTGCGTACCTTTGTCGACTAAAGAACTTAATACTGGCTTTATCCGACCATACATTTCAACAATCTCTTTTTGCTTTTTGATTGCCGGGTATTTAAAAGGCATGTCTTCTATTTGTTTTGCGTTAACATTTGGTTGAGCTCCGCCTCTGGCAGCTCCACGTAACCAGCGATTATATGCTCCCGAAAGAGTGAAAATTTGAAAGAACTCTGGCAATACCAACTCTGGATTCAGTCGAATTCTAATCAAATACCCAGCGAACACAGCATGTCCAAACTCTTTCTTGTATAGCAAAGTCTTCCCGACAGTGTTGCCACTTCGTGCAATGAGGAAATCATTGTCATTTAGCCCAAACTTAGTTTCATAGCTGCTGTCTACGCCTACAACATCTGATTTATCCAAAATACCAGATTCGGAAATATCAGTAACACGTATATATCTTGGTCGCCCATGTTCATATGGAACAGCTTTCGCTGCGGCACCATACTCAGGCTTTCCAATTAATACATTTTTCAAATAGCAACTAGGCCAGTCTAAAGAGTTGTTCCATCGATCTTCAAAGAAAGATGTAAATAACTGCTGGGTTGATTGCAGGCTGTCTTCAAGCCTTCTCAATACCATCTCAGCACCAGTTAATATCTTTAACAGACTTTCCTGGTAATCTTTATTAGGGAAAGGGAAATTCTGTTCTGCCAAAACTTTCCACTTAATAGTCGGCGATAGTGAACCCTCAGAAATTGCCACGGCCCTGTTCATAAAAACATCAGACTGCATAAAAAATGGCAGAAATTCAGGGATAACATTTTTAGAGTTCGCTTCAAGCACCATGGCATGTGCCGAGCAAATACAATCCCAGTCTGCCACCGCCACTTTGCGCTGGTAGGCGCGGCGCTTGCCAAAAATGATTTGCCCCTTCTTCACCAAAAGTTTTTGACCTGCCACATCACTGGGCACACCATGACGTTTAATTTTCAAGCTGTCTGGGTCCAAATGTTCCAGCCCGACATAGATTTCAAGGTCGGTTTCACTGGGTGCGACACGCTTGGAGATATGTTTAGCGATATCGCCAAACTTCACCATTTGCCAACCTTCAGGTAATTGTTGCTCAGTCATTTATTGCTCCACCTTGCTAACTTCAGTCTCAAATCCCAGCTCAGCAAGGCTTTGGAATAACTTATTGGTCTGTTTTTTCAATTGCACTCGGCTGACCTTCCATGTCTCGATGGCATGCTCAATATCGTGCACTTCGCCATTGTTTTGTGCTTGTACATAAAGTGGAATCGACAGGTTGTAGAGGTTCTCTTTGATGGTATCGATATCCACCAACGCAGTAATGTCGCTTTGCTGCTCTGGTTCAAAGTAGGCCTCGCACAGTACGGTTAAATCATCATCCGATAAGCGGCTGTGGGCACGCTCTCTGGTGACGTGTTCTACGCCATTGATAAACAAGACCTTGTTTTTTCGCTCGACAGGCTTATTGCAATTAAGCACCACCACGCAGGATTCCATTGGTGAGTTGTAAAACAGATTTGGCCCGAGGCCAATCACCGCTTCAATGATGTCCGATTCAATCACTTGTTTACGGATGCTTTGCTCGGAATCGCGAAACAACACGCCGTGTGGCCAGAGCATGGCGGCGCGGCCCGTATCGGGCTTAAGGCTTTTAATGATATGGGTGTAAAACGCATAATCGGCGCAGCCTTGCGGTGGGACTCCGAAGAGATTGCGTCCGTAAGGGTCGGCGGCAAATTTATCGCGGTTCCATTTTTTGATGGAGTAAGGCGGGTTAGCGAATATCACATCAAACTGCTTGAGCTGGTCGTTTTCAATAAACTTGGGTTCTGCCAGGGTGTCGCCGCGCAGCACATCAAACTCTTCAATGTCGTGTAAGAACATGTTCATGCGCGCTATCGCTGATGTGAGCAGGTTAATTTCTTGTCCATACAGATGAACGGTTCGCCATTCCTCACCTCTGGATCGCAAATCCATTACTGCATTGAGTAACATTCCTCCGGTACCGCAAGTAGGGTCATAGGCTGTTTCGCCTGGCTTTAGATCCATGATTCGTGTCATTAAGTGCACGACTGTGCGGTTGGTATAAAATTCAGCTGCAGTGTGACCCGAATCATCTGCGAATTTTTTGATGAGATACTCGTAAGCCTCACCTAAATCGTCTTGTGCAACCGACTTAATACCAAGAGGAATTTTGCTAAAGTGCTGAATTAAGTCCGCAAGTAAATGATCTGGCAGCCGTTGCTTATTGGTCCACTGCGCATCACCGAAAACGCCATGCAATCGAGGGTTGTTTGCTTCAATCAAACGCAAAGCATTTTGAATCGCTTCACCAATATTCTTACTCGTATTGCGAACGGACTCCCAGCTCGCTTCTTTGGGAATATCAAAACGATGAAACATGGGCATTGCAGCATATTCGGCATCGTCGTTAAGCTCTAAAGCTTCAACATACTCCTCGAGATATACGTCTGACAAACGCTTGTAAAACAACAGCGGGAAAATGTACTGCTTATAGTCAGAAGCGTCGATTTGGCCGCGCAGAAACTCAGCTGCGCCCCAAAGTAGGTCTTCTAACTTTTTTCTATTAATTGAAGACATTTAATCGCGAAACCTCTCATTTGAGATCAAAGTAAACTCAATGATGTTGAGCCCAATGCTTGGCTCTTCGTCGTCTGCTTCGTGAGTACTTGGCGGTTCCGAGAAAAAACCAAATTTATTTAGTATGCTCATCACTTTGTTACTCTCTTCCCCCTTATACGAGGATGTATTCACACCGCGAGCGCCCTTTCTTGTCTTCGAGCCCATTAGTCTCGTTCGCTTTTGTGATGTTATTCTTAATAAATCATTTATCAGTAAGCTCCATCCCTCCTGCCATGGACAGATAGGCTGAATAATGCCGCTAACGTGGAAATTTTTTACTATATCTGAATGCTGGGTTGATAAGTCATCATATTCTTTCTTATTCAAAACTTTGAACTCTTTCCCTGCGTTACCGAGAATAAAATTGTATATCTCATGAACAAAGCAAAAATAATGGCTTAGCGGATCAGTTGGGTTGGCGGTAAGAGCGCTTGCGTCTGGCAATCTGCTATGTAACCAATGAGGCCATCCCCCTAACGGGCTAACAGTGTCTTTTAATAGCAAGTACTTCGCACTTCCATGCAGGTCAAGATCACAAATCCATCGATACATGCCATTTAAATCTCTGGTCGATCGTAAGTAGTGGAATATTGGCCACTCATTGTATAGTTTATGTTGTTCCGAATTCCCCGTGTCTGAAACAGGAATTGACTCGAACATCTTTGCTTGAAATAACATTGCTCGTCTACTTACTTCACCTGTATTTGATTGAATAGTAGAGAGTAATAAGAGATCTCCTACCTCTATCGACTTGGGCTGGCCACTTTTTGTTTTGCCGATACCCGTATATGAAACTTTAGGTGTTTGATGTACGAAGATTGAGCCAGGTACATTAGCGATGCTACCCGATGAAAAATTAAACGACCCTAACCTAGAGCTCTTTTTAAGGTAGGCAGGAATATTTTTTGCGATGTTTGCCACTATACTTGGTTCATCTGTACCACTATCTATAGCATCATTGAGTGCTTGAATGAGACAAACGGTGAGCTCAGAAGATTCTTTCGGGCTGATGTCATTTACTGGTTGCATAATCACCTACTCTTTTATTCATAACTCATACCCTTCTTTGATAAGAAGCTCTTCTAATTCACTTTCTGCCTGCTCAAGTGCTGCCAACTTTTCTTGGAAATTACGCAAGGCTTCTTCTACCGTGATAGTTTCTTCTTCTAAAGGTTTTTGTACATACCGAGCAATATTGAGGTTAAAGTCGTTTTCTTTAATCTCATCGAGAGGCACCCAGCGAGCAACACCTGCAACCTCTTGAGCAGCAGGACCTTGCTGCTCCATATCACTGTATATTTTGTATATTTTATCGGCTTGTTGGTTAGATAACGTATTTTGCGCCCGCCCTTTGGTATAGATTTCTTCTGCATTGATAACCAAAACATGATTAAGATGTGAAGCAAGCCGTGATTTGCGTAACACCAAGATGCATGCAGGAATACCTGTTCCATAAAATAGGTTTGATGCGAGCCCAATAATGGCCTCAATACGATTATCCTGGAGTAATTTAGTTCGAATCTTCCCTTCTGCCGCGCCTCTGAAGAGAACACCATGAGGAAGAACAACAGCCATTCGGCCGGTATCATTCAGCGATGCAAACATGTGCTGAACCCAAGCGAAATCGCCATTGGTTTTAGGGGCTAGACCAAACTGATTTCTACCGTAAGGATCCGCACTCCAGCTGCCGTGTCCCCATTCTTTCAGGCTAAAAGGGGGATTCGCAATAACACAATCGAAATGCTCTAGTTGATCGTTCTCGAGAAATTTGGGCTCACGTAACGTATCGCCGCGAGCGATTTCGAAGTCTTCTTGCCCGTGCAGAAATAGGTTCATGCGAGCAATAGCTTCGGTAGTGAGGTTTTTCTCCTGGCCTTTGAGCTTTAACAAGCGAGGGTCGCCGTCGTTTTCTTTTAAGTGGTGGATGGTTTCGAGCAGCATACCGCCTGTTCCGCAGGCAGGATCATAGACACTCTCACCGACCTTAGGATCGAGAATGTTGACCATTAGGCGGACAATGGTGCGGGGGGTGTAGAATTCACCAGCCTTTTTGTTTGCTTTATCGGCGAACCGCTTAATGAGGTATTCGTAAGCCCGTCCCATGTCATCATTGCGGACACTAGCAACACCAAGATTCACTTTATTGAAGTGGTTCAGTAGTGTGCTCAGAAGCTCATCAGATAAACGCTCTTTGTTGGTCCAACTTGCATCGCCGAAAATCCCATGCAGCTTTGAGTTAGCGAACTCAATACCGCGGAAAGCATCTTTTAAGGCCTGTCCTATGTCCTTGGTGCGTTCAAAAACATTTCTCCAATGGCAACCCTCTGGAATTTGTATTCGATGGAACATGGAGCCTTTGGCGAGCTCTTCGTCACCAACTTGCTTCATTGCTTCTGTAAATTCTTCATCGTAAACGTCGCAAATACGCTTAAAAAATAAGATCGGGAAAATGTATGTTTTGTAATCAGAAGCATCGATGGGCCCTGTGATGATGTGGGCTGCATGCCATAGGTGTGCTTCTAAATCCTTTAACTTTATTAGCGTCATTATTTATCCATAACTAATCGTTGCGGTCTTGAAGACCTTTGCAGCAAGTCATGAACTTCGCAGTCAAAAAGAGCGCACAGCTTATCGAGCGCTTCCAAATCAATTTTTTGCGCGGTTTCTTTATACATGAGGGTAACCGTATTTCGACTTAATCCAGTTTCACGGATAACGTCGCTGATACGCATTTTGTGATCACCCATCATGCGGGCGAGGTGGCAGCGAATCATGTCTTACTCCAAGAGTTTCGAGAAAGCTGCGATAAAACTAACACGATTCTATTTTTATGTGAATAATTTCAGTTAAAATCAAATTATTAGTGTTTTTATTTACTTCGAGGTTGGGAGTGGTGGTTTATGAAACTTGTTCCCAAGTTACGTATTTTACATCAAAACTGGGTTCAACGCGCTCCGTAGATGGTTGAGCTCGATATTCTTCTTCAGGAAAATGCCAAATATTGAAGTCAGCATTTGGATAAGTATCGTGGTGTAAATTGCTCCAACCCAGACACTCCGCAATTTTGCTTATAGCAACTAATTTACCCTCATGAATTTCAGCTTTGCCTTGGGTCAGCCACAGGTTATGGGACGCATTTACTGCTCCGGTGAGTAAGTCGGCCACTTGAATCAGTAGTTCGGTCTTGGAATCGCATTTGGTAACGGAATTGATTCGTCCCAACCCCTTCAACTGATGGTTGGCGATTATCTCAACAACTTCATGTCTTTTATTGTACGCATCTGATTTATCATCAATTTTAGCTTTGATTTCTGAATTCAAGCGGCTAGCACAAAAATTCATTAACATGGTATACGACTTATAAAATGCTTCTTCTTCATTTTTGTGCCAATTCCTGTAGGGTTCTTTCCACGTAACTTTGCAGATAAATGATGCAGGGGACGACATTATTAAGCGAATGACGTCTATCATAAAGTTAATCACTGCGTAGCTTCTTTTAACGCGTGACCACTTAAGCTCTCGATCTGTTGGTAAATTATGCTTTTCTATTAGTCTGATAGTCTCGGCTTCAAACTGTTTAAGGTGCTGACATGGAACAAGTAGACAGCCAATTGTGTAACATTTGTCCGCGCTTGAAATGCCACTTTCGTCGGCAAACAGAGAATATTCCATACGGTTTTATCACCTTAATACCGTTGTAACAAAATGGGAGCTTTAGCTCCTATTGATTACACTTTTAGATCCTTTGTCTAAGGTGTATATTCAGTTTCGTGGCAGCGCGGACATGGCGGCAACGTATCGTCGTGATCATCAAGCGTTACGCTCTCGCCACAGTTGTCGCATGTGTAAGTGCCTTTTCCAGGTTGTTCGCCAGTAGTAGACATGGTTGCTATCCTTTTAGATAAGCCCCTAATAAAAGCAACATCATTCATTGACTAGGGAAGTCAATGAGAAGCCGAACAAGTATGAAGTTATCGAAAAGGAATGAAGTGGTCAAATTTTAAACTGCTCGATATGCATGCGGGTAGGTAAGCGGATTGGTGAGTATCGTGGTTACCTTAATTCAATAAGCATGACAAATAAAAGGTAATTGATTGATTTACAGTTGCTTTTAAAGGTGTTCAATATTCAAATCCAAAACATCGAGTAGCCTGCGGTTCTACCGCAGATGCGACCTGCTGATATCCGTCAAAAATTGCACAATGAGCCGATTCGATCCATTATTCGGCTCATGTTTTGAGCTGAATGGTTTCGTTTTACAGCTCATTCATGAAGCAATCTGCATGGTGCTTATATGGCAACGACGAAAAATCAATCTCGAGAATGGCTCTGGCAATACTCTCAATGGCCAGATTTTAAATGGCAAGCTGAGCAGTTACAGCCATTACTCCGACGCGCCTACGATCATCTTGGCCAACTCAAAGGGCGGATGGCTTCAGTTGATGGGTATGAGGAGTTCACCCTCGATGCATTGCTAGTCAATATTGTTGCTTCATCTGCGATCGAGAGCGAGAAAGTGGATGTCTACGCAGTTCGATCGTCGCTTGCCCGACAATTCGGCATCAACGCTCAAAATCCGATTAAGACCTCAGAGCAGAGTGAGCATCTGGCCAGTTTAATGCGCGATGCCGTGACATCCTGGCAGCATCCGCTTACCGTCGACACGTTGTTACAGTGGCACCGTTGGTTATTTCAAAGTCAAACGCCACTGCTACAAAAAGTTGTGCCGGGAGAGTTGCGTGGCGAGTCGCCGATGCAGATTGTTTCTGGGCCTATGCTAAAACCGAGGGTACACTTTGAGGCCCCCCCGCGGTCGATTGTCGAAAGCGAGCTGAATAGGTTTGTGGGCTGGTTCAACGAAACTGCAGATAGCGGCCTGGACCCGTTAGTTCGTGCTGGAATTACTCATCTTTGGTTTGTGACCATTCATCCATTTGAAGATGGTAATGGTCGCATCACTAGGGCGCTAACTGATCGAGCATTGGCTCAGAGTGACCAGAACAGTATTCGTTTATTTGCGATGTCTGAGGCCATTTTGCAACATCGTAATGCCTACTACGACATTCTCGAGCATACGCAAAAGCATGGTATCGACATTACTCGTTGGCTAGTTTGGTTTATTGAGACGCTCACGCAGTCTGTCGAAGGAGCGTTGGCAAGAATTGAGCGAACCCTGTTCAAAACAAAGTTCTGGGCTCGGCATGCCGATAAACCATTGTCAGAATCCCAACGAAAAGTGCTCAATCGTTTACTTGATGGCGATTTTGAGCAAGGTATCAACGCCACTCAGTACCAACGCGTTGCCAAGGTTAGTAAGGCCACAGCCACCCGCCATTTGACTGATTTAGTTGAGCACAGTGTGTTGGAGAAACTACCAGGAGGCGGGAGAAGCACAAGGTATCGAGTAACCCCATAGAATCCAGTCCTTTCGTAGCCAAGTGCCAGCTATAGGTTTAAGTGGCGTTGTTGGCTAAGCTAGCTAAATATTGATCCAGCTTTGCGCTATCTAAGTTATTCGCCGAGGCTAAAGAGTGGCCGTTGCCTATTAAAAACACTAGGAGAGGGTCAAGATGAAATCAATTTTTGTTCTGTATCAAGATGTAAGGCAATCTCATGCGTAAAACCGATAAAAAACGAGAACGCGACATCATTCGTGCGCTGACCGAGTTGTGTGAGGCAGCTAAGCTTGACCATCCGGGCTTTATTTGGCTGACTCACGAGGTCAATTATCAGCGCTTCCCACAAAGTTTACAGGTCACGCTGGTGTTTGCTGAAAGCGTGAATGACGCGCAAATGGCCGAGCAATTCCGCGCTTTGCTTAGCGACGTGCAGGCCGCGCTGCAGCCGGTTATCGGCATTTCGTTACCGGCCGCACAAATCGCCGCCTGCCGCGAGCATCGGCTACATTAGAGCAGAACGTCCTAGCGTAACTCGCCTTACAGCGACCCTAAAAACGCTAATAGCGCTTCGCGGTCGGCGCGGTTGAGGTTGATAAAGCGGTTTTTTATCACTTCGGCTTCGCCGCCATGCCAGACAATGGCTTCGGTCAATGTGCGCGCGCGACCATCATGTAAATAACCGACCGGAATGTCAGCGGCGACGTATTGCGTGTAACCGACTCCCCATAATGCCGGTGTGCGCCACATGCGACCGCTCGCAAGCCCTTCGCTAAAATTATCGGCGAGACCATCGCCCATGTCGTGTAATAGCAGATCGGTGTACGGGCGTATGGTTTGATTGCGCACTTCGGCAAACTTCGAGCGCGTACTGGTTTGTACTTCACTGACGTGGCAAGCGTTACAGCGAATGTCCTTGAATACCTGCTCCCCCTGTGCCACTTGTTCTGGCTCGACATCTAAGTAGGCTAGCGCCGCCACGCCCTTGGGAAAGCCGCTGCGCACGCTACGCTGCGCTGGTACGGCGAGCAACTGCAAGTAGTCGGTCATCAGCTCTAGCGCATCGTCGGGCAAGCCCGGCTCGCTGCCGCTAGCGGTGTCGCAATACTGCGGTCCGGCTAAGCAATCGCGATTGGGATACAGCGATGAGGTGACCGACATATCCAGCAACGCGGCGTTTGCGACCTGATGACGCAGGCTAACCTTACCGGCTTTCCAACCATAGCGGCCTAAACGTACCGCGCCACTTTCCGGATCATAAACATAGTTAGCGGTGCCCAGCACACCATCGGCATCAGGGCTGGTGCGAACGCGCGCTAAAATGGTGTCATCATCAATCGCTTCAAGCAGACCCATGCCGATCAGCGGCTGCGCTGCGCGCAACGAATACGACGCCGGTAGCGGTCCTTCAAAGGCGATGGTGGGCTTACGTAACTGCACCACAGTGCCATCAGCCAGGCTGACGTTATAGCCCTCAAAACCACTGACATAGGCCGCATTACCCCAGTTTTCGGAGGCTCCGGTGCTGGTTGAACGCGCATTCATTTGTAGGCTTTGACCATAAATTGGATGAGGTAAATACTGACCGTTAGCCGAATCAGATTCCGCGCCCACACGCACCACCATGGTGTCTAAACGCTGATTAACCGCCACCGGTGCGACGCTGCGGCCGTTATTAATATGACAGCTGACGCAAGTGGATTGATTAAAGTGCTGACCTTGCAAGCGCCGCCCGGCGTCATTGCGGTCGTTACCGTCTTCGTTATGTTCGCCACTCCACAGGTTGGTATGCAACCAGCGTCGACCTTCCATAAAGCGCTGAATGTTTTGCATGCCGACATTGTTGTGTGGCTGCTGAAAAATAAAGCTGGCATTGTCGGCGTAATCATATGACACAGAACCCATGCCGCCTTGTAGCGTCGCTTTGGGTAACGGCTGGTTCATCAGCCGCGGTTGCACGCCGTACCAAGGCCGTAAACCCTCACCCATAACATAGGTCAACTCGTTGGTGTAATAACGTACGGCACCGTCGTCGCCGACCGCATCCATAGCCGCACGAGTCGAGAAAAACGAGCTGGTAAACTCAATAATATCGCCCTTTTTCAGCGCTCTTGCCGCCACGCTGTTGCCATTGGGCACCAGCACGCCGTCAGCATTAGCCGACAAGGCGCGATGGCCGGGATAGGTATTAAACACCACACTACAGCCGTCGTTGGCGCCGATAACGCCGGCATAGCCGCTAGAGGGGTTCAATAGCTCATTATTTGCCGGTTTTTCGACCACGGGACAAGGCGCGCCGTCGCTTAAATAGGTCGAATCATCTAACAAATCACCCGGGCTCATCCAACCAAAGCCGGTGACATTGGGGTCGTCGAAACGCCGTACAAAGGCATGTCCACCACCTTTTTGCGCCTGTTGAAAGTATTGGTTAACGATAATGCGAGGCTCGCTAACACCAGCGACATTGCTGTTGTCGATAAACTCGACACCCCAAGTACGGTTTTTAAAGTAATTGGCGACAAAGTTTAAGTGCGCACCGGGGCCGTTATCGACCGGATTGCCTTGTCCATCGACGGTATCGTTGGCGCCAAACCCGATTTCGTTCCATGCTTCACCGCGTTCGCGCGCGTGCCGGGAACGGCCAACCATGCCAAAGCGCGTGACCAGCGTACCGTCGGGCAAAGTAAAGCTGAGGCTTTCAATGGGTTCGGCTGGCGCTGGCAAAGGCTGGCGGCCGCTAGGTATGTACGAGGTGTCCAGCGTTGCCATGGAGTTATCGCGCCCGGGTGTTTTAAACTCAACCTCGAATAATGAGTAGCCGTACTGGGTATGACGACGTACGCCCTGTATGCGCACATAACGGACGTCGATATTGAGATTAAAAAAGGCCTCGGTATCGCCTTTGCCAGCGGTGATATAGCGCAGTTGATACCAGTCTACGGCGTCGTCAGAGACGTAAATGGCGTATTCGTCGGCGTATGCGTTTTCCCAGTACAGCTTCATATAACCGATGGCGGTTTTCGCACCAAAATCGAATTGCAACCAAGCGTCGTCGGGGTCGTTGACAGCGTCACCCCAGGCGCTTTCCCAACGGCTGCTAAAGTCGCCGTCAACGGCTTTGTTGGCCGTATTGTTATCGTTCTCATCGCCGGATGACGTCGCGTTAATACCGGCAATGGGCTGTGCTAACTGGCTTTTATCGTAGCTGGCCGATAGTCGTAAAGCCGCCGGTGGCGCTGGCAGAATAGGGGCATCGGACGAGGGCAATGGGCTGATGCTGTTACCGGGCGCAGGCTCCAAATCGGGTTCGGGCAAGTCCTCGGTCGGCGGTGTTTCAGGCTCCGGTTCGGTCGGTGTGTTGTCAACCGGTGGCGAACTATTGTCGTTGCTACCGTCGTCACCACCACCACAGGCAGCGAGCGTTAGCGCTAACAGTGGTACCAGCAACCATCTTTTGTTGATGCGTTGTGACAGCGTCATTGCTGCGAGAATGGACTCAAGCGACATGATGATTCTCCGTAATCGATACCTAACACCTGTGCCTTGGCGATTAAGCCAACTTGGATGTTCAAACTCGGTGCCTGCCATTAATAACTAACCAACCTAATATAACGTTATTGCCGCTTTGAAGTTAATTTTCTATTAACCTTTCGTTAAGCCTTGTTTATATTGAACTGATCAGTTCAATATAAATAGCTTTTCTTAAGGCCTAGACTACATCAACCTGACGGTCGCGAGTTTGCCTCTCGTCGGTATTGCCCGGGTGACTTTCCGTGCATACGTTTAAAAGCGACGCCAAATGCTGCATCGGATAGATAACCTAACGATGCTGCAGTTTGTCCAACGCTGTCGACACCGTTTTTCAAGCGTGACGCGGCGATCTGCATACGCCACCATGAGGCATACTCAATCGGAGCTTTACCAACCTTGGCTTTGAACAATGCAGCAAAACTCGATCGCGACATACAGGCTATCTTTGCCATATCAATAAGACGCCAAGATTTAGTGGGAGACGCATGGATTGCGCTCATCACCTTAGCAATAACAGGGTCTTGTAAACCACCCAGCCAAGCAATATCGGCAAGGTTAGCCGTACCCATATATTGGCGAAGTGAATGCACGAAGATTATTTTTAGCAGTTCGTTACACACGGCGTAAGAGCCGGCCTGAGAGGACCGCCACTCGTTATCAAGTTGGTCAAGTAGCCAAGCAAACGATGATGCCCGATCCAATTCAGCATTGATCACGATGACAGGCGGCAGAAGTTCAAGTAGTCCGTCAGCACCTGAATTTTCAAGAGCCACGCTTCCCCCCAATAGCGCTACCGTATCTCCAGCACCGACGGTTAAAGACGTGGTCGGCTGAGCAAATATTTCAGCGGCGTCAATCGCCTCTATATGAGCATCACTGGCGAGTACGAAAGGTGTACGACATACAATGAAGCAGTCACCTTTTCGCAAATAGTATGGAGGCATGCCTGGTATGCGTAGCCAGCATTCTCCGTGCCTTACTGTATTAAACTTTAGCTCAATAGGATGGAAGCGTAGTGCCCAATCTCCGCCAGCATATAGCCGCACTGAACAGCTTGCATTCAGACCTGCTAAGGCAAGTACATCTGATAATGGATCAGGTACCGCATTTTGGACGATCAAGATATAAACCCGGATTATATAGACTGGTTTGTCCAAAAATTTTAAAGAAAAATAAGGTTCTTTGCAATGTAATGAGGACGACAACGTGGAAACACTTCAACAGCCCTTATCATCTCCGTTTGGCGCCGCCACGACTGCGGCAGAAGTCGTAGCAGGTTTGGATTTGAGTGGTCGATTAGCGGTTATTACAGGTGGTTATTCAGGTCTAGGCTTGGTTACTACCAAGGCTTTAGCTAAAGTTGGCGCAAAAGTTATCGTACCAGCCAGAGACCCTGAGCGGGCGCGAGCGATGCTGGGGGATACCGATGGCGTTCGGGTGATGACGATGGATCTGCTCAAGCCAGACTCAATAAAGGCTTTTAGCGAGAGAATAGTGAATAAGCCAATTTCCTTACTGATTAATTGTGCTGGCATCATGGCAGCTCCGCTAGCACGCGATACTGATGGACATGAAAGTCAATTTGCAGTTAATCACCTAGGACATTTCCGCTTGACCTGTAGTTTATGGCCAGCGCTAGTCGCGAGTGGAAATGCGCGTGTCGTTTCGGTGTCATCGCGCGGACATCAGATTGCGGGAATTGAATTTGATGATATCGATTTTGTCCACCGACCTTACGATAAGTGGACCGCTTATGGTCAATCTAAAACCGCCAACGCGCTTTTTGCTATGTCATTGGACCGACGTGGCAGAGATTGTGGGGTCCGTGCTTTTTCTCTGCATCCAGGTCAAATTATGACAAACCTAGCACGCTATCTCGATAATGATGAGATTGAAGCGTTTGATGTCTTTGACGAGCATGGGCAACAACGAGTCGATCCTAAGATTGGTTTGAAGACAATCGAACAAGGCGCCGCTACCGGATTATGGTGTGCGACGAGCTCTCAATTAGATGGCTTAGGCGGAGTTTATTGCGAAGATTGTAATATTGCTCCGATAAATCATTCTGAAATTGGGCGTAAGGGCGTTGCACAATGGGCTGCCGATCCTGAAAACGCCGAGCGTCTATGGCAACTCTCAGAAAAGTGGACCGGCATGACAATCGGGCCGATTGCATAGATTAAAATCAATTGCCGTCGAGTTTGTGCTGCAGTGAAAATTGCAGCCTCGCTTATAGTTCAAACAATGTTAACCGTTCAAAAGCGCAACAGTTTGTTGGTAGGGTCGTTTGAAGGCGGTAATGGCTTCTTGTTCCGATGTAATATTGGTATAGCCGATGACCAAGCCGTAACGTTTGGTTTTACCGGCATACCATAGCGATAACGGCGATACTAACAGTTGATGTTGCTGCCAAAGTTCTGCCAATTGTTGGTCTTGACTGCCGCTTTTTAGAAACGCGACTAGGTGCATGCCGCCATCACTAAGCTCAACATAAAAGCGTTGCGGATAAACCTGATGCAGCGCATTTAATACCATCTGCCGGCGAGCTTGATAAAGCGAGCGCATTTTTTTCAAGTGTTTAAAAAAATGCCCTTCGGCAATAAAACGACTGAGAATTTGCTGTGGTAATAACGGCAGACCGGTGGCAACGATTTCTGCTGTTTCGTGAAAACGGTTAACCAGCTTTTTGGGTAGCACTATATAGCTGGTTCGCATCGCTGGCATGATGGTTTTACTAAAAGTACCAACATAAATGACGCGATCGCCGGGATCTTGGCTTTTTAGGGCGGGTAACACTTTCTTGCTGTAATGAAACTCGCCGTCATAATCGTCCTCGATGATCCATGCCTGCCGGGTTTGCGCCCAATTCAATAGCTGCTGACGTCTGGGTAAAGACAAGGTCACCGCTAACGGGCTGTGATGTGCTGGCGTGATAATGACAAAGCGAGCATCTTGGTGATGCTTGAGTAGGTAGTCGACATTGATACCATCGCGGTCGACCGGTGCATAATGTAGGTTCTTGGCGATACGCTGCAGCAGTTTATGGCCAAAAAAATAGCCGGGATCTTCATAGACAACTTTATCTTGTGGAGCGGCTAATGTTTGCAATATCAGCGCGAGGCTTTGTTTGTAACCACTGGTGATACAGACTTGATGGGGGCTGCAATTCAGGCCGCGAGAAATATTTACGTAGTTAGCGATGGCTTGTCGCAATGGCTGATGTCCCATTACCGGAGGTATCAGCATGTGCTCGGGACGCATGGCACGCACGGCCTTAGCGGCAAGTAATAACCACTTTTTATAAGGGAACGCGTCTAGCGACGGGATACCCAAGCGAAAATGCCCCGCGTTATCGCGTATATCGATCAGTTGTTGTAACTCATGATCGGCGACGGCTATGTTGTCTGGCGGTGGGCGGCGCTGCAATTTTAGATCAGGGTTAACGCGAGTGCCATGTGCACCTTGACTAACCAGATAGCCTTCCCCAATCAAGATGCTGTAAGCCGTCTCCACAGTCTTTTTCGCGACGCCTAGGTCGGCCGCTAATACGCGAATCGACGCGACTTTGTCGCCGGGTTTTAGCTGGCCGTTCAATATCTGCTGTTTATAGCGCTGATAAATGGTCTGATAACCGCTCACGATGTCCTACCTAAATACATTGTTTTTGTATCTTTCAAATACGCCATGGCGGACTAGAATCTCTCTATCAGTGGCGTACAGCGAGCCTAAACCGCTCATCTTTTTACCGAGAGTCAGTATGAAACTATTACACATCAAAGTCAGCCCCAATGTCGTCGATTCAGCTTCCAGACAGGTAGCTGGAAAAGTCTTGGATAAGCTACAGCGGCACTATCCGACAATATCGGAAAGCGTGTTAGATCTGGCGCAGCATCCTCTGCCACATTTAGATGCGCTCACGGTCGCTGCGTTTATGACTAAGCCTGAACAGCGTAGCATGCTGCAACAACAAGCCATCGCGCAATCAGATTTCTTGGTCGATCAACTGCTTGCGCATGATCTGCTGTTGATCTCATCGCCGATGTGGAATTTAGGCCTACCATCGGTACTAAAAGCTTGGTTTGACCATATTACCCGTGCTGGCCGCACCTTTACCTTTAATGAGGCTGGTGAAAAAATCGGTTTGGTCACCAACAAGCGAGTATTTGTGGTGATGGCTAACGGCACGCCACTGCTGGGACGCCCGACCGAAAGCGACGACCAATTTACGCCTTATATGACAACAGCATTGCGTTACATCGGCATTACCGATGTGCAATTCATCCGGGTGGATGGTACTCATCACCCACAAACCAAAGCGGTAGCGATACCGG
The DNA here is from genome assembly GCF_000299895.1 of Idiomarina xiamenensis 10-D-4. Classification (GTDB taxonomy): domain Bacteria; phylum Pseudomonadota; class Gammaproteobacteria; order Enterobacterales; family Alteromonadaceae; genus Idiomarina; species Idiomarina xiamenensis. Next base: position 21,487 of record NZ_AMRG01000005.1, read on the forward strand.
AGGCCTTAGCTGCCATTGATTTTCTTCGGCTTTAACGAAACCACTTAAGTAAACCATTTGGAGCGATACTCATGACTGCACGATTAAACCATTTTGATACGACCCCCGAGCTGACCAAGGCTTTAATGGATGCCAGCATGGTGGCCTATAAAACCGCCATTGACCCGCTGCTCAAGAGCTTGATCGATATCCGCGCATCACAGTTGAATGGCTGCGCATTTTGCTTGGATATGCATATTAAACAGGCAAAGATTAAGGGCGAGCGTGAGCTACGTATTTACCATGTCGCCATTTGGCGCGAATCGCCGTTATTTAATGCAAAGGAAAAAGCGGCATTAGCGCTCACCGAGGCGTTAACTAAGTTGTCCGATAGCGGCGTTAGCGACGAACTTTATCAAGCGACGAAAGCGCATTTTAGCGAGGTAGAAATATCAGAGCTGACGTATAGCATCGGCCTCATCAATTTTTGGAACCGGATGCAAATTCTCGCATTGGTCGAGCCCGGCTCGCAAGATACCGCTTTTGGCTTAAACAAAGCGGGTCTAAGCTAGTACAAATGAATTAAGCCCGATCCGGCTAGCGACGCGTGTCGCTAGCTTTTTTATAGCTCCGGCTTATGCCTTAGTGTTGTCAGTTGACTGCAACCCGAGCGTCGATAATAACGCCATGCTGGCTAACACGGTTAACAACATAAAAGCTCCATCAATTGTCCATTCCTGTAAGGTGGCAGCCACAACAGCGGCGCCGAAAACGCCGCCAAGCCGGTGAGCAATATTAAGTAACACCGCACCGTCGTCTTTGTCCGTCAGCGATGTGGCGTTAAAACCGGCGGTCATGGCTGGCATTTGTGTCAATGCCAGTCCAATGCCATGCAGGAACAGCAAGCAGGCAATGACCGCTAGGGTAACATTGAGTTGCAGCGCCAACGGCACAACTGCCAGCGTCATCAAAAGACCGCCGTAACGGGCGCTGCGCGCCGGCCCACAGCAGTCTGTCATGGCGCCGGCAAAGGGTAAGGTGAAAGCAGATCCTAAGCCCAATGCTAGCAACATCAAACCGCTATTGGCAGTCGAGAGCTGCAGCCGATTTTGTAAGTAAATGGGTAATAACAGCAGCCCAGCGAACGACGTGGCGCCACACAACGACGCACTGCGGCAAGCCGCATGAAATATCGGTCGCCGCAGCAGTTTAAGTTGCAGCAGCGGCGCCGCTTGCGTGCGGCTGCGCACAATAAACATCAGTAACGAGCTCGCGCCCACGGCTATAGCCGCTAGCGCCCAAGCTATGGTGTTCTCGCCGTTGAGCTTGATCGTGCCGTAAACCAGTGACGGCAAGCTAATCGCTATTAAGACGAAACCAAAGCCGTCGAATACGAGTGAGTGAGAACGTCGGCGATTGGGTAATATACACCACGAACAGCAAACGGCGGCTAGCCCAAGTGGTACATTGATCCAGAAAATCCACCGCCAACTCGCCAGATCCGTTAAGTAACCACCAAGCACCGGGCCTAACGCTGGTCCCAGCGCTACGGCCAGACCCACCGTGCCCATCAGTCGCCCCAGTTGTCGTGGGTTGGCGCGGCTCGCCAGTATCGCTTGTCCGGCCGGTAGCATAATACCGGCGGCGAGGCCTTGACCCGCTCGTGCGATGAGCAGCATGGTTAAATTGGTCGCCAGCGCACAGACCATCGAGGCGACGACGAATCCCAGTAGACTTAACCGCCATGCCCGCTCTCGTCCTAGGCGGCAGCTTAACCAGCCTGTGCAGGGCAAGCTGATGGCCATCGTCAACAGGTACAGGGTCGCGACCCATTGTGTTTCGGTGAGCGTGCTATTAAAGGTGGTTTGGATGGGCACTAGCACTAGGTTGGCAACGCTGGCATCAAGCATCGAGCAGAACGCACCGGTGCCGGTTATACTGGCGATCAACCAGAGTCGAACAGGGATTGACGGCGGTGAATGTGACATAATCAAAAATAGTTAACGCGATACGAGTTTTTGATGATACGATCGTAACACAAAAAAAGATAGCCAAATTCAGGAGCGTAGTCATGCCGCGCAAAGTCGACCATCAGCAACGCCGTCTCGTTATCATCAAAGCATTGCTGGTGTTTGCGGCGCGCGAGGGCATGCACCGTGTGTCGCTGCGACAGATCGCCTCAGAGGCCGGTATTTCACTGCGGTTAGTACAGTATTATTTCGACAGCAAAGCCGACCTTATGCAGGCGGGGTTGGATTACCTTGAGCAGCGCAGTCATCGGCTATGGTCAGCACGTATAGCACAGTTACCTCAACCACTATCGGCGACCGACACACTGGCAGCTTTTGTCGCAACCGCATTACCGCTCGACCAGCAAAGTCGCGAATTTCAGTTGTTGTGGACGTCATTCGCTATGCTGGCGTTGACCGATGAGACGATTTCAAATCGTGCTTTTGTCGACGGGCCAACGCGGTTACAGGAGCAACTGACGGCAATTATACAAAGCGCTATCGATAACGCTGAATTTTCCTCAAACCTGCATGCGGAACAAGAGGCGCAGTGTTTGATGGCGTTGGTGCACGGCCTCGGCGCAGCGCTGTTGGTGGGTCAGCAAACAGCAAGCCAAGCAAAGGCAAACATCACTGCGTATTTAGCGCGGTTAAGCGCTTAACTCGGGGTTTTGTCGCAACGGAGCAGCGCATCGACAAAACCACTCGGCGAAAAATTTCGTAGGATCAGGCAAGCATACACTAGGATCGGCAACGCGTTCTGGGTATGACTTGTTTTAATATAATGCTGGGGAGCTATTTTTTTAGTTTGCGGGTGTTAACCGTCGCTGGCAAACATCTGGGCATGAGTGAAGTAACAGAGGATATTGCAAGATGAAAACCATAGGCTATGCGGCACATTCTGCCGATTCAGAACTGGTACCTTACCACTTTGAGCGTCGTGATTTACGCGCTAACGATGTGGCAATTGAGATCCTTTACTGCGGTGTTTGTCACTCGGATTTACACACCGTCAATGGCGACTGGGGTCCACAACCTTATCCGTTGGTGCCCGGCCACGAAATCGTCGGTGTGGTGCGCTCGGTTGGTGACGACGTCAAAAACTATCAGGTAGGCGACCATGTTGCGGTCGGCTGTATGGTCGATAGCTGTCAGCATTGTGACCAGTGTCAGCACGGCGAAGAGCAATATTGTCGTGAGGGGATGACAGCGACCTACGGGTCTCCTGATCGTATCGACGGTAACAGTACTCAGGGTGGCTATTCTAAACACATTGTGGTGCGCGAAGAGTTTGTCTTACGTATTCCGGATGGCATGGATATGGCGAAAGCGGCGCCAATTTTGTGTGCTGGTATTACGACCTTCTCACCGTTGCGCACTTGGAATGTCGGTGAAGGTACGCGAGTCGGTGTCATCGGTTTGGGTGGCTTAGGCCACATGGCGGTCAAACTGGCGGTAGCAATGGGCGCCGAAGTGACCGTGATTAGTCGCTCTAAGAGCAAAGAAAAAGAAGCCAAAGCATTAGGCGCAAAAGGCATTTTAGCTTCTAGCGATGAAGACGAATTGAAAGCCTCGGCTTGTGCCTTCGATATCATTATCGATACCGCACCGGTCAAGCACGATTTGAACGTTTACACACCCTTACTCGACGTCGATGGTTCGTTGGTGATTGTCGGTCAAGTGGGGCCGCTAGAAGAGCCGCTTACCATCCCATTAGTGATGGGACGTCGTCGCGTTGCCGGTTCGTTGATCGGCGGTATAGCCGAAACTCAGGAGGTTTTAGATTTTTGTGCCAAGCACGACATTTATCCTGAATGCGAAATGATCAACATTGACCAAATTAACGACGCCTTTGCGCGTTTAGCCAAGGGTGACTTAGCGCATCGCTTCGTTATCGATATGGAGTCGTTAGACGCCGCTTAATTCGGTGACCAAGCCAGCTAAAAGCAGCCGTTTCTTGCGGCTGCTTTTTTATTAGCTGTGCCTGCCATTAATCGCCAATTTCCCGATACTCTTCGCGTTTGTCTTATGTTGCTGATGTCATTTTGCTAGGCTATGCAGCCTGTTTTTATCATGCCAGAGCGCCATCGCCTCATGAACCCTGTTATTGGTCAGTGTCGTATTACGCATTTAACTGCGTTAGCGGTATTGCTGCTCGTCGCTATGCTTGGCCTTAGTGCGTGCCAAGAGCAAACCCAGCAACGTCCGTTAAGCATCAGCGGGCCGTTTGAGCCGATTAATCTCGAACCAGCCAGTTCGGGGTACGTGTTTACCCGCATGCAAATTATCGAGACCCTGCTCAATGTCGATGAACAGGGGCATATCACGCCGGGGTTAGCGAGCGCGTGGCAACATGATGATGACTATCGGGTTTGGACACTGACCTTACGTCATGGCGTTCACTTTCATAATGGTCAGCCATTAACCGCCGAGGCGGTAATAAATAGCTTGCGCGCGGCTTTTGCTAAACCCGCTCCTTATCCGTGGGATTTGGTTAAGTCCTATGACACCCCCAGCGCCGATACCGTGGTCTTGACCTTGCGTAAGCGCTATCGACCTTTCGCCGCTATTTTGACCCATTACACCACCGCCATTCTGGCGCCAGCGAGTTATGACAGCGAGCAAAACGTCACGCAATTGCTCGGTACTGGGCCGTATCAACTCACTGATTTCCAGCCTCCGCATGGCGCCTCGGCTAAGCGTTTTGCTGACTATTGGGGGGGGCCTTGAATATGTCACCGGTCATCGTTCTGAAAGTCGGGCGTTGATGGTAAAAAGCGGGCAGACCGATATTGTGTATAACTTAGATCCGGCCAGCGTCGAATTGCTCAAACATGCTGATAACGTTAACGTCGATAGTACGCTGATACCGCGTACTATTTTAATCAAGTTGAACGCTGAGCAAACGGCGTTAAAAGACAAGCGCGTGCGGCAAGCTCTTAGTTTAGCAATCGATAGGCAAGGTATCGCCAACAACATTTTGCGCGTGCCCGGCAGCGAGGCTAATCAGTTATTTGGACCATCGTTTCAGCAGTGGCATCAAGCTCAGCTTGCACCGATTGAGCGTAACTTGGCGCGCGCTGGCCGGTTACTGGATGACGCCGGTTGGCGCTTAGCTAAAGACGGACTTCGTTATCAACACGGACAGCCGTTAAGGTTGTCGATGATGACTTATGCTAATCGTCCTGAACTGATTGTCATCGCCACCGCGATTCAAGATCAGTGGCGTGAGCTGGGGGTCGACCTACAGGTTAGCATGGAAAATGCTAGTGCTATTCCCATGGCGCATGTGCGCGGTAACCTACAAACCGCGCTGATTGCCCGCAATTTGGGATTGTTACCCGATCCGTTGGCGCTGCTGTCGACCGAGTTTAGTGACCCACAGGGCGGCGACTGGGGGCCAATGAATTGGCACAATACGCAAGTATTTAATTGGGTTGAGCAACTTGAGGGTAGTCAAGATGACGCGCAAAGTGCACGCCTGATCAGGCAAATCACTGACGAAATCAACGCTGACTTACCGCTTATTCCGGTGGCTTATTATGTTCAACAAAGCGCGGTGTCGACCCGTTTAAACGGCTTTCACTTCGACCCGTACGAGCGTTCGTTTAATCTCAGTTCGCTCACGCTAGCCAATGAGCAGTAAACCATGAAACACATTCTTTGGCGCCGTGCTTGGCAAGCGCTATTGATGGCCTGGAGTGTGGCGACGCTGACCTTTATTTTGCTGCGCAGCTTGCCCGGCAACGACATGGCCTACCGCATTGCCGCCGGTCGTTACGGCGACGATGCGGTGTCGGCCGCGGCCGCGCAGGCGGTCAGTCAAGAACTACAACTGCAGCAGTCGGCGTGGCTGCAGTATGGTCATTGGCTAGCCGATTTGCTGACACTGAACTTGGGCAATAGCTTAGTCACTGGCGCCCCGGTTGTTGACGAGTTGAGTCATCAGCTCGGTTATACCTTGGTGCTTGCCGCTGCTGCCATACTGGTCGCCGTCTTGTTAGCTATACCACTGGGTCTATGGTCGGGTTTTAAGGCGGGGGGTACGGTCGATAATGGCATCTTAGTGGGCTCGGTATTGGTGCGCGCACAACCGGTTTTTACCTTAGGCTTATTACTGATTTTTATGTTTGCACTGGGTCTCGGTTGGTTGCCGGTGGCCGGTTTTCGTGAGCCACAGTATGTGGTGTTGCCAGCATTAACACTGGGCTTAAGTTTGGCCGCGATTGCCAATCGGGTGGTACGTAACAGCACGGTGCAGGTGCTTAATTCGGCTTACTATGAGTTTGCTCAATTGAAAGGCTTAAGCCCGACGCGCGCTTTCTGGCGCCATGGTTTGCGTAACGTACTGGTGCCGACCTTGGCTTTCATGGGCATTCAGCTGATTGGCTTGGTCGAAGGGGTGATCATGATCGAAAGCCTGTTTGCTTGGCCGGGTATCGGTCATGGTTTATCGCACGCGGTCTTCGCACGTGATATTCCGATGTTGCAGGGCACGGCGTTGGTCATGGGCTTGTTATTCGTATTGGTGAATACGTTGGTTGATATCAGCTGTTACTGGCTTGATCCACGGAGCCGTGAACCATGATGTTGTCGCGTAAAAATCCGTTCTCGACTTGGCAATGTATTGGCTTAGCGCTATTGCTGTGTTTGCTAATATTCGCCGTAGGTGAGTGGTTACTTTATCACGCCAGTCCGACCGCGCAGCATTTGTCTGAGAGCTTCCAAACGCCCAACAGTGCTGCTCCGCTGGGTAAAGATCAGTTTGGCCGCGATATGTTAGCGCGCTTGGCTGCGGCGTTACGGTTGTCGTTTTTGTTGGCGTTATTGAGCGTGTTCAGCGCTGCGATATTAGGTGTCAGCGCCGGTATATGTGCGGCATGGCGCGGTGGCTGGGTCGATAGCTTATTGAATTTTATCGTTAATACGGTTTTGGCATTGCCCGGGCTGGTGCTGGTGTTGTTGTTTGCGGCTATCGTGCCGGGCTCTTTTGCCATGCTTTATGTGGCCATATCGCTAGTGCTCTGGGTCGAGTATTTTCGTTTAGTTCGGGCAGTCAGCAAAACCGTGATCAACGGTGCACCGGTGCAGGCTTCGCGGTTATTCGGTTTTGGCCGTTGGTACATCGTTAAACGCCACATCTGGCCGGCGATACGTGCCAATGTGTTGTCGTTGGCGGCATTTGGCGCTGCCACCTCGATCATCATGTTGTCGTCGGTCGGTTTTGTCTATGTTGGCTTAAAGCCGCCGACCGCCGAGTTAGGCCTGATGATCGTGGAACTCTTCCCCTATTACAGCGACGCACCCTGGTTACTGGCGCAGCCGTTAATCGTGTTGGCCTTGTTAGTGCTCGGTTTTCAGTTATTGGCAGGGAGCCGTTCATGAGTGTCGATGTGATGGTTGATAAGCTGACCATTAGCTCGGCTCAAGGCGTTATTTTGCATGAGCTATCGTTTAGCTTAACAGCCGCTGAATCGCTAACGATATTAGGTCATACCGGCGCCGGTAAAAGCCTGTTAGTACAAGCGCTAATGGGTAACTTACCAGCCAGCTTAAGCCATCGTGGGCAATTGCGGGTAGCGGGTATTGACCCGTTAGCGTCACCACGGCGGGCGCGACAGTTACTGTGGGGCAAGCAGGTCAGTATGCTACCGCAAGAACCGTGGCACGCGCTTAATCCGGTGATGAAGGTGCGTGAGCAACTGTATGAAGTGTGGCGTTGGGTGCGCGGCTTGCCGCGCGCTGAGGCTGACAGCCTTACTGCGCAGAATATGCATGATCTGGATCTGACTGACGCCGCGGCTAAAATCCCCAGCCAACTATCGGGTGGCATGGCGCAACGTGCGGCGTTTGCGATGGCGAATGCCGCTGGCGGTCAGCTGATGTTGGCCGACGAGCCGACTAAGGGTTTGGATGCTAGCCGCCGTCATACGGTGATTGAGTTGTTGCAACGTCAGCAGCGCCGCGGCAGTTTATTGACCATCACCCACGATATCGACGTCGCAAGGGCATTGGGCGGGCGAGTAATGGTATTAAACCAAGGCCGGATGGTCGAGCAAGGGACCGCCGATAAGCTACTGCGCAGCCCTCAGCATCCTTATACGCAGCGCTTGTTGCAGGCGCAGCCGCAACACTGGCCAGCACACGGCAGCACCCGCGAATTAAGCTCGGAAGTACTCGTTAACGCCGAAAATTTGACCGTATATCGTGGAAAATCAAGGATTTTCGACGAACTTAGCTTGAGTATTCAGGCTGGTGAAGTGGTGGGTTTAGCGGGTGACAGTGGTAGTGGAAAATCGACGCTGGGTGATGTGTTATTAGGGCTGTTGCCTTATCAGCAGGGGCGGCTAACACTGGCGCCGACGCTGGCGGTTGGCGCTAAACTCAAGCTTTATCAAGATCCACCGGCTTCGTTTGCCGCGGGTGTACCACTCGGTAAGCTGTTGCAAGAACTCATCCACCGGCATCGGTTAGACGCCGCGCAACTTTCACCCTTAATGCATCGCTTACAGCTATTGCCACACTTGTTGCAGCGCCCCGCCGAGCAAGTTAGTGGTGGCGAATTACAACGTTTAGCATTGCTGCGAGTGATGCTGATACGGCCGCGTTTTATCGTCGCCGACGAGCCCACCTCCAGGCTCGACCCCATCACCGCGCAGATGATCACCGAGCAACTCGTCAGTTATTGCCGCCAGCAACAATGCGCTTTACTGCTCATCAGCCATGACCGACAACTGCTTGATAAAAGCTGTGACCGAGTGGTGCAGTTGACTGGCTAAAGCCGTCCACTGAGCAAAAAGCCACCGATCAAACCGGCGATACCGCCGCCAAAACCGATGATGTAACCCAGATACGTTGCCCACCGCCAGCGCTTCTGGGGTGATTGGATATGGCGTTGTATGCGTATTTGGTAATAGATAATGCCGCCTAATAACAGGATATAAACGCTGCTTGGCAGCTGCCAGCCTTGACTGACCTCATAACTGCCGAATAGTGCACAACTGGTCAATGCGACAAAAACGCTGGCTCGATTACGCAGGCGCTGCAACGCCAGACGATCATCGAAAGACTTGGCATACCGTTGCGCCTGATGAGAGCCGATAAACACACCAACCACGGCGGTAAAAATAGCGATGCACATGATACCCGGCAGCAACAACCATTTCAGTCCTCCCTGCGTCGCGGCCGCGCTCAAACTGCTCCAGCCTAGTGCGGCGGCTGGCGGACTGAACAACGTCAAACTGCCGGCTAAAATGGTGCTGACACTCAACGTCGGGGCCGTTAATAGGGCAGCCTTAGCTACCCGTTGCAGTAGATCGGTTGCCAGTTCGCGGCGTGCGCGGCTGAGTCGTTGACGGACACAGCTTTCGCTCAGGCCGAGCAATTGTGCGACATGCGTGGTGGATTGTTGTTCTCGATAAAACAGTATGACGATATCGCGGTTTTCTGCCGTTAGTTGTTCTAGCGCCTGCTGCAGTATGCGTTGCTGTTGTCGTTGTTGCACCTGTGCCGAGGCGGTGTCAGCGTCTTCGTCGAGCCACTGCTGCAATTGCTGGTCGATGTCATCGCCGACCGGGCTATAACGCGCCGGGTGTTCTTTTGCTAGCCATTGGTAGGCGCAATGACGTGTCATTTGTCTTAACCAGGGTAAGAAGCTGGCGCGGCGGCGCAGCAGATGTAGCTTACGCCAAGCCAGTAAAAAGGTCTCTTGCGCCACTTCTTCACTGGCACGAACGTCTTTGACGATGCTTAACGCCACGCTAGCCACTAAGTTTTGAGTGCGTTCAACCAGCTCGGCGAAGGCTGCCTGATCACCCGCCGCGGCCGCATCAACAAATGCTGTTAATTTATTCATGACAGTGTTCCTTGGCAAAACGTTGGATGTTGTCAAATAACGTTTGTGGCTGCTCTAGCATGATAAAGTGACGTGCATTTATCGCTTTTAATTCAATGCTTGAACGCGGTGGCAGTTGTTGGCGATATTGCTGCAGCGCCTGTTGCTGTTCAGCGTCGTCTGTTATAGCAGCAATAGCGGCGAGTTGTAATATCGGTACCTTGCTGGACTTAAGTTTTTTACGCAGATCGGTGGTCATTAATTCATACATAGCTTGACCTACTGTGGCTGCATCAGACTGCTCGGCCATGTTCAATATCATCGCTTGATGAGCGTTATCAGCGGCTTGCCGAGCAACGCCAAATTGTGTTTGTTGACGCAGTTGCTGAGCGCTGAACTGTTGAAATTGTTGGCGCAAATATGCCGCTTGTGGCTCGACTTGAGCAACATCAAGGTCGGAATTATTCATTAGTAGCGCTGACACAAAGGGCACGCCGTCGACACTCACCAAGCACTGACCAACGTCGGGGTGTTCGATAATTAATTGATAGCCTAATGTAGCGCCAAGACTATGTCCGACAATGATGGCGTGCGAAGTCTGTGTATTTAGGTAATCGCTAATGGCAGCGACCAGCGGACGCATAAACTCCTGCCGTAATTGCCTGGCTGCGGGTTGCTCGCCGAAGCCAGCGATATTTAGCGTGTGTACTCGGTATCGTGTTGCCAGCAGGTCGGCTGTCTGTTGCCAAACCCTAGCGTCACTCATCAAGCCTGGAATCAGTATTACATCTTGACCATCGCCTTGCACCGAGACGGCATGTATAAGTGTTGACGAATCGTTCTTGGCGAAGGCTGACGGTTGCCAGCATATCACTAGCAGTAGGCATAAAGCGGTGATAAAACAATTTTTCATGGTGGTGATCTCGTTAGTTAAAAGTGATGACCTTTAAACAGTCAGGAGATCGCCAATAATTGTGACAAATATTTTTAATTTCAGAATATTTCCCCTCCGGACTTGCTAGGATATTAGCAAAAGTGACAGGTTGTACCGAACCTAAAGTGTTGTTGATGCGATTCGGTTAACTGCCTAGTTAGTGCTTAAAAATGAGGAGCATAGGATGAAAATATGGGTCGACGCTGACGCTTGCCCAAGCGTGATTAAAGATATTTTGTACCGTGCTGCTGAACGCAAAAAAATCGAACTGATTTTGGTTGCCAATCAACCGCTGCGCGTGCCGCCCTCTCGATACATTCGTAGTCAGCAGGTGGCGGCTGGCTTTGACGTCGCCGATGATGAAATAGCACAACAATGTCAGCCGCATGACGTGGTCATCACCGCCGACATTCCGCTGGCCGCTGATGTGATAAAAAAAGGTGGAATAGCCTTGAGCCCACGTGGTGAGTTATTTACCCGCGACAATATTGGTGCGCGCTTAAACATGCGTGACTTTATGGATACACTACGCAGCAGCGGTGAACACGGTGGCGGGCCGGCGCCTTTACACCAACGCGATCGCATGGCTTTTGCCAATCAGCTGGATAAGCTATTAGCTAGCGTCTAATTTTTTTAAGGTTTAATGAGCAAGCTTGATCCGCATCAGGCTTGTCAGTGGCATTGCCAGTGAGTTAGCGCGTATCATGGCATTGCCAATTCTTAAGCGACTTAAAATAAATTGATGAACATTACTGATCGACAACAAGAAATGCGTATTCCGCCAATTCTGCGGCAGGCGTTTCGACCATTCTTTTTAATGGCCGGAATATTTGGCGTATTGGCTATCGCTTTATGGGCGCTTATCCTCAGCGGACATTTGTCGCTATCGGTTTACGGTAATGTGCTTTTTTGGCATTCGCACGAGATGATTTATGGCTTTGTCGTCGCCGTCGTTCTCGGTTTTTTGTTGACCGCTGTACAAAACTGGACCGGGCAGCGTGCCACACATGGTAAATCCTTGTTGATATTGGCATTGCTCTGGGGCGCCGCGCGAGTGGCAATGCTGATTGGCGGCTCTTGGCCTGGCTGGCTTGTGGTCGGTTTAGATTTAGCATTGTTACCAACTGCTGCCGTCTTGTTTGCACGACTGGTCATTAGGGCTGATCAAGTACGGCAATTATTCTTCATTCCGCTGTTATTGCTGCTCGCGGTATCAAACGCTCTGATGCACGCCGGGCTATTAAGCGGTCATTATCAGTGGCAAACCTTAGGCGCTTATAATGCCGTTTTGCTCATTACTTTATTGATGACGATTATTGCGGGTCGGGTGATGCCGATGTTTACCGCAAATGGCACCGGCACCAAGCGCGTACCGAATAAGGTCTGGCTAGACCGGAGTGCACTTGGGCTGCTGTGGCTGATTTTTATTATCTATTTTTTTAATCTGGTGCCAAGTTTAGATCACCGTATGCTGGCTGCTTTATTTTTTGCTGCCGCCGCTTTACATGCCTTAAGAGCTATCCGTTGGAAAATCTGGATAACCTGGCGAGTGCCCTTATTATGGTCATTACATTTGTCTTATTGGTTTATTCCGTTGGGTTGCGCTTTGTTGGGTTGGCATTACTTAGGTATGCACAGCGAGTTCATCCATATTAGCCTTGATATTAGCCAAAGTACCGCCATGCACGCTTTAACCGTGGGGGCGATGGGCAATATGATTTTGGCTATGATGGCACGGGTATCGTTGGGGCATAGCGGGCGCCCCATCCATCCGCATCCGCTGATGTCGCTAGCTTTCTTACTATTGATTGTTGCGGGGTTAGTGCGCTCACTGGGTATCGCTTTGCTACCGCAAGCGACACTAAACGGCTTGATGTTGGCTAGTATCTGTTGGATCGTCGGTTATGGCATCTTTGTTGTGTTATACAGTAAGATTCTGCTAACTGCCCGTGCCGACGGTAATCCCGGTTAACGCCGCGACAGGGTTTTGATCAGGTGCCAGCCAAATTGGGTTTTTTCCGGGCCATGCACATCGAGTGTGGGTTTGCCAAACACCACTTTGTCGAATGCTGGCACCATTTGTCCACGCCGGAATTCACCCAAATCGCCGCCTTTTTTGGCCGACGGGCAGAGCGAATGTTTGCGTGCTAAGTCGCCGAATTTAGCACCCTCTGCCAACTGTTTTTTCAACGCCTCGGCCTCGGCCCGAGTTTTCACTAAAATATGTAAAGCGTGCGCGCTAGCCATGGGTATCTCTGCGTTAGCGAAAGTTCTGCTAATTTTACCTTATTCTTGGCCGTAACCAAACGATAACTTTCCTAGGGAAGAAGCCAATTAACGTTGCATTATTTAGCCGGCATTAAGTAAATCTCGCGCACGCAGTTGCGCGGTTCGGCTTGTAGCGCGAATAATACCGCATCGGCGACATCGTCCGCGGCTAATTTATCGGGCTTGGCCTCGTCAAAAAATGGCGTGTTGACCATGCCCGGGGCAATGGTGGTGCAGCGTCCTTGCCATTCTTTCATTTCTTCGGCCAGGTTTTGCGCAAAGCCGTGTACAAACCATTTGCTGGCACCGTAAACCGAGCCCTTAATCGTGTTACGTCCTGCCGCCGAACCGGTCATAATAAAATGGCCGACGCTTTTGCGCAGGTGCGGTAGCGTCAGTTTCGCGGTGTACAGTAAACCATTGATGTTGATATCGATCATGCTGCGCCATTCGTCCGGATCGCCGTGTTCGGTACCGGCTTGCGATAAGCCCTTACCGGCATTAGCAAAGACCGCGTCTAGCCGACCAAACTTAGCGACACCGCGCTCAACCACCTCGGCCAGTTGCTGGTAACGACTGACGTCGGCAGCAACGGCGATAGCTTGTTGTTCACCGATATCGCTGACCAGCTCATCTAATAGTGCTTGGCGGCGAGCGGTTAAAATGAGTTGATGGCCTGCGGCCGCCGCCTTTTCAGCGGTAGCCTTGCCAATGCCACTGGAGGCACCGGTAATTAATAATACTTTTGACATCTCAGCTCCGTTATTAGCGAATATCATGCACAGCGTTAAATACCGTGTTTTGTGAATATTCGATCGCTTTTTCTCGCAAGCGCATTATCAAGAACAATGTTGTAAGTGCTTACTTACATTGCTCTGGCGCAAATAAGCAAAAAATGATAGCTCCTCCAACTACGCTGCGTTGTGCGCTGTTTTGCTGAGCTTGGTCGCGCGTAATAATTTGTTCGATACCCACCCATCGCGCCGTGCCATCCTCAGCATGACGAACTTTAACGGTGTTATCGGTTTTATTGATGCGTACGATGTAAGCTAATTCGTCAGAAAATGCACCTTGTATATAAACACCATCACCAATATCTAAACGATCAATTTTTTCTGCGAGTTGCTGAGCACGACTGACCGAACCGGTTAAGTTGAGTCGATAATGGCGGCTATCTCCTGTTTCTACCTTTCGAAAACCACGTACTAGCATATTTTTACGAGGACAGGTTTTCTGTCCTGCATAAACGTCGTCGAATCTAGCCCCTTGAGAAATACACATTCGATGCGGTGACTCATCGCCATCGGACCAACGATTGCCGACTTCGTCTTCGGCGTAGTAATAAAAAGTTTCTTTATCGACAACTAAATCGGTATAGGTTTGGCATTGTTTCGCTGAGATTTTTAGCCAACCGAGGTTGCGATATTGTCCTGCTGGCATACCCTCGCTGTAAGAAAAGGCAACAATCATGTCGCCGTCGCCCTTATTGCAAACAGTCAGATCAGCGCGTGCTGAATACGCCATGAGTAAGCTAAAGCAGAAAACGCAAAGCTTAACGAGTACTGCTAACTTTTTAGGTAATTGGCTTTTGAGCATAGCTCGTTCCTTATTAAGGTTAGGATGCGACTAACGCGAAAAACTTGGGTAACGAGTTTTGTCGTGCATGCACAAGCTTGGCTGTGAGAGCCAATTAAGCGCTAGGCTCAACCGCGCGAGATAAAATTAAATTACTTCGATTTCATTTTTTTAACAACTGTTTAAGTTTTGCGCTGCCGAATGCATTCTAAGACAATGTGGGCAATTTAATTGCCAGTAAACTGATCTTAAGCAAACAGCACTCTTGGTGTAGGGCTGTGTTGGCTGATACTGGCGGCTACAATGGCGATCATCAAAGATTGACCAAGTTGAGTGAGAATATGCGAGCCAAGTCGCGGATCAATAACCCACTTTTAGCAACCCGCATCATGTCGGCGGCACAGGCGGCAGCGTTAATTAAGCCCGGCGCAACCGTGGGTATGAGTGGCTTTACCGGTTCGGGTTATCCCAAGGCGGTGCCAGCCGCCTTGGCTGAGCGTATGAAAGCCTCGCCGTTTAAAATTAATGTGCTGACCGGGGCATCGACCGCGCCGGAGTTAGATGGCTTGTTAGCGGCGGTGGACGGTATTGCGACACGGCTGCCGTTTCAAAGCGACCCGATATGTCGTCAGCGCATTAACGACGGCCACATTGATTATATCGACTGCCACCTGTCAGAAGTCTCGCAGTACGTATGGTCGGGCTTTTTTGGCAAGCTTAATGTTGCGGTTATCGAAGTCAGCGCGATTCGCGAAGACGGCTTGCTCATCCCATCGTCGTCTATCGGTAATAATAAAACCTGGTTAGAGCAAGCGGAACACATCATTCTAGAGGTCAATTACCAACAGAACCTGCGCATGGAAGGCATGCACGATATCTATTACGGTACCGCGCTACCGCCGCAACGCAAACCGATCATGCTGACCGAGGCCGGGCAGCGCATTGGTGAGCAATACTTGCGCTGTGATTTGAATAAAGTCATTGCGGTGGTCGAAACCGATTCGGCTGACCGTAATACCGCCTTTAAAGCGCCGGATGATGATTCGCGCCGTATCGCCGAGCACATCCTGAACTTTTTTGAACGCGAAATAGAGGCTGGCCGCTTGCCGAAAACCCTGTTACCGATTCAATCGGGCGTTGGCAATATTCCCAATGCGGTGCTAGAAGCCTTAGATAGTGGCCCTTATAAAAACCTCAGCGCTTATACCGAGGTTATTCAAGACGGCATGTTGACCATGTTGAAATCGGGCACGCTGACGATGGCCTCGGCGACAGCTTTTTCATTAAGCCCGGCGGGAATTGCTGAATTTAATGCCAATATTGAGTTGTACCGCGATAAGATCATTCTGCGCCAACAAGATATCAGCAATCATCCCGAAGTTGCGCGCCGCTTAGGGGTCATTGCAACCAACGGTATGATCGAGGCCGATATTTATGGCAACGT
Organism: Idiomarina xiamenensis 10-D-4; assembly: GCF_000299895.1. Taxonomy (GTDB): domain Bacteria; phylum Pseudomonadota; class Gammaproteobacteria; order Enterobacterales; family Alteromonadaceae; genus Idiomarina; species Idiomarina xiamenensis. The sequence continues at coordinate 37,530 of NZ_AMRG01000005.1, forward strand.
CAATTCCACCCATATTATGGGGACGCGCATGATGAATGGCATCGGTGGTTCGGGTGATTTTGCTCGCAACGGCTATTTATCCATATTTATGTCGCCGTCAACCGCCAAGCAAGGTCATATCTCGGCCATTGTGCCGATGGTGTCTCACGTCGATAACACCGAACATGACGTTAAAGTCATCGTCACCGAACAAGGTTTAGCCGATTTACGCGGCTTGTCACCACGGCAACGGGCGTTAACGATTATCGACAACTGTGCACATCCGGATTTTCGCGAGGCGCTACACGATTACTTTGCACGCGCCTGCGCCAGTGGTCGCGGCATGCACACACCGCATTTGTTAAACGAGGCGCTAAGTTGGCACGAACGCTATGAAAGCAGCGGTAGCATGCGCTCTGGTCGCAAGTGACCGGGCGTCATTCGGGAACGGTCGTTTAACGCCAATTCAGATCATAAGCGCGGCTCGCAGCAGCTGGTTAACTCTTTAAAATAGAATAACTTATTCGTACTCCGTGTACTGGCACAAGCGTTGCTGCTGTTGTTGATGTTTGCAACAACAGCCTTTACATGGAGAAAGTTATGGCATCGCCCATTTCATCACAATCAACGTCCGCTATGGCGGCATCTGGCAGCGTATTAAAACGCCGTCATACAGGCGCAACAATCACGCCCGACCATCTTTGCCGATGGCTTTGTGAGCTGCCGCTGGCAGACGTTAATGCGACGCGTCGGTTACCCATTATGCAGGCCTTAAGACGTGTGCTTAGCGGCGATAATCGACAGCTATCGACAGCCACCATCGCTAATTTAGTACGCTTAGCACAGTATTTATGTGACTGGCCTTTACTGAAACGCTTAACGTCACTGCCACAGTGGGATTGGCAGCTACCACTGTGGTTACAGGCCGACGTCCAGATGGGTGATTTTGAACAGGCGCAAGCGCGATTAGATGATGCTGCCGAACAGCATCCGCAAGCGCCATTACTGAGCTTATTGCAACAGGAGTTTGCCCAGTATCGCAGTCAGTCGCGGTATCCGCCGGCATTAATGCGTCATGGCGCTATAAGTTTAACGCCATTGGCGGCGCATCACGTTAACGATTTCGCTTGGCAATTCGCTGATAAAAGTATTGCCGAGCTGTGTAACCTGCCGAGCTTTAGCAACCCACAACAATGGTTACAGTGGCTTTACCGTTGCCAACAAGAGCCCGAACGCCACCAGTTTGCCATTATGCACAGCGCGTTTGGCATGATTGGCTCGGTCTGCTTGCAAGTGTTCGATGAGTTGGGCTTTTTTTATTACTGGCTGGGTAAAGACTTTCAAGCACAAGGTTTTGGTCCGCAGGCGGTTAACTTGCTGATAACGTTGGGGCAGCGTCAGTTAGGTATGCAACGTTGTTACGCCAAGGTGTATGCGCACAACCTTAATTCACAAAAGGCGCTAAAAAAATTGCAGTTTGAGTATTTACCATTGCGTGCCGAAGCCCCCAACGCGCAAGAGCGTTTTTATCACCGAGGCCCGCACCAAACCCGTATTCGCCATTTTGTCGACCTCGAACAGCTATTGCAGCGCTTAAATTCGGGCATTGAGCTAAGCCCTAAAATTGTCGTTTAATCATTCAAGCCAAGTCGTTTAGCGGAACTCGTCGAAAGCGCCTGATAGGCGCTTTTTTTTAAGCCAGTGAGCTAAATTTAGGCGTCTTGCGCTTGGTTGTAATAGTCCTTTGCGGGGCTCGGGCTTGGTCGATCTACTCCACTTTTTATCACCATTATAGGTGGTTTTATCCCTTCCTTTGCCTGCTTAAGCATATCACTGGGTTGTTGATAACCCTTTTTAGATCATTCGGTTAGCAAAATAAAAACAAAAAAATAATGATTGGCTATGACCTCTGGTATGTAACTTGCGATTTCTTCGTGTCGGTCGCTGGCTCAGGTTGGGCAGCGCTTCTTTTTACGCTACGGGGTGTGTTATGTCTGATTTATATATCGGTTTCATGGATGAAGAAGTTCGTCCGATTTTGTCGGCCTTGTTTGCCGAAGGCTGGAATGTATTGGTGATCGAGCGCGGTAACGTGAACCCGACCGGCACCCTGTTTGAACGCCCCATCGCCAACTACCAAGGCAAGGTGATGTGGAAGGGTTGGGTTGGCATGGATACCGATGGCGATTTTATTTCGCTGCCGAATACGGTTAAAGCGCCGGACAACTTCAACCCGAACAGAGCACAATGGCTAACGGTGTTTCAGGAGGTGTTGTACGGCAACCTGCTGGATGTGTTTAATAAGCTACCGGCGCGTATCTTAGAAACCGAAGGCAACCGCACCGTAAAGCGTAAGTTAGGGTTGCTGCCGTCGTTGTCGATTCTCTATATGGGCAAAGCCAGCGGTCGTGATTCCGGCTTGCCGACCAAAATTCTGGTGCGCTCGCCAGAAATGGGGCTGCAACCGGGTCTGATCCGCACCCAGTTACGCGGTATCTTAAAAGCTTTGAAAGGAGCTTCGAACGCCACCAAACCCAGCCAGCGCGGTAACAGCTCGGTGAACATCTGGAGTTATGGCGCCGGCGGTGCTTTTCGCGACATCGGTCAGCCGCTTCCTGCCGGTGGTCCCGGCGAGGTTTGGAACGTGCTGGGTAGCGTGATGATGGGAGTCGAGCGGGATAAGGCGGCGGAACTGGGGCGTGAGAAAGTCGGCCAACGTTCGTTGTATACCGGCATCATCAATTACGCTTCTCGCGAGCAATACTGTCAGTTTTATGAAACCCCAACTTTTTATGATATTGCCGGAGCACGGCAGCTCGTCGAACAAACCTTTATCGCGCAATCCACAGAACAAACTTCGCAACTGTATAAGCTTATTGCGTCGACGCAAACGGTTATTTCAGCGCAACAAAACGGGGTGCCAGCCGAGCGCAGCGCGGTAACCATCTCGTCCAACAGTTTTATGGGGCATAACGTTAAACAAGCCGCTAACCAATATGGGCTGCACGGTGACGCTAACATGGAAGATTTTCATCTGTTAAAGCTGATTCACTCCATGGATGCGGCGCAAACTCATTATACCTCGGTCAAGAGTATCGAGAATCGCTACCCCACGCTGGCTGCCAGCAAAATTGTGCGTATCGATGCCGACCCTTTTAATATTCCTAACCCGGTAAAAGCTGCATTTGGCCCGGTTCGCGAACCGAACGAGCCACCGGTAATGCCTTGGGTGTTAGCTTCAGAACAATATGCAGCAATCCTAGCTTGGGGACTACAAGGCTTAGAGTTGACTCAGGCGCCAGCTGCCGTCTATCTGGGGTTTGACGCCAACGCTGTCGGCAACCAAAAGGTCAATCCGAGCGCAGCAATTACTGAACATGGCTGTTTTATCCCGCAAACATCGGCGAATGTAAATCTGCAAGGGAACCATAGCAAACTTTATCTGAACGCCTTTTGCTTAGAAGTTGCACAAGACATGCTGAACGAATTCGGCAGTTGGATCGATAAGCTCGGAAAACTGAAAGCGCAGCCAGAAAAGTTTGCCGAAGTCGCTCGTAGTAATCCGTTTAACGCGCCGCTGGTCAATGACCCTGAGCTGGGGGAATTTTTACCCTTAGAAACATGCTATTCGAAAATTCGGTCGTTGGCCGGTAAAGCTGAGCAAGAAGGGCTGCTAAACGACCAGCTTGCGTCCTTTATCAATAACCTGAAAACCTTCTTGCAGATCGCCGGCGAAAATCTTCCCATCTGGGCGCGTGGTGGCTGGGGCGCTGACAGCAATCAGCTGTATAGTGCGGCCAACGCCAAACTGGTGGATGCGACCTTAGACCGTTTTATCTACAAAGCCAATAACACCATCGTGTTAGAAAACCGTGCGCAAGAAGCGGTAACGAACTGGTTTGTATAGGCAGCAGTCAGGTGATATCGGTGAATCAGGAAAGCCAACAGGCAACAGCACAGCAGACAGGATTTGATTACTTTCGTTTTCTCGAGCTGGTTGAGGTGCTGTTTCCACTGACATATGGGGTTGGTGGGGTAGGTGTACTGGTCAACCCCGACCGGGAGCAATTGATGCGCTGGGGCAAGTCGGTTAGCAGTTGGCTGCTAACCGACGCCAGTCAACGGCAAGCAACAGCGCTGCTGGAACATCAACAGTATGGTCAGTTATTGCAGGTTGTCGCGCGTCGTTACAGCACTTCTGAAGCCCCCGAAGCGGCACAGGGATTATTTGATTATGGCAAGGAGTATGAACGCCGAATTTTAATTCGCGACAGTTTAAAAACGTTATTTTTAATCGTCGAAGATTTTTATAAAACTCATCGACCTCAGCCATCTGTAAGTTCAACTATCGAGGTTGCCGCTGATCCGCCAAAAATGACGCAACAGACGTTACCTGCGACGCTGAAAAAACATACTGAAACTGACGTCAAAGCGACGTCACATAAGCAAATTGACGTCACCGAAGAGGATTTTTGGGATATCGAATTTTTTGACTAATTCGATGTTGTTTTTTTGTGAATTAAGTGACGAATTCAAAAAAGATAAGTACGAATTCAAAAGAAAATAAATTCGTCCTCAACCTAAACTTATCCACGCCATTTATGGAGAGTGACAGATGGACTTTAAAAGTGATTTTGCAGCAGCTTATCCAGAAATATTACCCGGTGTGATAAGCCAAAACGTCGGCATGAAAAAAATTGCCGAATATATCGAAAAGATCGCAGTGAGCGACGGCGCAGTTTTTTTACACGGTGATACCGGCACCGGCAAAGAATTATTTGCCCGGGCTATTCATCGGTTAAGTGGTCGCAGCGGTCAATTAGTTAGTGTCAACTGCGGTGCGATACCCGAAAACCTGTTCGAGTCGCTATTTTTTGGGCACGACAAAGGCGCGTTTACCGGCGCCGATAAAAAACAGCATGGTTTTTTTCACCAAGCCAACCAAGGCACGCTATTTTTGGATGAAATTGGTGAGCTGCCGTTAATTCATCAGGCCAAGTTATTGCGGGTGTTAGAGAGTCGGCAATTTAGCCGTTTGGGCAGTAGCGATGTAGAAGTCTTCTCTGGCCGTATTGTTAGTGCTTCGCATGTGGATTTACGTGATCAAGTCGACCAGCGCCAGTTTCGAGAAGACCTTTGGTATCGGTTGAACTTGTTTGAGGTGGTGATCCCGCCGTTACAGCAGCGCCGTGACGACATTCCGTTGTTGGCGCAGTTTTTCGCGCGCCAGTCGCAGCGCATTCGCTTGATGCCGTGTGCGCTTAAGTTGATGCAGTTTGCCGAGTGGCCAGGCAATATTCGGCAGTTAAAAAACACCGTCGACAAGCTGGCGGTGTTGGCTGATGAGCGCCACGTCACCTCGCAGGCGCTACGCCAGCTCAATATGTGTGATAGCGATATCGACTGGGCCAGCAAGGTGGCTATGGAAATCATCGATATGCCGATTCATAACAAGCTGAAAACCATTCACGACGCGTTAATCGAGCAAGCGGTGATGATGACTCAGGGGAATAAGTCTGAGGCCGCGCGCTTGCTGGGCGTGCACCGCAAAGTCATTGAGCGTCGTTTAGCACAAATTCAAAACCGTGAGGTATCGGTATGAGCTCACAACCGCCGAAAGCGCAAATTGCTGCCGAGGTCAACGCGCAAACCCAGCAATTGCGTCAAGATGCCAATAGCAGCTTGCAACAGTTACTCCAGCAACAGCAACGTAAGTTGCATGACATGGTGGCCGCTTTAAAGGCGCCGCAGGCTAGTGTTAACTCGAACGACGCTGAACCGATCAGCGCCGAACAATTGACCGCAATGACCGAGCCAGCCCACGCTAACTTAGCCGTCATTCACGGCCAAAACCAAGTGCAGTTAGACGCCATCATGGCGCGCATTAATGCCAGCCTAGCGGCGCCATCGCCGCAAGACAATATTGCGGAACCGGCAAGCGCAGCCGCCAGTGACTCGGCGGAGGATGCCAACACAACAGGGGAAGCCAATGACACAACAGCATCAAGCAAAGCATCGGCTGTTTGAGACGCAACGCAACGCGCAAGGTGAATTTGAGTGTTATGCGGTCGCAGAAACGCGCGATGGCGATCAACAGCAAGCGACGCAAGAACCCGGCCAGGAACAGGCGCATCACCGTATTGATCCAGAGCTGGTGTTCAGTACAACGCCGGCTTGGGCATGGCAGGCTAATGAGTTATTCCAACAAAGCTTAGCCAGCCAAGCCAATGGTGGCTACAGCGCTTACTTACGCCAAATGCGCGAGCAATTTGAACATATGCGGACCAACTTACGTCAGCATATGCAAGCGCAGCAAAAGCGTTAAGCGAGGTTTTCATGAGTGTCTCTATCGCCAACATTGTCGCCCAAGATCAGCAAGCCGCTACCGATCAAATGCAACAATTTGAAGCGTTTATTGCTGACAGTAAAGCCCTCAAAGGCGCGCTGCAACAGCAACAACAAGACGCCGACAAGCGCTATCAACAGCTGCAGATATTGGTCGATAGTTTGCAGACGCCCGCTTCTGCTAATGGCTTGCAGCCGCCGATAACGCCGACTATAATGCCGCCTTGCAGCACGAAAGGTTGTTAACCGCGGCACAGTTAAGCAGCGCCGCTTCGGTGACTTACATCGATAACTCGGTCGCCGCCAGCGAGCAGTTTATGCAGCAGCGTGAAGACGCGGATGCAACGCCATGAGTAACGCTAATAACGCCGCTAGCAGCAGCTCGGCACAAGAGCTGATTCAACCGCATATCAATCAGTCGGTGGCACAAGCGGTACAAAGTGCGGCCGACCTACTGCGTAATTTAAACACCATCGAAACCACTGTCATCGGTGTCGCCTCGGCGAGTTGGTTAGCCAATCCGGCAATGGTGGAGTACAAACAAATCATCGAAAGCGCCACCGAAACTATTACCTTTGCCGCCGAAAACCTCGCCAAAGTCGGTCAGGCCGGGGCGCAGGTATTACAAGATTTAAAACCCGATTAAGTAGGAGGTCAGAATGACTGAACAACAACATCAGCACAGCCAAGCAACGACCGCTGACAACGTGGCTGAAGATCCGGTTCAAGCTAGCGAGGCGCTATTGCAACAGGCCTTGTCGATGTTCGATATGCAGTCGGTAGCGCCAGTACAAGCGGCTTTTCCGCAGGTGATCAATGGCGATCAACCATTGCAAGCGGTAGCGTCGAATGCAGACCATGATGTTTGGTTACAATCGCTGATACCCGCTAGCGATGCCAACGACACAACAAACACCACCGCTGAGCAGGATCCGCTGCAGGCGATTCGAGCCATGTATGGCGAATGAGTACTCGCTTATTCACCGTAGCCGAGCAAGGTTTGCTGCCGCAAGCCTTGCTTACCGCCAGCTTGCGCACGCCGCTGCGGAGCCGATTCAGCGATAGCTGGGGGCAATTACAACAACAACGCCCTAGCAGTTACCAAGACTGCTTGAGTTACGCATTGTCGCCACTGCCGCTGACAACCAGAGTCTACCCAGCAAGCTCGTCAAGCGCTGCACAAGCAACACAAAAAACTACCCGCCAACCGCTACGCGACGCGCAACTCTATTGGCAGCAGCTACACTTAAACGACGGCAGTCTGTGTTCGGAATTAATGGTGATGTGCTATCAGCACAGCCTCTACATCAGTTGCTTAAACTTGTTACCCGCTAGTTACGGCTTGTATGCACCGCTACAGCCTAACCACGCCATGCGCTATATCGACCAGCTGTTACAACGCACGCTCAGTGCGGTTAGCGAAGCGGCGTTAATCAGCGGCTGCGAGTGGCTGGTTAGCACCTTGATCAATCCTAATCTAGCGGTGTTATTTAAACGCCACGGTTTTCGCCTTGCGGCTGGCGGTGGTGATGTGGTCGGTTTGCGCTTACCCGCGCGCTTTTGTCGACACCTGATTTAGCCGGGCATAGCCGTTTTAGTCCTGCCTACCGGCGCGACTGGCTGAAACGCGCCAAGTCGGTATGCAAGGCTCACCCTAGGCTGACCGGCTTTGAAACTAAAAACTATTTAAATAACAGTATCTTAAAATTATTTCGTGAAGTCTGATTGTACTGGCACAGGTTCTGCAATCTCTCTATCGAGCTTCGCGAGAGGCTTGTTTGGGTCATCAACAAAACGACAGGGAGATCTGTTATGTCAAGTGCATCTATTCAGGGTGCAGTGGTTGATGCGGTCACGATTGCTAACACCAAAGTGCTTGCGGAAGCACCGGCGATGGCAATGGCGAGCCTGTATCAGACCATCAGTAACTCGGTGGCGATGGCTGCGGCAAATGCCGTCTATGCGCAACAACAAGCAAATATTGTGCATCAGGCAGCAACCACACTGAGCGTGGCCAAGTTGCTAGCACAGAGCACTTAGACAAGCGTTGATGAGCATCGTTAATCAATAGGAGATAGGTTTATGTCTCAACCCGAAGCAGTAAATGGTGCCGTTGTCGATTCGGTCGCGGGTACTAACGTCTCAGTGGGTGCCAGCGCACCAGCAATGGCGATGGGCAATCTGTATCAAACGGTAGGTAACTCGGTCGCCATGGCCGCGGCTAACTCGGTGTATGCGCAGCAACAAGGCTGGGTTACCTCGCAGTCGGCTAGCACCTTGGGTGTTACCAAGCTGTTCAGTCAAAACAAAAGTTAAGTCGTTTAGTTAAACCTTAAATCCAGTTAGGAGAATACCACATGTCAAGCTCATCATCTCAGCCAGCTTCACAACCGGGAACCGTTAACGGTGCCGTTGTCGACTCAGTCACCATTGCCAACACCAAGGTGTTAGCCGAAGCGCCAGCAATGGCCATGGGTAGCCTTTATCAAACCATCGGTAACTCGGTGGCGATGGCGGCAGCTAATGCGGTTTACGCTCAGCAACAAGCTAACGTCGGCTATCAAGCGTCAAGTACGCTGGGCGTGACCAAGCTGTTTTCTGAAAACCAGTAAGCCTTAACCCGACTTTTAGTCATTACCGGAGATCATCATGAGTAGCACTACTAGCCAACAACCTCAAACCGTCAACGGCGCTATTGTTGACGCGGTTACTATCGCCAACACCAAAGTGTTAGCCGAAGCGCCAGCGATGGCCATGGGTAGCCTCTACCAAACCATCGGCAACTCGGTGGCTATGGCGGCGGCCAACGCGGTGTACGCGCAGCAACAAGCTAACGTTAGCTATCAAGCGGCGACAACGTTGGGCGTGACCAAGCTGTTCTCACAGAACAAATAAGCGGGTGTCATAACAACCAGCCTGATGTAACAGGCTGGTTGTTTGTTAACCCCCTGCAATTCGTAACGCAACGCACGGGATCAAGATCATGTCGTCAAGCTCTCAGAATAGTAGTAATGCTAACCCAGACTACATTCACAACTCGAAGGAAATTAACGACGAGATACAAGAGCAAAGCAACGATACGTTGCAAACCTTGTCGTTGGGCGGTTTGGTGAATGCCATCACGTTATCGATGCTGAATAACACCGCTAACCAGTATTCGTCGCAAACTCTGGCCAACTCAGCCATGGTGCAAACCTGTAACAAAATTCTTGGCGCCTAGCACCGCACGCGGTGATTGCGCACTGTTTTAGTAAAGGAGAAATCGCATGTCAGCTACCTCTAGTCAAGCACAAGACGTTTCTAATGGTGTCAGCGCGCCGTTCGACACGGTGGATGGATCGTCGCCTGGAAGTTGGTCGATTAACTACAACGTCAAATCAAACTTGCTGACGTTTAATGTGCAGCAATCACAGCCGGGTGCCATGCTCGATAGCGCGCCGTTAGTGTCGACCATCGATGCCGCCGGGCTACAAGACATTTTGGAGTTTTTGTTTCAAGTGAAAGCACGTATGAAACAGGGTGGCGGCAAAACCAGCTAAGCATGATGTTTTGTCAGTTAATGACCAGATAACGGGAGCCGAACATGGCGGAGAGTAAAACGGATGAAAAGGAAAACGGCAAAAAGCCCTTTTCCAAACTCGGGCTAACGCCGGAACAAGCGGCGGCAGCTTCCATTGCTCAGTCCCTGGCATTTGCGGCGCAAAACGAGGTGGATGCTTTTCGTAATCAGAATACGGTGAGCCTGGTGGCCACCGGCTCTGCTTACGCCAAATGGCTTGAAAATCCTATGATGAGCGAGCCTTATCGAGACGTAATTAAAAGCGCTAGCATCAAGAATGTCGATTTGTCGTCGACGGTTAAGCCGGGTCATTTATCGGTGAATAGCAATGATGATATGCAGTTAAAAACCATGGCCGGGTTGCGCCCTAGCAGTCCGTCTGAGGGCGCGCCTAACACCAGTATCTTAAAATTCTTTTTAGGGCGGCCTGACTAGTTTACCTGCCGGGGTTAGTAACAGTTGGCCACCACCGCGCTCGCTTGAGCGCGGCTTTTTTATGCCAATCGCTTTCAAGCCAAGCCTGTTAATCAAATAATGAATCGAGTAAACGCTGCTGCGCCAGCCGTTGAGCTTCGGCATGTTGCTCGTCTGCCGCCGCTTGCGCCTGCAATGCTTGTTGTTGTGCAGACAAGTGTAAGCTTTGTCGGGTCGCGGTCAGGGCATCTTCGGCAGACATTTGTTGTAACCAGTCGGCCGGCTGCCAGTACCAACCAAAACGGTCGTAACTGGCGATAGGTTGCTGATTATGCTGAACCGTGGCGTCGTTCTTGGCCATAGATTGATACCGTTAAGCCTAATAAGTGATTTCGGGCACATCTGGCTGGTCTGGTGTCGGCGTTGTATCCGACTCGGTTGCGGCGGTGCCCAGCAGCGAGCTCGGTAGCGGCAGGTTGGGGGCAAAGGCCAGTAGGTGCAAATAAAAGCGCTGTTGCCATTGATACAGCAGGTCGATCTGGCGCTGCTGATACAAACGTGCCTGATATTCGGCTTGATAATCAAACCAACTTTGCGCCGCTTCTGGCGCTGGGCAACAGTGGTACAAATACAGCAACGCCGGCTGAATATCGTTGTATAAGCTGGAGGCTTCGGTTAATAGTGGCTTTAGCGGCGTAGCAGGCAGTAATTGTAAGCGTTGCTCGATGATCAATAGACGTTGATAGGCGCTGCCGAAACGCTCAAGCAAGGTCGTCGATGGCTGCGGTTGCTGGTAGTGGTTTTGTTTGGCAAAAACCAGCACCTTATCCAGAATCGCCATCATTTGCAGGTAATCGGTGGTCGGCTCAAAGGCCGGCATGTTGCCGTTAAGGCTGGTTTTATGCCAATCGCTTAGGCGTTGTTGTTGGCTGGCGCAAGGGAGCTGTTCTAAGCCCTCGTAAAACACGCAAACCTGATTATACAGTTGCTCACCGTACATCTGGTTGGCGGGTATCTCGGTTAAATAAGATAACGCTTGTAATACGCTGGCAAATTCACGGTTCAGCTCTGCCAGTAGTTGGCTACAGCAATTGCTGCCATGGCTTTGTAAGCAGAGCGTGTCGGCATGTTGAAGCCAGCGCAATAGCACCTCGTTAGTGGCGGTGTTGCTCTCGCATAGCTTAAGGGTGTTAATAAAACCTAGGGTATCGATTGGCTGCATATGGGTACGTCTTCGTCGTTAGCTGATGAATAGCCAAACCCAAGCGAAATACGTGCCAACCACGCCTTAGCCATCGTCACTAAACCACAGTGCTGATGGTTGCCGATGATAGGCTGCCTGGGCGCGGTCAGCGGTCAAATTTAGCCAGTTGGTAATACTCCACTGGTCGTTCCCGGCTGCCGCCTGACTTGCTGCGGCGTTTGCTTAAATTGTCGTTTAAAGGCGGTAGAAAAGTTGCCTTGCGAGGGGTAGCCGACTCGTTCCGCAATCGCTTGAACACTGAGTGTCCCCTCACTCAACAAGCGATAAGCTTTGTGTAAGCGTTGCTGTCGCAACCACGCATTAACACCCATGTTGAGCTGCTGTCGAAACGCTTGTGCTAAGCGATTACGATTGGTGTGCATGTGCGCACTAATACGTTTTAAGGTGAGTCGTTGTTCGATGTGCGCCAACAAATATTGACAGGTGCGTTGCACCAGGCGCTCGCTACGACTGCTTGTCGGGAGCTCGCTGAGAGGTTCTGGAAAGGTTGCTATGAGTCCGAACAATGGGCTTAACAGTAGCTCAATTAAGCGTTGATGTTGTTGACTAAAATGTGTCGGTGGGGCACTGACCAAACGAAATTCTGCGCGCTGGTAATCGATGACAACGGCGTCGAATTGGTGTCGCTGTAATAGCTTGATGGTTTGCTGGTAATCCTGCCGGTTATCGACAATGACAGCGGAGATTTTTTTTGGGGAGCGAAGTTGGCGATAATGTGGTTAGGATAAAATCGGTGGTCGGTATTGTTATTAACTCGATATTGCTAGTTAATTTTGACCTCAGTTGGAACAGTAATGGGTCGTTGCGATTAATGGCTACCACGGTAAAACTTGCTGGCTGATTCATAAGCGTCCTGCCGATTGTTGCTAAAAGAGCATGTCAGCGCAGTATAAACCATCTGCTTGCTATGATCTGTAAGCGTATCTCGCATTATTGCGAAAGATACTTTACCCCGATAAATGTGTTATGTTATAACATGAGTGTTGCATTCATGCCCGATGCGACTCGGCGTTTGCCTACTGGCCTTTTTCTTGGTTTTGAGTCAGTTAGGCAAACGCTTTTTTATCAGCGTGGATTGCTGTTGGCGCTCTCGGGCGGCTGCAACGGCAACCGTCGGCGCCAGTTTTGGCGGCGCAGTTCGGCCATACTGAGCGCATCTAATGGCGACTTGGCTAAACGTTCACTCAGCTGCTGCTGCCAAGCTTTATCTTGCGCAGCCAGCTTGCTACCCAGTTGGCATTGATAGTCATCGACAATACCAGCAAGCGTTGCCAACGCACGTTGCGCTAACTGGGGCTGCTGGTTGTCGACGTAATCGATGGTGCAAAGCAGCGCGACGGCACAGGCGCGTGCTTGTTCGGCGTAAGCCTGCGGCTCATCGGGCAAGGCCGATTGAAGTGCCGGTTTAAGTGCTACTAATTGCTTGATTTGACTGCTCTCAACCGCATCAGTGACATGTTCAGTGCTGTAAAAACAGGCAAATGCTTGCTCTAATAAGGCGGCCAAGTTCAGGCTTGCGGCCTGCTCCAAGGCAAAACGATTGTAGGCCGGTAACATGCGCTCAATACTCAATAAACACAGCAACGCCATTTGCGTCGGTGCTAATTGTCGAGTTGACGCTGTACCGGGGTGTTGACGCGTCATAGGTGTTGTTGCTGCGCTTTGCATTCCTTGCAAATGGCCTAACATACTGCATCCTTAGTCATGGTTACCGCTTACCCATCAGTATAAGCAATCAGCCGCTGGCGCCCAGCGCTGCGGCTGTAAAAGTTGTGTTAAATCGGCGCTGGTTGAGTCTGCAACGGCGGCAGGCCATGTTGCTGATTATGCCGCCTTAAGTTCATCAGTTGCTGGTCATCCAGCTCCTCGACGCTCAATGCCGCGGCCAATTGTTGTTGCCAATCAAGGTCGGCGCTGACCGCTTGCGGTTGCCCTTGTTCGCTATATAAATCGAACAGCTCTTGCTGTTTGGCTAGCGTTTGCTCGGCGTATTCCACTTGTTGGCTATCCATATACTCTAGTGTAAATAATAGCGCCAGAGCCGCGCACTGTGCTTGATGCGCATCAATATCCTGTGGTTGATAGCCCGCCACCAAACTCAGCGCCTGCGTTTTCAGGCTGTCCATGTCGTGATAAGTATGTCGCCGTGCACGTTCAAACGCCTGCGTTAAAATCTGCTGTAAGGCGGACGACGGTTGTGCGGCGAGCATGCGCTCGACCGCCAATAAACACAAAATGTTCACGCGCTGTGGTGCTAATGTGTTTAACATCTGAGGCTCCTTAGTGACTGTCCGTGCCAAGGCTAAGCGCCTTCACTGGCGCTGCTATTGAGTATACGTCGTGATTTGCGCCGCGGAGCCGATGCTTAGGTAAAAGTTTGGTTAAAGCCGCTAACCAATAACACGGGTGTGCGCTGGCAATGGCACACACCCGTAGCGGTTAATCGCAACCTTGAGTCTTAAAAGGTGTAACTTAGCGCTAAGTCGATGACACGGCCACGTAGGTTGTATTGCGTCATGTCAAAGCCATAAGCGCCACCGGCTGGGTCAAAAGGTGGTTGTTCGTTGAACAGGTTATTTACCGTCAGCGTAATACGGGTATCGGCTATGCCTTGATAAGCCAGTTGCGTGCCGAACTCCCAGTAACTATCGACGCTACTATGCAAGCCAGGATTGCTGCTACTAGAGGCTATGCGTTGTTCATAGCTGCTGGTGTAGTCGGCGTTGATGCTGAACTGCCAGTCTTGCAACAGCCAACGCGCTTGGCTGCTTCCCTTCCACTTCGGTAAGGCGCCAAACAGGTTATTACCGGCGCCGTCGACCGCTGCTTGCCCAGCCACCAACGCTTGTTCATAAGCCAGTAAGCGCGACCACGTGCTAGTTAGCTGCAACGGTGCGCCCGCCAGCGACAAACGATAACTTAAATCAATATCGAAGCCGCGCGTGGTGCGGGTGCCCTGATTGCGATATTGGTTGGTGATGATCTGCAAGCGACCCGCGCTATCACGACGAATGCGGTCGCCGTATTGATCGGGATTATTGACGATAAATTGGGCGTTATCGGGTGCAATAATGTCATCTTGCTTGACCTCAAACACGTCAAACGCGGTGCTGAAGTCGCGAGTTGGCGACCAAACTACCCCGGCATTAATGTTGGTCGAACGCTCGGCGTCGAGCTCGGGATTACCGCTACGAATTTGCGTAAAGCCACGGCGCACGCCGGGCTCAATCGGATCGTTGGGGTCGATAACCGAGCCATAGCTGATGGTATTACTATCGGCTATTTCCGGCAATGACGGCGCGCGGAAGCCGCGTGACCAAGCGCCGCGCAACAACCAATCGTCGGCCAGTACATAGTGCAGAGCCAGTTTGGGCGACCAGGCCGAACCAAAGTCATCGTAGTGATCGTAACGGCTGGCAACACTCAAGTTCAGATCTTGCCACAGCGGCACATCTAGTTCGACAAAACCAGCGAGCACTTCGCGCTTACCTTTAACCAAGTTGATGGCGGGGCGTAGTTCGGTGCCCGACAGCACTTCCGGTGAGGTACCGGCATCCATTTGTTCTTCTCGCCAGTCGGCCCCAAAAGCAATGCTTAACGGGCCGTAGGCCAATTCGGTGAGGCGGGTGCTGGCGTTAAAGTTAACACTGTTAAGTTCATAAAAACCGGGACGGCGAGTGTCGAGGCGTAGCGCGTCGACCACGGCGGGGTCGTTATTGCCGTTAATAAAATCATAGCTGCCATCGGCCAACACTTGCTCAAACACATAGCGGTTAACAAAGTTATCGACGTATTCACGCTGGCGGCTCTGCGAGTTCAGCAGGTTGACGCTCCAATCCCAGTCCAGCCCTTGATAACGCAGGCCAGCGGCAACTCGATGAAAATCTTGTTTATTGGCTTTTTGGCGTTCGCCGATATCAAAGAACGTGTATTCGAATGGCAGTGGGCTAGTACCGTCGTTGGCGGGGTGGCCGACCGCAAACGCCACCGGAATATCGACCAGACTACCGCTGCTTTGGTCGTAAGCACGTAAACCGGCACCGACGGTTAACGGACTACCAAAAATGTGGCTCGAGCGGTTGTTGCTATATAACAGTTCGCTATACGCTTGCAGGTCGTTGCTGACTTGCCAGGTGCCTTGTAACGATAGTTGATGGCGTTCAATCTCGGGTTGCAAGGTGTTATAGGGTTGTGCGTTAAAGGCACACACCTGTCCCTCGGCGCCGGCAGTGAAATCATCGCGGTCGCGTAATTCGCTGGCGCCCGGGCAGTTGTCAAAAGCGCGAGGGTTTTGTGGGTCGTCTAAGTAGTTGGCGCCTTGCGCCGACCACCCAGCTAAGCGACCGCCGGGCTGATCACGAAAGTCGCCGCTACGGGTAAAGCGACGGTCGCTGGCGTCTAAGCGTTCGCGGCTTAGGTAATCGTAGCTAAAGGTTAGGTTGTAACCGTCGTTGACCAAGTCGCCAACGCCGCTCACCAGTCCCGCACCATATTGTTCCAGTGAGCCCTCGGTGGCGGCGCCCGCGCTAGCCTTCACCGTGGTGCGTTGCACATCGTTGCGCAGGATAATGTTGATGACACCGGCAATGGCATCCGAGCCATACACCGACGACGCGCCATCTTTGAGTACTTCGATGCGTTCGACCACGCCCAGCGGCAGCGCGTTAAGGTCGACAAAGGTGTCTTGCGTGCCTAACGCAAAACCATAGTTCGACACCCGTTGACCGTTGACCAGCACCAGCGTGTTTTTCGGGCTTAAGCCGCGTAACCCGACCGACGCCGAACCGGCGGAAAAGCTGCTGGTGTACTGTTCATCGTAACTGTTGCCGGTATTAACGGTGAGATCGCGCAACACGTCGGTCAGAGTGATATGACCGCTGGCCTCAATAGTGCTGGCGTCGATGATTTGTAGCGGCGTGGCATCTTCGTGACGCACGCGTTTGATGTAAGAACCGGTAACGGCGATGCGCTCCAGCTCAGGGCTAGCATCTTGGGCTAACAGAGCTGGTGATGCCGTCGCCGCCGTAAAGCCGAGTAAGCCGGCTAAGCTGACGGATGACCACGAGAGAGTAGATTTCATTCAGGACCTCATACGACAAATAATTATTATTGGATGTTTAGACGTCTAAACGGCTAATAATATAAACGCATTATCGGCGTCAGGTAAAGCCCTGTTTTTACAAAAAGTTAGCAACGGGGTACGGCGGGGCTTGGCGTTAACGCAGAAACCGCAGGCACGGCAACGCCCACC
Organism: Idiomarina xiamenensis 10-D-4; assembly: GCF_000299895.1. Classification (GTDB taxonomy): domain Bacteria; phylum Pseudomonadota; class Gammaproteobacteria; order Enterobacterales; family Alteromonadaceae; genus Idiomarina; species Idiomarina xiamenensis. Next base: position 54,342 of record NZ_AMRG01000005.1, read on the forward strand.
GTCAGGTGTTGGCTGTTCCAAAGGATAGGGGGATAACTAGCCGCTCAGCGGCTGAAAGCAGGACAAATAGGTCGTACGGAAGCGGCGCCGATAACAACAAATGTTAATAGGAAAAAGGTTAATAACAAAAAGGTTCAGGCCGACACCAAGATGGCGGTGAGTGCAGCCGCGACTAACCGAACTTAATCATCAACAACAATAATGCCAACGCCACCAACACGCCCACCACCGACAATAGACCATGCTTGTACACACGCTGATCAGGCTTCTTTGGATCCTTCATCGCACTCGCCACTCGCTCACAAAACCCATCGCCAAATAGCGACAGGCAGATCAATGATTAACTAGCAGATTACCAGCATAGCGGGCGATTGGATATGGCGACTTTGGTCGTAAGGTTAAAGTTGATTGGGTGGTTCGTATTAACCGTCGTTAAGCATATTGTCGAGCCAGTCCCAGTCGTTCATGGCTTTCTTTTGCCGGACGGTGAGCGAACAGCACAGAAAAGGCAAAGCCTCGCTACGTTTGTGTCCTCGCCAAGCGCTTGCCATGTTTAGGCATAGTTTAGCCATAGGTTGCTGAAACAACCGACTTTTCCGCATTGAAGTTAATCGTACAGGTAAAAAAGTGAAAGTTCAGTGCGCTACTCAATTCGATTTGAGTTCTGCCTTCCATTAATTTTATTTTGTAACTCGATAAGTTAGCCGTATCCACTTGCCTGATGACGCTTGAATAAGAAACACCCTCTTTAAAATTGCCGCATAAATAATAGACTTCTTTCCTCGCCTCGTTTGATAAAATACCCAAATAAATTGCCGCGAAAAGACAACACGCAGCAACAAAACCTATAACCACTACCCGCTTTTTTTTATTCATTTTTCAAGTGATTCCAAAGAACATAAAATGGTTACCTTAACTTCTCAGTACCGCCGTTAATGTTCGTATAGTTAGCGAAGCAGCAATATAACCGATTGGCAATCCCACTTTGAAGCTTTGCTATCGACACTGAAGTGATAGTCTGCTTTGAGCGAACAGCAGACGTTGGTTTTACAGGCTGACATTTCCTTTGAAGCGGGCAACTTGAACCAAGAACTATAATAGTTCTTGGTTCATGCTAAATATAAATTTAGTATTTCTAATTATTTAATGGCGGCTCATAGTAATTCATTTATCTTATCGATTGCTTCAGATGCATTTTTATTGTGCTCATCTAGCGAAAGTGATTTTTCATATGCTATTAGGGCTTTCTTAAATTCTTCGTTGGCAAGATAGGCTTCTCCGAGACTGTCAAAGGCATTTGAAGACTCAGGGTGTTGTTTTGCATTGAGCTCAAAGAAAGCTATCGCTGCATTTATTTCTTCAACTTCCATCAGTTGATAACCAAAATAGTTTAAGCCACGTTCGCTGAAACCCTTGTTCGATTTCTGAAGTTGCATATATGACTTTATCGCAGCCTCGATTCCATCCTGGCGTAGCTTAGAGTAGAGCTCATCTTCGATTTGTTTTTTTGCAAAAACAACCGGGCGTTCATAAATAATGTTCAAAATGCCTTCTGTCAGAGCACGAAGTGGTGCGCCTCCAGTGTTGTTTTGGATAATAATTGTAATATCATCTTCAATTATGCGAATTACGTCACCATTGAAACCAGGCATCATACCCGGGTGATGTATCTGAGTGAGCTTTTTACCGAACTTTTCCTTTGGTAGTTCAGTGATCAACCAGCCATAACCATAATTCCGATGAGGCGACTCTGTAAAAGCTCTCTTTTTTAGTGCTTCACTAAATATCTGATTTGAATACAAGGCCTCGCTAAACTGATATAAGTCTCCGACCGTTGAATAAATAGAACCCGCAGCATAGGTGACAGTCATATCAATATTCTTTGCCGGTTTCAGTCCTGCTAACGTTTTCTCATACCCTTTAGCACTTTTTGGAACAACATAGCCAGAGTAAGAATCCCCGCTGTTATGCATCTTTAGCGGATTGAAAATATAATCCTGCAAAGCTTGTTTATAGCTTAACTCGGTCACTTGCTCGATTACTTTACCCAAAATGGAATAGCCAGCATTGCTATAGCTGAACTGGCTACCAGGCTGGAACGTCAGGTCTCCACTGCAAAACTTTGAAATAAAGTCATTTAGGGTATAAGGGTTATTCGCTTCTATATTTCTAAAGTCTGGATGACTGAACACGTTTGGGATCCCTGATGTATGATTTAAGAGCTGATGAATAGTTACTTTACCGCCGGTATCACTGCGATAGCCCGGTAAGTAATCACTGATTGAATGACTTAAATCTATTTTTTCTTCTTCGACTAATTTTAAAATCAGTGCCGCTGTAAGAGGCTTGGTTGTTGAGGCTATTCTAAATTTTGTATCCACAGAGTTGGGGATTTTCCATTCCATATTGGCATAGCCGTAACCTTTCTTTAGCAACACTTCACCTTGATAAGAAACTAATACTGAGCCATTAAATTCATCATTTTCGGCGTAAGACTCAACAAAAGCATCTAACTTTGAGGTCTTGATTTCAGTTGCTCCCACAAAGGCACTTATTAGGAGTAGGGCAGGAATACTTAATAATTTTATATACATAATCATCCTTAGTCGTTCAAAATGAGATAATATTTTCGTTTCTCTGAAAAACTTATCTGAGCATGAGAAAGGAAACATGACTTTAATGGTCCTTTTTGGTGACTTATGGTGACCAATCGATGAAAAATATTTAAAATCAAATAATTAGCAGCTCAGGGTGGAGTTAGTGATGGATGTCTTTAAGGTAGGGAACGACCTGATTTTAGATCCCTTAAACAAGAAGGTGATAAGAAATGGAGACGATATTTCTTTACCAGAACTGTCCTATCGATTACTGCTGGAGCTTGTTGAACACGCTCCTGAGATCGTGCCTCATGACCAACTTATAAAAGCCGTTTGGAAAGACAGAGTTGTCTCCGATGAGAATCTTAAGAAGCGAATATCTCGCTTGAGAGACTCGATAGCTGATAATCATTCTGAACCCAAGTACATTGTCGCCGAACGTGGAATGGGATATAGGTGCGTTGCAACGGTAAGAAAAATTAAGCGCTCAGAGAGCGCATACAATGATATTGGCGATTTCCAAGCCACCTACTATTCAATCAAACGATTAGTATCTCGCTTACCTATATGGTTAGTAGCTAGCTTTGGAGTACTTGCAATAGGAATGAGTTCATTCGTTCTCTTTCACCATGAAAACGAGAATCCACCTAATGAAATAAGCGAAACTCCCGACTATCAAGCGGCTCAGAGCTATTTGAAATTTACAGAAAAAGACAACGATACAGCGATTTCATTGTATCAAGATGCGATAAATAGAGAGCCTCAGAACGCTTCAAGCCACAGTGGGTTGAGCGACGCTTATCTTCGAGGTTATTGGCACTATGGAAAGGATAAAGCCTGGTTGGAACTAGGGAAAAAGCATGCGGAAAAAGCCGTACAAATTAATGACGACTTGGCTTGGGGTCATAAAGCTCTCGGGCTTGCCTACTATTTGTCCGGACAATATGAAAACGCAATTGCTTCATTCAACCTTGCGCGTCAAATTGAACCTAGTTGGGGTGAGATTCCAGCCTATACGTCACTTGTAGAGATCCAGTTAGGTCACTTTATTAAAGCGCATAAGCTTGCAATCTTATCAGTTGAACTCGATCCCGGTAACCCATTTACTAACGCAATCCTTGGAGAGTTATACCGTCAATCATATCGCTTCTACGCTGCCGAAGAGCAATTCAGTAAAACGTTAAATATAGATCCTGGCTTTCTAATGTCTCGCCTACTTTTTAGTGAGTATTTACTAGAAAGCGGAAGACATGTAGAGGCAATTTCGGTGTTACGCGACGTGATTCATAAACAACAGAATTCGCAGCAAGCTCGTTGGTTACTGGGTCTAGCACTCTTGATCGACAATCAAATTGAAGAAGCGATTGATGAATTTTCCGCAGCATCAAGCTTAGGCGGACGATATTACCTTTCAGCAGCAGTCTATTTAGCCGCACTTAAAAAAGACCGCTCAGAATTATCCAAGTTGGGTGAGCAAATTGCAAAGCTCAAGCTAGATGGGGACCAGTGGGCTGAACTTACTTTTCTGGAGGGGATAGTGCTATTAATTAATGATAAAGGTACCGAGGCAACGAACAAGTTTGAATCTGCTATATTTGGGGGGCTCACAACGACTTATCGGTACACTCACCTGCCGATAAATTCAAGCATCACAACTTCGCATCGATTTAATGAATTATTGAATCTAATTGAATCGAAGAACAAGGATAAAATGCCGAAGCGTATTCCACCGCGAACGTAGTGAGATCTCTGGACTTTTCAATACTGAGTTTACTGAACTTAAGAATGACTTCGTTTATGCAGAGTCTATTCTGATGCTGCACCGTTATTTTGCGTCAAGGTCCGCTCCTGGCACAAAGCTGAAGTTCAGCATTATCAGCATTATCAGCATTAAGCGAAAAGCGGATCTTCTGGCTTTCAGTCTACTCCAACTAGTGACTAGCCGTCCCGTTATTAGTCATCGTGGGTGGTACGCTAATTCAGTTCGGCAATATTGCGCGTTTTGTTGTTGTGTTGTGTATTTAAGTCTTTTACTGTCAATGACATAAAAAAAAATCAAAATTGGATGTTGTGCGCTCGTTAGAGTGTAACTGAGCCTGATCAAATTGTCTTTGCTAACTCGGAACCTTTCAATTCACGAATGCCTTCTTGATCAGTAAGCTAAAAACCGAAAACTGTATATTGGACGAGTTTCTAAATGCGCACGCACAATATACAAATGTTAGCCGTAAGGAAAGGTATGTTTCGAATATTCAAGAAAAAAGAGAAACTATTGCTACGAGTTTTCGTCAATAAGCAAGAGGTGTGCCAAGTATTGGAAGGTGAGCTCCCATGCGAGAAAACCCCCTCTAAAAAGCTTGATCGAAATTCGACCATCGAGTTTGTTGATCATGAAGGCGTAGCGCATCAACACAAACTTGGTGAATTTGAGGGCTGGTTCCATTTTTCAGTTCGTGTACATTCCAATAAAGCATGTCAGGCAGACTGTGCAATTACTCAAGAGAAGGAATATTCTCAAGATGCCTTTGCTAAAGGTAATGCAAAAGGTATCAGGTTTCAGCCGTTCTTTATTTCAGGCGCTGACACAAAGAACGAAATATTCATCGGCAAGGGGCTTTTCAAACGAGGGCTCCACTTCAATGGCAATGTTACGCATGGAGCTGTTTCTCTCTCTTGTGAGTGTGAGCACTGCAAAACATCATTCCTAATACAATCGTTCCATGCAGGTTTTAGCAATCTTGGGTATTTTTATTCCGGTTCTGGCGACTATACGCTGACCGTGAGTGACAAAGTTCCTGGAAGTCCTGCCGCTTTGTCTGAGCTTGATGAAAAAGATCTTCGTGAGTTAGAGGCGTTGCTACCCGAAGCACCTGATGGTTCAAGCTTCAAATATACGAATCCTTTTAGGTGTCCGCACTGCAAAGAGCCTTACATCGACTTTGGAAGATACCCAGAGGAAAGAAAAGCTGAATACTATGGCAACTACTTTCCAGGTAAAGAGATTTTGAAGTATGAACCAGATCACGGCTAACAAAGCGCTGCTGCCGGACAAATTTTCCGCTGCGCTCCAAATTCGCCGCAGAACGCGGCGTTAAGTGTCAAAATGAATTACGACGAATATATTGAAAAGTTGAGGAAATATTCGAGCGATGAGGTAGTTGCTCGTTTAGTTTCGCATTTCGATAAATGGAAATCCGATAATACGAATGCCGTAGAGTTAGCTGATTCAATTGAAAGGTTCTTCGGAAACTCTTGGATAACTAGCGAAGAAACCCATAGTCATCTCTATAGGCTCTGGTCTAGTTTCAAAACTCAGGCAATTTTAGGCATAGGTGGTATGACTATGAACGAGAGACTCTATTGGTTTGGTCTATCCGAGCGTTTTGAAAATGCTTCTGAACCAGAACAAAAGGTAATCTATGCAAAATTGTGCGCAAACACTTAACAAGACCCAGCAGAATCAGTCGCTGCGCTCCATTGCAGCCCTTTAAGCGAGCGCTAACGTCCGCTCCTAGCAAAACCGAACTATAAAAGCTATATATCGGTAGCGGCGTTGAGCCGCTACACTAACGCACATCTACCCACTGACTAATCCCTCTTAACCTCAAACTTCACCTCTCTCGAATCGGCGGCTTGTTCGGCGCTGCTGACGATGGCGATTTTGAGTTGTTGTTGCTTGGGGTCGTCAAGGCGGATGTGGTAGTCCATGGGGAACCAGTCGTTGACCAGCATTGCCATCAGCCGCGCTTCGGCGTCGCTGATCCAGCTTGGCGCGGTGTCTAAGCGGCGGTAGTTAAATTTGCCGCTGATGCCGTCGCTGACCAAGATCAGTTGATGCTCGCGGCTGGATTGCACTAACACATCGTAACCACCATCATCGCTGTTGGGTTTGGCTTCGATGCGGGCGCGGCCGATGTTGAAGTCGGTGACGTCGTCGCCCAACGTCAGCGTTTTCACTTCGCTGTGGCTGGGATACCAATTGACTGTGGCGGTGGCGTAGCCGCTAGGTGATTCGCCGTCGTCGCTAAAAGCGTACAGTGGCATCAGCGCTTTGTCGTGCCAACCGAGTGGTAACAGTTCGGTCAGTGTGATGGCATTATTGCTGCCATCGTTGCGGTATTCGTTGCCATAGTCTGGCACCGTCATCGATTCTAATGGTTGTATGGCTAACGGCAAGGGCGCACCGTTTTTGTCAAACAGCTCAATATTGTCGAGTTCGATACGTCCGTTGTGGTGCGAAAAGGGCGCTTGGTGTGAGTAGCTCAGCAACAATGTCGTGTCGAGCTTTTCTAAGCGACCACTAGCGCTGGGCAGCATATGTTCGGCGTCGGCGCTATCGCTCTGCAATACTTTTTCGACACTGAGCGAATCGTACAGCGGAATGTTCTCGGCGCGCGCTAGGCTGTCTAAGTTCATGGCGTAGCCGCTATCAGCCTGAAAAATACTCATTACCGTGCGGATTTGTTGTTGCTCGCGAACCCGCTTAGATACCAGCGAACCGCGTTTGAGCCAGCCGCTGTCACGGTCGCTGACGATGATGGCGAATAGCTGCTGTTGCTCATGCTCGCCCGAGGCGGTGAACACCACCTCATGCTCAAACACTTGTTGTACAGTTAAGGTCAGTTCAGGCAGCTGGTCGCTAATATGGAACGGCTGACTGGCACCGCGTTCTAGCTTGATCCCCTGACCGACGGTTGGTGTGGCAATCAGATTATCGCGAAACAACGCTAACAACTTTTCCGGGGTGGGTTTGTCGCTAGGCAGGTCAGCGTGAAATTGCAAATCACTCACGGCGCCACTATCGGCGTCAACCGTTAGCGTCAGGCCCTGTTCGACAAAGTCGCGGGCATAACGATCGGCACCTTGGTCGCCGTCGGTGCTGCTAAATTGGCGACCGTTGCTGTTCAGTGCCATGTAACGCGGGCGCACTTGAATTTGATAATCATCGTCGGCCTGCACTTGATATTCCAGCAACAGGGTTTGCCGAAAATGCTGTTCATCACCGCTGTCGGCATTGACGGTAAAATCGCTGTAAACCTGATAACGACGTTTATCACCGTCGTCGGCGTGGAAGGTTAACGTATTCGGTTGTGGCTGGCACGCGGTTAAGCTGCTCAGTACCCATGTGGACAAGACTAACCCAAGTAAATAACGCTGCACATCAACCTCCTTGTCGCCGCGTTTACCATTGCCATCAGGCAACAGTCGATAAGTCATTTATGCTAACGCGTTGAGCGCGTTAAAAACACCGTTATCCAGCGCGCCGCTGAGCCATTTACCGAACTTTTACGTAACTCCTTTACGATAAGCGCGTCCAAAGGACACCGACTTAAGCTTGCACGATAGCCGCCTAAGCTCGTTAAGGACGTTAGTGAGTGGCACGTGCCCGACAGAAGGAAATTGCAGCATGAAAAAAGCACTTTGTATGATTGCCGCCGGTTCGCTGATCATGACCGGCTGTGCCAATATGAGTAACACCCAAAAAGGCGCTTCTATTGGTGCCGTCAGTGGTGCGGTATTGGGTAAAGCCACCGGTGACCACGATAAAAGCCGTTATGTTTGGGGCGCGGCGGTTGGCGCGTTAGCCGGCGCCGCCATCGGTAACTACATGGATCGCCAAGAAGAAGCGTTTCGTCAGGAATTGGCGGGTAGTGGCGTTCAGGTGATCCGCGACGGCGATAATATCCGTCTGCAATTACCCGGTAATATTACCTTCAACACCGGCAGCGCGGCCATTGCTTCAAGTTTTAAACCGGTGCTGGATGATGTCGCCAAAGTGCTCACCAAGTACGAAAAAACCACGCTGATGGTCGAAGGCCATACCGATAATACCGGTGCCGCCGAGTACAATCAGCAGTTGTCATTAAACCGCGCTAACGCGGTGCAAAGCTACTTGCTGGGCAATGGTGTCGATTCGCGTCGGGTCACTACCGTCGGTTATGGAGAGAGCATGCCGATTGCCGATAACGGCACCGAACAAGGTCGTCAGCAAAACCGTCGGGTAGAGCTGAAGATCGTGCCAAATAAGGCAAATTAATCAAACGCTTCAATCAGATCTAAAGGGGTACCCGCGTAATCGCGGCTACCCCCGATCACATAAATCACGCCATTTAACAGCACCGCGGCACTGTCGTAACGGCCAACAAAGGGCAGTGCTAGCGATTGCCATTGGTCGTGCTGAATATCGTAGCGCAGCACACTATCAAGCTGACTAAAATCACCGAACACATAAATGGCTTGCTGGCGCAGCACGGCGCTGCCTGCACTTAACGGATGCGGTGGTGGTGTGAGCGTTTGCCAACCCGCAGCAGCGTTACCTAAATCGAGCATTAACAGGTCTTGCAGCGGCGTTTCATAATCGTTACCGCTGACCGCGTAGAGTCGTCGCCGGTCGCTAACCAATTGTGTTTCACGGCTATCGGGTAGGGCATAGGTGCGGCGCCTTTGGTTGGCATCGAGTCGATACAGCGTGACATGGTCCAGCAGATATAACTTATCGTCTTGTAAGTAGCTGCCACCGGCAACAAATAGCTGTTGGCCAAGCCGTGTTACGCCCGGGCGTTTGAGGTTTAATGGCAACCAATGCTGCTGCGTGACCTGCTGGGTTTGCGTATTGAATACCTCGACCGGCAGTGGGCTGTCGGCATTGGTCTGTTGCACACTTTGCCCGCCGATCAAATAAATTAAATGACCGCCGTCCCAAACCGCGCGGTGATAACGTCGCGGCAGCGTGTGTTCAGGCAACAACTGACGCGCACCGCTGCGCGGGTCGATAATTTCGATATCACCGCTGATGCCATGCCCGGTCATGCCACCAAATACGTAAATCCGTGCGCTGTCGGCAGCGGCGGCATGCCCATAGCGAGCCACCAATAAATGCTGCAAGCCCGGGTTGTCACTATGCACGCTGCTGCACGCCAGCAAGCTAAAGCTGAGCGCTAGCATAAGTAGCCAGCGCATGATGTGAGTGGGATTATCCATGTGCTTAAGTCCGTGCAGTGGTTCTCGAATCAGCTTGCTGAAATCGAGAAGAGATAACACCGACTTTAGCAAATTCAGACACTGTAGGCAGTGACTTTTCGCTAATTTGCCGCACTTACACACTGAGCCCGGCTTACACCCGGTAACCGGCTAGCAATGTTTGTAGTTGTTGTGACAGTTGCTCTAATTCTTCCGCCGCTGCCGCGGTGTCCTTGGCACTGTTACTGCTATCACCAGCCAACTCGCGCATACGCGCTAAACCTTGCGTAATACCGCCGACCACCTGCGCTTGCTGCTCTGCGGCAGTGGCCATGTCACTGTTCATTTGGTTGATCTGATTGACGCCAGCGCTGAGCTGGTCAAACGAGCTGCCGGTTTGTTCGGTGGTGCTGCGCGAGCTTTCGGCATTCTGGTGAACCTGCTGCACTTGCTCGCCCATCGCGCTGACACCCTGCTGCAAACGTTCAATTTGCTGTTTGATATCTTCAACCGACGATTGCGTACGGTTAGCCAGTTGTCGCACCTCATCCGAGACCACTGCAAAGCCACGCCCGTGTTCGCCAGCGCGAGCGGCTTCGATGGCGGCATTTAAGGCCAGTAAGTTGGTTTGTTCGGCAATATCGCGGATCACCGACAGCACCGTACTGATTTGCTGTGAAGCGGCGGTTAACTCGTCGTTATGGTGATTGGTTTGGCTTAATACCTGCAATTGCTGTTCGGTCGCTTGCAGCAACTGCTGCACCCACTGTAGTCCTTGCTGCGACTGCTGTTCCGCTTGGTGGGTGGCTTGCTGAGCTTGCGCCGCAAGGCTGGCTACGTGCTCTGCGGTTTGTTTGAGTTCGTCGGTGGCGTTGGCGACTTGCAGGGTTTCTTGCGATTGTGCCTCAACCGCTTGCTTGGCGTTATCGGCAACATTCGCCAACCGCTCTGCCGCGCTGACCAATTTTGTCGCAGAGTCCTTGGTTTGAATGATGGTCTGTTGCACTTTATCCAGCAAATTGTCAAAGCCATTAGCCAGCGCCCCGAGCTCGTTTTTCGAGCTTGATTTAAAGCGTTTAGTGAGGTCACCGTCACCATCGGTGATATTGACCAAGCCTTCGCTTAACTGCGCTAACGGACGGCTGACAACCCACTGGAATAGCAGTACCAATAGCAAACCAATCAGCAAGCCGACGATGATCACGCTGCTGACCGCTTTAAGCGTTGCCGCATAGACTAAGTCGGCAATATCCGCTTGCGGATAGGCTGTCACCACTTGGTAACCCCAGCCGCTAAAGGGCTGTTTATTGATCACCCATGCCGAGGAGGGATCGCTCAGCAAGGCGTTCACTTGTTCGATGGTTTGCGTTTTGGTGTGCATGCGCACACGTTGTTTGTCATCCACTAATGCGGTAAAGCCATGGCTGAGTATGCTCGCCGCTTCGACCACCTGCTGTAACTCAGTTAGGTCGGCCGAGTAACCGACATACCAGATACCGATAACCTGTTGCTGGGCGTTATGGATAGGCACATAACCGGTTAGATAAGGATTACCTAAAATATCGACCTGACCAAAATAGGACTGACCGTTAGCAATCGCTTGCATGGCTTTACCGTTAGGCGCTAACAGTGTGCCCGTGGCGCGTGTGCCATCGGCTTTTTTAACGTTGGTAGCAATGCGTACAAAGTCATCGCCATCACGCACAAACAGTGTGGCGGTACCGTCCATCAGTTCGGTAATGCGGTCGACCAAACTGGTGTCGTTAGCCATTAATTGTTGACCAAAATACAAGCCGGGTAGTTGGCGTCCGGCAACTTCGGTCTGGCCTTGTAGGGTCGCTGCGCCGAGTCGCTGCGAAGCGTCTTGTAAAACCCTCATACTGTTATGGACGCGGCGCATCATGATGGTATCAAGTACGCCGAGTAGCCGCTGTAATTCAGCTTGGCTGCGCTGGCTGACGGTTTCTGCTTGCGCAACAATGTCGGCGCGGGTGGAAAAGTAGCTGTAACTACCGGCGATGGCCGATAGTAATAGAAATAGCACTGCCAGTAGCGCCATGAATTGCTGCTTAACCGACATAGTGACCTCTGTATCGTTGCGTAATTAAGTACTATGTCGGCGGCGTTTGCTGAATATTTATACACATCTGACGTTTGTCAGAGTTGCAATCGTGCGGGGTTGCTCAATGCGCCACCGTGGCTTGCCAGTTGACGGCTTGCCAGTGGCCATCGCGTTGCACCAATACGCCGCTATTAAAGAAGCGTTGCGCGGCTTGGTCAGCGGCGCTGGGCTGCGCGATCAGGATAAAGGTTAATAGGGCAACGTTGTCATAAAAACGGATTTGTATGTCGTCGGCTTTATACCACGTATCAACGTCGTCTTCGGCGATCAGGCCTTCGGCTTTGACCGCTTGCATTAATACGCCCTTGTCAAAGCGGCTGCCGCTGGAGGTCTGCCCAAAAACGGTCATGGGCCTCGGCGTTGTTAACGCTGGCGCCATATAAAAACTGTTGCAGTTGTTGAGTCACCTGCTGCTGTTGAGTCGCAACGTTGTCGTTGCTGGTTGGCTGCGCACAGGCGTTGAGCATCAGGCTACAGCAAAGCAAAATGAGATAACGCATAAACAGTTCCTTTAGGTAAGCTAAATATGAATCAGTTTAGGTGGCAGTGAATGTCACTGCAATGCCAATACCGCCTGCCATTCGGCATCAGTAAATGGCATGACGCTAAGTCGCTGACCGCGGCGCACCAGCGGATTAGCGCTGAGTGCCGGTAACGCTTTTAACTCTGCCAGCGGCAGCAATCGTGTTAAGTGTTGCAGATAAGTCACTTCGACCGCACTCCAGCGAGCGGCTTCTGCCGTTGTTGCTGATGCTGTGTTGTTATCAACATAAGCATTATCAACATAAGGGCTAGTTGCATCAAACTGGCTGGGGTCGGCGAATGCCGTACGGCTGACTTCGACAATGCCTGCAATGCCCACCTGACGACAACTGGAATGATAAATAAAAACCTGATCACCCAATTGCATAGCGCGCATGAAATTACGTGCCTGATAATTGCGTACACCATCCCAAATAACAGTTTGTTTGGGTGCTGTAGCGATATCGTCGATGCTGCATTCGTCCGGTTCGGTTTTCATTAACCAATAATTCATGGTGATTATCGAACGCCCCTATCGGTTTTCTTGATGCTGGCAGTATACCGCTATTTGCACGCTTTTGTTATTATCGACGGTCTTAGACTTCGCTGCCAACTGGCGACCATTAGCGTTGCCGCGAGGGGTTTAGCATGGCTGTAAAACGCTCGATTCTGGATTTATCACCGATCAACGAAGGCGCACACGCTGCTGACGCGTTGCAACACTCTGTGGCGCTGGCGCAACATGCCGAAGCGCTCGGTTATCACCGTTTTTGGATGGCCGAACACCACAACATGCCGGGTATTGCTAGCGCCGCTACCGCGGTGGCGCTCGGCCATGTCGCCGGACAAACTGAGCAGATCCGCATTGGCGCGGGCGGCATCATGCTGCCCAACTTATCGCCGTTACAAGTGGCTGAGCAGTTTGGTACCTTAGATGCGCTGTATCCCGGGCGCATCGATTTGGGCTTGGGGCGTGCCCCGGGTACTGACCAGCAGACACTGCGCGCGCTACGCCGTGCAGCCAACAGTGCCGATAGCTTTCCCGACGATGTTGCCGAATTACTGATGTATTTAGGCGATACGGCTCCACAACAAGTGGTACGCGCCATCCCCGGGCAAGGTAGTCATGTACCGGTGTGGTTGTTAGGCTCCAGTTTATTTGGTGCGCAGCTGGCGGCGCATATGGGGCTGCCTTATGCCTTTGCCTCGCACTTTGCACCGGATTACTTAGCCGCCGCGCTGCAAGCTTATCGACAAAATTTCCGCCCCTCGGCTTATTTAAAAGCCCCTTACGCGATGGCCGTGGTGAACGTCTTTGCTGCCGACAGCGAAGCCGATGCAAAACGCTTGATGAGTTCTATGCAATTGCAGTTCGTTGCTTTGCGTAAAGGTATGCCAGGACAGCTACCCAAGCCTGTTGATAATATCGAGAAAGTGGTGGAGCCAATGAGTTTAGCGAGCGCCAATCATGCGCTTAGTTATAGTGCGGTAGGCACACCGACACAGGTTGAAGGGTATTTGAAAGACTTTCTGTATCGCTTTAACGTCGACGAAATCATGCTCACCTGCCATGCCTTTGACCAAGCGGCGCGTAAACGTAGTCTGACTATTGCCGCCGAGGCGCTCGCCTAAATGACAGCGCGCCTGCTCATGAGCAAGCGTCAATGAGCAGGCAAATTCTGAACAAAATTTCGGCGAACATTCATCTTAATCGAAGCGAACAACGTATTAACCCTGCACGCCGTTGTGCAGCCCTTTTTTTAAAGGGACTTTGTTAGGTAGGATCACGTTGTATGTTCAGTTCTAAGAAGCGTCAGCAGATTGCTGCATTGCAGACCAATAACGCCGAACTATCGGCAATGCTTGACGCATTTAAGCGCACCATTGCGTTTATTGAGTTCTCTCCCGAAGGTAATATTCTTGCCGCTAATGACAAGTTTTTGAGTTTAATGGGCTTTAGCGGCGACGCGTTATTGCATCAACACCATGCCATTTTGTGCCCGCTTGAAATTAGCAGCGCCCCCGAATATCGCCAATTCTGGCGGGCGCTGGCTGCCGGTGAAGAACGCCAGGGTACATTTTTACGCTTGAACCAAAAACAGCAACCGGTGTGGCTGGAAGCGATTTATTTACCGGTGAAAAACCAGCAGGGACAGGTAGAAAAGGTCGTGAAACTGGCGTTTGACGTGACCAAGGCCACCTCTGAGCATAATTATTTGAAAGCGCTCAGTAGCGCGATTGAGCGTTCGCAGGCGGTGATTGAATTTACCCCAGACGGTCATGTCATCCGCGCCAACGATAATTTTTTGCAAGTGATGGGCTATCGCTTGGCTGATATCGAGCAACAGCATCATCGCATGTTTTGTGAAGATACTTTTTATCGTAACCATCCGCATTTTTGGCGTGAGCTGGCTGCCGGCGAGTTTAAGTCGGGTAACTTTGAACGTCGTGATGCTGATGGTCGGGCGGTTTGGTTAGAAGCCAGTTACAACCCAGTGCTTGATGAACAAGGTCAGGTCACTCGTGTGGTTAAGGTTGCTAGTGACATTACCGACAAGGTGTTAGCGGCAAAGCAGACCGAAGAGGCGACTCGTTCAGCGTTTGCCAGCGCCGAACGTACCGAAACAAAGGCGCACGAGAGTTTGCAGCAAATTCAGTTATCGATGCAAGAAATGGCGCAAATCGATGCTAAGTTGAGCCATTCCGATACGGTACTGACACGTTTAGCAGCGCAGGCCTCGGATATCGATAACATCTTAAAAACCATTAACGGTTTAGCCGAGCAAACCAACCTGTTGGCGTTAAATGCAGCCATTGAAGCGGCACGGGCGGGTGAACAGGGACGTGGTTTTGCGGTGGTCGCCGATGAGGTGCGAACACTGGCTAAACGGACAGCCGATGCCACGCAAAATATTTCGGTGGTGGTCGGTAAAAACCGCGAAGTCGGTGAAGATATGGGCGGCGCATTATCGGCGGTTAAACAAGCCAGGGCCGATACTGTCACCGATGTCAGTCGCCATATTCAGCAAATTGCCGATTCGTCGACGCAGGTCATCGGCGAAATTCGGGCTATTCAGTAAGGCAAAAAGAAAGCGGCAAGGTTGCCGCTTTCTTGATCATATCACTCGGTATCATGCCATTAAAAACGGTATGACAGGGTCAGCTGTACGTTGCGCGGCTCGCCGAAAAAGCCCTGATTGTAAAAATCGATACTGGAATAGTATGTCTTATCAAACAAGTTGCGCACATTCAGACGCGCGGTCAGGTTTTCGGTAAAGTCGTAAGCCGCCATCAGATTCACCAGTGAATACGCCTTTTGCTTAAAGTCGGCGCCATTAGGACCAATACCACGGTTGACGATGTTGCTCTGCCAACTGATGTTGGCGCCGATGGTCAGCGGTTCGCTGAGTTGCCATAGTGCGCTGGTGCGGATCATGTCTTCTGGTAAAAATTCACGGAACGCCGCGCCGTCGGCTTGCTCTGATTCGCTATGTGTATAGCTAAAGAACAAGTTCACGGTATCACTAGGCTGGCCGGTAATTTCGAATTCATAACCCTTGTTACTGGTGCCTTCCACGCCGCGTTGCGGGAATGAACCGTCCGGTAAAGGTTCGGTGAAGTTAGGATCTGGTTCGGCAACGTTATCTTTTTTGACTTTAAAAACGGCGACGCTAGCGGTCACCGCTTCGTCAAAAAAGTCACCTTTAATACCCAGTTCGCGGTTGCTGCCTTCTACCGGATCCAGTAGCTCGTTGTTAGCGTTACGAGCGTTCTGTGGCTGGAAAATTTCGGTATAGCTAGCGTAGGCCGAAATGCCTTCGACAATATCGAACACCAAACCGGCATACGGTGTGTTGATGCCATCCTGCTCGTAGTTTGACGATGAACCAGACACTTCGTATTGGCTAAAACGGTTACCTAGGATCAGCGTTAGCTGGTCGTGCAGATTAAAACGACCGGCGATGTAAGCGCCTTTTTGTGTGGTTTCTTGGTCGCTCAAGAACGGCGTCACAGCAGCAAAATCAGGCGGCGCGATGTTACCGTCCCAAGCCAGAAAGTCGCCGACTACTAACGAGCCGTCAGAGCGGGACTCTGAGGTCAGGTCTTCTTTCGAATACAATAAACCGGCGGTTAAGTTGTGCTCACGGCCAAATAACGAAAACGGACCCGACGCCATCACCCGCACCGCATCTTGCTTACGCTCTGCTTGATAATGGTTGGCCGAGGCGCCCATTCCTAAACCGGTGTCTCGATCAGGAAAACCGGATAAATATAACAAGTAGCCGTCCATCTCGTCGTCACGACGTTCGTATTCTAGGTGCAGATCCCAGCCGTTCATAAACTGGTGGTCAAGCGAGATAAAGCCATTGGTACCGTCGCGTTCCCAGCGACTCCATTTGGCCGCGCTAGTGGTTGAACGAGGCAGGTCGTCAGCTTGGCTACCATCGGCGTAAAATAACGGCAAAGCGCCCCAAGTTGAGCCTTTCGGGTTGCGTTGACTGTGGTCAAAACCGACGCTCAGCAGAGTGTTATCGGTTAAGTCGGCGGTCATCACACCATACAGTTGCAAGTTTTGCTTTTCGGCATAATCGACGAAACTCTCGCCCTTTTCATAGGCACCAGCAAGGCGTGCTTTAACCACGCCATCGCTGGTCACATTGGCCGAGTAATCGGCCTCTAAGCGACGATGATCCCAGCGTCCAACTTGAGCACTCACATAACCGCTGTTATTAGCAGTCGGACGTTTACGGATCAAGTTGATGGCAGCCGACGGCTCACCGGCGCCGGTCAACAAGCCGGTGGCGCCGCGCACAATTTCAATACGCTCGAACATGACGGTGTCGGCAACGGCGTCGTTAAAGAAGCTGTTGTATTGCACCGGTACGCCATCAAATTGAAAGTTGGTGATGTCGTTACCGCGAGCACGGAAGAAAAAGCGGTCGGTTTCGGCGCGTTGCGCCTGAATACCGGGCGCAAACATCATCACGTCAGCGACGTTTTCTAAGGCAAAACCCTCAATAAACTCTTCGTCGATGATGGTCACCGATTGTGGTGTTTCGCGCAACGTCATGTCTAGGCCGGTAGCGCTAGCGGTGCGGTCTAAACGACTACCGACCACTTCGATTCGTTCGACATTGCGACCTTGTGCGCTATCGTCAGCAGCCGCTTGAGCGACAACCGGTGTCAGCAAAACGGCGCTAATGGCTTGTGCAATAAGCGCCTTACGCCATAAAGGTTGAGAAATTGATGTCATTATTCACCCCTTAAAAATGGTATTTAAAGTTAGCGGTGATAGTACGCTGCTCACCGTAAAAGCAGTCGCCGCGTGCTAAACATGACGTCACTACCGTTTTGTCGGTCAGGTTATTGGCGTGCAGGCTGACACTATAATTGGCCCAGTCGTAGCCGATCATGGCGTCAAATAAGGTATAACTGGCGGTCTCCAGCGGTTGATTCAGCACCACGCCATTTTGTTCGACATAGGCGCTACCATCCCAGGTGTTGCCGACAAAGCGCGCTCCGGCACCGACTTTGAAGCCTTGCAGTTGCTGCGGGCGGTAGGTTGCCCATAATGATGCTTGCTGTTCGGGGGTAGCTGATAACTTCGCGCCTAATTCACCGACCGTGTTACTTTCGGTAATTTCGGTATCGGTGTAGGCATAGCTGGCGTAAATATCCAGTTCATCCCAAGCTAACTGAGCTTCTAATTCCACGCCTTTCACTTCGGCTTCGCCGATTTGTACGCGACCGTTAGGATCGATAACGGCTGGGTCTGCGGCTTGCTCGGCGCTTAGTGGGGTTTGTCGGTTAAGCTCTTTGATTTGATAAACCGAGGCGGTGATCAAATGCTCGGTGCCTTGCGGCTGGAATTTAACCCCAGCTTCCCATTGCTCGCCTTCGATGGGCTTGAAGCTGTTACCGTAAGCATCGGTGCCTAATAACGGTGAAAATGATTCGCTGTAGCTCAGGTAAGGTGATATACCACCCTCAAATAAGTACATGACGCCCAACCGGCCGGTGGTGGCGTATTGGTCGGTGGCGGCGCCGAACTCAGGGTTAGCGGTGGTACGGTCACGACGTAATGCCGCCGACACAATCCACTTATCGGCGATACGCATATTATCTTGGGCGTAAAAACCCAATTGGTAGTTCTTATTGGATGGCATATCTTGCACATCGGCTAAAGTCGGCAGGTTCACAGCTTGACCGTAGACGGGATCGTAAACGTCCAATAGGCCGATTTGTGTCTGTGTCACAGTATCGCTATCGGTATAGGCATCTTGGAAGTCGATACCGAAGGTTAGCTTATGCTCAACGGCGCCGGTCAAAAGCGTGCCGTGAAGTTGCAAATCGCTGGTCCAACTGCGGGCATCGGCGTCAGAAATATAGGCTAAACGTTGAATACTGCGGTTATCGTCTTGGAATACCGGCGGCCAGCCGTAAATGGTTCGGTAATCGGCGTGGCTATCGCTATAACGGGTGGCGAAACGTAAGCGCCAGTCGTAGTTGATGTCGTGTTCAACAATGGCGGTAATCGCATCTTGCTCGGTGTCGTAGCGGTCAAAATCTGGCTCTGACATAAAGCGCGAACTGTCGATTGGACCAAATTCGTTAGGCAATAATGTGCCCTGCCAAGGGAAAAACTGTGTGCTGGAACCGGATTCGTTACGCTGGAAGTTACCAATCAGGGTGATTTTGGTATCGTTATCGACCTGCCAGCTTAGCGATGGGTTGATCACGCGGCTGTTGTCTTCGACATAGTCGGTCTGGGTATCGCTATCACGGTACAGCGCGACAATACGGCCCTGCAGCGAGGCGTCTTGGTTTAAGGCGCCGGTAAAGTCAGCGGCTAACTGTTTGCGCGAAAAGTTACCTAACTGTGCCCAGATCTCGCCAGCCGGTTCGGCTTGTGGACGTTTGCTGACCAAGTTGATGATGCCGCCAGTCGAACCTTGCCCGTAAAGCACCGAACTGGGGCCTTTAAGAATTTCGATTTGCTGCAGTGTATAAGGGGCAGAGCGCACATTATTGTAATTGCCGAAGAGGCTCTTTAAACCGTCTTGATACTGTTGCGGGGCGACGCCACGAATTTTAGCCGAATCGACGCGGGTATCGATACCGTAAGGGCCGTTATATAAACCGGCGACATAACCAATGGCATCTTGAATGGTTAACGCGCCGAGATCTTCTAGTCGCGCGGTGGTCAGTACCGAGACTGAAAGTGGGGTTTCAACAATTGGGACGTCTGATTTCGAGCCCGTCGCGCTGACGTACGAAATCAAGCCGCGGGTACTCTCGACTTTGATGACTTCGATGTCGCTGTAATCTGCTTCAGTGTCGTTTGACGTTGCTGAATCCTGAGCAAGAACATTGGTCGCGCTTAGCGCAAAAGCAATACTGGCGGCGATGGCCGATAGTTTGCGAGTCATGAAACCCCCACAACTGGATACTGACGAATTAATAGAAAAGACAATCGCATGCTGACGCCTATCAAGCGTGCTCTGGACGTCTGAGCGTTATTGTTAAGCACTGTTAAGTAACAGCTGCGGCGATCATAAATGAAAACTATTCTTATTTAAAGTGTGTATTGATAACAATTCGCATTGCGTCTACTATACAGGCAGTTGAGTAAACCGTTTTTAACGTAGGTTTTAACGCAGGGTCGGGATGTTTTCATGAGTAAGCGCATGTGGTTTAAATTGCACGGTTGGTTTTCGTTGCCGATCTGGGTGCTGTTTTGTTTTATCTGCCTAACTGGCACCATTGCGGTGTTTAGTCATGAATTGACTTGGCTTTTCAACGAAAACGCGCGAGCTAATAACCCTGATAACTTGCCAACCAAGAATGTCGCCGAACTGGTCGAGGTGGTCGAACAAGCTTATCCAACCGCCGACGTATCGATGGTGCTGACTTTTGAGCCATACCTAGTTAACGCGGTCATGTTCAGCGACAGTGATAAGCCCATAGCGTTGGCTTACATTAATCAATATAGCGGCGAGATTCAGGAAATTAATGAGGGCATGACCTTTATTAACTTTATGCGGTCACTGCACAGTTGGCTGTTATTCCCATGGCAAAACGGTTACAGCATTGGCTATTACTTGGTCAGCGCCATGTCGTTTGTGATGCTCGGAGCGCTAGTTACTGGTTTAGTGATTTATAAACGTTTTTGGCAGTCGTTCACGCAGCCTAAAGTGCGTACTCACCAAGGCCAGCGTACCTTGTTGGCTGATTTACATCGCTTAGGTGGAGTCTGGTCTATCTGGTTCTTAATGATCATGAGTGTGACCGGGCTCTGGTATTTGGTTCAGGCAGTGATTTGGCACGCCGACATTGATTTGGAAGGTCATCCGCCGGTGGTGGCGGTGAGTGAAATGGCCGACGCTAACGGCGAACCGGTGACGGCACCGGTCGGCTTTGCGCAGGCATTAGCAACGGTTAAGCAGCGCTTTCCACAGTTTCAACCGACTTATGTGCTGTTGCCTGAGCATAATCGCGACATGTACCATTTTTATGGTGCTGGCGACGAAATCTTTTATGACCAATATTCTTATAACGTGGCAATTAACCCATGGACCGGCGCTATTGCTGACGAAAAGTCACCGGCGACCATGTCACCGCTTGTCACTGCCACCCATGTTGCCGATCCGTTGCATTACGGCACCATCGGCGGTATTTGGACAAAAGCCATCTGGTTTATTTTTGGACTGATTTTAACGGCGATGTCGATCACCGGCTTTATGATGTGGGCAGGTCGCACTTATAAGGCCGCGCGTGCTAAACAGCGCGTTGATGTGGGCAGCAAAGCATCGCTGCAAAAGCGGGAGGTATAAAAGCATGGCTCGTATACAAAATACCTTTTGGCAACGTAATAAATTTAAGCTCAGTGGTTTATTACTGATATTCCCCATTTATTTTCTGTACCAACAGCTTAACGTTAGCTTTCCTGATGCTTGGCAAACCCAGCAGGTGGGGCCGTTTGCCGTCACGCCGATGCCGCTGGATATGAAGCAGCCGTACAGCCACCATGAAGATTACGTTAAAGACTTTATGCTAATGTTTGAGCCGGGGCAGATAGCGCAAATTCGCCAAGGCTACCTCAATATCGGCCCGCAACCGCTGCCGCTGGCACAGTTACAGCAAGATGATGTGGGTATTTTGCATGGCAGTCGACACAGTCAACACGTGCATGGTATTGCGCCTGCGCTGACATTGTCGGCAGACGATAAAGTCTGGTTAACGCTCCAAGATTGGCAGGGCGAGGTGCATGTCGCCAGTTGGTCATTGCCGGATGCGTTAATTCCAGCCAGTTAGCGTTGTCGGTGATGAATTAGAAAAAGGGTGGCGCCAGAGCCAGCCCTTTTTTCTTCACACGCAGGATCAATCTACATCTTGTTTGATGATGCTCCCATCAACTGGATTGAACTGAATTTCAACACGCTCTTGTTGCGCGTTATAACCAGAAATTTCGTAGCAGTCACCATCCGTGACATTGAATTCATTAATTTCGTAGCCGTCTTTCTCGAGGCGTTCTCTAAAGGCTTCTTTCTCCATCCAGTTTTCTTGCGATTGTGTTGTGCATTGAGTCGAATCTTGGCCTGATTGCATCATGCTCCCGCCGTCGCAAGCAGCTAATGTCAGTGCGGCCATTGCTGTTAGGCTGAATGCGGTCAAATAGCGTGTAAACATAGTGATTTCCCTCCATCTTCCCTAAATAAAGAATTGTCTTTTTGGTTAAATGCCGTACTCACCTTGGTATAAATACTTATAATCCACTCGGCAAGTTCACTTACGCAAAGTTTACCTATGAGACTAAAGCTGCGATCTCGAATCTCGAGCGTGGTGTGATTAATGCTCAAGATAAATTCTTAATTTTCTATAAAGTTTATGGTATTAAATGTAAATAAAACGTAATTTTTGCTTGGTAATTTTACCTGTAGCCGGACAGGTCATATTGATGAGATCACGCTGCGTCTGTAGGTAACTGCGTGTGTCTAAACGTTTGATTAGCTATTTTAATTATAAGTATTTGCAGCAAAGGAAATGGTCTATGGTTCGTTCATATGCAGTTAAACGCAGCATTGCAGTAATCGCGATTGGATTGTCATTGGTTGTCGGCGGTTGTTCTAAGCACCCTGAAGAATTTGAAGTGGAAATTGGTCAATTAAAGGTCTCTAACGGTAAGCTCAACGCGAAAGCTTACCTTTTCAATGACGAGCTTCCGGAGCTGGCAAAAAAAGCCAGTAAGATAAAAGAAAATCGTTATCAAATAGTGGAACAACTGAAAGGCGAGGAAGAGCCAGAATTTGCTAGCGATAACGATTTAACTGAACGTTACTCAGCGGCGCTTGAGAAAGCGAGAAAAGTTTACGTAAGCTTACCTGATGCCGCTAAAACGCAGCAGATGCAAAGGGAAAAACAAGCGAAAGCCGATGTAGCAGAGATAGAATCAACATTAGCTGGACTGCGTCAGAAACAATCGAAATTTAATGCGGTAATTCAACCGCAACTTGATGCTTTGGAAAAAACTGAAGCTGAATATGAAAGCATGTTGCAGCTAAGGGATGGCAAACATCTCAAAGCCATAAACCAACAGCTAAATACTTATATTGTTGATAACGCGATACCTGTTCGAAAACTGGATGAAGAGAAAGACCTACCATTCAACTGGAGTGTCGTATCGGTTTCTCGCAGCGGCGAGTGCCGTCAGCGAAGAAATAAGTATTTAATCGGTAGTATTCCTGATATTGCGCCTTGTATCTACCTATCACTGGATTATCAACTGCGTCGAACTAAACAGGCCGATGAGTTGGCTCAGATCATCATTAACAATGTTGTTCCCTACATCCAGACGGACTGGATGTTGAGAATGAATCAAGGGGAACACGTCAGTCTTGTCAAACAAGTTCAGGATGCAAGGCAAGCGGTCAATAACGCAAAAATTGTCGCTCGTAACCAAACCGACGTTGATATTAATCGCGTCGAGCGTGAAATAGCCCGGACTGAGCGTCGTTTAACACAGTCACAGCGTAACTTAGCCAGTATTCAAGATAATCCGGTGACAGCAGAACAGTTATTGTCTGAAAATGCAGACATTCAGAATGTAATGCGGTCGTTACGCGGTTTAGTTGATGAGATGGTAGAAAAGGAACTTCGCGCCGCCATAGATCAGGGAGTTATCATTGCTGAAAAGGACTATGAGAGCCTGTCAGGTACCTTGCCCTCAACCGATGGAACCAGTCTACTGCTGCTTATCAGTGTAAAAAATGTATGGTCACCGGTGTTTATTGCCACTTATACAGACCTCGAGCAAGACTGGGAGGATAAGGTGGTGGTCACGGAAGAAAACTCCTCGATCAAAGCACTCAGAGGATTTTCTTTAACATCGCCTAAATTAGATATTCTAAAGGTAGCACTTGATAGCTATTTCGAACATAAAAACCAGTCGTAACGCGGCTATATAGCAATAGTTTGGTCAGTGATGTTTTGCTGTAAGAATCGTTGCCAAGCATAATAAGCTAAGGAAATAATTGATGAAATCTATATCAAAGGCGATGGTTTTGGTTTGCACAGTAGGGCTGCTAAGTGGCTGCGAGATTCAGCGTATTGATGCCAAGACGGCGCCTAATTTGGAGCAACGTGAAAATGGTCCATTACCGCAATCGCTATTAGCTGATTTAGAGAGAGATATTCGGAGTTTAGTGACTCAAGTGCATCGTAGCCAGGTACAATCCCCGGTGAATAGCGGCGGTAGTCAAGACAAGTACCGCATCGAAGCACAATTGGTTCAGCAAAGTGATTCTGGATATGTAGCAAAAATTCAAGATCGATTTGTTTGTTCAGAGGTTCAGGTCACTTATCGTTTTAATTTTCATGATAGCTATTTAGATTCCACGTCCAGACGGCGCTTTATCAGCAATACGGATCAGTATCAGAGAATTGATAAAGTGTGTGACTACCAAGTCAGTGGACAGCAAACTTATCAGCAAGGCTTAGCTCAGCGTTTGTAAGTGCTATAAGTAAGCATGACGAACTGAGTAAAATCGGCCCATTCAGTAACCATAAAAAAGCGCGCCAGCGTGTTAGCGATGGCGCGCTTTGCTAAACGGTTCCAATTACACCATGGGTTTAATACCGCTGTCGGCATGCGACGACTTACGCCATACCGAGGTAATACGTGATGAGCGTACAATCAACCAGGTTAAGCCAAATAAGGCTAATGCTAACACTGCCGCTAACCAGCGGCGGTAGGTGCTGGCGGTATAAATGTCGCCATTCCCTACAGGTACCGCTTCCGGCGGCGCAATCGGTAAACCGTAGCGTTCAGCTAAGTCTTTAATGCTGATGAATTGAATACCCGGGACTCCCTCTTGTAAGAAGTAGCCCATTACCGTTTGCACCGCGAAAGCTCGCGCTGGTGCGTCGGTGATATAGCCTTCACCAAACAGGTCGTCAATACCTGCTGGACCAACGATAGTGGCACCGCCGCCGACGTTAACGAAGGCTTTGATTTCACGACCGTTAGAGTGCTCGCGGAACAAGGCAATACGATTAGCTACCGCTTCTTGATAGTTTTTCGGGTCTAAAAACGGGATACCCGCTTCGTCGATAGCGCCACGAATGGTGCTCAAACCCTCTTTACTTAAGCCTACACCACGGTCTTCGATACCCCCCATGGATGCTGCAATTGGCTTTAACTTAATTAAACCGGCGCTGCGTAATTCGCGCTCCATATCGACCCATAGTAGATCCGGCACGTTAGCGCCCCACTGCGAGGCCGACGCCGAAGCGATGACGATAGCTTCGGCACCCATCGCCTCTACCGCCGAATAGACCGCCAAGTTTAGCGCTGGAAATGAGCCCGATACGGTGACCGCGACTAAGTCACCCTTTTCGACACCGGCTTGTGCCAATAGCTTGACCGCTACCGCTGCCCAATTGGGGTTCAACGTGGTCATTTTTGACTCACGCGCACCATGTACCGAGGTCACCGAGCTAGCCGGAATGCCCAACCAACCTGAACGTTGAGGATCGTAATCGGGATTAATCGGTTCGATTTGCGCGCGCTTAGTCTTGATCAGCTCCATCGCTTCGCTCATGTTTTTAGCGGCCGACACCATGGTGGTGTAGTTGTCGCTAACCAGCGGGTCACGTTTTTGCATATTTTCCGCCGCTAAGAAAATCAAAATAGCGGCAAAGGTCAAGAATAATAGGCCCCAGGTTGGTATGCCTGAAGAGCGCCAGTAAATTTTAGTAAAACTCATTGTCTGTTCTCCTTACCAACCAGGCATCTGGAATGCTTGCGAGGCTTCATAGTTAGCCAACGCTTCGGGCATGATGACGATCAGCGCTAAGCGCACTAACACCGCAGTAACCGCCAAACCACAAAGGGTTTGCAGCACGCCTTGGCGGTCAAACCAAATGGCTATCAAACCGGGAATGATATAACCCACCAGTTTGGTTTCGATAATGGTCATCATAAAGTTTGATTCCAAGGCGGCTACCTGAGCCTCGGCTTCACCGGTACCACCGACCATTTGCAGGTTGACCCAAGAGACTAAATTCGCCAAGAAGATATCTAAGAAACCAGCAATTAAATAACCGGTTAAAATCATGATGATGGTTTGGCGACGGCCATAAATGATGGCAAAGCTAGCGATGGTGCGCACAATTAAGAAAGTCACTAACGCCGCGGTTAGGGTTAATGCGATATTCATCGGGTTGGTAAGCTGCAGCGCCATGTAGCCAGGTACCACTAGGCCGCCAGCGGCTAACCCCAACGCTTGGCTAAGTAATAAGGTAAAGAATAAGCCAACGCCAATGGCGACGGCGAGAATATTTAATGCCATCATAGATCTTCTTCCTTCAATGAGCGGTTTTGGAAAAAGCGGGCGACTTGCTCGCCACCGCCGTGGATGTTACAGACACCCACAACCAGCGCTCGCTTTCCGCTCTCTTCTAAAATACTTTCGGTAATGTCAGTAATGGGCGCGCCTTCCATGACAAATAAGCGCTCTGGGTCCATACCATTTTTAACCGCCGCGCGGACGAATAACAGCGTACCTGAACCCATTAAAATATACTTATCAGCAGTCGGCCACTCAGACACCGCATCGGCCATTTGCTGCGAACGATGTGGACGGTCGGCACGACAGTTGATCAGCAATACGCGCCGACGTTCGTCACCGTGCTTGTCGATCATTTGTTGCCAAATGCGGCCAGTTGACTCGGGATCGTTGGCGGCAAAAGCGTTAACGAACACGATATCGCGTTGAAAGTAATCGATATGCAGTACCTGCATGGCTCCGGCTTCCGGCGCCAACGAAGTCATACCGGCTAAAGCATCTGCGCGATTAACCCCTAATTCGGCGCAAATTTTCAGCGCTAAGGCGACGTTTTCTTTATGCTCGGCATAACGAAAACGCGACATCTCGTCGTCGCTGATGGCCTCAACTTCTTCTTCGGTAACCCCATACAGGGTCGAGTTACGGTCTTCGGTACTGTGTTCAAACACATCGAGTAAATCACGCTCGGCGGTGAACAGTTGGCCGTCGACCGGCGTGCTACCGGCTAATGCTAAAGCCACATCGCGCTCGCCCGGACCCATCACATCTAAGTGGTCGGCACGGGCGTTGGTGATGACGCCCACGTTCGAGCGCACCATGCGTAGCTCGCTGAGTGATTGGTAGTGTGGCTGTAATGCCATACATTCGATAACGACGATTTCTGGTTTTAACGCCGCCATGCGTTTTAAGGTGCGCATTTGCTCCAAAATATTGGCACCGGCGATACGATAAATCGGAAATTCTCTGCCGTCGGGGTCGGTTAATGCGGCCGCAGAGCCAGTGGTTTTTGCGCAAACGCGCTTACCGCCACTACGCAAACCGGCGGCGATAAGCCGGGTGACACTGGTTTTACCGCGCGTGCCATTGACGTGCACACGCACGGGTATGCCACGCACGATGGCTCGGTGCCGCCAAGCTTCAAAAAGCCCAGCTAACACCAATAGCAGCCATAACGCTGCCATGACGATGAGTGTACTTGGGATAGACACCGAATACCTCCCTGTTAAAAGCACAATAGGTTAAAGGTGTTACGCTAATGTTTTGGTTATAAGCCGTTATTTTTTATCACAGAGCTTTTATAAATCTCTGATTTTTACTTTGTTTTTACGTCTGCCAGCGAGTATGGACGAACTGGTAAGAAGAACCGCAAACCCATCTCGATGTGTTGCCATATGATATAGCGAGCAAATGCGGGCTCACCCCAACCATAGACATAAACAGTAAAAACGTCAGCTTTTGCAAAATGGATGACTACGCCGCTCGATATTTTTTCAGGCAGCGTTAACCGCCAACTACACAATCGTTAGCGTTATCAAGTTATGGCGTCTTTTGATAACCGCGCATACAGTGCTTCAAGCGAGTTCTATCGTCACCCATCGTCAGTGCTTGGCGGGCGCGCTCATAAGCTAACTCGGCTTGTGCTTTAACCTGCCGACGTAACTCGCCATGATAGATTTGATGCAAGGCCAGCAGCGACTTTTGTAAGCGTAACTGCACTTCAATAAGGCTAGCGCCGTCGCGGGCAATGGGGGTGAAAACATCGTCTAATAAATCGGCGCTGTTTAACATCGGTACCCATACTCGGGCATAAGGCATGTCATCGCCATGGCTAGGTGCTTGCTGGTCTGGTAGTGGCGTTAAAACGCGCACCGCGCGGCTAAGAATATCAATCGCCGTGCCGGGATCGTTGACCGCCGGCGACAGCGCACGACTGGCAATTTCTGCAAGTACTGACAAGCCAAAACGCGGGTCTTGATCAAACGAACGAAAGTGTCCGAGGGTTAGGCTACGCGTCAATTTATCGCGTAATTCATCCAGGGCTTGTTGACGATACTCGGGGCTATCGACGTTATCAGCATCGATTCCGGGTTGTGGGTGTGGTAAATCGACGTAGCCGATGACGCGCTTGGGGTGCACGAAGTCTCCGGGTAACACCAATAAAAATACTTGGGCTTGGTAATCATCGGCTTTGTCGGCCAGACCGGCGATATCGATGTGCTGAATATAGGCAACTTGCTCGGCATAAACCGGCTCGGCACTGTCGGGTATGGTGACCGCATCGGTTAATGGGCGGCCGCCCAAACAGGGGCTTTTGATTCTGGCGTTAAGGGCGCGTGCAGCGGCCTCTTCAACGCGCCGACTGCTGTCACCGACGCGACCAAAATTGGACAGGTGGCTGATCCAACGCAAAATCGTAATGACAATCAGCACCACTACCGCAATGGTGACAATGAATAACACAAAGCGTCCAGCATCGCTGTAAGCGTTGGTACTTAATGCGATTAAACCGACCAGAGAAAATAAAAACGAACCAATAAAGGTGGCAAGTACGTTTTGCGTGGTGGTGTCTTGCATCAGCAAGCGCGTAGCTCGTGGTGTGACATTACTGGTTGCGGCACCGTAAGCCGACACCATGACGCTCAAAGAAAAGGTGGTGACCGCCAGCATGCTCGATGCCAAAATATTTAGAATACGGTCGACCGCATCGGCGCCGATACCATATTCCCACTCACTGGGTAAAATCCATTGCGCCAAGGTTGCTAACAGAGCCACGATGATGGCAAAAATGGCAAACAGCGAGGCGCGCAACCACAGTGTGCGCGTTAATTGTGCCCATAACCACTGCCATTTTGACATCATGTCGTTGTTGTCCTTGTGCGAAAGAGAGCGAGTTGTCTCGTCAATAATAAAATAGCGCTACTGACATGCTAAAAGATCTCTGCCGGTATGGCTAAGTGTATTGCTAAGAAATTACTCATTTAGCCGTAAAAGCGACCACTTTAGTGTGACTCTTCGGCGTTTTAAAAGGCAAATGCGTCCATTGCTAACACGCCGTGACTGATACTGCTGTGTAAATGTTGTGCGGGCAAGTCACCCGCGCCAGCGGCAATCAGCAGCGGTAAAAAGTGTTCCGGCGAGGGATGATTAGCCAATACCTGCGGCGCTTGTTGCCAATGGTTTAAGGCGGCCAGCGAGTCGCTTTGTAATTGCGTTGTGACCCAGTCGCGAAAAGTTAACACCCAGTCGGGAGTCGCGCTGTATGCTGGCTGCAGTCGCTGTAGGTTATGCGTCAAACTGCCGCTGCCGAGAATTAATATATGCTCGTCACGCAGTGCTCGCAGTTGCTGCCCTAACGCCAGCAGTTGGCTATTTGACCAACGCCACGGTAGCGATAGCGACACCACGGGCACGTCGGCGTCGGCAAATAGCCAGCGCAGTGGCACCCACACGCCATGATCGAAGCCTCGCTCGACCAACTGCGCAGCGCATAGTTTGGCAATACGTTGCGCTAGTTGGGGTGAACCGGGGGCGTTATAACGTAAGCGATAGAGTTGCTCTGGAAAACCATTAAAATCATGCACGGTGGCCGGCGCTGAGGTTTGACTGACTAACAACTGCGAGCTGGTCCAGTGTGCCGATATCACCACGATCGCGCTGGGTTTGGCGCGACCACTGAAGTGTTGGGCGGCGTATTGTTGCAGAAACTGCGCGGCGGGCTGCGAGTCCCAGCATGGGGGAACCATGCGAAACAAATAAACTGGGTAACATGGCTTAGCGTCCTTTGACGGCCCATTTGCCGCCGCCTAAGCCGGCTTGCACTAGCAGCGTAATGGTCCAGAAAATGGGGAACTCCCAGCCGCCGCCAGCATTAGAGAATACCCAGCCGTTACCCATATGTACCCAGGCGGCGCCCAATAGCACCGGCACCAGCAGTAGGCTGATCAGGCGAGTATAGAACCCTGCAATCAATGCCAAACCCCCACCGATTTCGGCGGCGATGGTGAGGTAAGCAAAAAAACCGGGTAAGCCTAACGATTCAAAGTAGGACACCGTGCCGGGTAGGGTAAATATAAAAACTTTCATTAACCCGTGGGCGAGGGTCATTACGCCTAAGCTGACACGCAATAAGGTGGTTGCATACTGATTCATTATTTTATCTCCAAAAGGGTACAGGTTACGTCGTTAATGGCGTGAACCGCTGCCATGCCAAACAGTGTAGATGGAGATATATAAAATATAATCAGCTTAAATGGTAAAACATTGTTTCTTTATGGATGACAATCAATCGATGTCCCACGTCGCTGGGTTACCCCACCCCTGTTTTAAGTAGTCGCTGAGCAGGCGCACATTGGCTGACAGGTACTGACGCGCCGGGTACACCGCATAAACACCAAGTTGTTCTGCTGGCTGGTCGTTGAACAGTGTACGCAAACGCCCTTGACGAATACTCTGTTGCACCAAAAAGCTGGGTTGATAAGCGATGCCTAAGCCAGCCTCGGCGGCGATCACTAAACTGTCACCGTTATTGCTGGCAAAGTAACTGTCGACACTGATGGCTTGCTTGGCGATGTGCCAAGTATTGCCGTGACGGCTACTGTGATAAGTCAAGCAGCGATGCTGCTTGAGTTCGGCAAGCGCCCGTGGCGTCCCCTGACGAGCCAGATAATCAGGCGCGGCGACGACATGCATGGCGCAGGTTGCAAGGGGTTTGGCGACATAACTGGCATCATCTAAATGACCAATGCGGATAGCCATATCGTAGCCTTCTTCGAGCAAATCCACACGTCGATCATTTAAGTCTAGCTGCACCGTTAATTGCGGATGTTGCTGCATAAACTCGGTCAGTAATGGGGCCAGATAGCGAATGCCAAACGACATGGGGCCGTTAATGCGTAGCCGGCCGTGCACTTTATTGGTGCTGGCGCTGAGTTCTGCGGCAGCATCGTCTAGCTGTTGCAATGCCAGTTGGGCTTTGTCGCGATAGCGGGCGCCAGCGTCGGTCAATTGTAGCCGTCGCGTGGTGCGTTGTAACAAGCGTGCGCCTAACGCTTGCTCGAGTTGCATGACCAGCTTAGAAACCTGCGTGCGGGATAAATTTAGCGCGTCAGCGGCACGTGTGTAGCTGCCTAAATCCACCACTTTTAAAAAGGCTTGAATAGCACTTAACTGGTTCATTGCTAATCCATCGTTGCTGGCTGGTAGCGCTTTGTCAGCGCTTGTGAGACCGCGTTGAAAAAGCACAATATGGGATTTTTTGTATGCTAAACTCAGTGCTTTCAATTGGCAACGGATGCGTGGTGCATGGTAGCAGCGATACAGCCCGGTTTGGCGATTATTCATGCCAATCGATTGGAAACTCTGCGCGACCTCATGGTGCAGTGGATGGCTCGTCAGCCGGTGCCACCGTTGGCGCAAGAACAGATACTGGTGCAGAGCAATGGTATCGCACAATGGCTAAAAATGGCGTTAGCCGAAACCGCCGACAACCATCCCGGTATCGCCGCCGGGCTACGGGTGGAATTACCAAACCAATTTGTCTGGCGGCTATACCGGGCGGTACTCGGTGAGCGTATTCCGACCAGCTTACCCTACGATAAAGATAATTTAAGTTGGCGTATTTTACGTCTTTTAAAAGACTTAAACGATGACGTTTATGTCCCTATCGAGCGCTACCTGCGTGCCGACGAAGATGGTCGTAAAGCGTACTATTTAGCGCAACGATTAGCCGATCTATACGACCAATATCAAGTTTACCGAGCCGACTGGTTGCAGCTGTGGAGTGACGGCAATGATGTCTTGCTAGACGGCCAAGGGCGGCAACAACCGTTACCGCAAGAGCAGCGTTGGCAAGCCGCTTTGTGGCGCTTGTTGCGTGACGATATGGCGACACTGGCGGCGCCCAGCCAGTTCTCTAGTCGCGCTGACGTACATACTCAGGCGCTAGCAGCGTTGCAGCAAGGGCAAATTGAGCAACCGCAAAGTTTACCGCCGCGCATTGTCGTATTTGGTATATCGACTTTGCCGCAATCCACCTTAGAGCTGCTAGCGGCGTTGGCGCAGCATCGGCAGGTGTTGTTAGCGGTGCTGAACCCTTGTCGTTGGCACTGGGGTGATATTTCTACCCATAAAGATGAAGTCCGGCGTTGGCGCAAAAGGCAGCAGCGTAAGCCCGGCTTACCACAACCCCTGCAAAGTGAATTGCTGCATTTGCATGCACCGCAATTGCTAGCCAGTCTGGGCAAGCAAGCGCGTGATTACATTGCTTTATTAGATCAGTTTGACCAGCCCGAACACTACCAAGACTGGTTCGAAGGACGTATTGATTTATTTAGTGAGCCGCAGTCGGCCATCGACAGTTTGCCGCTATTGCAGCGTATTCAAGACGACATACTGGAATTACGTGGCCCAGCCGAGCAGAAATTAACGCTATCTGCTGGCGATACCAGTCTCCGCTTTCAAGTGGCGCATAGTGTGCAGCGCGAGGTCGAAATTCTGCAAGACCAGTTGCTGGCCGACTTTGCTGCCGATGACCAATTGCGTCCCCGTGACGTGATCGTGATGATGCCCGACATCGCCTCTTACAGTGCCTCGATTCATGCCGTTTTTGGTCGTATAGGTCGTGACGACCCTCGCTATTTGCCTTATACCTTGGCCGATCAGGCATTACGCGGCGAAGTACCGTTGCTGATCGCACTGGAATATCTGCTGTATTTACCCGAACAGCGCTTGAGCGCCAGTGAAGTGGTCGATTTGCTTGACGTACCGGCTATTCAGCGGCGTTTTAAATTAAATCCTGAGATCTTGCCGCAGCTACGCTTATGGCTGGCCGAGTCGGGGGTGCGCTGGGGCTTAGACAGTGAGCATCGGCAACAGGTCGGTATTGCCACCATGGGCGACAGCTACAGTTGGCAATTTGGTATTGAACGGCTGCTGCTGGGTTATGCCATGGGCGACACTAACAACGCTTGGCACGACCGTGCGCCGTATGCCGATATCGGTGGTCTGGCGGCTGCCGACTTGGGCCCGGTACTGGCGTTAGTTGACCAGTTGGGGCAATGGTATCGCAGCTTAAGCCAGCAGTCTGAGCGCCTTGTTAGCGATTGGCAGCAATTGCTCAATGGCGAAAACGGCTTGTTGCAGAGTTTCTTTGATTTTAGCGACGAGCACGACAGCCGCCATCAAGCGCGCTTGCTGGATGCCATGCAAGCGTTAGCTGACGCCGCAGCCGCCGGTCATTATCAACAAGCGTTACCGCTATCGGTGATGCGCGAGGCTTGGTTAAGCATGACCGATCAAGCCGGATTGAGTCAGCGTTTTATGGCTGGCAGTATGACTTTTTCGACCTTGCTACCGATGCGTGCCATTCCCTTTAAACGCATTTATATGTTGGGCATGAACGATGGCGATTATCCGCGTACCCGCCGTCCCGATGACTTTGATTTAATGGCGTTACACTATCGTAGTGGTGACCGCTCGCGTCGTGACGACGACCGTTATTTATTTTTAGAGGCGCTGTTAAGCGCGCGGCAAGCGTTGAGTATCAGTTGGCTGGGTCGTAATGTCCGTGATAATAGCGTGTTACCGCCAAGCGTGCTGGTGAGTCAGTTGTTAGATGTGGTTGACCAGAATTGGCAAACCGCAGATGGCGAAAAAGCCAGCGCTAGCTTGGTTAACGAATATCCTTTACAGCCCTTCTCGCGGCAGTATTTTACGCAAGGCGGGCCGCGCACCTATGCCCATGAATGGCAGCGGGTGCATAGCGCGACAACCACACCACCGTCTGCGCAAGGTATTGCCGCGTTGACCGAATCGCAATTACCCGAACTGAATCTGCAGGCATTGCGTGAGTTGCTGCGTCATCCGGTGCAATATTTTCTGCAGCAACGTTTAGGCGCGCGTCCAGCGCGGCAAGATATTGTGCTACTGGACCAAGAGCCGTTTGCCTTAGACGAACTGGATTATTACCTGTTGGGCAGTGATTTATTGCGACGTTTACTGCTGCAGCAGCAAGGCTCAGTGGCGGAGGCATTGCAACAATTGCAACGTGAGGGCTGTCTGCCATTGCAGGGCCTCGGCGACATCAGCTTAGCGCGCCTACAAAGCCGTGTCGCGGCGGTATGGCAACGACTGCAAAGTGATGATCAGGGCTGGCAATTGCTGACACAGCCGTTAGACCTCGACCTGTCGTTAGATGGTCTGCGTTTGCAAGACCGGCTAGATGATTGTTATCAAAACCGGCAACAGCGCTTGGCCTTGTTGCAATTACGGCCGGCGGCGGTCACCGATAAAGGACAGCCGCGCTGGCATACCTTGCGCGACGCGCGCTTGTCGCAATTACTAGCGAATGCCAGTGGCGCACCGCTGACGGCAATACAGTATGGTACCGACGATAAAATTGTATTGACCGATTTTACTCAGCAGCAAGCGTTACAGCGCTTAAATAGCATGGTGGCGGTGTGGCGTGAGAGCCTGCAACAGCCGTTACCGCTGGCACCAAAGACCGCTTTTGCGTGGTTAACCAGCGGCGACCAACGGCTCGCGCAGCGAGTTTATGAGGGCGATTACCAGCGCTCTGGCGAAGGCCAGCAGGACCAGCGCTTACAACGTTATTTTCCATCTTTTCAGGCGCTTTGGGAGGCTGGCTTTGCTGACTATGCCG
Source organism: Idiomarina xiamenensis 10-D-4 (assembly GCF_000299895.1). Taxonomy (GTDB): domain Bacteria; phylum Pseudomonadota; class Gammaproteobacteria; order Enterobacterales; family Alteromonadaceae; genus Idiomarina; species Idiomarina xiamenensis. Next base: position 89,049 of record NZ_AMRG01000005.1, read on the forward strand.
ACCGCTTGTATGGGCCCTTACTTGATGAACAAGTACGAGATGACCAAGCACGAGATGACCAAGCACGAGCCGATAAGGCCGCGAATGGGGAGTATTCAGCATGAGTCAATCGCTTCATGTTAGCCGCTTTCCGTTACAGGGCACACGCTTAATCGAGGCTAGCGCGGGTACCGGGAAAACCTACACGCTGGCGGCGTTATATGTGCGTTTGGTTCTGGGCCATGGTGATCCGCAAAGTCGGCCTCCGGCAGCCTTATTGCCGACCGATATTTTGGTGCTGACGTTCACCAAGGCGGCGACCGCTGAACTGCGCGAACGTATCCGCCAGCGTCTGATTGACGCTGCCGCCATGTGTCGCGGTCAACTGCCTTGTGACGAGGTCATGGCGGATATTTTGGCGGATTACCAAGCACACCAGTATGCCGATTGTGCGGCGTTATTAAGTATGGCGGCAGAATGGATGGACGAAGCGGCGATTTTGACTATTCATGGCTGGTGTCAGCGCATGTTGAGCCAGCACGCGTTTGAATCGGGCGCCAGTTTTGCCGAGCAGTTGGCATTAGATAGCGACGAATTATTGTTGCAGGTGGCACGCGATTATTTTCGTCAGTTTTTGTACCCAGTTGCGCGCGAGTTATTGACCGCATTGGGTGACGTGGCGCGCAAACCACAGCGGCTGCTGCGACGGGTTCGCCCTTGGCTATCTGCCAGCAGTGAATTACAAACCTATATGGTGGATGGACAACCGTTGCCGCCACCACAACCGCCACAAGCATTAGAACAGCAGGTTGTTGCCTATCAACAGCGATTAACCGAGTTGCAAATACAACTGCGTCAGCAGCTGGATGAAGGTGTTTTAACGCTGCTGGATCAGGCAATGGCTGAGGGCAGCTTACACAAGTCCAGTTACAAGGCCGAGCAGTGGCCCGCTGACCGTGCTTGGCTAGCGTCTTTAATGTACCAGCAAGAGCCCTTGGATGTGGCCGATAAGGCGCTGCAGAAGCGCTTACTACAATACAGCCAGAGCCGTTTACAAGAAAAAACCAAAAAAGGTGCAGAGGCGCCGCGGCATCCAGTTTTCGATACCATCGAGCAGTTGCACTTGCTTATACAGCAAGACAGCGTCGATAGCTATGTGGTGCTACATCACGCCGCGCTGTGGATTGCCGCGGAGTTTAACCAGCGTAAACAACAGCGCGGAGAATTGACTTACGATGACTTACTGACGCGGCTATATCATGCCTTGCATGGTGAGTCTGGCGATAGTCTAGCGGCACGTATTCGGCAGCAGTATCCGGTGGCGTTAGTAGATGAGTTTCAGGATACCGATCCGTTACAATTCGCCATGTTTCGCCGTATTTATCCGCAGGTTGATAGTCAGCAGCAGGCGTTAATATTGGTTGGTGATCCGAAGCAGGCGATTTACGGTTTTCGTGGTGCCGATATTCATACGTACTTGCAGGCGCGTGAGTTAACGCAGGGGCGGCACTATAACTTGCCACGCAATTACCGCTCTAGCGCGGCTTTGGTCGAGGCGGTCAACGCCCTGTTTATGCAAGCCGAACAGCAACCGCGCGGGGCATTTGGTTTTGCGCCGCAGGACGGCGCTGAGGAGAACCCATTACCGTTTGTCGCGGTGCAAAGCCAAGGTCGCTCACAGCAGGTGTACCGCGCTGGTAAGCCGCTACCGGCGATGAACTATTGGTTATTGGATGACGACCCGGAACAGCTAAAAAAGGGCGATTATTTGAGTGCCATGGCGAACGCTTGTGGCGACCAAATTGCGCAGCTATTGGCGAGTGATTCGAGTTCGACAGCGGTGATCGGTGATAAGCAACAGAGCCGCGCGGTAAAACCCGCCGATATGGCGATACTGGTGCAAGACCGCCAACAAGCACGCCTAGTCCGCGAGGCTTTAGCGGCGCGCGGCGTGCGTTCGGTGTATTTGTCTGAAGGCGAGAATATCTTTGACAGCGACGAAGCGCAAACCTTGTTAGCGCTGCTGCAAGCGTTGTTAGCCATCGAACAAGAATCGTTACTACGCGCCGCCTTGGCGCTGCCGTTGCTGGGCTTCAGCGACCAGCAATTACAGCGCTGGCAAGAAGATGAATTGGCCTGGGAAGCATTAACCGAGCAATTACGCGGTTTGCGTGAGACATGGCGGCGTCAGGGGATATTGCCGATGTTACGCGCCTTATTAGATGAGTTTTCGTTGGCGCAGCGCTGGTTAATGCGCAGCGATGGCGAACGCATCTTGACCAATGTGCTGCATCTTGCCGAATTACTGCAGCATGAATCCCAGCAACGCGATGGACAAAGCGGTTTATTGCGTTGGTTTGCCGAGCAAATTGCGCAACCCGGCAGTCACGAAGAGCGTATCTTGCGCTTAGAGAGTGATGAACAGCTAGTCCGGGTAGTGACCATTCATAAGTCTAAAGGCTTACAATACAACTTGGTTTTCATTCCTTTTGCTTGCAGCTATCGACTGCCGGGCAAAAGCCAGCAGGGCGTTTATTACCGTGAACAGGCGCGCCACTTTGATGTTGCGGTGGGCGACAACAGCCTGCAACAGGTACAGCATGATGCACAGTTAGAGTCGCGGCGCTTGCTATATGTAGCGCTGACCCGCGCGGTTTATAGTTGCTGGTTGGGGTTAGCTTGTTACGCCGAGGGTAACGCCAAATATGCCAAAACCGAGTTAAGTGCGATGGGCCAACTGTTAGCGTTAGCGGCGCGACCGACAGCGGCGCAATTAGCTGATGCGCTTGCGCGTTTGCCTTGGCAGCGGCAACCGTTACCGAGCACGCAACCCAAGCTAACGCTGCTTGATGAGGCTGAACCACAGCCGGCGTTAACATTGGCTTCAGCATTAGTGCGCGAACGTTGGTGGATTGCCAGTTACTCGGCTTTGCGTATTGCCGACGATGGCTATACTGCTAGCCAGACGCCGGCGCCGGATAGTGCTAACGAAGCATTGTTGTTGGATGAGCGCGAGCCGGTAATGGTGGCCGAAGCCGAGGTGCTGAGCATGCACGGTTTTCCGCGCGGTGCGTTAGCAGGAACCTTGCTGCATGACCTGTTGGAGTATGCCTGGCAGTTCGGCTTTAGCTGGCAAAGTGCGTTATCAGAACGCTTACAGCAAGCCTTGCAGCAACGTGGTTGGCAGCAGTGGCAAGAGATAGCTGAAGACTGGTTAGTCAATGTCTTAAGTACGCCATTACAAGCCTGTCAGACGAACCTGACCGGATTGTCACAAAGCGTTGCCGAAATGGAGTTCTGGATGCAGGCACAGGCGGTTGACGTACAGCGCTTGGACCAGTTGATTCAAGCGCACGTTTGGCCGGGGTTGGCGCGTCCGGCCCTATTGCCCGAGCAAATGAACGGTATGTTGAAAGGCTTTATCGATTTGACCGCCGTCGATGCAGAACAACGGTATTGGGTTATCGATTACAAGTCGAATTGGTTGGGTGCGAGCGACGCCGATTATGATCAGGAGGCGATGCAACGGGCGCTGCTTGAAGCCCGTTATGACGTTCAGGCATGCTTATATATGCTGGCTTTACACCGCTTATTAAGCAACCGTTTACCCGATTATCAAGTCCAGCCAGAGCGTTATCTGGGCGGCGCGATATATTGGTTTTTACGGTCACCGCAACAGGGTCAGTATCAACTGCCGATAAGCTATCAGTTACTGACACAGCTAGACCAGCTATTCCGTGGGGAAAGCCTATGATGGCGTTATTGCAGCGTTGGCAGCAGCGTGAATGGTTGCGGGCGCTTGATGTTGCCTTTGTGCGTAGCCTCAACGGTATAGCACCCGCCGCACCGGTGGTGCAATTATTGGCAGCGCTGGTCAGTCACCAATACGGCCGTGGGCATACCTGTTTACATTTGTCACAACTTTGGCAAGACGCCGATAGCTTACTGAGCTTGCCACCCGAGAATCAATTTGCCGAACGCTTTAGTGAACGTCCTAACGACGTTATGAGTCAGTACTCACTAGCGGAGTGTATTGAGGCGCTGTCTCAAAGCGATTGGGTGACGACCGTGGATAGCCGCGGTCATCCGCAGTTAGCGCAAGCGGCGCCATTGACGCTGGTTAATCAACGTCTGTATTTGACTCGACTGTATCAAGCTGAACAGCAAGTGGTGACGGCTATTCGCCAACGCCTGCAACAGCCGATTAAGTTGCCGCCCGCGGCGCCACAATGGTTGGCGGCGTTGTTTGGCGATAGCGACGATGGGCAAAGCCCTGATTGGCAGCGGCTCGCTTGTGCGTTAGCGGCGCAACGCCAATTTGCCATCATCACCGGTGGTCCGGGTACCGGTAAAACCACGACGGTGGTGAAACTGCTGGCGCTGTTACAGCGCGCCGCCAGCTCACCATTGACTATCAAGCTGGCAGCCCCCACCGGTAAAGCCGCGGCGCGCTTAAGTGAATCGTTGAGCAGTAAGGTGGCGGAGGTCAGTGCGATGTTGCCGCAAGCACAACCGTTACCCGAGCAAGTCACCACCTTGCATCAGCTATTGGGCGTGCAACCTCTGCGTCGACGCTTTCGTTATCACCAGCAGCGGCCATTACCGGCCGACGTGGTGGTGGTTGATGAAGCATCAATGATCGACTTAGAGATGATGTCGGCGTTGTTAAATGCGTTACCCGCTCATTGTCGTTTAATTTTATTGGGTGATAAAGATCAACTCGCTTCGGTTGAGGCTGGCTCGGTGTTGGGCGATTTATGCGAGGGTGCCGCAGCCGGGGGCTACGACGCCAATACCATTGCCCAGTTACAACCTTATAGCGCGGCATCGTTGACGCCGTTTGCCGAAACCAACACCGCAGTCGGTAGCGCTGCTGGATTACCGACTAATCAGTGTACGGTGATGCTGCGTGATAGCTATCGCTTTAGTGCCGAATCAGGCATCGGCCAATTGGCGCAGGCGGTTAATCAGGGCGCAACGATGGATGCGTTAGGTATACTTAAGTATGGCACCGACGTTAGTTGGCAACAACCGAGCTTAACGCACGTAGCCGATTGGGCGGCGGCGGCTTATCAAACGTTCTTTGAGGCTGCCCGTAGCAAGCCTGACAACGACGAGACGAGTCTTGAGCGCTGGGCTCGAGGGCTATTACAACATTACACGCAGTTTCAACTATTAGCGGCATTACGGCGTGGCGACTGGGGAGTAGAGCACCTTAATCAACTGATCCGCAATAGTTTACAGCGGCGAGGTCTGATTGATGGACGCCATCAGTGGTACCATGGTCGGCCAGTGATGATGCAACGCAATAACTACCAGTTACGGTTGATGAACGGCGACATTGGTCTCTGTTTATGGCATCCGGGTATGGCACAGTTGCGCGTCGTATTTGCTGGTGCCGACGGCCGTTTACGATGGTTGTCGCCGAGTCGTTTAAGCGACGTCGAAACGGTTTACGCGATGACGGTGCATAAATCGCAAGGCTCAGAATTTAATCATTGTGCCTTGGTACTGCCACCACAATCGAATCCAGTACTGACTCGAGAACTGTTATACACCGGCATCACCCGCGCCAAGCAGCATTTTACATTACTCAGTGCTAAGCGTTCGATCGTAGCGCAAACTATTGAACAACGAACATTGCGTAGCAGCGGTTTGTTGGCAGCTTTAAATGAAGCGCAGGAGAACTTTTAGTGGATATGCAAATTTCGCAACGCGTGAGTCTACGTGAGCAAGATCTGCAGTGGCAGTTTATCCGTTCCAGTGGTGCTGGTGGTCAAAATGTCAACAAAGTTGCTACCGCTGTGCAGCTCATTTTCGATATTCGCGCATCATCGCTGCCAGACTTTTATCAGCAGCGATTATTAAATAAAAACGACCATCGCATTACCGTGGGCGGGAAAATTATTATCAAATGCCAACAAACGCGCAGTCAGGCTAATAATCGAGAGCTGGCATTAGCGCAGTTGGTCAGCTTGATCCGCAGCGTTGCTTATACACCGAAAAAGCGCATCGAGACCAAGCCGACTAAGGCTGTCAAAGCGCGGCGACAACAAAAAAAGCAACAGCAAAGCCAGAAAAAAGCGTTGCGTCGGCAGCGCTTAACCGATTAAGCGGTAACCACACCCCAAACGATTAAAGCGATAAATGCACAGCTTAATAGCAGGTTATAGCAGACAAAGATCAGACCATACTTAACGATAGTTTTTAGCCATCCTTGTTGATAGTAACGCTTTTGTGTCAGCAGCATATAAATGGGTAGCCAACCGACCAGTATGGTAACGGCAAAGTTCAGTGCGTTTTGCAGCCAAGTCAACTCTTGCTGCTGCGCTAAGTATTCACCGGCTGAACCGAACAGCGTGATAGTCAAGATCGTTAGCAACAAAAAGGTATGCGAGTGCAACGCCACCACTAAATGTTCGATATAATAATGATGACGCCTGATATAGAATAGCTTGAGTAGTAACGCGAATATCGGCAGCATGCACAACAGCACTTGCGGTGCTAACGAAAAAACCCGCTTGATCAGTAGCTTGGGGTTATTGGCGAGGTACGCGACACGCTCGTCAAAAGTTACTTGAGCTTCGTCGTCTAAAAAATCAAGACGAAAATCAGACTGCCGAATTTCTTCGGCGGTAAGATTTTTTTGCTGTTGGTTGACCGAGATCTGATCAATATCGAATACCACTGATAACATAAGAAACACGATTAACGAGGTAAAAAAGTACAGCCTTAAGGGTGGTACATAGCGAGCGAGTTGACCTTGTTTGAAGGCTAACGATAATCGTCCGGGACTAAATATAACCGCTTTTAAGGTGCGTGATACACGTGAATCCCAATGGCCGATTTCGCCAAAAAGGTCACCAATGGCATACAGTATATTGCGTAAGTATTGGCGGTCTGGCTGCCCACAGTGATGACAATACTCACCTTGTAATGGGGTGCCACAATTTCGGCAGGTTGCGTCCATGATAGTTTTTATTTTTATTACGCGATAATTGAGCGTTCAGTATGCGCTGTTTTGACGGCTAAGGAAATAGCGCTAGCGAACCCAGCTATAAATATGATGATGCTGCGGCTAAGCCGTCATCGGTAAGGAGAAGTCAATTATGATGCAATTATTCGCGCTGGATGCCAGCGGCCACATGTGGTTGTTTATGCTGACATTGGGCGTCATTGCACTGTTATCGTTATTAGCCTTTATTAGCGCACGGCTATCGGGCTGGGGGTTTGCCGGTTGCTTGGCGCTGGGCTTGGTCATCTATTTAGGCGCCACCATTTTGCTTGGCGGGCATCATTATATCGAGGTCGATAAACAGCGTATCAAGGTGGTTGCTGGACTGTATCAAATGAATCTCGATAGTGCGCAAGTGAAGCGTATAGAAACGCTCACATTGAGCGAATTTGAGCAATCCTCGCTGCAACCCTTGGCTTGGAAAAATGGCTATCATTTTGCCAACTTGCAGGCTGGCTGGTATCAGACCGCCAGCGGCGATTCGATTTTCTTATTAATCGATAGCCACCAACCTCAGCTATCCTTGATTCAGTCAGCGCAAGGCCCTTGGTTGGCGGTTTCTATTGATTTAAGCGATTATGCCGAAGTCGTTAATCGACCTTCAGTTGATTAATTTGCTGACGTAATTGCTGGGCTAATTCGCGCATGCGAGCGCTACTGCTTGAACTACGCTCAGCACCGTCGTTAACCTCCCTCGCCACATCACCGATGTTGGTGACGTTGCGATTAATGTCTTCAGAAACCAAGTGCTGTTCCTCGGCGGCAGTGGCAATTTGTGAAGCCATATCGTTAATTTGCTCAATCGCGGTAACGACCTGATGCAACTGCGATACCGCTAGACCTGCCTGTTCAACAGTACTGTCGGTGGACTCTCGACTGGTACGCATAACCTCGACCGAACGTTTGACACCGCGTTGTAAATTGCTGATCAAGGTATTAATTTCTTCGGTGGATTGCTGAGTGCGTGAAGCCAGTGTGCGAACTTCGTCGGCAACCACGGCAAAACCGCGACCTTGCTCGCCAGCTCGCGCTGCTTCAATGGCGGCATTTAAGGCTAGCAAATTGGTTTGTTCAGCGATACCCACAATGACGCCGAGAATATTATTAATGTTGTCGCTATGTTCGGCTAATTGCTCAATGGCCGCCGCGGTGTCGTCGATTTCGCCGGCCAGCTTATCAATATGTGATGCACTGTTTTGTACTGCCTGTTGGGCTTGTTGCACCTCATGCTGCGACTGTTTCGCCGCAGATGCAGTCGATTCCGCGTGCTGTGCGACTTCGTGCGCGGTCGATGCCATTTCATTCATGGCTGTTGCGACTTGCTCGATATTTTGTTGTTGAGCATGTATACCCTGATGGGTTTGTGCCGCAATTTGCTCGGAATCGTCCGCCTGGGCAGTCACTTCGGTGACCGTTTTATGCAAGCCGCGCATGATGTTTTGTAGTTTTTCGGTGAAGGCGTTGATGCCCTGCGCTAAACCGATTAATTCGGCATGACTATCGACGTTGACGCGTTGTGTCAAATCGCCCTCACCTTGTGCCAAATCGTGCACGCGGTCGCGTAGTTTAGCGATAGGGCGGGTAATGCTCTTAGAAAAAATAAACAGCGCAACAATGGCGATTGCGGTCACAAGTACGCCGATACTGAGCTGCGCCCACAAGGTTGTGGTGAATTGTTGCTCTAAACGCTGGTGCAATTGCTGACTAGCAGCAAAGGCTTGTTGCTCGGGAACTTTTAGCAACACTCCCCAGCGCACGTTGCTAGCGGGGAAAGTGAGCGGCGCCGCTACCGCTAATTCACCCGCTTGGGTAAGCACCGGTTGTGCTTGTTCGCTGGCGATGGCGTCAATAATTTGCTGTTCGTTAGCGCCGTATAAACTGCCCGTCGTACCGCCCGCTTTAACGTTTTTATCGCTGCTGGCAACCACGCGGCCGCTGGCGGTGATAACGTCAACTACCGCTGCGCCCTGATATAAATCAGCACTGGCTTCGGCGATGCTGTTGGCGATAAAGTCGAGAAAAATATCGGTACCAACGACCCCCATAAAGCGACCCTCTTGGGTGATTGGCACGACTAATGATGTCATTAGGATATTCTCACCCTGAACCTCATAGTAGTAGGGGTCGAGAATACACACCTTGAGCGTTTCCATCGGACACAAATACCACTCCGATTCGCGGTTACCGTATTGGTCTTTTTTCTCGCTGTACTTAGCCAAGGTTTTTTCGTAGGCAACTTGACCATCAGGCGAACGGTTCCAATAGATATCAACCGTGCCGACACCCGGCATACTGTGCTGCGGTGCGTTTAAGAAATCGTTATCACGCCCATCAAAGGCATTGGCCTCCCAGTCGGTATACAAGCCCCCCATATAATCTCTGGAGTTAATGGTCGCGCGCAACAAATCCCGCACTTCGTCGCGTGTTAGGGTTAACGCTGTATTGCGCTCAACGCTAGCGCTCAAGGTATCGGCTAGACTACGCGACACCGTCAAACCGCGGCCTATACGGTTAGCTATCAGAGCGGCCTGCTCACTGGCAACACTGCCTAAGCGATGCAGTACCTCCTGCTCAAGCAGTTGCTGGCTATCTCGCTGGACTTGCTGCTGTGCGCTACGACTCGCGACAAACGAGTAACCAATCAGAATACTGACGGTCAGTATCAAACATAACGCGGACCAAAACAGCAGCTTCCATTGTAGTGGCAGGTTTTTCATCGATAGGTCACCTTATTGAAGTTAGCGTCAGCCCGTTAAGCGGCTGCTGGGGTGGCTTTAGAATGAATGACTGACACTTAACCATAAGTGGCGGTTATCATCTTCTAAGTTGGTACTCTCGGCACTGGCGCTGACGGCAAAGCCGCGCCAGCGATAAGTAACACCGACGCGAGCATGATTGTAGGCTCGGTTCGAGGTCGACCAACGGTACTGTTGTTCATCTAAACTGATATTTCTATCGGCACTGATAAACCAATCTAAAGTGTCGGTAATAGGCTGTTGATAGCTGAGCATGATGATCAGGTGGCGTGCGCCGCTACCGGCGTAGTCGTCGGAATACCAGAGTTTGCTTTGCCAGTTATCGAAACCAAGTGCAGCGTAGATTTCTTGATAATTCCCGGCGCTGCTGTCATCACCGCCGTAGTAACTGTAGTGGGCTAGACCGACGTCGTACCACCAACGGCTGTCAATCGGCTGACTGTAGCCCGCGTAAAAATCGACCTCCCAATCGCTACCATCACTGTAATCGACTTGCGACGCCCAACTGCCAGCATATACACCGTTTTGATGGCTGTAATCAATGCTGCCTTGTAGGGCTGGATTATTTTGCGTTTGCGATACCCCGTTAAACAGATAATCGGAAACCACGGTGGCGGTAGCTGCAAAGTCAGCAAGTGCTAACGGTGAGATAAACAGAGCGCAACCAGCGACAACGGATTGCAAACTGATATTGACGGCGCGAGGTCGTGACATCAGTGACTCTTTTTGTGAGCGGGTGATATAACAGTGATAGCAAAGAATGACGTTTGCGCAATAACGCAAACGTCATAACTGAGTGATTATCTGAACATTTTTAAGTGAAGACTTAACTAAAACTGTGTTCCGGTAGATTGGCATCGATGCAGGCGGCCAACACCACCACCAAACGCTGTTCGGCATCGGTAACGACACCATCACGATGGATCTGCTGCAACCAGCGTTGGATAATTGCGGCCTTATCTTTAGGCGCTTGTTGGCGCAACTGATTGAGCGCCTTTTCAATCGCCAATAAAGCATCGTCAAGCACCGCTGAGGTATCTTCTAAGCTGGCGCCATACAGTATATCCATGCTGACCTTTTCGGCATCGCTTTGACTCAGTGAGCGGTTGCTGCGCTGCTTGTGTGACAGTTGCCACGCTAATAATTGATACAAGCCCCACTGCATAATACGCTCGTAACCGACTTCGTCACTGTTATTAAGAATACGCTGACGTAGACGGTCCAGCCATTGTTGCTGTTCGCTTTCCGGTAACTGCCGCAACGCCGTCATGGCAAGATTAATCGCATCGATGCGTTCACCAGCCTTGAATTGGGCCGGATGGTCAATCACCTGATCGAGCTGTTGTGTGACTTGGCTTGGCTGATGCAAGGCGTCCATGACCGCAGCCGCCAGCGCGAGTTTAGCGGTTTGTTGTTGCGCCGCGGTTGTGGCGGCGTTGTCGCTACTGTTGCTTTGCTGCGGTGCTCGTTGCGGTTCAGGATAATGACCATCCCAATCGGGTTGAATACGCTTGATACGCTCGTTCAGCGGTGGATGGGTGGCCATTAACGAAAACCAGTGGTTAAGCGCTTGACCAAAAAACAAATGCTCGGCTTCGTCGGCGTTTTTATGCTCGATTTTGCTACCTTGTTGGCGCGCACCAATTTGCTTTAAAGCACCCGCCAACCCATCCGGATTACGGGTGAATTGCACGGCAGCAGAGTCGGCCAAAAACTCACGTTGACGGCTAACCGCGGCTTTGATCAAGTTACCAAATAGCACTCCGATGGCGCCGACCACGATTAACGCAAGGCCGATAAGCGGCAGCGCGTTATTGCGATTGCGGCCACCACCACCACGGACATAGAGTAAAATGCGACCAGCGTGGGCAAGAAAAATGATGCCCGCGATAACGGCCATAAGCCGGATATTCAAGCGCATGTCACCGTTAAGAATATGACTGAATTCGTGCGCAATGACACCCTGCAGTTGTTCGCGGTCAAAGCTGTCTAAGGCGCCTTGGGTGACACCAATCACCGCGTCTTTAGTTTGATAGCCGGCAGCAAACGCATTAATGCCGGTTTCGTGCGGCAGCACATACACCGCTGGTACTGGCATGTTGGCCGCTAGCGCCATTTCCTCAACCACGTTAAGTAACTGCCGTTGTTGAAAGTTTTGCGTATCGGCACTGATGCGTTCGCCACCTAAGCGTTCGGCAACGACATGACCGCCACCGCGCAAGCTTAGCCAGCGTACCAACATCACTACAGCAATACCTGCCACCACCAATCCGGCAACGTTGAGCAGTAGGCCATGGTCGACCGGTTGCCCATCGGTAGCGAAGCTTTGCCACGGTAGTGCGCCAAAGAACGCCAACGAGGCGACCACGACCACCAGGGCGACGATGGCGATAACCGCTAAGCTGAACAGCAACACCAGTAATCCGGTGTTGCGGCGAGCATCTTGTTGATGTTGAAAAAAGTCCATAGCTGCTTACAACACCTTAAAATGACACTTTAGGCGCGTTTTGAATGGCTTCGCTATCGGCGAATTCCAGTAGCGATGCATCCTCACCATGACCAAAGAGGCCAGCAACGGCAACCGGTGGGAAACCTTGCTTATAGCTGTTGTAGTTGGTCACCGCATCATTAAATGACTGACGCGCAAAAGCGACGCGGTTTTCGGTGGTGGTCAGTTCTTCTGACACCTGCATCATATTCTGGTTGGCTTTCAAGTCAGGATAAGCTTCCATGACCACGTTCAAACGACCCAACGCGCTACCTAACGCTGACTCAGCCTGACCCAGTTGCCCCATGGCGGCATCGCTGTTGAGGTTGCCTTTGGCTTGGCTGAGGGCATTATCGGCTTGATTACGTGCGTCAATTACCGCTTCTAACGTTTCCCGTTCATGCGACATGTAAGCCTTGGCGGTTTCTACTAGGTTGGGAATTAAATCGTGGCGTCGTTTTAGCTGCACCTCGATTTGCGCAAAGGCATTTTCGTAACGATTCTTCAGGTTGACGAGCTTGTTGTAAATACTAATCAAATAAATGATCAGAACAACAACGATAGCAATGATAATCCAAGTAGTCGTGGTCATAGTGTTTATCCCTAAAACTGAGCGGCATTTAAAAACTGATGTTAACCGTCACAACGACAGCAGCATCCGTTAGCGTGCGTGTCGCGCGAAGTTACACATCATGCTATGCTTTTTTGCCAAAGACTGCCACTAACGAACAGCTTGCATGAGTAACAAACCTTTAACGCACGGTAATTTGTTTATTATCGCTGCCCCTAGCGGTGCTGGTAAATCCAGCTTAATCAATGCTTTATTGGAAAAACACGAACATCATCAAATGCAAGTATCGGTGTCGTCGACGACGCGAGAACCGCGCCCCGGTGAGCGTGATGGCGAGCATTATCACTTTTTAAGCAAAGCCCAGTTTGAAGCCAAAATCGCTGCTGGAGAGTTTTATGAGTGGGCGCAAGTCTTTGATAACTATTATGGTACTTCACGCCGAATCATCGAAGAAACGTTAACGCGTGGTATCGATGTGTTTTTGGACATTGATTGGCAGGGTGCGCGGCAAGTTCGTGAAGTGTATCCAGCCGTGCAGTCGATTTTTATTATGCCGCCCAGTTTGGCGGTACTGGAGCAGCGACTGCGCAAGCGTGGACAAGATAGTAACGATGTCATCACCCGGCGTATGTCAAAAGCGCATGCGGAGATGTCGCACTGCCATGAGTTTGATTATTTAATTATCAATGACAACTTCGACCACAGTTTGACTCAATTAGAGCATATTGTCTTTGCCCAACGGCTACGCACACCCGCGCAACAAGTGCGGCACGCGGCGATCCTTAAAGATCTCTTGGAGAATGGCGCGTAATTCCGTATAATTCTTGACCCTTTAAAGAATTCGTTCGGCATTTTTGGAGTAAGTTATGGCTCGCGTAACCGTAGAAGACGCTGTTGACCGCATTGGTAATCGTTTTGACTTGATCTTGGTCGCTGCACGCCGTGCGCGCCAATTAGCTCATGGTAAAGATCCGTTGTTAGAGCTGAAAAACGACAAAGAAAAGCCGACCGTTGTGGCTTTACGTGAAATCGAAGAAGGCTTGGTTGACGCCTCGCGTTTGGACCAAGACGACCGCAACGTCATGCAGCAGCAGGAAGCCGACGAGTTGGCGGCTGTTGACGCTTTACGTGGTGTTGAATAAATCCCGCTAGCACACCGCCAGTCAATGATGTTCTTGCCAACGGCATCGCGCCGTTGGCATACTGCTTAAAGTCTCCGTGTTTGAACCTGTCTATGCGTGTATACGCAGCTAAACGTGATCGGGAGTGTATGGGTGTATTTGTTTGAGGGTTTGCGGCAACAGCTTTTAGATTACTTACCCACCGATCAGGTTGAGCGCATCGCTGCGGCCTTCAGTGTGGCGAACGATGCCCATATCGATCAAAAGCGTCGTAGCGGCGAACCCTATATTACACACCCAGTAGCCGTTGCCGGTTTGTTGGCCGATATGCGGCTGGATCATGAAACCATCATGGCGGCGTTACTGCACGATGTCATCGAAGACACCGAAACCACCCAAGAAGATTTGGCTGAACAGTTTGGGCCAACCGTGGCCGAGTTGGTCGAGGGCGTGTCTAAGCTCGATAAATTGCAGTTTGATTCAAAAGAAGAAGCGCAGACCGAAAACTATCGCAAGATGATCATGGCGATGGTGCAGGACATTCGGGTGATCCTGATTAAGTTGGCTGACCGCACCCATAATATGCGTACCATCGGTCACTTACGTCCCGATAAGCGTCGTCGCATCGCTCGTGAGACCTTGGAGATTTATGCGCCATTGGCACATCGATTGGGTATTCATGACATTAAAAATGAGCTAGAAAATCTCGGTTTTAAAGCGTTATATCCATGGCGTGCACGCTTACTTGAATCGCAGGTGAAAAAAGCACGCGGTAATCGCCGCGAAATGCTCGAACGCATCCAGGGTGAAATTCGCTCGCGACTTAATGATTATGGCATTCAGGGACGCGTGGTGGGCCGCGAAAAACACCTGTACAGCATTTATCGCAAAATGTTGAATAAAGAACTGCGCTTCGAGCAAGTGATGGACATTTATGCGTTTCGGGTGATGGTCGATCAAGTGGATACCTGCTATCGCGTACTTGGCGCTTTGCATAACCTTTATAAGCCTATCGAAACGCGCTTTAAAGATTATATCGCCATTCCTAAGTCTAACGGTTATCAATCGTTGCATACGTCGCTCAAAGGGCCACATGGCATTCCGTTAGAAATTCAAATACGAACCGAAGAAATGGAGCTGATGGCGGACCGTGGCGTAGCCGCCCACTGGCTGTACAAAAACGGCGACGACACCGGCACCACGGCGCAGATCCGAGCTAGCAAGTGGATGCAAAGTTTACTCGAGTTGCAGCAAAGCGCGGGTAATTCTTTTGAATTTATCGAGAACGTCAAATCAGAACTATTCCCTGAAGAAATCTACGTTTTCAGTCCCGATGGTCGTATTACCGAGCTGCCGCAAGGGGCGACACCGGTCGATTTTGCCTATGCGGTACACACCGATGTTGGCAACACTTGTATCGGTGCGCGGGTTAACCACCGCGCCTACTCGTTAAGTAAAGCGCTGGAGACCGGACAAACGGTAGAGATTAAAACGGCGCCGGGCTCGCGTCCCAACATTGCTTGGCTTAATTTTGTGGTGACTGGCAAAGCGCGAGCGAAAATACGTCAGTATTTGAAAAGCCAAGAGGCGCAGGAATCGCGTAATTTGGGCGAGCGTTTGTTGCGCTCGGCGTTGGGACCGATCAGTTATGACGAGATCCCAGACAGTGAATTTGAACGCGTGTTAAAAGAGCTGAAAACCGACTCACTGGAGCAGCTACTACGAGAAATTGGTTTAGGTAATTTAATGCCAATCGCCGTGGCTAAACGCTTGTTGGGCGAGCTAACTAGCCTCAAAGATGAGTCGAGTGTCAATCGCGGTCTATTTATCAAAGGTACCGAAGGGTTATTGGTCAGTTTTGCTAAATGCTGTCGCCCCATCCCCGGTGACGACATCATTGCCCATGTTAGCCCCGGTAAAGGGTTAGTGATTCATCGTCGCGAATGCAAAAACGTGCGCGGCCATGAGGAAGAGCCGGGCAAATATTTTCCGGTGGAGTGGGACCATCAACCCGATGCCGAGTTTACCTCAGAGATTCGAGTTGAAATTATCAATCATCAGGGCGCGCTGGCTAAGCTGACTTCGGCGATCTCGGCGACCGGCTGTAATGTACAGGGTTTGCGTACCGAAGAAATCAACGCCAATGTGTATTACATCGATGTTGCTCTGACGATTAAAAACCGTAAACACCTGGCCGACGTGATGCGACATATCCGTCGTATGCCAGACGTTCAGCGCGTGACGCGCTTAAGGAAGTAATATGTCTAAAGTCATTATTGCCACAGATAAAGCTCCAGCGGCGATTGGCACTTATTCGCAAGCAGTAAAAATTGGTACCACCGTGTATTTATCGGGCCAGATCCCGTTAGTGCCAGAAACCATGGAATTCATCAGCGACGATTTTCGTGAGCAGGCAGAGCAGGTT
The DNA here is from genome assembly GCF_000299895.1 of Idiomarina xiamenensis 10-D-4. Classification (GTDB taxonomy): domain Bacteria; phylum Pseudomonadota; class Gammaproteobacteria; order Enterobacterales; family Alteromonadaceae; genus Idiomarina; species Idiomarina xiamenensis. The sequence continues at coordinate 105,404 of NZ_AMRG01000005.1, forward strand.
TTTCGTAATCTGACGGCGGTTTGTGAAGCGGCCGGTGGTAGCTTACAAGATATGGTAAAAGTACAGATTTATCTGACTGACTTATCGCAATTTGCCATCGTCAACGAAGTCATGTCATCGTTTTTCAGCAAGCCTTATCCAGCGCGCGCCGCTATCGGTGTACGTGAGCTTCCGAAGGGCGCGCAGATTGAAATTGATGGTGTGATGGAGTGCCCCAGCACTAACTAAGTCAGATCAGGCTTGGCGATGACTTGCCTATCTTCGAGCGGACGTCGCCAAGCAATGATGGCCAGCGCCACCAGCGCTAAAATAAAGCAGTAACCGGTATGCAAGCTTACTGCTAAGGGCGAAATCTTAAAACTGGCCCCCATCAGTAACGCTTGCGCGCCATATGGCAGCGCGCCTTGCACCACACAGGCAAAAATGTCGAGTAAGCTCGCACTTTGCCGTGCCGCTAAATTGCCTTGTTTTGCCAAGCGTTTACTAACTTCACCGGCTAATAGAATGCTCACCGTATTGTTGGCTACACATAAGTTGGTTAGCGCGGTTAAGCCGGAAATGCCCAACGCGGCTGAGCGTTGTTTGTGACGGCTTAAGCGGCGCGTGACGGCTTCGACACTGTTGGCTAAAAAGGCCAGCCCGCCTTGTTGGCGAATCAACGCCGATAAGCCCCCGATCAGCAGCGAGAGTAGGAAAATCTCCTGCATACTGCCAAAGCCTTCGTAAATATCTTGACTAAAGGCGACCCACTGGTAATCGACCGCGAACATGCCGAAAGCGGCAGCCAGTAAGATACCTAGAGTCAGCACAACAAATACATTCAGGCCTAACACGGCTAGCACGATGATGGCGAAATAGGGCAAGCTTAACCATAAATTAGCGTCGGGAACCGTTAACGGCGCGTTGCCAGTGTCATAGCTAAGCAACCAAAGCAGGGTCAACAGTGCTGCGGGTAAGGCAATTTTCAGATTGGCGCGGAATTTATCTTTCATTTCGCAACCTTGCGTACGAGCTGCGGCAATCGTGGTATCAGAAATAAACGATAAATTGTCACCGAACATGGCGCCGCTAACCAGTACTCCGGCCAATAACGGCAAGTCGATTCCGGTCGCCTGACCTAGACCCAGTACCACTGGGGCTAGTGCTGCGAGGGTGCCCATCGAGGTGCCCATGGCGGTTGAAACGACTGCGGCAATAATAAACAGGCCGGGTAATAAAAAGGCCGGTGGGATCACGTGTAAGCCTAACGCCACCACGGCGTCTACGCCGCCGGCCGTGGAAAAGGCGCCAGCTAATAAGTAAATCAAGCACATGGTGACGATATTGCTGTCACCGACGCCTTGTACGAAGGTGGCGATACGTGCTTCGAAGGCTTGTTTGCTTAAGATAATACCCAGCGCGATAGCCGGGAGAATAGCCACTGGGCTAGGTAACTGATAAAAGGCGTATTCGACGCCGTTCAGTTGAAAATAAAGACCGGTACCCAAAAACAGCATCAAAAATAGCGCTAAGGGCAGTAGCGCTTTGGCGCTAGCGGGCTGTGTACCTGCTAGAACTGCGTCAGAGGTCATAGACCCACCTTAATAATTATATTTAGACGTCCAGAAGCATAAATATCTTTTGTCAGCGCTGCAATAGCGATAGCGGTGATCCGTTCTTTTTATTGTAGAATATACACATTCTCGCTTGTTTTTAAGGAGCCAGCATGAGCCCTGAAGATCTGCACTTGCAGTTACGCAATCTACGCTTAGAAGATTACCCGCAATTAAAAACGCTGATGGATGCCGTTTATCGCGATATTGGCGGCGCTTGGAGTCAGTACACCATCGAAAAGCTGGTAAAGGACTTTCCCGAGGGGCAAATTTGCTTAGAGGATAACGGCGTGATTGTCGGGGTAGCGTTAACCGTTTGTGTTAACTATGCGCGCTTTAGTAACCCGCATAAATACGACGATCTGATCGGTAAGCGTGAAGCTATTCTGAACGATAGCAATGGTGATGCCTTGTATGGCTTAGATGTACTGATTCATCCGGACTATCGTGGCTACCGTTTAGGGCGGCGTTTATATGACGCGCGCAAAGAGCTTTGTCGGCAAAGTAACCTGCGCGCTATCCTCGCTGGTGGGCGTATTGTGAATTATCATAAATATGCCGAAGAGCTGTCGCCCAGCCAGTATTTGGACAAAGTACAGCGTCGCGAGATTTATGATCCGATTTTAACCTTTCAGTTGGCCAACGATTTTAACGTTAAGCGGCTACTAGGCATGTATTTGCCAGAAGATAAAAAGTCGCACGGCTTTGCTACGCTGCTCGAGTGGAATAACTTTTTGTATGAGCCGGCCGATAGTGTACTGACCAGTCGTATTCGCAATGTTCGGGTCGGCGCGGTGCAATGGCAAATGCGGGCAGTCGATTCGGTCGAAGAAATTTTGCAGCAGGTAGAATACTTCGTCGATGCGTTGTCGAGTTATCAGAGCGATTTTGCGTTATTTCCAGAGTTCTTTAATGCGCCATTAATGGGCCTGACCGACCAAAGTCAGCAGATGGATGCTATCCGCTTTTTAGCGGGCTATACCGAACGCTTTAAGCGCGAAATGTCGCAAATGGCGGTCAGTTATAACGTTAATATCATTACCGGTTCTATGCCATTACTGGATGACGATGGCGGTTTATACAATGTTTCCTACTTATGCCGTCGTGATGGCTCGGTAGAAGAACAACGTAAATTGCATATTACCCCGCACGAGAAACGCGATTGGGTTATCGAAGGGGGTTATGACGTACGCGTGTTTGACACCGATGCGGGTAAAGTCGGCATTCTGATTTGCTATGACGTCGAATTTCCAGAGCTGGGACGCATTATGGCCGAAGAAGGCCTAGAGATCCTGTTTGTGCCGTTTTGGACCGATACCCGCAATGCTTATTTACGAGTACGCCATTGTGCGCAAGCGCGTGCTGTCGAAAATGAGTGTTATGTCGTGATTTGCGGTAGCGTCGGTAACTTACCCGAGGTTGAAAGTCTTGATGTGCAATACGCGCAGTCGGCGGTGTTCTCGCCGTCTGATTTCGCCTTCCCACATGATGCGGTGATGTCCGAAACCACACCGAATACCGAGATGTTGATGTTTTCGGACTTAAATTTGGATGAGTTACGTTATTTGCATAATGAGGGGTCGGTCACCAACTTAAAAGACCGCCGTAAAGACATTTACGAAGTGTCGCGTAAGCGACTAACCGAGTAACGCGATTAGCGCATGCTGTTGTTGGCGTTAATGTTGTGCCAACAACAGCATGCGACACCATTGACTGGCATCAATATAGCGTTGGCCAGCGTCGTTATCGATAGCTAATGCGGCTAAACGTTGGTCTACCGCTAGCCAATGGCCGTGCTCATAATCTTCTGCCACAATCAGCAATTCGCCCAAATCGCCTTGCCGCTTTAATAACGCGGCATTAAGCGCTGAACTCAGTGGCAGTTGCTGCAAAATATCGGCCATCGGTAACTGCAAAATAGCATCCAACAAGCTCAACATACCGACCATAAACGCAGCATCGGCGTGCTTAGCATGCCGTTTTAACGGACTGCTGTCTTGGCTGCAAAGTAGTTCCAGAAAACGCGCCCGAGTAATGGCTTTAATAATCAGTTCTTCGGCTTGTTCAGCGGCCATATTAGCGGTCAACACCAAGGTCAGATAGCGTCTTAGCTGGCGCTCACCTAAATAGGTTAAGGCATGCTGCACGTGGCTAATTTGACCGGCAAAATTAAAAGCGGCGCTATTGACCAACTTTAATAGACTGTAAGTTAACGAAACGTCGCGCTGAATCACTTTCGCTAGCGCACTGAAATCTAGCTCGGGTTTAAGCACTTCAGCGAGCAAGCTCATCGTCGCCAATTTACTGGGATGCAATGATCGCGCTTGCAACAGTTTCGGCCGTTCAAAAAAGTATCCCTGAAAAAAGTCAAAACCCAGCGCCATACAGGCTTCAAACTCTGCCCGTGTTTCGACCCGCTCGGCGAGTGTTGGTAGCCCGCGTTGCTTGAACCAGTGCAATTTATCGGCGATAGCTAAGCCTTGCTGACTAATATCGATTTTAACTAAACTGACGTTGGGCAAAATACGCTGCCAGCGCTCGCTAAAATCATAATCGTCGAGCGCGATACGGTAACCTTTATTGATGCTTTTTTGGCAAGCGTCAATCAGCTCGTCGGTCACGTCGACGGTTTCCAGTAACTCAATCCAAATATCATCGGCACTCAAAAATGAGGGAAAGTTCTCAATCAACGCGCGCGCATGAAAATTAATAAAGGCCTTTTTACCTAAGCAGACGGTGTTGATGTCGCCCAATAAGTGCTGTTGCAACAACAATCGTGAAGTCGCCTCATCGGGATCAATATTGGGAAAAGTATTTTGCTCACTGTCGCGAAACAACAATTCATAACCGTAAACCTGCAAATGCCGGTCAAGAATCGGTTGTCTCGCGATATATGAGTAGGCTACGTTTGTCATCGGCTTATGATGAATAATCCAGCACCCAATTAATGAGCAGGTTAGTGCCATCGGCTAAAGCCGATTCATCCACATAAAACAACGGTGAATGGTTGCTTGGCGCATTGCTGGCATCCTGTTCTGCTGGCGTAACGCCTAAGAATACGAATAATCCGGGGACTTCTAACGCGTAGTATGAGAAATCTTCGGCGCCAGTTGTCAACGGCACTTCACGAACATTATCGGCGCCTACGACCGCTTCGATGGTGGGAAGCATTTTCTCGGTTAGCTGTGGATCGTTAATGGTCACCGGATAACCTTCAAAAATGGTTGTTTCAACCTCGGCTTGATGCGCTTCGCCGACTTTACCAGCAGTCAGTTTAAGCTGCTCGAAGATGGTTTGGCGGATAGCCATGTCGAAATTACGAATGGTACCAATCAACGTCACTTGATCGGGAATAATGTTGTTGCGGATACCACCTTCAATCACGCCAAAAGAGACCACAGCGGGCGCTTTAGTGACATTTACACGGCGGCTAACGATGGTTTGCACACTGGTTACGATGTCGGCTGCGGCAACGATTGGGTCTACGCCTCCCCACGGCCGTGAGCCGTGAGTTTGACGCCCTTTTACGGTAATTTCAAAGCGATCTGATGACGCCATTAATGGCCCTTTACGATAACCAACGACGCCACTTGGTAAGCCCGCCCAAACATGAATACCAAACACCGCCTCGGGTTGATATTGTTCAAACAAGCCCTCTTTTAGCATTAACTCGGCGCCGCCTTCTTCGTCACCCGGGGCACCCTCTTCGGCCGGTTGAAAGATAAATAATACGTTACCGGCGAGCTGTTGCTGCTGTTCGACTAGTGCCTCCGCAGCTCCCATCAACATGGCGACATGGGTGTCGTGGCCACAGGCATGCATAACACCGGTTTCTTTACCACGATAAGTAGCGGTTGCTGTTGACTTAAAGGGGACGTCGGTTTGTTCGGTCACGGGCAGCGCATCCATGTCGGCACGCAGCGCCACGGTCGGCCCTGGTTTAGCGCCTTTCAATAAGGCCACTACTCCGGTATGGGCGACTTTGGTTTGCACCGCTAAGCCCAATTCGCGTAAATGCTCGGCGACCTTTTCGGCGGTGCGGAATTCGCGATTACTCAGCTCTGGATGTTGGTGAATGTCACGTCGCCAATCAATAACTTTCTGATTGAGTTGAGCGTCGATTTGATAATTTTGTGCCAATGCCTGATGGCTGCTCAGCAGTGTTAGCGGTAAGCTAACCATTAACCCCGTCAACGCGGTGGTAAGAATTCTCATGACAACCCCTTGTTAATAGACTGTAACGCTGTTGCTGGTCGTCGACTGAGTATGTCAGGACTTGTTAATCTAGGCAACTCATGGCGTAATCCATTTTAAATCAAAGGGTTGAGCTAGAGCTTGACGGATTTCGTCGGTACTATCAGTGAGTTTACTGAAGCTATCGACGGCTGCTACTTCGCTAGTCAAGGTGATCATTTGCTGTTGCCAACTAAAACGCAGTGCATACGCATGCAGCAGCATACGCGAAGCAGTAGCACCGCCGTAACGTCGGTCACCAGTGATGGGGCAGGATAGGCTTTTTAACGCCACCCGTAACTGATGTGTGCGGCCGCTAAACGGGCGCAGCAGATAGAGACGCTCACCGATATCTAAGTGATAGCTAAAAAATTGCGTGCGGGCAAAATGTTCACGATCACGGCTAAGTATCCAATTGCCGTTGCGTGATTTGCGCATGCCGCCTTGAATCCAGCCTTGCTTTTTTTTCGGCTTACCCGAGGCCACCGCGAGGTAAATCTTACTGACTTGTTGTTTGGCGAATAGCTGACTTAAGCTGGCCGCAGCGTCGGCATTACGGGCCACCAACAACAAACCCGAGGTGTCTTTGTCGAGTCGATGTACAGGCCATAATGGCTGCTTGAGTTGTTCGCTCAATTGCACCATTAAGCCTGCACCTTGGTCGCTGTGCATACCAATCCCGGCAGGCTTATCAACCACATAAAAATCGCGGTGTTGATGAAGAATGCTGTGCTCTATCGACATAAGGTCATGCTCATGTGGTTGCTCGCCAGCGCTGTGAGTACCATCGGCTGGTCAAGACAGCAACGTCAGAGTCGGGTTATACTCGCGCTAGTATACAATAATTAACAAGGGTGAATATGTCCCCAGAGCGCTATCAACGCATTAACCAGATGCTCGACCAACGGCAACTGGATCTCACATTATGTTTAGAAAACGTGCATAAGCAGCATAACTTAGCTGCGGTAGTACGCAGTGCCGATGCTGTTGGTGTGCATGACGTGCACGCGGTTTGGCATTGTAAAAAAAGTCGTATCTCGGGTGGCACCGCGTTAGGTAGTCAAAATTGGGTTCGGGTGCACAAGCACCGCAGCATAGACGATGCACTGCAAACGATTAAACAACAAGGCATGCAAATTGTGGTGACGCACTTGTCTGACAGTGCGGTCGATTTTCGTGAGATTGACTACACCCGTCCAACCGCCATTTTATTAGGACAGGAAAAATACGGGGTATCAGAACAGGCGTTAGCGGCTGCCGACCAGCAGGTGGTTATTCCGATGTTAGGTATGGTGCAATCGTTGAATGTGTCGGTCGCGGGGGCAGTGATGCTCTATGAAGCGCAGCGGCAACGGCAGTTGGCGGGTATGTATCAACGACCACAACTAAGCGAAGCGGAGCGTCAGCGAGTGTTGTTTGAAGGCGGGTTCCCGCAATTTGCCAAGTTATGCCGACAGAAACGTATGGCTTACGCTCGCGTGGACGAGCATGGTCAAATTGATGCCAGTGACGACTGGTGGCGGCAAATGCGGTCGACGCAATCACTTAGCGTTAGCGATTAAGTGTTGCTAGGTTACTGATGATGCAAGACGGCACCCTTAACCGCATTCCGCTAACGACGCTAAAAGGCGTTGGTGACAAAGTTGCCGAAAAGCTGGCTAAGTTGGGGCTAGTTAGCGTGCAGGATGCCATTTTTCACTTGCCCAATCGCTACGAAGACCGTTCGCGTATCGCTGCTATCGCCGATTTACGCGCCGGCGATGCGGTGAATGTGGTGGCGCAAGTGGATTCTGCCGATATTAGTTATGGTCGTAAACGGACGCTGCGTTGCCGTGTGAGTGACCAAAGCGGTAGTTTAACGTTACGCTTTTTTCAGTTCAGTGCCGCCCAATTAAAGCAGTTCAAAAGCGGCCAGCGTTTACAAATTTTTGGCGAAGTGCGCCGCGGTATGCAGGGGCCGGAAATGATTCACCCGGAATATCGCTTGTTACAAGCCGACGAATCGGCGCAATTGCAAGATACCCTGAGCCCCATTTATCCGGCCACCGACGGCGTTACGCAAGTGACTTTACGTAAGGTCATCGCACAAGCCTTGAGCTATTTGAATGAACGTGCCGTGCCAGAATTGTTGCCAGAGCCTTTACGGCCTAATCGATTGACGCTACTGGAGGCGATTCAAACCTTACATCAACCGCCGTTAGATGTGTCATTACAGGACTTATTACTGGGCCAGCATCCGGCGCAGCAACGCTTAGCGACGGAAGAACTGCTCGCGCATCAACTGAGCATGTTGCAACTGCGCGCCCACAAGCAGCAGCAAGCGGCTCGCGCGATTGCTCCCGCAACGGCATTACAGCAGCAATTTTTACAGCAGTTGCCGTTTCAACCGACTGCCGCACAGCATCGTGTGGTCGACGAGATACAGCAAGATATGGCCCTACCGCAACCGATGATGCGCCTGGTGCAGGGCGATGTCGGCTCGGGTAAAACGTTAGTGGCGGCGTTAAGTGCGCTCAGTGTGTTAGCGGCCGGCGGTCAAGTGGCCGTCATGGCGCCGACCGAACTGTTGGCCGAACAGCACGCCTTGACCTTTCGCCAGTGGTTTGCGCCGCTAGGCATTGAAGTGGGTTGGCTCAGTGGTCGTAGCAAAGGTAAGCAGCGTCAGCAAACGCTGGCACAATTAGCTGCCGGAGATATTCACTTGTTGGTGGGAACGCATGCGCTGTTTCAACGTGAGGTCGAGTATCGGGCGTTAGTGTTAATCATTATTGACGAGCAGCATCGTTTTGGTGTGCATCAGCGTTTAGAATTACGACAAAAGGGTATCGAACAGGGTTTTCATCCGCATCAATTGATCATGACCGCTACGCCGATCCCGCGTACTCTAGCCATGACCGCTTATGCCGATTTAGCCACCTCGGTGATCGATGAGTTACCGCCGGGGCGTACTCCTGTCACTACCGTGGCTATTCCCGATACTCGCCGTGAGCAGGTGGTTGAACGTGTGCGGCAAGTTTGTCGTGAACAAGGGCGGCAAGCGTATTGGGTGTGTACCTTAATTGAAGAATCTGATGTGCTGCAGTGCCAAGCGGCTGAAGATACCGCTAACGCGTTGCAGGAACAACTGCCAGAGCTGCGTGTCGGACTGGTGCATGGGCGCTTGAAGGCGGCCGAAAAAGAACAAGTGATGCAGCAGTTTAAGGCCGGTGATCTGGAATTGTTAGTGGCCACTACGGTGATTGAAGTGGGAGTCGATGTGCCCAACGCCAGCTTGATGATCATCGAAAATCCCGAGCGCTTAGGTTTAGCGCAACTGCACCAATTGCGTGGCCGCGTGGGACGCGGTGCGGTCGCTAGCCACTGTGTCTTGCTGTATCACAGTCCGCTGTCAAAGAATGCCAGTCAGCGCTTAGCGGTGCTGCGCGAAAGCAATGATGGTTTTGTTATCGCGCAACGTGATTTGGCGCTACGGGGGCCGGGCGAATTGCTGGGACAGCGGCAAACGGGATTAGCCGAGATGCGTGTTGCCGATTTAGTGCGCGATGCCGACTTATTGCCGCAAATCAAGCAATTGGCCGAACGTATTTGGCAGCAATACCCGAGTGTTAGCGAACCTTTGATTGAGCGTTGGCTACCACGTCGTGATATTTACGCCCAAGCATAGCGTCGAATGACGCGTTTGAGTTGGGGAATTGGGCGCTATACAGTACACTAAGCGCACGTTGATCGTAGGAATGAATGATGACTGATTCGCAATCTGAACGCACCGACTTTGGTTACCAAAAAGTCGACAAATCTGCCAAAGCGGGCATGGTCGCTCAAGTATTTAATTCGGTGGCGGCTAAATACGACATCATGAATGATTTAATGTCGCTCGGTATCCACCGCTTATGGAAACGCTACACCCTAGACTGTAGCGGTGTGCGGCCGGGTATGCGAGTGCTTGATATTGCCGGCGGTACCGGCGATTTAACCGAACAGTTTGCTAAGCGTGTGGGTGCGCAGGGCGAAGTCGTACTCGCTGATATTAACGACGCCATGCTTAGTGTGGGGCGCGAAAAGCTGCGTAACCGTGGGGTGGTGGGTAACGTCAGCTATGTGCAGGCGGATGCCGAACAGCTGCCGTTTGCCGATGATAGTTTTGATGTTATTACCATTGCCTTTGGTCTCCGTAATGTGACCGATAAAAACCGCGCGTTGCGCTCGATGCTGCGCGTGTTAAAGCCGGGTGGACGGTTGTTAGTATTGGAGTTCTCTAAGCCAGTGCAGCCGCTGCTGAATCAGGTTTATGACTTTTATTCGTTTAATCTGCTGCCGAAAATGGGGCAATTAGTGGCAGGAGACGCCGACAGCTATCAATATCTGGCCGAATCGATTCGTATGCATCCTGACCAAGAAACGCTGAAAGGCATGATGGTCGATGCTGGCTTTGATAACGTTGATTATCATAACCTGACAGGCGGCATCGTCGCCTTGCATCGAGGTTATAAGTTTTGATGATGTTGCTGCCGTTGCTACCACTGACCTTAGCCGAAAAGCTTGCCAACCAATTGCTGCATGCCGACCCAGCGTCGTCAGCACGGTTACAAGCGTTACGCGGTAAGCGACTACGCTTAACCCTGCGGGAACTCCCACAGCCGCTAACGTTAACGGTGGTTGATGATGGCGTGGTGTTTGCCGTGCACGACGACAATGATGTCGACTGCCATATTCAGACCGCCTTAGCGGTTTTACCCGAGTTGCGTGACAGCGCTAACATTACTCGGTTAATCAAAGCCGACGCCTTGGATATCGAAGGTGATCCGATGTTAGCGCAACGCTTTAGCGCATTATTTCGCGATTTGGATATTGATTGGCAAGCCACCTTAGCCAGCCGTATTGGCGAGTTACCGGCTTATTGGTTAATCAAACGTTGGCGGCAAAGTCGACGCTGGCTAACACGGCGCATGGCCGAGCAGCGTGATTGGTTGCGTGATACCGTGGTGGAAGAAAAGCAGCTGTTGGTCAGCGCGGTAGAGTTCGCTGTGTTCAGCGACGATTTGCAGGCTTTGCGGGCGCGCTTAGATCGTTTACAACGGCGCCTAGATAGTTTACCAGCGGAGGGTTAAGCAGTGCGTTTGCAACGGCTTTATCAGATCACCAAAACGCTGCTGAGCTATGGTCTGGACGACCTGATCCCCAAGCGCTGGCTACCTTGGACCGTTCGTTGCGGTCGCTACCTGCTATTTTGGATGCCGAATCGGCATCGCGATAAGTCTGCTGGGGTGCGCTTACGTTTAGCGCTGCAAACGCTGGGTCCGGTGTGGGTTAAATTTGGCCAAATGTTGTCCACCCGACGCGACTTGTTACCGGCGGATATCGCCAATGAACTGGCGTTGTTGCAAGACAAAGTTCCGCCGTTTGACGGCGCGCAGGCACAGCGGCTGATTGAGCGTGCGCTTGCCGTGAGTGACATTAGCCTACTGTTTGATAATTTTTCTCAGCAGCCGCTGGCGTCGGCGTCGATTGCGCAAGTGCACACCGCGCAGCTGCGATTGCTTGATGGCAGCGTGGAAGACATTGTTATTAAAGTGATTCGACCGGATATTAAAAATGTCATCCATGCCGATTTAAAATTAATGGATACCTTGGCCTCGGTGCTGGCCAAGCACCTTCCTGATGGTAAACGACTGAAACCGCGCGAAGTGATCCGCGAGTACCGTAAAACGCTATTGGATGAGTTGAATTTAGCACGAGAAGCGGCAAACGCGATTCAGCTGAAGCGTAATTTCGAAGGCTCTGACCTGCTTTACATTCCTAAAGTGTATAGCGACTTCAGTCGCGAAAATGTGATGGTCATGGAGCGCATTGATGGTATTCCCATCAGCGAGGTTGAGACTTTGCGTGCGCGTGGCGTGGACATGAAAAAGCTGGCTGAGCGCGGCGTTGAAGTGTTCTTTACGCAGGTATTCCGTGACAGCTTCTTTCATGCTGACATGCATCCGGGCAATATTTTTGTCGCTAAAGATGACCCCTTGCACCCACGTTACATTGGTATAGATTGCGGTATTGTTGGCACCTTAAACCGCGAAGATAAACGCTATTTAGCCGAGAATTTTTTGGCGTTTTTTAACCGCGATTATCGAAAAGTTGCCGAGCTGCACGTTGATTCCGGATGGGTGCCTAAGCACACCAATATTGAAGATTTTGAGTCGGCTATTCGTACCGTTTGTGAACCTATTTTTCAAAAGCCATTGGCGGAAATTTCGTTTGGACATGTATTGGTTAACTTATTTAACACCGCGCGTCGCTTTGAAATGGAAGTTCAGCCACAATTGGTCTTATTACAAAAGACGTTGCTCTACATTGAAGGCTTAGGGCGACAGTTGTACCCGGAGCTCGATTTGTGGAAAACCGCAAAACCATTTTTAGAGCGTTGGATGGCGGAGCAGTTGGGCTGGCGTGCGGTGGTGCGTTCGCTAAAAGAGCACGCGCCTTATTGGGCTGAGAAATTACCCGAAATTCCAACGCTATTGTACGATAATCTTCGTGAGCAGAGCGATATACAGCGTCAGCAGTTGAAGCTGTCGGCGGCGCTATTAGACAGCCAACGGCAAGCCAGCGACCGCCGTTTTTGGGGCAGTTTGAGCTTAGTATTTTGGTTTGCGAGCTGGGGTTTACTATTCTTAGAGAAGCCGTGGTCGGCGATTATTGCTAGTACTGCGGCTGCCGTAAAGCGTGGCGGAGTCGCTCGCATTAAAGAAAAGAGGGTGTTATGGGTGGAATTTCTTGGCCACAAATTTTAATTATATTAGCGATTGTCGTCTTGCTGTTTGGCACTAAGCGATTACGCAATATCGGTTCTGATTTAGGCAGTGCGGTTAAGGGCTTTAAAAAGTCGATGGCCGAAGATGACAAGCAACAACATCAGCAGGCCGATGCTGAATTAACCGATGACAGCAGTAAAACAACAGAACAGCAAGGCTCTAAGCAAGCGGATAAGCAGGATCGCTAAAGCATGTTTGATATCGGTTTTTGGGAACTGCTGCTGATTGCCGTGGTGGCATTGTTGGTGCTCGGTCCTGAACGTCTACCTAGCGCTCTGCGTAGTGTGCAGCGCACGATAAAAGCCGTGCGTAGTTATGGCAGTCGAGTGCAGGCTGAGCTGAATCACGAATTGCGCGTCAACGAACTGCATGAGCATCTGAAAAAAGCCGAGAGTAGCAAGTTACATGAACTGAGTCCGGAGTTGCAGCGCTCGTTAGTGGAGTTGCAACAGGCCGCCGATACCGTACAGCGACCTTATCAAAAAGGTACCTATCAACAAACGAGTGAAGACTCGCCAACGTTGAAAGACAGTAGCGACGAAGATGGTGCCGCCTCGCGCGCCGAGAAGCAGCCGCGCTCATGAGTCAACATACACCGTTAATTGGTCACTTATTAGAACTACGTAAGCGCTTATTGCGGGCGGTGGTGGTGGTGTTATTGATTTTTGCCGGTCTGGCTTATTTTGCCACCGATATTTATCACTACTTGGCTAAGCCGCTGTTGCAGCATCTGCCGCAAGGCTCGCAAATGATCGCGACCGATGTCGCTGCACCCTTTTTTACGCCGTTCAAACTGGCCTTTGTGGTGGCTATTGCCATTGCTATTCCCTACTTGCTATGGCAATTATGGAGTTTTATCGCGCCCGGTTTATATCAACGGGAGCGACGCTTAATTGCACCGTTGCTGTTGAGTAGTTCATTATTGTTTTACGGCGGTGTGGCGTTTGCTTATTTTGTGGTGTTACCGTTAGCTTTAGGCTTTTTTACCAGTGTGGCGCCAGAAGGCGTGACCGTTGCTACCGATATTAGTCGCTATTTAGACTTTGTACTGGCGATATTTATGGCTTTCGGACTCGCATTCGAAATGCCGGTCGCTATTATTTTGCTGTGCTGGAGTGGCGTTACCGATGCCGCCAGTTTACGCGCGAAACGCCCTTACGTGATTGTCGGGGTATTTATTGTGGGTATGCTGCTAACGCCGCCCGATGTCATTTCACAAACATTACTGGCAGTACCTATGTGGTTACTGTTTGAATTGGGTGTGATACTTTCGGGCTGGTATCAAAAGCAACCTTTACAAGCATCATCAACAACAGGTGAAGAATAATGAAAGTATTGTCAGGAATGGCGTTATTAGCCCTGATGTCAGTGCCGGCTGCGGCACAGTCGGTTAGCCAACAACAACTAGCCACCTGTGCCGGTATTCAAAATGCGCTGCAGCGCTTGGTTTGTTACGACAAATTAGCGCAAGGTGAAGGAGTCGATGTTGCTGCTGCGGTGAGCACCAATAATAACAGTTCAAGCAATACAAACGGGCCAGCACAAGCACAGCCACAGCCATCTTATGAAGAAGAATTCGGTAAAGAACATCGAGATTATGCTAAAAACCGACCTGATCGTTTGAATGTCGATATTAGTTCATACAAGCAAGACCCTTATGGCAAGTGGACGATAACCTTGAGTAACGGCCAAGTTTGGAAACAAAGTGAGACCAGTTCTAACTTTAGTTTTGATGAAGGCGCTAGCTACTTTATTGAACGCGGTGTATTAAATTCTTTCTTTTTGGGGCGCACCGACCTCAATACGCGTCTACGGGTGCGTCGGATAGATTAAGTCGATGACGCGCTGGTTCGACACTGGGGTCAATTTGACCAACAGTAAACTGCTGCCGCAAGCCGATGACATCATTAACCGTGCCTTAGGCGCTGGTGTGCAACGTATGTTAGTCATTGGTACGTCGGTGGCAGAATCTGAAGCGGCGTTGGCGTTGTGCGAACGCTATCCAGCGCAATTGGTGGCTAGCGTCGGGGTGCACCCACACGATGCCGCCGCCGCACCGACCGATTTTATTGAGCGCTTACGCTCACTCAGCCAGCATCCTGCAGTGGTTGCCATTGGAGAGTGCGGACTCGATTATAATCGGCTCTATTCACTCGCGTCACAACAACGTCAAGTATTTGCTGCGCAACTGGCATTGGCAGCAGAAAGGCAGCTACCGGTTTATTTGCATGAGCGCGATGCGCAACAAGATCAATTAACGTTGCTGCGTCAATACCGCGAACAAATACCGGCTTACTTCAGTCATTGTTTTACCGGCAATAAGCAAGCGTTAGCCGCTTATTTGCAGCTGGATTGCTATATTGGCATTACTGGCTGGGTTTGTGACGAACGTCGTGGTCAAGAGTTACAACAAGCCGTGCTTGATATTCCCAATGAACGCTTGCTGTTAGAAACCGACGCGCCGTTTTTATTACCGCGCAATGTGCGCCCGCGGCCACGTTATAATAGCCCACAGTTGTTACCTGCCATTGCCGAAATGGTTGCTAGTCTTCGTCAACAATCGCTATCGCAGTTGGCTGAACAATGTTGGCAGAATAGCGTACGACTGTTTGGTGCAACCACAGCCGACGCTATCGAGCGTTAATCATGAAAGCCTCAATAGTACTTTGGCTGATGGGTTTGTTCACACTCTGTGTTAGCGGTGTCGCTCTGGCTAGCTCACAAGGTCACCCGCAGTGGCCGTTGCTGAGCTATCAAACTAGCGGTGAGCAATGGCAGATTGAAGACGCTATCCAGGCGCCGCCAGAGAGTTGGCAGAGTCATCCACAGCAACGTGTGTCATTTGGTTACACACAGGCGGTGTACTGGTTTCGTTTTGACTTACCGGCTTCGCAACACGCTCGTGTCGTGAATATAGAATACCCACTGTTGGATCATGTGGATGCGTTTTTTGTGCGTAACGAGCAGGTTATTAAACACGTTCAAGTCGGCGATAAATATCCGTTCGATGAGCGTGAAGTGGCGTTGCAAGATTTTGTCATCGCGGTGGCCGCGGCGCCTAAGCAGCAAGTCTATTTACGTGTGCAAACGACCAGTTCGTTGCGGTTACCGGTGACGGTCTGGCGTTTAGACGATTATGTCGAAGCGCGTACGCAAGCCGATACCCTGTCAGGCATGTACTATGGTCTGTTATTTTGTATGGCGGTTTATAACTTATTCGGTTTTTTAGCCGCGCGCGAAGCTGGCTTTTTAAGTTATACCGGTTATACCATCTTTATGGGTCTGCTAATGGCTACTCTGGACGGTTCCGGCTTTCGCTATTGGTGGCCGAACTCGGTGTGGTTACAAGACCACGCCATCGTCTTGTTTGGCAGTATCACCTTCTTCTTTGCGGCAGTTTTTACTCGTCATTTGTTGCAAGTGCCGCGTTACAGTCAGCGTTTAAATCGCGTTTTATCGTTATTTCAATTAGCCACCGTATTGGTATTTTTGAGTGGCTTATTGTTGCCTTATAACCAAGCCATTCATGTGCTATTGGGCTTCGCCATCATCGGCAGCGTAACGCTGTTGGCTATCGGTATTTATTTATGGCGGCAAGGCTTAATGTATGCGCGTATTTATGTACTGGCTTGGGGCGTACTGTTGGCTGCTATCGTGGCTAACTCTCTGGCCTATCTTGGTATTCTCGATAGCGGTTTTATTCAGCGCAACGCCATTATGATGGGCTCAGCTATTGAAGTCCTGCTGTTGTCATGGGTGTTGGCGGTACGTTATACGCATGAGCGGAATGCTAAATTAGCCGCTCAGGCAGAGGCGCTGCGACAGGCGGAAGCGACTCAGCAAACGCAGACTTTACTGAATGAACAGTTAGAAGAGAACGTCGCCGAACGGACTTTTGAATTGCAAATTGCGCTTCGAGAACTGCAAGATGCGAATAACGAGCTGGAACAAAAAAACCGTGAAGACAGCTTGACGGGTTTATATAACCGACGTCATTTTGATCGCCAGCTCGATGTCGAATTTCGCCGGAACTATCGGCAAAATAGTGCGCTGTCGCTGATCATGCTCGATGTTGATCATTTTAAAGAGATCAACGACCAATATGGACACATTGCCGGTGATGATGTGTTGGTGAGTTTAGCCGAACTACTGCGGACGCGCTTTAAACGTGGCAGCGATATTGTCGCGCGCTACGGTGGTGAAGAATTTGTGGTTATCCTCCCCGCAACCGACATTGAAGGGGCGATGGTGGTGGCTGAAGATCTGCAACAACGTATTCGCCAGCAGGTGTTTAAGGTTAATCAAAAGCAGCCAATAACACTGACGGTCAGCATGGGCGTGGCGGAAGTGAAAGGCGGTGCCTATAAGACTGCAGTGCAGCTATTGAAAGCCGCCGACGAGATGCTGTATCAAGCGAAACATGCAGGGCGCGATAAAATTATCGCCGAGGCTAGCCCTGCATTATTACTACCCCAGCAGCCGCCACCATCGTAATGGTGATCAAGATAAACGCGTTGTACCTGTCATAGGAGAGTTGTATGCAAGTAATAGGACAGTTTCCGTTCCGTCGTTTGCGTCGTAACCGCCGTACCGACTTTACCCGTCGCTTAGTGGCCGAAAATCAGTTGAGCGTCGATGACTTGATTTATCCGGTGTTTGTATTGGAGGGCGAGCAACAACGCGAAGCGGTAGCATCGATGCCTGGTGTCGAGCGTTTATCGATCGATTTATTGCTACAAGAATGTGAACAATTGGTCGCCCTTGGCGTGCCCGCAGTCGCGCTTTTTCCGGTCACCCCGGCTTCGGCCAAATCGCTGCTGGCGGAGGCCGCTTATGATGACGATGGCTTAGCACAGCGTGCGGTAAAAGCGATTAAAGCGCGCTTTCCGCAGCTCGGAGTGATCACCGACGTGGCACTTGATCCTTTTACCAGTCACGGCCAGGACGGTATTTTGGATGACAGCGGCTATGTGATTAACGACGTTACCACCGACGTGTTGGTTAAACAGGCGTTGTCACACGCGCGTGCGGGCGCCGATATGGTTGCCCCGTCGGACATGATGGACGGCCGTATTGCCGCTATTCGTGACGCCTTAGAAGAAGAAGGCTTCGTACACGTGCAAATCATGGCTTACTCGGCTAAATATGCGTCGGCGTTTTATGGGCCTTTCCGTGATGCCGTGGGCTCGGCAGGTAACCTTAAAGGAGCCGATAAAAAGACCTACCAAATGGACCCAGCCAATAGTAATGAGGCGCTGCACGAAGTAGCGATGGATATCGAAGAGGGCGCCGATATGGTGATGGTGAAACCCGGTATGCCGTACTTAGATATCATCCGCCGCGTCAAAGACGAACTGCAAGTACCGACGTTCGCTTATCAAGTCAGCGGCGAATACGCCATGATGCAAGCTGCGATTGAAAATGGCTGGCTCAGCGAGGCGGTCATCATGGAATCGTTGTTGGCGTTTAAGCGCGCTGGCGCCGACGGCATCTTAACCTATTACGCCAAATACGCTGCGCAACAACTGCAGTCGGCTTAATCGACGATATGCAACGCCCAGCCTACGCGCTGGGCAATTTTTTGCTCGTCTTGCAACAATGACAACACATAGGGGTTCTGCTGCTGCCAATCGCTGGGCAGGGTCAGCGTAAATTGCTGCTGCTGGCAAGCCAGATGCATAGCCGGTATGACATCGTGTCGACGCCGCTGAGCAAAGATAATCGCCAACCGTAAAATACGTAATAAGTCGATAAGTGGTGTTGTCAGCTGGGCTAATCGCGGTTGTGATAAATAGCCTCGACAATCGCGCAACAAGGCTTTTAGGTCTTGCTTTTCTTGCACACTAAAACCGGGCATATCGGTGTTATCAATGACATAAGCGCTGTGCTCATGTGAGCGCTGATAGTTCAGTTGCAAACCGATTTCGTGCAGGTAACTGGCTGCGCTAAGTAATTGCTCGCCGTGTCGTCGTGTGGCTAAGGGGGGCTGCGGGTTAATCTGCCGCCAACAGCTTAGCGCCACCTGCCGCACCCGATCGATTTGCTCGGCGTCGAGGTGGTAGGTTTCAAGGAGACTATTTAAAGTACGCTGGCGCGCGCAGTCGCCTTGCAGCAAATGCTTTAATTGTTGATAAATCAGGCCTTCACGTAGCGCGCCATTAGCGACTTGAATGGTCTCGATATTTAGGCTCCGACATAAGCCAAGCAAGATACATAAACCACCCATAAATACGGGTTGACGCTCGGGATTAAGACCGGCAAAGTTGAGTCGTTCTATGCTACCCGCCTGTATAGCCTGTTGTAGCAACTGCTCTAGCCAAGCATGGCTAATTTGATCTTGTTGAGGGTGTTGGCAGAGCATCTCGTCGAGCGCTTTAAAGGTGCCGCTAGCACCTAATACTGCTTGCCAGCCATGGTGTTGATAGTCATGCTGGAAAGACGCAATTAAGCGCTGACTAGCGCTGATAGCTGATTCACAGGCGGTTTCGCTGATCTGGTTTTCGGCAAAAAAATGGTTTTGCCAGACCACACAGCCCATGTCCAAACTGTGCAGTATGTTAGCCTGTGCTCCTTCCCCGGCAATCACTTCGGTGCTAGCGCCACCGATATCGATGACTAACGGACGCTGTTGCTCGGCGCTGGTATAGACCACGCCCTGATAAATGGTTTGCGCTTCTTGTTGCCCCGAAATGATGCTAATACGGTGGCCAAGCACGGCTTCTAAACGCGGTAACACCTGTTGCGGATGAGCCAGTTTGCGAAATGCCGCGGTAGCGACGACTTGTATGTTATCGGCCGCAATGTCCTGTACACGGTCAGCAAATAGCGCCAAACAATCGCAGGCTCGCTTGATAGCCGCCTCATCCAATTCGCCTTGTGCATTTAAGCCGCTGGCTAAGCGGACTTTACGACGAATGCGGGTGACAACTTGAATGGCGCCAGCGACCACCCGAACCACTATCATATGGAAGCTATTAGAACCTAAGTCGATAGCGGCATAATAATGATTCGAGCGCATTGGCGGGTTGGTCTACGCTTGCGGCTTGCGTCGCTGCGAGCCTTGTTGACGTCGGCGTCCTTGTTGGCCGCCGCGGCCTTGGCCACTACGACCTTGACCTCCGCGACTATTACCGCCACGGCGACGTTGCGAACCACCACGAGGTGGTCGAATGTCGCTTAGTAGCGCATCGGGATCATACTTGGTCACAGGAATGCTGTGGTCGATGTAGTCCTCGATGGCGGGTAAATTATAAACGTACTCTTCGCAAGCCAAACTAACGGCTTGGCCACTGGCTCCGGCTCGACCGGTACGACCAATGCGGTGCACGTAATCTTCGCAATCGTCGGGTAAATCGAAGTTATAAACGTGACTCACCGCAGGAATGTGTAAGCCTCGAGCGGCAACGTCGGTGGCGACTAAAATGTCGAGTTCACCGTCGGCAAACTGCTCTAAGATTTTTAAGCGTTTACGCTGTGCCACATCGCCGGTTAGCAGACCTACGCGATGACCGTCGTTAGCCAACCATTGATAAACTTTTTCGCAACCGTGCTTGGTGTTTGCAAAGACAATGGCTTTTTCTGGCCAATCTTCCTCAATCAGCGTCAGCAATAGCTTCATTTTATCCGGTTTTGACGGATAAAATAGCTCTTCGCTTACGCGTGTGGCGGTTTTCTGATTAGGTTCAACTTCGACTTTGGTCGGCGCATTCATGTGCTCATAGGCGAGCTCTTGCACGCGATAAGACAAGGTAGCCGAGAATAATAAGTTTTGACGCTGTGCCGGCTTCGGCATGCGCTGGAATAAGAACCGAATGTCTTTAATAAAGCCCAAGTCGAACATACGGTCGGCTTCATCCAGCACTACCACTTCGATATTATCTAAGCTGTAAACGCCTTGTTTGTAATAATCGATGAGACGGCCAGTGGTACCGATAAGAATGTCGACACCGTCGCTCAGCTGCTGCCGTTGAGATTCGTAACCCTCGCCCCCATATACCACAGCAAGGCGCATGTCACAGTGTTTTGCCAGCGCTTCGGCGTCGTTAGCGATCTGAATGGCTAACTCACGCGTAGGAGCCATAATCAAGGCTCGCGGCACACGCGGCTGATCCGATGGACGTGGTTGTGCCAATAGCTTTGCGAAAGTCGCAACGAGAAAGGCGATTGTTTTACCGGTCCCCGTTTGTGCCTGACCCGCCACATCGTTACCAGCTAAGGCAACGGGAAGGCTAAGGGCCTGGATCGGGGTACAATTATGGAAACCAACGCTATGCAGCGCATCTAGCACTTGCTTGGGCAAGTTCAGGTCGGCAAAGCGTGTTTCAGTCAAGTGTGTTTTGCTCATAGCGTAAGCATATCAGTTTGCGCTTGCTTTCAAAAACAGAAATAATAGGATTTCTATTATTTCACGCGAATAACTGCGGAGATTAACATGAGTGATAAAATTGTTCAGTTGACCGATGATGGCTTTGAAGCCGATGTGGTCAATTCCGATAAACCCGTTCTGGTTGATTTTTGGGCCGAGTGGTGTGGTCCATGTAAGATGATCGCGCCTATCCTGGACGACATCGCGGAAGATTATGCCGACAAGTTAAAAATCGGTAAGCTGAATGTAGATCACAACAATCAAACACCACCAAAGTTTGGTATTCGTGGTATTCCAACCCTATTGCTGTTCAAAAACGGCGAAGTGGTTGGCACCAAAGTTGGTGCATTATCACGCACGCAATTGACAGAATTTCTTGATCAGCACCTGTAGGCGGGTGCGACGCGGCAGCAACGCAGTGAGCGTCGCGTGCCGCGTCATTTTCTGTTTTTATCGGCAAATGCGGTAATCGGCAAAGTTTTAACGGTAGAAAACTAGACGCCGTCGTGATTTGGTGGTAATTTCTTCAACAGTACTTTTCTTCGGGTTACCCAACCTTCGGTAACTTCTGTTTCTGACGCACCAGTCTGGGCCAGTCAGGGCAACCTAACCATTAATTATTTGTTCAATCGATAATCTCGAAAACCCACCTTATGAATCTAACAGAACTGAAAAATAAACCGGTAAATGAATTGGTCGAGCTCGCCGAAAGCATGGGCTTGGAAAACATGGCACGGATGCGCAAGCAGGATATGATTTTTGCCATCCTGAAAGCGCATGCGAAAAGCGGTGAAGATATATACGGCGGCGGCGTCTTGGAAATCTTACAAGATGGCTTTGGTTTTTTACGCTCGGCCGACTCGTCGTATTTAGCGGGTCCTGACGACATTTATGTGTCACCGAGCCAAATTCGTCGTTTTAATTTGCGTACGGGTGATACGTTAGGCGGCAAAATCCGCCCACCAAAAGAAGGTGAACGTTATTTTGCCCTGCTAAAAATCCGCGAAGTCAACCACGATAAACCCGAAAACTCCCGCAATAAAATCCTCTTTGAAAACCTGACACCGCTACATGCCGATGAACGTCTGCGCATGGAACGAGGTAATGGTAGCACCGAGGACATTACCGCGCGTGTCTTAGATTTAGCATCACCGATTGGTAAAGGTCAGCGTGGCTTGATTGTGGCGCCACCCAAGGCAGGTAAAACCTTATTGCTGCAAAATATTGCACAGTCAATTGCCGCTAATCACCCAGAAGCTGAGTTGATGGTGTTATTGATTGATGAGCGCCCGGAAGAAGTTACCGAGATGCATCGCCTGGTTAAAGGCGAAGTGGTGGCGTCAACTTTTGATGAACCCGCTAGCCGCCATGTGCAGGTTGCTGAAATGGTCATCGAAAAAGCCAAACGTTTGGTTGAACACAAACGTGACGTGGTCATTTTGTTAGACTCAATTACCCGTTTAGCGCGTGCCTACAACACCGTCATTCCTAGTTCCGGTAAGGTATTAACCGGTGGTGTTGACGCCAACGCGCTGCATAAGCCTAAACGTTTCTTTGGTGCCGCACGAAATGTCGAAGAAGGTGGTAGTTTGACCATCATCGCTACGGCGCTTATCGATACCGGTTCAAAAATGGACGAAGTCATTTACGAAGAGTTTAAAGGCACCGGTAACATGGAGCTGCACTTGAATCGTAAAATTGCCGAGAAGCGAGTATTCCCGGCCATCGACTTTAACCGTTCGGGCACGCGTCGTGAAGAGTTACTGACCACGCCAGACGAACTGCAAAAGATGTGGATTTTGCGTAAGATCATTCACCCGATGGGCGAAATCGAAGCGATGGAATTCCTGATCGACCGTTTGCAAATGACCAAGACCAACGAAGAGTTTTTCGAGTCGATGAAACGTCAGCGTAACAGCTAAGCGAATAAGCAATCGTCATGATTAAGCCGGCAGCCGCATGGTGCCGGCTTTTTTGTACCTGAATGTTTTGTTTTTTGAATGAAAATCGACCAGTCAGTGATACTCTATTCGCTCATCGCTGCTTCGCGGGCGACGATGTCGGCGGCTTCTTGCCGCTGCTCCGCGGTGCTTTGTTCGGGCGTTTGTTGCGCTGGCGCTTCGGCAAGTAAGGCCAATTCGATCAAAATCGGAAAGTGGTCGGAGCCAAAGGCGGGTAAACGCTTCATTTCGACCAGCGCAAAATGCTCGCTATGAAAGACGTGATCGAGCGGCCAGCGCAAAAATGGCACCTTAGCGTGAAAGGTATTGTAAGCACCACGGCCTAAACGCGGATCGAGTAAGCCACTGATTTTCCGAAATAAGCGCGTAGTGCGTGACCACGCTACATCGTTTAGGTCACCGGCGACAATGACTGGCAACGAGCAATCTTGCACGCGTGACGCCAACTTAACCAATTCCGCGTCACGCGGCAACGAAAAGGTGTTTTCGATCGGGCTTGGCGGTGCTGGATGGACACAGTGCATAGCAATGCGATGATCACCCGGTAAATTGAGCTGAAAATGCATCGACGGAATGCCATCTTGCACGATGTATTCAATACTGGCGTCTTCTAATGGCCACACCGAGTAAACCAACATGCCGTACAAGTTATCTTGCGGACAACGCAATACATGGGGATAGTCGTCGGTTAATTCATCCAATTCGTCCATCCACCAATCATCGGTCTCTACCGCGACTAAAATATCAGGGCGCTGCTTGTGCACAATTTCTAGCAAGCGTTTAGAGCGGCGATTAGACTCTAATACGTTGGCGCACATCACTCGAATATGGCTAGCGGATTGACGCTGGGCTTGGGGCAACCGCGCAAGACGTTTAACTTGACTGGGTAGCAACTGGGTATAGGGTAAAATCCAAGCACTGTGATAAGCCAAACATAAGCATTGGCTCAGAATCACTAGCCACCACCAGTCGTTAACTTCCGCCAAACTGAAATTGGCGACCAGCAATGCCAACGACACCACGCTCAACTGTAAGCGCGGGAAATCCCAGCCACGGATTGCCCAATGACTGAAACGCGATAATGGCAACAGCGTCACCACAGCAACCACAGCGGTTAGTATCAAAAGTGTCAGTGACAAGCCGTTCATTGCCATCCTTATTAGCCTATTATTTTAGCCTACAATTCCTTGCTAGAGAGTTACGCAAAAAAGCGCTTTTCAGACTAACCTTTTTTCTGTTGGAGGTCGACGTTAGTGCGCTGCAAACAGTCGGTAAAAACGTTATACTCGGCGCAGTATCCTCAGGCTAGGTAAGCGCAGCGCATGAAATATCAGGATTTACGCGATTTTATCGCGCAATTAGAACAACAGGGCCAACTCAAGCGTATCACACAAACCATCGACCCCTATTTAGAGATGACGGAAATTGCTGACCGTACATTAAAAGCGGGGGGCCCGGCGCTACTGTTCGAAAATGTTAAAGGTCATGATATGCCGGTATTGGCTAACTTATTCGGTACGCCAGACCGGGTTGCGCAAGGCATGGGGCAAAATTCGGTCGAAGCATTACGCGACGTGGGTAAATTATTGGCTTTTTTAAAAGAGCCAGAGCCACCGAAAGGTTTTCGTGATGCGTTGAATATGTTGCCGGTGTACAAAAAAGTACTATCCATGTCGCCGAAAGTGCTAAAGAAGCCGCCTTGCCAAGAGGTGGTGGTTAGCGGTGACGATGTCGATTTAACCCGCTTACCGATTCAACATTGTTGGCCGGGCGATGTGGCACCGCTGATCACCTGGGGGCTGACGATTACCCGAGGGCCGCAAAAAGAACGACAAAATCTGGGTATCTATCGGCAGCAACTGCTGGGCCGTAATAAGCTCATTATGCGTTGGCTATCACATCGTGGCGGCGCCTTAGATTATCAGGCCTGGTGTCAGGCTCACCCGGGTCAGCGCTTTCCGGTGTCGGTTGCTTTGGGGGCCGATCCGGCCACTATTTTAGGTGCCGTTACCCCGGTACCGGACAGCTTATCGGAGTATGCCTTCGCGGGCTTATTGCGCGATAGCAAAACCGAAGTAGCCAACAGCGTTAGCAATGATTTACAAGTCCCCGCTCATGCCGAGATCATTTTAGAAGGCTATATTGAGCCGGGCGAGACGGCACCGGAAGGACCTTATGGCGACCACACCGGGTACTATAATGAGGTCGACGAATTTCCGGTGTTTACCGTAACTCACATCACTCACCGTAAGCAGCCGATTTATCACAGCACCTACACCGGCCGTCCGCCGGATGAACCCGCGGTGTTAGGCGTCGCCTTGAACGAAGTGTTTGTGCCGTTGTTGCAAAAGCAGTTCCCGGAAATTGTTGATTTCTATTTACCGCCTGAGGGCTGTTCTTATCGCATGGCGGTGGTGACCATGAAAAAACAATACGCCGGTCATGCTAAGCGGGTCATGATGGGCGTATGGTCGTTTTTACGACAGTTTATGTATACCAAGTTCGTGATCGTCTGCGATGACGATGTTGATGCCCGGAACTGGCACGACGTGATATGGGCGATTACCACACGGATGGACCCCGCACGGGATACCGTATTGGTTGAAAACACGCCCATTGATTACTTAGATTTTGCATCGCCAGTTAGCGGCTTAGGCTCAAAGATGGGCATGGATGCGACCAACAAATGGGCTGGCGAAACCGACCGTGAGTGGGGTCAGCCGATTGTCATGGATAGCGATGTCAAAGCGCGCGTCGACGCGCTTTGGGATGAACTGAATATATTGGAGTAAGCAGCATTTATGAAACAACTGAGTTGCCAAGCGAGCATTCGGGCAAAATTGACCGATAGCGTTTATGAAGTCGCCCTCGATCTACCTGAACCACTGCCGTTTGCCGCTGGACAATATTTGCAGGTGGTTATGGGCGAGCGCGATAAACGCCCGTTTTCGATAGCGTCTTGTCCAAGTCAGCCACAACAACTGTTGTTGCATATCGGCGCCAGCGACGATAATCCATATGCGATGGAAGTGATTGCCGCGATTCAGCAACAGCAGCAATTGTCGATCGAAGTACCGTTAGGCGATGCGCATTATCGTGCTGACAGCGCGCGACCGTTATTATTGCTAGCCGGTGGTACCGGTTTTTCCTACGTATGGTCGATTTTGCAAGCGCATTTAGCCAGTGGTAATGGGCGTCCGGTAACGCTGTATTGGGGTGGGCGTAGCGCCAATGACCTTTATTTGCACAAGCAGTTAAAGCGCTTGGCGGATGAGTATGAACAATTCGATTATCGACCGGTGGTCGAAAATGCCGAGGCCGACTGGCGCGGTGCCATTGGCTTAGTGCACCACGCAGCAATTGCCGAACAACCGCAATTGGCTGAGCACGACGTTTATGTCGCGGGACGCTTTGAAATGGTGCGGGTGGTACGCGATGATTTTGTCGCCAAGGGCTTACCATTGGCTAACCTGTATGGCGATGCGTTAGCCTTCATTTAGGTTCTGACTAACAACACTTGCGTTGGCAATTATTCGCGTTATACTTGCCGCGCATTTTTACCAAGGGGTGTCGGGCAACCGGCTGAGATGCGAAAGCGAACCCTTAATACCTGATCCGGTTAATACTGGCGTAGGGATGGTAGTCTAAAAACCAGTCTACAGTTCTATATACTTGCCTGAACCGGGTCTTTTCTTGCTGTTTCAACAAGGAATGATCCATGTATAAAAATCTTATCACACTGTCTGTGTTAAGCCTGTCGTTCAGTTCGTGGGCTAATGACGTTAACAGCGTCAAAGCTGACGATGCTGCTATGGAAGTCATCGAAGTCACCGCCGATTTTCGCACACGTTCAATTGATGCGACGCCAGCCAGCGTTAGCGCCTTATCCAAAGCCGACATTGAACGTCGCTCGGCTAGCTATTTGGACGAGATGCTTAATGCTGCCGCCAATGTCAATTTTGCCGGTGGTGCCTCACGCGGACGCTTTATTCAAATTCGCGGTATTGGCGAACGTAGCCAATTTGTTGACCCTATCAATCCATCGGTGGGACTGATTATCGATGGGATTAATTACAGCGGTCTGGGCGCTGCTGCCACCTTGTTCGATATCGGTCAGGTCGAGCTATTTCGTGGGCCGCAAAGCGGTCGTTTTGGTGCCGATGCAATGGCCGGTATGATCGTTATGAACAGTGTCGCGCCAAGCGATGATGTGCGCGGTCAATGGCTATTTGATATCGGTAATTATAATAAGCGTATGGCTGGCTTTGCCGTAGGTGGTGATTTAGCCGCGCTGGGCCGTGGTCGAGTGTCGCTAAGCCAGTTAAATAGCGATGGCTTTACCTATAACGACTATTTACAGACCGACGATACCGAGTCACGCGACGAAATGACCGTCAAGCTGGCGCTTGATAGCGACCTTGGTCAACATTGGCAGTTACAAAGCCGGTATCACCATATTGATGTTAATAACGGTTACGATGCCTTTTCACTAGAAAACAATCGTCATACGTTGTCAGACGAACCGGGCTATGACCGTTTGCAAAGTGATGCGCTACGGTTGCAGTTAAACTACACCGGCTGGCAGCACAGTCGTATTGAATTATCATCCACCTGGCTGCAAGCCGATACCGCTTATGCTTTTGACGAAGACTGGACCTATGTCGGTATTGCGCCGGGCTGGGAGTATTCATCATTCGATGCTTATGAGCGTGATCGTGACGATGCCACTTTTGAGCTACGTTGGTTATCACAACAGCCCATAGAACTGTTCGGTATTCCGTCAGACTGGGTCATCGGCGTTTATCATTACCGCCGTGATGTCGATTTATTGCGTGATTATTTTAACTATGACCGTGATGAAGCCACCATTTTCACCAGCGATTATCAATCTCGCAGTTCTGCTATCTATGCCGAATGGCAACAGCATTGGCGCGATGATTTAACGGTGACTTGGGGCATCCGTGGTGAGCGTTACGATAACGACTACATCGACAGCAATGCGGTTATTGCTAATCCCAGCGATACCATGTGGGGAGGACGCCTCAGTGTGAATTATCAAGTGCGTCCGCAAACCTACATCTATACCACGTTAGCACGCGGTTATAAAAATGGTGGGGTCAATGGCGAGGCGCTCGGACGAGCAAAAGACCAGGCGTTAACCGAATTAGAAGACTATTTATTAGCACGCGCAACCTTTAAGCCAGAACTGCTATGGAACGCCGAATTTGGCGTCAAAGGACGTTCCGAAGATCAGCGCTTAACGGTGCGTGTTAGCAGTTTTTACAGTTGGCGTGACGACGTTCAGTTAAAAAGCTGGGTAAACCGCGAGCAAAGCTTTGTCGGTTACATCGAAAACGCCGCCAGCGGCGATAATTATGGGCTTGAGGCCGAAGTTGGTTATCAAGTTAGCGACAATTGGCGGTTATTTGCCAGCGCGGGCTGGTTACAAACTAAAATTGATGGCTTTGTTACCGAAGATGGCGTTGATATGAGTGGTCGCGACCAAGCTCAGGCACCCAATTATCAGTTTAACCTAGGCAGCGATTATTGGTTTAACGAGGCTTGGCAATTACAGTTAGAAGTCGATGGTAAAGACGGTTTTTACTTTAGCGACTCGCATAATCAAAAAGCCGACAGCATGCTGTTACTGCACGCGCGTATCAATTATCACATCGGCGATTGGACGTTGACGGCTTATGGGCGCAATTTAACCGATGAAGATTACGCCATCCGAGGTTTCTATTTTGGCAACGACCCACGCGATGAGTACGTCACCGAAACCTACAAGCAGTACGGTGAACCGCGGCGTTTTGGTATTAGCGCTAGCTACCAGTTTTAAGGAGTCAGATAATGCAATTATCCGCAGAACTATCGTTGTACCCATTGGCGGCTGAAGAGTTCCGGCCGGTTATTCAAGATTTTATCGATAGGTTGAATCAGCACTCTGGTATCGAGGTTCACACCAACACCATGAGCACCCAAGTATTCGGTGAATTTGACACCGTCATGAGTGTCTTGCAACAAGAGCTGAAAATCACTTATCAACAGCTGCCAAGCCAAGTGTTGGTGTGTAAATTCATCAATAATGACTTGCGTCCGGCGCAGTGATGGAAGGCTTGTTTGAAGCATTGGCGCTGACTTCCTATTGGGAGCTCAGCGCACTCTTGTTGGCGCTGGCTTACTTAGTGTTGGCGGCTCATCAAAGTCAGTGGTGTTGGTTAATGGCCGCTGTCAGTTGTAGCATTTATACCGTGCTATTTTGGCACAGTAAGCTGTATATGGAGTCGTTCTTGCAGCTTTGCTATATCCTCTTGGCGGGCTATGGCTGGTGGCAGTGGCAATATCAGGTGCAGCAAGCGGCGTCGCAGGTGAGTCCGCAGGGTGCCCGTTATAGCTGGCGCTGGCACTGGCCAAAGCTGCTCGTTGTGGCGGCGATAGCCTGTGTTTGCGCGTTACTGTTGGCGCACTACACCGATGCCGAACAGCCTTGGCTAGATAGCTTTACCACCTGCTATAGCTTGTTTGCCACTTACTTGGTGGCGCAAAAAGCTCGCGAAACTTGGTGGTATTGGTTAGTGATAGACGCCGTTTACGTCTACCTTTATGCTGTTAAAGGATTCACGGCAACAGCCTTGTTGTTTGTGCTTTACTTATTACTGGTGCTATACGCCATGTGGCGTTGGCGGCAGGATTCAGCCTTAGGTAGCTCGGTATGCTCGGAGAATGGTTAAAACACTTGCCGATTAAAGGCCCTTGGCAGGTTGAACCGGCCTTGTCAGGGGTTTCTAATCAAGTTTACGTGATCAGCAATGGTCAACAGCGTTATGTATTAAAGCGCTTTTGTCACGATCACCCTTATGGTCTGGATCGCCAGCAAGAAGTGCAGTTGCAGCAGCAGTTGGCGCAGCAAGGTTTAGCGGCTGAAGTGATTCATTATGATGCTGAGCGCGGCTTGTTGCTGCAGCAATTTGTGCCAGCACCAGCGCTGGCACAAACCAAGATGACTGAAGTCGAGCGAGTACGTATTGTGGCTGAAAACCTGGCTCACATTCATCGTATTCAAGTCAACTTAGCGAGCTGGTCGCTACGCCAGCGTGTCGATAGTTATTTGCAGTCGTTGGCACAGTTTGATGCCGCTACCGCCGCTAATTTTCGACGCCGTTTGCGCGACTACCGAGAGTTATTAGATAGCTGGGGCGCGCACCCCGTGTTTTGCCACAATGACTTGGCCTACCAACATATTTTGCTGACGCAACCGAATAATTGCGTGCTCGATTGGGAATATGCTGGCTATGGTGAACGTTTATTCGATATCGCCAGTACTATAGTTGTCAATCGCTTATCGGCCGCGAGTAGTTTGTCGCTGGTGCATGCTTACGAAGGTATTAGTGGGCAAAATATCGATTGGCAGCGCTTACAATGCTGGATAGCGCTGGTGAAGCAAGTCAATCAACTCTGGTTTGAGCTACACCATAAGCTTCAGCAGACCTAATTTCCGCCGCCACCACACCTGTAGAGGCTCTCGCTATGTCTGACGATAAGGCGTTGCAGGATAAGCTATACCAGTATTTAGCCGAAGACGAAGATGCCCGTGTCTGTAAAGATATTCCCGAACAAGCCTGCAACGAACAGCCGCGCGCCTTTGTTTTAACCTTATTATCACTGACCCTAACGAAATTGGGCGATAGCTTAATTAGTGCACGCTTAGTTTTACCATGGATGCTCTCCAGTTTAGGCGCGCCGGCAGTATTCATCAGCGCACTGGTACCGTTACGTGAGTCGCTGGCGCTGTTACCGCAACTAGTGGTGGCGCAACAATTACGACAACAGCCTGTTCGCAAATGGTTTTGGGTCGCCGGTAGTTTAGGTCAAGCGGTCATGCTGTTGGCTATGGCCTTTGCGTTAGCTTGGCTAAGTGGCGACAGTTTAGGTTGGACAGTGGTGCTGTTGTTGGCCGGTTTTAGTATAGCGCGCGGGGTTTGTTCGGTGGCCGCGAAAGATGTCACAGGAAAAACCATTGCTAAATCGCGACGCGGTCGCTTGAGCGGGGTGGCTGCATCGATAGCGGGCTTACTCAGCGTGTTAACGGCGCTGTTGATCATGCTGAGTCCAGCGTTGACCGCACAGCGTTGGTTATTTGTACTGATTGTTCTTGTGGCGGCGTGTTTGTGGATGATGGCTGCCATGACTTATGCCGCGATCCCCGAAGTCAAAGGTGCTACAGAGGGTGGTGGCAATGCCCTCAGTGAGGCCGTCAAATCGATGCGCTTGGTTATCAGTAACAAACGTTTTGGTGGCTTCGTATTGATTCGCGCATTGTTGGTCAGCACCGCCTTCGCCATTCCTTACTTGGTGGTATTAGTACAGCGTGAAGGTGCCGCAAGTATTACCAGTCTAGGTGGTTTGATGCTCGCTAGTGGTTTAGCTGGGTTGTTGGCGGGCCGTTTTTGGGGGCGATGGTCAGACGTCGCTAGCCATCAGGTGATGGCCGCAGCGGCAGGCTTATCGGTATTGACCATGCTGCTGGCGTTAGCGGCTTACTATTGGGCAACGGATTGGTTGGCATCGGCGGTTTTTGCCGGCTTGCTAATGTTTCTTTCGGCGGTAGCTCATCATGGCGCGCGAGTAGGACGTAAAACTTATTTAATTGATATGGCTACGCAAGACAATCGCGCGCAACTGACTGCGGTATCCAATACCTTAATGGGGATCGTATTATTGCTCGGTCTGTTGCTGGGATGGTTAGACAGTGCGTTGGGTGTGACAGCGGTACTTTGGTTATTGATCGGGGTCGGTGGGTTAGCCACGCTGGGAGCACTAAAACTGGCAAGTGTGAGTGCTAAAACGTCATCCTGAACGGACTTGATGGAAGTAAGCCAGCGGTTGCGGCACCGCTGGCGACAAATCGATAGCGATTTTAATGCTTACTTACCACCGCGAACTAAGCCGTAAAGGCCAACTACCACGGCAATCGCGCCACCGACTAAGAACCAGATAGAGTTATCGGTGGGTTCACCAGTAACCGCTTGAGAAACTTCTGAAGCCGCAGATTGCGACGCTTCATAGCCGAAATACAGCAGAATCGCTCCGGCAACGATCAGCGCAAGTCCAATGATTTTACCCATAACAACACTCCTTTTTGTTGACTGTTTTATCCACTTCACTATTCACATTAACAACTAGTACGACTAATCGCCAGAAAAAGTTCTAATTGATTTAACTTATGTCATATTTCTATGCGGTACAAAACAAGCTACTTGTTAATAGACGTGATTATTTGACGTTACGCCGCATTTTCTTGCTTAAGAATTTACTAAAAAATAACAAGTAACAGGGAGCTTAGCGATGCCAAAACGCTTTCCACTCAAACTTTTGGGCTTATCGATAGGCTTGGCTTGCTCTTTTGCGCAAGCGCAGCAAGCGACTAGCAATGACGATGAGCAAATTAAAAACATCGAACGCATTGTCACACTGGGGTCTCGCGTCAACGGCCGTACGGCGACTGAGTCGGCGGCACCGGTCGATATTATTTCTGGTGAACAGTTGCTCGCTACTGGGGCCACAGAGCTGGGTAAAGCGTTGCAAATGACGGCACCGTCTTTCAATTTTTCTGCGACCACGGTCTCGGATGGGTCCGACATTATCCGCCCGGCGACTCTGCGCGGCTTGGGGCCAGACCAAGTGTTGGTACTCGTCAACGGCAAGCGTCGCCATCAGCAAGCACTCGTTAACGTGCAGGAGACTATTGGTAAAGGTTCGGCTGGCTATGACATTAACGCTATTCCGATGACTGCCGTGGAACGTGTGGAAATTCTACGCGAGGGTGCTGCCGCTCAGTACGGCTCTGATGCGATAGCAGGCGTGATCAATATTACCTTAAAAAACGGTGACGGCGGTCTGTTGTCGGCTGAAACCGGACAAACCTATGAGGGTGATGGTGAAGTCGTTAAGCTTGGCTTGAACATCGGAAAAAGCTTTTCGCGAGGATACATTAACGCTACCTTAGAGTATCGTGACCGCGGCATGACCAATCGCGCGGCGCCGGCTTCCTTAGAAGCCACCGGCGGTGAATTAATTGGCAACTGGTTAGATGAAAACGGCGACCCAGTCGTACGCTTACACTTAGGTGATGCCGATTCAGAAAACTATTACGCTTGGTTTAACGCGGGCTATCAGCTCACCGATGCCACCGAGCTGTACAGTTTTGGCGGTATTTCACGGCGTGATGGTAAATCTGCTGGCTTTTTCCGCGGTACCGGCCATCCGCGCACGATAGAAGCGTTATACCCTAATGGCTTTTTACCGCAGTTAGAAACCACCACCGATGATGATTCCATAGCGCTCGGGATCCGTGGCGATTTACCTAACGCTTGGTTGTGGGACGCCAGTGTCGTGTACGGGCGTAACAATTTTGGTTTTAATTCGTCTAATTCGGCCAACGTCAGTTGGTACTACGAACCTGATGGCAACGGCGGCATTTATGCTGAAACACCGACATCGGCGTTTGATGGTGAGTTAGTTTTTGAGCAAACCACGTTTAACTTAGATTTTAGCGGCACCATTGATATCGGCAAAGAGCTACTGTACGTAGCAACCGGTATTGAGTATCGTCGCGATGGTTATACCATCAATCCGGGCGACCCGGTGTCGTGGTCTTATGGCCGCACTAACGATCCCGATATCGTCATCACTACCCCTTATGACACCGTTGCCGAGCCTGGCATTCAAGGATTCCCAGGGTTTAGTCCAGAGCAGGCGGTAGACGAAACCCGTGATAGCTACGGCATATACATTGATGCTGAATATTATCTGACGACGGATTGGTTGTTGACCGGTGCCTTGCGTTACGAAGACTATGATATTGCTGGCGATAATATTTCGGGCAAGTTATCAACGCGTTATGACATTAATGAACAGTTTTCATTGCGCGCCACGGCGTCGACCGGGTTCCGCGCTCCCGGTGTTCAGCAGATGTATTACAGTCAGGTGCTAACCAATATTGTCGATGGCACCTTGGTGCAAACCGGCACCGTTGCTAATAACTCAGAGATCGCCGCGCAGTTTGGTATCGACCAGTTAGAAGAGGAAACCTCGCAAAGCCTCAGTGTTGGTTTGGTGACACGTTTTGATAGTGGCTTTGATTTAACCATTGATGCTTATCAGATCAACATCGATGACCGTATCGTAATTTCCGAGCCGCTAACGGCCGACATCGGCCCGGTATTCGCCGATATCTTAGCGGAAAATAATCTCGGTGCGGTCCAGTTTTTCACTAACTCGGTCGACACCAAGACTCGTGGCGTCGATATTATTGGCTCTTATCCAACGCCGTTTGCCGGAGGTGAATTGGCCTTAACCGCGGCGCTGAGTTTCATTGATACCGAGGTCGAGCAGATCAACTCGGTGTCTTCGCTAATACCTGCCGACGCCATTTTTAATGACACCCAGGTTATGCGGTTAGAAAAGGGGCAACCCGGTGAAAAAGCGACACTGAGTGCGAATTGGGATAAACAGCAATGGCATGTCAATTTAGCCTTCAATTACTTTGGTGAGGTCAGTGGTAAAGCCTTTACCGGAATTGAGCATACTTGGGGTTCAAAATGGATAACCGATGTCTCGCTAGGCTACGATGTCACCGATAACTTTACCCTGATGGTGGGCGCTAATAACTTATTTGATGAGTACCCTGATAAGTGGGGGGATGCCGGTATTCCGTTTTCACAAGCTGGTTTTGAGTATGGCTGGGAAACTTTCCCATTTGGTATCAATGGCGGTTATTACTACTTAAGAGCGGATTATCGTTTTTAATTGGGTTAATTCGCCGTTTTTATATAAAAAAGCCTCGCGATTGCGAGGCTTTTTTGTCAGGACTTGCGTTTAGGTGTTTTAACCGACTATTCGCCTGCTATTCACCTAAATAAGAGGTCAACATCCAAGCAGTTTTTTCTTGCTCTTTAATGTAGTCACTCATTAATGCGGCAGTACCTTCGTCACCCACTTCATTGGCTAAGTCCAAAATTTCACGTTGCTTAGCAATGGTGGTTTTGTAGCTCTGCGCAATATGTTTCACACAAGCGCGGCCTTCATGCACATCTTTGGCTTCGTCGATTTCGCTGTTGTCGATGTAAGTCGAGTAAGCATGCTGCGGGCGTTGACCCAAGGTCAGGATACGCTCAGCGATTTCGTCGATTTTGGTCAATAGGTCGTTGTATGTTTCTTCAAACTTTTCGTGTAATTGAAAAAACTGTTCACCTTTGATGTTCCAATGGAAGCCGCGTACATTCATATAAAAGATCTGATAGCTAGACAGTAACTTATTCAGTTTACCGGCAAGCTGTTCGGTACCTTTCTGGTCTAATCCGATGACGTTAAGTTGTTTCATAACATTCTCCTTTCCAATGAGACTGAATCGTTATCTGCTAACTAATTTAGCGGAAATCAGAGCAAATGAAAAATGTTCAATAACGATTATCCTAATAGATAATATCGTTTACAACACGAACCTTCCCTAGATTATTTGAATACCGCTAGTCGCCGTTTAAATCTGCCACTTTACCATCACG
Organism: Idiomarina xiamenensis 10-D-4; assembly: GCF_000299895.1. Taxonomy (GTDB): domain Bacteria; phylum Pseudomonadota; class Gammaproteobacteria; order Enterobacterales; family Alteromonadaceae; genus Idiomarina; species Idiomarina xiamenensis. The sequence goes on from NZ_AMRG01000005.1 coordinate 140,924, forward strand.
GATGTGTTGTTCACCGCGTTGCTTGGCGAGTTGCATTTGCTTTTCCCGCTCGGCAAAGCGCTGCTTCTGCTCGGCGCTAGTTTTATCAAAGCAATGTGGGCAACTGACACCCTGTTGATATTGCGGTGACTGTTTTTCCGCCTCGGTGATCGGCATCCGACAAGCGTAACACTGGTCATAGCTGCCTTGTTGTAGACCATGCTTAACCGTCACGCGCTGATCAAAGACAAAGCAGTCGCCTTGCCACAGGCTGTCATCCTCCGGCACTTCTTCTAAGTACTTCAAAATGCCGCCATGCAAGTGATAAACCTCGTCAAAGCCTTGCTCTTTCAGATAAGCCGTGGACTTTTCACAGCGGATGCCTCCGGTGCAAAACATCGCTACTTTTTTATGTTTTTCGGGATCTAAATGATCTTTAACGAACTGTGGAAACTCACGAAAGGTTTCGGTGTTCGGATTAACTGCACCATCAAAGGTGCCGACCGCATATTCATAATCGTTGCGGGTATCAATCAGTAACACCTCGGGGTCGCTGATCAGCGCGTTCCACTGTTTGGCATCAACATAAGTACCAACGCTACGCTTCGGATCAACCCAGTCGACGCCCATGGTAACGATTTCTTTTTTCAGTTTGACCTTGGTGCGGTAAAACGCTTGTTCATCGCTGTCGGATTCTTTGTGTTCAAGGTCGGCGAAGCGCGCATCTTGTTTTAACCAAGCGAGGACGGCGTCGATGCCGCTGCGGGTGCCGCAAATGGTGCCATTGATGCCTTCGCGGGCAAGTAACAGAGTGCCTTTAACGTCATTATTGACAAGGGTGTCATACAACGGCTGACGCAAAGCTTCAAAGTCGTTAAGTTCGACAAATTTATACAGAGCTGCACAGATATACATAGCATTACTACCTTTTTAGCGGTTCGGATCGCAAATCCGAGGCGAAAATCAGCGCCGATTATAGTGTTTTTTGTGCTATTTTGCAGCATCCGTTTATTTTTTCCTCAGCGATAAGATATCACCGTGGTGGAACACTTTTGGTTATTAACGGCGTTGTCGATGTTGACCTCGTTACTTACCGCGACTGTCGGCGCCGGTGGTGGTGCGGTACTGTTAGCGGTGATGGCGCTGCTGTTGCCGGTGCAAGCGGTGATACCGATTCACGGTTTGGTGCAGCTAGCCTCTAATAGCGGTCGGACGCTGTTGTCATGGCGCCACATTGATTGGCCGACTATCGCGCTGTTTGCGCCATTCAGTTTGCTCGGTGCAGGCCTAGGCAGCATGCTGCTAGTTAATTTGCCTAGTTTTTGGCTACAAATTAGCATCGCCTTGTTTATCTTATATTTGTGTTGGGGACCTGCCTTGCCGCGCGCCGTCATTTCGCCTCCAGCGATGGCGCTGGCGGCTTTAGCGACCGGCTTTATCAGTCTGTTTGTGGGCGCTTCTGGGCCATTGGTCGCAGCCTTTATTAAAGCGCGCTTCACGCAACGCTTTACCACCGTAGCGACCTTTTCGATGGCAATGGTTACGCAGCACGCACCCAAAGCATTAATATTTACCCTGGCAGGGTTTGCTTTTGCCGATTGGTGGCTACTGATCGTCAGCATGGCAGTCGCCGGGATTATTGGCACCTGGTTGGGGTTACAACTGCTAGGACGGCTTAGCGATAAGCATTTCCAGCGCTGGTTTAACCTGATATTGACGCTGTTAGCATTGCGTTTGCTGTGGCAAGCGCTATTCGCTGCTTGAGTTATCCGGTTTTTTCAGACGCTGCACCCAACGTTGTTTAGCGTACCGACGTAAGCTGGGAATATTGTCGGTTTCGTCCATGATCGGTTGTCCCAATATGGTTTCGATGATGTCTTCTAGCGTCATAAGACCTAGCCAACTGCCGTGCTCGTCATAAACCAAGCACATATGTTGGCGTTCTTGCAGTAAGTTGGCCATCACGACTTCGATGCTGACGTATTCGGTGACGGTTTCGACGTTACGTACGTAGTCGCTGACCGGCTTTTCCGGATCGGCATCAAGCATGTCGGATTTAAAAATAATACCATGCGGATGTTCTTCTTTGTCGATCACCGGAAAGCGCGAAAACGGTAGTTCGCGTAGGCGTGTCAGGAAGTCTTTGACCAACGTATCGGGCGTGACCGATTCACACACAGTACGTGGTGTCATCACATTCTTAACACGAATTTCGTGTAGGTTGAGAATGTTGGCAATGACGCGCTGTTCATCGTCGTCGATAATTTCTTGCTCGTGGCCTAAGCTCGCCAGCGCCTGAATTTCTGAACGAATATCAATGTCGGCTTCTTGGCTACCAATGCGTTTTGTGATTTGGTCAGATAACCAAATAAAAGGTTTCAAAATCCATATCATGGGCCGCAGTAGCGCTGGCAAATAGGGCGCTAAACCACGCCAAAACTTGGCGCCAATGGTCTTCGGAATAATTTCAGAGAATACTAAAATAAGCAGCGTCATCACCGCTGAGGCCACCGCTAAGTATCCGTCGCCAAAGACCACACCGACTTGCGCACCGACACCGGCCGCACCCGCGGTGTGAGCAATGGTATTAAGCGTTAAGATGGCGGCTAACGGCTGATCGATTTTGTCTTTTAGTCGTGCTAGTTTCAGGTGTAAGCGCGGTTGGTCTGCCTTGAGTTGGGCAATGTAGCTCGGCGTAATCGACAGCAGTGCTGCTTCTAGCACCGAACATAAAAAAGAAATGGCGATAGAGAGTACAGCAAAAGCAATGAGCAGTGTCATTAAAGTTTAAAGCCTATATTGAGGATCTAAATAAATTGTAACGCGAACCAGACGCCAAAGGCGATCAGTAAAAGACTGATACCGACCCAAGCCGCACCCTTATCCCACAGTTTTGCCGCGTAGTTGCCGAAGGCTAGCACAAGTAGCGCTAATCCGTAATAGCGAATGCCACGCGCAATAGCGGCAGCGAGCATAAACATCGGTAACGGGTAATCAGCAGCGCCAGCGCCGATCATAGCGACTTGAAAGGGCACGGGGGTGACACCGACGACTAATACCGCCCAAAAACCGTCGGCTTGCAGGGTTTGTTTAAACTGCTCAAATTGGTCGCTGGCGCCTAGCGCATCAACTAGCCACTGACCGGCCGAATCAAAGAACCAGAGACCGAAACTGTAACCCACAAAAGCGCCGAGTAAGCAGCCTGCTAATACCACACTAGCGATTAACCACAGCCGCTGACGTTCCATGATCATAAACGGGATTAAAATCAGTTCGAGCGGGATCGGCACGATGATCGATTCCATGAACGACATAAAGAACAGTAGCCACAAAGCATGATTAGAATCGGCTAGACGTTGTAGCCAGTTTTGTGCGGTACTGCTGCGAGCTTTAGGGACACTGCTGTCGCTCACGCTGACATCCTGTTAGCGGGTTGCTGATATCTTTAGTATGCCGTAAATCGCAATTTGGATGAATAGCCAGCCGCCAACAGCGTGCGCGGCTGCTGCCAAAGTAGCAACAGCCGGCGTTGATTAGGCATCTTTCACGCTCATTTTCTCGGCATAATGGCGCGGATTGAACTGTGTTGCCAATGCCAATAACAGCAGCGAACTGGCAACCACCACCCACCAACTGTACTGAAACTGAGCTAATTGCTCGCGCATAGCAGCCGCTAACCACGGCGCGATACCGCCTAATAGGTAGCCAACGCCTTGTACAAAAGCGGCCAATTGTCCGGCCTTTAGCGGATCGCGGTGATGGTCCATAGTCACAATTAACGCCATTGGGAAAGTGCCCCCCATGCCCAAACCGGCAAGCGCCACCGATAACAGCAGAAAGTCTTCGCCCAGACAGGCCATACCGATAAAACCCAGCATCTGCGTGATAGCGAGGACCATCAGAATGGGACGACGATCAAACACTTTGCTTGCCCACCACGGGAAGAGTAAGCCAGCAACGACCTCCATAAAAGTGAGAAAGCCAACCAATAAGCCAGCCTGTTGCTCGCTATAATTCAGTTCCATTGCGGCTGGCGCCAACCAAGTTAGCGCACACACGTAACAGCCGGTAGCGGTGCCAAAGAATACCGCCAGTTGCCAGGCGCGTGGGTTATTCAGGTAGCGTTGTTTGGCCTGTTGCGTGGTCGCAGTGGGGATGATGATGCGGGGATGACGACGGATGGCAAACCACACTAACAACGCCACCACACCCAACAGCGCCCAGTAGGCTAAGCCCTGATGCCAATCGCCTAAGGTCGCCAAGGTTGGCGATAAACTGGCTGCAATCGCTGCGCCGGCCATAATCGCGGTGACATAAAAGCCCATAATGGTCGGTGTGCGTTCGGCAAAGTTGGCCTTAATTAAGGCCGGTACGATGGCTTGCACAATAGCAATGCCTGCGCCAACCACCAGCGCACTTAAGATCAAGGTCGTGCTTTGCCCCACCCACCAACGCGCGGCTGTGGCTAAGGTGATCAACAACAAGGCTAACGACAGCGTACGCTGAAAACCCAGCCAGCGCACCAATGCAAATCCGCTAAAACAAGCCACTCCCATAGCAATAATGGGCAATATCGTTAACCACGACGCGCTGGTGTACGACATCTGTAAGTCCGCTTGCAAAGGCGTCAGTAACGGGCCGATAGATGCCAAGGCGGGGCGCAGGTTTAAGGCAATAATGATCAACACCGCGGTTAACAACAACAAATCGGCGGCTAGCGGTAAGCCCGGACGGTGGGACGATGACTGGGTACGAGTAGGGCTATTTTCAGACATTAAACAACTCGGCTGAGAAATGAATGGCGCCATTATAAAAGCCGATTACTAAGAAAGCTAAGTATAGTCGTTATTTTCTCGGTTGATAACTCAAGGTAGGTTAATGATTATTCGTCTCTGGCGCGCACTTTGATCTGTAACAATTTTGTTGCATTCAATGTCAGTAAAACCTTGCTGAACAAATTATGAACAAATACAGTGCGCTGACTCCAGACAAACGAGTACCTGTGATGGCCGATAAACTGCAATTTCTCGAATTTATGAATGTCATTCCTGATGCGGCGTTATTGGTTGATACGCAAGGCCAAATTCAGGGTTGTAATGAAGCGGCTGCAGAACTATTTGGCTACGGCATGACGCAGCTACAACGCCAGCCACTGTCGATACTCTTACCAGAAGCCATGCGCGATCGGCATCAGGGCTATTTGCAGCGTTTTTTTAGTAACCCTTGCCGACGTCCGATGGGCAGCGGTCGGGCGTTTCAGGCGCAGTGTCGAAATGGCGAGAAGTTGTTTGTCGACATTATGCTTAGTCAATTGCACCTCGACGATGAACTATTAGTTATCGCCATCATTCGTGACCACACCTATATTCAATTGTCCACCGCCAGCATGCGACGCGAGTTAGCTTACGAACGACAGTTAGCACTCACCGACCACTTGACTGGTTTGGCTAATCGACGGGCGTTTGTCAGTCAGTTGATGCAAGAATTAGCACAATTACAGTCGGTGGGTACGGCCTTTGCGGTGGGCTTTATCGATATTGATGACTTTAAGTTTGTTAACGACAGCTACGGTCATCAGTTTGGTGACAAAGTGTTGCAGCGGGTGGCTAATTTGTTGCAACAACATAGCCGTGGCAGCGACTTTATCGCACGCATTGGTGGTGACGAGTTTGCCACCATTCATCCGCTAACGAATGCGGCGCAAGCGTTGTTGATGATGGAGCGTATGCGTGCCTGTTTAGTGCAGGGAATTGAACACTATGAATTACCGATTTCGTTGTCGATTGGCTTGTACGAATGCGACGATAGTGGTAAGGATTATACCGTCGAAGCCATTATGAACGCCGCCGACCGCGCTATGTATCGGGCAAAACAGCAGGGTAAAAATGCGGTGGTGGTTGCCTAGTCGAGGGTTGAATGCAACGCTTTTATCAGGGTTTTAGTCGATTTATCCGCGAATTCCGTGGTTTTCTGGGTTTTTTATTACTGATGCTGGTATTTCGTAGTGCCATTGCCGATTGGAACTCGGTGCCGACGGGCTCGATGAAACCCACCATCATCGAGGGGGATCGCATTGTCGTCAATAAACTCGCTTACGACGTCAAATTGCCATTTAGTGATATTACCCTATGGCGAGTCGGCGAACCCCAGCGAGGCGATATCATTGTCTTTGATTCGGTTGCCGCTGATACCCGGTTAGTTAAGCGTGTGATTGGTTTACCGGGCGATACCGTGGCGATGCAAGATAATCGCCTGCTGATCAATGGTCAGCCGTTAGCTTATGCCGCACAACAACGCATTGGTGAACATTATCAGTTAGTCGAGCAGCTCGGTAGCTTGCAACATCCGGTTTGGTGGGCGCCAGAAGGTAGCAAGGCGAGTTCGTTTGCCAGTGTTACCGTGCCGCTTGATCAGTATTTGGTGTTGGGTGATAACCGCGACAATAGCGTCGACTCACGTTACTACGGATTTGTGCCGCGAACTGAAATTGTTGGTCGCACGCGTTCGGTAGCGATGTCGCTAAACTACGATAATTATTATTTACCGCGTAGCGACCGCTTTTTTATTGAATTAAGCGCGCCAGCAGCGCCATAAATCACCATGACAAGGCAATAATCGACCTGATTTCTTAACACTTTTCAGGTAAAGTTGGCGCTTATCGTCAGCCTGAATGTGAGGGAGTTGCTGTGGCGTTTGCCCCCGTGTTACCGCTGCTTTGCTGGTTATTAGCACTTTGCTTTGCACCGCAATGGCTACAACAATTTCCGCTGCCTATTCCCGCCAGTTTATATTGGGCTATGGGCTTCGTTGCCCTGCTGGCTGGTATCTTGCGGCAGTGGAGCTGGCTATATTGGCTGGCTTGGCTGGCCGGTATTTATCTGACCATTCAATCGGGTTTACAACGACCGCTCAGCGAGCCTGGCGTGCTGGCGTTATACCAAGCGTTGCCAGTGTGGATCACGCTGTCAGCGATTGCCTTGAACGTGTTCAGCTTGCCGCCGTTGTTGACTTGGCGCGGCGCTTTGCTGGCCACCGTCATTGCCTTTTCACCCTGTCTCCTGCTGTTTCAGGTATTAGCGACGCCCTTTAGCCTTATCAATCCGGCCACTTGGTTCCCGGCGGGGTTAGCCTATCGCCACGCGTTATGGGTGGTGATTGTTGCGGTGGCGGTGATTTGGATTGCTGTGCTTCGTTATCACGATAGCGGGGCACGCGATTGGAGTCGTTTTAGTGCTTGGTTTGCATGTTTGGCGTTTTTAACGGTTATCGAGTTACCGCCGGCATCGGCGTGGGCGATGCTGGTTAGTATCGTCAGCCTATTAATGGCGCTGTTGCTACAGTTGCTGCATCTCGCTTATATCGACGAATTGACAGGTCTGCCGCAGCGCCGCGCCTTGCTGTCGCAACTGGCACACTTGGGTAAGCGTAGTGCGGTGACTATGCTGGACGTCGATCACTTTAAACGTTTTAACGATACCCATGGTCATGATGTCGGCGATCAGGTGTTGCGCTTGCTGGGTCGAATTTTACAAAGTGGTCGCGGTTTTAAAGCCTATCGCTACGGTGGTGAGGAATTCACGCTGGTGTTCCGCCACGCGCAACGCGACAAGATACAACAGACCTTAGATGAGGTGCGGCAGCAGGTGGCCGACTATCCGCTGCGGGTGCGCGAGGCTAAGCGTGACGACAAATCACGCAGCTCTAAGCAGCAAGCCAGAAAGCGCCGTGGACAAGCTCAGGCAGGGGGCAAAACGTTACGTATTACGATCAGTTTGGGCTGCGCTATACGGCAACCGGGTGAGCATACCGAGCAGTTACTCAAGCGTGCCGACGAAGCACTTTACCAAGCTAAAAAAGCGGGGCGTAATCGCGTTAGTATGGCCAAATGATCGGCTAAACGCTTGCTGCTCTGGCTGACGATGGCTATGGTTAGTAGCAGTGACCCGCGAAAAAGGTAAACAGCATGCCGAATATTCCTCCAGCGTTAGCGCTGTTCAATGGTGTCCTTGCCGCCTTGGCGTTGAGCGCTTGCGGTGCTTCAGAGTCGAGTCCGACCAGCTCCGCAAACGATACCCCGGCTAATGTACAGAGTGCATCGCCACATCGCGCTTCGGCGCCGCTTCAGCAAACTAGCAGTTGTCGTAACTGTGTGGTCAGCGAGCAGATACAGGGTGAACAACAGCAACCGCAGTTTGTGGTTATTTGGCGGGGTGTTGATGGCCAAGTGCAAGAGCGTTTTGATATCGATTTGCCCGCTGGTGCGTTTAAGGATCTGCAAGCGCTACAAACCGATAAGATGCCGCGCCTGAATATTGCTGACGAAAAACTGAAGTCATCGCGTTTGGATACAACCCGCGAGGTCTTTCGTAATAGTGAACAAAGCGTGATCATTTATATCACGGTATTACGCGACGATAGCGACCAAATTATCGATGTCAGAGTCAATCAACTGAGCATGCCGCTGCGGCATGTTAAGCCGGGTCGGCTTTAGCGCTGCCGAATGCGGTAGCGGCGTGGCGACGACCAACTCACTTCACGAAAGTCACCAGACAGCAACTCCGGCTGTTCACGCAAATAGCTGAACACCTCTGCTGGAGACCAGCCGTGACCGCCCATAAAGGGAATGTCTAGGTCGCGTAAAAGGCGTAACAAGCGGGCTTTATCGGCACGACCGTGGGTCGCTTTTTGATAGGCGATGGCATGGTTGTTAGCAGCATCGTGTTGCGGGCTAAAGCCGAGTTTCCGTAAGCTATCTCTGACTGTTTCATCGTAACAAAGCACACGGACGAAATCGGCGTCGGCTTGTTTAACGTAGGCCGCGGGTGTGGCAAGTGCCATAAGACTTACTCCTCTAGCTGTCCTACTGCAACGCTATTAAATTTCATAACGTATGGGTTATTGATACCGTAATGCCGTTTAAACACAATCATCTTTAACCAGTTTTACTTTAATTATAATGCTAACGTTATGGCTGCGGCGTTGTGACTTACTTGACCTGTACCTTGCCACCGATGATTTTGTATGCCGGTGTACCGCGGATCAATGTCTCGCGAGCAAAGGCTTGCTGGCATTGCGGGCAAACGCCCGGGGTTTCAGTAAAATCTTCGCTAATACGCTCGATGAAGCATTTCACTAAAGCGCCTTTGCCGCCTTTACGATACTTAAAAAGCTTGGCTTTACAGCGGCTACAGGAGATATCGACGCTGCGTAGTGGCAGTTTTTTACGCGGTTTTGCCATAATAGGTATCAGTAGCTGGGGGGCGGCGTGTTGCAGGATGAGAGCAGCAAGGCTAACTCACTCGCCTTGCTGCTTGGTAAAGGCCACATTTTTAGTTATTCATGTACCATTTATCGTCGATCTTCTTCAGCGGTAATTCAGAGGTATCATCACCACGTTTGGTGGTGATTAGGGCCGTTTTTCCGTCTTCGCTGACATCAACGTTTTCAACGGTAATGGTGGCGTTATTGGCGCGATTCATATCGTCTTCGAGCATTTTAGCGGCAAAAGTTTTACCATCCATGTTGTCAAATTGCGCTTCGCTAACGCCTAGCTTTTTCGCTAAAATCGTTTTCATCGGTGCGTTCTGGCGCATTTTATCAAGCTGCTGCTCGATTTGTTCAATAGACGGTTCGCTCATGTACTCGACGACACAATTATAATCTTGGTCATTCATGCAAGTGACAATGTTTTCGGCGGCTTCTTTGGCGCTTTCGCTGCCACAGCCGGCCAGTACCAGTAGGGCTGCAGGTAATAACAGTAATTTTTTCATGCTAATTGTTCCTTTATCGTTGATGATATCCCTATCACTACCACGATCATCGTGGCTGACCCGCGAAGATGTATCCTTAAGCGCGGCGCATAGGTTTGGTTGAATCCTATATAGGGTGCCATTAAGACGTTGATATTTATAGGTGTATAACACAGTTTTTCGTTAAGATGGGTTAAAAATAAAGCCTTATCGTGAGCATCGCTGCACGGTGGTCAATGCAAGGGGAGTGTGAGTCATGGCATTAACCGTATTAATTGCGCCCGATTCTTTTAAAGAAAGCCTATCGGCACTGGCGGTCTGTGAGGCGATTAGCGCCGGTATTCAGCGTGCTGACCCGGACGTGACTTGTCTCTCGCTGCCGCTAGCGGATGGCGGCGAGGGTACGGTGGATGCGTTGCTGGCCGCTCACGCCGACAGCGCACAGCGATATCAGAGCTGGGTGCAGGGGCCAATCAGCAACAACGATGACGACGTTAATTCAGTATGCGCCAGTTGGGGAGCATTTTCATCGACCGACAATGGCGTGGTAGACACGGCGGTTATAGAAACCGCGGCAGCGTCGGGTCTGGCATTAGTCGCGGCGCAGCAGCGTGATGCTTTGGCGGCCAGCAGTTATGGTACCGGTCAATTGTTGCGCGAAGCACTTAAATTGCCGCAGCTAAAACATATTGTGCTGGGGTTGGGCGGAAGCGCCAGCAGCGATGGCGGTGCCGGTTTGCTGCAAGCCTTGGGGGCGGTGCTCTATGACGACGATGAGCAGCCGCTCGAGCAAGGCATCGGCGGTGGAGCCTTAGCACGTTGTGCCCGCATCGATTGGCAAGGTATTTACGACGACCCAATCAGTTCACGTATTTTTAGTGTTGACGTCGAGCTGTTATGCGATGTCAGCAATCCGTTGTTGGGTGAGCAAGGTAGTGTTGCCGTGTTTGCGCCGCAAAAGGGAGCAAATAGTCAACAACAAGCGCAATTAGAAGCGGCGTTAACGCGCTATAATCAAGCCCTAGTACAAGCTTGTGGACGTGACGTTTGTGATATACCTGGCGCGGGTGCTGCGGGTGGTATCGCTGCGGCATTGCTGGCACTGTGTCAGGCGCATATAAGCGGCGGTATTGATCGAGTTCTAGCGCAACTGAATTTTGACCGTTTGCTACAGCAAGCCGATTTGGTTATTACCGGTGAGGGCCGCATCGACAGCCAGAGCCTGCAAGGCAAAGTACCGATTGGCGTTGCTCAACGAGCACAGCAAGCCGGTAAGCCGGTGATCGCGTTAGTCGGCGCTTATCAGGGTGAGTTAAGCGCGTTTTATGAGCAGGGCATCAGCGCCGTGTTTAGTGTGGTTGATGGCCCCGCTGAGCTATCGCAAGCGCTGCGCAGCGGCGCTGTGAATGTAAGTCGTTGCGCAGAAAACTTGATGCGTAGTCTGCGCTTAGCGCTGCCACACTAACGTTGCTTGCGCGGCTGCTAATCTGCCGCTGGCGTTTTTTTATCGTCAACGGCGCTAGCCGCTGAGGATGATTGTTGCTGCAGCAGCGCTTTTAGCGCGATAATTTCGTTGTGCAAATCGGCGATAGTCGGCTGTTTGTCTTCAGGGTTTTTCAATAAGCGCTCTCTGGCATGCTCTTGTTCCATGACGTTCACCACGATGCCGATGACCATATTTAAAAACGCAAACGCGGTTAAAAAGATAAAACTCATGTAGTACAACCAGCTCCAGCCGTACACGTCCATGGTCTCGTACTGAATATCGGTCCAGTCTTCAAAGGTCATGATACGGAATAGCGTTAGCATCGAAATGGCAATATCGCCCCACAAATCGGGATTAATATCGGCAAAAATGTAGCTACCGATGGCGGCGTAAATATAAAAAATGATGAACATCAGCAACAGCACATAACCCAACTGTGGTAGGGCTTTTAACAACGAGTTAATTAACACCCGTAATTCTGGCACCACCGACACCATTCGCAGTACCCGAAACACCCGCACTAGGCGAGCGAGCAACGCCATTTCACTGTCTTGAACCGGAATCAAACTGATCACCACCACCAAGGTGTCGAAGATATTCCAGCCCTTTTTAAAGAAGTGTCGTTTATCGTCATCGGCTAAAAAGCGAATGCTGATTTCGAGCAAAAAGAACACAGTAATGAAGACATCCAACAGTGCGGTTAACGACATCGCTGAGGCCGGTAATTCGTAGGTTTTTGCGCCAATTTCTAACGCCGAAATGATGATCACCGCGACCACGGCAAATTCGAACACACGATTATCTTTTAACTTCACCAAACGCGATTGCAACGACTCAAACATACAGGCACCCAGACAGTTGCTGATACGAACCAAAGCTGGCGATTATACAACGAACCAAGCGGCGCGCTAGGCGGCCATAAAAAAAGCAGCCAAATGGCCGCCGCTTATCGTTACTCAGGCGTTAATCGATAGCCCTCATAGCGTTCCAGTAACTGTTTTAGCTCACCAACGATGCCTTGAACGCTATAGCTATAGTTCAAAAACTTAGATCGAACCTGATCTCGCTTATCGGTCATCTGCAAACCTTTTTCGACTAACGTAAGGATCTGATCTCTGAGGCTGCACATGTAATCGGTGTTTTCGAGCAGTTTGACGTATCGGCTAAAGCATCCGGACTCCACCTCAGGCCATAATTTAAAGCTATTACGGCTGCTAATACGCCAGTTCTTTATGTAGCCGAACTGTTCATCAAGCGCTGCCTGCACTGCTGTCCATTCTTCTGCGGATAAGCCTTTATGCAATTGCGTATCTAAATACGACTGTAAATCGGCTAGTCGGTTTCGTGGGGAGGTTGCTCGCGGATTTGCAAATGCACGCAGCGATATCGGCTGATGACGTATTGTTTCAAAGTCGCTGAACCAGGTGACTAACTTCCGCAGTATGTCATCGATCTGCGTATGTAGTTGCTCGATTTTATCATCGGATGTCTGCACATAATGTGCTTCCTTATCAGAAATAATCGCCGATAGTTGTCTCTGTGTTATGGCCAGCGCGTAACGCGCATATTGATCCGCGAGTTCCTTTTCTCTAGGGCTGCTTGAGGCTTCAATAAATTCGGCGGCGTTAAGCAGCTCGGTGTATGCTTGCTCTGATTGCTTGTTATTGAGCAATGTTAGTGCCGCGTGTCCAGCTTGCAATAGCCGCTCTTCGATCGTGAACGAGATTGTCATTATTGCTCGCCGTGCGGGCACTGAGCGGCCACCCAGCGGGCCTCTTGGTAAGTGGTTAGAGTGGCGTCGCCGCTGGTCTGCATGGTGCTGGAGTAGTGGGTACTGTCGTGAATCGTGACTTTGCCGCTTAAGCTAAGCAAGCGCTCGCCGCGCTGGCATTGCGCCGATGTCACAATGGCATCACCGTCGCGCTCAATGCTCATTTCTGTGCAGTCTAACTGCTGCCAACGCTTACGCATCGCCAGCGTCATATCCGCTGCATCCTCGGCCGACACACATTGCGCCAGCGTCTTCTCGCGCTTGAGCTGTTCAGGCAACTGCTCGCTGTCCATAGACTGCGTGATCTGCCACAAACCGGGCTTAATGTCCGCCGCTAACGCAGGAGTTGAGAGCATTGCCGTTAGCGACAAAACCAACGCTTTTACCGCGCTGCCATACCAGTATTGATGTTTATCCATAAATTCCTCTTAAGCAACGTATGGGGAGTTTCTGAAAAACAAGTCAGTATCAGCACCTGTTACATGCTACTTAGCGCAGCGTCACAAACTCCTCGGCAGAGGTCGGATGCAGGGCGACGGTGTTGTCGAAGTCGGCTTTAGTGGCGCCCATGTTCATGGCGACGGCGAAGCCTTGTAAGATTTCGTCCATGCCTTCACCGATGCCGTGAATGCCGATGACCTTTTCTTCTTTACCGACACAAATCAGTTTGAAGTAGCTTAACGCGCGATACGGCGTGACCGCATTGTACATGGCGGCAAACGAGGATTTGTAAATCTTCAATTGTTGCTCGCCATATTTAACCTTGGCTTCTTCTTCGGTCAGGCCGACGGTGCCGATGGTGGGGTGACTGAACACCACGGTCGGGATATTTTCATAATTAAAGTGGGCGTTTGGCTTATTATTGAACAAGCGTTCGGCTAACTGGCGACCGGCTTTAATGGCGACCGGCGTTAACTGTGCCCGACCGGTGATATCGCCGACAGCGTAGATACCTTGCACGTTGGTGTTTTGGTACAAATCGGTGCGAATATAGCCATCGCTATCGACGTCGACACCGGTGCATTCGATGTTAATTTTATCGGTCGCGGGTACGCGGCCAATGGCCCACACCAAACAATCAAAGCCGCTATAGCTATCGCCGTTGGTAAAATGCAGGGTGAGCGTACCATCGTCGGCTTGCTCGACTTTGTCGATGGTGCACTGGGTATGTAAGTGCTGGCCGTCTTGCGCCATGCGCTCCAATAAGCCGTCGGTGATATCGCGGTCAAAATCACGCAGCGGACGGTCATGGCGCACAAACAAGTGAGATTCGGTGCCTAAATGATGGAATACGCCGGCGATTTCGACGGCAATATAACCAGCACCGATGACGGCAGCCTTTTTCGGTTGCTCGGTTAAGGCAAAAAAGCCATCAGAGTCGATGCCTAACTCGGCGCCTTTAACGTCAGGGATCATCGGCCGACCGCCAGTGGCGATGGTAATGTGGTCCGCGGTGATTTGCTCACCGTTGACTTCCACCGTGTGGTTGTCGACAAACTTAGCAAAACCCTCGATGTATTCCACGCCGTTGTTCTGGAAACCGCGATGGTAGCCGCCGTGAATTCGCTCAATGTAAGCCTCGCGATTGTTGACCATGGTGGCCCAATCAAACGCTTGCTGTTCGACCTTAAAGCCGTAGGCTTGTGAATATTTGATTGCTTCGGCAACGTGAGCGCCATACCACATGACTTTTTTCGGCACGCAGCCGACGTTGACGCAGGTACCACCGACACTGTTGGCCTCGATGACTGCCGCTTTAGCGCCGTGCATGGCGGCACGGTTAGCCGAGGCGATACCGCCACTACCTGCACCAATACTTAAATAGTCATAATGTCTGCTCATTGGTTACTCCTGTTTTGCCTCAACAACGAGCTAAACTGATTGGCGTCCGTTCATCGGCCGCCGTGACGTTGTTATGATGGCTTAAATCGACTTGCAAGAAAGTGCTAGTATGTTGGCGTAATTTCAGTACGCTTGCAATTTTTCAGGCGCGATATCAGCACGGATTATTCGATGGACCTCATCTATTCTATCAATCGCAGTCGCCGCCGCCGCAACTTAGCCATTCAAGTTCGGCAGGGTGAAGTGCGGGTATTAGCACCACAGCGCTTGAGTACTGCGCATATCGAACAGTTTGTGCAAAGCAAGCAAGCGTGGATACGCGGCCATTTACAACGCCAGCAACAACAGCAGGCGCGCCTAGCACTGCGCAACTGGTGTGATGGTGAAACGCTACAATGGCTGGGGCAGCCGCTGCGTTTAACCTTATCCAGCGGCATGCCAAGTAGTTGCCAAGCCAGCGCTAACGAGCTGCAGGTGCGCTTATCGCCACGGGTAAAAAATCGGCAAGCACAGACCCAAAAACGCGTTGAAGATTGGTATAAAGCGCAAGCTCAGCAGTGGTTAGATAGCTTTGCTGCGCATTGGCAGCAACAAGCCGCCGCTTGGCAACCGCAACAATGGCAAGTAGCAAGTTTCACCGCTAAATGGGGCTGCTGTACCGCGAACGGCCGTCTACGATTGAACTGGCGCTTATGGTTAGCGCCAGAGTGGGTGGTGCGTTACGTGGTGATACACGAGTTGTGTCATTTGCGCCATTTTAACCATAGTCGCGCATTTTGGCGCTTAGTCGAGCAGCTCGAGCCGGATTACCGCGATGCCGAACGTTGGTTAAAAGAAAACGGCGGTAGCATACTGGACCGCCGTTTTCTGGCTTACTGATTATTGTCGGTTAACGGCCACCCGCAGGCAGGTGTTGATGAACAAAGTCGGTCATCATCGTACGCAGGTGTAAGGTTGTGCCCTTACCCTCGTAAATGCCGTGACTACGATTCGGGTAGGCAAAAAAGTCAAACTGCTTGCCCGCCTCAATGAGCTTATTAACTAAGCGTTCACTGCCTTGAAAATGCACGTTATCGTCGCCGGTGCCGTGTACCAAAAGCAGATCACCTTGTAAGTTTTCAGCGTGCGTGATGGCGGATGTCTCGCGGTAGCGGTCGGCTGACTCTGGCAACAGGCCCGAATAGCGTTCTTGATAAATGGTGTCGTACAGGGTTAAGTCCGGTACCGGTGCTAACGCCATACCCATGTTATAGCTATCGGGGTAGCGGAATAAGGCATTCAGCGTCTGTGAACCGCCGCCGCTGTGTCCCCAAATACCCACGCGGTTGCTATCGATAAACGACCAACGCTCGCGCATGGCTTGCAGTGCATCAAACTGGTCGCGCACGGTCACCACACCCAAGTTCTTATAAATTGAGCGGCGCCAATCGAAACCACGTGGTGACTTGGTGCCACGGTTGTCGATAGACGCGACAATGTAGCCTTGTTGCGTCAGCATGGTATGCCAAAGTTGCGTACTGCCGCCCCACTTGTCGGCCACAGTCTGCCCCCAAGGTTCACCATAGACGTAAAACAAAATGGGGTATTGCTTATTGGGGTCAAAGTCGACCGGCTTCATTAGCATGCCGTCCAGTTGCAAACCGTCGCGCGCTGCAACCTGAAAAAACTCTACCGGTTGCTTAGCAATGGCGTCCACTGCTTGCTGTACCTTGTCGTTGTTAACCACGCGACGTAGACGGCGGTGCTCGGGCAGGCTCACCATATCCACCTGCGGCACTTTATCGATAGCCGAGTAAGTGTGCAGTGCGTAGGCGCCGTCTTGAGCCACGCTGTAGCTATGAGTACCCGGTTGATCGGGAGTTAAACGCTCTAATTTACCGCTGCCGTCTAAACTAGCGCGGAATAAGTAGCGTTGCAGCGGCGATTCGGGTGAGGCGATAAAGTATACCCAGCCGCCGGCCTCATCGATACGTGAGACTTCGACGACATCCCAGTTACCGCGGGTGATCGCGCTTAAGCGACCGCTGTCTTTGTCGACGCTGTATAAATGACGGTAGCCGCTACGCTCGCTGAGCCAGGTAAAACGCTTACCGTTATCTAAAAACATCACATCGTCGACGTATTCCGCCCACGAATCGGTTTTTTCACTCAATAGCGTGTGCACTTCACCGCTGTTAGCGTCGGCTAAAAATGCCACGTTGACGTCTTGTTTGCGGGTCAATTGCTGGATCAACAATTGCTCGCTGTTACCCGCCCATTGCATACGTACCAGATAATGCTGGCGCGCATCGCCAGGAATTTTCATCCAGGTGGTATCGCCACCGTTAGCGGCAACCACACCGATACGCATGGCGGCGTTGGTTTCGCCGACTTTTGGATAAGGAAACTGTTTTAGGGTTGGATACAGCTGATCGGTATTGTTGATCATGGTAAACAGCGGCGTGCCAGCGGTGTCTAACTGCCAATAGGCGATTTGTTGACCGTCGTCGCTCCAGCGAAAGCCGTCGCGTAAAAAGAATTCTTCTTCGTTGACCCAGTCAAAGGTACCGTTGACGATGCTGTCGCTACCATCATCCGTCAGCGCTTTAATACTCAAGTCGTCTAGCTGTTGCACGTAGATGTTATTGTGCATAACGTATGCAACACGCTGGCCTTGCGGGTCAAATTTGGCGAACTGTAAGCTCGATGCGGGCGCGTCACCACCCAATTGTAATAACCGACCGCTGTCGCGGAACAGCACCCAATAGTCGCCCAGCGTATGGGTACGCCACGAACGTTTGGTGTTGGTGAAAATCAGTAGCTTGCTGTCGTCGGCTGACCATTGATAATCGGCGATTTTTAACGCTTGATCGGCGCCTTTTGGCGTTAATTGGGCGGCGCTGACTAACACCGTACGAGCATTGCTTTGCGGATGATAGCGAACAATATCTTGGCCCTTGCCTTGCTGACTGTCTTCTAGCAAGGTGTAACCCGAACCATCAGCCAACCAGCGCACTGGCGTGGCGCTTTTAACTTGATAGGTGTCGCTGTCATAAATACTGGCTAAGGTTAGTGCTGTACCTGATTTGCTCAAGTTGCTCGCCGTGGCGGTGGCCTGTTGGCTACTACTGGGTTGACTGCTGCAGGCTGCAACCGTGAGGCCAACGGCTGACACCGCGGCCACGCGCACTATCGCTTGCAGCATAGAACGGATAAACATATCAACTTCCTTTTCATTATTGTTTGCACGATCAGTTTAACCTAATTCAGCGCTTGTCGCAGTGCTTGATTTATGCGCATACAGAGCGCTTGAAAAACGCCGTGATCGGCCGCATGTTAACAGCTATTGCTAATCAGATTTAACTATAATGAGGTCGCTATGACAGCCAGTAATCCTTTGCTCGACGATACTTATCTACCGCCATTTTCGGCGATCAAGCCGGAGCATATTCAGCCGGCTATCGAGCAGCGTATCGCTGCCTGTAAAGCCGCCATCGAGCAAGTGCTGACGCAGCAAGATCATAGCTGGCAGGGGTTGGTTGAACCACTGATTGAGGTCGATGATAAATTAGAGCGGAGTTGGGCGCCGGTGTCGCATATGAATGCTGTGGTCAGTGAGCCGGCGTTGCGAGAAGCGCATGACGCTTGTTTGCCGCTGTTGTCTGATTACGGCACCTTTGTCGGACAACATCAGGGACTTTATCAAGCCTATCAAGCGTTGCGCGATAGCGATGAGTTTCAACAATTGAGTCAGGCGCAGCAACGTGTCATCGATAATGCTTTGCGTGATTTCACCTTGTCGGGCGTAGCATTGGCTGACGACAAAAAAGCGCGTTACGCGGCTATTTCGTCGCGCCTGTCCGATTTAGCATCGTCTTTTAGCAATAATTTGTTAGATGCCACTCATGCTTGGCACTATTTGGTCACCGATGAGGCGCAATTGCGAGGTCTGCCAGACAGTGCCATTGCCGCAGCGGCGGAAGCGGCGCAAGAAAATGAACAGTCGGGCTGGCTGTTTACCCTCGACATTCCCAGCTATTTGCCGGTGATGATGTATGCTGACGACGAAGAACTTCGCAAGACGATGTATTACGCGTTTACTACTCGAGCGTCAGATGTGGGTCCCAACGCCGGAGATTACGACAACAGTGCTATTATCGACGAGACTTTACAATTGCGTCAGGAGTTGGCTGAGTTGTTGGGCTACAGCGATTATGCGGCGGTATCGCTGGCGACCAAAATGGCCGAAAACAGCGATCAAGTGATGCAGTTTTTGCAGGATTTAGCGCAGAAATCACTACCGCAGGCGCAGGCCGATTACCAACAACTATTAGACTTTGCCAAACAACAACTGGGTCGCGATAGCTTAGAAGCATGGGATTTAGCCTACGTCAGTGAAAAGCTCAAGCAGCAACAATTCTCGGTGTCGGACGAACAGTTACGTCCTTATTTTCCAGAACAACGCGTCGTGAGTGGTCTGTTTGCGGTTGTTAAACAGTTATTTGGTATCGACATCGAAGAACAAAAAGCCGATGTTTGGCATCCCAGCGTGCGTTATTTTGTGATCCGCGACCAACAAGGTCAGCAACGCGGTAGTTTTTATCTTGATTTATATGCGCGAGCTGGCAAACGCGGTGGTGCCTGGATGGCCGACTGCGTTTCGCGGCGACAGACGGCCAGCGGCGACGTACAACTGCCGGTCGCCTTTTTAACCTGCAACTTTAGTAAGCCAGTCGGTGGCAAGCCTGCGCTATTCACTCATGATGAAGTGGTGACCTTGTTTCACGAATTTGGCCATGGCTTACATCATATGCTGACCCAAGTCGATGTTGCCGGGGTGTCTGGTATTGAGGGTGTGGCTTGGGATGCGGTCGAGTTGCCCAGCCAGTTTCTGGAAAACTGGTGTTGGCAGGCCGAGGCATTGGCTATCATTTCTGGCCACTACGAAACTGGCGAACCGCTGCCAGAAGATTTACTACAGCGCTTATTAGCGGCAAAAAACTTCCAATCAGCCATGCAAATGGTGCGACAGCTTGAGTTTTCATTGTTTGATATGCGTATTCACCGTGAGTTTGATGGCAGCGAGCAACACAGTGTTAAGCAAATTTTGCAGCAAGTACGAGCACAAGTAGCAGTCCGTATGCCACCTGAGTTCAACCGCTTTCAGCATAGCTTTGGGCACATTTTTGCGGGTGGTTACGCGGCGGGCTATTACAGTTATAAATGGGCGGAAGTGCTGTCGGCCGATGCGTTTTCGCGCTTTGAAGAAGACGGTATTTTTAATGCCGATACCGGCCGCGCATTTTTACAATGTATTTTGGAACGCGGTGGTAGCACCGATGCGATGACATTATTCCGCGAATTTCGTGGCCGTGAGCCAAGTGTCGAGCCGCTGTTACGGCATAGTGGAATTGAGGAGTTGGCGGCCTAACGGGCGTTAATGACTGCTTTGTGATTAGGTTGCTGTCGCCAATACGATGTTGACGATGGCAACCAACCCGAGCACAAAAATCACCGCAAAAATTACACCGATGGCAATAAATGGCCAAGGGTTACCATTGCTAAAGTCGCGGACCCGGTTTTTTTCGCTCTGCACACCAAAAAAAGCCGCTAATACGCTGAACATCATGCTCAACATATTGGGTTTTTTGCTGCTATCGGTATTTGAAGACATAGTCATGAATGTTTCAGTGGAGCTCACGCTTACAGCGATGATTGATTCATATCCGACTGTTTCAGGTCACTTTTTTGTTGTTGCGAAGAAGAGCCGAAAACCAGTTCGAACAAATCGATAAAATGAAATTGGGTAGAACGGCTTTCACCGGTTGCCCATTGGCTCCAACTGACTTGCTGTTGATCGGCGGCGCAACGTTGCTCAATGCCACCCAGCTCGCTTTTAGCCAATACCTGTTCGCACTGCTGAGTTAAATTAGCAGCAAACTGCGGCGGTGCAGGCATGAGCATCGCAATAAGCGCTAAACTGCCTAGCAATAATGTCGCAATGGCGGTGCGGAGTAACATGATATTTGCCTTATTGTCGATGCTTTTAAGTGACTTGATTGATTCAATCACTGACGAAATGACAACATTAATCTGATTAATTTATCAGCTATTTGTTGTTGATACCAGGCCCGGAATTATTTTTTTAGCGGTATGAAGCTGCTAAACTAGCGCCTTCATTTCGAATTTGAGCAATGACAGGAACCATCATGCCGGATTATTTGATTGCACCGTCGATTCTTTCTGCCGATTTTGCGCGTTTAGGTGAAGACGTTGAACGGGTGCTACAAGCGGGTGCCGATGTGGTGCATTTTGATGTCATGGATAACCATTACGTACCCAATTTAACCATTGGCCCGATGGTCTGTCAGGCGTTACGTAACTATGGTATTCAAGCGCCCATCGACGTGCATTTGATGGTGAAGCCGGTCGATCGCATTATTCCCGATTTTGCCAAAGCTGGGGCGTCCATTATTACCTTCCACCCAGAAGCGTCTGAGCATATTGATCGGACCCTGCAATTGATTAAAGATGAGGGCTGTCAGGCGGGCTTGGTGTTTAACCCTGCGACGCCATTACATTACCTGGATCATGTCATGGATAAGCTCGATGTGATTTTACTGATGTCGGTTAATCCGGGGTTTGGCGGGCAATCTTTTATTCCCGGCACCCTAGATAAGTTGCGTCAGGTGAGACAACTTATCGCGCGCAGTGGTCGTGATATTCGTTTGGAAGTTGACGGTGGTGTTAAGACCGATAACATTGCTGAGATTGCTGCTGCGGGAGCCGATATGTTTGTTGCCGGTTCAGCGATTTTTAGTCAGTCAGATTATGCCAAAGTCATCGCCGAGATGCGTCAGCAGTTGGCAAGCAGTCAGGCGTAAATCACGCGTTCGCCCGATGTTTTAGTTATTTAAAAATTCATAACAGATAAGAAGCAGAAATCATGAGTAAATCGGTGGTATTAAGTGGCTGTCAGCCGTCAGGTCAACTTTCTTTAGGTAATTATATCGGTGCTATTCGGCGCTGGGTAGATATGCAAGACAGCCATGATTGTTTATTCATGTTGGTCAATTTACATGCCATTACCGTGCGCCAAGATGCGCAAAAACTGCGCGATGCGACGTTAGACGGCCTCGCTTTATACCTAGCTTGTGGCTTAGATCCAAAGCGTTCGACCATTTTTGTGCAGTCACAGGTGCCAGAACATGCACAGCTGGCATGGGTATTAAACTGCTATACGCAGATGGGTGAGTTAAACCGAATGACGCAGTTCAAAGACAAGTCGCAGCGTCATGCCAGCAATATCAATGCTGGTCTGTTTACTTATCCAACGCTGATGGCGGCTGATATCTTGTTGTATCAGGCCAACGAAGTGCCAGTCGGCGACGACCAGAAACAGCATTTAGAGCTGGCGCGTGATATCGCCTACCGTTTTAATACCCTGTACGGTGACATCTTCACCACGCCAGAGCCGATGATCCCGAAGGTCGGTGCACGCATCATGAGCCTGCAAGATCCCGACAAAAAAATGTCTAAGTCGGACGATAACGAGAACAACTACATCGCCTTACTCGAAGATCCGAAACGTATTGCCAAGAAGATCAAACGTGCAGTGACTGATTCTGATGAGCAAGCACGTATTTACTTCGATCAGAAAGAAAAGCCGGGTGTATCTAATCTGCTGTCGATGCTGTCTTGCGCTACTGGTCAGTCGATCGACAGCTTAGTACCTCAGTATGAAGACAAGATGTATGGTCACTTGAAGAAAGATGTGGCAGAGGCGGTAGTCGCGATGCTAGAACCGATTCAACAGCGTTTTGCACAGTTGCGAGGCGACCGCGACTACCTTGATCAGGTTATGAAAGCCAGCGCCGAGGCAGCCTCGGCGCGAGCCGCTGAAACCTTGAGCAAGGTCTATGAGGCGGTTGGCTTCGTCGCTAAACCTTAACTCTTAGCTCGTCGGTGAGCGCTGGATTGAGCTAGTCCAGCGGCTTACCGGCAGCGATGGTTTCTTGCGTGATTTGCGCATTATTGTCTAAGCGATCAAGCAATTTCATGAGATGCTCATGGTCGGCAGGGCTGAAACCCGCTAACATTTGCGCACGGATTTTCATGACTTTTTCTTGCACTTGCTCTAACACCGTTTTGCCTTTTTTGGTGAAGTGCAATAGTCGTGCGCGGCGGTCGGCTTCGCTTGCTTCGCGTTTAATCAAGCCGTCGTCTTCGAGCTTGGTGAGGGTACGCGTCAGTGACGGCAGTTCGATACCCAGTTCACGCGCTAAAATAATTTGTGAGCAACCATCACCTAAGCGCGACAAATAATACATGGCTAACCAACTGCTTTGGGTCAGGTTCATTGGCTTGACCGCCAAATCAATAGCATGTCGCCACTGCAGGGTGACCTTTGAGAGCTTCATGCCAAGCTCGGTCTTGCGCAGCAAATGCTGATTCATTAAGTGATGTTCTGTCATAGTGATCGACTCTCTTATTATGGTAGGCAATAGTTGCCAAGCTGCCCCTATTGTAGGTATAAAGCAGCGCGACTGTCGATGACGATGTTAAAGGATTTCACGCAAATGCTGGTGATGCTCGATAATTACGATTCATTTAGCCACAATTTGGCGCGTTATTTTGCCGAGTTAGGTCACCCGCTGCAGGTGATCCGTAACGACGCCATTAGCCTCGACGAACTGGTGGCGCTGCGGCCAACGGCGTTAATTATTTCGCCGGGCCCATGTACGCCAAATGAATCCGGTATTTCGTTGGCTGCTATCGACTATTTTGCTGGACGCATACCGCTACTTGGTGTGTGCTTAGGCCATCAAGCCATCGCCCAGGTGTTTGGCGCGAAAATCGTTCGGGCGCAGCAAGTCATGCATGGTAAAACCTCGCAATTGAGTCATCGCCAGCAGGGGTTGTTTAAGGGTTTACCGATGCCGCTAACGGTAACCCGCTATCATTCGTTGTTGATTGCTAACGATTCATTACCGGCTTGTTTTGTGGTGGATGCAGAATGCCAAAATAGTGCTGGTGAGCTTGAAATTATGGCCATTCGCCACCGTCAGTTAGCGATTTATGGCGTGCAATTTCATCCCGAATCGGTGTTGACCGAGGCCGGACACCAGCTGCTTGATAATTTTTTGCAACAGCTAGCAGCGCCTGAAGATGAATGAGTAGCGCTCTGCTTAACGTCATATAGTCATCAAGGTTGTCGGCGATTTATGGTCGCTTGTGCTATTTTACCTCGGTGCTGCTTTATCTTGTGCTGGTCAGGCGCCTAGGTTATTCATTGAAGGAGTTGTCACTCGTTATGTATCAGTTTTTTAGCGTCTCGACCGAAGGTGGTAGCCGTGATCCCGCCATTAAGTTGGAAAAGCGTTTTATTAATTATCTGATCAGCTTTCCTTTCGCTCGTCAGCAGCGCGAAGGTGGCAATGACGACGAGGACAAGGTGCAACAACGCCGTGCGTTATTGGACGTTGAGCGTATCAGTCACCAAGAGCGGGAGCGTAAGCGCCACGCGCGGCAACGTTATGTCGAGCGCATTTCAGAAGAATTACACAGTGAAGTCCATCGGCGTGTATTACTGGCGATTGATGACCCTGAATCGATTCGCACCAAAGTCGTACCGATGCCGGAAAACTTGCCTGCGTTACTCGACACGGTATCGCTGCGGGCAGCGTCGATGGCTAAAATTGAGGCGCTGGCCTGCGACCTTGATTGGTTTCGTGATGGCCTCGTGCGGGTGGTGAATAATCCGCCGTTCGTTAATCGTCGCAAAGATAAACAAATGCGCTTAGAAAATTTGCGCGTGGCGATGAGCTTTGTCGGCAGCGAGAACTTGCGTGTACTGACCCCGGCGTTCGCGTTGCAAAACTGGCTACCGCCAGCAACCCAGCCGTTTACCTTATTCCGACGTAAAGTTTGGGAACATAGCTTACAAACCGCCATCCTGTCGCAAGCGGTGGCGGAGCAGATGTCGCTACGCGACCCGGTGCTCGCCTATACCATGGGGATGTTCCATGAGCTGGGTAAAATTGCGTTAACTAAATTATATTTACGAATTTTCGACGAAGTTCAGCGTGAGCAAGCGTTAGCGACTATTAACGACCATTCGCCGGATAGGCATAACGCCATTCAAAAGCTGATCCCGGACGAGCAGTTCCTACGTGATCTCATGCTGGCGCTGGATAAGCGTGTTAGCTATCTGACGGTGCAGGGCTGGCATCTAGAACGGTTACCGATCAGTGAGCATTTGCTGAGTTATACCCAAAATCAACACATTGATGACATGAGCAATTATGCCAAAGCGTTGGCACAAGCGAATGCCTACAGCGAGTATCGTATGCTCAAACAAGTTGACTTAGTTGATAAAGAGGACGCGGCACAGCTGTTCAAGCGCTACCAGATTAGCGCCGAACAAATTAGCCAGCTCAAACATGTCAATTTGAAACGTCCGCGGATGGTCTCGGTCGACGATTAGTCAGGCAAAGACCCAGAAGCGAAAAAAAATTTGCGTATTGATGCGCGTTAATTCGCGAAAAACTGGATAGCTATTCATGCAGGCTGCAAATCTACGCTGACGACCACTTTTTTTATCAAACAAGCTGTTAACAAGCCAGACACGACGCCTAATTTTTGCGATAATGGACGGCTTTCACGGGTTGTTTGTGCGCTGCGATATTCTCGTTCAAATCAACATCAACGCCGCCCAAATGCCCCTCATCAGGTGCCGGTCAAGTCGACTGGCTTACGACATAGACAGGATTCAGGAGTCATCCATGGCAGACAAAATGCACGTGACACGGGCTACATTCGACGACGTTATGGTTCCCAACTACAACCCGGCTAAAATGGTGCCGGTCAAAGGTGAAGGTTCTCGCGTTTGGGATCAAGACGGTCGTGAGTACGTCGATTTTGCTGGCGGTATTGCGGTGAACTGTTTGGGTCATTGCCACCCGGCGATGGTTAACGCATTGACCGAGCAGGGCAATAAATTATGGCACTTGAGCAACGTATTTACCAATGAGCCAGCTTTGCGTTTAGCGAGCAAATTAACCGCCTCGACCTTTGCCGATCGCGTTTATTTTGCCAACTCCGGCGCTGAAGCTAACGAAGCGGCGTTAAAACTCGCGCGTCGTTGGGCGTTAGAGCAGCATGGCGAAGACAAACAACAAATTATCGCCTTCACTAAAGGTTTCCACGGTCGTACTTTCTTTACCGTGACCGTTGGAGGACAACCGGCTTACTCGGATGGCTTTGGTCCTAAACCAGGCGCTATCGAACACATTCCTTATAACGATTTAGCGGCGCTAGAAAAGCTGATGTCGGATAAAACCTGTGCGGTGATGATGGAGCCGTTGCAGGGTGAAGGTGGCGTTATTGAAGCCGACAAAGCGTTCTTGCAAGGTGTGCGTGACCTTTGTGATAAACACAATGTGCTGTTGATTTTTGACGAAGTACAAACCGGGTTTGGCCGCACGGGTTCATTATATTGTTATCAACAGTACGGTGTCGTGCCTGATATTTTAGCCACGGCTAAATCGCTAGGTGGTGGTTTCCCTATCGGTGCCATGTTAACCACTAAAGCCATTGCTGAGCACTTAAAGCCGGGCACGCATGGTAGCACCTATGGCGGTAACCCGCTGGCTTGTGCGGTTGCCGAAGCGGTGTTTGACGTGGTTAACAGCGACGATGTGTTAAACGGTGTGAAAGCTCGCGAACAGCTATTCAAGCAACACCTGCAACGCATCAATGACAAATATCAGGTTTTTGACGAAGTGCGTGGTAAAGGTTTGTTATTAGGTGCCGCATTGAACAGTGACTATGAAGGTCGTGCGCGTGACTTTTTAAATGCCGCCGCCGAAGAGGGCGTAATGGTGTTAGTTGCGGGTCCTAATGTAGTGCGCTTTACGCCGTCGCTGATCATTCCCGAGGCAGACATCGACGCCGGTATGGAACGCTTTGAAAAAGCAGTAGCGAAGGTTGTCGGCTAAGCCGGCAGTTCGCAGGAGACGCTTATGTTGGTCATTCGCCCAATTGCCCCCAGCGATTATGCTGCATTGTATGATTGTGCTGTTGAATCGGGCCATGGTTTTACCTCGCTACCGGTCGATCAAGGCTTGTTAGAGCGGCGTATTAGCCGTGCCCAAGAAGCCTTTGCCCGGCAGCAGGTCAGCGAGCCTGGTGACGAGGGCTATCTGTTTGTCATGGAAGACACCAGCAACGGTCATATTTGTGGGGTGAGTGGTATCGAGGCGGCGGTCGGTTTGACCGACGCCTTTTACCATTACCATATGGGTAAAGTGGTTCACCATTCCAAGGCGCTGGATATTTATAACGCGCTGGATACCTTAACCCTTTGCAACGACTACACCGGTGTATCTGAGTTATGCACGCTGTTTTTGCGTGAACCTTTTCGGAAAGGCCTGAATGGGCGCACGTTATCGCGCTTTAGAATGCTCTTCATGGCCGAATTTAAGTCGCGTTTTAGCGACTGGGTGATCGCCGAAATGCGCGGTGTGTCGGATGATAATGGTGATTCGCCATTTTGGACATGGCTACAGCAGAATTTCTTTTCGATGGACTTTCCGCAGGCTGACTATTTGACCGGAATTGGCGAGAAAACCTTCGTTGCCGAGTTAATGCCGAAGTTTCCAATTTACGTCAACTTACTCGATAAAGCCGCCCGTGATGTCATCGGGCAGGTGCATGATAATACCCGCCCAGCGTTGAAATTATTGCAATCGGAAGGCTTTCGCTTCCGCGGCTATATCGATATTTTTGATGCCGGCCCCACGGTCGAAGCCGAAGTCAGTAATTTACGTAGCGTGCGTAATAGCCGTCGAGTCGAGGTACGCATCGGTGAACCGACAGGCGGTGAAGCCCATATTATTTGTAACACGTCGTTAGCGAACTTCCGCGCCGCGCAAGTTCAGCTTAGCGTCGATGATGGACGCGTCACACTTGATGCCGCCAGCGCCAGTGCTTTGCAGTTAAGCGACGGTGACTTGGCGCGCATTGTTGCATTGTAAGCGCATTGATCGTAAGCGCGTCTTAAGGAGATGCTTAATGTCAGAACAAGTACAGTTTATTAATGGTCGTTGGCAGCCTGGCGCTGGTGATACCTTTGAATCTATCGATCCAGCCAAAGACGAAGTCGTTTGGCAAGCTCAAGGGGCTACCGAAGCCCAGGTCGATGAGGCCGTTATGGCGGCTCGACACGCGTTTGTCGGTTGGGCCGAGCGCGATTTTTCCGAACGTTTGGCGATTTGTCAGCGTTTTGCGGAGTTGCTGGAACAGAATAAAGAAGCGTTAGCGCTAGTGATCGCGCGTGAAACCGGTAAGCCGTTATGGGAAACCCGTACCGAAGTGGCTGCCATGATCGGCAAGGTGGCAATTTCCGAACGTGCCTATCAAGAACGTACCGGTACCGTTGAAAACCCAATGCCTGCAGGTAAGGCGTTTATTCGCCATAAGCCACACGGTGTGGTTGCTGTCTATGGCCCCTATAACTTCCCCGGACATCTGCCGAACGGTCACATTGTGCCGTCATTATTGGCCGGTAATACCGTGG
This sequence comes from Idiomarina xiamenensis 10-D-4, assembly GCF_000299895.1. Lineage (GTDB taxonomy): Bacteria > Pseudomonadota > Gammaproteobacteria > Enterobacterales > Alteromonadaceae > Idiomarina > Idiomarina xiamenensis. The sequence goes on from NZ_AMRG01000005.1 coordinate 169,309, forward strand.
TCTTTAAGCCGAGCGAATTAACCCCGATGGTGGCGCAAGAGACGGTTAAATTATGGCAGCAAGCGGGTTTGCCTGAAGGTGTGCTGAACTTGGTTCAAGGCGAGGTTGAAACCGGTAAGGCGTTATCGGCGCACCCGCAAATTGACGGTTTGTACTTTACCGGCTCGTCTAACACCGGTCATTTATTGCATAAACAGTTTGGTGGTCGCCCCGATAAAATTCTGGCGTTGGAAATGGGCGGTAACAACCCATTAATCGTGCAGAATGTTAGCGATATCGACGCTGCGGTTCACGATATTATTCAGTCAGCTTTTATTACCTCTGGGCAACGTTGCACCTGCGCACGCCGCTTGTTTATTGAGAACAATGACAACGGTAATGCGATTTTAAAACGCTTGTTAGAAGTGGCTGAAGCGATTCAAGTTGGTGAGTACGATGCTGAACAGCAGCCGTTTATGGGCGCCATGATCTCGGCTAAAGCGGCCGCAGATATGGTTTCCGCGCAACAGCGTTTAATCGAAGCGGGTGCTAAACCGCTGTTAAAAATGAAACAGTTGGAGCACAACAAAGGCTTCGTCACGCCCGGTATTTTAGATGTCAGTCGGGTTGAAGAAATGCCGGACGAGGAACACTTTGGGCCATTACTGAAAGTTTATCGTTATGATGACTTAGACGCCGCTATCGAAGAAGCTAACAACACCCGTTATGGCTTGTCAGCGGGTATGTTATGCGATTCTGAAGAGACTTATCGCTACTTCTTTAAGCGTATTCGTGCCGGTATTGTTAACTGGAATAAGCCGATTACCGGTGCCAGCAGCGCTGCACCTTTCGGTGGTATTGGTGCCAGCGGTAACCACCGCGCCAGCGCCTATTATGCTGCTGATTACTGCGCCTACCCGGTGGCCTCGGTTGAAGCTGAACAAGTGACGATGCCAGAAAAATTACAACCCGGCCTGACTTTCTAAAAGAGTTCTTGGCTATGCTTTAAAAGCCAGTTATCAGTTTGATAGCTGGCTTTTTTATTGTGTTTTGATGCGATAGCCGCCATTATCAATGCGCTCGTTGGCGCTCGCCAATAACGCGTGAGTCGTGCTATGGTACTTTTCATTTTGCAGGTGAAACGGCGATGATAGTTGAAAGCGATGGCTATATAGAACTGATTCAGTATCTGACCGGTCAACTGTCGGTGTTTGCCACCGGAGCTAACACCGTCGCGTCAGAACAAGCCGACTACACGCTACGTGAACTGTTTGAAGAGCGCCTCGCCAGCAACATCATGGCGGTATGCCAACAACACCAGCTCGATCAAAGCCAACGCCTAGATATTATTCGTGAAACCGATGCCGTACTTTATGATTTAGAAGAAGTGTTGTCATCGGTACTCAATAATCACCCGACCCCCGAACAAGAAGCTTTTGCCGAAGAGTTTATCGGCTTAGTGAAGAACTTATTTGATACTCGTATAAACGCAGGTTAAGCGCATGAAAGCAGTGGTAAAGTGGGTTGCCGAAGAAACCTTTATGGGCACCTCAGAAAGCGGTCACCAAGTGGTGTTAGATGCCAATAAGGGCGCTCATGCGCCCAGCCCAATGGAAAACGTGTTGATTTCTTTGGGGGGCTGCTCGTCGGTTGATGTGGTCTCTATTTTACAAAAAGCACGACAATACATTACCGATTGTCGCTGCGAGATCAGCGCCGAACGCGCCGATGCGGTGCCAGCGGTATTTACCCGTATTCATTTGCACTTTGTGGTGAGCGGTTTTGCCGTCGCCGAAAAACATGTTGAACGTGCGGTAGCGTTGTCCGCCGATAAATATTGTTCGGTAGCGAAGATGCTAGAAAAAGCGGTGACTATTAGCCATAGCTTTGCCATCGAAGAGGCGCCACGTCCGGCATGAATTATCGCCATGCCTATCATGCCGGTAATTTTGCCGATGTATTCAAGCACTGCTTGTGGTATCAGTGCTTAAGCTATTTACAGCAAAAAGACACGCCCTATTTTGTCTTAGATAGTCACGGTGGTATCGGTTTATACGAATTAACCGGTGAGCAAGCCAGCAAAACCGCCGAATGGCAGCAAGGCATTGCGCGCGTTATCGACGATAGCCAAGCACCGGCGCTGATGCAGCCCTATCTGGATGCGGTGCGCTTGATGAACCGCGATAACATGAGCCTGCGCTGGTATCCCGGCTCGCCGCTATTAACCTCGGCGTTATTACGTGACCAAGACCGGGCAGTGGTGTGCGAACTGCATCCCGAAGATGGCCCCGCGTTAGCGCAAAACCTCGGTCGTAGTCACGCTCACCGCGTGCATTTAGGGGACGGCTATCAGGCGCTTAAACATTACTTACCGCCACAGCAGAAGCGCGGTATCGTATTGATTGACCCGCCGTTTGAGAAACCCGACGAGTTCAGTGCCATGTTGGCAGCCATTAAAGTTCATGTTAAGCAATGGCGGCATGCGTCGATGGCGCTTTGGTATCCGATTAAAGATCCGTTGGCTATCGCCACATTTCAGCAGCAAATTGCCGCTATACCGCAGTTGGCAAAAACGCTTGCGGTCGATTTTTGTGTGCGTGAAGCAAATACCGACAAGGGGTTGCACGGTTGTGGCATGATTTTAGTTAATCCGGCCTATGGTGTGGTGCAATCGTTGCCGCAATGGCTACCTTATTTAACCGAGCGTTTGGCGCAAGGGCCCGGCGCGCGATGGGATAGCCGCTGGTTGGTGGCTGACGCTAACTAACCATTAACGGTTATTGAGCCAATCGATTTGCGCGCGCGCACTTTGCTTTTTATCAAGAATTTGCTCGATCAGTGGCATTAAAATCAATTCCATGGCGAACACCATTTTGCCACCCGGTACCACCAACGTGTTCATACGAGACATAAAGGCGCCGTCGATCATCTGCAAGTAATAAGGAAAATCGACGTCTTTCATGCCACGAAAACGAATCACTACAAAGCTTTCATCCAACGAAGGGATATCTTTAGCACTAAAGGGGTTAGAGGTATCCACCGTAGGCACGCGTTGAAAGTTAATATGAGTGCGCGAGAACTGCGGTACGATATGGTGAATATAGTCCTCCATACTGCGCACAATACTTTGCGTAACCGCTTCGCGCGAGTGGCCACGCTCTTGGGTATCGCGGATCAGTTTTTGAATCCATTCCAGGTTAACAATAGGTACCATGCCAATCAATAAATCGACATGCTTGGCAACATCGTAGCTGTCGCCGCACACACCACCGTGCAAACCTTCATAAAACAGGGCATCGGTGTGCTCAGGCAGCGCTTCCCAAGGGGTAAAGGTGCCCGGCATTTGATTATAAGGAACGGCGTCGTCAAAGCTGTGCAGATAGCGCCGAATTTCACCTTGCCCGGTTTCACCATAGGCTTTAAACAAGCCCTCTAAACGCTGAAAATCGTTGGCCTCGGGGCCAAAGTAACTGATGTGTCGGCCCTGTTCTTGCGCCTTCCGAATGGCTAAGTCCATTTCTGGGCGCGAATAGCGATGAAAGCTATCACCCTCGACAAATGCCGCCGACAGATCCAAGGTTCGGAAAATATGCCGTAACGCTTGACCTGTGGTGGTGGTACCTGCTCCTGACGAACCGGTTACCGCGATGATGGGATGCTTTGCAGACATATCGTCCTCGAAAATAGAGCCAACCGTTGTTATACGGGGTTGAGTTAGGGTAGGTCAAGTTAACATTTTTATTACAAGGCAGCAGCGTAGCGCTAATAATGCGGTGGCGGTGGCTCTTGGCTGGCATCGGCGTTAGGTAGTGCATCGTCATCGCGTAAGTTTTTCACTTTGCTTGCAACCAACTTTAACTGCTGCTGCAACTGCTGTAACTCGCGGCTTTGCTGAGTCACTAAATGATTCAACGAATCAATGACGTCGTCTTGAAAAGCTAACTGGCTTTCCAGTTTATCCATACGCTGGATTAACGCTTTATCTGTCATAACTATCCTCAGATAGGAGTGAATATCAAGGTTGCGACGCAGGTTTGTTAGCGCTGTCCTGACCCAGCATGATTTGCCAGCGTTCGGCTAGACCTGCTGAGCTTTCGCTAAGTAGTTGATTATCGTCGCGAGTTAAACCCAATGCTAATACCGCGGCACTAGCTGGGCGGTGCTGTTCGGGTAAATTAATCGACCAATGGCGCAGCGCCTCGCCGTCGCTCACTTGCCAAACGGTAATACGTCGTGATGGCGCGCCGGTAATAAAATAGCGACCGTCGTGGCTAAAGGTTGCGGCGCTAAAAATACGCTGTCGGTCAAAAAAGCGCAACTTTGTCTGACGTTGACCGTCGGGTAAACGCCAAATATTGGCATTGTCTTTACTGTCGGCACTAAAAGCGTAACGACCTTGCGCATCTAAGGCTACCTGCGTGACGCGGCTGTCGTGTTGCCAGCGATGAACAATTTGGCCACTCTCGGTATCCCATAAGATGGCGTTATGATCGTTGCTACCGCTAAGCACATAACGGCCATTGGCGGATATGGCTAACGCGTTGACGCGTTCACTGTGCCCATAAAACTCCAGTCGGCGGCCACTATTGGGATTGAAAGCGATTTGCATACCATTAGTTTTGGCGAGCACGATAACGGTACCGTTGGCGCTGACTGCAAGCCGATGAATGCGGCCGTTACCAATATGCCAATAACCCAGCGACTCGCCGCTACTCACTTGCCACAACGAAAAGTCCTGACTATCGGCTAACGCCGCAACTTCACCACTGGCACTGATGTCGACGTCGACAATTTGTTGACCGCTATTATGCCGCCAATGGTAATAGTCGCCGCGCTCGTCGGCAAACCAGAGACTAGCGCTGCCGTCGTCGTTAGCGACCAGCGAGAAGCTGCCATCATTGGCGACGTCGGCACTAAAGCTGCTCTGATTGTCATGGCGAAACTCGGCCAATTTTTGCGGTGGTTCACTGCAAGCGCTGAGCAAGGTGGCAGTCAGGCTTGACAGTAATAACGCGGTTAACGGCTTCAACATAGGCAAGCGTACCTTTTCTTGTGTACTATAGGTTCTTGTATACTATAGGCTTCGACTCGCTGTTTTATTATGGCATAGTCTTAGGGCCTGTTGATCGTTGTCGCCGATAATGCCGATAAATCAACGATAAATGTCAATCGATCTGACAATAGCATAGTCAAGAACAACCTCTTGGAGATAATTATGAAGCACATCGCGAAGCCTTTGGCTTTGTCTGCAATCGCCCTGACTGTGGTCGCTTGCTCGAAGCAAGAACCGTATCCGGTGAGTGAGCAAAAACTAGAAAACCAACAAGACAAGCAAGCTTATGCCTTAGGTGCATCGGTGGGTAGCTTTGTCGCCGCTAACCTTGATCGCCAAGAAGAAGCCGACTTAGTGTTAGATCGTAATGTGGTTATCGCTGGTTTTGTGGACGCGGTAAAAGACAGCAGCAAGTTGTCAGACAAAGAAGCCGAGGATCTGCTCAATGAGTTACGTGAGCAAGCGGTTAAACAACGCCAAGAAGTGCTGGGTGCTAAAGCCAAGAAAGAAGGTGAAGATTACTTAGCCGAAAACGCTAAGCGTGATGGCGTTAAAGTCACCGACTCGGGCTTGCAGTATGAAGTTTTACGTGAAGGCGATGGTGCACAACCGCAGGCCGACGACTTTGTTGAAGTTCACTATAAGGGCACCTTAGTCAATGGTGACGTATTCGACAGTTCTTACGAGCGTCAAAAACCTACCGTATTAGCCTTGAATCGCGTTATCTCGGGTTGGACTGAGGGGTTACAGCTAATGAAAGTGGGTGCTAAATACCGCTTTGTGATCCCTGCTGAGCTGGCCTATGGCGACCGTGAGATGGGCGGCGGTGATATTCCACCTAATTCGACATTGATTTTTGAAGTTGAGCTACTGGATATCAAAAATCCTGAGCAAGACAGCGGCGAATAACGCTGGCTAAAAATCATAGTCGAAAAAGGCGGTGCATTAGCGCCGCCTTTTTTATTGTCTGCTCACAGCAAGCTTTGTTGGTCTAAATCGCCGAGCAGGCGGTCTTCAAACTCCAGACGTAATTCAATCGCTTCGCCAAGCGCCGATAAGTCACGGTCGAAAGTGGCAAATTCGCTGTCTGCAGCGATATTGCCGTAGCGGTCATTAAAGTCCAGCGCGATATCGGTGGTGTCGGCGATCAGCGGAAATAAGTCGTCGGTTAAACGACCAATTTCATGGCCACGGCTAACATGCTCGCGAGTAATATGGTCATACACCTCAAAATGCCCAGCCGACACATAGTCGACCAGTTGCCCGCAAAACTCGCGAATACTTTCAATTGCAGGGAGTTCTTGCTGATCCTTGGTATAAGGTGGAAGCCCTGCTAACTGACAGTAACCGACCAGCAATTGCTGACGCTCATTAAGCCAGTGGTCGATAGCCTGATTGTTGCCACCCCACCTTTGTTTGGCTTTTTCAGCGCGGGTTAACATGGTTTTCTCCTGCCTTTTTCTCTCCTATGAATGTATAGCTAGGGTATAATGCTCGTCAACGAATTGATAGCCCCAAAACGTTAACAACTGTTGAGGTGAAACATGGTTAAACCGAATGTCCGGCCCGCCGCCGACGAACCCTGCTGGTGGTTCATCGTGGTGGCCGGTGAAGTGATTGTTACTGACGCCTCACCACGCGTGCCATTTGGTTGCCAAGCGGATTTACCGTTGCCCGACTTGCAAGACTATACCGTGCTGCAATTAGGCGAATTACGTGAGCGCCCTTGTTATTTGGTGATGGCGGATTATGGTGACCAACAGTTTAGCGGCTTAGGTGAGTTCCAGTCGCTAAGAGTGCTGTTATTCGAAGATGAAGCGTTATTTGCCATGGCTGGGCGTGCCAGCCAGGTTGCCGAGTTTTTATTAACTCACCGTTATTGCGGGCGCTGTGGTAGTCGTATGGAAACCATCGAATGGGAGTTGGCAACACAATGCTCGCGCTGTTCTCATCGCTGCTATCCGCGTATCTCGCCATGCATCATCGTCGCCATTCGACGCGGACGGCAGTTGTTATTAGCCCGTGGTAAACGTCATAAAGCCGGTTTGTATTCCATTTTAGCGGGCTTTGTCGAAACCGGTGAGTCGTTAGAACAAGCGTTGCACCGTGAGGTGATGGAAGAGGCCGGTATTGAAGTTAATCAGCTACAGTATCACTTTAGTCAGCCGTGGCCGTTTCCGCACTCGCTGATGATGGGCTATACCGCTGTTTGGCAGGCTGGTCAGTTACGCCTCGATCCGCTGGAATTAGAACAGGGCGATTGGTTTGACATTGATCAGTTGCCGCAGACACCACCGGCAGGGACGATTGCGCATCGCCTGATCGAACTGTCGAAAGCATTGATAACTGCAGAGAGCTGATGGCGGTAATAAAAACCCCTTCACGAGTGAAGGGGATAAGTAGCGCAGTTGAGGACTCGCTGCAGCGAGCTTTCTTGTTGTTTTTTTGTTACGCCATGTAGTTATAGCAGAGCATTTGCGCTAGCTCAAGTAAAGGCCTGCCAATAGCAGCCCGATTGGCATGGGATTCCAGTGCAGATACTGGTAAAATCACGCCGTTTTTTTGTACATTCGCCGATTTAAAACCGGCCACGGCAGTTGCCGAGCCAGCAAAGAGAGCGCCATGACTGAATTAAAGAATGATGTTTATTTACGTGCATTATTGCGCCAACCGACGACTCGCACGCCGATTTGGATGATGCGTCAGGCCGGTCGCTATTTACCTGAATATCGGGCGGTACGTGCCGAAGCTGGCGATTTCATGAGCGTTTGTCAAAACCCGGAGTTGGCCTGTGAAGTGACGCTGCAGCCGTTGCGTCGTTTTGCTTTAGATGCGGCGATTTTGTTTTCTGACATTCTAACCATTCCTGATGCCATGGGCCTGGGGCTCTATTTTGAAACCGGCGAAGGTCCGCGCTTTCAACGACCGTTACAAGATCACGCCAGCATCGCTGCGTTACCGATACCCGATCCAGAACAAGAATTACGTTATGTGATGGATGCGGTTCGTACCATTCGCCGCGAGTTAAAAGGTGAAGTACCCTTGATAGGGTTCTCTGGTAGTCCGTGGACATTGGCGACCTACATGGTGGAAGGCGGTAGTACAAAGAACTTTGCCAAAGTGAAGCAAATGGCTTTTGCCGAACCTCAAAGCCTGCACTTGTTGCTGAGCAAGTTGGCTGATGCGGTCACCCTGTACTTAAATGCACAAATTGCTGCCGGTGCGCAGGCGGTAATGATCTTTGATACTTGGGGCGGGGTGTTGTCACCACGCGATTACCGTGAGTTTTCGCTGGCCTATATGCAACGTATCGTCGATGGACTCACCCGCGAGGCAGAAGGTCGCCGCGTGCCGGTAACGCTATTTACCAAAAATGGTGGGCAATGGTTAGCCGATATGGCCGCTACTGGCGCCGACGCCTTAGGGGTCGATTGGACCACCGATTTGGCCAGTGCGCGGGCCGCTGTCGGTGAGCGGGTGGCGCTGCAAGGTAATATGGACCCGAGTATGCTGTACGCGTCGCCGCAGCGTATCCGTGATGAAGTGAAAACCATTCTAGCCAGTTATGGTGAAGGCCATGGGCACGTGTTTAACCTCGGTCATGGTATTCATCCGACAGTCGATCCAGAACATGCCGCCGCCTTCATTGATGCGGTACACGAGTTTAGTCCAGCCTACCATCGTTAAGCCTTTTTCAGCGCTGGTGGCAGGCCTGCTGCCAGCGCTCATCTTTACACTCTCTTTGCTTTTGCGGTAGAGCCTACATTCTAAGCGGTAAGCGGGCGTTACCTTGGCGCTGATGTCGTTAAAATACTAACAGTCCCTAAATCCTGTCATTTGCTTGAGGTAGTTATGGCAAAGCGTGCTCTATTTACTCCCGTTTCATTCGCGGTAGTTGCACTGGCGGTACTCACCGCTTATTTATTTATTATGAATGAAAAGCAGGTCACTCCTGAGCGCCAGCAACAGGTAGTGCCGGTTCGCATTCAAGAGGCGGCTATCAGCGAGTATCGCGATATCATCGAAGCGTTGGGTACGGCGCAGGCGAACGAATCCATTGTGGTTACTCCACAGCGACAGGATGTTGTTGAGCGTATTTATTTTGAAGATGGTGATTACGCTGAACAAGGTCAGTTACTGGTCGAGTTAAATTCGCGTGAAGAACAAGCCAATGTTCAAGAGCTCGAATTCCGTTTGGGCGAAGCGACTCGTCAGCTTGACCGTCTACAAAACTTAGCGCGCGAAAATGTTGCTTCGCGGCAACAGCTTGAAGAACAAGACGTGCTAGTGAAGGAAATTACCGCACAGTTAGAAGTCGCGCGTACCAAGCTGGCCGAAATGAAAATTTACGCACCCTTTGCCGGTCGTTTAGGCATTCGTCGCATCAGTATCGGTTCGTTAGTGGGGCCGGGCGACGAGATCACCACCTTGGATGACACTACCCCGATTAAAGTCGACTTTAATATCCCGGAACTGTATTTCGCCAGCTTGGCGGTAGGGCAAAAAGTCACCGCACGCTCAAGTGCGTATCCGGGAGAACAGTTTGAAGGCATCATTCAAAGCATCGATTCACGGGTGGACCCGTTAACCCGCTCGGTATTGGTACGGGCGCAGGTGAAAAATGAGGATGGCCGCTTACGGCCGGGCATGTTGCTGCGTATCAGCTTGCTACGTAGTATCGACGAGGCCATGATTTTACCGGAAAAAGCGATTTTACCGATTCAAGAACGCCAGTACGTGTACGTGGTTACCGATGATAATCGTGCGCGTCAGGTCGAGGTGACTATCGGCCGTCGTAAGCCTGGCATGGTAGAAATCACCAGTGGCCTGGAAGCGGGTGAAAAAGTGGTGGTAGAGGGACTTGTACGGTTACGTGACGGCGTACCTGTCAGCGTACAAGGAGGCTAAACCATGTTGTTATCTGATGTATCGGTAAAACGTCCGGTTTTTGCCACCGTTTTAAATATCCTGTTGGTGGTATTTGGTATTGTTGCCTTCACCATGCTACCGCTACGTGAATACCCGGATATTGATCGTCCTATTGTGTCGATCGATACCAACTATCGTGGGGCATCGGCTGAAATTGTCGAAACCCAGATCACGCAGGTTATTGAAGAACGTATCAGCGGTATCGAGGGTATAAAAAACATCTCTTCTAGCAGTCGGAATGGCCGCTCACGCATTAGTATCGAATTCACCTTGTCGCGTGACATCGATGCCGCGGCTAACGATGTGCGTGAACGAGTTTCGCGTGTATTGGATAACCTACCTGAACAGGTAGACCCGCCCGAAGTCTCGAAAGCGTCGTCGGATGAAAGCACCATCGTTTGGTATAACCTACGCAGCGACACCATGTCGGTGATTGAGCTTACCGATTACGCCAACCGCTATATTGTCGATCGCTTGGCGGTGGCCGACGGCGTGGCGCGTGTGGTTATCGGTGGTGACCGCAAATACGCGATGCGGGTGTGGTTAGATCGCGATGCTATGGCCGCGCGCGAGATCACCGTGACCGACGTTGAGAACCGTTTGCGCGAAGAAAACGTTGAGCTACCTGCCGGTGAGGTGGAGTCGGTCGACCGCGAATTCTCGGTGCGGGTTGCGCGAGCCTACTTGGACACCAGCGATTTCCGCAATATGGTGATCAAGCAAGGTGACGACGGCTATTTGGTACGCTTAGGCGAGATCGCCCGGGTTGAGTTGGGTGCCGAAGACGATAAAACCGATTTCCGTGGTAATGGCGTCAACATGGTCGGCTTGGGTATCGTCAAGCAGTCCAAAGCCAATACCCTATCGGTGGTCGAGAACGTTCGTGAAGAAATCAAGAATATCGAAGCGACGCTGCCAGAAACGATGTATTTGGCACCGAGCTACGATTCCTCGGTGTTTATTCAAGGCTCTATCGACGAGGTTTATAACACGCTGTTGATTGCCATGTGTTTGGTGGTCATCGTGATTTATCTGTTCCTTGGTACGGTGCGTGCGACTATCGTGCCGGCAGCGACGGTGCCGGTGGCCATTATTGCCTCCTACATCGTCTTGCTAGCGTTGGGTTTTTCCATCAACTTGCTGACCTTGCTGGCGCTCGTGTTGGCGATTGGTCTGGTGGTCGATGACTCGATTGTTGTGCTAGAAAATATTTACCGACGCGTCGAAGAGGGCGAGCCGCCCTTGCTGGCCGCTTATCGCGGTGCCCGTGAAGTTGGCTTCGCGGTTATTGCAACCACGCTGGTGTTGATTGCGGTGTTTGTGCCGCTGGCCTTTTTGGAGGGCAATATCGGTAAGCTATTTACCGAGTTCGCCTTAGCGATGGCCGCAGCGGTGGCTTTCTCGAGTATTGCTGCGCTAACCATTACACCGATGTTAAGTTCTAAGCTACTGCAGCGTAAAGAGCGTAGCGGCTGGATTGGACGCAAGCTCGATGCTGGTTTCGCGCGTTTAGAGAGTGGCTATCTGCGGGTGTTACGGCGCTCGGTAGAAATTCCATCGTTGGCACTGGTGGTGGTTATTCTGTGTGGTGTTTGTAGTTACGGCTTGATGCAAATTATTCCGCAAGAGTTCGTGCCGCCAGAAGACCGCGGTACTTTCTATGTCAGCATCAAAGGCGCCGAAGGTGCGAGTTTTGAATCGAATTCACGCTACATGCGCGAAATCGAGAACATTTTGATGCCATACTTGGATAAAGATAAAAAGATCGACCGGCTGATCATCCGTTCACCGGGCTGGGGGAACTCAGCGGGTATTGCGATTGTTGGTGCGCTACCCTTTGAAGAACGCGATTGGTCGACTTTCGATTTAATGGATGAAGTACGTACTAAGCTGGAAAACGTTGTCGGTGTGCAAGCCTTTACGTTTATGCGCAGCGGCATCAGCGCAGGCGGTGGTCGGCCGGTGCAATTTGTGTTGCAAGGCAACACCTACGAACGGCTGGCGCAGTATCGTGACATTCTCATCGAAGAAGCTTCAACTAATCCGGGCTTAGTGCAACTGGACAGCGACTTTAAACAAACGCTACCGCAATTGCTGATTCAGATCGATCAGTCGCGCGCTGCTGACTTGGGCGTGGCTGTTGGAGACATTGGTCGAACGCTGGAAACCATGTTAGGTGAGCGGCGAGTGACCACTTACTTGGACCGTGGCGAAGAATACAACGTTATTCTTGAAGGTGAGCAATCTGACTATCGTAGTCCTAACGCCATTGATAATATTTATGTGCGTTCGGCCAACAGCGGCCGTTTGATCCCCTTGTCGAACTTGGTCACCGTGGAAGAAACCGCCACATCAGCCGAGTTGAACCGCTACAACCGCATGCGCAGTGTTACTATCGAAGCCAACTTGGCCGAGGGGTATTCGCTGGGCGAAGCGTTAAGTTATCTCGAGGATTTGGTTAAAGAGAAGCTGCCCGACGATGTCTCGATCGACTATAAAGGCGAATCGCAACTGTACAAAGAAAGTGGTAGTTCGATTATTTTCGTGTTTGGCATGGCGTTAGTGATCACCTTCTTGGTATTGGCGGCGCAATTTGAAAGCTTCATACACCCGTTAGTGATCATGCTGGCAGTGCCGTTGGCGCTGATCGGTGCCATGATTGGCTTATGGCTGGGTGGACAAACGCTGAATATTTATAGCCAGATCGGGATCGTCATGTTGATCGGCTTGGCGGCTAAGAACGGTATTTTGATCGTCGAATTTGCTAACCAGCTACGCGATGCCGGGATGAACATTGTTGATGCTGCATTGAAGGCGTCACAGCAGCGTTTACGTCCTATCGTGATGACGGCATTCACGACCTTAATGAGTGCGTTGCCGCTTATCTTGGGTACAGGTCCGGGCGCCGAGAGCCGGATGGTGATCGGCTTGGTCATTTTTGCCGGGGTAGCGGTATCGGCTTTCATGACTATTTTTGTGGTGCCTGCGCTGTATATTCTGTTAGCGAAAAACACCACCTCGCCGATGCAATTGTCACGTAAATTGGATGATTTGCACGAGCAGCATCCTGAGCGTAAAGGCGAGGGTGCCTAAGACGTCGCTTGGCAAATATAACTCACTAGCAAAAAAGGGCCTCAGGGCCCTTTTTTTGTGAGGTTTATCACAAAAATGCAGCAAGACCCCGTGGCCAGCTATGCTAACGCTTGTCGACCGAGTGGAGGTAGCCAGCATGCATACACACCATCGAATAGCGGGTTTCAGGAGTTTACTTGTGGCCGTGTTACTGTTTGTCCATAGCGATGTGTGGGCGCTCGCAACGCCACAGTCGCAGTTAACTGTTGCTAACATTGAAGGATATATGATCGTTCCGCAGCGTTCTTTCTATGGGCAGTGGCTGGGGGAGGATTTTATGACGAGTGTGCGCGATTATGGCGTACGACAAGTCGATACGGTTGGCTTATTTATCAGCGCTGTTGAATTGAACGACTTTGCGCAGCGGTTACCGTTGCTGAATAAACGTTGGCCTATTCATGCACTTCACCTACACGGTCAAGTCGATGCGGATAAGTCGAGCCAGTCAAGTGTTACGCTATCGCGCTTGAATGGCTACAGTGTAGTTTATCATGTCGCCGACAGTGTTACTGGCTACCGCATCATGACTTATCGTATCAAGGCCGATAAGGCGACCTTGATTAAGCCGTTATCGGGCCGCAGTATTGGTGCGCTTGATTGCAACTCGGCTGCTACCGCGGCCTTGTTGTTTGCCAGCGCCGATAGCCACATTGTGTCACTGACCCTTGCCCGAACACATTATCAAAGAGAGCCACTCTCCGAGACCAAGTTCGCTAACTACCTGCTCAATCAATCACTTCAGTTAGCTATGCAACGTGGCTTTACGGGCCCTTTCAAAACACTCCAATATCAACCTTTAGGTGGGCCAACGTTGCCTGGCGATGATGCAGTGGTTGACCCTGACCAGCATTGCGGCAAGTCAACATCATGCGAACGAGGCCTAAGTAGCTGTAGCGTGTTGAAAGGTGCGGTGTGCAACGATGACTAGTTGGCTGGTGGCGAGTGCATCAACTCAAATGCAGCAGCGCCTCTTCGCGGTCGACCGGTAAGCCAGCTAATACATTTCTGGCGTGAGCGGGGTGATTGGTAAAGATACCGTCTACCCCCATGCGATAAAGATCTTCGATATCGTGGGCTTCATCGACGGTAAATACGTACACCTGTAAGCCGCGTTGGTGTCCATCGGCGACGAGCTCAGGCGTGACAAAGTCGACATCGATGTGTACCGACCAAGCATTTAAGCGTTCTGCGAAGACGCAATAATCTAATGGACAACAGGTGGTCAGCGCGCCAATGACTTGTGTTGGCTGTTGTCGTTTGAGCTGTTGTAACCAGTGATGATTAAACGATGACACCAGCAATTGCTCGGGCGCAAATTGGCAAGCTTGTACGGCGTAATCCAAGCAGCTTCGCATGCGCTGGATATCGACCGGGCCTTTTAATTCAATATTAACCAAGCAGCGACCTGCGATAAAAGCCAATGCTTCGTTAAGGGTGGGGATACGTTGTTGGCCAAATATCTTCAGTTGACGCACTTGCGCCAAGGTCAAGTCGCATAGCCGACCTGGGGTCGCGGTTAAGCGCTCTAAATAGCGATCGTGGAATACAATTAATTCGTCTTCGATAGCATAGACATCTAACTCGATGCCATCGGCGCCAGCATCAAGCGCACGGCCAAAGGCCGCCAGCGTGTTTTCCGGGGCTTCAAAGCTAGCGCCGCGGTGAGCGATGATCTTCACAGTTGACGGCTTCCCATCGATTGCGCCTTACACCTCAGTAAACTTTTAGCTGGCGTTCAGTTAAACATAGCCGTGTTACCAACAGATGTCAGCAACACGATGTGGTTTAGGCCGGCGGGTTGATGCTAGCCATGACTTGGCCCATGCGAGTGACGGCTTCTGGCTGTAAGTCGTCGGCAAAGCGAATGCTGTCTTGCGGAAAGCACATCACCACGGTTGAACCGAGTTGAAATAAGCCCATCTCTTCGCCTTTTTGCAAACGTACGGCATCGTCACCCTGAGCCGGGTAATGCCAGCTATGCACTTTGGGGCCGCTAGGTGGTGTTACCACGCCGGCCCAACGGGTAGCGATGCTGGCAACGATAGTGGCGCCGACTAACACCATAGCAAAGGGACCGAATTCGCCGTCAAAAATGGCTACCACACGCTCGTTACGAGCGAATAGGCCGGGCACATTATTGGCAGTGAGCGGGTTTACCGAAAACAAATCACCGGGGACGTATGTCATTTTGCGCAACACACCGTCGCACGGCATATGAATACGATGGTAATCGCGTGGCGCCAGATAAATGGTGGCAAATTGACCGTTGTGAAACAGTTTGGCGTCTTGTTGGTCACCACCGAGCAAAGCCTCGACACTATAATCGTGTTGTTTAGCTTGAATGATTCGGTCGTCATCAATTGCGCCCAGCTGGCTAATGGCGCCATCGACCGGATGGGCTAATTGTCCTTCGGTTGCTGCTAACGGACGCAGCTCTGGCTTTAAATGACGAGTAAAAAACGCATTAAAGGTTTTGTAGTGCGACGGATCTTCATGAATGGCTTCGCTCATGTTGATGTTGTAGCGCTTAATAAACCAGCGAATAAAGGCCTGTGTGGCCCAACCGGCTTCGGCTTTCGCAAATTTGCCCATGAGCCGTGAAATCAACTTCTTCGGCATTATATATTGAGCTGTGATTTTGACTGAGTCTAAGCTTGATTTAGCCACCAGAACTACCTCTTTTTATCGGCTCGTGCAGGCCTTTGCGTTTCCATGGAGTCAATTATCCGATGAAAGTTCGCCAAACGCCATGCGTAAATATCGTTGTCGGCTACTGCTTGTTGAATTGCACAGCCGGGGTCATCGCGATGCTTACAGTCGCGGAACTTACAGCGTCCCAAGTAGGGACGAAAATCAATAAAACACCAAGCCACCCGCTCGGCGTCTAGATGCCAGAGCGAAAACTCACGAATACCGGGCGAGTCAATAATGGCTGCCTCGGCCGTTGAGCTAAACGGTGCCGCTAAGGCGTAGCGTGTAGCGACCGTGGTGGTGTGCTGGCCTAAGCCCGAATTATCCGAAACCTGTTGTGTCAGCGCTTCGACGTCGGGTAACAAGGCATTGACTAATGACGACTTACCCACGCCAGACTGCCCGACAAAGACCGAGACGCGATTATTCATGGCGTTGAACAGCGGGCTCAGACCATCTTGCTGACGGCTGCTGACACGTAAAACTCGGTAGCCAAGCTGTTCGTAGGCGGCTAAATAGGCGTCGATGTCGGCGCGTTCGCTAGCCTCCAGATCAACCAGCAGATCGACTTTATTGAGGACGATGACGGGTTCGATATCGGCGTCTTCGCATGCGACCAAATAACGATCGATAATTTGTGCGCTAAAACTCGGTAATACACTACTGACTATAAAAATTTGGTCGATGTTAGCTGCTACCGGCTTAATACCATCATAATAGTCGGGGCGCGACAGTAACGAGTGGCGCTCGTTGACCGCCTCAATCACGCCTGCGGGGCCTTCGCTTGCTTCTTTAGCGCGTCGCCAAATAACCTTATCGCCACATACCAATGATTCGACTGTACGTCGAATATGACAGCGGTGTAATTGCCCGTGCTGATCGGCAACATCGGCATGCTGCCCATAACGACTGACAATCACACCAGCCTCGGCGCTACCTAGCTGATCTTGTTGCCAGTCATCGGCGACGAGCTGGGGCTCCGGCTGGCCGGCTTTAGCTAAGCGCTTGCTATGATTGGCACGCACTCGCCGTTGTTGCCCTTTGTTCAGCTTTTGCCGTTTTGCCACTGTTTACCCATGTTAGTTACCTTGGTTAGAAAAAAGCCCGCATTGCGATGCAAAGTATCATACAATAAAGCGTCAGTAATGGCTTGGTTTGAGCGCAATAAAGAGGGCTTTTTCACACATGACAGTTCGCGATGACGCTTTAGTATGGATTGACTTAGAAATGACCGGGTTAGACCCCGAGCAGCACCACGTTATCGAAATCGCAACCATTGTGACCGATAGCGATTTGCAGGTCATCGCTGAAGGCCCGGTATTGGCGATTCATCAACCTGAGCAGTATTTAGCGCGGATGGATGACTGGAACGTCAATACGCACACACAATCCGGATTAGTCGAGCGAGTCAAAGCGAGTCGTATTGATGAGGATGAAGCGGTGCGCCAAACGCTGGCTTTTTTGCAGCAGTATGTGGCATCAGGTAAGTCGCCGCTATGCGGCAATAGCATCGGTCAGGATCGGCGTTTTTTGGTCAAGCATATGCCACAACTTGAGGCCTTTTTTCATTATCGCAATTTGGATGTCAGTACCGTTAAAGAACTCGCCAAGCGCTGGAATCCAGCGGTTGCAGCAGGCGTTAAAAAGTCTGGCGCGCACGAAGCGCTGGCTGATATCCGTGAATCAATTGACGAATTACGCCATTATCGCGAGCGTTTTTTCATCAACCAAGCGTCAAGCTGACGAAAAGCACTTGCAACGCCGCCGGAAATCCGTAAAATGCGCGGTCGTTGATGCGGGAATAGCTCAGTTGGTAGAGCACAACCTTGCCAAGGTTGGGGTCGCGAGTTCGAGTCTCGTTTCCCGCTCCAACATCCTTTATCATGGCAATCCATTTGTCATGCTACATGCGGGAATAGCTCAGTTGGTAGAGCACAACCTTGCCAAGGTTGGGGTCGCGAGTTCGAGTCTCGTTTCCCGCTCCAAACTTCTTTTTTCATGCCTCATATTATTTCATTAGGCTCATAGCTGAGCTACATCAAGCTTATTCTTTCGATTTTAGGTTAGCATCGTCGCCACCGGGTAAACCGATTTTTGTCGCGAGGTAGCTATGTTGAATCCGTCCAGTCACATTACGTGGCAGCCACAGTTAATTGCCAAGTACAATCTTAACGGACCTCGTTATACTTCCTATCCGACTGCGTTAGCGATGCAAACCGGGTTTGCGGCCGAATCAGCAAAGGCTGCTTTGCGGAGCAGCCAGCAACACCTGAGTCTCTATTTGCATGTGCCGTTTTGCCAGCGTTTATGCTATTACTGCGGTTGCCATAAAGTCATCAGTCGGCATCAGCATAAAGCCGACCCCTATGTCGATGCCTTGCTGGCTGAGATGCGTCATTATCAAGCGCTCGTTGCGGATAAGCGCATTATTCAGGTGCACCTGGGCGGCGGCACACCCACTTTTTTAAGCGAAGCCCAGTTATCGCGCTTGTTTACTGGTTTGCGTCAGCATTTTCATATCAGTGAGGATGCGGAAATCAGCGTCGAGATTGACCCGCGTAGCTGTACTGACGAGAAGTTAGCGCATTTACGTGAGTTAGGCGTTAATCGGGTTAGTTTTGGTGTTCAAGATCTTGACCGACGTGTGCAGATTGCGATCAATCGTGTGCAAGAAACCGATCTCATTATTCACCAGTTTGAACAGTGTCGGTCGTTAGCATTTAGCTCTATTAATGCCGACTTAATTTACGGCTTGCCGCATCAGTATCCGCAGAGTTTTGCGGAAACTCTGGCGGGCGTTATTGAGATGGCTCCGGATCGGATTTCGTTATTCAGTTACGCGCACTTACCTCAGCGTTTTGCCGCACAGCGCAAAATACCCGATGCCAGCCTGCCATCAGCGCAGACCAAGTTACAGGTGCAGCAAATGGGGATTGAGGCTTTCGTGCAAGCCGGTTATCAATTTATCGGCATGGATCATTTTGCCAAGGCTTCCGATAGCTTGGCGCAGGCTCAGCAAGCAGGCCGTTTACAGCGTAATTTTCAGGGCTATACCACAGCAGGACAAGATGCCATGTTGGGGTTGGGCGCGTCCAGTATTAGTCAGGTCAATGGTGTTCTTTGGCAGAACCATAAGTCGCTAAAAGATTACAGTCGTGCTATTGCTGACCAGCAGCTGCCGTTAACCAAAGGCTATGTCTTAAGCGAAGACGACCGCTGTCGTGCGGCCTTGATCAGTCAGTTGATTTGTCATTTTCATTTGGATATCGCGAGTTTTAGCCATACCTGGGGGTTACGGGGCATGCGAGGTTTCTGGCAATACTTTGCCGATGCCATAGCGCGTTTAGACCCCTTTATTGACGATGGTTTAGTCACCGCCAGCGCCGACCGCATCGAAGTCACCGCTGCCGGACGTTTATGGGTGCGGAGCATTTGTGCCTGTTTTGATGCCTATTTGGCGGAACACCGACAACGTTATTCGAAAGTCGTATGATGAGTGATCACAAGTAAGGTGACGCTAACCAAATGAGCTTGTTGCGCAGACGCTTAATGAACGGCTGCTGAGCGAGTTGCTGCGTGGTTTGCGCTTCGGCGGCATCAATATGGGCTTGCATTTGTTGCTCAAGTCGTACGGCAAGATTACGGTCATATAGCTCAACATCTAGCTCAAAATTTAACCGTAAACTACGTGGGTCAAGGTTAGATGAGCCAATATAAGACCATGCGCCATCAACCGTGAGCAACTTGGAATGGTCAAAACCGGGCGCTCGCCAGACCCGACAACCGGCATCGATGACCAAATCCAGTTGCGCGTTCATGGCATAATCAACCAGCCGTAAATTATTCTCTGCCGGTAACACAATGTCCACCGTTACGCCGCGCCGCGCGGTTGTCATTAACGCACCCAGTAGCGCGCTATCGGGCAAAAAGTACGGGCTTTGTAACATTACTCGTTGTTGTGCTGCGGCAAGTGCACCAAGTAGCATGCCGTGGTTGCTGCTGAGCGCTTGATCGGGACCCGAGGTAATGCAACGTGCGGGCACGTAACCTGGGGTAGCGGCTGGCTTAAACCAGTGTCGATGATGTAGCGATTCACCGCAACTGAACTCCCAATCATGGGCGAAGCTGTACATCAATTGTTGCACCACCGGCCCCTGCAGACAAAAATGGGTATCTTTGGCAGCGGTCACGGTTTTGCCGTTAGCACTGAGTTGCTGACAAGCCTCACGGGAAAATGCCTGACGAATATTCATGCCGCCGGTAAAACCGGCTTGGCCATCGACGATCAACAGTTTTCGGTGACTACGCATATTGGCGTAAGCCAAACGCAGACCGAGTTTGGGGGGCATGAAACGCGCGTAAGCAATACCGCTGCGGCGCAGAAAACGGCTGACGGGACGGGGTGAGTACTTCTCACCAATTGCATCGACCAGCACCCGGATGTTGACGCCGCGCTGCTGGGCGCCACTAAGCGCATCGACAAAGCGGCGCCCGATGTAGTCATAATCAAAGATGTAACTTTGCAATACGATGTAGTGTTTTGCCTTGTCGATGGCCGCGAGCATTGCCTGATAGGCATTATCGCCGTCGCTAAATACCTCGACACGATTACCCTCGACCAATGGGAACTTGCTGATGCGATCGGCTAATAGTTTTTGCCGTGTCAGTGCTAGGCCGACGTTGTCGGTTAGCGATGCCTCATCGGGTAGTAGACGTTGATCATGACTTGCTTCGATATGATCGCGCCGCCGTGATACCCGCTTGACGCGAATGCGGTTGATGCCGGCAATGAGATAGATGGTGCTGCCGACAAAGGGTGATAATAAGACCAGTCCAACCCAGCCGATGGCGGCGCGGACATCACGTTTGTGCATAGTGACATGGATGGCTGCGGCCAAGCTGATGGTGACCGAGGCGCAGAGTACAATATAAGGCCAAGATTGGCTGAGCCAGGCCGGCATCATTAGCTGCTCCGTTAGCGACGCAGAAGTTATGCTTAAAATTTCATCATTTTGCATTGAAAACGAAAAGCTATTTAAAATCAATCGTTTTAATTCATCAGCGGCGGTCAGCAAGTGTACCGTTAGTAAAAAAAATCATAAATATCTTGACAGCGAGCTTTTTCGACTCTATATCGTCACTGTCGCAACTCTAGCGATACACCCTAAGTTGTTGGTCTATTAGGATGGGCTCGCAATGGCAACGATCACTCGTGACCAGTTAATTCGTAAACCTTTTAATGATTTTCGAAACTATCCCTACGGTTTCGCTCGCTCTGGTGATTTTTCAATTCGCGAAAGCGACGCGTTAACCCAGTATGGTTGTCTGATTAGCGCTATGCTTGATGGTCAGTATGTGCCGACCAGTGCAGAAGATGTCGCGTTATTAGCGGCAGCTCGCGGAGAGAATGCACCGCAAACCGCAGTCGAGAAGGCATGGGCTAAATATCAAGCGCGTATCAATCGTCCCAAGGTGGCCAGTATGTATGGCCGCGGCCGGGTGAGTGACGACTCGTTAGATACCGATAGCAGTGAAGATGACGTATTAGTCGAAGATTAAACGTTAGGTGCTGGGTGCCGGCCTTGGTCGGCACTCACGCTATTCATGCTATTGCTGGCTTCTGGCACCAGACAAAATAGGTGGCTATCTTGCTGCTTCGCCAACTTTTTCGCCGCCGAGGCCAGTGCGGCGACATCATGGTGTGAATGACAGGCGTGTTGCGCCGGTAGCACCACGCCTACGGCAATACCCAACAACGGATAAAAGCTACTGGCACCGTTGCGGTCTACCGCCTCAATACCGCCGCGTTCGCGGTCTTTGCTGTTATAAAAACTACCAATATCGGCATGAAAGCGTTGTAAAATGAGTTCGCACTGCTGTTGCCATACGCTATCGTCTTCGAAAATGACAACAAAGTCGTCACCGCCGACATGACCGACAAATTGTCCTTGTTGCACTAAGCCATCTTGTAGCAGTTGTGCCACCCACTGGATAACGCGATCGCCTTGTGCGTAACCGTAAACGTCGTTATAAGGCTTAAAATGATTTAAGTCGAAATAGGCAACGGCAAAATGACGACCACTTTGTAAGGCTTCATCGATGGCGCGATAAATGGGGACATTGCCGGGTAGCAAGGTGAGCGGGTTGGCATAGCGGGCATTTTGTACCCGTGCTTCGGTGATTTTACGCAACAGATTACGCACTGAGGCAACACCGACATAACGGCGTTGTTTAGTGATAATAAACTGACGATAAATGTCCACTTCGTAGTCGTCGGTTATCATGTGACTAACTTGCTCTATGGGCGTGTTTTTGTCGACCACCAACGGGTTGTTGTCCATGATCCGGTCAATGGCCTTATTGGCGTAGAGCGCGCGCCCATATGAACCAGAAAATAGCTCTAGTAGCTTCTCGCGGCGGATCATGCCAACCGGGTAACTATCATCAATAACCGGTATTGAGAGCAGGTTTGTGTCTTGTAAAAACATGTCTAAAACGGCGTCGGCGCGGGCTCTGGAATTTACCGTGATAGTTTGTTCTAGCAGATTGCCGACCGGCTCTTTGCGCAAATGTCGAGTACGCCGAATATCCTGCAGCAAACGAATATCGACTTGTTGCAGTGGTTGTGCCGCCGGACGTCCTAAATAAAAGCCCTGACAGTAATGTACGCCAAGCGCATGTAACTGTTGTAGCTCATCCTCACTCTCGATACCCTCTGCGACAACCCGCGATTGCATATTTCGACCCAGCGCAACAATGCTCTGTACAAACTCGCGCTTAACCGGATCTTGGTGGATGTTGCTGATAAAATAGCGGTCAATCTTAACGTAATCCGGCTTTAGCTCTGACCACAATTTCAAGCCCGAATAGCCGCTACCCAAGTCGTCGATAGCGATGGCAAAGCCTTCATCACGATAGCGTTCAATCGCGTATTGCAACAATTTGGCATCTTGCACCGGATATTGTTCGGATAACTCGATAACTATCTTTTCCGGCGCGATGCCAAGCTGCTCCGCCATTTTTAGCGTCGAACCTTGCGGATGATGCTTTTCTAGCAGTACGTTAGGGTTAACATTGAGAAATAGCCGACCCGGCATTGCTAATGCCTGATAGCGCCGTAACGAGGCGTCGCGGCAGGCCAACTCTAACTCGGACAGCATATGGTGCTCGGCGGCGACGCGAAACAAGTCGTTGGGAAATTCTAGGCTATGCCCTTTGGGGCCACGGATCAGCGCTTCGTGGCCGATTATTTTACCGGCAAAGGTGTCAATAATCGGCTGGAATAGCGGCTCTAGGGTACGTTTTTCGATTAACGTACGCAGCGTTTGTGCAACCGAGAGGTTTGCCACTGTTGTCATAGTCGTTGTCGTTTTTCTCACCAATTGAGGGAGTTTAGGTGACAACCATGACAACATTGTGACAGCGTCTGGCGACGCTGTCGGGGAATACTCGGCTACTTAAAGACTGCGGCCAATCGCTTTATGCGCGATATCGGTACGATAGTAGACGTTTTGCCAGTCAATCTGTTTGACCAACTGGTAGGCCTTTTCTTGCGCCGCTTGTACGTCATCGCCTAGTGCGGTGCAGCACAGTACGCGACCACCGTTAGTGACCACTTGCTGTTGGGCGTTCAGGGCAGTGCCAGCATGAAACACTTTCTGATCCGGCTTGGCTTGTTCAGGTAAGCCATTGATGACATCGCCCTTGTGATAACTGTCTGGATAACCGCCAGCAGCCATCACCACACCCACCGCTGCACGCGGATCGAATTCGATAACTTGTTGCTGCAAATCTCCACCAATCGCTAACTGACAAAGCTGCACTAAATCGGACTTTAAACGCATCATGATCGGCTGTGTTTCGGGGTCGCCAAAGCGGCAGTTAAACTCAAGCACTTTAGCGGTACCGTCGGCAGCCACCATTAAACCGGCATATAAGAAGCCAACGTATGGGTGTCCCTCGCTGGCCATACCGTCGACGGTTGGTTTGATCACGTGCTGCATCGCCCAATCGTGTACTTTAGGGGTAACGACTGGCGCTGGCGAGTAGGCCCCCATGCCGCCGGTATTTGGACCTTTATCGCCGTTGTCACGGGCCTTATGATCTTGACTCGAGGCAAAGGCAATCGCGTGCTTACCATCGACCATGACGATAAAACTGGCTTCTTCGCCAACTAAAAATTCTTCAATCACCACACGACTACCGGCGGCACCAAAGCGGTTACCGGCCAGCATATCGTCGATAGCGGAGTTAGCTTGGGCGTTGCTTTCGGCGATAATAACGCCCTTGCCGGCAGCTAAGCCATCGGCCTTAATGACAATCGGTGTGCCCTGCTCGGCAACGTATTGCTTGGCTTGTTCGGCATCGGTAAAGGTCGCATAAGCGGCGGTCGGAATTTGGTGACGAGCCAAAAAGTCTTTGCTAAAAGCTTTTGAACCCTCTAGTTGCGAAGCCGCTTGGCTAGGACCGAAAATGGCCAGACCTGCGTCCTGAAAACGGTCAACAATACCGGCTACTAGCGGCGCTTCAGGACCGACGATGGTCAAGCCTATCTGCTGTGTCTGCGCGAATGCTAATAACGCGTCGATATCGTCTGCGGCGATATCGACATTGGTTAATGATGCCTCGCCAGCAGTGCCGGCGTTACCTGGAGCGACAAACACTTCGTCAGCTAAATCCGACTGAGCTGCTTTCCAAGCTAATGCATGTTCGCGGCCACCGCCGCCAATAACCAGTATTTTCATGATGATCCTATTCTTCAGGTTTTTTGAATTTCAGCGTAAAACGGTCGCTTTCGCCAATAGCTTCGTAGCGGTCGCGGTCTTCGTCACCCAATGCATAGGTTGGTGGCAAGGTCCACACACCGCGTTCCCAATCGCTGCTATCTTTGCTATTTGCATTAATTTCGCTGGTTGCGACCAGCTCAAAACCGGCCTCTTCGGCATACTGAATGGCCCAGCTTTGTTTAATGTAGCCGCTTTGTTTAGCGTCTTCTTGGGCGCGATCTTCCGGCAGACGATGGTCAACGACACCCAGTATACCACCGGGCTTGAGCGCTTTATAAAAGTCTTTAAAGGCGGCTTTAACGCCATCTTCACCGGCTTGCATGTACCAGTTGTGCAAATTACGGAAAGTTAGCACGCGGTCAACGCTGCCAGCAGGGGCGATGGTGCTTGCTTCGGTAGGGCTGAACTCGGTCACTTCGACCGCATCATACCAATCAGCCGATTGCATTTTATCTAAAAAGTTAGCCCGTGAACGCTGATAATATTCGCGTTCGATATTGGCGGGAAAGTGTGCCGCGTAAAATTTACCGTTATCGCGCAGGTAGGGCGCTAAGATTTCGGTATACCAACCACCACCTGGCCAAATCTCGACCACGGTCATGTTTGGCTCAACCTCAAAAAACTCTAAGGTTTGTAGCGGGTGACGGTGTTTATCGCGAGCAGCATTTTCAGCGCTGCGTTGTTCGCCGTCGATGACGTCTTGCAAAGACTGAGCTTGCGCCAGTGGGCTGCCAAGTAGGCTTAGGCTTAAGGCGACAGATGATACAGCAGTAGTCCATTTCATGAGTATTCCCTCGTGGTTGAAAAAGCTGAATTAATCCTAGTCGCCTTGCTTACGCTGCGCAACGCCGCTTTGATCATTTACCAAGCGGCGATGGCTTACCTACTTGTCTGGTTAATGACGGAAATGACGCATACCGGTGAACACCATCGCTAAGCCGTGTTCATCGGCTGCGGCAATGATTTCCTCGTCACGAATTGAGCCACCGGGTTGAATAACCGCTTTAATACCGGCGGCAGCGGCAGCGTCGATACCATCGCGGAATGGGAAAAAGGCATCAGAGGCCATCACCGAGCCGGCCACCTGAAGGTCCTCGTCGGTGGCTTTAATGCCAGCAATTTTAGCGCTATAAACACGGCTCATTTGACCCGCACCGACACCGATGGTCATGCCGTCTTTGGCATACACGATGGCGTTTGATTTTACGTATTTAGCGACTTTCCAGCAAAACAGTAAGTCATCCAATTGTGCCTCAGTCGGTTGCACTTTACTGACTACACGCAAGTCGGCTTGGGTGATACTACCCATGTCGCTGTCTTGTACTAACAGGCCACCATTAACGCGTTTGTAGTCCCATTGAGGATGACGTTGTTGCCAGTGGCCACATGCCAATACCCGCACGTTAACTTTGCTTGCTAGCACCTCGGCAGCGTCTTTGCTGACTTCCGTGGCAATAATGACTTCGACAAACTGCTGCTCAATGATGGCTTTTGCGGTATCCACGTCTAATGCCTGATTAAAGGCGATGATGCCACCAAAGGCCGAGGTTGGATCGGTTTTAAAAGCGCGCTGGTAGGCTTCGCCAATATTCGCGCCAACAGCTACGCCGCATGGGTTAGCGTGTTTGACGATGACACAGGCTGGTGCATCGAATGATTTGACGCATTCTAACGCGGCATCGGTATCGGCGATGTTATTGAACGACAGGGCTTTACCTTGTAGTTGCGTGGCGCTAGCAACGGACGCTTCGTGTCGCTCACTTTCAACATAAAACGCCGCTTGCTGATGACTGTTTTCGCCGTAACGTAAGTCTTGCTTCTTAGCTAATTGTAAGTTTAGCGTACGCGGAAATTGTGCCGGTTCGTCAACCGATGCCGGGCTGACCCGTTGGCCAAAATAGTTGGCAATCATACCGTCGTATTGCGCGGTATGTTCAAACGCCGCGATGGCTAAGTCAAAACGGGTCACGTCGCTGACCGCGCCTTGGTGTTGTTCCATTTCGGCTAACACACGGCTGTAATCTTGGCTATTGACCACAATGGTTACGTCGCGGTGGTTTTTAGCCGCGGCACGCACCATGGTGGGACCACCAATGTCGATATTCTCGATAGCATCGGTTAGCGAACAGTTGTCATTAGCCACGGTTTTAGCAAACGGATAAAGGTTAACAACGACTAAATCAATGGCGTCGATACCGTGTTCGTCCATCACTGCTTGGTCGATATCGCGGCGGGCAAGGATACCACCATGCACCTTGGGGTGTAGCGTTTTCACGCGACCGTCCATGATTTCTGGATGGCCAGTATAGTCAGATACGTCCGTGACCGTTAAACCGGCCTCGCGCAGCAATTTGGCGGTGCCGCCGGTCGATAGCAGTTGAATAGAGCGTTGTGCCAGTGCTTTAGCAAACTCGACGATACCAGTTTTATCTGAAACGCTCAGCAGCGCGCGACGAATGGGACGGTTTTGCATGTTTTTACCTTGCCGATAACAATGATTCGAATAAAAAGTCAGTCGTAATTTTAGCAGTAACTATAAACAAAAAAGAGCACCCGGGGGCGCTCTTTGTGCAGACAATCACTTAGTTCATGCCGTATTTTTTCAGCTTCTTACGCAGCGTACCGCGGTTGATGCCCAGCATGGTGGCGGCACGAGTTTGGTTGCCGCGCGTATAAGTCATGACTTCTTCCAACAGCGGCGCTTCAACTTCTGATAGCACCAACTCATATAGCTCTTCGGGATCCTGACCATCTAATTGTTGCAGGAACTTGTGCAGCGCTTGCTTTACCGAATCACGCAGCGGCTTGGGCTGAGCATTATTTCCGATAGTAGTTAAAGGGGAAACGTTTTCTCGATTTACGTTTTGATCAAACATATTAGCGCTCTATCTCTTGTCTACAGTTGCAAAATACGTCTTCAGGGCTTGTAGTTGCTGTTGGGCATCTTCAATCCCGTTGAACTGTTGGCGAAAGTCGGTAGCCGGTGCCTGTTCTTTCAGATACCAGCCTACGTGTTTTCGGGCGATGCGAGAGCCCATAAACTCACCATAAAACTGGTGCAGGTGGCTGACATGTTGCAGCACCGTATCGGCGACGTCGTCGATAGCGGGAGCCGGCAACTCAGTGCCTGTTTCCAGATAGTGAGCGATCTGGCCAAAGATCCACGGATTACCTTGTGCGCCACGGCCAATCATGATGGCGTCGGCGCCGGTATCATCCAGCACACGTTTTGCCTGCTGTGGCGAGCGAATGTCACCGTTAGCAATGACAGGAATGTTGATAGCCTGTTTCACTGCTCGAATGGTGTCGTACTCGGCTTCGCCTTTATACATACAAGCGCGTGTGCGTCCGTGAACTGCTAACGACTGAATGCCGCAGCGTTCGGCCAACTGAGCAATCTCAACCGCATTTTTGTGGTCGGGATGCCAGCCGGTTCGCATCTTTAACGTGACCGGCACATCTACCGCTGCTACCACCGCTTGCAAGATATCTTGTATCAAGCCGGGGTATTGCATCAGCGCCGAGCCAGCCATTTTCTTATTCACCTTCTTCGCTGGGCAGCCCATATTGATATCGATAATCTGTGCGCCCTTCGACACATTCAGGCGCGCCGCAGCGGCCATCAAATCGGGTTCGCAACCGGCGATTTGAACGGCACGAATACCGGGTTCGCCAGCATGGTTCATACGCTGCCGCGATTTGTCGGTATCCCATACTTTGGGATTACTCGACAACATCTCAGACACAGCCAGCGACGCCCCTAAGCGCCGACATAATTGTCGGAACGGGCGATCGGTAACACCCGCCATGGGTGCTAGTATGACCTGATTATCTAATTGGTATGGACCAATCCGCATCGGTTAAAAACTACGCAGCGAAAAGGGTGGAGAATTTTAGGGAATTTAGCGCAGAAAGAAAAGGCTATTTCTTAGGCAAATTGCAGGTTTTTTTGTCTTTTCGCTATTGACAAAAACCGCGTCAGCGTAGCTTGAGCGCCTAGCTGACGCGTTCGCCGCTCAATAATACCCAGTCTTCACGTTGCACCACTGGGGCAAAGCTGATCTGAGCTTGATAGGCTGCTTGCACGTCGTCTGCTTGGCGCGCCAAAATACCCGACATGGCGATTTTTCCTCGTTCGGCAACAAGCGCAAGTACGTTTTGGTTGAGTTCTCTTAGCGGCCCAGCTAAGACATTGGCGACTACCACCTCGGCGTTGACTTCGGGTTGTTGCTCGGGCAGATAGACCTGTAATCTATCGCTAACGCCATTACGCTCGGCATTCTCGCGTGAGGCTTTTAACGCTTGTTGGTCAATATCAATGCCAATCGCTTGTTCGGCGCCGAGTAACAGTGCGGCGATGGCTAAAATGCCCGAACCACAGCCAAAGTCAATGACGCGCTTACCGCTTAAATCTTGTTGCGCGAGCCAGTTTAAACATAACGCGGTAGTGGGATGGGTGCCGGTGCCAAACGCCATACCGGGGTCGAGCATCACGTTGACCGCATTGGGGTCGGGTACCTCGCGCCAAGTTGGGCAAATCCAGAGGTTGTCGGCACACTGAATGGGATGGAAGTTATCCATCCATTCGCGCTCCCAGTCTTTGTCTTCGAGGCCATCAACCTTGTATTGAAAGTTGTCACGAAACAGTGCGGCTTGTGATAGTCGCTGGGTGATCGCATTAATGTCGCATGCGGCGTCGAATAAGCCGGTAACGAGCGTATGTTGCCAATAGGTCACTTCGCCAGCTTTAGGCTCGAAGATTGGGTTGTCTTCGCCGTCACGGTAAGTGACCGCTTGCGCGCCGTTACCCATCAACATATCGCCCACTTGTGGTGCGTGCTCTTCGCTACTGGAGATAGTAAATTGAATCCACGGCATATCGACAACCCCTATATAATGAACCGACTGACATAAAAAAGGCTCGCTAAGTTTGCTTAGCGAGCCGCAGAGTATAACGCGAAAGGCGCGTTAAAATCTGTTTTTGATGGCGTTAGTGGCCACCTAAGCCGAGCTTTTTCTCCAAATAGTGGATATTGGTACCACCATGTTGGAAGTTTTCGTCGGCCATGATCATCTTTTGTAGTGGCACATTGGTTTTAATACCTTCGATGATCAGTTCGCCTAGGGCGTTACGCATGCGGGCAATTGCGACATCGCGGTTTTCACCATAGGTGATCAGCTTGCCGATCATCGAGTCGTAATTAGGCGGCACTTTGTAATCGGCATAGACGTGCGAATCCCAACGCACACCCAAGCCACCGGGCGGATGGAAGCGACTGATCAAACCTGGTGACGGTACGAAGGTATCTGGATCTTCGGCGTTGATACGGCACTCAATGGCGTGACCTCGGATGACTACGTCTTCTTGCGAGATCGACAGCGCACGACCAGCGGCAATACGTAATTGCTCTTTGATCAAGTCGATGCCGGTAACCATTTCGGTAACGGGGTGTTCTACCTGAATACGGGTGTTCATTTCGATAAAGTAGAACTCACCGTTTTCGTACAAGAATTCAAAGGTACCGGCACCGCGATAACCGATTTCAACACAGGCTTTGGCACAGCGTTCACCGATGTACTTGCGTAACTCTGGTGTAATACCTGGCGCTGGCGCCTCTTCGACGACTTTTTGATGGCGGCGTTGCATGGAGCAATCGCGTTCACCTAAATGCACGGCATTGCCTTGTCCGTCGGCGAGCACCTGAACCTCAACGTGACGTGGATTTTCTAAGAATTTTTCCATGTACACGATAGGGTTACCAAAGGCGGCACGCGCCTCTGACTGAGTCATACTGATGGCATTGATTAATTCGCTTTCTTGACGCACCACTCGCATACCACGACCACCACCGCCGCCAGCGGCTTTGATGATAACCGGATAACCAATACGCTTGGCCATTTTTAGGTTGCGTTCTTCGTTGTCGTCTAGCGCGCCGTCAGAGCCTGGTACACAGGGAACTCCGGCCTTTTTCATGGCGTTGATGGCTGACACTTTGTCGCCCATCAAGCGGATCACGTCGGCGGTTGGGCCGACAAAGATGAAGCCTGAGTTTTCTACCTGCTCGGCAAAGTCAGCGTTTTCTGCCAAAAAGCCGTAGCCCGGGTGAATTGCGGCGGCATCGGTAATTTCTGCCGCGCTAATGATACGCGGAATATTCAGGTAGCTGTCGCCCGCTGGTGCTTTACCGATACAAATCGATTCATCGGCCAGCAGCACGTGTTTTAAATTTCTATCAACCGTCGAGTGTATCGCAACTGTTTTAATGCCTAGCTCTTTACAGGCACGCAGGATGCGCAACGCGATTTCACCACGGTTGGCTATCACTACTTTATCTAGCATGATGGTTCCCTAACGGTGGTGTTATTCGATCACAAAAAGCGGCTGGTCAAATTCGACCGGTTCGCCGTTCTCCACAAGCACCTTCTTCACCACACCGCCTTTATCGGCCTCGATCTGGTTCATCATTTTCATCGCTTCTACGATACACAGCGTGTCACCGGCCTTGACTTGCTGGCCTTCGACAGCAAATGGTTTAGCGTCGGGTGACGGCGCTTCATAGAAAGTACCGACCATTGGTGAGCGCACAATGTGGCCAGAAATTTCTTCGTTATCGCTCGCATTGCTGTCGCCAGCAGGCGCGGCTGGTGCGGCAGCTGGTGCTGGTTGTGGTGCAGGGGCAGGCATCGCGGCATATTGCATAGGCGCCTGCGGTGCTGGCTGGTTGCTATAACGGTTAATACGAACCGACTCTTCGCCTTCAGTAATTTCCAGTTCGGCGATGCCCGATTCTTCAACCAGCTCGATCAGCTTTTTAATTTTACGAATATCCATGATCTTCCTTCACCTTGATCAATCAACGGTTTGGCTTGTTTGCAAGTGTCTCGCAACGGCCTGCAAAGCCAGTGAGTAACCTTGTGCACCTAGCCCTACAATCACGCCCTGAGCGATGTCCGACAGATACGAGTGCTGCCGAAAGGGTTCGCGGGCATGAACATTAGACAGATGTACTTCAATAAATGGGATAGCGACAGCAGCCAAGGCATCGCGCAGGGCAATGCTGGTATGGGTATATGCCGCCGGATTGATGATGATAAATGCGACCTGATCTTGCGCGGCTTGTTGTACCGCGTCGATGAGGCCATGCTCAGCATTAGATTGGCAACATTGCAGTTCGATATCCAACTCGGTGGCTTGAGCCTGTAAACGACGCTCAATCGTCGCTAACGTCTCTGCGCCATAAATATCAGGCTCTCGCGAACCCAATAAGTTCAAATTTGGACCGTTTAGCAATAAAACTTTAGATTTATTTGTCATTTTGCTTTGAACTGCGTCGAACGTCGTGGTTTTCATCATATCATTAGTTAGACCACTGTCTGCAAGTCATTATAGATGAAAAATGACGACATGCAGCAAAATACTGGTCTTATCAGCAATTTTCGCAGCAAGTTATGGGGTGGGTTAGGCAGTTCGGCGATATCTTAATAATAGGCCAGCATCATCGCTGGCCTATTAATGACTTATCGACGCCCGTTTAATTGGCCGTCGGCAGTTGCCGTAAATGTTGCGTGAAGTCTTTGGCATCCAAAAAGCCAGTTACGCGTTCGCGACTAAGCTCATTGCCCTCACTATCAAAGAACATGATGGTGGGTAATCCCAACACCTGATAATGCTGTAATAGTTCGTTATTGATGGCGTTGTTGTTGGTGACGTCGGCTTGCAACAACAGGTACGGTTGTAGCGCCTGTTGCACTTCGGCTTGACTAAACGTACGTGCCTCGAACTCTTTACAGGCCACACACCAATCGGCATACAGGTCGAGCATGACCGGCTGACCGTTGTCATTGGCAACGCTAATACGCTGTTGTAAGTCGGCCAAATCACTGACGCGGGTGAATTGTAAGTGATGTTGTTGCTGACTGATTAACCGGTACTGCCAATAGCAGCCAGCGGCAACGCCGGCCAGTAGAACGATAGCGGCGATAACGCTGCGCGATGTATTACCTTGCCGTTTAATATCGAACCACAGTAGTAACCCTGAAGCGACGAAGAACAATACCCACAAGGCGGCGCTGACGCTACTGTTTAAAAAGCGTTCCAGTAGAATCAGGGCGACAGCAATCAGCAGTACGCCAAAGAACTTTTTGACGGTGTTCATCCAAGCCCCGGCTTTGGGTAACAACTTACCGCCACTGGTGCCGAAAATAATCAATGGGATGCCCATGCCGAGGCTGAGCGCATATAAAATGCTAGCGCCTACCCAAACATCGCCTGATTGCGCGATATATAACAAAATGGCTGATAACGGAGCGGTGGTACAAGGCGAGGCGACCAAGCCCGAAATGGCACCCATGATGAATACGCCACCATAAGCGCCGCCGCTTTGCTTATTGCTGATGGCGTTCATCTTCTCTTGCCAACGTGCTGGCAGTTGAATTTCGTAGAGGCCGAACATACTCAACGCCAGCAGCACGAACAATACAGCGAGAATCACTAACACGACGGGATGTTGCAAGTAAGCCTGGTATTGCAGCCCGGCGAGAGCGACGACAACGCCTAAAATCGAGTAGGTTAATGCCATGCCCTGCACATAGACAAAAGATAAACCGAAGGCGCGGCGCGTGCTTAACTGTTGGTGTTGACCGACGATGATACCGGAGATGATCGGGTACATTGGGAATACACAGGGGGTAAAGGCTAAGCCTAAACCGAGTAGCAAAAACACACCCAAAGACACCAATAACGTCTGTTGTTGCAGCGAATCTAATAACGACGACGATGTCGCTGGGCCACTGTTGTCGGTTAGCTTATCGACTCGGTAATCGGTTTGTTCAGTGCTCCCCGAGGTTTGTCCAAGCGCACCGAGCACGTCGTTGCCGGAAGCACTGTCGCTGATATTGGATTTAACAGCATCTAGATAAACGACTTTCTCGGTGGGCGGATAACATAGGCCAGCGTCGGCACAACCCTGATATTGAATGGTTAAGGTGTCACCCGCATGGATGTTCTCTAGGTCGACGGCTACAGTGACCTGGCGTCGGTAGATCTGCGAGTCGCCAAAGTAATCGTCGTGATGGTCGATGCCTTTGGGTAAGTCTAGTGCGCTGATTTGCGCCTGCTCAGGACTGTTACTGATGGCAAATCGATGTTGGTACAAGTAGTAGCCAGCGCGAATATCCCAGTTCAGCAATAAGCGCGAGCCGTGTTGGCGAAAGTCAAATTGAAAGGCTTCATCGACCGGCAAAAATTGCTGTTTTTGCTGTAATAAGTCGGCCACAGGATCGCTTTGCGCGGAGGCGTTGCTGACGCCAACGACCAGCAGCAGTAGCGTGGCGCATAAGCGCACAGTGGTTTGTAACCATTTACTCATTTTCATTGTTAGCGGTGCCCTCGGTGCTCTCCCTTAACCACGTTAAATAGGCGGGTAAACCGCTGGTGATGGGTAACGCAATCAGTTCGGGAGTATCGTAAGGGTGTAATTGTAACACCCGTTGCTCAATTTCGTCATAGCGACTACGCGTCGATTTAATCAACAACAGCAATTCCGGGTCATCATGGACCTCGCCTTGCCAACGATAAACCGAATTGATGCCACTGATGATGTTAACGCAGGCAGCGAGTTGTTCGTCAACTAGCTGACGGGCGATGCTATTGGCGCTGTTTTGATCGGGACAAGCGCAAAGTAATAATTGTGGTTCGGACATCTTACTTCTCCTATGTCTGATAAACCTATGGTAACAACTACTACGTGACTGTTTGTAGATAGGGTGCATATAGAAAAAAATTTATCATCGCCCCCTTGTGTTTCAGATTTTCACCCCTATCTCCTAGGCACTGAATTTAAAACGCCCGCAAGGGCATTTGTTAAAACCCTAAAATAGGTATAGGAGTTATCAACGATGAAACTTCGTCCTTTACATGATCGCGTGATCATCAAGCGTTCAGAAGCGGAAACTAAATCTGCTGGCGGTATCGTACTGACCGGTTCTGCTGCAGAAAAATCAACGCGTGGTGAAGTGGTTGCAGTCGGCAACGGCCGAGTCCTCGATAACGGTGACGTAAAAGCGTTAGACGTTAAAGTGGGTGATCAGGTGCTGTTCAACGAAGGTTACGGTGTTAAAACCGAGAAAATCGACGGCGAAGAATACTTGATCATGAGCGAGTCTGACATTTTAGCCATTGTTGAAGGCTAAGCACAGACGTTCATCTTTCGGTTTAATCACAGAATGTTGAGAGGAAAGAATTATGGCAGCTAAAGAAGTTAAGTTTGGTAATAGCGCCCGTCAAAAGATGCTGAAAGGCGTTAACGTATTGGCCGACGCGGTTAAAGTGACCTTGGGTCCAAAAGGCCGCAACGTGGTTTTAGACAAATCGTTTGGTGCACCGGTTATCACTAAAGATGGTGTGTCGGTAGCAAAAGAAATCGAACTAGAAGATAAGTTCGAGAACATGGGCGCGCAAATGGTCAAAGAAGTCGCGTCTAAAGCTAATGACGAAGCCGGCGACGGTACCACTACCGCAACCGTTTTGGCACAAGCTATCGTTAACGAAGGCTTGAAAGCTGTGGCGGCGGGCATGAACCCGATGGATCTGAAACGCGGCATCGATAAAGCCGTTGCTGCTGCTGTAGAAGAGCTAAAAGGTATTTCTCAGCCTTGTGCCGACAGCAAAGCTATCGCACAAGTCGGTACTATCTCAGCTAACTCTGATAGCACCATCGGCGAAATCATCGCTAAAGCGATGGATAAAGTCGGCCAAGAGGGTGTGATCACCGTTGAAGAAGGCCAAGCCTTACAAGACGAGTTGGACGTGGTTGAAGGTATGCAGTTCGACCGTGGTTACTTGTCGCCTTACTTCATTAACAACCAAGAAAGTGGTGCCGTAGAGCTAGATAGCCCTTACATCCTGTTGGTTGACAAGAAAATCTCTAACATCCGTGAGTTATTGCCGGTGTTAGAAGGTGTTGCAAAATCAGGTAAGCCATTACTGATTATCGCTGAAGACGTTGAAGGCGAAGCCTTAGCGACGTTGGTCGTCAACAACATGCGTGGCATCGTTAAAGTCGCTGCAGTTAAAGCGCCTGGTTTCGGTGACCGCCGTAAAGCCATGTTGCAAGACATTGCTGTATTGACCGGTGGTACTGTGATTTCTGAAGAAATCGGTATGGAGCTGGAAAAAGCACAGCTGGAAGAGCTGGGCAGCGCCAAGCGTGTGGTTATCACTAAAGATAACACCACTATCGTTGATGGTGTGGGTGACCAAGCTGCCATCGAAGGTCGCGTGACGCAAATTCGTCAGCAAATCGAAGAAACTTCTTCTGATTATGACCGCGAAAAACTGCAAGAGCGTTTGGCTAAATTAGCTGGCGGTGTTGCGGTTATCAAAGTCGGCGCCGCGACCGAAATGGAAATGAAAGAGAAGAAAGCGCGCGTTGAAGATGCCTTGCACGCAACTCGTGCGGCGGTTGAAGAGGGCGTGGTACCAGGTGGTGGCGTGGCCTTGGTTCGTGCGGCGAGCAAGCTAAACGAACTGACTGGCGACAACGAAGACCAAAACGTCGGTATTCGCTTAGCTCTGCGTGCGATGGAAGCGCCAATGCGTCAAATCGCTACCAACGCTGGCGCCGAAGCGTCTGTAGTCGCTAACGCGGTACGTAACGGCGAAGGTAACTATGGTTACAACGCTGGTCAAGACACCTACGGTGACATGTTAGAGATGGGTATTTTGGACCCAACTAAAGTCACTCGTTCTGCACTGCAGTTTGCGGCCTCTGTGGCAGCACTGATGATCACCACCGAAGCGATGGTGAGCGAACTGCCTGAAGACGACAAAGCTGGCGGCGGCATGCCGGGCGGCGACATGGGTGGCATGGGCGGAATGGGCGGCATGATGTAATGCCTACCTAAATCGCCATGCGATTGTTAGAAAGAAGGGAGCCGCTTGGCTCCCTTTTTTATTGTCAGTCGGTATTGCTGCGCTTAGTCATAGCAATGCCATGATTTACATGCTCTTATAATGCTTGGCGTGACTGCGGAATTTTTGTACATTTTGGTGGTCGAAGTGATAACAATGACAAACTAACATCTGACTGGAGGTGTGTATGTCTGTTTCAAAACTAACGGCTCTAGCCATCTTATTAAGCGGCGCAGCTTGGCAGGCATCGGCTGCCACTGCTGAAGTGACTTGGTCTAACGTTGATAATTATAGCGATATTCGTGCAGCGAACGAGAATCAGCAGAAATTTGAACAACGCATTAAAGATCGCCTAACCGAGCACTTTCAAGAGCTGGCTGCGAAGTTACCGGAATCGCAAAAGTTGACGGTGAATGTTACCAATTTGGATTTGGTCGGCCGTGTTGAACCGACTTATGGTCATTCTGGTGCGGGTGAGTTACGTATTGTCAAGCGCGTTGACTTTCCCAAAATTAATTTCACCTATGCATTGGCCGACGCGCAAGGTAATCAGGTCAGTGGCGGTGATGTGGTCTTGAAAGATATGGGATTCGATTTTGGCAGCGCGCAAGCGCGCATCAGCCGCGACGACCTATATTTCGAAAAGCGCATGATTGACGAGTGGTTTCAAAAGAATTTACAGCAGGGCTAATTAACCCTGCTGTCTGATGGCTTTTAAACGGGCCAACGTTTCGGTTAATAATTGCAAGCGCTGCACCAGCGCTTGCAGCAACTCTTCATTATTTTTATCGTTCTGCCATTGCTGAAAGTAGTCGGTGGTTTCGGTCAAATATGGCTGAAACTTATTGCTGCGTACGTTAAACACACTGTCTTCGGTAAAAATATCGGCAAATTTAGCTTGCCCCTGACGGCGCATATCGTCGATATATTGATCGGCGTCGAGCACCTGTCGATACAGGTTTTGTAAATGCTGTTGTAGCTTTTCTTCCAAGGCTTGCATGACTATCCTTTGACTGCTTAATGATCGGTCATCACCGGCATCATCGGTGACTTACTCAATTTGTTCGCTTCTTCTCTGACTAAACGAGGCACTAAAAAGCCGGGTAAGCAGGTTAGCATTTGTTGCCACAGTTGTTGTGCTCGCTCATCGCTAACGGCAAAATGGCTGGCGCCCTTTACCTTGTCTAGTTGGTGCAAATAATACGGCAAAACGCCGCCACTAAAAAGTCGCTCGCTAAGAGTGCTTAGCGCGTCTAGGTTATCGTTAACACCCGCTAGCAAAACACTTTGGTTAAGCAGAGTTATGCCCTGACGCTGCCAATTCTGCAACTTGCCAAGTAGTTCGTCGCTAAGCTCTTGCGCGTGATTAGCATGAATCACCAACACACTTTGCAGGCGACTTTGGCTTAGGCTAGCAGCAAGCTCGTCGGTGAGCCGGCTTGGGATGACAACCGGTAAACGTGAATGAATACGTACACGCTGTAATTGCGGCAGCTGCGCCAATTGCGCAAGTAGCTCGGCCAGTTGGCGGTCATTCGCCATCAACGGATCGCCACCGCTTAAAATCACCTCGTTCACCGCCGGTTGGTTGGCAATGTAGGCTAGCGCTTGTTGCAATGTCTGACGGTCTAGACGGTGTTCTTGGTAAGGGAAATGGCGTCGAAAACAATAGCGACAGTTAACTGCACAGCCACCCTTTAAAACCAGTAACACGCGCGATGGATACTTGTGTAACAAGCCGGGGACCGGTCCTTGCTGTTCAGCCAATGGGTCACTGGAATAATCAGCAGGTGATTCAAACTCGGCTGCTTGCGTCATCACTTGACGTAATAGTGGATCGTCGGCGTTACCGTATTGCATTTGTGCCACAAATGGGCGTGGTACGCGCAATGCAAAAAGACGTCGTGCAGCCTCATCATGGCTATTCGCTAAATGAGCCAAGCCGACGGCCTCGAGTAATTGTTGCGGCTCGGTGATTGCTTGCGCGAGCTCTTGTTGCCATTGTGGACGAACCGATAACGCTGCTACTTGCGTCATAAAATACCTTTAACCACGGTTAAATCAGCAGAAGACTGGGCTTATCTGCGTATTTCTAGCTAAGCCGTGCTTATTTTACCTGAAAATCGCTAAGCTTTGGTTTATTATTGGCGCCTGAACATCACGATGACGTTGCGAAGAGGACTTTATGGCATCGTATAGCACCAGTGAATTCAAGGCAGGTTTAAAAATCATGCAAGATGGCGAGCCTTGCGCCATTGTTGAAAATGAAATGGTTAAGCCGGGTAAAGGACAAGCCTTTAACCGCGTCAAAATTCGTAAGTTGATCAGCGGCAAAGTGGTCGAAAAGACGTTCAAGTCTGGCGATTCAGTAGAAGCCGCTGATGTGGTCGATTTAGAGCTGTCTTATTTATATAACGATGGCGAGTTTTGGCACTTCATGAATAACGAAACTTTTGAGCAGTTGGCGGCCGATGAAAAAGCGGTTGGTGACACGCAAAAATGGTTGGTTGAGCAAGATGTGTGTACCTTGACCTTGTGGAACGGTAACCCGATTAATGTAACGCCACCTAATTTTGTCGAGCTGGAAATTATCGAAACCGACCCAGGCTTGAAAGGTGATACCGCCGGTACTGGTGGTAAGCCAGCGACACTGAGCACCGGTGCGGTTGTGCGCGTGCCTTTATTCGTACAGATTGGCGAAGTCATTAAAGTCGATACGCGTAGCGCCGAATACGTCTCTCGCGTACAAAAATAAGTGCAATGACGATAACTGATGAATGGCGCCCGTCGGCGTCAATGCCGATGCTTGAGCAGCGCGCTAAGCTGTTTGCTGCCATTCGTCAGTTCTTTCAACAACGACAAGTGTTAGAAGTCGATACGCCCCTATTAGCGTCTGCTGGGGTTACCGATGTCCATTTAGAAAACCTGATCACCGAGCTGAGTGGCGATACCATTGCCAGCGCCAGCCAACTTTATTTGCAAACCTCTCCTGAATACGCGATGAAGCGGCTGTTGGCGGCTTATCCCCGTTGTATTTATCAGTTGGGTAAAGTGTTTCGTAATGACGAGCAAGGCCGCCTGCATAATCCTGAATTTACCTTACTAGAGTGGTATCGCGTCGGTTTTGACGACCAACAGTTGATGCTTGAGGTGGATGACTTGTTGCAAAGCTGCGCGGGGTTACCCGCGGCACGACGGGTCAGTTATCAGCAGGCCTTTATTGAGGTGTTAGGGGTTGATCCACTGACTGCAGAAGGTATTGCGCAGCTGCGACAGCGGTTGTTAGCCGATGCTCGTTATAGTGGCTGGATCAATGCCGCGAGCGACGCCGACACATTGTTGCAAGTGGCCATGGCCGAATGGGTTGAGCCCGTTATTGCACAGCAACAACCGGTAGCGATTTATCATTTTCCGGCATCGCAAGCATCGTTGGCTCGGCTTGACCAAGACGACCCTCGAGTGGCACGACGATTCGAGTTTTTTTACCGGGGTGTCGAGTTAGCTAACGGTTTTTATGAGTTGACTGATGCGGCAGAACAAGCGCAGCGCTTTGCTGCCGATAACCAGGCTCGGCAAGCGCGAGGATTAGCGACGAAAAAAATTGATGAGCGCTTGCTCGCATCGCTACGCGCTGGCTTACCGGACTGCGCTGGCGTGGCATTAGGCGTGGATCGTTTACTCATGTTGATCAGTAAGGCGGAACATATTGCCGAGGTTTTACCCTTCGCCATCGACCGCGCCTAACTGCAAAATTTTTTCTGTTGCTCTTGAAACAGCCGCAGGCTATCCCTATTTATAGATTGAGGGCGAGGTCTCTAAGAGAGTCGCCCGTTGACCGAGGAGCAGATTGCTCTCGGTATGAACATTTAACAGTCTATTGCTTCTTAGGAGAATGACTATGGCTACTATTGATTTATCACCCCTCTATCGCAGCAGTGTTGGTTTTGACCGGATGGCATCGTTATTAGATGCGGCGCTTCGTTCTGACACCAGTGCTTCGGGTTACCCTCCTTACAACATCGAAAGTACCGGCGAAAACCAGTATGTCATCACCTTAGCCGTGGCTGGCTTTGCCGAAGACGAACTGGAACTTGAAGTTGAGAACGGCGTACTTCGTGTGCAAGGCAAAAAAGCCGATGACGGTGAGCAGCGTAAGTACTTGCATAAAGGCATTGCGTTCCGCGGTTTTGAACGTAAATTTAGTCTAGCTGAACACGTTGAAATTACCGGCGCCAAGTTGGAAAACGGGTTATTGGCGATTGGTTTGGTTAAACGTATCCCAGAGGCGATGAAAGCTAAACGTATTGCCATTGGTCAATCGTTAGGTGCGTTGGAAAACAACAGCGATAGCTAATCGACTGATGCAGTTGATATAGCAATGAGGGGCGGCGTTAAGCCGCCCTTTTTTGTGCGCTTTTTTTATACCATACTGGAAATTGTGTTTGCGATGTTATACTATTACAGCCTTGTAGGTTTAAGGGTCAAGCTAAATGACTAATCACAGCAAACTCGATAAAGCAGGTATCTGGATAACCACCTTGTGTGCTATCCATTGTTTGCTGCTGCCTGCAATTCTTCCCGCATTGTCTGTTTTGGGCCTAGCCGTGACAGGTGATCATACTCTTGAAGATGTGGTCTTGGTATTGAGTATGGTTATTGGATTACTGGCGCTGGGTATCGGTGCGCGTCAGCATGGTTACTGGCAACCGATCGTTCTGCTACTTATTGGTGGCGTGATTTCTTCACAAAAACATGCGTTTCAGCAAACGGCCGAAGTCGTCATTATCTCGACCGGCGCACTTTTTATTATTGCTGCACATCTTATTAACTTACGTTTGATGCGTCGTCATCAGCAAGTTTGTAACAGTTGCAATAGCCCCGCAATTCACTAAACTCGGCTATACCTTTTTGACGATCATTGCTTTCACTGCATGATCCCGAACAGCCAAGGATAGTTATGAAAGCCGTTATTCTTGATGCCGCCAGCCTTGCTGACGATATTGATTTAAGCCCCCTGCGTGATGCTGTTGAGCAACTTGAAGTGCATCCATTAACGTCACCAGAACAAACACTACAACGACTGCGTGAAGCCGATATTGCGATTACCAACAAAGTCGTGATTGACGCTGACTT
This sequence comes from Idiomarina xiamenensis 10-D-4, assembly GCF_000299895.1. GTDB lineage: Bacteria > Pseudomonadota > Gammaproteobacteria > Enterobacterales > Alteromonadaceae > Idiomarina > Idiomarina xiamenensis. The sequence goes on from NZ_AMRG01000005.1 coordinate 210,923, forward strand.
GATGCAGCAGTTACCCAACTTAAAGCTGATCTGTGTGTTAGCCACCGGAACCAATAATATTGATAAAGAGGCTGCCGCAAAACACAACATCACGGTCAAGAATGTTAAAGCCTATGGCACCGCTAGTGTCGTGCAGCACACCATGATGTTGATGTTGGCGCTGGCTAATCGTTTGCCATTGTATGCGCGAGATGTCGCCGCTGGACGTTGGAATCGTAGTGAACTGTTTTGCTTGCTGGACTACAAAACCTTGGAGTTAGCGGGTAAGCATTTGGTCATCGTCGGGCAGGGCGAACTGGGTGAAGCGGTTGCTAAGGTCGCTGAAGCTTTTGGCATGCGAGTTAGCTATGCCGCTAGACCGGGTAACGAAGCCGCCGATTCACGTCCTGCGTTAGCCGAACTGGTCGGTGATGCCGATGTCATTAGCTTACATTGTCCGTTAACGCCAGAAACCCAAGGTTTGGTCGATGCTAAGCTTTTAAAACAAGTAAAATCGGGTGCCTTACTGGTGAACTGTGCCCGCGGTGGCATTATTAATGAGGCGGATGCGTTACAGGCTTTGCGTGAGGGACGCTTAGGTGGTTTGGCGGTAGATGTATTGCCGCAAGAGCCACCGCGAGACGGTCATGTGTTAACCGATGCGATGGCAGATAACGATTTAAACCTGATCGTCACGCCGCATAACGCTTGGACTTCACCTGAAGCACGCGCCAACATCGTGCGTCTGACGCTAGACAATATTCGTCAATGGCAGCAACAGTAGTGGTGTGACGGTTAACGCGACGACTTAGCGTCGTCGCGTTAAATAAACGCCCGCTTCCATATGCTCGGTGTAAGGGAACTGGTCAAATAATGCGGCCTTGGTGAGCTGATGGGTTTGCGTTAGTACCGCTAAATTGGCACAGAGTGTGTCGGGGTTACAGGAAATATAAAGAATATTGTCGTATTGCTGTACCAACGCTAAGGTGTCCGGATCCAAACCGGCTCGAGGTGGGTCGACCAGCACGGTACGACAGTCGAAGTCGTGGATATTGGCTTCTTGAGCTCGTCTCGAGGTCAGTTCGCCGTTCATTGCCGCGCTGAACTCTTCGGCAGACATGCGCACGACGGTGACATTATCGATGGCGTTTATATCAGCGTTATGGCGTGCCGCGGCAACGGAACTTTTACTAATTTCGGTGGCGAGCACTCGGCCAAATTGACTGGCTAATGGCAAGGTAAAGTTACCGTTGCCGCAGTACAGTTCTAATAGATCATCTTCGTTGTCGCCCACCGCAGCTTGTGCCCAGCCGATCATTTGTTGATTGATGGCGGCATTGGGTTGCGTAAAACTGTTCTCTACTTGTAAGAAGTCATAGTCGTGACCATTGACACTGACTCGTTCGGTAACGGCGTCACTGCCTAATACCCGCTTTTGCTTTCTTGCTCGGCCAATGATATTCAACGAGTGCAGCGACAGTTGTGTGGTCAGTTGTTGTTGCAGTTGGCGCGCAGACTGCTCCCATTGCTCATCCAGCTGTCGGTGATACAGCAATGAAATGATGGCTTGTTGAGTCGTTGTGGTTAAGAAGTCGACTTGAAATAGTTTGGTTCGTAGTTGTGGCTGATCTTTAATGGCGTCAATTAAGGCGGTCATCAATTGATTAATTAATTGCGCGCCAGGCAAAAACTGGTCAATACGAATCTTTTCGCGTGTGTCTGGATCGAACATGATGTAATAGAGGTCATCTCCCTCATGCCAGACTCTAAATTCCGCTCGCATTCGATAATGTTTGACCGGTGAAGCGAATACCTCTAGCGGCGGTGTATGCTGAGCGGTCATAAAAGGCGATAGCTTTTCCGTCAGGCGCGCTTGCTTGTCGGCCAACTGCGCAGAATATTCTAGTGTATTGATTTGCTTATGCGTCATGCAAACGAGTTCCAATCACGATATATAGTGTAAGTCGTGCCGATAAACACGAAGGTTACGGCAAGTGTTAATCGGCCAAGTTTAACACACTCATTGGCGCCTGGAATGTTGCATCTGGCTAACATCCGCCGATTAAATAAGCGAACGATAAAAAAACACAA
>NZ_AMRG01000006.1 GCF_000299895.1 Idiomarina xiamenensis 10-D-4
CTGTCATATTTGCTGTGCCGCAGCGGCCACGCGCAATAGCGGTTTGAGCATACGCCGGACGGTTAAAATGACGATCAGCACGTACAACAAAATAGAAAAAATAATCAGTAGCAAGGCAAACTTTGATAAGGGCTGTATGCGAGTCAATTGAAACAACGCTAACATGCGTTCACTGGTTGCTACCTGTAAACGATAATCGGCAAGCTCACCGCTTAATTGCATGCGTTCGACATAAAAATTGCGCTGCTGCAGGGTGTAATAAAAGCTTTTAGGTTGCGCAGAAGAATCCCCAGTAGCAGGTGCGAAAGCCGCGACCGGTACCGACGAGAAAGCCACCCTACCTTGCCGATCAATGATTTGATAAATCAAATCGTAAGGCAACACAGCGTAAATCCAAACGCTGTTATCGGTTTCTTCTGAAATACGCACCTGCGGCTGCCCATCTTCGTCCAAAAACACGTTATCGCTAAATAAGCTTAACTGTTCATGCATGATGTAGCGAATCAGTACCGGCGGGTTAAACATAAACAAGTAAACCAGCACCGCTCCTAACAGCAACGACTGCATCACCAGCACCACACCGACTAGACGCGCGGTTAAACTAACTCGCATGCATCGTCTCCGTCTGCAATTGGTAGCCGACTCCGCGTATGTTGGTTAACACCACCACCGACCCTAACGCCGATAGTTTTTTACGTAAGCGATGAATAACCACATCAAGAGCATTGGGTGTCACTGCATCCATTACCCCCCAAGCTGCATGCTCCAAAGCCTGACGACGCCTGACCCGAGAGCCATGTTGAGCGTCTTGCATCAACAATGCCATGATCTGCACTTCTGCGGGCGCCAACGACTGACAGTACTCGACACCGTCTTTTGCGCAGCAAAGTTCGGCGTGTTGCATACGCAATTCAAGGTCCTGCCAGCGTGGATCAAGCGAAACCGTTTGTGTCGGACGCCGCAACAACGCCTTAACCCGGGCGATCAACTCATCCATCGAAAACGGTTTAGCTAAATAATCATCGGCGCCATTATCCAAGCCCTGTACGCGATCATGGATCGTGCTCTGTGCGGTTAATACTAAACAGGGCAGCATGTTTCCACGTTGCCGGAGTTGCTTTAATAAACTCAAACCATCGCCGTCGGGTAAGCCACGGTCAAGGATCAGCACACCGTATTGCTGAGCCGCTAAGGTGTGTAATGCAGCGGCTTTATCCTGACAAACATCGGCGTACAACGATTGTTTTTTCAACGCGGCTAACACATGGTCGGCCAAACGTTGATTGTCTTCTACCAATAAAATACGCTGCATCGGCTGACTCTTTTATTTAATCAGTGCTAAAAGCGTTGTTTAAAAGCGGTACAAATAAATAAATGCTACCTGCCCTAGACCGGATTGGTCGACTATCGGGCTATCCTTAATATCACTGCCTAACTGCGTATAGGAAGCCGCGAACGAGAAGCGATGACGGCGGTCTAATTGGTAGTGAAATGCCACTTCAGCGCTATAATTTAAACTGGCATCAGCCGTATAAAAAGCGCGTTCAGGGGTCGCCTCTGCGGCGCTAACACCGTAGTAATAATCAACATAATCGTCATTCAGCCAAGTTAATTTCAACTTAGGCTCGATAGACCAATGCTGATTCATTGCGAAGGTTTTGCCGTAACTCAGGCTGGCTTGCAAACCCTCACTATGACTCATGGTATCGGTTAACAGTTCCGCGCTGAAATCACCGATAGCGGTTTGCCAAGTGGCTTGCGGCCCCAACCAAATACTAGCTTTGCGCTCTGCCATACCGGTTAATAGCCAAGAGTCTTCAGCTTCGTAGCCATCGCCTAAGGCAAACTTAGCACGCACGTTAAAGGAAACATCGGCAAACGACGCCAATTTAATGTCTAGGTTCGGGCCAATCAGTCGTAACCAACGATTTTCAGCATAAAGTACTGGAATAATGCGCGACTGCGAGTCATCACCTTGATATTCTTTTTGTTTAATACCAGCGCCGACTCCCAGCCCCCACTGGGTTTCTTGGCTGTCATCCTGTTGCGCTTGCGCGGGCGACAACATAAGAAAAGTCATCATAGCGGGAATGGTCAAACGACTAACCGAACAACGTAGCGTCATGGATACTGTCCTTTTTTATCGTCAATGAATTCGAATAGAGAAACAGTATTCCACGCCTTTTCTTACCGGATACTTACCCGCTCACAGGCAACCCTAAAATCGTTAACTGGGGTTTTATCTAGCTTGTTTGTCAAGCATGAATAGCTGCGCCAAGGTGTCTGTTATGGCCGCTTGCGAGGCTAGCTTGTCAGCCTTCTGCCAGCGCTGTTCGGCGCTTTGCAAGTAAGCATCAACCGCTGGCTGAAAAGCCTTGAGTTGCAGATTATTAAAGAAACTCAGTTGGTGGTCATTGCAGTCACGGTACGCCAACTGGTACTTAAGTACCTGTAAGTTTACTCCCAAAAGCCGCAGCTCTTTTTTCATATTGGTGCATAGCGATTGCATCGCTTGTAGGATCATTAACGGTAAACTATTCAGACTTTCGCCTAAGCTATCAGCATCCGGTAAGCAGTGTAGCACTTGCACTCGTTGCACAGGCGTTGCTTGCTCGCTGACTCGCTTTAGCAGCGAGCGATACAACTGCATCACACCTGACAACTGCTGTTGTAAGTGTTCACCGACAGCTTGGTCTGACAGCGCTGCCAATGGTCCTAACAACACATCTCCAATCCCGGCGATAACGATATTCACCTCATCGGCCTGCCGCCATAACTGCTCAAGCGTGGCTTCGCGTTGCCAACTGTCGGTTAACGAGACACTGTAGTGACGGGCATAATCCGCTTGTTGTGCTGCACTGGCTTGGCAGGTTAGCGCTACGCCGCTAACATCAACGTCAGCAGCCGCTAACATTGAAGCAATATAGCGGCCAAGCTGGGTATCGATATTCACCACTAACGCGGCTTTACTCATGTCATTCATCCGAGTGCGAAAAGAACGCCCAGTATGAATGCTTAATTCTTACCGAAAACTTTCGGGGACTAGATCAATATGCATTTGTCATAAAAAAGCCGCCGTTATCATGGATAACAGCGGCTTGTGACTATCGTCGTATATCGCTTAAGAATCAGCCTGTTGCTGCAATTTGCGCCATTGCCATTCGTTTTCCAAGGTTGCCTTGGGTTGCAACATGGCAAAGTCTAAATCAGCAATCTCATCACCAGACTTGAAGCGTTTAGCAAAATCAGGATTGGCTAAGGCTTTTTTTCCAATGGCGAACAGCGCTTCAGGAAACTGTTCAGCCAGATCGTCTAAATTATCTTCATCAATACCGCCATTAATGATCAGGGGTACATCAGAAACATGCTGCACGGTTTCAGCCAGACTGTGATCGCCATCTTTTAAGTGCTTACGATCGTAAGCGGTGTCGGTGGTGTGAATATAGTCAATCCCAGCAGCGACTAATTTGCTGACGATATGCTCGAAACCTTCTTCGCCCTCGGGCCACTGATAATCAGGGTCAGTGACGGTAATTTGGCTGATCCGAATACCGACAATAAAGTCGTCGCCAGCAGCCGATTTCGCGGCTTTGATGACGTCCTCAATAAACAATAGACGTTTGTTAAGGCTACCACCCCATTTATCTTCACGACGATTAAAGTAGTCGCTTAAAAACTCATTCAATAAATAACCGTTAGCGGCATGCAACTCGACGCCGTCGAAGCCCGCCTCTTTGGCCCGATTCACCGCGCCGATAAAGCCATTCATAACGATATCAAAGTGATGCTCGTTCATTTCTTCAGGTTCAGGCCAACCACCCTCAACCTCACCATATAAGCCCAGCGGTTCACCCTTGGGTTTGACACCACTAGGTGACACCGGCGTGTCGGTAAAGCGGTTGTATTGAAACTGAGCGCCAGCGTGCATCAACTGTAATATCATCTTGCAATCGTGCTCATGCACGCGGCTGACAATTTTTTTCCATGCGTCGGTTTGCGGCGCATCGCTAATGCCCGGCTGATTCTCGTAGCCTTGGCTAGCCTCTTTATCGGTATAGGTACCTTCGGTAATAATTAGTCCAAAGCCACCCTCGGCAAAGCGCTCGTAATAATCACCCATCAACTCGCTCGCCGATCCATCGGCTTCGGCGCTGGTACGCGTCATCGGGGCTACTACTAAACGATTCTTCAGCGAATGCTTGCCTATACTGTAATCATCGTACACCTGACTCATCCCGTTCTCCTTGTCGGTTACTCGAGTTGTCGGTTGGTCGAATTAGTGCTAACTCGATCATGACGGCGCAAACTGCGCGTTCGAGTATAGTTTTACCACGTCCGTTATACGCGCCAATAGCGCGTTCAGATTCATCAATTAGGCAAGAAAAGCGTTAATTCGTTCGATTTTACGCAAGTGTTTGCGGGCAAGACACCACCACCGCCGCTTTCTGCTTACGACTGCCAAAGCCAAAAGCACGGTTAAATGTCGCTATCGGAATCGGTAAATACTGGCGTTCTGAAGCCGATTGCCAGGGAAAGGTGTCTTGGTCTGGGTCATTGATATAAACAAACTGTTCGTCGGCGGCGCAAATCAAGACCCAGTGCGGTGCCTTAATACCATCAAAAACATAGGTGCTGATCAACGCAATCACCAGCTTATCGGCAGCTAAATCAAGGCGTAATTGCGCCACCGAATAATCGCCAATATGCATCGGCACACGCTGCTTTTGCAGCGCCATGATATCGGCTTCTTGAATGCGTGCCATGACTTGTTTTTTATCATCATTACGCACCGAATCCAGCAATACCGGGCCACTTTGACTGACATAGAGTTCGGCTTGCAAGCCACGCTTAAGCGCGGCTCGAGCTAACCCGTGCGGGCCGCAACCACCGTGGCCCGAGGTCATATAAATGGTCGTTGCCTCGCGCCAAATCTCTAATTCTTCGTGATAAGGGTCGTCGCTAGGTTGACCGTAATAAGTCAGCGCCATCAATAAACTGGCTGGGCCACAAGTAAAATCGGTACTTTGCGTCAACAACGGTACACGCCGGTCTTCACTATTTTCGCTGTGTTCATAACGCGGTAACAGCTTTTGCAAAATCAGTGCGTCGCTGTCGTCCTCGTAATATTCTGCGCGCATGTCCAAATCGAAGTAATGGTGACGATGATAAAGCGCCAACGCCGCCTGATTATCAACTTGCACCTCAAGCCGCATGAACAAGCAATGACGGTCATCGGCGACACGCTCGGCTTCGGCTAGCAAACAGGTGCCAATGCCTTGCCGTTGAAAATCAGGATCAACGGCCATCGAATATAGCCGCGCCAACTGCGTGCCCTGACGATAAATGACCAAGCAATAACCAACCACTTGCTGGTCAATTAAGGCCACAGCAAAGTCGCCAATATCTTGCTCGATAAAACGTTTGAAGCTGCGCTGACTGAGTCGATCGATGCTAAAGCAGCGCTGCTCAATGGCTACCAGCGCCTTGATGTGTTGGCGCTTAGCGCGAGTGACTTGCAACGCGGCGGGACGCTTTACGGCGGTTATCTGAATAGGTGTCATGTCGGTTACTCCAACACCCGAAAACAAGCGCTTACTTTAGACAAAACGGCGCTCCGCAACAAGTGATTTAACAGCAATGAAATCATGGCCTTAAGTTTATTTTTAGCCTATCTAGCCAATCCTTGAGAAAGACCATCGAGAAACGATCGGCAAATCCTGCAGGAAAACGTCGCAAAGTCGTGTCAGCGAAGTCGCTTTCTGCTAAACTAGCGCGCAATTTATTCTACACTGACGATTTGAGGTTCCTTCTGTGAGTAAGCAACGCGTGGATCAGCATAAACCCTCTTTAAGCTACAAAGATGCAGGTGTCGATATTGATGCTGGCAACGCTTTAGTCGAGCGCATCAAGGGTGTCACCAAACGTACCGCTCGCCCCGAAGTGATGGGCAGTATCGGTGGCTTTGGCGCGCTGTGCGAAATTCCTGAAGGCTACCGTAAGCCAGTATTGGTGTCTGGCACCGATGGCGTCGGTACCAAATTGCGCTTAGCCATTGACCTCAAGCAGCACAGTGGCGTTGGCATCGACTTGGTGGCGATGTGTGTTAACGACTTAATCGTACAAGGCGCCGAACCGCTGTTCTTTTTAGATTATTACGCCACCGGCAAACTGGATGTCGAGGTCGCTGCCGATGTCGTGACCGGTATCGGCGAAGGTTGCGAGCAATCAGGCTGTGCCTTGATTGGGGGTGAAACCGCCGAAATGCCCGGCATGTACGAGGACGGTGATTACGATTTAGCCGGTTTTTGTGTCGGTGTGGTAGAAAAAGACGACATCATCGACGGCAGTAAAGTGGCCGAGGGTGATGCGCTCATCGCTTTAGCCTCAAGTGGCCCACATTCAAACGGTTACTCATTGATCCGCAAAATCATTGAGGTCAGCGGTGCCGACTTAAGCTCTGATTTGCACGGCAAAACGCTGGCAGAACATTTAATGGCGCCTACCCGCATTTATGTGAAAGCGGTGTTAGAACTGATACGTCAACAACCCGTACACGCTATTTCGCACATTACCGGCGGTGGTTTCTGGGAGAATATTCCACGCGTATTACCGGATAATATGAAAGCCATCATCGATGGTAATAGCTGGGATTGGCCACCGATCTTCGATTGGTTGCAAGACAATGGTAATGTCAGTACTCACGAAATGTACCGCACCTTTAACTGTGGTGTCGGTTTGGTCATCGCACTGCCGCAAAGCGCCGCCGAACAAGCCATTACCATTTTGAATGAGCAAGGCCAACAAGCTTGGCAAATCGGTCATATCAGTGCTGCCGAAAGCGGCGAAGCTCAGGTCGACATTCGCGCTGACGAGCTGCGTTAATCATGAAGCGTCTGGTTATTCTGATTTCAGGCTCGGGCAGTAACATGGTTAATATTCACCAAGCTTGCGAGCGTGGTGAAATTGCTGCCGAAGTCGTCGCGGTGATTGCCAATAAAGCCGACGCCGGTGGTCTGCAAAAAGCCGCGGCGGCGGGTATCGGTCACACCGTGATTACGCCAGCCGCGACGACTACGACGCGGCCCTACAGCAATTAGTCGATAGCTACCAACCCGACTTGGTCGTGCTGGCTGGCTTTATGCGCATTTTGACCGCCGCATTCACTCGCCATTACACCGGCAAACTGCTGAATATTCATCCGTCCTTACTACCTAAATATAAAGGCATCAATACTCATCAGCGCGCGTTAGATGCCGGTGATGAAGAGCACGGTGTTAGTGTTCATTTTGTTACCGAAGAGCTGGATGGCGGACCGGTGATATTGCAGGCGAAAATACCCATTTTTGCCGGTGACGAGGCCGATGATTTACAGCAACGTGTACATGAGCAGGAATATCGCATTTATCCGCTGGTTATCCGCTGGTTCTGCGCCGATCGTCTACGCTTAGTTAATGAGCAAGTGCAGTTAGACGGTCAAACGCTTGGTGCGCAAGGCTATGCCGACGAATAACGGTCGCTTATTTTTGCAAAAAATAAGCTTAAAAAAAGATGGCCGCGGCCATCTTTTTTAATTATTGCTGCTGATAATCAACCAGCTCTAAAGTTGCTTGTTCGTCACCATCTTTCCATTGACGTAGTTTAACCAACACATAATTTAACGATGGCGCAAACCAATAATGGGTTTCACGTGAACTGTTTTCACGAATACGCTTGATCAAAATGGCGTCAACCTTGCCATAGGGCAAGTTTAAGTTTTCCACCCCATCGCGCACGAAAGTAAAGTGATCAAGACGGCCCTTGTCGTCGATAGCTTGATATTCAAAGCGCTGCTGTTCGCCATTAAGCAAATCTAGTTTAAGCTGATGCAACATACTTGACTCGTCCATCATGGGCACTTGCCATGGTATATCAAGTGGCTGCTGATCGGCCAAATTAATGATTTGTTGCTGCTGTTCGTCAAAGCGCGCGCTAAAGGCTTTATCACTACCTGTACCGGTACGCTTATAAGCAAACTCGCGGTTAATAACCGCACCGTCACGCACCACAAAGCTTGAGGTGAACTCGCGTTTATCGGACAAAATAAACCATGAGATATCGGTCAAGGTACGATAACGCCAAAGCTCCTTTCCTTGTCGCTGCAGTTCACGCTGAGCGTCACCATATTCGCTGCCGCCACGGGTTACCCGATAGCTAGCGTGAAAAGCTTGTAGTGTTTGTGCATCAGCGGCCGGCTCATTATCAGCGGCGGCCAATGCCGGTGTTACATTGCTAAACCATAGGCTGAGGGCGAGAGCAGACATCACCGTCACGCCAGTTATTTTTTTTACCATCATTGCTAGCGGCTTTGCAGACATCATCTTTCCTTTTTTGTCGGTAGCGGCCATCGGCTATAGCGATCATTATGCCGTTGCCGAGCGTAAGATAACAAGAGCGGCTCGGCAAAACGACCATGCTTGGCTATGAATGTTGACAGCGCATTTTAAACAAGCGTTCAAATTTCCCTTGAAATTGACCGCAACGTGATCTACTTTTGCCATATTCTACTGGTCTGACCTCTAACAATGGAGTTAATTATGAGCGTCGCACTTTGGATTGTTGCTACCGTACTTGCGGCAGCGGCACTCATTTATCATCGCACCACTCTGCGCACCTTCAGCGCGGGTATGGTGGTCATGTTCGCATTGGGCACCGTCATGGGCGTGGTAGGCCCTGTGCTGTGGGTCATCTTGGTGGTGCTGTTATTACCGTTAAACATCACTCCGCTACGTCAGGCGCTGCTGACTAAACCGTTGCTGACGATGTATCGTAAAGTCACGCCGGAAATGTCTGACACCGAAAAAGACGCCATTGACGCCGGTACCGTGTGGTGGGAAGGCGAATTATTCCGCGGCAACCCCAATTGGAATACCCTGCACAACATTCCAAAAGCGCGCTTATCCAAAGAAGAGCAAGCATTTTTAGACGGCCCAGTGGAAGAAGTCTGCAAAATGCTGAACGATTGGGAAACGACGCATTCGTTAGCCGATATGCCGCCAGAAGTTTGGCAATATTTGAAAGATAATAAATTCTTTGCCATGATCATCAAAAAAGAATTCGGTGGTCTGGAATTTTCGGCCTATGCGCAATCGCGCGTACTGCAAAAGTTAGCCGGTGTCAGCACCGTGTTAGCCAGTACCGTCGGTGTACCTAACTCGTTAGGTCCGGGCGAACTGTTGCAACATTATGGCACCGAAAAGCAACAGCAACATTATCTACCGCGCTTGGCCCGCGGTGAAGAGATCCCCTGCTTTGCATTAACCAGTCCCGAAGCCGGTTCTGATGCGGGTGCAATCCCCGATAGTGGCGTCGTTTGTAAAGGCGAGTGGAACGGCGAAGAAATCGTCGGTATTCGTTTAAACTTTAACAAGCGCTACATCACTTTAGCGCCAGTTGCCACCGTCATCGGTCTGGCCTTTAAAATGTACGACCCCGATGGTCTGTTGGGTAAAGAGAAATCGCTAGGTATCACCTGCGCCTTGATTCCACGCGATACTAAGGGTTTAGATATCGGCCGCCGCCATTTTCCACTGAACGTGCCGTTTATGAATGGCCCTATCCGCGGTGAAGACATTTTTGTGCCTCTGGATTACATCATCGGTGGTGCCGATATGGCCGGTAAAGGTTGGCGTATGCTGGTTGAATGTTTGTCAGTAGGTCGTGCCATTACACTACCGTCAAACAGTGCCGGCGGCGTAAAAACCTTAGCACTAGCAACCGGCGCTTATTCGCGCATCCGTCGTCAGTTTAAATTACCGATCGGTAAGATGGAGGGCGTTGAAGAGGCGCTAGCCCGTCTAGGCGGTAACGCTTACCTGATGGACGCCGTCACCACCTTATCGACAACCGGTATTGATGTCGGCGAAAAGCCTAGCGTGATTTCAGCAATCGCCAAATATCACATGACCGAAAAATTACGTGCTTGCATGGATGACGCCATGGATGTGCACGGCGGTAAAGGTATTTGCTTGGGTCCCAATAACTACTTAGGTCGTGGTTATCAGGGCGTACCCGTGGCGATTACCGTAGAGGGTGCTAACATTCTGACCCGTAGTATGATGATTTATGGTCAGGGTGCAATTCGCTGTCATCCTTATGTACTGGAAGAAATGGAAGCCGCCAGCGAGAAAAGTTCGCAAGGCTTAAAACGCTTCGACCGAGCCATCTTTGGTCATATCGGTTTTGCTGCCAGTAACTTTATGCGTTCGTTGTTCTTTGGTCTGGGTGGTCATCACTTCAGTAGCGCGCCGGCCAGCGACAGCAGCAAAACCTATTACAAACAGATGAACCGTTTTAGCGCTAACTTAGCATTGTTATCTGACGTCGCTATGGGCGTGTTAGGTGGTTCACTGAAACGTAAGGAACGTATTTCAGCTCGCTTAGGCGATATGTTGAGCTACTTGTACTTAGGCTCGGCGGTACTGAAGCGTTTTCACGACGAAGGCCGTTTGCAAGAAGACCAAGTGCTCATGCACTGGGCTATGCAAGATACCCTGTACCGCTTGCAAGAAGCACAGTTAGAACTGCTGGCTAACTTTGGTGGCATCGGTAGCGTGATGAAAGCCATCATGTTCCCGTTTGGGCGTATCGTACACCGTCCGTTAGATACCACCGATCACAAAGTGGCCGCTATTCTGACCAGTCCAAATGCTAGCCGTGAGCGCTTAGGTCAGGGGCAGTTCTTGGCTGTTGAAGGGCTGCACGGCGAACTGGAACAGACCCTACGCGACATGATTGCCGCCGAACCGCTGTACGACAAAATCTGTAAAGCGGCGGGCAAGCGCTTTAGCTTCACACAATTGGATAAGTTGGCGCAAACCGGCAAAGAGCTGGGTGTGTTAAGTGACGACGACGTGGCGCTGTTCGAGCGTGCCGAGAAAGGTCGTTTAAAAACCATCAATGTCGACGATTTTGACCATGCCGAATTAATGGCGGGTGCGGCAGCAGTGGCCTATGCAGAACGTCAAAAAAAGGCCGATGAACAGGCTGCATAAGCTTTCCCTGCTAACTATTAGTTGTTGATAAAACGGCGCTTTTTACAAAGCGCCGTTTTTTATTGTCGACAATTCTGTGTACAATTCGGCGCTGATATTTTTATTAGGGAGCCATCAGGCATGACCAATTCAGCGCCACAGCCTTCACCCCCCAATCAGCAACGCGGTTGGTTTACGCGTTTTTTAGATAGCGTCGAGTGGTTAGGGAATCTATTACCCCACCCAATCACCCTATTCGCGTTATTCTGTTTATTCATTCTGGTTGCCAGCGGTGTTGCCGCTTATTTTAACGTCAGCGCCATCGATCCGCGTGATGGCAGTACCGTGATCGAAGCCGTCAGTCTACTTAACGCCGAGGGCCTACAGCGCATCGTCACCCATTTAGTCACCAACTTTACCGGCTTTACCCCCTTGGGAACGGTATTAGTCGCGCTATTGGGGGTGGGTGTGGCCGAACGTTCCGGCTTGATTTCGGCCGCCATGCGCGGCTTGGTGATGAAAGCACCACCACGCATGATCACCTTGGTGGTGGTGTTCGCCGGGGTGGTTTCTAATACCGCCGCCGAGTTGGGTTATGTGGTATTGATCCCGCTAGCAGCGATGATATTCCACGGCTTAGGGCGTCATCCACTGGCCGGTCTAGCCGCCGCGTTTTCGGGGGTTTCGGCCGGTTACAGCGCTAATCTGTTGATTGGTACCGTCGATCCGCTGTTATCGGGTATTACCGAAGCAGCCGCCAATATTATCGACCCCGATTACACCGTCGGCGCCGAGGCGAACTGGTTCTTTATGATGATCAGTACCTTCATGATCGCCATCATGGGGGCGTTTGTCACCGATAAGATCGTCGAACCCAAGTTGGGTCAATATGACCCTAGCGAAGCCACCATTGAACTCGACCAACAGACCATGGAAAAGCTCAGCAGCGCCGAGAAAAAGGGCTTGTTGTATGCTGGCTTCTCGTTTTTGCTGATCATGGCGCTGCTCGCCTTAACGGTAGTGCCGGAATGGGGTATTTTGCGTCATCCGGAAACTAATGAAGTAGCCGGTTCGCCGTTCCTGAAAGGTGTGGTCGCCTATATTTTTATTAGCTTCGCCATTCCTGGCTTTGTCTATGGCCGGGTTACCCGTAGCATGAAGAATGATCGCGACGTTATCGACGCCATGTCGCACAGTATGAGCACCATGGGCATGTACATCGTACTGGTGTTTTTTGCCGCTCAGTTCGTTAACTTTTTCAAGTGGACCAATTTTGGCACCATTTTCGCCATCAACGGCGCTGAGTTTTTAACCCAGATGGGTCTGACCGGACCGCTGGTATTCCTGTTCTTTATTATGATTTGTGGTTTCGTCAACCTGATGCTCGGCTCGGCGTCGGCACAATGGGCCATTACCGCACCGATTTTTGTCCCCATGCTCATGCTCATTGGCTACGCTCCCGAAGTCATTCAAGCCGCTTACCGTATTGGTGACTCGGTCACTAACGTGATCACCCCGATGATGAGTTACTTTGGCTTGATTCTGGCGGTTGCAACACGTTACAAGGGCAACTTGGGTATCGGCACGCTGGTCGCCATGATGCTGCCCTACTCGATGATTTTCTTCATTGGCTGGACCGCCTTATTCTTCATTTGGGTTTTTGGCTTTGGTCTTCCGGTAGGCCCCGGCTCGCCAACCTATTACGGCTAATACCCACTCACGCACAACGGCAGCTAACGTTAACCGTTTAACATCACCTGCACTTGCTGGTCTTGCAAACGAAATTCGATGGTTACCGCCAGTTGTTTAGCAATATTTGCCACAATGCTCATACCTAAACCGCTACCGGGACGATCTAACTGGCGACCCCGATAAAAACGGTCAAAGACCCTGTCGGCATCGATTTCGGCGGCGTTATCAACTTGATTGTTAACCACCAATTGATAGCCATCTAAGTCGCCTCGCCGAGTTGTCTTGCGTAACGTCACCGTCACCGTACTGTCGCGCTCGGCATACTTGAGAGCGTTGTCGAGCAAGTTGCTTAACATCAGACGCCAGGCTTGCGCATCAGACTCTATTTGACAATGTTGTGGCACATCGGCGACAAGTTGCAAACCGGCCAACTCAAAATTGGCATAGTAACTGGCTAAACTCTCGCGTGTTAGCGCCGCCAAATTAAAACGCTGAAACTGCCGTTGAGTTTGCTCTGCCCGCGCTAACACCAGTAGTTGCTGAACTAAATCGATCAACCGCTGAGTACTCAACAACGCCGCCGCCACCGCTTTGCCCTCAGCGGCGTTACTCGGCTGCAATTGTTGTAACTGTGCTTTAAGCGCCGCTAATGGTGTACGCAATTCATGTGCAGCATCAGCCGAAAATCGGCGTTCACGAACAAACGCTTGTTCCGTGCGGCTTAAATAACTGTTGACGGCATTCACCACCGCACCCACTTCGTCACTATTATCTAGCTGCTGGATCGGTGAATAGTCGTCACTGCGCCGGTCACGAAGGTGAGTAGCAACCCGGCTAAAATGGTAAAAGAAGTAGTTCACCAACCAGCGGCACGCCCACAAAACAAAGGGCAATAGCACCACGATCGGCACCAGGGTATCGACGGCTAAATCAATACGTAATTCACCACGAAACGAATCTTCTTGCATCACCACGACTCGAAAATCGTGCGCAGCGTTGGCCATGCCAAAGGCATACCAATAATCACCATCGACAGCAAACTGACTGAACCCGGGCTGGAACGGTAGCTCTGCCGGAGCAGGAATACCGTCACTACTTAACAATAAGTCGCCACTGGCGGTTTCTACCCGAAACGCCAATTTGTTTTCATAAGGGTGCGCCAACTGTTGTGCATGTTTGAGCCAGCGCGGCTGTTGCCGCAAACTGTCCGCCGACTGCTGCGCTAACGCAACCGCCAACAAGCCATCCAACACACGCGCCTGCTGCACCAGTTCAGCGTCAAAAAGTTCATTAACTTCATGCTTGATTTCAAAGTAAATCCAGATAGAACTGAGTAAACTAGCACTGATAAATAACGTCGATACGGCGACGATAATACGGCGCCGCATGGAGCGCATTTTGCTACGAATACGTTCGATCAATCGCATGAAAAACGGTAGCCTATGCCGCGAATAGTCTCGATCCAGTCTTTATGCTTCAATTTCTTACGTAAATTATGAATGTGTACCTCAAGCGCGTTACTCTCTAACGGCGTTTCATCATGATGCAACTGCCGCTCTAGCTGTTCACGACTAAATACCCGGCGTTGCTGGCTCACCAGTAGTTGCAATAAATCAAACTCACGACGCGATAAGCGCACCGGATCATCGGCGACCCAAACCTCATGACTATTCACATTCAGGCGCAGCGAACCGACCTGAATTTCGGCGCTGGCGTGGCCGCCGCGGCGCCGATACAGGGCACGTAAGCGAGCCGCCAGCTCATTTAAGTCAAACGGCTTGGTAACGTAATCATCGGCGCCACTATCTAACGCCTGTACGACTTGGTCGGTTTCATCTCGGGCAGTCAAAATCATGACAGGCAACGCCAATTGCTTACGCCGTACGCTTTGCAAAACACGCTGACCATCAATGTCAGGCAAGCCCAGATCAAGAATCAGCAACTGATACTCTTGCCGCTGTAACTCGCCAATAGCTGCTGCCCCACTACGTACCCAGGTGATCTGGAAATCGCGTTCGGTAAGACCAATTTCGATAGCCTGCCCCAACCATTTGTCATCTTCGACCAACAGTACATCCATATTAACGCCGCCGTTTGTTGATGCGTTTGTTCACTTTTTCTTGCAACGCTTGAATTTCTTTTTGCCGTTCACTATCGGCTAACTCGCGACCCGGACGAGGTGCCGCCGCCGCTGCCGCCGTCAAATATTTTGCCGCTTTTTGATATTCGCCGTCTTCATACAAAAAGTCAGCATAAAAATAATTCGCATCGATGCCGGTTGGGTTGATGGTTAATGCCTGCTTGAGTAATTGCTCAGCTTTATCGTCATCACCAAAACCAAATGGCCAACCGGGTACTTTATAATATAGCGTACCTAAACTGGTGTAGGCAGATCCTTCTAACGCTTGGTCATCGATGGTCATGGCGTGCTCTAACGAGGCTTTTGCCGCCTCAGCTAGGTCTAACGCGCCTAAACCGCCCACGACCCCCGCTTCGGTACTCAATACAATACCTTGCCAAATATAGGCCGCCGCATTATCAGGGTAAGCCGTCACTAATTGTTTAGCACGTTCGGCTAACTGTTCAAACTCATCTTCTTGCGCGTCGTCCTGCAACTGATAATTGGCAACCGCCCAGTCCTGTTGCAAATTGGCCAGTTGCGCGGCAAAGTCATCCGCCGTTTGCGCCCATGTTGTGGTCGGAAATATTAACGCCGCGGATAAAGTCAGTGCTAACGATGTTACTGATAAATTGATGGTTCTCATAAACGTTTCTCCTGCTGTAAACGTTGATAGATGGCTAGCGGCTTACGCATACTGCCGTCGACCCAAGCCGATTGCAGTTGATTCAGCCACACGTAAAAACGCTCTGGCCAGCCAAAAACTTGTTCGTAGCGGCCGCCGTCAAGTTGCCGCACAATACGTTTTGCCACTTGCTCCGGGGCATCGGCACGACTACCAGTTTGTTCATTCACTTGCTGTACGGTGTCACTATTAAAAGCCGTCGCAATCGCACGTGGAGCGCAATAGAACACTTGTATCGTGGTATCTTGCAACTCGCGCCGTAACGCTTGCGAAAATCCACGCAAACCGAATTTACTGGCGCAATAGCTGACTTGTCCCGGATAGCCCAAGGCGCCAAACACCGAACCGATGTTTAACAACAACGCTTGTGGTTGTTGTTGCAGCCACGGCAGTAACGCGTGCGTTAACCGTATTGGCGTCAATAAGTTGGTTTGTAGCAATTGTTCAATGGCGTCAATATCACTATCGATAAACAACTGATCGCTCGCTAACGCAGCGTTATTAATCAGACCCGTTACCGCGGTAGTCTGCTGCTCAATATAATCCATCAACTGCAGCGCAGCGGTCGGGGCATTAATATCCAATACCAAATACTGTTGTTGTAGCCGCTGCGCTAAGGCAGCTAATTTGTCGCTTTGCCGACCAATCAGGGTCAGCTTAGCGCCACGCTCGCTGAGTGCCGTCGCCAACGCTTGTCCAAGCCCGCCACTGGCGCCACTTAGCAGCAGATGTTGGCGTTGCCAATCAATGTGATTGCTCATAAACACCTCGTAGTCAGGTCGCTAATACGGTCAATTAAGCCGGTAAACGGCGAAACATGTCGCCATACAGGCGATAAACTCGACTAGCGGTAGTGACAATGGCCGCTTGCGCAGCTTGGTCCTGTAAACGGTCCATCAACTGCCGAAAGAAATCGACGTGTTCAACATCTAACGAGCCGTGCGAACGCAAATAGCTGAACGCCGTATTAGGCAGTCCCAGCTGTTGCTGAATTTGCCCGGCAGCCTGTGTGGCTAAGGCGACGCTGGTGCCCTCAAGGACATGCGCCATGCCAAAAAATGCCGCCGGATGTTGGCGTTGAATTCGGTCATAAACATAGGCCACCATTAATTCGGTACTGATATCTGGCTGGCCGTTGCGAACCGCGTCGACATCACCGCCAAGCGCTTTGATATCGTTTAAAATCCATTGTTCGTGACCATACTCTTCGTCGATATACTCGACGATTGCTTTACGCAACCACTCCTGCTCGTCGACCATGCGTGAACCGGCTGCCATCAGCAAAGGCACGGTATGTTTAACGTGATAATAAGCCTGCGTTAAAAAACCCAGATAGCGAGTTTCAGTGACCTTGCCTTGCAGCGCTTCGGTGATTGCGGGTGCGCTTAGCAAATAAGCTTTATCAGCCGCGGTTTGTTCACATAACTGTTGAAAAAATGCCATACCACACTCCTTACAGGATTAACGCGACAACGAGGCTTCATCAAGGCGGCTACTCAGAGCGCCTTGTGAATCACTCAAGCGTTGATAAAAATCGTCAATAACCGGCTGATACTGCTGTAAAATTGCTTTGCGGCGAATACGCCCGTTACTGGTCAGTAAACCGTTCTCCAAGGTAAAAGGCTCGGCCGTTGCCAGCCAACCGATTAGCCGCGCATAATCGGGTAAACGCCGATTGAGTAGCGCTAACGCCTGCTCAATATCAACCTCGCTGGCACCCGCCGCCGGCGTGATCAGCGCCATCAGGCCCACCTGTCCATCGCCAGCGACCAATAGTTGTCGCCACTGTTGAAAGCTAGCCGCTTCGCTTTCGATCCATTCTGGCGATACATTGCGACCATAGCCGGTGATCAATAAACTTGAGCAGCGGCCTTGTACATATAGGTAGCCATCATCGTCCAAACGACCCAAATCACCGGTTGACCACCACTCCGGCGCAACAGGCTGATTGAGGTAGCCTTGCATCACGTTCCCGCTGACCCAGATTTGGCCCTCATCATCAATGCGCACCTGACAGTGCGGCAACGGCCGTCCTACACTGCCCAAGCGCGACTGCCCCGGTGCGTTCAATGCCACTACCGACGCACACTCGGACAATCCGTAGCCTTGATAAAGCGGTAGACCAAGGGCTTGCGCCTGTTGCAATAAATGCGTCGCAATGGCGGCACCGCCGACGGCAATAAAGCGAAAATCGCTGGCTTGCAACTGTTGTTGCGCGGTTGCAGCTATCAAGACTTGTGCGATTTGTGGTGTACAAATTAGGCTTTCTGGCCGATGCTGCCGTAAACAACCGATAAACTGTTGCAGATTCAGCTGTGACGACCCCTGCAATCCCAATTCAGCCTGACTCGGCAGCACCACCTCGGCACCCAAATACAGCGCTAACCAAACACCGGCAATATTTTCTAATAACACCGCCAGTGGCATGGTGACTAAATGACGCTGGGCTAACTGGCTAGGCACTATGCTGGCAATACTGACCAGTACTCGCTGCAATTGCGCATCAGCCAGGCAAACGCCTTTTGGCGCCGCACTACTACCCGACGTATAGGTGATTTTGGCAGCCGCACTAGCGATACTCGGGTAATCGCGCCGATAAACCTGAAAACCGGGCAGGTTGGACCAACGCTGAGCAGTTGGCCATTGTTCATTCAACAATAGGTCGACAGACGCCACATCAGTGATCAATAGGTCGATATCGGCGTCCTGCATCAGCGCTTGCTGCTGCGCTACGGTAAAAAAGCTGGGAATAGGCACCACGGTGCGACCCGCCATGGTCGCCGCCAAATCGATCAGCACCCACTGCACGCTATTACTGGCCAGCAAGCCAAGCCGATAGCGCGGCTCTTGGTTAAAACGCTCGGCAAGCTGACTCAGCAGCTCCCATAAGGCCTGATAGCTAAGCTGTTGCTGACTATCACGCAGCGCTATTTGTGAGGGTTTAGAGCGCGCCCAAGTACGCAAGCGGTCGTGCAATAATTGCGTTAGCATGCGACTGACTCCCAATGTCCACTAGCATGACCACTGATGACCTGTTCGTCCTGATGGCGGTCGTCCGGCTGTGACATTCGGTCAGACACCTTGCCTAACAAGAAGTGTCCATCGCACAGACGACCGGCCATGACTTGCGGCTGACTTTGGTAATAATCACCCCAACGCGCCACGCTATCGCCGGACAATGCATCGGCTGAGGCGTCAGCGAGGCGCTGCAGCGGTAGCTGTAAATGCTTAAGAAAGCGACGTAAAGGAGCGGTGGCAGTAAAGATCAACGCTTGCTTTTGTTGCTGCGTTAAATAACACACGATAGCACTCACTAACGGTGCAAGGTCACGCGGACGCAAACAAGCCATGGAGCCGACTTCTGCCAATTGCTGTCGTTGTGCAACAATACCGTGTGCGGCTAGCGTATCTTGAATGGTGTTGGGCAAATAACATTCGCTGAACAACGGACGTTCATCGGCATATTGAATCGCGCAAGCAGCAATTAACTGACGTTGCTGATCTCTTACAACCAATATGCGCCGAGGTAATTCATGCAAACACGCGTTAAACTTCATCCAGTAACGCTGGCAAATAAATTGCTCGACCGATTGCCGTTCGGCATGATCAGGTTCAATGATGTGCGCGGTTAATGGCGCGTAGTTAGGAACAGTCAGTACTACGTTTGTCATCAGGACGACCTCTTTGTCCACTCGATGATGACAATTTAAGGGGTAATACTTAAGGAAAGCTTAATAGTTTATTAAGGAATCAATATTGTGAATTCCATTAAAAGTTCCATAAAGGGTTAAAATTGATTAAAAAACCCGCACTAAAAATTCAGCGCGGGCTTTAAGATTTTGATAAATCTGAATTTTAAATTAATGCGAGTTAAGCAATAGCCGGTTCCGGTTTACGCATTAAACTGTAGCACAGCACCGCCACCAAACCACAACCACCAATAGCGAACAGCATGGCGTAATGATGCAGGTCACCTAAGTGATTGACCAACGCCGAGACAATACCTGCTATCAGAAACTGTAAGCTACCCGTTACCGCCGAGGCCGAGCCGGCTCGCTGCGCCTGCTCAGCTAACGCGCCAGCCATGGCATTTGGAAACACCAAACCTAAGTTAGCAATATATAAAAATAGCGGTACTAAGATGACCCAAAAACCCGCGTCCATTGCCGCTACCCATAACGCCAAAACAGAAATCAATGCCAACATCGGTAACGATACATTTAAAATTTTGCGTGGGCTGTAACGAGTCACTAACCAGCCATTAATTTGCGAAAAGCCAATAATACCCACCGCGTTGATACCAAATAGCCAGCTATAGTGTTCTGAACTGAGTTTAAAATATTCTAAAAATAGATTCGGCGAAGCGGTGATGTAAGCAAATAAACCCGCTTGCGCGATGCCGCCGGTTAACGAGAAGCGTAAAAAGCTGGGATCTTTCAGGATTTGCCAATAAGTTGGCAAGCTATTGCGCATGCGGACATCGTAGTTACGCGCTCGCGTCTCTGGTAAGACAAAGTGCACGGTTGCTAAACAACCCACGCCAAGCACCGCCACCACCACAAAGATGCCCTGCCAACCCAATACTGCGGCAACGTAAGCACCTAACAATGGCGCCAAAATGGGTGCCACACCCATGACTAAGATCAAAAACGAAAATACCCGCGCCGAGGCCTGCGGACTATACAGGTCACGCACCATAGCCCGGGCGATAACAATCCCGGCGCAAGCGCCTAATGCTTGTAAAAAGCGCAGCACGATCAACACCGTTAAGTTGGGTGCGTAAGCACAAGCTATCGAGGTAATGATGTAGACCACTAAACCTAAATACAGCGGCGGCTTACGACCAAATTTATCGGTTGCCGTGCCATACAGTAACTGGCCAATAAATAAACCAAAAAAGAATGCCGTTAAAGACAACTCGACCTGCTGTGTCTGTGCTTGGTAACTGGCAGCAATGGCATCAAATACCGGCAGATACATGTCGATCGACAACGGCGCAAAAGCCGTCAATAGCGCTAAAATAATGACGGTTAAATCAAACCGTGCGGTATCCGATACGCTATGCTTCATGCCGACTCCTTATGCTGAACAACAAGCTTGCCGCCCACCGAACTAAAAGCTCGGTAGCCAACGCTAAATAAATTGAGGTAGACCGCTTATTGTACGCTAAAACCTGAACAACAGCAATTAGTTAGCAAGATAACTAAATTAAATAAGCTATTCAATTTTGCTATAGCCATCTAAACATCTTTAATGCTATATTCAGTTTTGCCGCCGATTTAATCAGCAACTTGCGGGCGGGATACAAATACGGCTAAAGCGCGCATTCCGCGCGCGAACGACAATCATCAAGGAGTTCGCCATGCTACAACTGGTCAAAACCGATTTACTACACTTACAAAAGTTGCAACAACAGGGTTATTCACTGCAACAACGCTTACAACGTTGGGCAGTCAATGAGCCCCTGCCACAGACCGTGGCACAACAATGTTGTCAGTGCCAACAACCCCATCAGGCCCGCCAACATCGGGTGGTTCGCAGTGCGCCGGGACGTTTTGTACTACAGCCGAGCGCACAACAGTGGCCGCGGCCGTTGCCAGATGATCTTATCGAACTGAGTTTTTGTGATGGCTGGTTCTATTTGTCGCTGTCGAGTCCATTGCGACAAATCTTTGAATACTTAGAGGCCGACCAACTGCCATGGTTATGCCCACGCTGTGCCGGTTATCAGGGCGCCAGCAACCGCTATGCACCGCAAGCGACGTTATTACACGATAATGGTCGCCTGGGCTTTGCTTCTTATTTAGTTGAATACTTAAAGCAAAGCGACGACGCACGGTTAACCGCTGCCGGTTAACCCGCCGTCACCGCTATTGGCTTTGATAATGCTGGGTGCTGTACTGCTTCGGCCGCAGCAATGTTTGTTCGGCCTGCGCATAGTCGATCATCGACTGTGCGTAGTCGATGCCGGTGTTTTCTGCGCGTCCGGTGTTTTTCAATTTGCCTAACATTTGCCAACCATCTTGACCGCTAGCGATAAAGCTATTGGTCACCATGCTATAACGCTGACGCGCACGCATTGGCGCCCAAGCCAAGGCATCTTGGTCCCACACCTGAATATTGCTAACACGGTCACCATCGGCGGCCGCCCTGAATATTAGCCCCATGCGGATAAGCGCCAGGCGAACCATTAGCAGCCACGGCATAGCTCAATGCTTCCTCCATCGCCTGCTTAAACTCGGCCCCACTAATATCAATACGATATAAGGTGTTGGCAAAAGGTAAAAGTCGGTACGCATCCGCCACGGTAAACTCACCCGCGGCAATGTCGCTGCGTACACCGCCGCCGTTTTGAATAGCGAAGTCGGCATCGGGCACCGCCGCCATAAAGGCTTCGGCAACCACCCGGTGTGCATCAGAAAAGCGTGGTTGTCCACAACCAGCAGCGGCGGCATTCTCTAAGCTTTTACGACAAATGCGCTGCGGCACCTCAGCTATTACCCGATTAGCCATCTGCTGCACCTGCTCGGTTAATTGCTGCAGCGCTTGTTGTGCCTCGGCATCTGGCTTAACTTGGCTAAATAGGCCGCTGGCTAGTAATTTATCAAATACCCGTTGCTGGGTAACGGCATCGACCGCTTGCCCATTTTGCGATAGCTGCTCACCGAGCATAAAGGTCGGTTTACCCTCACAACTGGCAATCTGGTCTCCGACAAAATTCAGTTTTAGTTCACCCACTACCTGCGCGTATTGATAGGCTTGTACTACACACACTAATTCACCATCGGCGTTACGCAAGCGTACCGGGTAATCATCAGCCGCCGACAGACCAAACTCATCATAAGCACCGAGTAAGGTATGTGAATCACCGCCAACGATGGCATCTACCGCCGGTAACTCAGCCGCTAGTGCCAAGTCATTGGTATAACCGTAATGCGTCAGCAAAATGATTTTACCCACCTGTTGTTGCTGCAATTCAGCAATGTAGCGTTTAGCCGTTGCCACTTCGTCGGCAAACTCGGTAGTCGGGTCGGGTTGTGACGAGTGCTTGGTCTTTTTGGCAATGGTCAAGCCGATAATGCCTACCGACTCGCCATCGATCTGCTTAATGATATAAGGCCGGAAACTATCCCAAGGCTGCTTGGGAGTCAGTACCGACTCACCCACTTGCGGTTTGATATTAGCGCCTAAAATCGGTGTTTGGCAGGCGTCCTGATGTAACTCATCGATAAACTGTTTTAAACCAGCATCGCCATCGTCAAACTCGTGGTTACCGATGGTGAAAGCGTCAAAGCAAATGCGATTCATCATCTTGGCGTCGGCCGCACTGCCATACAGGGTATAATACAGACTACCGGTAATGGCATCACCGGCGTGCAGCTTTAACGCCTGTGGCTGCGCCGCAGCACGCGCTTTAAACTGGCTGATGACACGCGCAAAGCCACCACTTTCAACGGTATAAGTTTGATCATCAACTTGCACCGCCAGCGCCTGCTCTGCAGCCAGATGGGAATGGTGGTCATTAATATGCAAAATCGTCAGCGTAAAATCATTGCCCGCCGCTGGCGCCGACATCGACGCATGCTGACTGCATGCGCTCAGCGTTAAGCTGCTGGCGAGCAAGAGTGGTAATGCCACTGTACGAATTTTGCTGTGCATCGTCGTTACACCCTTATTTTAACAAACCAATTTCACGTAACCGCTGCATTAAATATGCATCGGCGGTGATCGCCTCATGTTGCTTGGGGTTGTCGGCGCTAACACAGCTGGCTAACGGATCGATAACCACATCCGGATTAAAATGCAAAAAGAATGGAATCGAGTAACGTGACTGACTTGAGAACGGCGCAGGTGGGTTAACCACACGATGAGTGGTCGACGGCAGTACGCCATTGGTCAGTCGTTGCAGCATATCGCCGACATTACAAATGATAGCCCCCTCAATAATCGTCACCGGCACCCAACTTCCATCTTTTGCCAACACTTCTAAGCCGGGTTCACGCGAACCAATCAGCAAAGTCAGCACGTTAATATCTTCGTGCGCACCGGCGCGCACCGAAGGCGTGCCCTCGTCAACAATCGGTGGATAATGCAACGGACGTAAAATCGAGTTACCCAAATTAACTTTGTCGTTAAAATAATCACGTGGCTGCTTTAGATAGACCGCAATGGCTTCTAATACCCGCTGCCCCAGCGCATCTAGAGTTTTATACAGCGCCAGCATTTGAGTTTTAAAAGCAGGCATTTCGGTGGGCCAAATATTCGGCAACAACTGCGGGTAAGGTGGCTCACCGACAACTTCCCGACCGACGTGCCAAAACTCTTTTAAATCGACATGCTTGGCGTCTTTGGCTATCTCGGTGCCAAACGGCGTGTAACCGCGAGCGCCGCCCTGACCGCTTTGGTGATATTGTTTTTTGGTGGCTTCAGGTAAAGCAAACAACTCACGACAGCTATCTAATGCAGCATGAATCTGCTCGCTATCCACACCGTGCTGCGTCAACGCAATAAAGCCATATTGCTCGTAACCCTGACCGACGTCTTGCACAAAGGCGTCAAAATTGTCGTGATAGCGGCTCATATCAACGTGCGGGATAACGTGCGGAGTAGATTTCATCAGCTTGACTTCCAAAAATAAGATTAAGCGAAAATGTCGCTAAAAAATCTCGCTCAATCAGGTTCAGCGAGTTGTGCGGCGCCTATGCTAAAAATTTAAGCACAAAAGCACAAGTTTTTCTGTGTTGACCGTTGCCTGACGCTGATCTGGCGCAAGCCGTGACACCGCTAAACCAGCCGAGCAGGAATAGCCACACAGGGTAAAGTTCTGGTAAAGGCGCGAACGTTAAGACCGGAGCCCGGCTCTAATCCGCTGACATTAATCAACTGATAAAGGATGTTGTATGCAAAAGTCAGTCTGGATTTTATCGACCTTAATGAGCGGCGTGTTGTTATCGCCTTTAGCGTCGGCGCAAAACGCCGATCCATTGCCTAACTACACCTACGCGGGTCTTGCCATCGAAGACAACGACGACTTCCGCGATGCCGATACCGGTTTCAAAATTGACGGTAGTTACGAGCTGCAACAGCAATACTTCGTCTCTGGTTACTACCGTAACTTAGATAGCGACGGTATCGATTCGAACAGCGACTACGACAGCTTTAACGTAACCGGTGGCCGCTACTTTGTTTTACAAAATGGCTTCGTGGTTGATGCCGGCGTACGTTTAGGTCACGTCGACTACGGCGATAGCACGAATTTTTGGGGTGCCGAAGCCAACGTGCGTAAGCGTCTAGGTATGTTCGAAGTTTACGGCGGTGCCTCTTGGGTAGACTACACCAGCGCGGGTAGCGACACCCAGTATAAGTTAGGTGGTCGCGCCTTTGTCACACCAGCTTTAGCGTTTGGCGTGGAAGCCAACGACAGCGAGTTTGGCGACGCCTTAGCGCTAACCGCTCAGTACAATTGGTAATCGACGTACTGTCGAACAAGGCCGTCATGGATGACGGCCTTTTTTGTGCGCCTTTGTCATTGTCGTTGGACATCGTTAGCAGCCGCGTTGGCGTGCAGCGGTGCGCATAAGATATTGCTAAACTGTCTGTCGCTAACGCTGTTGCAACGTTGTCAGAACGGTTATGCTATTCAGGAACTTGTCGAATGAGTGCCGTTTATGCCTAAGCTTGATTTTCTGACGCTATACAAAGACCTGATTGCCATTCCTTCGGTGTCTTGTATAGAGCCCGGCTGGGACACCAGCAACTTAGCAGTGGTTGAGAAGTTAGCACAATGCCTACAACAACTCGGTTTTAGCATTGAGTTACAAGAGCTCAACGCGCAGCGTGGTAAATATAACCTGTTGGCGACCTATTTGCCGGCGAATCAGCAAACACAAGGCGGTTTGCTGTTAGCTGGACATACCGATACGGTGCCGTGGGACGAAGGCCGCTGGCAACGTGATCCATTTAAGTTAACCGAGGCCGACAACAAGTTGTACGGCTTGGGCAGTGCCGATATGAAGGGCTTTTTTGCCTTTGTTATTGAGGCCATTCAACAATTCGATTTAAGCCAATTACAAAAACCACTGCGTATTTTAGCAACCGCTGACGAAGAAACGACCATGGCAGGCGCTCGCGAGCTCAATCGTTTTTCCGACTTAAAGCCCGATTACGCTATCATTGGCGAACCCACCTCAATGTGTCCCGTGCACATGCATAAAGGTCATGCCACCGAAGCGATTCGGGTAGTGGGTAAAAGTGGTCATAGCTCTAATCCAGCCGCTGGTGTCAATGCGATCGAGGTGATGCATGCTGCTATTAGCGAATTGATGACACTGCAACAGCAATTGCAACAACGCTACCAAGACGACCATTTCGAAGTGCCCTACCCGACGCTCAATTTTGGCAATATTCACGGTGGTGATGCGGCTAATCGTATCTGCGCCTGTTGTGAGATGCACATCGATATTCGACCACTGCCGGGGATGGCCATGGACGACCTGTATGGCTTACTTGAACAGCGCTTAACCGCAGTTAACCAGCGCTACCCCAACGCCGTCAGTTTGCACCATTTACACCCCGCTATACCAGGGTATGCCTGTCAGGCCGATAGTCCGCTGCTAAGCGTCGCCGAGAGCATCAGCGGAGCACCGCCACAACCGGCAAATTACTGTACCGAAGCACCATTTGTGCAAGCGCTGGGCTGTCATACCATTGTTATGGGACCCGGTTCGATTGCGCAGGCGCATCAACCCGACGAATTTATTCGTTTGGACGAGATCCAGCCAAGCTTAGATAAGCTCGGCCGCATTATCGGTCAGTTATGTTTTTAAAGCCCGTTTCACCGGCGCAAAGCTGCGTCGGTGTATTGGACACGGGCCGTGATTAGCTAGCAAGGCTAAGTGCGCCGCCGTGGGGTAGGCTTTATGGCGGGCAAAATCGTATTCAGGGTACTGTTGGTGCCAAGCCAACATTTGCCGATCACGCTCGACTTTTGCCAAAATTGAAGCGGCGCCAATACAATCTTCCAATAAATCACCTTTCACTATCGCTTGCGCCGCGATACCAAAATCTGGCGCGCGGTTACCATCAACCAGCACTTTGTCGGGTTTTATCGGCAACCCCGCGACGGCGCGCTGCATCGCTAACATCGACGCTTGTAAGATATTGATGCGATCGATTTCATCGGCGTCGCATTGGGCAATCGCCCAGGCTAACGCGTTGGCTTTAATCGCTTCACTCAGGCTCGCACGTTTTTTCTCTGACAATTTTTTTGAGTCGGTGATGCCAGCAATCGGTTTGTTGGGATCTAAAATGACCGCCGCAGCCACCACAGGCCCAGCGATAGGACCACGTCCAGCTTCGTCGGTACCGCAAATTAACATACTTTTGTCGCCCTCTGTTTTATTCGATAAGATACAAGCTGTTAACATGATAATAAAGTGAGCATGCTAAATGTCAGACTCTAATCAACAGCAAGCACCCCGTACACTGCTCAACCGACTCTTAGACAAGGTTGAAAAAGTCGGTAATAAACTCCCCGATCCGGCCATGATGTTTTTTGGCTTATTGATCATCGTTTGGATCACCAGTTTTTTCTTATCCGGCGTCGAATTTGATGCTACCCACCCGTTAACCGGCGACACTATCGTCGTTAATAACTTGCTCAGCGGCACCGCGCTGGCTGACTTTTTAGCCAATATCGTACCAACCTTTATGGGCTTTGCGCCGTTGGGCGTGGTACTGGTAGCGATGTTAGGTGTCGGTGTGGCCGAAAAAAGCGGCTTCATTAACGTCGCTATCAAGTTGATGTTGAACGTCACGCCGAAAATGTTACTGACGCCGGTGCTTATTTTAGTGGCCATCGTCTCGCATACCGCTGTCGATGCCGGTTACGTATTAGTGATACCGCTTGGCGGGGTGATATTTTACGCCGCCGGACGTCACCCGCTAGCGGGTATTGCTGCGGCTTTTGCTGGCGTTTCCGGCGGCTTTAGCGCCAACTTCGTGCCGTCGGCCATCGACCCATTATTGCAAGGTTTCACGCAAACAGCGGCACAGCTCTATGACCCAGAAATTCAGCTTAACCCACTCAATAATTATTATTTTACCGCAATTTCTTCCATTTTGGTGGTTGCCATTGGCTGGTTCTTAACCGATAAGGTCATCGAGCCGCGCCTACAAAGCGCAAAACTAGACGGCGACCAAGAAGATATGCCAGAACTAGGCGACGTCACCAGCCGTGACCGCCGGGCATTTTACACCTCGGTGTTAGCTATGGTGGTTGGCATTGGCCTGCTGAGCTGGGCGGCGTTGATCGAGAACTCGCCACTGGCTGACCCGGAAACCGGCGAACTGGCCAGTTTTAGTGCGCCGTTAATGGCCTCGATTGTACCGCTAATTTTCTTATTGTTTGTCATTCCGGGCATTATTCACGGTTTTATGGCAGGCACCTTTAACAACAGTAAAGACGTGGTCAAAGCGATGACCGAGTCGATGGAAGGCATGGCCTACTATATGGTCATGGCGTTCTTCTGCGCGCTGTTTATTAAGTCATTTGGCGATTCACAACTGGGTATTCTGCTGTCTGTTGAAGGAGCTGATTTGCTACGTAGCTGGGAATTATCGGGTGGTTTAACTATCGTCGGTATTATTATTTTGGTTGGCTTTATTAACCTTTTTGTCGGCTCCGCGTCGGCTAAATGGGCGTTAATTGCGCCAATATTTGTCCCCATGTTAATGCAGTTGGGTTATTCGCCTGATTTAACCCAAGCGGCTTACCGTGTCGGTGATTCCTCCACCAATATTATCACCCCGCTATTGCCGTACTTCCCGCTGATCGTGCTGTATTGTCAACGCTATGTGAAAGGTACGGGTATCGGCACGCTGGTATCGATGATGTTGCCTTATTCGGTGTGTTTGCTCATTCTTTGGTCGATTTTTCTGGTTGTCTATTGGACACTGGGTATTCCGCTGGGCATTCAAGCCAGTTATAGCTATCCAGTTGTGGGGTAGGCAAGATGACCGCTATCGCAGGAAAACGTATTTGGTTAACCGGTGCCTCGTCGGGCATCGGTTTAAGCTTGGCCGAACAATTGGCCGCCGCCGGTGCCGAACTGATTTTGTCGGCTCGGCGCGAGTCACTCTTAAACGATCTACAGCAACGGTTGCCGCATAGCGAACGGCATCGTGTGCTAGCGCTAGATTTAAGTGACCCTGAGCAGGCGCTAGTCACCGCTCAAGCAGCGCAATTGGGGCAAATTGATATCTTGATCAATAACGCCGGTGTATCACAGCGTAGTTGGGTGATAGATACCGAGCTGGCGGTTTATCGACAATTGATGGAAGTCGATTACCTAGCGGTGGTGGCGTTAACCAAGTGGGTATTGCCCGAGATGTTAGCCCGTGGTGAGGGCCACATTGTCACCGTATCGAGTGTCGCGGGTAAAGTCGGTACCAAGCTACGTAGCGGTTATGCCGGAGCTAAATATGCGGTGCTCGGCTTTATGGATTGCCTACGCGCCGAGGTCAGTCAGCAGGGCGTAGTCTGTAGCTCGATACTACCGGGTTTTATCAACACCCAAGTCGCACACAATGCGTTAACCGGTGATGGCTCACAGCGTGGCCGTGCCGACGGCGATAATGCCAGCGGCATGAGTGCCGATGCTTGCGCCAAGCAAATCATCGCCGCTATTCAGCACAACCGTGACGAGGTGGTGATTGCCAAAGGTATGAGTAAACTGGCACCATTATTACAACGTTTTATGCCCGGCACGCTGCGACGCATCATGGCTAAGCGCGCCGTGGATTAACGCGAGAGGTAAATCACCCAATCGCCATCATGATCAGCATCGCTGTCGCCGCCGATCGCCGACCGCATATGCGACTGATACCAGGGTGCAGCGACCAACGCTCGCTGCACTTGCATCATCGCGGTAAAACGCCCGATAGTGGGTTGACTCGATAAATTGATTTGGCACAAGGTCTCGCGACAGTCGACCGATTTCAGTTTCAAGTCGCGCAAACGCTCATCGTTAATAAAAACATCGTTAATTTCAGTTTGTCGACGATAAGCCCAACTTTGATCGATGCTCTCATTGTCCATACGTTGTTTGAAGTCATCAATGGTGGCGTGGATTTGTGCAGCGTTTGCTCGATTAATATCAATGCTAGATGCGGAAACGCTGTTCAGCTCCAGTGAAGTCGGTGGTATCGCTGATTCTTTCTCTATGCGTTTAGCATCAACCGTCGCGTACTCAGTACTGTCCTTGCTTGTACTCACATCGACAGGTTCGGCAAACTCAACGTCAAACGGTTGCTTATGGCTATCAACCCGAACCTCTGGCTGCGGTGGCAAGCTGTACTGAACAATGACGGTCACTAGCAGCAGCAAAAACAGCACACCGTAAAATCGATACGCATGACGGCTCATCGCACTTTCCTAATGTAACTTGATAACCTAAAGACTATGGGCGATAACAAGTTATCGGACAAGGTTGCTAATAACACCAATTGCCGCATTCATCACACAATAGGTAACACACAAAAAAAGCGCGTCGATTGACGCGCTTTTTGAGGTTTTAAATGGTGCGGATTTACACCATTTCCACCAACATACTGGTTGGGTCTTCGAGAAACTCTTGCCAGCGTTTGTTAAAGCGAGCAATGGTGCCACCGTCGATTATACGGTGGTCGCCAGACCAACTGACCGTCATGATCTTACGTGCAACAACGTTGCCTTGAGCGTCAAAGCGCGGTAACTCTTGCACTTTACCCAACGCCACGATGGCCGCTTCCGGTTTGTTAATGATAGGCGTCGCCACCGTACCGCCGATAACGCCAATATTGGAGATAGTAATAGTCCCCCCCTTCATATCGGCCTGACTCATCTTCCCTTCGCGTGCCGCTTGCGTCAGACGCGTTACTTCGTTAGCGACATCCAGCATTGATTTTTGTTGTACCTGTTTAACGTTAGGCACTAACAAACCAATCTTGGTATCCACCGCCATGCCGATGTTGTGGTCGTCAAAATAGGTAATTTCGCTACAGTCGTCGTTCACCTGCGCGTTCATCACTGGGAATTCTTTCAACGCCAGCGACAACGCTTTGATAAAGAACGGCATCACCGTCAACCGCACACCCTGCTCTTGATAACGTTGCTTCAACTTCTCGCGTAAGGCAATCAACTCAGTCACGTCAAATTCGTCGGCGTAGGTAAAGTGCGGAATGCTGCTAACCGAATCGGCCATTTGCTTAGCCATCGCCGCCCGTACACCACGGATCGCCTCGGTACGAGTTCCTCCGCTCTGGGTGGTCGATTGAGTACCAGTAGCGGCCGCAGCCTGAGTTCCATTGGCGGTAGCTTGAGGCGCTTGTTGATGCTGTTTCAGATCGTCTTTTAACACACGACCCTTGGCACCCGAGCCCTGCACGGCGCTGATATCGATATCCATCTCGCGTGCTAAACGACGTACCGCTGGACTCGCCACCGCTTTGCCCGGACGCACTGCGCCAGACTGGCGAGTTGATGCCGAACGACTACTGCTTGCGCGTTCGGCTTGTTCACTCGCTTGCGGTTGTTGCGCTTGTTGGGCCTGAGCACTATCGTTATCGCTATTGGTCGCCGCACTGGTGCCGCCTGACAAGGCAAACAACGGCTCGTGCACTTTCGCGATATCACCCTTTTGGTAATACAACTTGGCGACCACACCGTCGTCTTTGGCTGGAATTTCGACCACCGCTTTATCGGTCATCACCTCGACCACCGGTTGATCTTCGACCACGCTATCGCCTTCGGCCACTTTCCATTCGACAATTTCACACTCGACAATGCCCTCGCCGATGTCCGGCAAGATAAAGTCAGTGGTGCCGCCGCGGTTGTTTGAGGTGGTTTGTTTAGCAGACTCGTTGCTAGCAGCAGCCGACTCACTATCGGCCTGCTCAGCGCCTGCCGATGATGCTTGTTGGTCAGCGGCGTCATCATCGCCGTCGGCAGCTAAGGCAAACAACGGCTCATGGACTTTGGCAATGTCGCCTTTTTGGTAATAAAGTTTGGTGACCGTACCGGTATCTTTAGCCGGAATTTCGACCACCGCCTTGTCGGTCATCACCTCGACCACCGGCTGATCTTCCTCAACACGGTCGCCTTCGGCTACCAGCCACTCAACGATTTCACACTCAACAATCCCTTCACCGATATCAGGGAGGATAAAGTCTTTACTCATGCTATAGGCTCCCTAACTTAAAAGTTCATCGATGCTTTGATGGCTTCGTATACCTTCAGATGGTCAACGAAATATTCCTTTTCATGACACAACGGATATGGCACATCCAAGCCAGTCACCCGAGCGATCGGTGACTCCAAATATAAGAAGCATTCTTTTTGGATGGTCGCCGCAATTTCGCTGGCAAAACCGTTAGTCAGCGGTGCCTCTTGGCTGATCACTAAACGGCCGGTTTTTAATACCGATTTAGCCACGGTTTCAACATCCCACGGCAAAATGCTGCGTAAATCAATAATTTCACAAGAAATACCGTCTTTTTCCGCCATTTCCGCCGCTTTCTCATTGACCTCGCATTGCGCGCCCCAGGCCAACAAGGTAATGTCTTTACCCTCTTTGACCACATCGGCTTTGCCCAATGGCAGCGTGTACTCTTCCTCGGGCACATCACCCGTCGAGGCACGATAGAGGCGCTTCGGCTCTAGGAATAACACCGGGTTGTTATCAAAAATAGCGCTCAGCAATAAACCTTTAGCTTGATACGGGTTACGCGGGGTTACGATCTTCAAACCCGGCGTATGCGCAAAGTAAGCCTCTGGCGATTGCGAGTGATAATGGCCACCGGCGATACCGCCACCGTATGGCGTGCGGATGGTTAAACCGCCGACATTAAACTCGTTGCCCGAGCGATAACGGAATTTTGCCGTCTCGTTAACGATTTGGTCAAAGGCCGGAAAAATATAATCGCCGAACTGAATTTCGGCGACCGCATAACTACCTTGTGAGGCTAAACCGTTAGCAAAACCAATGATACCTTGCTCGACCAGCGGCGTATTAAAATTGCGCTGGCGACCATACTTTTCGGTCAAACCAGAGGTGGCTCGGAAAACGCCACCAAAACC
This sequence comes from Idiomarina xiamenensis 10-D-4, assembly GCF_000299895.1. Lineage (GTDB taxonomy): Bacteria > Pseudomonadota > Gammaproteobacteria > Enterobacterales > Alteromonadaceae > Idiomarina > Idiomarina xiamenensis. The sequence goes on from NZ_AMRG01000006.1 coordinate 32,622, forward strand.
ACCAGTATCTTCACCAAAACTGTACACTTTATCGTTTTTAGCCATAGCAATGTCGAGTGCATTATTGATGGCTTGTAATAAATTCATTTTCGCCATTAGTCGATACTCCCCGACGTTTTTGGATAGGCATCCGGATACTTACGAATGTGTGCTTTCAGCTCATCCAACTGCGCTTTTAATTGCTCGCTGGGCTGGTCATAAACGTCGTTGATCAATTCATCAATGCTTGGCGCTGGCACTTTCTCGGCTTTTTTCAGTGCCGCCAATACCGCCGCCTTTTTCTCTTGCAGATTGCTCTCAGCCTGCTCTTCGGTTAACCAACCTTTATTGATCATCCAACTCTGCATACGCGCCAGCGGATCTTTCTTGCGCCAGCCGTCTTCTTCTTCACGGCTACGATAACCGGTGGGATCGTCTGAGGTTGAGTGGCCCGCCATACGATAAGACATGGCTTCAATCAATACCGGCTCGTTTTCTTCAACCGCTAATTTACGTGCCAACTGTGTGGCTCGCAGTACCGCTAAAATGTCGTTACCGTCAACACGGATTGTCTTCAAACCATAGCCAACACCACGCGGCGCAATGCCGTCGCCGCCATATTGCTCGCCTTGCGACGGCGTCGAGATGGCATAACCATTGTTACGACAGAAGAAAATTACCGGCACTTTGTAGACCGAGGCCATATTTAAGGCGGCATGAAAGTCGCCCTCAGAAGCCGCGCCTTCACCAAAGTAGCACAGCGTACAATGACCGCTTTTATCCATTTTCTGACCAAAGGCATAGCCAGTGGCTTGTGGGATTTGGGTACCTAATGGCGACGATATGGTCATAAAGTTAAGCTCAGCACAGCCATAATGCACCGGCATTTGTCGCCCTTTACCTAAGTCTTTGGCGTTTGAGAACAATTGATTCATAAATTGTTCGACGCTAAAGCCGCGATAAGCCAAGGCGCCCTGTTCACGGTATTGACCCATGATCATGTCGCCGTCTTGCAGTGCGGCCGCAGAGCCAATACTGGCGGCTTCTTCGCCTAATGACGCTAAATAAAAGCTGATTCGGCCCTGACGTTGAGCGGCAATCATGCGCTCGTCCAGAATGCGAATGAACTGCATGGTGTCGAACATTTTTTCGGCTAACGCCTGATCAAATTCGGGCAACTTGGCACCCTTATGCTCGCTACCATCCTCTTTGAGGATTTGCAGCATCGGGATCGTCAGTGCAGAGGCGTCTAAAAATGACGCTTCGGTGACGATATCAATATTGTGTTTTGTATCCTTCGCCATAACCTTCTCTTATCGGTATGAAGCCATTACTGAAACTGCGGTAACTTTACCTTTACGTAAAGGTACATGCAAATAACGCGGGGCCGAAAATCGACCCCGCGTACTGTAAATTCAAACAGACAGCGCAACGCGCATGATAGTGGCTGCGCCAACTCAAGCAAGCCACTCATGACAAGGTTAGACCAGTTGCAGCCGTTGCGCTGGAATTTCTACCACCGTTAACAACGCGCGTTGGCCAATGGCTACCTTAGCATTAGGGAAAATGATGCGCTCTTGCGGCTGTTCGACGCGATACTCAATATCACCGTCGGTCGCCAACAATTCACCCTGTTGAAACGGCGTGAAGTTAGCGACGTCATCGGCAAAGTGCAAGCGAAAATCTTGCTGAGTGCGATTAATGGTACGTGCAACCTCATAAATTTGATGCTTATCGCTATCAAACGCCGACCATTGTGGCGCACTTTCGCTCAGTAAACGTCGCAAGCTACGGTCAGCATCGGCAAAACGGCGCATGTCATTTTCGCCGAAAGGTTTGACCTTACCTAACTCCACCGTAAAGGCATGCGCCTGACAATGGGCTGAAGAAAAATAAGAAAACGTGGTGGTCGGCTCTTGATTCAGCAAGATGGTGGTCACACCGCAATCGCGTAAGAATGAAAGCTGCTCTTTGCTGTACGGTTTGCCGTGTAAGAACGGATAAACCGCGAACTTTTCGTGTGCCGAGTCGCGGATCGCGGTATGCAAGTCGTAGTGCAAACGCGTTTTTTCATCAGCCTCGGCGGCGCTGTAAAACTGTTGAACATATTGTTCCAACTTCGCCGCCCGTTCACGTTCGGGATTAATCATACCCGGTGCATTGCTATGTTCGCCACTAAACAGGCGGTTCATGTTCTCTTCGACAAAACGTCGTCCAGCATTAATTGAGGCCGGATTAGCAATCAAAAATAGTGTTCGATGGGCTAACTGTAGCTTGCCGCTGCGCACGTCGGCGACCATATCTCTTAGCAATTCAATTGGGGCCGTCTCGTTACCGTGTACCGCGCAGGAGATCACCACCTGCTTGTCGCCCGCTTGAGCGGGCTCAGCGACCAACACGCCACTGTCCCAAAGCTGTAATTCGGTGCCGTTATCTAGGCGTTGATGAAACTGGTCTGCAACACCGTCGGGGTGCGCACAAGACCAAGCAAGAAAATCTGCATCCGCAAAATTCACAGGTGACTCCTGAGGTTATTGTTTGCCCGGGGTAAAGTGATGAATCGAGAGTAGCGCGCGCAAGACGCGCGAACGATACTCACGTCGATACAACACCACCACGACTAAGGCACTGGTTGCCATAAAAAAGAATGGGTGTACGAACCAGCTTAAATAAGCCAGTGCGAAATAATAAGCACGCAGGCCATTATTAAATTCGTGTCCAGATTGGTCCAATACCTTCGCTGCATGCTTGGCAAAATGCTCGCGCTCTTCTAAGTTCTTGCCGCCTAAATGGTAGCTCGGCGCAGCGCCCATCAACACTGCGACAAAGCCGAACTGGCGAATGGCCCAAGTGAATTTAAAAAACGCATAGACAAAAATGCCCGCTAATAAGGCTAATTTGACTTGCACCAGCGGTAAGCTGGTGTGAATGGTGAACGGTAAGTTGTCCAACAACAACACCATTTTGTCACCGGCGGCAAGTACCGTGAGTAAGCCCGCCAGCACGAGCAGGGTTGAAGAGGCAAAAAAGGTTACCGTGCGCTCAATGTTAGCCAGTAGCGACGCGTCTGCCATTTGATGCTCTTTCTGCATCAGGGTTTCCATCCAATCAACCCGTAAGGTGCGTAAGATACTCGACAAGCAATGGGTGGTCTTAGCCCGCTTACGAGCAAACACCGAATAGCCCACCCAGCAAATAATAAAAAACGCCAGCGCAAGCACATCTAATAAGGGTACGGTCATCAGCTTGTCCATCCTGAACCTTGGCAATGAAAGGTAACCCGAACAGCATCAGTGTAAGGGACGGTTATGACCATTATGTGACAGAAGACACGCTGTTGTCATGGGCTACCCAGAAAAAAGGCCGCTAACCGAGTACCGGCTAACGGCCTGTTTCGATCAATACGGCTTAATGGTCTTCTAAAATACTAGCCGTACTTTGCTGTTGCTTCGGTTTTTTCGCCAAACCATACCAAGATAAGAAGTGCTTAACACCACGTTTGGTATCATTCAAAATCAAATAGAGGCAAGGCACCAGAACCAAGGTGATCACCGTTGCGAATAAAATACCAAAACCTAACGACACCGCCATCGGTATCACCATTTTTGCTTGTAAGCTTTTTTCGGTGACCATTGGCAGTAACCCAAAGAAAGTCGTTAACGAGGTTAAGGTGATCGCTCGGAAACGACTGCAACCGGCATCTAATACCGCCCGCCGCAGTTCTTCGCCACGTTCTTTAGCTTGGTTGACATAGTCCACCATCACCAAACTGTCGTTAACCACCACCCCCGCTAACGCGATGATCCCAAAGAAGCTCAAAATACTGACCGGAATACCCAGTATCCAGTGCCCCAAAATGGCGCCAATGACACCAAATGGAATCACCGACATGATGATCAGCGGTTGGCTGTATGAGCGCAACGGAATCGCCATCAGCGCGTAAATCGCGATCAAGGCAAATAAGCCTCCCCAGACCAACGAGGTTTGCGCTTCCGCCTCGTCTTGCGACGCACCGCTCAACTGCGCCGAAACGCTAGGATGCTTAGCCACGATGGCGGGGATAGTTTTGCTGTAAACTTCGCCCACAATGCGACCGGGCTCAACTCGGCTTTTATCGACTCGGGCACGCACATTGACCGAGCGCACGCCGTCAATACGCTTAATGCTGCTGTAACCCCGACCAAATTCAATATCGGCGAGTTCGGTAAACGGGATCTCGGCACCATCGGCAGTGCGCAGACGCATCTCTTCGAGGTTACCGACCGAACGCCTTTGTTCTTCTGGGTAACGCACCATCACTTTGACTTCTTCGTCGCCACGTTGAATACGCTGCGCCTCGGCACCGTAAAACGCGTAACGCACTTGTGAAGCCAATTCACTGAGGTTGATCCCCATGGCGTTCGCTAACGGTTTCAATTCAAGCACGATCTCTTCTTTACCTTCACCAAAGGTATCTTCGATATCGAACACGCCGTCGTATTTGGCTAACGCTTGTTTCAAGTCGTCGGCCGCTGCTGACAGTGCGGTTAAGTCTTCACCAATAAGCTGAAACTCGAGATCATAGTTAGACCCACCGCTCATGCTACCGGAGAAGTTCATGGTCTTCACCGCCGCCAACTCTGGCACCAACTCGCGCCAGCGATTGACGATTTGGAAACCATCGATTTGTCGGTCCTCACCCTTTTTCAGTTCCGCAAAAACCTCACCGCTGTCGGTCCCATCTAGCCATATATTGGTATGTCGCAGAACCCCGTCGCCCTCTTCTTTCTCAATCTGTTGATCAACCTCAGCGAGTGCTTTTTGCACCGCACTCAAGGCCTCGATAGTACGTGCCTCGTTGGTGCCCGGCTGCATTTCTACGGTCGCTTGAATAAAGTCGCTAGGTAGGTCTGGAAAGAACACCGAACGTACGGCACCGCCAGCAACCAGTCCAGCCATCACAAATAACAGACCAACGAAAGTTGCCATGGTGGCATAACGGTAGTGCAGGCAGCGCTTTAAAAACGGTCGATAAAGATTATCGATAAAATACTTCACACCATCGGCAAAACGATTGCGGATACGTTGGAAGCCATTGGCTTTTTCACCGTCATTTTTGGAATACTTCATGTGCGCAATGTGTGCGGGCAAAATTAACTTAGATTCGATAAGCGAAAAACCTAAGCAAAGAATGACCACCCACGCAATTGAGTTCCAAAACGCGCTCATGCCGCCATCAACTAGCAACATTGGCACAAACGCCACCATCGTCGTGAGTACCCCAAAGGTGGCTGGCATCGCCACTTTCTTAGCACCGCGAATGACATTGTCGGTAGACTTACCGTGTTCTTCGATTTCGCTATAGGCGCTCTCACCGATGACGATGGCATCGTCGACCACGATCCCCAACACCAGAATGAAGCCAAATAACGAGATCATGTTGATCGACAGGCTACCAAAGGCCTCCATTGGCATCAGCATAATGGTGCCCAAGAAGCACACCGGAATACCTAACATAACCCAAAACGCCAAACGTAACTGTAAGAACAACGACAACAGCAAGAACACCAAAATACCGCCGCTGATCATGTTGTTCATCATTAAGTCGATGCGGCCTTGCAGATAGTACGAACTGTCTCCCCATGCCGCCAACTTAACCGAGCTAGGCAGCTGCTCATTTTTAGCCGCGACGTAATCCTTCACTTTTTGCGCAATCGTCAGATCGTTTTGTTCACCTACCGAATCGACTCGAATGAAAGTCGCCGGTTTGCCGTCGAAGCGAGTATAGGCATCGGTTTCGACAAAGCCATCGTTAACCGTGGCAATCTCACCCAAGGTCAAGCGAGTACCATCAGGCCGGTTGATCAAGACAATGTTTTCAAATTCTTCGCCAACATAAGCTTGGTTATTAGCACGTAGCAGAATATCGCCATTAGGTGTACGAATCGAACCACCAGCGACGTCTATCGACGTACCGCGAACGGCGTTAACGACATCACTAAACGTCAGTCCATAGCGCTCAAGGTTATGCTGTGAGATTTCAATCGACATCTCGTAGTCGCGGGCGCCAACCACTTCCACTCGCGTAATGCCGCTTTTTGACTTCAGCTCATCACGCACATTTTTCGCTAATTCTTTACGCTCTCGTTCGGACAAGTCGCCGTAAACGCTCATCCAAATAATCTGTCGCTGCGGCCTAACCCGATAAATATTTGGCGTTTCAATTTGCTCAGGGAAGCTAGGAATGGCATCGACCCGCATCTTAACTTCATCCAGCACCACTTGCGGATCGTAGTCTTGTTCCACTTCAATTTGGATGGTGGCAAGCCCTTCGTTGGAAGTCGATACGGTTTCCTTAATGCCGTCCACATCCTCAATGGCATCTTCGATACGAATCACCACACCTTGCTCGACTTCTTGCGGAGCCGCACCAGGAAAGGGAACTTGAATCGAGATCATGTTGAACTCGAAATCGGGGAACATTTGCTTACGAATCGAAAACGACGAGACTAAGCCACCGACCAAAATTAGAATCATCAACAGGTTGGCCGCTACCGAGTTGCGCGCGAACCAAGCGATTAGACCTTTTTCTTGTTGTTGCATAACGACTACTCCTTGGCAGCAGTCAAGGCGCTGCTGTCAGCTTCATCGTCTTTATCGGCGCCAGTATCTGGCACAGGATCACCGGATAAGCGTACTTTCATTCCCGGTAACGGATTCGCCAGTTGGGTTAACACCACTTTGTCGCCAGCTTGTAAGCCTTTTTCGATGTATATTGTATTACCCTCGCGCCGCGCCAGCTGCACGTCGCGCAATTCTAGCGCACGCTCGTCACCCACTACCCAGACTTGACCTGAACCGGTCAACGCATAGCGAGGTAAGCGAAACACTCCATTGGCCATTTTGCCACCCACTTCGGCCTGCACAAAATGACCAAACCGTAACGCTGGCGTATCGCTTTCCGGGTTGTTCAAATGATACGGGTCTTGTACTTCGGCAACGCCATAAATGACACGGCTAGACGAATCCAGTACACCCTCACTACGCACTAACCGTGCCTGCCACTGTACCGCCTTACCGGCGACTTCTGATTGCAGCTGAACTAGCGGTTGCTGGTCGCTGTCGACGTTCATTTTGGGCATATCAATGTAGGCTAGATCACGGTCACCCAAGGGCAAGCGTATCTCAGCCACGTCGGTGCCGTAGAGCACGGCAACACTGGAACCGACGCCCAAGAACTGGCCGATGTCGACGGCTTTGCTGCGTAAAATACCGGCAAAGGGTGCGCGAATGGTGGTCCGCTCTAAGTCACGTTTAGCCTTGGCCAAGCGAGCTTCGGCAGACTCCAACGCCGCTGCCGCGCTAGCCAATTGTGGCTTACGCAAACCCAAATCTGGAATTTCGCCACTTTCGATGGCCGCCCATTCCTCTTTCGCCACTTGCGCGCGAGCGCGTTCTTCGGCTAGGTTGCTCTGTGCTTGTAGTAAATCGGCGCGGGCTTGCTGCAACGCGGCTTGATAATCGGACGGGTCCAGTTGAATCAACATGTCGCCTTCAGCGAATACGCCACCGGCAACAAATTGTTCGGCGATTTTAGTCACTTTACCGCTAACCTCGGTGACTAATTCGGTAGCAAACTTGGGTTTCACTTCGCCCTGCGAGTTGACACTGAACTGCACATTCTCGGGTTGAACTTCTTGTACCTCCACCAATACCGCTTGTCGTTCGGCACTGACTTGTTCGGGTGGTGTGCGCATCGATGACAACACCACCATCAACACGATGGATAAGATAATTATTAGAATGGGTAACCAAACGCGTTTTTTCTTTAGCATAAAAGCGATTTCCTGCGACTTTTTAAGCAACCAAAGCGGTGCCTGTTAACATTAACTAAACCTATTATCGGCAAAAAAACCGTAAAAGCGTTAGCGTTGATCTGTGAGCAATTGTTATTTAACCGCTAAAGTTGTAACTTCGTGTTACAAACACCACTGTATTTAGGATAACAAGAACTTAACAGTGTATGAATAACAGTCCGTCGTTGTCATTCGGCGCTTAAGTTTGAGGTGATCAATGAAGTTTCCGCAACACGCCGATACCGCTTTGGTACTGACTGGCGGTGGCGCCCGCGCCGCTTACCAAGTTGGTGTTTTGCGTGGTATTGCCGATATGGTTCCACGCAATTACAGCGTCCCTTTTCCGATTTTATGTGGCACCTCGGCGGGCGCGGTAAATGCAACCTCATTGGCTTGCTATGCATCGTGCTTCCACTTGGGCGTAAAAAAATTGGAATGGGTATGGAAAAACTTTCGTACCGACCAAGTTTATCAAAGCGGTTACTGGCAAGTGTGGCGTCATGTATTGACGCGTTTTGCCCGAATTCTGCAATCGGAGCAAGCCAGCTCCGGACCCTCAAGCTTGCTTAATAATCAACCATTACGCCAATTGCTGCACAAAGTGTACGACTTTAAACGCATCGATAACAATATTCACGGCGGCCACTTGCGCGCCATTTCGGTCACCGCCAGTTGTTATGACGACGGTAAATCGGTGTCATTCTATCAAGCCAATGACGATATTGAGCCGTGGTTCCGAGCTAAACGTCTAGGTCAGCGGGTCTCACTCAACAGCGAATATCTCATGGCATCGGCGGCAATCCCGTTGGTGTTTCCTTCGGTACGCATTCAACGGCGTTATTACGGCGACGGTTCGGTGCACCAATTAGCACCGTTAAGCCCAGCAGTACATTTAGGTGCACGGCGAATTTTAGTTATCGGCGTCGAACAACCCAAATTAGATAAGCCGCGACAACGCCAGCGGCATCCGCGCACCGCAGAAATAGCCGGACATTTATTAGATACCATTTTTGCGGACACGCTAAATTCCGACGTTGAGCGCTTGAAACGTGTTAACGATACCGTCGACTTTTTGGATAAGCACAAAATTGCGCATCCAGATTTGCGTCACATCGATACCATGATCATTAACCCCAGTGCCGATTTCAATGCCATCGCGCGACGCCATTACGAGCGCTTACCACGCGCCGTGCGTAGCTTACTAAGAACGCTTGGGGTTAACGCTGATTCCGATTCGAGTTTAATGAGCTACCTGTTATTTGAAGCCGAGTTTTGTCGCGAACTGATGGACATGGGCTACCGTGATGCGCGCGACCGTAGCCATAGTTTACGTCAGTTTTTACAGCTACCCGGCGCGCACCAGCAACGCTCATTAACCCGCTAACAAATACCGCTCGCATGCCTCTAGGTCTGCCGGTGTGCCGCTGATCAATAACACATCGGCGGCCGCTAACGACATATCGTGAGTCGGCGCCTCTAGCTCGATGTCCTGGCGCCTTAGCGAGCGTAATTCAACCATAAACTGGCGCAAGTTTAGCTCCTGTAAGCTTTTACCGACCGCGTACGCGTCATCAGGCAAGCTCACCGCCTTCAGTAGGCTAAGCGATTCCGACTTGGCGCTATTGATGGCCGTCATTTCACCGGGAAAAAAGCCATGCATATCGCCATAATGATTGCGTCGTTCTTGCTCTAATCGCGCCAATACCCGACGGATGGGAACTCCACTACGGCTTAATATATGCGCAATCAGCATCAGTGCCGCTTCCAAAGTATCAGGCACAACTTGCGAAGCACCGGCTTGCTGCAATTGCGCCAGCCGTAAATCGTCGCGACTACGAACAATAATATCAATGTCCTCGTTCAGTTCACGCGCCAGACGAATAATACGCAGCGCATAGTCGTCATCGGCAAATGAAATCACAATACGTTTGGCACGCTCGATGCCCAACGCCTTTAAAATATCTCGCTTGCTGGCGTCGCCAAATAGCACATGAGCGCCGCCGGCCATCGCTTCTTGCACACGCAGCGGATCGTGGTCGATAGCAAAGTAGTTCAAGCCCTCGGCTTCGACAAAGCGGCTTACGGTTTGACCAACACGACCAAAGCCACAAATAATAACGTCAATAGCAGGCGCTTCGCTGGCAGCACTGGCGGTTGTCGCCTGATTCGCCATTCGATGTGGCATCAGGCGATTCAAAATCATCGGCAAACGCTCAATCAGTAACGGCGTCAGCGCCATACCAAATACCCCAATACCGATCATCAAGGAAGCCTGAGGGCCACTCAGTAATTGATGCTTAAAAGCCAGGGCGATAATGACAAAACCGAACTCCCCCATTTGGAACAACGACAAAGCGGTCGCTAAACTGTCGCGGGGTCGTTCATGCCCCATCCGTGTTAACGCGTAAATAACCGCGACCTTAATCAGCGCCATAACCAACAAGGCAAGGATGACCCAATGCAATTGAGCAAAAAAATCAGGCAAACTTAACTGCATGCCGATGGTGGTAAAAAATAGCCCCATTAAAATATCGCGAAAAGGCCGAATATCGGCTTCTAGTTGATGCTTGTACTTGCTCTCGCCCAACATCATGCCAGCTAAAAAAGCCCCCAGCGCCATCGATAAGCCAAATACGTGGGTCAGTCCGCCTGCAACCAATGCAACGAGTAAGGTGGTGAGTACAAACAGCTCGTCGGTACGCAAACGCGCCACTTCCCGAAATACCAGCGGTAAAACCCACTTGCCAACCGCTAATAAAATGGCAATCACTGCTGCTGCTTTTAACAACGCCAGCATCAGCGCGTAAGCAATACCCTGCTCGCCAGCGGTTGCCGACAATAGCGGAATTAATATTAACAGTGGCACCACGGCTAAATCTTGAAACAGCAAAATCGCCACCGATAGCTGGCCACGACGCGAATTTATTTGCGCGGTTTCGGCTAATTGCTTAATCACAACCGCGGTCGATGACAGAGCCAAGGCTCCAGCAATCGCTATAGCTGATCCCCAATCACCAACCAAAGGCATACACAACAGCATAAATAGCAGCATACAACCCAGCATTTGCGCCGAACCTAAGCCAAACACCAGCCGTCGCATGGCGATCATTTTCACCAATGAAAACTCTAGTCCCAGCGAAAACAGCAGTAACACCACGCCAAGTTCAGCGACAAAATGAAAAGCATCGGGATCGGCAATGATGCCGATGACATCCGGCCCGGCAATAATACCCGCGACCAAATAGGCTAAAATGGCCGGTAAGTGCAGACGACGAAAGCACCAAACCAACAATACGGCGATAGCAAGTAAGACCAGTAAATCGCTAAAAGTGCTGTTCAACATAGACTCCAAAAGCGCATAATAAAGCTACCTTAACAGTTGTTTTTAAAGCGGCAAATGATGACCGTCAAAATTTCATCGGCAATTCGTCCTCCTCGCTTTCAAAGAAAAGCAACTAACTGTAAAAAAAGAACTTTTTAAACAGTGGCAAGATTTTTGCTTAAAGTGACGTATAAAAATTAACAAGCGGCAGTTCATTACCGATGAATATGAATAAGCTAACGATTTTGCGTGACAAACCGAAGACGGTAGTAGCACAAGAGTCTTTAATGAGTGTGCTGTCTTGTAGTCAACACGTACAAGAACACAGTGATAACCTTTTGCAAATTTTGCAGACTTCGTTAGATCTTGAGGTCGTGCTAGGACTCTACGCGCAATATCTACATAGCCACTTTAGCGTTGAACACTTGCTCTATTTATCTGACGACCGTTCGCTGACATTGATTGATAATGGCAGAGCTCATCAGCAAACAGAACAACATAACGTGATGCTGTATGCCGACCGTCAATATTTGGGTCAACTACAATATCAGTTAAACAAGCCGCTGAGCCAGCAACAGCAACAGTGGCTCGAAGGCTGCCATCAGCAACTGACGTTTCCGTTACGCAACGCACTACAATACGCCGAGTTACGGCAGCAAGCTATACGCGACCATTTAACCCAACTGGGTAACCGCAGTTTACTCGAAGAAGTGCTTAATCATTTGAGTGAACAGCAGCAGCGTCAACAGCAATCACAACACAGCGTGGTATTAATCGATTTAGATGGTTTTAAAGCCGTTAACGATCAATATGGTCATCGCGAAGGCGACGCCATTTTACGCGCCTACGCAGACCTGTTAAAACGCGTGGTGCGCAGTTGCGATCAATTATTCCGTTACGGTGGTGACGAGTTTGTGTTGTTACTCGAAAACACCTCGCTTAACTTGGTACCACATATTTTTTCGCGCATTAAACAGCACGTTGAACGCGACCACGAGTTGGCACGCTATCAGCTAAGTTGCAGCGCTGGGGCCGTTCATATTGTTGCAAATGACAACGCTGACAGCATTTTAGAACGTGCCGACGAGCTGTTATATCAAGCGAAAGCCGAGGGTAAGAGCCGGTTACTGATCGAGCATGTCGCCGATGCGCACCTGTCATAAGGTGCGCTGATAGGCTGCTTACAATGCACGCAATGAGGTTAAACTTGCGCCCGCCGTTGTAACACCAATCCCAGACAAATCAAGCACAAACCCAGCAAAGTCGTCATGGCTATAGGCTCATGCAAGATAAAGTAAATCAACACTAGCGATAAAAAGGGTGAGAGGAAAATCAGAGCCGATATTTGCGAGCTGCGCTCGGCACGGCGCATGGCGTTAAGCCATAATAAAAAGGTTACGCCCATTTCAAACAAACCGACATAAATCGCTGCGGTTAACCCACCAACGCCGAACTGCCAGCTCGGTTGTTGCCACAGCAATACCAGTATTATCCACGGTAAACCAGCCAAAAACCCCCAAAATAAGGCGACCGTTGGCGCATCGTTATTACGCGTATTTAACAACCAGTAGGCCGCCCATAACAAGGTACTTAATAACGCCAGTCCGATACCACTGAGGTTGGTTTGCTGCCAGTCCCACTGTCCTCCTGTAGCAATTAGACACACCCCAGCGTAAGCCACCAGCAATGACAGTAACTCACGCTTACCAATGCGCTGCCCTAATATGGGTACCGCCAATAGGCTCATGGTGATGGCCCAACTGTAGTTGATCGCTTGCGCTTGTTGTGCGGGTAATTGGTCATAGGCGGCAAACAGTACCCAGTAATAACAAAATGGATTCAGTAAGCCAAAGCCCAGATAGCGCCAGTAATGACGGCTGAAGGTCTGCCACGTTTCTCGCCAGCGTTGTTGCCAGCTGATCACACAGGCAATCACCAACACCGTTGTCAGGCTAGCAATAAAGAGTAGTTGCAAGGGCTGCATGTGTCGCAACGCTAATTTAAATGCCGTCGCAACGGTCGCCCATAACAATACCGCAAGCAATCCTAATGTTAACGCTTGGCGTTGATTTTTAACCACCTGCAAGTCTGCTGCTCCTTATCACATTGGCGACTATCGGCTTACGCCACCGTTTAATCTTCAGCTTCGCCATCAATCAAAAAAGTCAGCGTTAACGACCCTAGTCGTTGTTGCCCTAAGCGACTCAGTCCGACATCGGCTAAGCCCAAAAAATGCTCGCTGCTGTCTGCCTCGCTACGTGCCTCACTAGCTTGCTCGGCAGCCGCCTGGCTAGCATATAAAGATGGCCAATTTGCGCGCTGCCAACTCGGTACGCCGCTTTGCTTCAACCAATCCGACTGGGTTTTTGAGCCTTGTCGGTTGGCCATGCTAAAACGTGCTGCCGGCGCAGCAAAACCCAGCCAGCAGTCAACCGCTAGCGGCTGACTGGCAACCACTTTGCCCCAGCCCGGTATAAGCAACTGGCTGCTGCCCGCAGACCATGTCAATGCCTGTTTAGTGGCGCGCAAATCAGGTCGTTGCGGTTGCAGGTATAACCACTGCCGAAAACGACGACACTGCCAACCCTGCCAATGCACACATAGCTGTTGTTCAGCGCTGGCTTGCAACCCCTGCTTACGTATTTGCTCTAACTGCGCATAACTGGGCAACGCTGCGCTAGCAGCACCGATCCAATGCCGTAGCAGGCTGCGCTGCAGCGCTTCGGGTTGCTCAAGCAGTGCTTGCCAAGACAGCCGCAAACGACCCGCTAAAAGTGGCTGCAACTGTTGTGCTAACAACGTTTCTAAGACGTCTTGTTGCTCTGCACATAAGCGCGTACTACGCAATACCGCGTCACCAAAACTCGGCCAACGTTGCTCTAACAACGGTACTACTTGATGCCGTAAAAAATTCCGTTCGATGCTGGTGTCGTAGTTGGTGTCGTCTTCGATCCAGAACAGTGAGCGCTGTTCGGCATAAGCGTAGATTTCGGCTTTACTGACGCTCAGTAACGGCCGCACCAAACGACGTTTATCAATAAACGGACTAACAGCCGCCATCGACGCCAGTCCCTTAGGTCCACTGCCCCGTTTCAACTGCAGTAGTAGCGTCTCTATTTGATCGTTACGATGCTGACCGAGCAAAATCACCGCATCGTTCGTGGTCAATTCGGCTAAGCGTTGATAGCGCCGTTCACGACCGACCGCTTCTTTGCTTTGCCGGGCGCCAACATCAACGGTGAGTAACTCATCGTAATAATCGATAGCCTGAGCCGTTACCTGTTGTTTCAGCTGTGCAGCCCAAATACCCGAGTCGGGATGAAAACGATGGTCGAGGTGAATCGCTAAGTAGCGATATTGGGGATGTTGCTGTCGATAGCGTAATAGTAGGTCTAAAACACTTTGCGAGTCAGCACCGCCGCCCAGCGCAGCAACAATTTGCTGCCCGGGCTGGAGTGCCAATGACGCTAACTGCTCGGCGAAAATCGCATAGAGATCGCGCGCCATTGACCGATCAGCAGTAACCGTAGCTCATCAGCTTTTTATAACGCTGATCGAGCAATTCGGCGTGGTCTAACTGACCAAGCTTGTGTAAGTCTTTCTGAATACGAGTTTTTAGGCTAGCAGCCATATCGCTGACTTGACGATGCGCCCCACCTAATGGCTCTTCGATAATGTGATCGATCAAGCCCAACTCTTTACTACGGTCGGCGGTAACACCCATGGCTTCTGCGGCTAATGACGCCTTTTCGGCACTCTTCCACAGAATAGAAGCACAACCCTCGGGTGAAATCACCGAATAGGTGCTGTATTGCAGCATGTTAACGCGGTCACCAACGCCAATCGCTAAGGCGCCGCCAGAACCGCCTTCACCGATGACGGTGCAGACAATCGGTACCCGTAAACGCGCCATGACCTTTAAGTTACGTGCAATCGCTTCGCTCTGGCCACGCTCCTCGGCACCCACGCCAGGGTAGGCACCAGGGGTATCGATAAAGGTGATAATGGGCATCTTGAAGCGTTCAGCCATTTCCATTAAACGTAACGCTTTACGGTAGCCTTCAGGCTTTGGCATACCAAAATTGCGACGAATTTTTTCTTTCGTTTCGCGACCTTTTTGATGACCAATAATCATCACCGGTTGGCCGTCTAAACGCGCGGTACCACCGACAATCGCTTCATCGTTAGCAAAGGCTCGATCACCCGCCAATTCATCAAAGTCGGTAAAAATATGGTGAATGTAATCAAGTGTATAAGGGCGTAAGGGATGACGCGCTAGTTGAGTTACCTGCCATGGATTCAGCTCGGAGAAGATCTTCTTTGTTAGCTCTTGGCTCTTCTCGCCTAAACGACTGATCTCGTCTTCTAAGCTGATATCCAGACTGCCTTTATCACCGACAGTCTTTAATTCTTCGATTTGCGCCTGTAATTCCGCAATCGGTTGCTCGAAATCTAAAAATTTAAGACTCATTCGCTATCGTGTCCCTTAAAATTCTAATCTAACCCGCTTCTCACCCAGCAGGTTTCGCAACTCATAAAGCAGCTCGTCAGCCGGTGACACATACCATTCTGGCGCCACCGTTAACGCCGCTTCGGCAAATTCATTACAATAATTAAATTGCAGTGGACAGCTACCGGCCTGATAAGGCGTTAAGATCTGCTGCAATTTATCTAACCAACGGGTCGTTAGTTGTTGATTATCAATATCGACAACCAGTCGCCGCGCGTAGGTTTCTCGCGCCTGTTCAATGGTCATGACTTCTCTAGCGGTTATTGTATTGCCACCGCTAAACTCATCAAAGCTGACCTCTCCTTTTACCCACAAAATTCGGTCGTTTTCCAGCAAATGCTGGTATTGTTCATAGTCGCTACTGAATAAGCGTACGTCAACACGCGCGCTTTTGTCATCTAGGCTAACAATGGCCCAGCGCTGTCCTTTTTTGTTGGTCAAGACCCGCACACCGATGACCAAACCAGCGGCGGTCGTCGTTTGATCGCGTCCAGTTGGCGTTAATTCAACCAACTGTCCGGCGACATAATGCCGTAACTCAGCCCGGTAACGATTAATCGGGTGTCCGGTTAAGTATAACCCGAGCGTCTCACGTTCTCCATCTAACCATACCGGTTCCGGCCATTCTGGCACCGCCGCAAATTGGTTATCAACATCCTCAGGCTCTACCGTCAGCACACCGAACAGGTCATTCTGGCCGATGGCCTCGGCTTGCGCGTGCTGTTCAGCTTGCTTCATCGCGGTCGCAATAGTCGCCATCAAGCTGGCGCGGTGCGGCCCTAGCGAGTCCATGGCGCCGGCTTTAACCAGACGCTCCATCACCCGTTTATTCAGTTTTTTCAGATCGACGCGACAGCAAAAATCAAACAAATCACGGAATGGCCCGTCTTTACGCGCTTCGATGATTGCTTCTATCGGCGCTTCACCGACCCCTTTAATGGCACCAATACCATAGACAATTTGCTGTTCATCGTTGACGGTAAACTTGTACTCACCGACGTTGACGTCGGGTGGCAGAATCGTCAACTGCATACGCTCGCATTCGTCCACCAGCGTGACAATTTTATCGGTGTTATCCATATCTGCCGACATCACCGCCGCCATAAATTCGGCTGGATAATGGGTTTTCATCCACAGCGTTTGGTAAGAAACCAAGGCATAGGCAGCCGAATGCGATTTGTTAAAACCGTAACCAGCGAATTTCTCCACCAAGTCAAAAATCTTCATCGCCAGTTCCGGATCAACGTTATTGTTCGCCGCACCTTCACGGAAAACTTCACGCTGCTTAGCCATTTCTTCAGGCTTTTTCTTACCCATGGCACGACGCAACAGGTCGGCGCCGCCGAGCGTATAACCGGCTAACTCCTGGGCAATCTGCATGACCTGTTCTTGATAAAGAATAATGCCGTAAGTCGGCTCTAGAATCGGTTGCAGCAATTCGTGTTGGTAGTTGGCATCGGGGTACGCGATTTTCTCTCGTCCGTGCTTACGGTCGATAAAGTTATCAACCATGCCCGACTGTAACGGCCCCGGGCGGAACAACGCGACCAAGGCGATAATGTCTTCAAAACTATCCGGCAGCAAGCGCTTGATCAGTTCTTTCATACCGCGTGATTCTAATTGGAACACAGCGGTCGTTTCGGCCCGCTTAAGCAGCCGGAAACAATGCGCGTCGTCCAACGGAATGGCTGTAATATCGATGGCCTCTTGGCCGGCCTGCTGACGCCGTTGATTGACCATCTCCAGCGCCCATTTGATGATGGTCAGTGTACGCAAGCCAAGAAAGTCGAACTTGACTAGGCCTGCCGCCTCGACGTCATTTTTATCGAACTGGGTGACCGGGTTGAGCCCCTCTTCGTCACAATAAAGAGGCGAAAAGTCGGTAATTTTGGTCGGTGCAATAACCACCCCACCGGCGTGTTTACCGGCATTACGCGTGACCCCTTCTAAAATACGTGCCATATCAATCAGGTCACGTACCTCTTCGTCTTGCTGGTATGATTCGACTAAGCGCGGCTCTAACTCAAAGGCCTTCGCTAAGGTCATGCCCGGATCACCGGGTACTAGTTTAGAGATACGATCGACAAAACCGTAAGGATGACCTAAAACGCGACCGACATCACGAATCGCGGCTTTTGCTGCCATGGTGCCAAAAGTAATGATTTGCGATACCGCGTCGCGGCCATATAGCTCCGCCACATGGTCGATAACGTCGTCACGGCCATCCATACAAAAATCGACGTCAAAGTCCGGCATGGAAACCCGTTCCGGGTTCAAGAAACGTTCGAATAGCAGGTCAAATTCAAGTGGGTCAAGGTCGGTGATTTTTAGCGCATAGGCCACCAGCGAGCCGGCCCCGGAGCCTCGTCCCGGGCCAACCGGAATGTGATTTTCTTTACTCCACTGAATAAACTCCATAACGATCAGGAAGTAACCGGGAAACCCCATCTGGTTAATCACGTCCAGCTCTATTTGTAGTCGCTCGTCGTACGCAGGCCGCTGCTCGGCCCTAAGCTGCTCATCAGGAAAGAGAAATTGTAAACGCTCTTCTAAACCTTCACGCGAGGCCTTGACCAGATAGTCGGCGATACTCATGTCCCCGGTAGGAAAATCGGGTAAAAAGTACTCGCCTAAACGCACCGTAACATTACACCGCTTGGCAATTTCTACGGTATTGCTTAACGCTTCGGGAATATCTTCAAATAGTGCCTGCATGTCGGCTTCACTACGCAAGTATTGCTGCTCGCTATAGCGCTTGGGACGACGGCGATCGTCTAAAGTATAGCCGTCATGAATAGCCACCCTAATTTCGTGCGGCTCAAAGTCATCGGCCTGCAAAAACACCACTTCGTTAGTGGCCACAACCGGTAACTGGCGTTCACCCGCTAAGCGCACTGCGGCGTGTAAATAATCCTCTTCCTGCGGTCGTCCGGTACGAATTAGCTCAATATAGTAACGGTCGGCAAAATGCTGTTGATAAAACGCG
This sequence comes from Idiomarina xiamenensis 10-D-4, assembly GCF_000299895.1. GTDB lineage: Bacteria > Pseudomonadota > Gammaproteobacteria > Enterobacterales > Alteromonadaceae > Idiomarina > Idiomarina xiamenensis. The sequence goes on from NZ_AMRG01000006.1 coordinate 51,254, forward strand.
ATGGCTTCATCGCAGGCCGGTTGGTTGTTTTGTAATAAGGCCTTACCAACATCGCCTTCGCGGGCGCCTGACAACAATAATACGCCATCATTATGCGCGGCTAACCAATCCCGCTCGACCACCGGACGGCCAGCTACATGGCCACGTAAATAAGCTTTTGACAGCAATTGAATGATGCTTTGATAACCATCGTTGTTCATCGCTAACGCGGTTAAACGGAATGGTTGCTGGGGTTCCTCGGCATTGTTGATCCACAGGTCGGCACCGATAATAGGCTTTAACCCCTGCTTATGAGCAGTCTCGTAATAACGCACCAAGCCGCACATATTCATCTGGTCGGTAATGGCTAACGCCACCATCTGTTGTTCGGCGGCGGCAGCGCAAATTGCGCCGACCTTAGGTAAGCCATCGACCATCGAAAAGTCGCTATGAATACGGAGATGTACAAAACCCGGTTCGGCCATCGGTTAACCTATCTGTTGTTGGCGCTGCTGGCGCGCTCTGATCGCAGACTATCTGGACTCACACCAACGCGTGAGCAAACAGCGCTCTATTTTGCCTCAGCAAGCGCCATATGTACATGCAAGACAGCGTCGCGATTAATGCAATTTCAAGCGCGGTCGTAGGCTATGGCTAACCCGATCCATAAGTACCAATAACAAGGTGCGCCACCAACCATGCAGCGCTTTTTGATGCATGCGGTACAAACTGGCATAAGCTAGCCGCGCCAACTTACCCTCGATAGTCATGCTGCGGGTGCGATTGCCCATCAACGAACCAATGGCGCTAAAACGACTCAGTGACACCAACGAACCGTGGTCGACATAGTGAAAAGCCTTCATTGGCTTGCCCTTGTTTAACGCGATCAAATTACTGCCTAAGCGTGATGCCATCTGATGCGCTGTTTGCGCACGTGGAGGTGAGAATTTATCAGGTTCATCGGGTGACTGAGGACAGGCGCAACAGTCACCTAGCGCAAAGATACGCTCATCGTCGGTTTGAAAATAGCTATTTACCACTAGCTGATTATTACGTCGTGTTTGCAAACCCGGCAGTTCGGCTAAGAACTGCGGCGCTTTAATACCCGCTGCCCAGACCATCAGGTCGGCCGCTAGCCCCTCGTCGCCGACTTGCAACTGACCAGCAGTTGCGCCTTTTACCGCCGCGTTGACACGCACATCGACACCCAACTGTTGTAACTGTTGGTGGACATTATTAGCAATACGTTCGGGCAGCGCCGGCAGTAACCGAGGCCCGGCTTCGAACAGGGTGACTTTTAAGCGCTCTTTGCTCAAATGAGTCAAATCATAAGCCGATAATACCTGTACCGAGTTATACAATTCGGCAGCCAGCTCAACACCGGTGGCTCCTCCGCCCACAATAGCGACATTCAAACAGGCATTACGGTCGTTGGCAGCGCGTTCGTCTAACGATAAAAAAGCGTTTAACAAGCGCTGATGAAAGCGCTCGGCTTGCTGGGGCGAATCGAGAAATTGACAATGTTCGGCGATTCCCTCGATACCGAAATCGTTGGTGACACTACCGACAGCTAACACCAGTCGGTCATAAGCAAGGCGGCGGCTGTGTAACACTACCTGTCCATCGCTGTCGGTCAGTGGGGCTAACACGATTTCACCTTGTTCGCGGTCGATACTCTCGAGCGCTCCCTGTGCAAAGTGAAAGCCCTTCGCTTTGGCATGGCCGCGATAATTTAACTCGTCCAAATCAGAGTCTAATGAACCGGCAGCGACTTCATGCAGTAACGGTTTCCACAGATGCGTATTGTTTTTATCGACTAATGTAATGTGGGCTTTTTTCTTGCGCCCTAAGCGCCGCCCTAAGCGTGTCGCAAGTTCTAGACCACCAGCACCACCACCGACCACAACGATACGTTCCATGACCACCCTCCTGCTCAGCATTTACTGCAGTTTATCAGAAAGCTCGCGATAGATCGTTGTCGCTAGGTGCTACGCGTATAAAAAAACCGCCGTGGCATCGGCCACAGCGGTCATTTTGCTTTACGTCTGCTGCGCCTTGCGGCGCGCGATGTATAAATCAATCAACAAACATTAATCGATCGACGGCTTGCTCAAACCACGACGCTCCAACAGGGCTTCGACGGTTGGCTCTTGGCCGCGCCAGTCGATATATTGCTGCATCGGATCTTTGCTGTTACCCATCGACAAGATTTTGTCGCGGATAGCCTGACCATTTTCTAGCGTTAAACCACCGTTTTGTTGCATATATTTGAAGGCATCGGCAGCCAACACTTCACTCCACATATAAGCGTAGTAACCCGCTGAGTAGCCGCCCGCAAATACGTGCGCGAAGTAAGTTGAACGATAACGTGGTGGTACCGCAGGCATAGACACGCCATTGCGAGTTAACGCCGACGCTTCAAACTGCTGCACGTCACCAATATTGGCGTCAGCTGGAACGGTATGCCATTCCAAATCTAGCAGCGCCGCTTCAACATACTCTAAGGTATCAAAACCTTGGTTAAAATTACGCGCGGCGAGTACTTTTTTCAGTAACTCGTCTGGAATTTGCTCGCCCGTTTTATAGTTTTTCGCGTAGCTAGCGATAACTTTCGGATTCAGCGCCCAGTCTTCTTGGAATTGTGATGGGAACTCAACATAGTCACGTGATACCGAGGTACCCGCTTGCGACGGATATTTTACTTTCGAGAACATACCGTGCAAGGCGTGGCCTAACTCGTGATACATGGTCTGCACTTCGTCGAAGCTCAGTAACGTCGGCTCGCCTTCTGGTGCTTTCACGATGTTCATGTTGTTCAGAATCACCGGTTTGTTATTCAGCAACTCAGATTGCGATACGAATGAACTCATCCAAGCACCGCCGCGCTTGCTGTCACGAGCAAAATAGTCGGCGTAGAACAAGCCTAACGATGAACCATCAACGTCTTTCACTTCGTAAACAACGACATCGTCGTGATAAACCGGAATATCGTTACGCTCTTCAAAGGTAATACCGAACAACTGCTTCATGGTGTAGAACACACCATCTTCTAGCACACGGTTGAACTCAAAGTACTGCTTCACTTCGTCAGCGTCTAACGAATATTTATCGGCGCGCACTTTTTCGGCGTAGTATAACCAATCCCAAGGCTGCAACTCGAAGTCTTCGCCTTGCTCTTTGATCATCGCTTGAATTTCTTCCGCTTCGGCTTCGACATTACTCATCACCGCTGGCGCCAAGTCGGTTAACATCTTCTTAGCCGCTGCCGGTGTTTTCGCCATGCTGTCTTCCAACACGTACGCAGCCCACGAATCGTAGCCCAGTAAGTTAGCTTTTTCGGCGCGTAACTTAACCATTTCTAACAACACTGGGTTGTTATTCGTTTCGGTGTTGCCGGTACCACGCATTGCTGACGCTTTCCAAATACGCTCACGTAGCTCGCGGTTATCTAAACTCTCCAGCGCCGACTGACGGGTGGTGTTAGTTAAGGTAATCGCATACTTACCTGGCATGTCACGGCTTTCAGCCGCTTTTGCCAAGTTAGCGATTTGATTGTCGCTTAAACCGGCTAAGTCTTCTTTGTTATCAACAACGATGACGTTTTCTTGTACCAGAGTCATCAAGTTATCGCGAAACTCGTTGGTTTTGCTCGATAAGGTTTCGTTGATCTCACGGATACGCTGCTTATCGGCATCTGACAAATTGGCACCGGCACGTACGAAGTTTTGGTAGTAGCTTTCTAACAAACGGTCCGAAGGCTCATCAAGGTTGAGCTTATCGCGTTGCTCATAAAGGCTCTTCACACGCGCGAACAGCTTGTCATTGAGCATAATATTATCGCTGTGAGCTGCCATTTTTGGCGCCAGTTCAGCTTGTAATTCACGAATTTGATCGTTGCTATTAGAGCTAGATAAGTTAAAGAATACCGACGCTACGCGATCTAATAACTGGCCCGCCTTTTCCATCGCAACGATGGTGTTTTCGAAAGTCGGTTCGGCGCTATTTTCGGCAATTTCTTTGATTTCAGCGCTGTGCTGCTTCATGCCTTCTTCAAAGGCCGGAGCGTAGTGTTCGAATTTAATCGCGTCAAAATCCGGGGCGTGGAAAGGTAGCGAGCTAGGCTCCATAAACGGATTACTGCTCATCGCTTGATCGTTTTCGGTTTGTGCTTGGCTTTGTTCCGCCGCCGGTTTCTGTTGTTGAGTATTATTTTTATCGGCATCTGAACACGCTGTTACCGATACCGCCGCGGTGATCGCCACAGCCAACAAAGTCTTACGCATGCTTCCTCTCCTTCAGTAGGAATAGTCGGTCTTTTCTATCGCTTGACTGCGCTGACAAGCGACAGAGATATACCGTTATTATGAATATTGCCGCCTTACTTTAGCCGGACTCGGCGTCAGGCTCAATAGCTACTCATGGCGTAGAGTTGGCTTTTGAACGGATTTTTACCGCTAATTGCAGCAAATTAAGCCACTTGGACGATATTAATCAGCGGCGCCAAGCCATATTTGGCACGCGCGCGGTCACAAGCGTCGTTAGAGCCCTGCCAAGAAATGTCAAAATCGCGACAGGGTGTGGGGCGATTTTCATAAATAGCACAACTAACCGCTTGCCCAACATCGCCTTGCAGTGCTACGCAGCGTGGAGTAGCGCTATTCGTGCCCTGCATGCAACGGCGAAAATCATTGAGCTTTTCGGTTAACTGATGGGGAACTACGCCAGCGGGTGCGTCGTCACCCTCAGCCCAGTAAAATGATACCCGATACGAAGCGCAACAGGCTCCACAGGTCACACACGCATTGGCACTAACAGTCATAGTCATGGACACCCCTGCAACATTATCGATAACGAAACAACAGTGCCTCTTTTGGAGGACGCGATAATATAGCGGGAGCACTCAGAGAGGACAAGCAAAATCACCGATGACAAACGCCACAGAACATGGCAAAGGCAGTAGCAAAGGGCGTAGCAAAAAACTCGGCAAAGAGCACAGCAAGTAGTAGCAACGGTGCAAATTTAATTAGCATGGCGTGATGCTATATTGCTTGCAAAGCAGGAAATAAAAATCAGGGATATACTAGGAGGATGTTTGCAAATGGCGGAGCGGACGGGACTCGAACCCGCGACCCCCGGCGTGACAGGCCGGTATTCTAACCAACTGAACTACCGCTCCGCAGCGGTCTGCAAATTTATCGATTGGCGGAGCGGACGGGACTCGAACCCGCGACCCCCGGCGTGACAGGCCGGTATTCTAACCAACTGAACTACCGCTCCACATCGATAAAAACGTTTCGGAGAAAGCGTCTCTCCCCTAACGCGGCGTGAATATTACGAGTCGCCTGTGTATGAGTCAACCTTTTTTTTGAAGAAAATAACCGTTTGCTCAAATAGCCACCAATAGCCGCTATTTTTTGCGCAAAACGCACATTTATTCTCCATTTTTAGCTTTTTCAGGCGTTTTTTCTTGGGTCGCTTCGGTTGCCGTTGATGGCTGTCTCGCTTTTCGTCTGCGCCACACCACAAATCCGATAGCGGCTAACAAAATACTGAGATTAACCATTACCACAATAACGATACCGCGCGTCGCAGCCGCTTCTTCCGCCGCGCGTTGTTCAGCTAATGCCTGTTGTTCGGCTAATTGTTGCTGACGTTTTTGTTCCGCGAGTTGTTCTTTGCTCGGTTGTGGCGCAATTTCACGGGTAATAAACTGAAAGTCATCCAACTTCAATTGTATTTCACGGCCATCGGTGGTGGTCGCAAATAACTCGGCTCGCACTAAGTAGCGGCCAAAGGCTAAGTTAGGGATAGCGATACTATAGGGCGGCGCTTGCATAGCTGGCGTGGTAAATTCGCGGCGTTCACCATTAGGAAACAAAGTCGTCCCCGTTAACACGATGCTATCAGCTTGCAAGCGATCGTTAGCAACGCTGATTTGCAACTGATGGTCTTGCTGCGGGTTTTCGGCTTGCTTGATCTCCATGGTCACCGGACTGGCTTCAACCACGATAGGCTGAGCTTCTTCTGAACGATTATAAAGCGGTGTCATGACGCGATAAGTGGGGACGTACTCGCCTTCTTCTAGGCGTAAATTAAATTCACCGGTAAACACGCCATCCCCCGGTTTTTCATCTAAACCTTTACCATCGTCGGTAAAACTGCCAACTCGCGCCGGATCCACGCCAAAATTACTGTATTCCGGGTTATTACTGCTGACAAATAGCACATCCAGCCGCACTGCATCTTCAAATGCCGAGGTTTCAACGGCATCGTCACCGTTAGTCAGGTAGCCAGTGGTCTTTAATTTTTCGCCACGGAACACGCGCGGCGGTAATGGCTCGGCATGAAACTGTACATCGGTAACCACCATCGCTTTGCTTTGTTGCGATAACGTACCGACAACCTGCCAAGGCCCTGGTGGTGGTTGTTTGATGTTGACCATGTCAAAGGTCTCATCGCTATACCAAGTAACCTTGTCGAGTGGATGCTTGGCTTCGTACCATTTACTGCCATCCGGTAGCACCAGAATAATGGGTGCACTATTGCGTTCACGAAAAAAGACCAAGCTGATATCGTCGACCTGATAGTCAATGCGAAAACGTTTACCCTCAAACGGCAACTGGTTATTGCCGATATCACCAAACATCTTAAAGGCTTGTTTCTTCCAGGCATCAGAACCCGGCTCAGGCTTGCCCTCAGCGGTTGTTGCTGGTTGCGCTGCAGCAGTCAATGCAACTGCCGATACCGCCAAACTTAACGCTACGGCTGTCGCCCAGCGCCCGATTAATCTTGCCAAAGACACTTACCCCCTGCTTCTGCAACTAGCGCCAAACGCTGTTGATGTGCCTTCTCTTCATCGGCGGTTGCCGCTAAAACCTTTAGCGCTGGGCGTTGTTTTATACGACTGATTTCGGTGCCACGCTGCCCCTGCTGCTGCTGGCGACTCGCTAAATCTAACTTAGTTTGGCCACCGGTCATTAACAAATAAACGTCGGCTAAAATCTCGGCATCCAATAACGCGCCGTGCAGTTCGCGCGATGAGTTATCGACATGATATCGGCGACACAAGGCATCCAAATTATTCTTTTGTCCGGGATGCTTTTTACGCGCTAACTGTAAGGTATCCAATACGCTACAGTAATCGGCGACCTGACCAAATTGCGGATTCAGCTTTTGAAACTCATGCTCCATAAAGCCGACGTCAAAAGGTGCGTTGTGAATAACCAGTTCGGCGCCCTGAATAAAACTTAAAAAGTCATCGGCAATCTGAGCGAATACCGGCTTATCGGCCAAATATTCATTGGTAATGCCGTGCACCTCGATGGCCTCTTGCTCGACCACCCGCTCGGGGTTGATATAGACGTGATAATGATTACCGGTCAAACGTCGATTAACCAGTTCAACACAGCCGATTTCGATAATACGATGACCTTGTTTAGGGTCAATACCGGTGGTTTCTGTATCTAACACCACTTGCCGCATAAAAATTCCTGTTATACTCACGCTCATTCAGATAGCAGCCATAGTAGCAACATCTATGCGACAGCAGAAGCAGGTAAACATTTTTACCGACGGTTCTTGTTTAGGTAACCCAGGACCGGGCGGTTATGGTGCCATTATAGAGTATGGAAAACACCGTAAAGAATTGCAGCAAGGTTATCAATTAACCACCAATAATCGTATGGAAATGCTGGCGGCGGTGCGTGCTTTAGAAACGCTCACCCAACCCTGTCAGGTCGAACTGTATAGTGACAGCCAATATTTGCGGCAAGGCATTACGCAATGGATCCATAACTGGAAACGCAACGGTTGGCGCACCGCGGATAAGAAAACGGTCAAAAACGCTGACTTATGGCAAGCCTTAGACCAACAATGTCAGCGCCATCAAATTGCTTGGCACTGGGTAAAAGGACATGCGGGTCATCCGCAAAATGAACGTTGCGACGAACTTGCGCGCACTGCCGCGGGCGGTAACGATTTGGCCACCGACCACGGCTATCAGACTTAATTTCTGCGGGTCAGTGGCCAACGTTTAGCTAAGCTAAAGCCCAACAGCATGGTCGCCACAAACAACAGTGTGCCAGCTTGCAAGCCGCCCAAGGCGGCCAAGGCAGGACCTGGACAGTAGCCAACCAAGCCCCAACCGACACCAAACAACAACGCTCCCAGCACTAATGGTCGGTCGATCTGGTGCTTTTCCGGGAGATGAAAACGTTCATGCCACAATGGTCGTTGACGCCGACGGCTGAGCCAGTAACCAACACTGTAGGTTAAAAACGCACTGACCATGACCAGCAACAATGTTGGGTCCCAATGCCCACGTAGATTCAAAAAGTTAACCACCTTAACGGGGTCAATCATGCCGGATAACGTGATCCCCAACGCCATCAGTGCCCCCGCCAGCCAAGCGGCAATAAAGCTACGCATACTGTACTCCGTTAAAGAAACTGGCAACGACAATACCTGCCAGCATAAAAATAACGGTAGCCAAGATTGACCGTGGCGACCAACGACTCATACCACAGACCCCATGACCACTCGTGCAGCCACTCCCCCAGCGTGTGCCCAAGCCGACTAACAGTCCCGCTAAGGCCACCCACCAAGAGACTTCAGGGGCATGCCAACTGACATTTAAGGCGTCGTGAACCCACGCTAGATAAAGCATCGGTGTGGTTAATAAACCCAATAAAAACCCCGCCCGCCAGCGACGTCCACCGCTTTCAAACAAAAAGCCAGCAGTAATACCTGAAATGCCTGCGACTCGACCTAATAGCCACCACAGCAGCAGCGCCCCTAAACCAATTAGCACGCCACCGATAACCCCGCTGAGCGGTGTGAATTCCGTCACCATAGCCGCTTCACTCTGTCACTTGTGGTAACTCGGCTTGTTGCCAAGCACTCATGCCACCACTGACCGAATAAACCTGTTTAAAGCCCATTCTTTGTAAACTCTCAGCCGCCAATGCAGAACGCCCACCGGAGCGGCAAATTAAATACAACGGGTCCTTCGCCATGCGCTGTAAAGCGTCATCATAACCGGCAACATCGGGGTGTTGAGCCAGTTGCATCTCTAATACACCGCGCGGCATGTTGACTGCGTCGGCAATGTGACCACTGCTAAATTCTGCCGGCTCGCGTACATCAATTAAGCGCTGCCCATCGGCTAACGCCGCCCGCAATTGTTCAATCGAGACTTGCTGCACGTTGTCCTGCGCGGCTTGACATAACTGTTGGGGGTTCATCAGATTCATCGTTAACTCCTTTATACAAAAACGGTTAGCATGGCCTACAGCGACTGCGTCATCACCAGCGCTGCCATCAACACTAAAAATATAGCGAAACTACGTTTTAATGCGAGCGTCGGTAGGCGTTGTCCCAGTCCTTTACCTATGCGACTGCCCATCGCTCCGATCACAATAATGGTCAGCATGGCAAGCCACGGTAAACTTTGTTGTTGCTGGTGCAAGTCCCACCAATAACGCACGAAGCCGCTGTAACTTTGTAGGACAATGATCACTAAACTAGTCGCTATTGCGGCAGGCAAGGTTAGCCCAGCTAACAGCACTAACGCGGGAACGATTAAGAAACCGCCACCCACACCGACAAATCCAGTTGCTACCCCGACGCCGCAGCCGACCAACAATAAGACCCCTATTGGCGCTTGATGCGGTTGTAGTTGCTGTGTCGGCGATTGCCACATACGGTAACTGGCTAACAACATCAATAAACTAAACAAGGTTAACTGCCAGACACTATCGACTAATCCGCCTAGCCAAGCACCTAAGTATGTACCGAGCATCCCGGGTAGTCCGAACCACAGCACATGCCGCCCCTGTATTTGGCGACGTTGCTCAGCGTTGCTCAGATAACCCATGACGCTTAACAACGCAATGTTGCCAACAATGAATAACGATGCGGCGATCGCGATTTTGGCCGGAAGCTGTAGCCCATAAAGTAACAGCGGTAGCGTTAAGATTGAGCCACCCGAGCCGAATAAGCCTAAACTCAAGCCGATGAGCAATGCGGCTGGCACTGTCATTGCCAAGTTCGAACTTGCCGTAGAAAAAAACTCGCTTATCACTTTTAGCTATTACCTTATAACCAAAATGAACTTATAAGGCGAGTTTGGCACAATTGGGCTGATCTGCAACTATTTTTGCATTGCGCTGTGCATGCGCAGTTAACGGCGTTGACTCATGCCAGCTAAACGCAAACCATTGACAGGTTTTGCTTGACGCTTTTTCTTACCCACCAGGGTCAACGGGTATTCGCGCTTGCGGGCAACAATAAGATAGCAACTCCCCAACAACGGCAAACGCTTGGCGAGTGCTTGTAACCAAGCTGGGCTGGGATTGCTTTTCGGCGTCAATTTAGGCCACAACAAACTGGCGGCAAAATACTGACTATCAATGACTTCGTAGTGTAATAACGCCAACCAATCCAACACCCGAGCACGAGTGAAGTAGCGTCCTCGCCAGGGGTATTGGCGTTGCTCAAACTGAATTAAGCCGGGTAATACCGCCGGCGATAAGGGATTAAAACCAATTAACAACAGATGACCGTCAGCGATAAGGCTGTGAGTAGCCTCGCGCAACACTTGATGGGGGTCACGCTCAAACTCCAACACGCCTGCCATCAACACGGCATCAATACTGGCTTCGGCGAATGGCCAGTGGCAGTAGCTAGCTTGTAACTGAGCGTCAGCATTGAGGTCGCTTAATTCACTCAACATCGTTAGCTGATGTTTCACCGGCGAGCATTGCGTGTCGAGCTGAGCGGCCAGATTACCGCATTTAATCAGATGGTAACCAAACGCCTGACTCAATGGTTCCGCAATGACCTCATTGGCTTGCTGCAGTAACCACTCCCCGTGAGCCAGTTGCTGCCAGTTGTTGGGGCTGGTCAGACAATGTTCTAATAGAGCCGGTTTTAACCGCACGCCGTTTTCCTTGTATAATCACGTTACTGACTGATCACTCGACGCTGAGCAACGAAGCGCTCATCATTCACCCGCAGACCAGAGGATAGCCCATGCAAGTCAGCGCCATTCCCGCTTTTGACGATAACTATATTTGGTTATTACGTCACACCGATGACAGTGCCGTGGTTGTCGACCCCGGTCAAGCTGAGCCGGTATTACGGGTACTGACCGAACAGCAATTAACTTTAGCAGCGATTTTATTGACTCACCACCATCATGACCACACTGGCGGCGTCGCGAAGTTACGCGAACATTACCCAAAGTGTCGCGTTTACGGACCTGCCGACAGTCCATTTACGGATATTGATGAAAGCTTAGTCGATGGCGATGTCATTCACTTACCCAGCTTACAACAACAGTTTCAAATTATGGCGACACCGGGTCATACTCTCGATCACATTGTGTTTTATGCGCGCGGCTACTTATTTTGCGGTGATACATTATTCTCAGGTGGTTGCGGCCGTATGTTCGAAGGTGACGCAGTTGGTTTTTGGTCATCTTTACAACGCCTGCGCGAACTCCCCGGTGATACACGAGTCTATTGTGCACACGAATATACGCAAGCCAACTTAGCCTTCGCCAGTAAAGTTGAGCCAGACAATGTACTGCTGCAAAACTACCGCGAACGAGTGAACTGGTTACGCCAACAGCAACAACCCAGTTTACCTAGCAGCTTGCTACAAGAGCTAGCCGTGAATCCGTTTTTACGTGCCGATCAGGCTAGCGTCAAAACCGCAGCAGAAACTCACGTGGGTCATCCACTGAGCGATGCCGCGGCGGTGTTTGCAACTATTAGGCAGTGGAAAGACCACGACTAATTCTATACACTGCCATCACGCTGTGTTAACAAACAGTAAAGATTTAACGGCCAAATAGAGATTGACCGATGATAAAGAACGTTGCTGCAAGCAGCCTGTGTGGATTAACGCTGATCCTTAGCGGTTGTCAATTAACCTCAACCAACGATGCAGAACCGGCAGTTGCCAATCACGCAACTGGCCCTCAAAGCCTACCTTTACAGCAGGGCTTACAAGCTTTTGCGTTGACCTCGCCGATTGCGAAGCAAGCACCTGTGGCGACAGATACGGTAACGGCGCAAGCGGTGGTGTCACCGCAGCAACAAGCTTTACTCTGGCAGCGTATTCGCATGCAGATGAAGTTGGCTATTCCAGATAACAAGCGTATTGATGTGCAACGCCAGTGGTACTTGCGTAACCCGCACTATATGGAACGTGTAGCCAAACGTGCAGCGCCGTTTTTGTACATGATTGTAGAACAAGTTGAAGCACGAGACATGCCGCTGGAGCTGGCATTATTACCGATCGTTGAAAGTGCTTTTGATCCCTTTGCTTATTCACACGGCCGTGCTTCTGGGATTTGGCAGTTTATCCCAGGCACCGCACAGCACTTCGGCTTAGGTATCGATTGGTGGTATGACGGTCGGCGCGATGTTTATGCCGCTACCGAAGCAGCACTCGACTATCTGTCCTACTTGCATAAGTATTTTGATGGTAACTGGATGCAGGCGTTAGCGGCTTATAATTCAGGTGAAGGCCGAGTTGCTAATGCGATTCGCAAAAATAAACGTGCGCATAAGCCGACCGACTTCTGGTCATTAGATCTACCGCGCGAAACTCGCGCTTACGTCCCTAAATTACTGGCGTTAGCAGATATTCTGAAGAATAACGATGCTTACGGTTTTGATTGGTATCCGATCGACAATGTGCCGCAGTTGGAGCGCATCGAGTTAGATAGCCAAATCGATTTAGCCAAGGCTGCCGAATTGGCCGACATGCCACTGGCTGATCTACAAATGCTGAATGCTGGCTATAACCGCTGGGCAACTGCCCCCGATGGTCCACACCGACTGTTAATACCGCTACAGAAGGCCGCCAGTTTTGAAGAAAAGTTAGCAGCACTCGATAAACAAGAGTGGTTGCAATGGACTCGCCATGAAGTTAAGTCGGGCGAAAATTTATTGCTCATTGCTAAACGTTACCACACCACGCCCGACGTCATTCAGCAGGCCAATAACATCAATGGCAGTATTATTCGTGCCGGCGATCATTTATTAATCCCGGTTGCGGCAACCGAACTGGATGACTATGTATTGTCCGCTGGGCAACGATTGGCAGCCAGCCAAAGTCGCCAACATGGCAGTCAACGTATTGATTATGTAGTTAATCGTGGCGATACCTTATGGGATATTAGCCGCGAATATAAGGTTAACTTACGTAGTCTGGCTAAGTGGAACGGCATGGCTCCCACCGATCCACTGCGCCCAGGTCAAAAGCTGGCAATTTGGCTGACCAGCAAACAAGCTAAAAATAGCGACGGCGTTATTCGTAAGGTGACCTATCAGGTGCGGAATGGTGACTCGCTGGCGCGTATCGCCAACCGTTTTAATGTGACCATCAAACAAATTGAGCACTGGAACCAAATTAATCGCCGCAATTACTTGCAGCCAGGCCAGCGCTTACAGTTATTTGTCGATGTCACTCGCGTCAATATTTAAAGGGGTCGTCACTATGCCGATTCGATTAATTATGCTGACTACAAGCTTATTCGTGAGCGGCTTGGCTCACGCTGAGTTTAGCGAGATGGTGCGTGGCAAAGTCACCTATCCGTCAGGCCGCACCGAATCGGTGAATTTTGAATTATCGTTCAAACAGGTATTCGACAAAATGTACTTTCGCGCGGGTAAGTCGCGCATTCAAACCGATGAAGTGCCCGAAAGCTATATTTTGAACGTGATTGTCAATAAAGACGGCTTAATTTACGTGGCCGAATTTGCCGATGGCTATATTAACGGCTTCGATGTTCGCGTCGGCAGCCATCATGTGTCTTTCAAGCAGCGCAGTCAGAGCGACGACGAGCGCAATGAAATCGGCTACGAGAACATCGAAGTCAGCATCGATAGCAGTAGCTATCTATTGGATACCACTCACCCTACCGTGATGTTTGAATTTGACCAGAATGGCATCATCGGTATTAATGGCAGCGGTTATAACAAAAACCTCAGCGACCACAGTCTGCAGCGTTAGTCATTGGCGACATCACTAAACTGATAAAAATGTGGCAATCACCATACCAGCAGTTTCGCAGGTTAAGTATAATCCATATCAAACAGCAACTTACTGCGCCAGCAGCGCAACCAGCTCCGCTTCGCTCAAAATTGTCACGCCCAGCTGTTCCGCTTTGCTAAGCTTAGAGCCTGCGTTATCGCCAGCGATCACCGCCGTGGTCTTTTTTGACACGCTACCGGCGACTTTAGCACCGCGCGCTTGCAAGGCCTGTTTGGCTTCGTCGCGAGTCATATTCTGCAAGGTCCCGGTTAACACATAAGTATTGCCCGCTAAACTCGCATCGGTTGCCTCGTTAACTGCCATCGATGGCCAACTGAGGCAATCGCGTAACGCCTCGATCACCGCTTGGTTATGACTTTCACGGAAGAAATGATAAATATGCTTAGCCACCACCACACAGCCGTCCTGCGTTATCTTCGTAGGTGTATATATGGGGGAATTTAACTAAACCTGTGCTACTTTCATTCGTGTAGCACATTCACAATTAACCAACTGGAGTTTTATGGAGCTGCGTGAATACATTCCAGTTACAGGGCCTCCAAATATTTGGGCAGAACTGGGTTTTCCAAACGAGGACGCTCAACTGCGCGAACAAGTCATGAATGGGCTCCCGATAAAAGTTCTCTACTTGTTTGCCTTCCTTGATGGGGGTAACCCAGACAGCATGCGTGATACGCTCCGTATCCCCTCAACAACCTTCCAGCGTCGAAAGAGAGATAGTCGCTTTACCATGAATGAAAGTAATCGGCTGTACAGCCTCATAGAGGTGTTCTCCCGAGCAACCGATCTATTTGAGGGTGATCGCAAAGCAGCTGTCGAGTGGATTACTAAAAAAGTCCGTGGTCTTGGGCATAAACGTCTTATTAATATGCTAGACAACCGCGCTAACACTCTGGCCGTTCTGGATTTGATTGCGCGTTTGGAGCGCGAAATCTATTCATAGGATCTGGGTTTATCATTTAAGCAAAACTTAATACCTGAGCAATTCATTCTCTGGTTTGATCTGATTTTATTGAGAGGAGGCTAATAATAAGGGCGTTAACTCTCGATAGTTTCCTGATACTGATAGTGGTTGTACTCCAAAACAATTCTAAAAGTTTCCACAAACCCCCGTAGGATTACCGTTGACTTAATGGCCCGATTTAGGACGTCAGTGGCGGTCCCACCGACTCACACGAGTGCAGTAGCGCATGACATTATGGCTTGGCATAATGTCACTCTCATACGTAACGCCCGCAACACTGGACAAATTTTAGCGAAACGAAATTTTGTTCCGAGTGCTTGCGCTTGTTAGCCGCCTTCATGAGTTGGGCTGTCGACGTACTTCGCTGCGATTTCAAACAGAGATATTGTTAGATCAACCATTTTCTCCATATGCTCTTGTTGAAGGATGGCAAGCTTAGCGGTTGGACCAGTAACCACAGCTAATGCCCAATATAGCTCCCACGACGCAGTCTCGAAACCTTCCGCTTGAAAGTATGCCCCCAGTGCAGGCTGCCGCTCATCATCATGGGCGTTGGGGCGAGTTTTAGGCGTCGGATGAACCACGGCCTCACACAAACGCCTATAGTGGTCATCATCGAAGGGAATCAGCCAATCATGGTCCCTGAGTCGTTTGCGCACTGCATATGGAGAAAACTCCCTCATCCGCTGCTTCTGAGGAGCGTCTAGCCAGGTACGGACTGCCGAATTCTCGACCCAGAAAAGATTCAATAGGTTTGCAATCTCGCCAACGCTACGAACCAAAGACATCGATTCATCGTAGTAGCCGCTAAGCATCAATCTATGCGATGAGACTAAGTGTGACACTGAACGGCCAGCCAGGTACTCGAATACGTGCTCCTTACCGTGGCAGCCCCAGTGGCAGCAAGAGAACATATAGAAGTGTTGCAAAAGCGCGTCAAAATCCCTGGTTGCCCTTCGAAAGTCGTCTGGAGCTTTTGTCAGGTATTGTTCGCTCTGCTTCCAGCAGGCGGCCTCAAACGGTTGCAGTTTTGCAGCTATCTCTAGCACGCTTCTCTCCTTTAGCTAACGCCGCCAAACATAGGCATATTTTGCGTTTTGAGCGCAGCGAGGCAAAATATGTCCCACTGACGTGGCTTGTTAGGCGTCCCGACTAATTTACCGAATATTAACGCCCATATTCACCAGCCAAAGTGCCCAGGCGTGACTTTTGCATATTATGCAAAAGGCATAACGGGGTGCTCTGGTCTCCGTAGAACTGTTTGTTAGGCATTATTTCATGGTCGCTGACGCTTGGTTAATGAACCCGCGGAGTACCTTGACGTATGTACTAGGTCCTTCCACCGGTAAGGAGAGCTTAGCCCCCATGTCAGCAAGAAGTTGGTGCACATCCGATTCAGATGTTCCGTCGATGGCGTGAACGCCGGATAAAGGAGGCTTGAGATCGCCTGGTGTGGTGCCCGCAACCATAATCGGTGCGAAATATCGTTTGGTACCCCACCGAGCCCCGAGTTCAAACATTACATAAACTGACTGCATACTAGCGGGGCTTAGCAAAGCTATGAAAAGATCACATCCAAACACCTCGCTGCGAAGTTGTTCGCTAGACTCTGAGCCCGCGGGCAGTTTATAGCCCTCGACACTTGTGCAGCGAATCTCTTTTGA
Organism: Idiomarina xiamenensis 10-D-4; assembly: GCF_000299895.1. Lineage (GTDB taxonomy): Bacteria > Pseudomonadota > Gammaproteobacteria > Enterobacterales > Alteromonadaceae > Idiomarina > Idiomarina xiamenensis. The sequence continues at coordinate 67,928 of NZ_AMRG01000006.1, forward strand.
TGAAATATTGAGGGCTCCACGCACCAACTGTACGAATGTTTCCGCAATTGCCTTATCTGCGCTGGAGTGACTTACGAATACTTTCATTGTCATGTTTCCTAGTGCTGGCACCGAATCCGCAGTTATTGCCTGTGCCGCGGGAAGGGCATCGAGCATAGCCAACGCTTCCGTCGCTTGGGAATCCGTGCTTTTCGCCCACTTGGGTTGTATATAGAAGACACCAGACCTTGGTCTGGGTGAGGGTCGCCATGGAATTACAAATTCTTGGATTTTCGTTAATAGGTACCTGAGCTCGTCTTGAGACTCTTTAGTTGGCGGATTAGATAGGAGGAGAACCGCCTCACTTACAATGGGCCGCAAGGGGGCTAAGTGTTTGGGCTCTGATTCGATAGCAGCCTGAGCTCCCCGAACTACAGTTTTTAAGCGACTCCAACTCATCTGGATTTTTGATTCCCTATATTCTATTCATAGCTGATTGGGTGCTGAGCAATCCTAACGCCCGGCTTTGCGGCGAGCCGGAGCACAGTATAGGCGAGTCCGACAACCGTCGTTTGTTATGTTCAATTTATCCATATCTTAAGGTCCATATTTCCAAAAATACGCCCCAGGTTTGTAAGAGCGATAACTTGGCCGAAACTGTTTAAGTTGGCCGATGAGAATTTTTCTTTCTCATATAGCTCCAAAAGTTTATTTAAACTCGGCGCCTGACCTTTTACTCTTTCTTTAAATTCCTGCGTGTTCACTGCGAGCGAGGGATAACCCTTAAACTGAATGTCATATGCATCATGGCCAAACATGGGATTGAAATCTAAAACTCCAACCCCCGCCAAATACTGAATATTTGGCACTGACAGCACGCAGTTTCGCCCAAAGGCGGCTAGAACTGGTGAAGCAAATTGCTCTAGATGCCCAAATGAAACATTCGGCACCTGAATCGTCATGCTTGACACGAAGTGCTTAATACTAAGAAAATTTATGTGCGCTCTAGTGAGCTTAGGCGTGAGTCGTATTGCTTCTTCAATAGTAATATCTAATAAATCACTATTGCCCCTATCAATTCTTGAAGCGACCAAACTTGCCAATAAATTTAAGTCAGCTTTTTTACCTTTTTTAGCAGCTCCCTGAACTGCCTCATTCAAGGCCGCCTGGACATCAGGTTGTGCCAATTTTTCTGGATCAGTAACGGCTTGTTTTTTCGCAATCTCAGTCTTTAGCTCACTAGCTAAGGCCATAACATTTTCATTGACCTGCTTCATAGCTTCTTCTTGGAGCTTAGGGAAATTGTCATGTATCAAATCAAGACATAGCTGTTTGACGTTTTGATAGTCCATACCCTGATGGGTGATATTGATATCTCGCTTTGCTTGGTAAGCATCTGAATTTTTGCCAGTTTCTTGCTTCATGTCTCCAATCACGACCTATTCCTTAATGTTAATATCTCTGCCTGATTGATAGGCTTTGGAATTTTCGCCTACCTTCTGGCTCATATTAGAATTTTTGCCAAAAAAGAAAGTTGCGGCGAAAGCAGCGAGAAACGAAAGAAATGCGACAACTCCTTCAAAGCTATAGTCATTCACGTATGAATAAAATCCCGATATTAAAATACCGACTAACGTAACCAATTGGCTGAATAACTTCATTTCATCTCCGTAGCTCTGAGAATATAACATTTGAATAATGTGCCAGAACGCTTTCTCGGCTTTTACTTCGGCAACGCATGGAGTCAGTACATTAAAGTAGCGAAGAATTATAACTAGAGAGGCTCTTTCCCTTGGAAAACAAACTGAGCATGCTCATGTTGTTTTTACGCTGTGCCTGATATCACTGGCTGCACTTTCTTATCTTATTGACTTTACAAGACTCAATTTGTGCCGACAAGCAAAAATACGCAAGATTTCCGACAAAACGCGCCAGGAATCTCACCACGCTTCAGCAATATCTGGCCAGATTAGATAATCCTTGAGAAAAAGCCACTTGCGCTTGCGCATAGCTTTAAGTGTTTTGCTAGAAAGTGAAAATGCCAGTTCTGATTAAGTGCACCGAAAAAACGCCCAGACCTAAAGCTTTAAGCCCTTCATGCAAATCACTCGAAATAATTCCAATGCTTTGAGCCACCAATTATTGTAGGAAGACATAAGCCAAGAAAATTTGATTGTAACTGCATTCAACCGATAACTTGTTGGTTGCTAATAAATATATCTTTCCAAGATGGAACGCTGTTCATCATTAAGCTCGCTCAAATCATCAACAAAGATAATCCCGTTTTCGTCAATATGATGAACGTACTTGCTGATCCACTCTGTATCCTCTGGGTCAAAGCCATATTTTAACAGCCAAATTTCAACTTCATCGTTTGTACCGTAACGAATAAAGTTTTTAAATACCTTAGCTCGTTCATCTTGAGTTTTCTCGTAATAAATGGTCAAAGCCGCACATAGAGGATCTGCTAACGACAAGCTAATAACTTTATCTAAATAATCGTACGTATCATACACTAACAAGTCATAATCAAATTCTTTTACCGATGTACCACCTCCAAATAAAGGAAAAGCTCTGGCATCTATGTTTGGTAAACTCTCTGCTCTAGCTGAGTATTTGATTTTTATTTTATTAAACTCAACGTTATACTCTTCTTGTGTAATCAGTTTTTTTCTCAATTTCCGCTGTAGAGCTCGCCTTTCGTCCCGATTTGTTAAATATGAATGCCTCAGTGATAAAGTTTCGCTAAAGGATTTTCCCTGAACTCTCCAAAGCAAAAGGGGGATTGATGCGCTTAAAATTGTCTGCTCAGCTTGAGTTAAAGACGTTCTTCTAAGGTGGGTGATATAAACGTTTTTAAGTTTATCTTTTATTTTCTTACGATCGTAATCCTCAATTTCATAATATTGGTGACCACCTATTGTCTTGTCGCCATCTATTAACTTATCCAATATAAATCGTAAATCAGCCTCTAAATTTGACTCTGTCAATCGCTGTACTTGGGAGTCAGTAAGGTGTAGATCATCATTAAACGTATCAGTTTTTATAGCCGTTACTAGGTCAGAGAAATCCTCTGGTATATTTTTCGAGTCATCATCTAACTTCGATTCTTCCTTTAGTGTTGTGGGGGAATTAAATCTTTTAATGAAAGTTGACACATTCTTACTATTAATTATTGTATAACCATAATCAAAGTAGCCTTTCCGTAAGGTGGTTCTTCCTGCTCGGCCAATTAAATTTTTAAGTGTTAAATCTCGCATATTGTGAAAATTGTCTATCCACACGCAGTCAAAAGGCATGTTTATACCTTGCACCAAGGTGGCCGTTGCAAAACAAATCTTTGCATGCCCGTCACGAACGAATTGTTCAATCAAAAGTCTTGCTTTGAGCGGCATAGAACCATGATGCACGACAACACCCCGCTCCATTAGGGTTAGGAAAGAGGATTGTTTTCCAAATTGCCCGTCTGACGCTCCAATGTATTTCTTTAATAGTTCGATTATTACCAGTGCATTATTGCTTTTTACGAATGGGCATAGCTCAATATATTCACCAAAACCCTCAATGTGACCTCCATTAAAAATTTTGCTCTTTGAAATGTAAATAAGAGCAGTGCCACCATTAATTAGTGTTTCTCGAACAACATCGGTTTCACATGCGACTATGTCTGACTCGAAGTTTGGCGAAAAGTAATCGAGGGTTCCGTCTTCGTTCCTAGATAAATTGACTTTCCCAACATTACTTTGTTTAAAGTTTTTTGAATCCGAATCCTTGATAAAATTATGTTTTAACAATTGAGCTTCTGGATTGGCAATAAAAGGATGCGCAAATACCTTCTTGGCATCAGGAAAGGATTTTTCTGTTCTTCTGACAAAAGCATCAAATGATATGCCTCTTATTGGCTCCTCAGAGATTTGGGCTTCATCAAATAAGAAAAGTCCAACATCAAATACATCAACGTATTTAAATAGCTCCACGCCTCGTTCAGGAGTTATAATAAAAATCCGCCTTGCGGTGTGGTGTTGGTTTATGTTTTCAACAAACTGTAGGACTAAAACTTCTTTGCTTACTAGGTCAATCACTGAAGAATAAAACTCGGCAATCAATGCACGAGACGGCACCACGATAACAATATCGAACTCTTCTTCTTGAATTAAATCTCGGAATAAGTGCGACTTACCCGTACTTGTAGGAGCTGAAAAAGAGTAAAATTGTTTCGAGGATATAGACTGAAAAGCGCTAGCCTGCATGGGAGTGTACTGCTTACCAAACTTGTCCTCAATCGTATCTCCCAAATTTTGGTAGATAGATTCAATGAGTGATTTAGGCTTATCCAGTTTATAAAACAAACCCATAACACTTAAAATTTTCGACTCGTATTCAGCGAAAATATCTGGATGAAAAATTTTTATTAAGCTCAGCTTTTCCAAAATGCCCAAATCAACTGGGCCATGTTCATGAAACTCCCTAATTGATAGCTCTAAGATTTTACGTATGCCAACTCCTTGAATGATATTGTTAAGCACTTACCTTAACTCCTATCAAATATATCGCCTCATATTGCAATAATGTTTGTATATGCTTTGAACTAAGTGCATTGTCCATTATCTCAACTAAATCGTCCGAAGTGATGGAAAATGCAGCGCTATATGACTTAGATCCAGCAGCTGCATTTTGTATAGCGGCTTCCGTGACAAACTTTCTTAGGTCTGGTAGTTCCTGAACGTCTTTTTTTTCGGCAATAAAATTATTGATCTGACTAAGAGCTCTGCCATAAGCGTTTTTCACACCACTATATTTCGCCTCACCAAAAGCAATGAATGCCGCAGGAGATTCGGTATGAAAATCGAAGCCTGGATTACCTGAAATTTTCTCCTTAATGAATTCAGCTAAAGGTAGTCGAATGTGATCTAAGTGCACCTTTAGTGCAGTCTGAGCAGCATCAGAAACCATATACTCACCGAAGTCTTCCGAAATTTCCGATTCTACATTGCTCAATATCTCATTGGTGATCTTATCAATAGTTCTTCTAGAGCGTGCTTCATAACCCATTCGGTCAATTACATCGAGATCATCAAGCCAGCTAGTATCAAGGGCTACAGTCATCATCTCTTCCACACGCTGTTCTAGGTTAGATATTTCGATGGCTATCGAAAAAATTTTACCTTTAGCGGACGGGTCAAAATCTGACATTTTCGTCTCTGTAAAATGTAATAAGTTCAAAATTACACCCCACCAGGAGAAGACGTGCTCACCAAACCTTCCAATTCCCCGGTAGGTTCTGATGATAATTTCTTGCGCTGTAATACGCTGGATGATTTTTCCGTTGTGCCGACTATGTCTTCACGAAGCTTATTCAGTTCGCGAACCTCATCTAACTCAAGCCCTAAGTACTTTTCCTTCCAGGTACACAAAGTGCTTTCAGCTACGCCCATTTTAAGGGCATATCTGGCTACTGACAGTCTGACTTTACGCTGTAGAATTACGGAAACGGCCTGTTCGAAAGAAAAATGTTTTGATTTCATGGCATGTCCCTCTTAAGGGCTTTATCATGCCCAAAGTCGCCGTCCTTGTGGGTTTTTATTGGATAACCGTCACTCAGAGTAACATTATCCAATTAAATTAAGGTATTCTTGTTCAGTAAGCACTGTCACACCTTTATCATGCGCTGCGGTGATTTTTGTTTCACCAACTTTGTCACCTGCCACTAAGTATTTAGTTTTTCCAGTAACTGATTTAGCAACTTTAGCCCCGAGTGATTTTGCATGTTTCTCCATATCATCACGAGAACCTTGCTGCATGGAACCGGTAAAAACAACAACTGCTCCAGCAATAGGTGAATCTAAATCTTCTCTGTCAGACACCTTAGGTGTAATGCTTAGGTTAAAGCCAAGCTCGTAGACCTTAAAGAATTCTTCTTTGACGTTTGCTAGGCCTTCGACAATAGCCTCAGCACTCAGTTGTGCAAAACCATCAATTTTAACCATTTCCTCAACCGATACATCGAAGAGCTCAACTATGGAATGATGCTGAAGCAGTTTTTCGCAATTACCGCCAGCAAGACGGCTCACTCCGAAAGCAGCAAGAAACCTCCAATCCTCAATTTCAATTTCTCTGCTTGCTTTAAGTTGATCTACGAGGTTCTGCGAGGTCTTATCCCCAAATCCGAACGTAACAAATTCATGTTTGGGTATCTGGTAAATTTCATGGATATGCTTAATACCGTAATTGGTGATTCTTTTAACTACCTTAGGCCCAAAACCATCTACGTTACCTAAAGTCTTAAAAAAATGAATCAAAGTATTTTCTGTTTGAGCAGGGCAATCCGATTTATTTGGACAAATCAGATGGTCACCTTCCCAAATAAGATGGGCATTGCAACTAGGGCAACTCTGAGGCAACTCAGGCTCGGCACGTTTTATAACCGCTTCAATTTTTGGAATGACCAAACCACTTCTAACTAGCTTAATGACTGCGCCAGGCCCTACTCCGTTTGTCTTCACCATCATATAATGATGAACCGTCGCTCTACTTAAAGTAGCTCCACTAAGTTTAGTCGGGAGTAATTCGGCAACAGGTGTAACTCGTCCTGTTCTCGAAGTTTGAGGAACGACTTTTAATACTTCCACCTCTGCTGATTCAGTATTCACTTTAAATGCGATTTGCCACCTATGGAACTTTCTCGTAGCACCCATGTACTCTTTGAGCAGCGAATTCGTTGACTCCAAAATTAATCCATCGATATCAAAATCAACTGCATTCCAGATTTTTTCAAAAATACTCTCGAAGTCTGACAATAACTTATCAATACTACCTACCCACTTGGTTAATTCAGAAAATGGGTAGAAAACACAAGCACCATCATCAATTGCCTTTTGAACATCTTCATCGACTTTCTTTTCAGAAATAATCGCTGCCTGGATATTTCGAGAGTTCTCGAACTTGCCACTCAACACTTTGTCGAAATAACTCTTTTTGATTACGATTTCGCCAGGGCCTAAACCTCTTCCTGCATTATTTGCAACTTTTAATCCTCGCTTAAATGCACGAGTAATATCTTGACCTCTTGTTCCATCCCCACGGGTATAAAGTCTTGTGCCATCATCATATGCAGCATAACCATCCAGCTTTGGGGTAACCTTTATTTCTATTGACTCTTGGTCAAAATCGATTTCCGAAGCAGCCTTCTTAATTCTTTCAGTCCATTTTTTGATTTCTTCGAAAGAATAAGCCTTATCAGTCGACAGCATTTTCTTCGGTAAGGGAACTGTCTTGCTGTCTATTAAAACTTCGGGTTCTACATTTGATAGGAATGGGTTGTCAGGATCTAAAGTTTTGAAATCATCCAAATAATCGTCGTAAACCTTGTCTTCAATAATAGGATGACCAGATCTGTAAAGAGCGTTAGCGACTTTAAGCAGTGTTTCCAACTGTTCAACGCTAGGATGGTTGATAGAGAAGAGCTTCTCTATGTCAGATAAATCTGAGTTAAGTTCCAGTTTCTCAATAATGGCGATTTGGTTATCGTTAAATTTATAATTAGACATTACTGCTACACCTATGCTGCCATTTGAAAATCTGATTGAGCTCTATTTGAAACAGTTAAATTCAGGGTGACACTCACATCACCGGCGCGCCGCACAATCACCGTGTCGCCGATACGGGCGTCGAGACGTGCGATTTCATCGGCATTATGTAAGGTCGCGTTAGACACCGTTACGCCCGCTACCGTCACCGGCTGTAAGCGTGCTACCGGGGTAACCGCACCGGTCCGTCCAACTTGAAAATCGACCCCCAGTAATTGGGTCAGCTCTTCTTGCGCCGGAAATTTACGAGCAATAGCCCAGCGCGGCGCGCGCGAGACAAAGCCTAGGTCGTCTTGATAAGCAATGCGATCGACCTTGATCACCACTCCATCTATTTCATAAGCTAACTCGGCGCGCTGTGCCAATATCTGCTGATAATAATGTTGGCAAGCCTCTGCATTGTCGACCCGCTCAACTTTATCACTAACGGGTAAGCCCCACTGTTTAAGCTGCTGTAGGCGCTGATAATGGCTATCGGCTAATTGCGCTTCGTCACTGACCAAGCCCAAGCTATACGCATAAAAGTGCAAGGGACGCTGTTTGGTGATGGTTGAATCAAGTTGCCGTAAACTGCCCGCAGCCGCATTACGCGGGTTGGCAAAAGGTTTTTCAGCGCGGCTTAAGGCTTGTTCGTTATATTCCTGAAACGCGTTGATCGGCATGAACACCTCGCCGCGCACTTCCAAACGCTGAGGAATATTGTCTCCCTGCAAGCGCAATGGCACGTTTCTAATGGTTTTTACGTTGCTGGTAACATCCTCACCGCGACTCCCGTCGCCGCGCGTGGCTGCGCGCACCAACACACCGTCTTCGTATAGTAAGCTGACCGCGGCGCCATCAAGTTTCGGTTCGCAACAATAAGCCACTTGTTGGTTAGTATCTAAGCGCTCTTGCACACGTCGCGTGAAGTCGGCAAATTCGTCATCGTCAAAAGCATTGTCTAACGACAACATTGCCACCTCATGACTGACAGTTTGAAACGCCGACAGAGGTCGACTCCCGACCTTCTGTGTCGGCGATGCGGCATCGGCTAACGCCGGATGTTGTTGTTCTAGTTGCTGCAATTCGCGAAGCAAGCGGTCATATTCGCTATCGGTTACCGACGGCGCATCGGCTTCATAGTATTCGCGGTTATACCGGGTTAATAAATCGCTTAACTCGCGCATACGCGCAGCCACATCAGCCATAACTGCAAGATCTCTTAGTCTTCAGGTGAATCGATAAAGTTAATCGGCCGCAGGTCAGCGGCCGTAAATGGGTGCCCGTCACCGCAGCGCTATTGGCGCAGCAATTGTTGCCGTTCAAACTCACGAATACGCTGGTGAGTGTGTTGCACCGCTTGTCGTGTCAGCGGGTTACGATGCCCGTCGAGCACTTGCCCTTTGACAAAGGCTGCAGCGAGCTTTAATGCCGCATTGTGCATCATATTGAATGCCTGAATGGCATCATACTTGAGTGGTAAGGTCATAAATAATACCACTCCCTCGCTACCAAAGTTTTCCATGTTATCGAGGTCAAAGGTACCTGGATTGAACATGTTAGCCATACTAAATAACACCGCACCGGTGCCAGCGCTGCTGGCGTGGCGATGGAAAATGTCCATCTCACCATACTTTAAGCCTAACTCAGTCACCATTTGCAGCAACACCGCACCTTCAATTTTGCCCACCACGTGTAAGGCAATGACATCCTGAGGTTCAGCATTAACGCTAGCCTCATCGTCGCTATTGCTCGCCGGTTCATCAATTTCATCTAGCGCCAGCGACTCTTGTGCTGGAGGATAAGGTTTAGCGGTCTTAGTATGACTCGCAGGCGCTGCTTTTGCCGTCTCTTTGGCCGGCGTCGATGGCGCTACTACCGGTTTGTCTTCAGCCGACAAACTCATGCCCAACTGCGCATCGGCGGCAATCGGATCGTCGCGCTGCGCGCGTAATGCCGGCGCCGCTTGATTAGCCTCGAGTTGCTCATCATCACTAGCCGAGGGCTCTACAAAACGCTTTGCCGTTGACTGTTGGCGCTTAACAACTCGCACTTCGCCGATACCATCTTCATCAAAGCCACCGGCTTGACGCTGTTGCCGCTTTCTTGCTAGCTCTGCCGCATTCGCCTTTTCATTGGCGTCGTTGCGACGAATGCGCCATAAGCCATGAGCTGTTATCGCCAAGATAGCGACGACACTTAAAATTGTTAGCGAAATCTGTAGCGTATTCATGCGTGGTATCTTGCCCTTTCCCGTGGCTGTTTGATTAACTATCGGTCATCGCGACCGCGGCTTCAATATCGACGGCGACCAGTCGCGATACACCGGCTTCCTGCATCGTCACACCGGCTAAGTGCGACGACATTTCCATGGCCACTTTATTGTGACTGATATAAATAAATTGCACGGTTTCCGACATTTCTTGTACTAAACGACAAAAGCGCCCAACGTTAGCATCATCCAATGGCGCATCCACCTCGTCCAGCAAACAAAACGGCGCTGGATTCAAACGGAAGATCGCGAATACCAATGATAAAGCGGTCAACGCTTTTTCTCCACCCGAGAGTAGATGAATCGTGCTATTTTTCTTGCCCGGCGGCCTAGCCATTATCGCTACCCCGGTTTCCAGCAGATCATCGTCGGTCAAGGCCAGGCTGGCACTACCGCCGCCAAACACCTTTGGAAACAGGCGTTGTAAGTCACTATTAATGGCTTCGTAGGTTTCTTTGAAGCGTTGTCGCGTTTCCCGATCAATTTTACGAATCGCCGCGCTAAGTGTCTCTAATGCCGAGCTCAAATCTTGGTGTTGTTGGTCTAAATAGCCTTTGCGTTCAGCTTGGCTATCGGCTTCTTCAATCGCCGCCAAGTTAATCGCTCCTAACCGTTGCACCGCACGAGCAATATCATCCAGTTGCCGTTGCCAGCGCTGTTCGTCATGATCGTCGGGTAAGCTTTCGAGTAGCGGACGCAAGCGTTGGTTCATTTCTTCTATCGCATCGACAAAGCTGCGCGAACGTTCTTGCACCGCAGTCAGTTCAAGTTTCACGCTCTCAAGCTGCGCCCGTTGTTTTTCAATGCGCTGAATAATGCCCTGCTGACCCGCCTCAATTTCGCTGATTTCTTGGTTGATTGCAGCTAATTGCTGTGTCAGCTGTTGCTTTTGCTCGGCCAATTGTTGGTGATCATCCAACAATTGTTCGAGTTGCATTTGTTGTTCGGCAAGACTATCAGCCTGCTGCGGCGACTCGCTCAGTTGCTCTAGCTGGCGTTGACTGTCTTGCAGTAGCTCGGCGCTGCGCGCGTGTAGTTTTTGCGCTTGTTGATAATCCGCTTGCTGTTGCTGCTGTTGTAACTGCAACTGATGCAACTGTTGCTGTCGCTGCTGCATTTGCTCGGTCAATTGCCGTAAACGCTGCGCCAAGCTTTCACCCTCGGCGGCTTGTGTCGCTTGTTGCTGCGGTATTTCGCTGGCGATAAGCTCGTCATACTGAGCTTGTAGCAATAACGCTTGCTCGGCTTGTTGTTCGGCCTCGCTTGTCGCAGCTTGCTGTTGCGCTTGTTGTTGCTCTAGACGCTGCGTTAATTCTGCCAATTGCTGCTGTTGATGACGTTCACGCTCGGCCACCGCGACTTGCTGTTGCTGCAAAGCCTGCAATTGCTGCTGTTCGCTGACGAGTTGCTGCTGTTGTTGCTCCAGCGTTGTCTGACGTTGCTTGATTTGTGCAGCAAGACTATCCAGCGCGGCGCTTAATTGCTGTAAATCATGCTCAACATCGGTTAACTCTTGCCGATAGGCTAGTTCGCTGGAGCCCTGCTCGACTTGCGCCGCGACATAACCCTGTTGATAAAAGTAATCGCCGTTCAACGCCAACCAGTTGTGATCATTCGCGCTAGGCGCTTGCTGACAACAGCGCACCTGCTGTAACCAGCGCCACTGCCTTAGCGGGCCTTGCAACAAGGCCGCTACACTATCGTCAGCAATATCGTCAGCAATTTCCTCAGCAGCCGCTTCGGCATCCAGCAACACTAACTTGGCACCGACCACGCTTGGCCAAGTATCAGGTTGACGTCGCATAACCTGCGCATTAAGCCAAGGGCGCAATAAGTTTTCTAAAGCTAATTGCCAGTGTTGCTGCTGGCCCGGCTGCCACTGCAATAAATCGGCGACGCTCCCCAAACAGTGCTCTTGCTGCGTCGCCAACCACTGTTGGAAATCGCTGTGATCTTGCTCGCGACGTCGCTCTGCTAATAGCCGCTGTAGCGACTGCTGCTGGCCGAGTAACTGTTGCTGCTGGCCTTGTTGTTGGCGTAATTGTTGCTCGTCGGCCTGTTGCTGCGCCTGAAGCTGCTGCAGCTGCTGCTGGCATTCGCTAACTGCCGACTGTTGTTGCGCCAACTGTTGTTGGTCAGCTTGATCGGCTTGTTGCTGTAATTGTTGCTGCAGTTGCTCGATACGTTGTTGCAACGGTTGCTGTTGTTGCTGTAACTGTTGCGCAGTTTGCGAGGCCCGTTGGCGCGCCTGTTCGGCGTGCTCAGCTTGTAACTGTATACGCTGTAACTGCTGTTGCTGTTGCGCTTGTTGCTGTTGTTGTTGCTGATATTGCTGCTGCCACTGTTGATAAGCATCGGCCGCGTCTTGTTGCGCCAGTTGCAGTTGCTCTAACTGCTGTTCAGCTTGGCTTAAGTCCGGTAGCGACTGCTGTATGGCGGCTTGTTGCTGCTGGCACTGTTGCCGTTCATCATCAAGTTGTTGCTGCAACGCATCAATGCGCTGTTGCAGTCGCCGTTGTTGCTCGCTCTGTTGTTGCCGCTGTTGTCGTTGGTGCTGAATTTGCTGCTCCAAACGACTGCTTTGGGTGCCACATTCGTAATATTGCTGCTGCACACGATCTAACTGCGCGCTTAGCTCACCGGCTTGCACACGTAAGCTGGTGGTATCGCGTTCACCACTGCGCTGTTCGGCAATTAACGCATCCAACGCGGTTTGCTGCTGTTGCTGCTGAAGACGTAATTGCTCAACCAGCTGTTCGTTGGCGAGCCAACGGATGGCATGCAACTCGGCTTTAAGCCGGCGCTCATCACTTTTGAGGGCTTTATAGCGGCGTGCGGCGGCGGCTTGACGTTGCAACTTGTCGAGTTGCTTACCGAGCTCATCGCGCACATCGGTCAGCCGTTCCAGGTTATCGCGCGTGTGCAACATGCGATTTTCGGTTTCACGGCGACGCTCTTTATATTTCGAAATGCCGGCGGCTTCTTCGATGAATACCCGCAGTTCCTGTGGTTTTGACTCCACCAAACGGGATATCATCCCTTGTTCAATAATGGCGTAACTGCGCGGTCCTAATCCCGTCCCCAAAAATAAGTCGGTAATATCACGACGACGGCATTTACTGTTATTGAGAAAATAGCTGGATTGTCCGTCTCGGCTAACTAAACGTTTTACCGAAATTTCATTAAAGTTGGCGTATTCGCCTTGAATGCGCCCGCTGGTGTTATCAAACACCAATTCCACCGACGCTTGAGAAACCGGTTTACGCGCCGTTGAACCGTTAAAAATGACGTCGGTCATGGCATCGCCACGCAGGTTTCGTGCAGAACTTTCGCCTAACACCCAACGCACCGCGTCGATAACATTGGATTTGCCACAACCATTCGGGCCAACGACACAGGTCATTTGCCCGGGAAACGCCACTTTGGTGGCATCTACGAAGGATTTAAAACCAACCAGTTTGATGTGTTTTAAACGCATTCAGTCTTACGCTTTAGCTCTATCGGGCGGTACAAGGCAAACCCCGACTGTAGCAGATTCGCTTGTGATTTGTAACAATTTCGCGCAGGCAAAGCCGCCCTATATCCGCTATAGTCGGGATCAATTGAGCGTCGCTACGAACGTAACCACGAATATCATCACGGTCACACCATAAACGTTTGATCCGTGTTAAGGCAGGACAATGCAAAAGACGGTTTATAGCAATAACAGTGTCGCTTACTTAATACGCGGTTTTTCTCTCATTAATACGCCCGGCATTAGACGCTTTGTGTTTATCCCGTTATTGGTTAATTTAGTGATTTTTGCCATCGCTTTTACTTGGTTGATAAATCAATCTCAGGCTTTGGTGACCGCGACTATCGACTGGTTACCCAATTATTTTGCTTGGCTTGAGTATTTACTTTGGCCACTTATCGTATTGGTGTTGCTGTTTGGCTTTTCGTATCTATTTAGTACCGTCAGCAATTGGCTGGCGGCGCCGTTTAACGGCTTATTAGCGGAAAAAATCGAGCGCTTGCTATGCCACCATCCGCTTCAGGACGATGGCATGCTAGCGGTGGTAAAAGATATTCCGCGCACGCTGTCGCGGGAAATGAGCAAGCTGGGTTACTATTTACCACGCGCTATCGGCTTTTTATTATTGCTATTATTTGTGCCGGTCATTGGCCAGATCTTATGGTTTTTATTCAACGGTTGGATGATGTCGATTCAATATCTGGATTATGCTTTCGACAATCATAAACTGAGTTTTCGCCATATGCGCAATGAATTATCACAACAACAAGGCCGTACCTTAAGCTTCGGCCTAGCCGTTTCTATCTTAGCGTTAATACCACTGATTAACTTGATTCTAATGCCGGTCGCCATATGCGGTGCTACCGCGTTGTGGGTTGACCATTATCGCGACCACGCTCTGCCCCAGGCGGCCCGGCCACAACGCCCCGCTCGTTGAAGCTTACGTATAAACACTCGCTAACAGCGGTGCTTGTGTCATCAACCACTGACACCAATTGAGGTTGGCTAGGACTGGCATGCTCGGCGGCTATTAGCCCATACTGCATACACCTTAGGCATCTCATTAATAGGTTTCTTATGATTGCAAGCAACGCTGCTGGTGCGGCTTCAACTGGGCGTACAAACACCGCCAGCGCAGATACGCAGAATCAAGTTAAGCGTCCTCTTCAGTACGGTAGCCAGTACAGTGGCTATATCGTTTGTATCAAGCAGGCAAAGGTGTTACTCAGTGCAAATAGCTGTCGCATGCATGGCATGCCCGTTGCGCAGCGTTGGTTATCAATGGCAAGCTGGTTAGCACTCTACCAATCGCAAAGTGAGCAGCTGGCGTTAGCCTACCGTTGCGCTTGTTGCGTACGGGGTTATTTAATTTTGCAGCTCACCCTATCGCTGTCGCATGAGCCACTGGCAGTGCAACATCGCTTAATGAGTTATCGACAAAACAATCAGCGCCTAGTGATCGGCAGCATCACTTCATCCGCTAGCTCTCTTTATAACCAAACTCTATAAAAAAACTTAACAACTAAATAAAGTAATTTAGCGGTCAGCTTGAGCAAAGTGGTATAGCACTATATTATTTGTTTATAAAATTTAAAATATCGTTAACCAAATTAACAACCCGATGCAACGTCAACGACCCATAAAATGCTTTTCCAAGACACTGAAAAAAGCCACTTATGTGCTATTTTTCAGTGCATTATTGGTTTTTTCGCCTTTCAAAGCAGACGCTGACACACTACCTGAGCACGAAATCACTTGGGCCATCAACGCCGCACCACCCTTTCATGTGTTAAATGGTCGTTATAAAAATCAGGGGATTTGTGACGCGCTTATCCAGTCGGTCAGTAACCATTTACCAAACGTCAAACAACGGGTGGTGGTGATGCCGCAACAACGTATTAGTCAATTAATGCGTGAACAAAAGCAATTGTGCTTTCCTTGCATGATCTATCACCCTGAAGCGAATGATGGTGCTGTTTTTAGTCAGCCGACACATGTTTATCGTCCGCATGGCATTATTACTCGCCGAGATATTGCCGACAAACTTTTAAGCGACGGTCGCACGCAGCTTTCTTTAGCTGAGTTGCTGGCTACCGATTTACGTTTTGGCCGACCACAGGGGCGTAAATATGGTCGCCTGCAAGGCTTGATCGATAACTACGATAAGCAACGTAACAGCGCTGTGCTGCGCTCTGGAGAAAATAGCACAGTCGGCATTTTAGATATGATTGAAGCTGGCCGCATCGATTACACTATCGACTACATGAGTGTAAAAACCTACTACGAGAAAACCCATGATGACCGCTTAGCCTATATTCCTATCAGCGAGCTGGCACAGCAGCCGGTGATTGGTGCTATCGGCTGTTCAGACGATGAATGGGGTAGAAAAAGCGTGGCCTTAATTAATGGTGTTTTAGCCGACGTTCGACGGGACCAATTGTTTTTACAAACGCTAAACTTATGGTTTGTCGATAAGCCGCAAGATAGTTACCAACGGCTCTATCAACAAAGCTTACGAGAGTACACCCCTGAAGAATAAAACGCCGTGCCGACAAAGCGATGGCTAATCGTCATCGTCTAATAACTTATTATCGATACGCTTGCTCGTTTGCACGCCTAACTCACGGAATTTTTCTACCCGGCTGACCAAATTACCACGTCCCGAAGACAGCTTTTTCATCGCCTCTTGATAGCGGTTGTCGGCCGTTTTTAAGGTATTACCCAGTTTATCCATATCATCGATAAAGCCGACAAATTTGTCGTACAATTTACCGGCGTCGGTAGCAATACGCTGAGCATTACGATTCTGTTGCTCATACTGCCAAATATTGTTAATGGTGCGCAATGCGACCAATAAGTTGGTGGGACTAACCAGCATGATATTGTTATCGAGCGCCAATCGGATCAATTCTGGATCGCGATCGACCGCCAGCAAAAAGGCTGGCTCAATCGGAATAAACAGCAAGACATAATCCAAGGTTCGTACTTGTTCAAGTTGTTGATAATTCTTATTGCCTAACTGTTTGATATGATTACGTAGCGATTGCACGTGCTCTTGCAGCGCGCGCTCACGAACATCGTCTTGTTCAGCACTAAAGTAACGCTCGTACGCACTTAAGCTGACTTTAGAATCAATGATGACGTCTTTCTCGTTAGGTAAATGAACAATCACATCGGGCTTAAATTGGCGTCCATCTTCGTCACGATGATGGCTTTGCGTATCGTACTCATAGCCCTCTCGCAAACCCGACTGTTGCAACATACGCTCCAGCACCACTTCGCCCCAATTACCCTGCTGCTTATTATCACCTTTCAGCGCTTTAGTTAGGGCTTCCGCCTCTTCAGACATACGTTGATTAAGCGACTTAAGCGTTAGCAATTCGGTTTTTAACGACGCCCGTTCTTTGGTTTCATCGGTATATTGTTGCTGGATTTGCTGCTTAAATGCTTCGATTTGTTGCTTAAACGGCTCCAGCGTCGATTTCAGTGAATCTTGGTTACGTTCTTGTAGTCCCTTTGATTTAGCCTCGAAAATACGATTTGCGAGATTTTCGAACTGTTGCTGTAAGCGTGCTTCACTAGCTTCTAGCAACGCCAATTTTTCCGCCTGATTTTGCTGTTCTTGCTGACGTGTCGCTTGCTGCGTTTGCCAGCCGCTTTGCAACTGGTAATGCGCTTGTTGCAATTGCTCATAACGCTGTTGCCACTGTTGCCCCTGTTCGGCTTGCTGCTGCCACTGCTCGCTACGGGTCTGCGCCTCGGTCAGCGCCACTTGCAGTTGCTGTAATTGCTGCTGCAACGTTTGCTGACGTTGGTTTTGCTTAAACCAACCCCATAGCATGACTAATAACAACGCTAACGGCGCCGCTAACAGCAGCGCCCATTGCCAGAACAACAGTGATAGCATCAGGCATTACCCGCTTCGGCTAGTTTTAATTGCCAAATTTGGGGGCCAGCGGTATGCGCATTATTACCTTGGCTATCCACCGCCACGGTGACCGGCATATCTTCGACCTCAAACTCATAAATCGCTTCCATACCCAGGTCTTCAAATGCCACCACTTGCGCCTTCTTAATCGCTTTTGCGACCAAATAGGCAGCGCCGCCAACCGCCATTAAATAAACCGCTTTATGCTGACGAATACTGTCAACCGTTTGCGGACCACGTTCGGCCTTACCAATCATGCCCAAAATACCGGTCTTATCGAGCATCATATCGGTAAATTTATCCATCCGGGTAGCCGTAGTCGGCCCCGCAGGGCCTACCACTTCATCGCCAACCGGATCGACCGGACCCACGTAGTAAATGAATTTATTGGTAAAATCGACCGGTAAGCTTTCACCATTATCAAGCATGTCTTTAATGCGCTTGTGAGCCGCATCACGGCCAGTCAGCATCTTGCCCGATAACAGCACCGTTTCGCCCATTTGCCAGTTTTGAATATCCGCGGCTGAGACCTCGTCAAGATTGACCCGACGCACATCATCACCCAATTCAAAGGTCACATCGGGCCAGTCCTCTAACTTAGGCGGCTGTAAATCGGCTGGGCCGCTGCCATCTAAATAAAAATGCGCGTGACGAGTGGCCGCACAGTTCGGGATCAGCGTCACAGGCTTCGACGCCGCATGCGTGGGTACACTTTTGATTTTCACATCTAATACCGTGGTCACACCGCCTAAACCTTGCGCACCGATCCCCAATTTGTTGACGCGATCGTAAATTTCAAGACGCAATTCTTCTTCCGCATTTTGCGGACCACGCTCTAATAACTCTTGCATATCGACTGGATCCATCAAGCTTTCTTTCGCCAGTACCGCCGATTTTTCAGCCGTACCACCGATGCCCAGACCAATCATCCCCGGCGGACACCAGCCAGCACCCAGTTTTGGCATGGTTTCAACCACCCAGTCAGCAATGGAATCACTCGGATTCAGCATTACCATCTTCGATTTATTCTCCGAACCACCACCTTTTGCAGCGATCATCACTTCAATTTTATCGCCTGCCACCATATCGATATGAACTACCGCCGGCGCATTGTCACCGGTATTTTTACGTTTACCGGCAGGGTCTGCGACAATCGATGCGCGCAGCGGGTTATCCGGATTGGTGTATGCTCTGCGAGTGCCTTCATCGACCATTTGCTGCACCGTCATGTCGGTTTTATCCCACTGCACCGCCATGCCAATTTTGACAAAGCAGGTAACGATACCGGTGTCCTGACAGATTGGCCGATGGCCTTGCGCTGCCATGCGCGAGTTGGTCAATACCTGCGCAATGGCGTTTTTAGCCGCTTCGCTTTGTTCTTTGTGGTAAGCCTTTTCTAACGCTTGGACGAAATCTAACGGATGGTAATAAGAAATGTATTGCAGCGCATCGGCGATGCTTTCAATAAAATCAGCCTGACGGATCACAGTCATGACAACCTCTGCTATAGGCGTGCTAAGTCATAATTAATGTGGCGCAAATCATACCCTGTTAAGCAACAGAAAACCAGTTTTGCACTTTGCTTAACGGTGCTTGTTAGGGCCTCTATCGAGCACCCAAAAAGCCGTTAAAAACTCGCGTTTTACGCCATAATATGCGGCTATTATCAATTATCGGTGTTGTGCTAAACTAGCGCTATTCTATGTTTACTTAAGTGTTGCTTGCTTAAATATTACTTGCTTAAATCATGCCCACGAGTGTTAATTTTACTATCAGAAGCTACCGCCATGTTATCTGCCGAAGATGTCACCGCTGAGTCACTTGCCGTAGCACTGATTGCGCGACCGCTAAACTCATTAACCACGCCCATTGTCGAGCTATTTGAGCACTGTCAGCACGAAGCCTGGGCGTTGCTGTTAGATTCGGCCGAAAGCGAGCATAGTAACAGCCGCTACCATCTGATTTTGCGCCAACCATTGCTAACCTTTACCGATGCTCAGCAAGGCTTACAGCAATGTCGCGCAAGCCTACAACAAATGGGCAGTTACGATGGACCTGAGCAGTTACCCTTTCAAGGTGGTGCAGCGGGCTACTTAAGCTACGATTATGGCCGCTATATCGAACCATTAGACACCTTAGCCGAGGCCGACATTGAGCTTCCCGAATTGGCCCTCGCGATTTATCAACAGGCGTTGATTTATGACCGCCACCAACAGCAGTATTGGTTGCTTGCACCCCAACATCAGTTTCAACAACTGGCCGACTATTGGCAACAAGCAGCGCATAGCAAGCGCACAGACCAGCGCAAGCCATTTCGGCTCAACGGTCATTGGCGCAGCAACATGAGCGAACAGCAGTATCGCGAGAAATTCAACCGCGTACAGCACTATCTGCAGGCTGGCGACTGTTATCAAATCAATCTGGCGCAGCGCTTTAGTTGTCAGTATCAAGGCAGTGAATGGCAGGCGTATTGCCGCCTGCGCCCTTCTCGGCCTTTATGCGGTTGCCGCAAGGCGCCATACTAAGCCTCTCACCCGAACGTTTTTTACAGGTTGACGAACAAGGCCGGGTCGAGACCAAACCGATTAAAGGCACCCTGCCGCGTAGCTCAGATAGTCGCGTCGACGCGGCCAACGCCGCGCGCTTACAACAATCTCCTAAAGATCGTGCAGAAAATCTGATGATTGTCGACTTATTGCGTAACGATCTGAGTCGCAGTTGCCAGCCCGGCAGCGTTGATGTGCCGCAATTATTCGCCGTTGAGAGCTTTGCCGCGGTACATCATTTGGTTAGCACCGTGCGCGCTCAACTGACGCCCGGCAAATCGGCCTTGGATCTGCTTGAGCAGGCTTTTCCCGGGGGGTCAATCACCGGCGCGCCAAAAATCCGTGCGATGCAGATTATCGAAGAACTAGAGCCACATCGACGTTCCGTCTACTGCGGTAGTATTGGCTATTTTTCGCAACACGGCGGCGCCGATACCAACATCGCCATTCGTACCTTGGTAGCCAGTCAAGGCTATCTGTATTGTTGGGCTGGCGGCGGCTTAGTGGCCGACTCGGATGCCGCAGCGGAATATCAAGAAACCTTGGACAAGGTAAACCGAATTCTCCCGGTACTTACCGCTATCAACGAGCAACCGTTATGAGCCCGCGTCAGCCACAACTAACGCGTGAACAGTTTGTGCAACGCTTCAGTTTACATCGCCAGCATCAAGCATTACGTCCGAGCCATAGCCGTTTGAAATTATCAGCGGTATTGATCCCGGTAGTAGAGCGGGCTGACGGACTGTCGTTGATATTGACACAACGGGCTAATCAATTACGCCACCACGCCGGACAGATCAGCTTTCCGGGCGGACGCTATGAAGACGGCGACCAACATTTGTTGAATACCGCCTTACGCGAAACCGAAGAAGAAATTGGTTTACCGCGTGAACAAGTGGAAGTGTTAGGACAACTGCGTGACTACCCAACGCGCTTCAATTTTCTCATTCGACCATTTGTTGCATTGGTAACACCACAGCAGCCGTTACGCGCACAAGCCGGCGAAGTGGCGGAAATTTTTGAGGTACCGCTCGCGGCGGTGTTACACCAAGACAATCACTATGCCTATCGTATTCCACTGTACATTTATGACCGGGTCTACTTTATACCTTGGCAGCAACGCAATATTTGGGGGGCGACCGCGGGAATTTTGCGCGAACTCGCCGACCACGTACAACCGGAGCAGCGGCTAAACTTCCGACCATTAAACTGAAGACTTGCCTTGCCCCCCGGGCAACATGCGACAATAATGCCAGACAATATTCATTAACGATTGCGGGACGTCATCGGTATGATCAGTGTATTTGATATTTATAAAATCGGTATTGGCCCTTCTAGCTCACACACGGTGGGCCCTATGCGCGCCGCATACGAGTTTTTACAGGCCGCCGATGCGGCAGGTAAATTGGCCGATGCCGACGGCATTAAAGTCGAATTATACGGCTCTTTGGGACAAACCGGTAAAGGCCACGGCACCGGTAAAGCGGTGATTTTAGGGTTAGCTGGCGAACTGCCCGAAACCGTTGATACCACCACCGTGGACGACTTTTTAGCGCGCACCGACAGCGAACAAAAATTGGCACTGTTGGGCCAGCATGACATCCATTTTCCACGGCAGGGTGCGATTACCTTTCATCGTCGTAAAACCATGCCGAAACACGCTAATGCCATGGAGCTTACCTTATTCAAAGGCGATCAGGCGCTTTACAATGACCTATATTACTCGATTGGTGGTGGTTTTATTGTTCGTGATGCCGATTTTGATGAAACCTTAGAAGAGGCCATTGAGCAATCTAGCAAGCCAATCCCCTTCCCCTTTGATAGCGCTGCCGACTTGTTGGCGCACTGTCAGGAACAAGGTATGCGTATCAGCTCGTTGATGCTCGCTAACGAAAAAGTTTTCCGTAGCGAAGACGAGATCCGCGCTGGCTTATTAAAAATCTGGCACACCATGCAAGGGAGCATCGAACGAGGCATTCGCACCGAAGGCATTTTGCCAGGTGGTTTAAAAGTACGTCGTCGTGCGCCGGGCTTATATCAGCGCTTAAAAACCGAACGCTCTAACGACGTCATGCTGGCCATGGACTGGGTTGATTTATTTGCCTTAGCGGTGAACGAAGAAAATGCCGCTGGTGGCCGCATCGTCACCGCCCCCACCAACGGCGCCGCCGGCATTATCCCAGCAGTAATGAGCTATGCCGATAAGTTTATCGAAAAGATGGACGACGAAACCGTGGTGCGGTTTTTACTAACCTCGGCAGCGATTGGTATTTTATATAAAAAGAATGCCTCAATTTCGGGTGCCGAAGTTGGCTGTCAGGGTGAGGTTGGCGTCGCCTGTTCGATGGCCGCTGGTGCCTTGGCCGAGGTTATGGGCGGCAACCCCATTAACGTCGAAAACGCCGCTGAAATCGGTATGGAGCACAATTTAGGTCTGACCTGTGACCCCGTTGGCGGCTTAGTGCAAGTACCTTGTATCGAACGTAACGCCATGGGCGCCGTTAAAGCGATTAATGCGGCGCGCTTAGCGCTACGCGGTAGTGGTGATCACAAAGTCTCATTAGACAAAGTGATTAAAACTATGTGGGACACCGGCAATGATATGAAGACCAAATACAAAGAAACCGCGCGCGGCGGTTTAGCGGTCAATATTATCGAGTGCTAATGGCGCTGCAAGACCTGCCCACTACAATGTGGGTAGGTCAATATCGGCAAACATCGCTTCAATTTCTTCGTGAGTCCGCATCGCGGCCGCTTTATCGACTCTGTCGCGCGTCAAGTGCGGTGCAAAAGCTTCCATAAAATCATACATATAAGTACGTAAAAAGGTACCACGGCGGAAACCGATTTTGGTCGTACTGTGGGCAAATAAATGTCCTGCCGGCAAGGCCACTAAATCACTGTCTTGTTTTGGCTCGTAAGCCATGCTGGCCACTACGCCAATACCGATGCCCATGCGGACATAGGTTTTTATCACGTCGGCGTCGGTCGCGGTAAACACAATGTGCGGCTCTAAGCCCGCGGCACCAAACGCCTTATCCAGCTCCGAGCGACCGGTAAAACCATACACGTAAGTCACAATCGGATAGCGAGCGACGTCTTCAATGCTGATGTTGTCGAGCTGCGCCAAAGGGTGATCAGGACGCACAATCAGCGCCCGGTTCCAGTGGTAGCACGGTAACATGACTAAATCTTGATACAGGTGCAATGCCTCAGTGGCAATGGCAAAATCGGCTTTACCCTTAGCAGCGGCTTCACTGATTTGTTGCGGTGAGCCCTGATGCATATGCAAAGAAACTTTCGGATAACGCTCAATAAAGCCTTTAATCACCTGCGGCAGCGCATAGCGTGCTTGGGTATGCGTGGTGGCAACGTTTAGCTTGCCTTGGTCGGGTAAGGTATGTTCCGCGGCAACCGACTTAATACCGTCGACTTTCGATAAAATTTCCTGTGCAATCGCAATGACATCTTGTCCAGCCGGTGTAATATGGGTCAAATGCTTGCCACTACGACCAAAGATCTGTACGCCCAGTTCATCTTCCAGCATACGTACCTGCTTACTGATGCCGGGCTGCGACGTAAAAAGATTCTCGGCGGTCGCAGAGACATTGAGGTTATGGTTCATGACCTCGACGATGTAACGCAGTTGTTGCAGCTTCATTGCGACAAACCTTCATTGGCGACAAATTATTTATTATTCAAAAAATATATAACACCATGCGGTATTATTACAAATCAACGAAACGCTACTTTACACTTTGTGATATTTTTTTACAGTAGCAATAAGCGTTTATCACCAGTACGACAAAGGGATTCAGGTGCAACGGCATAAGTGGTATACCAATAAGCGATTTTTAGTCGTTAGTGAAGTCAGCGACTTTCGCTTGCTTTTGCAACAACAAGTCAGCACCGTCGGGCCACGTGAACTGGTGCTGGCCAAGTCGGCGTTGGAAGCGTATGACAGCTATCAACAGCAAGCCTTCGATTTTGTTATCTGTGATAATTTTTTAGACGCTAATGCTGCCGGCGCACAAAAACTGTTACAGCGGCTCATCGAGCACGGTCACTATCGTTTTCGTAGTAGCTTTGTGATTTGCTGTCCGCAACGCCACCTCGACCGTTTGAAAGGCCACAGTTTAATTTATAGCGCCGATGATGTTTGGGTTGGCGCCTTTAATAAAGATGAATTACGCCAGCGCTTAGATAATTTGATTGTGCGTAAAGCGGCATTAAAATCCATAGAAGAAGCACTTGACTTTGGTCACCTCACCCGCGCAATCGAGTTAGCGCAGGAAAAGGTGGGCCGCGTGCCAAAACTGACCAGCAGTTGTTTGCGCATCATGGCACGCACCTTATTGCAGCAAGCAAACTATCAGCAAGCCTTACAGGTGTATCAACGCGTATTAGCCGCCAGCGAACAACATTGGGCGCTGTTAGGCCAAGGCATCTGTCAACTGGAACTAGGGTTGTACTTGGATACCGTGGAAACACTAGAGCGCCTGTTGCAGCGACAGCACGATGGTGTCGCTGCCTATCTGTATTTGGCCGAAGCGTTGACCAATCTGGGTGAATATCGGCGCGCTTACGAATGGTTACAGCGTGCCGTCGAAATCGACCCGAGCGCCATTGCGATACAACGTAAGCTAGCCAAACTGGCATTGCAGTTAGACGATATGCAATGCTTTGCACAGTGTTATCGTCGTATCATCGTCGATAGTCAACGTCTTAACGAAGATAGCAGCCCGGAAGATATGGTGAACTATGCGCGCGCCTTGTTCGCCATGTTTGTGCAAAGTGGTCCGGTCAAGGGACAACGGTTTTTGTCAGAGCTGAACGACGTGCTACGCACTCAGCAGCGCCGCTTTGCCGATAACCCACAGATCATTCTGCCTTATCAACTGATTCAGGCGCGCATGTTGGCTCACAGTAAAGCCGAACAACAAGCCACACAACTGATCGATTCGGTGATCAGCGCTTGTATGGATATTGAACCGGAACTGTTATTACGTGAAGAAGCCGAGCTGACCGTCAATGCGTTACCGCAAAGTGTCAGCGCACAACAACTGCACCAGCAAGTTAACGCCGGTATTTCGGTCTTGCGACCGGTGGTGCCGGATGCCGAAAAAGGTCATCAACTTAACCGAGAAGGCATGCAGCTGTTTGAGCAACAACAATTGCGCGCCGCCCGGCAGCGCTTTATTGACGCTTTTCGTTACGCGCCAGATAACGTTTCGATCGCTCTTAATTTATTACAAACGCTGTTAAAGTTAATGGAACATGAAGGCCGTAACGACGACGATATTGAACGTTGTCGACGCTGTGTACTCACAGCACAGAACCTGACAGCCGCTGACAATCGCCGCCATCATTTAGATGTCTTACAAGTCAAACTCAACGAATTGCGCTATCGGCGCTTAAGCAAGGAGTCGGCCTAATGTCTGAGTCGAACAAAACGCTGGATTTTCCCACCATTTTAGCCAGTAGCGCACACGACATGAAAAACTCGCTGTGTTTATTTGTACAAGCCATCGAGAGTTTAGCTGAGCGTATGCAAGGCCAACCCGAGTCAGAAGAGCTGGCACGTTTGCATTACGAAGCGCAGCGTATTAATGGCTCGCTGGTGCAACTGTTGGCACTCTACCGACACGAGCATGAGCCACTGTCATTTGACGCGGAACAGATTTTTATCGAAGAACTGTTAGAAGAAGTGTTGTTAAACCACGAACTGTATGCCGAGCATCGTCAAATTGAGACCGAACTACGGATCGATAGCGAACTGCAATGGTATGTCGACCGCGACCTACTGAGTAATTTATTGAATGATATTGTTGCTAATGCTTTGCGCTATAGCGCCGATAAGTTATTGATTACGGCGAGCTGTGAGAATCAACAACTACATATTTGCATCAACGACGATGGCGAAGGCTATCCCGCCGAGATGTTAAAAGCATCAACGCAGCCGCTACAGCAGTATGATTTTAGTGCATCGCGGACTGGTTTGGGGTTGTTCTTTGCGCAATTAATCGCGCAAACTCACAAAAATCAAAACGGTTGCGGGCACATCACCTTAGCCAATGGTGGTGAGTTAGGTGGCGGCTTATTTCGACTGGTATTACCCTAAGCCATGCACGAGTTAAGCTTAGCACTACCCTAACGTGCCGTTCTCCGTTAGTATGGAACGCACTGGCTAACAAAAACCATAAATCAGTCACAGGTAGCTATGACCTTTACCATTGTTATCATTCTCATTGTCACCTTGGTGATCCTTGCCATCGCGGTGAATGCGATTCAGCAGCATAAACAACGCGTCGATTTAGAGCGTCGACAAACCCTGCACCGTTATCGATTAATGCTGGATGGCACCGAAGATATGATTGCTGCTGCCAGCAACTTCCCGGTCGGCAAAGGCGTACTGTTAATGCTTTACAAGCGCGCAGTAGAAGCGCTGCAAGGTATGTTAAAGGTCAGCCCCAGCAACGAACTGAAACAGCGTTTAAGCGATTATGAAGAGCGCTTGAAGAACACCGATCCAAACGACCAAACACTGTTATCAGAGCGCATCGACCTGCCCGAAAATGATAAACAAATCATCGCTATGATCAACGCCGTTAAAAAGTTACGTACTACGCTACGGCAAGAGCATTCACGCGGTAAAGTCGATACCCAGCTGTATTTAGCCGAAGAACGGCGATTGGTTAAAATTCAGGTCACTATCAACGTCGAAAGCTTAGTTCGTCGTGGCGGTAATGCTTATAAATCAGGTATGTTAGGCTCGGCTCGTCAGTATTACGAAAAAGCCATGAAGACCCTCCAAGATCAGCCTTTTAGTGACGATTACATCACCAATAAGCAGGCTTTTCTATCGCAAGAGTTGAGCATGATCACCGAAGAGCTACGCGACACTAACGCGCGTGATGCGCGCGAGAAAAAACAAGACGACATCGAAGAATTGTTCCAACCCAAGAAAAAGTGGTGATAGCTTGGCCAGCATGGGCTGCTGTCGGCAGCGCGTTGTTTTATAATTGGGTTATTTACAATTCGATAGGATCGTTAATATGTCGAAATCTCGTCGAGATCAACACAGCAGTTTATCCGATCAACTCAGTCAACTGGTTTACAGCACCGATCAAGGCCGTATAAATCCAGAGCCAGCAGCAGAAAGCCTGCCCGAGGGCGACGGTATCGTGCGACTACGTCGTGAAAGCAAAGGTCGTAAAGGCAAAGGTGTGACACTCATTGACGGTTTATTGGTCGATACCGAGACCCGCAAAAAAATTGCCAAACAGTTGAAGCAACGCTGTGGCGTTGGTGGTGCCGTCAAAGGTAGCATCATCGAAATTCAGGGAGACCAACGCGAGAGCATTAAACAATGGTTAACCGAGCAAGGTTACCGGGTGAAATTAGCCGGTGGTTAGGCGCTCTAGGCCTGCTATCGGTTCAGCTGTTTAACGAATAAACTAAGCTCAGACAGCGTCCGTTATCACTTAACGCGAGTTCATCGCAGAGCCGCTCCATCAGCTCCAAGCCACGCCCATATTCGCGCGTTGCCAGTTGTTGTCGTGCCGATACCGAGGGCGACCAACTGGAGCCACTGTTACGGATATTCATGTGTAAACAAGCTTGTTGCGGTAAATAACGTATTTGAAAGCTGATTTCTGCCTGTTCTAGCGTGGCTAAACGCTGTTGACGTAATTGATAGTAGCGCTCGAAGCCCTCATGCTGCTCTTTTAAACTCGAGTCTAATCCCAAAATACCGTGCTCAAGGGCATTGTTATAAGCCTCGGCCAGCAGTAAATATAG
Organism: Idiomarina xiamenensis 10-D-4; assembly: GCF_000299895.1. Taxonomy (GTDB): domain Bacteria; phylum Pseudomonadota; class Gammaproteobacteria; order Enterobacterales; family Alteromonadaceae; genus Idiomarina; species Idiomarina xiamenensis. The sequence continues at coordinate 95,532 of NZ_AMRG01000006.1, forward strand.
CGTCGTCCGGTGATCACGGATACCACGAAACTGGCCCAGTGACTGCACCACATCGGCGACCGGATCGAGCTCGCGTAATTCTGCGGCAGTCAGATCAACCTGTAACTGAAACGGTAAACCTTGGTGTTCATACTCCGGTTCTCGTTCTTTAATACCGGTCGCACAGCAGCGTAAAATCGCCAGCGATACATCATCACGTTGCGGGGTATCGCCGCGAAATGCTTCTATGGCGCTAACCACCCGGTCGATATCCAATGACGGCTGCGCCGCTAATAAATCGATTAAGCCCTGCTCGGATAAACTTTGCTGTTGGCTATTATGCAACTCGATCAAACCGTCGGTGTAAAGCACTAAGCTCATACCAGCACTGAGGCGTAAGTTGGTGACACGGCTATCGAAATCATCATCAGCCAAAATACCTAGCGCCATATGCGAGGCAGGTAAACGCTTACTCAAACGCTGTTGCTGATCCAACACTAATGCATCGGGCATGCCACCATTCCAGTAAGTTAAACGTTCTCCCGACGCTGATAGCTCGGCGATAAAGGCAGCGCAAAACATGTCATCGGGTAGCAGCTGTGCCAAACGATGATTAAACTCTGCCGCCATTTCCGCCACCGAAACGCCACGCTCGACCATGGTAAAAAAGGCTTGAGATAGGGGTAAAGCTCCGGTTGCAGGGGCTAAACCATGACCGGTAAAATCGCCCATAAACACATATAAATTGCCCAGCGGTCCCGATGCGGATAAGCACAGATCGCCGTTAAAGCTGGTGGCTGGGGATAGATAGGTCTGTAGGTGCTCATAGTCTAAGAAATTACGACTTAAGGCATTTTGCAATATATGCTCGACAATGTCGTGCTCGCGTTGCACACGCGCCGAATGCCAAGCCAAACTGCGATTTTTCTCGACCAAGGTACGGCTCAGCTCACGCAAGCGGAAGTGAGAGCGAAGCTTGGCCTGTAACATGATGGGTTCTATCGGTGTTGCTAAAAAGTCATCACCACCGACACTTAAACAACGTAATAGCGTCTGCTCGTCGTTTAAGTGAGTCATAAAGATGATTGGCAGATGAATACCATCGGCCTGAGACTTCAACCGCGGCGCCGTTTCGTAACCATCCATGCCAGGTAACTCGACGTCTAATAGCACAATATCAGGCAACGCGGTTGCCGCTTGCTGCAGTGCTTGTTCACCACTATGCGCGACCGTGACTTGGTGACCAAACCGGCCGATCATCTCAGCTAAAGCGGGGTGATGCCCCGCTTCGGCGCTCACCACCAAGACGCGCATCATGCTGGTTACTCAATAACAAACATCTTATCAAACCGGGAGATTTCTAAAATACGGCGCACTTCCGGTCGACAATTAATGAGGTTGACACCTTGAATGCTGTTGCCCAACGATTTACGCATATTCAGCAGCATACCCAGAGCCGAGCTATCAAGGTATTCTGTTTCACGCAAATCGATAATAACGAGTGGTTGCTGGCTTCCTACCGATGCATAAGCCTGGCGAAACTCCTGTACCAGACTGAAATCAAAACGACCTTTGATGGTAATGATTAACTGCTTACCATCATTTGAAAACTGAGTGTGCAAACTCATACATTGTTGACCTGTTTTAAACGTTAACTAACTTTGTTATTTTTTATTAACTACCTGAATAACGCTACTATTATGACACGAACCCAGCAATTTATCATTGTCATTGGTGCCGCAATAGCCTAACCTCTGACGCTAACCGTCACTACTCATTGAGTCAATAACATTATGGTTGACGCCGGTAATTTAGCCATTCTTTTGGTTGAACCCTCTGAAGTTCAACGCCGAGTCATCAGTCAGCATTTAGCCGACGCCGGTATTAAGCAGTTAAGCACAGCAGCCAGCATCGACGAGGCGAAGCAGCAAATTTTGCGCTTACAACCTGACCTCATTGCCAGCGCGATGTACTTTGACGACGGCACCGCACATGATCTGATTGCCTTTTTGCAAAGCCAGCCGCAACTTCGCGAGACCAGCTTTATGTTGGTTTCTAGCGAGTACAAGGCTCATCAATTAGAAGCGCTAAAGCAATCAGGGATCGTCGCTATTCTGCCAAAACCCTTTACCCCTGAGCAGCTGCAACGAGCGGTAAATGCCACCATTGAATTGATTGAACCAACACCGTTAGCACTGCAAAACTTTGACGTTGAGGATTTGCGCGTACTGGTTGTTGACGACAGCATCACTTCTCGTCATTTTATTTGCCGCGTATTAGGTAATTTGGGCATTGACGATATTGTCGAGGCTGAACATGCACAGCAAGCCATTGCTATCCTCGACCAGCAACATTTTGACATTATTGTCACCGATTTCCATATGCCAGATGTCAATGGCCGCGAGTTAGCCGCCAGTATTCGACAAATGCCTAATCATGCGCATACGCCGATTTTAATGATCACCGCTCGTACCGACGAGCCTCAACTCGCCAACATCAAGCAAAGTGGTATTGACGCGCTAACCGATAAGCCCTTTGAACCAGAAACGCTACGTCGTTTACTGGCGCGATTACTTGACCAGTAAAGACTACGGGCCATAAAAAATGCCAGTCAAGACACTCTTGACTGGCATTTTAATAGCCGCTTAGTAAGGCTTACTTCTGTTTATACTTTTCGTAAAGCTGCTTGTGTCGATTATTTAAATCAACTTCGGCACCATTAATAAACATATGGCTAAGGTCTTGTCCTAATTGGCTCATAACGTCGCCCTGAGAGATGATTAGCGACGCTTGCTTACCCACTTCTAACGAGCCTAAGCGGTCAGCCACGCCCATAATTTCAGCGGGGGTCAAGGTGATTGCGCGTAATGCCGCTTCTTTATCCAGACCAAATGCCACCGTGTTACCCGCTGCAAATGGTAGATTACGGATATCCCAGTAACCGGGAATCGCTATGGCCACTTGTACACCCGCCTGAATCAGCTGTGACGGAGCACGGAAGGCTTGGTCATAGGACTCGTCGTCACGACTCGGTAAACCGTATGGCGCACCATATACAACCGGTACTTGCGCAGCACGTAATGGCTCGATAATACGCCAAGCGTCACGCCCACCAACGATGACTAACTGAAAACCATATTCGCGGGCAAATGCTAGCGCCTGTTCAATTTGACGTTTATCATCGGCGTGCACATAGAGTTTTTCACTGCCATCAAATAAGCCTGTCATCGCCTCCCAACGAATGTCTTTAGCGATCGATTTATCGGCTTGTTTAGCCTCGTAGTAAGCTTTCGCATCAACAAACACTTGCTGCAAACGCTGGCGCGCTTCGGCTTGCGCTTTGCGCTGCTCTTCAGGCGAGCGGCGTTCCCACCAAGCATCACTAATGGCGGTGTTGGGCCAACTAACATGGATACCCAAGTTGGTCTGTTCACTGGCGTCTACCCAAGTCCAACCATCGGTTTTCATTAGGCTAGAACGACCCATGATCAGATCGCCCTGAGGCACCACCTGTGCGTGCGTAATACCGTTATAACGCACCGTTGGAATCACCTCTGAATCGGGGTTATAAGCGACATGACCAGACACTTCTGGGTGCACCGGACCGACCTCATCGGTATCGCGAGTGGCACGGACAGCCTCGATTTCGACCAAACCTAACACCGTATCCATAGCAATAATACCGGGATATACGTGTTGTCCACTGACATCGATAACACGCGCATCAGACGGTACCTCGATGGCGTCGCCAATAGCAGTGATCTTGCCTTGTTCAAACAACAAGTCGGTATTTTCTAAAGTGCCATTGGCGACGGTATGTAAAGTGCCACCTTGCAATAGAATGGCTTGCGTTTGAGGTTCCCCGGGAACCATATCATGGGCATGTACTGTGGCCGCTACGGCCACAGCGGTTAAAGCTGTTAATAAGCGTTTCATTAGTGCTGTCCTCCGCCTGCGTGTAAGTGCTGATGATGTTGCTCGCTAAAGTGATCGAGCCAAAAATCATGCTCGGTATCACAATGCCAAGTTGGCTGTGGCGCTTTATAGCCGTTCTGCGCGCCTTGTTTAGCGCTTTCACCAGCGGCCAGCACTTTTTGAATCAGCTGTTGCTTTTCATCGTACACCGCCTGACGTTCAGCGATATCTTGCTGACGGTCAAAGAACTTACGGGCGTTGATCCAGGTTTGCTCGACGTGTGCATACGACGTTAATGGATTCTCATCCCAAATGACAAAGTCGGCTTGCTTACCAGCTTCGATACTACCCACGTACTGATCAATCTTGAGCTGCTTAGCCGGATTGATAGTGACCATTTTTAACGCGTCTGCTGGGCTCATCCCGCAATAGCGAACCGATTTAGCCGCTTCGGTATTTAAGCGTCGCTGTAGGTCGTTACTATCTGAATTGACACTGGTGAGTACGCCGTTCTGTTGCATCAAGCAGGCGTTCTGCGGAATCGCATCATAAACTTCGAACTTATAAGCCCACCAGTCGGCAAAAGTTGAGCCGCTAGCACCGTGTGCCGCCATCTCATCAGCGACTTTGTACCCCTCCAAAATATGGGTAAAGGTGGTCAGGGTAAAGCCAAACTCTTCGGCCAAACGGATCAGCATCAGAATTTCTGACTGTACGTAGGAATGCGCGTGTACAAAACGTTGCTTGTTCAAAATTTCTAACAACGTATCGAGGCGATAATCACGCCGAGGTGGCGCAGTGCGTTGGCGTTCTGAGCGAGACATATCGTCATACTGCTGCTGCCGACGTTGGTATTCCAAGGCAGTTTGGAAGCCATCACGCATAATGGTTTGTACACCCATGCGTGTCTGCGGGTAACGCACGGTGTAGTTTTCACCCCAGTTACTTTGCTTGACGTTCTCACCCAAGGCAAACTTGATACTGCCAGGTGCCGCATCAAACTTCATCGTCGCCGCATCGGTACCCCAACGCAGTTTGATCACTTGCGCTTGACCACCGATAGGATTGGCCGAACCATGCAGCAATTGCGCCATGGTAGTACCGCCAGCCAGTGAGCGATAGATATGAATGTCATCGGGGTTAACCACGTCGCCGATACGCACTTCGGCAGTGATAGCCTCGGAACCCTCGTTTACCCCCTGCGAAATAGCGATGTGTGAATGCTCATCGATAATACCTGGAGTAACGTGTTTACCTTGAGCATCAATAACTTGATAGCCCGATGGCGCACTCAAATCCTGACCGATGCGACTAAATTCACCATCGCGGATCAAAATATCGGTATTTTCTAAAATACCAGACTCTGCCGAAGTCCAAACGGTAGCGTTTTTGATCAACAGATTTTGTCGCTCAGGTAAGCCCGACAAACCGTAAGCCACATTTGGATAGGTCAAACGGCTAACATAATTAACGTCCGCTTGAGCAGTCGTTTGCTCAGACGCCTCGGTATCGTCGGTGGTGCGCGTCGCGCTGACCTGCAGCTCACGTCCATCAGGAGCAACCGCCGTGCCCGATAATTGCTGCTGAGCGCTTTGGCTCAGTTTAAAACGCCACGCACCGGTATCGTTCAAGTCAGCAACGAAACTCAAACTATCATCATCTCGCGAGACATGGCGGATAGCATTGTCGTCATTGAGCTGGCCTTGTAAGCGTTGCTCGTCACCACTGATGTTCAGGCGGTAGCTTTGACCGTCGACTTGCACCTGATAAGTGCCAGCAAAGTGCGCTTGCTCACTTGATTTCAGCGTTTGTTGCTGACCTTGCAGCCACACCGACATGACTTCGCCACCATTAAACAAGTTATCAGAGGCAACCACAAAGTCGGCCATGTAGCCGGGTGCTAATTTACCCGCCTTATCACTGATACCCGCAATACGCGCTGGCACCGTCGTCAGCGCCGCTAATGCTTGTTGCTCTGATAAGCCGTGCTTAACCGCTTTGCGTAAGTTCGGCCAAAACTGTGACTTGTCTTCTAACTGACTTAGCGTCAATGAAAAATCGATGCCCGCTTGAGCCAAAGCCGCCGGATTACCCGGAGCTCGCTCCCAATGACGTAAGTCCGCTAAATCAACATCTAAATCATCATCAACCCCGGTAACCGCCGGTGCCGCAGGAAAGTTTAGCGGTACGATCAGGTTAGCCTGAGTGGCTTTAACAGCATCAACCCGCGCGTATTCAAAGCCCGATGCCACATAAGTCACGGGTACCTTAAATTCGTCCAACAGTTGATCGGCGCGTAATAAGCTTAGCTCGTCATCCACCTGGAACACCACGCCGACTTCTTCGATATCGGTGAGTGCCGCCAACGCGGCGTTATACTCGACTGGGCCGTTGTAAGCTTGTTTACCAGCCGCTTGCTCATACCAGTTGGCATCAGATAATGCTTGTCGCAATAACGCGATACTGCCCATCAACGATGATGGGTACTGTTGCATTGAACTGCCTTTATCAAACGAGGCAAATTGTTTACTTTGCGCGCGGTAAACTAAATCGTTGGGGATCTTATCAGCCAGTGAAACCGTGACCGCGCGACCTTGTAAAATACCATCAAGTTGCGCGCTCTGTACTGCGGTAAATCCTTGCGCGATATAACTCTGTGCAGCATCCTTATCGGCAGCAAAGCTATCGACCCAGTTGCTCTGCGCATGAATGGCGTCGTTACTGGCGTTACCACCTTCGCGCTTATTATTATACAGCGGGGGTTTGCTGCGATAACCGCCGCGTTCAGGTTGTTCCGCTTGCGGCACCCCATAGTTGCCATAGGGGTCGATAAATCCGGGATAAATAACTTGCCCGCTGGCGTCAATGACGCGTGCCCCTTGAGGTGCGCGGTTGTTGCTGTTGATGGCTTTGATTTTACCGTTTTCCACCACCAGCGTGGCGTGCTCAATACGTTTACCCGGTTCGGTATAGATGGTCGCGTTCTGCAATGCGACCAGCGTTGGTGTTTTATCGTGAATACCCTGCACCGGAGTGGTTTGATCGGCCACCGCCGCGCCTGAGGTTGCTGCTAGCAACGCCAACGCGATGCGGCTAAGATGCCTGCTACCGTTCATGCGTGTCCCCTTGCCCTTTGCTAACTCGAAAGAGTTCTTATTTATTGTTGTTTCTGGTAGTTTTACGCTTAAATAATGATTATCTAAGGTCAAACTGACTTCACAGAGTAAACGTCAACCGACCAAAAAGACAATATCGGAACCGATGAAGTAACCCAAAGCGTCGGTAGAACGTATAAAAAAAGTTAACCGTTTTTACACACAACGAGGAAGCCACTATGTCAATGCCGTTTAAAAAGACGATCAGCGCTGTCATTGCCGCGTGTTGTTTAACACCGGCTTTAGCTCAGCACGCCTTTAACGACGCCGAAAGTGCCGTAGAATATAGACAAAAAGCGCTATCAATTATGCGCGATAACTTCGCCGCGATGGGCGACATGGTTAAAGGTGAGGTCGATTATGATGCCAGTATATTTAGCGAGCGCGCCACCGACTTTACTCATCTAACCAGCATCCCCTGGTCAGCATTTTCGGTCGAAGGCGCAATGCCGGGTGACGGCTCTGATGCATTGCCCGCGATTTGGGATAACTGGGAGGACTTTCAGCAACGCGCCGAGCAGCTGCAAAGCGATGCCAAGAAGCTACAACAGGCGGCAGCCAGCGGTAGCTTAGACACCATTAAACCAGCCTTCATGGCGGTTGCGCGCAACTGCAAGGGCTGCCACGATAATTATAAAGATTAAGCGGCTTATGCTTAGTTGACCCAATATAACAGTGCTGCTGCTAACGCCGCAGCACTGATAAAGGGCCACCACCCTGAACGTAATTGCGGCGCTGATTCAGCCGCTATCGGCAGACGTCCATGTATCATTCCCTCAGCTAACCTAGCGCCCAGTAAACGATAAATAATGATCGCCACAACGTGTAACCCAACCACCGCTAAAATGATATTGAAGTTGAGTTTATGCCAACTGGTCAAATCGCTGGCTAATGCACCTGACACCATGCCCGATAAAGGGCCGGAAAATAAGATCTCATCGGTGGCAAACAAGCCGCTGATCAGTTGTACCAATAATAGCGCTAATATCAGCATGACAAACCAAGCACCCGCCGCATTATGCGTCGGTTCATAATGAAAAGGTCGTTGCTTTAAACTCGCTAGATGCTTGATAGCGGCAATTGGCGAGCGCACAAAGCGACTAAAACGTGACGAATCGCTACCAACGATGCCCCAACCAATGCGAGTAATAATTAACGCCAGCAGCACCATCGCCAGATCCTGATGGCGATCCATTTGTCCTTGTTCCGCAGTCCACCATAATGCGGCTAGCAAAAGCACCGTTGCCCAATGAAAAAAGCGAATAAATCCATCCCAAACTTTAACGCCTTTGGCCATGCGCGTTACTCCTGCGTGAAGTTATTATTGGCGTTATTTTTACCACGCAGGAGGTTAATGAGCCAGCCTCTGTTGGCATTTATCGAGTCAGGTGGTAGGGTTAACGCTAATACTTGAGGAACATCAAACCATGAATAAAGTGCTAATCGCTGATGACGACTTCATCAGTCTTGAGGTATTAAAAGCGATGTTGGGCGCCTACCCCATTGAACTGTATACGGCAACAAATGGGCAACAGGCTATACAAGTCGCCGAACAACAGCACCCGGCACTGATTTTACTGGATTATGATATGCCCGACATGTCCGGTGCTGAAGTCTGTGTTGCGTTACGCCAGCAAGGCTTTGCACAAACCCCTATTGTCGCTATCACCGGGCATCAAAGTGCGACCGAGCTGAATGCTTGTCGTGAGGCGGGCATGTTAGCGACATTACATAAACCGGTTTCACCGGACGCCTTGGACGAGTTATTACATAAATACCTACCACAAGCTTTTAGCTAATCAGACAGTGCTAAGGAAACTGCCTAGCGTCGTCAGCAGCTAGCAACAAGCTTTGACTATCACGCAAAAACTGCTCCGCATAGTCGCCAAAAAACGCTCTAACTTGCTCAAAACCATCGATAAAACCGGCTTTATCACCCTTTTCTAACTGCGTTAAACAGCTATCAAACTGTGTCAGATAACGCCTGATCATAGCGAAGTTATTGGGTTCAGCCATGATGATATCAGCATAAAGCTCAGCGTTCTGCGCGAATAAACGCCCGACCATCATCAGTTCTAGGCGATAAATCGGCGAACTCAATGACAATAGCCCACTGATGTCCGCTTGTTCTTGCATTAAGTGCATACCATAAACGTATGTACTCAAGTGGCGCATCACTTGAATTAACGCCATGGCACGGTCATGTTCCGCTGCTTCTACGGGCTGCAAATACGCCCCCCAACGTTGCAATTGGCTCAGTAACCAATCAACCTGTTGTGGCTCAGCGCTCACCTTCACGGCGATCAACTGCTTAGCCAAGTTGGGTACTTTCGGTCCAAACATCGGGTGCAGGCCAACCACTGGGCCACTATGCTTGGCCTGCATCGCCGTCAGCGGTGCTTGTTTAATACTGGTCAGATCCGCCAAAATGCACGACGGTGGTAGTTCTGGCAATGCTTCGATAACCTGCTGGGTGAGCGCTATGGGAACACTGATTAAGACCAAATCGGCATCAGCAACATCGGCAGCGGTTAATGGCCAATCCTGTTGTTCTATCACATCGACTTGATAACCGCTTTGTCGGAACAAACGAACAAACAGTCCACCTAAGGCACCGCCGCCGCCTACCACCATCACTCGTTTATGCTGCTTAGCTGTGACTTGTTCGGCTGCCGGCGCTTGCGTAGCATAAGATTCGCGGATAATACGTCTTAAAACATCTTCTACCAGTGACGGCGATACACCTGCCGCACGCGCTTGTTGACGCCGTGCTTGTAGTAGACTTTGCTCGCGCTCTGGTACATACAGGGGTTGCTGTAAGCGCTGTTTAATTTGCCCAACTTGCTGAGTAATGCGGGCGCGTCGAGCAAGTAACTCAACTAGCTCACTATCGACCGCATCGATTTGTTGTCGTAATTGTTGCAGCTGCTGCTCTGGGGATAACGAATCACTCACCGTAGTTGTCTCTCAATCAATTGATAGGCCCATTGTATCTGCTGTACCGCGGCGTTGCTGCCGCCTTTATCAGGATGCACCTGATGCAGACGCTGACGATAATGGCGTTTGAGTTGTTTCAGGTCGACCGGCATCTGGTTTAACGCCAATTGTTGCAATGCTTGTTCTAACTGAGCCTCGTCGCTAGTCTCCAAATCGCTAAGAGGCTGTTGTCGCCAGAAGCTATCCAGTAATGCCTCGACATCAGCACCATCGGTTTGCTCAAACTGCTGCCAATCCAGATAATAGCGACGTAACGGATCGGCTTGCGTGAGCGCCGCAGTCTGCGCCTGCCAGGCCTGCTTTTGTATTTTTAATGTCGAAATAGAAAGCTCGGCATACTGCTGCTCGCGCCATTCATCACGTAATAAATACAAACAGTGAAACACTAAAAAATGCGTCTGAAATAAACGTAATGAATCGGCCAACGCCTGTTTGTCGAACAACTCATAAGGCGCTTGTTGCAACTGCTGAATCAGCTGATGTTCGCTCAAGCCATCTGTACAAGTGTCCACAATAGTCGCTATTGCTTCGCGCAAGGGCGCAATATGCTGGCTAGCGGTTGCTTGGTCGGCCTTCATCAATAACTGCCTATGGGTATATAGTTGGGCGATAACGGTTCAGCCTACCAATTACCGCTAATAAAGCAACTGACATAAAAAAGCCCAGCAAAAGCTGGGCTTCGAAAAACCGTACATTGATGATCGCGGTAAGAACAGCTTATAGCTTTTCTTTGATACGTGCAGATTTACCTGAACGCTCACGCAAGTAGTACAGTTTGGCTTGACGAACAGCACCACGACGCTTGACGTTGATGCTATCGATCATTGGGCTGTGGGTCTGGAATGTACGTTCAACACCTTCACCGTTTGATACTTTACGAACGGTAAACGCTGAATGCAGACCACGGTTACGCTTGGCAATAACAACGCCTTCAAAAGCCTGAAGACGCTCACGCGTACCTTCTTTAACTTTAACATTAACCACAACAGTATCACCTGGAGCAAACTCAGGCAGATCCTGCTTTAACTGCTCATCTTCGAGCTGTTTAATAATATTTTGACTTACTTTTGCCATGTTGGCCTCTCTTTCCTAGTGATAACTATGATTTATTGCGCGCTGCTTGGTATTGCGATTTAAACTCGCTCAACAAAGCCTCTTGCTCAACAGTCAGAGCTAGGTCGTTTAACAATTCGGGACGTCGCAACCAGGTTCTACCTAAAGACTGCTGCAAACGCCAACGTCTAATGTTGTCATGGTTACCGCTTAACAATACCGCGGGAACCTGTTCCCCATCCAACACTTCAGGACGCGTGTAGTGAGGACAATCTAACAAGCCACTGGCGAAAGAATCTTCGTTCGCCGAATCTTGATGTCCTAATACACCCGGCACTAAACGTGCCATCGCATCGATTAACACCATGGCCGGCAATTCGCCACCACTGAGTACATAATCGCCAATCGATACTTCGACATCGACATGCTGCTTTATGACTCGTTCATCGATACCCTCATAACGTCCAGCAATGAGGATGAGTCGTTCATGGTTAGCGAGCTGCTGCACGCCTTGATGAACTAATTTTTGCCCCTGTGGCGACAAATAAACCACCGTTGTATCGGCACCTAATGCTTGCTTGGCGGCTGCGATAGCGGCCGGTATCAACATGCCTGGGCCTCCACCGTAAGGTCGGTCATCGACGCTGCGATGCTTATCTTCGGTAAAGTCGCGCGGGTTCCAGAACTGTAGTTCTAGCAGCCCATCGCGGACAGCTCGCCCACTCACACCATAATCGGTTATCGCTGAGAACATTTCAGGAAATAACGTGATCACGCCTACCTGACATTTGTTGATCATCAGAAATCCGATGGCCAATCAACGGTCATGCGCTTTTCCGTTAAATCCACAGCCGTAACATACTGGCTTTGAATAAACGGGATCAGTCGCTGCTGGCGACCAAACGCATCGTTGTCATTTGCCTTTACCACCAACACGTCATTGGACGCGGTTGGCATCATTTGTTCTACCACACCCATGTCATACCCCTGCTGATTAATCACCCGCAGGCCAATCAAATCGTGCCAGTAAAACTCATCGTCAGACAGCTCGGGTAAACGTGAGGCATCCACCACCACATCCATACCGGTCAATTGCGCCGCCATATCACGGTCAGAAACACCGTCGATACGTGCGATGAAGCCTTTATTATGAGCTCGCCATTCGGCTACCTCAACTTCACGCGTTTGTTGTTGCTGCCTTAACAGCCAAGGGCTGTAAGAAAAAATCGCTTCTTGGTCGTCGGTGAAGGTTTGTACTTTAACCCAGCCTTTTACGCCATAAACCGCACCAATACGGCCAATGACAACGGGATTAGTTACTGCAGTCACCGGCAAACCCCATTAAGCCGCTTTACGAGCGTCTTTAACTAGCTTAGCAACACGCTCAGACAAAGTAGCGCCGTTACCTAACCAGTGATCAACACGCTCTAAGTCAATGCGAAGTTTTTCTTCTTGACCACGAGCGACTGGGTTAAAAAACCCAACATTTTCAATAAAACGACCGTCACGCGCATTGCGGCTATCGGTCACTACCATTTGGTAGAAGGGGCGTTTTTTCGCGCCGCCACGTTGTAAACGTATGGTTACCATTACGTTCCTCAATCAATTGTTGGTTATGTATAAAGTTAAAGTACCCGCCGGCAGCCAAGCCGGAGAGCGCGACAATTCTACTGATATTTAGCGCAAATGCAAGTAAAGACTAGCGTCCCGGGAACATACCTGGCGGTAATTTACCACCCAATCCGCGCATCATTTTGGCCATACCGCCGCCTTTCATCTTTTTCATCATTTTTTGCATCTGCAAAAATTGTTTCAGCAACTTATTGACGTCTTGCACTTGCGTACCCGAGCCCATGGCTATGCGGCGTTTCCGGCTACCTTTAATTAAGTCTGGATGTTGACGCTCTTTAGGCGTCATCGAATTGATGATGGCTTCCATCCGCAGGGTCATCTTATCGTCCATCTGACCTTTGATCTGGTCGGTCATTTTACCCATGCCGGGCATTTTATCGAGCAACCCCATCATGCCGCCCATATCACGCATCTGCACCAGCTGGTCACGAAAGTCTTCTAGCGAGAACTTGCCTTTGCTCATCACTTTACGAGCAACTTTTTCGGCTTTTTCTTTATCGACTTTGCGCTCAACTTCTTCGATTAATGAGAGCACATCACCCATACCGAGAATGCGCGAGGCGACACGATCGGGATGGAACGGCTCTAACGCGTCGTTCTTTTCGCCAACACCTAAGAATTTAATCGGCTTGCCGGTAATATGGCGAATCGACAATGCCGCACCACCGCGAGCATCACCGTCAGTTTTGGTTAGAATGACACCGGTTAATGGTAATGCATCGCTAAAGGCTTTAGCGGTATTGGCCGCATCCTGACCAGTCATGGCGTCAACCACAAACAAGGTCTCTACCGGTTTAACCGATTCGTGCAAACGCTGAATTTCAGCCATCATGTCGGCATCAATAGCTAAGCGACCGGCGGTATCGACTAAAAGCACATCATAAAACTGCTTACGGCCATGGGCGATAGCAGCTTCGGCGATGGCGACCGGGTCTTGGTCGGTGGACGACGGGAAAAAGTCTACCTCGACTTCTTGCGCCAAGGTTTCCAACTGCTTAATCGCTGCCGGACGATAAACGTCAGCACTGACAACCAGCACCTTTTTCTTTTGTCGCTCACGTAAAAAGCGAGCCAGTTTACCGACACTGGTGGTTTTACCAGCACCTTGCAAACCGGCCATTAAAATCACCGCCGGCGGCTGTGCATTGAGGTTAAGTGGCACATTGCCCTCACCCATCGCGGCTTCCAACTCGCTTTGCACGATTTTTAGGAATACCTGACCGGGGCTCAAGCTTTTATTCACTTCGGTGCCGACAGCGCGAGCTTTAACGTTGGCAATAAAGGCTTTCACCACCGGTAAGGCAACGTCCGCCTCTAACAACGCCATACGCACTTCACGCAGCGTTTCTTTAATATTGTCTTCGGTTAAACGGCCACGCCCGGTAACCGTTTTTAACGTTTTCGATAAACGCTCAGATAAGTTCTCAAACATGCGACCTTAGCTTCCATTACCGCAAAAATTAGTCGTAGTATAACGCAGACTCAATAAAGTTTCGCCCGTCAGTATTGGGTTTAATACGATTAAGCCGTATACTCGGGAAAAGTTCACCACCAACCTTCGATCAGGCCGTTGCAACATGACCGCCGTTTTAGTCGTCATTGCTATTATTGCTTACCTTGCTAGCGCGCTTATCGCGCTGCGTCAATTAACGCCGGGCAAGCCCCAACGTCAATTATTAGTCACTGCGCTGGCCGTAATCGGCCTGTTGGCGCATGGTGGCTTGCTATTTTATTTATTGCAAGCCGACCAATTTGACCATTTAAACATTGCCAGTAGTTTGTCTACCGTGGCTTGGTTACTCGCCTTGCTCTCGACACTGCGCGGCAATAAGGCGGGAAGTTTGTTATTACGCCCGGTGATCTTACTGTTTGCCGCGCTCAGCACGCTGCTATTAGCTCTGGCACCGGTCGACTGGGGTGCTAATTTAGACAACAAACACGGCTTGGTTATCCACATCGTATTGTCACTGGTCGCTTATGGTGTACTAGCATTAGCTACGTTATACGCCTTGCAACTGATGTATTTAAACAGCGTTTTAAAAGCCCGCAAAGCCAACGTGTTAGCAAATTATTTACCACCACTGTTGACCGTTGAAACTTATTTCTTTCGATTATTGACCGCCGGCTGTGTGCTACTAGCTTTTGCTATTATCAGCGGTTTCGCCTTTTTAGATAATATGTTGGCGCAGGCGCAAATTCACAAAACGGTGCTCTCTATTCTAGCTTTTGTCATCTATGCGGTGGTGTTAATTCGTCATCGTTGGCGCGGTGACCGTGGCAAAGCGGTAGTGATCACCACCGTTATCGCTGGCTTTATCCTCACCTTGGCTTATTTTGGTAGTCGCTTTGTCAAAGATATTCTACTTAGCTAAGTCGTTTACTCGCTACCTAAAGGCTTGACTTCGCCAGCACGATGCCTAAATTATCAAGTTTTGGTCTACGCCAGTGGCGTAGCACTCTTTGGTTTGAATCATAAAGGATCCCTTTCTTGGACGACATATCGACGAGTACGTTGCTCATAATTCTTGCCGTACTACTGCTGATGTCGGCATACTTCTCCGGTTCCGAAACCGGTATGATGTCGGTCAACCGATACCGCTTGCGTCACTTGGCGCAGCAACAAAACCGCTCGGCGTTGCGTGTACAAAGCCTGCTCGATCGCCCCGACCGCCTGATTGGTCTAATACTGATCGGTAACAACTTAGTTAACATTGCCGCGTCGTCCATCGCTACCATTTTATGCTTACGCTGGTTTGGCGACGCCGGTATTGTGGTCGCCACCTTTGGCTTAACCTTGGTGATTTTGATTTTTGCCGAAGTGACGCCAAAAACTATCGCCGCTATGTATCCTGAGCGGGTCGCGTTTCCCAGTTCTTTATTATTAAAGTGGTTACTAAAACTGTGTTATCCGTTGGTCAGTTTCGTCAACATGATCACCAATGGTTTTATGCGTTTATTGGGGATTAGACCGAGCCAAACACAGGGTGCCGAGGCCCTCAGTTCAGAAGAGTTGCGCACCGTTGTTAACGAAGCCGGGAGTTTAATACCGTCATCGCACCAAGAGATGCTATTAAGCATTTTAGACTTAGAAAAAGTTGCGGTTGAAGATGTCATGGTGCCACGCGCCGATATCATCGGCATCGACATCAATAACGATTGGAAAGTTATTGTTAAACAGTTATCGCAAGGCCAGCATACCCGGCTATTGCTGTATCGCGGAGATATTGATGATGCTATTGGCTTTTTACATGCTCGCGATATTATGCGCTTGATGAGTAAGAATCAGTTTGAAGCCGATAAATCGATTCTGGTTAGGGCTGCTCGCGATATTTATTTTATTCCTGAAGGCACGCCGCTAAACGTACAGTTATTAAAGTTTCAGCGCAACAAAGAGCGCATTGGCTTAGTAGTCGACGAATACGGAGATATTCAAGGCTTAGTGACATTAGAGGATATTCTTGAAGAAATCGTCGGTGACTTCACCACCAGCATGAGTCCAACCCCAAGCGAAATTGTGCATCCGCAACCCGACGGTAGCTATTTGATTGAGGGTAGCGCCAACATTCGCGAACTCAATAAAGAGATGAACTGGGAATTACCCACCGACGGTCCAAAAACAGTTAGCGGTCTGATCATCGAGCAACTAGGCGATATTCCGCAAGTCAATATGAGTGTACGTTTAGCCGGATACCCAATAGAAATCATCGATGTTAGCGACAACACCATTAAAATGGCTCGTATTCAGCCCGACTATTACTTATCGCCAACGCAAGACGAAGATGGCTAGCCTAATAAGCACGCTAGCCATTTCTCGCCAACGCAGTATTAACCAAAGAACAGACGCCATAACCAGCCGTGTTGCAAATCTTCTTCACAGCTGCGTAATTGTGCGCCGTAGGTTGACGCTCGGCTTTTGACGATACGCGAGGTTTTGACTAGCCAGGGTTTCTGCAAATACGTTTTGCGACGGTAACCACCCCACCCTTCGTGATAATTTAGATACTGACCGTACGCGTCCCACTTTGAAACACCGTTGATTTTATGCGTTTTCCAAATAAACCAACCCATGAAATCAATGGCATCTTCAAAACTATCGCGGCTAGCCCAGCTGTTGCCGGTTTCGCGTTTGTAATCTTCCCAGGTTGGCGTTTTTGCTTGCGAGTAACCATAGGCAGAGCTCACACGCCCCCAAGGAATAAACCCCAGTAGATAATCACGCGGCGGCAACGCGTCATGACGAAACGAGCTTTCTTGATACATCATTGCCATTGGCACTTGAATAGGCGCGCCCCAGCGATCACGCGCATCAGCGGCGGCATGGTACCAATCGCGGTTTTCTTCAAAAATATCACATAAATTATCGGGGTTTGACGGTGGCGGTGTCGCACAACCAACCAGCAATAAACTAGCCGCCACTAACCCAGTTCGGCGTTTTGTTAACGTCACTGACAATCCTCGCGCACGATTATTTTTATATCGATGAAACTTTTTTACACTAGCTTAGGTCATAGTAGACAGATGAACACACTTCATGGTTCTCCCCTAGTGTCTTTTTGGCGCCGTTTTTACGGCGCCTTTTCTTTTAGCGCGCTATGTAATCCAAATAAACCCGCCTATGGCTTAAGCGACACTATCATCCAAAGCGTCGACCGCACGCGCAGCGTTAGCGAAATAGGTCGTTAAAAACTGGCTAAAATCGCTACCTTTATCGTCAGTCTCGCGTTGTCGTCGGGCCTGTATCGATTGCTCCGCCCAATCACTAAATTGCTGCTCACTGAACTCCGTTAAACGATGCTCAAGCAATTCAGCCTTATATTGTTGTGCTAAACGTAACGCCAATTCGGCGTTACTTTGTCCATCGCGCAATATCGATAGTACCTGTCCCGACAGCGTCAACTCCGGATTGAGCACGCACTGATAGAGCTGGTGCAGCGTCTGCGCATAAGCACTGTCATTATTGGCACTGTCCAGCAAAGGTACTAACAGTTGCAAATCGGCAAACAGTTCTTCCAACCAATCGACCATCGCTCGCGATTGACCGTTATCATCCAAGCTTAAACGAGGGTCACGACCGTCCAGAACCACTTTATTAAAATTTTTCTCGGCTTGCTGCTGTTGTTGCAAGCTCATCTCAGCGCTGGGCTGCAGCAAGCAATAAAATAGTAACAAGTCTAAAAAACGCATTTGCTCTGCCGTTATGCCGACATCGCTAAACGGGTTAACATCCAATGCCCGCACCTCGATGTACTCAACGCCACCGCGCTCTAGAGCCTGAGTTGGGGTTTCATTACCTTTAGTGACACGCTTTGGACGAATCGTGGCATAAAACTCGTTCTCAATTTGCAGGATATTCGCATTCAACTGGCGATACTGCTCGCCGTCTTTGACGCCAATTCGCGCAAACTGCGTCGATGGCGTTGAGATCGCGCGGCGTAAACCGGCGACGTAATCGTCCAGCGAGTTATAGGTAATCCCCAGCGCCGCTTGTTCTTTATTGGTATAACCCAAATCACTCATGCGTAATGAGGTCGCGTAGGGGCGATACAATGAACCATTCGGCAAGCGCTCAAAGCTTAAATTTGCCTGCGCATGCTCAACGAAAGATTCGCAAATAGCCGGTGAAGCCCCAAATAAATATGGGATCACCCAACTGACACGCTTAAAGTTACGTATCAAGGCAAAATAGCGCTGAGAAATAAAGCGTTGGTTTAACGGTGCTTGCTCAAGCTCGGCCAAGGCCTGCCAAATTCCTTTCGGCACCGAGAAGTTATAATGCACACCGGCAATAATTTGCATCATGGCGCCATAACGCTCAGTTAAACCTAAACGATACAACGTCTTCATACGACCACTATTTGAGCTGCCGTATTGCGCCACCTGAATATCGGCAACATCACCGACATAACAGGGCATACTGACCGGCCACAGTAATTCATCGCCCAAAGCACGGTAAGTTACCGCATGAATATCACGTAACTGTGCTAAGGTTTGTTCGATATTGCTGGCTACCGGCGTGATGAACTCCATCAGCGATTCGGCATAATCAGTGGTGATCATAGCATGTGTGAGGCTGGCTCCCAGCTGGGCTGGGTGAGCCGAGCTCGCCAACGTACCATCGGCGTTGATACGTAATGCTTCACGCTCAACTCCTCGTTGAATTTGTCCCCAGGCAGGTCGCAAATCCGCGTTTTGCAGTGCAGCCACTGCGACGTCAAATGTCGGTTGCAAAATCGTTACCCGTACTCTCAGTGTTCCTGAAAAGATAGCGCTCAGCTTACTGTTAAAAAGCGCTGTCGTCCATGCGATATTTAATCGGCTTGGCGATGTCGCTAGCACATGGCATCATACGTGCAGACATCGCCAACTAACTATCATAGCCAACCATTATGCTGATTTCGCCAAATCGATGGCCCTACTTGCAAGCCAGCTTCGCCGTCTTACAGTTAGCAAGCTTAGCACTTTTTCTCTTTTTACCGCCACCCTTCGGCGCTTATGCGCTGGCTATTATGGTGGTACTGAGTTTATCACTAAGTGGTTTACTGTGGTGGAACAGTCGTCGCAACAGCCTGCGCGAACCCTTAGCTCAGCCATTCCTGTCAAATACCTCACTACAGCTGTTACAACAGGTATTCAACGACTTACCGACTCGCGTTTATTGGCGTGATAGCGAACTACGCTTGCTTGGTGGTAATCGCGCGTTTGTGCGCGACCTCGGCCTGACCGAAGCCAGTGAATTAAACTTAGCAGTCAATGATAGTAATGCCGCCAACCAACAATTACGCGAACTGGATAAAATCACTTTAGAGACCGCATTCGCCAATTGTAATCAAGAGCTGGCGATTAGCTTAGCTGGCGAGCAACGTTGGGTTGAACATTCCAGCGTTCCTTTGTATGACGACCACCAACGCATGATCGGCATTTTAGGAAGCTATTACGATATAACGACGATCAAGGCGGTCGCGGCGGCGATGGAACAAGCGAAGGAGCAAGCCGAACAAGCCAACCAAGCCAAAGGTGAATTCTTGGCCAATATGAGCCACGAAATTCGTACGCCCATCAATGCCATTGTCGGTATGGCTAACTTATGTTTGAAAACCGAATTAGATGCCAAACAAACCCGTTACTTGCGCGTCATTGATTCGTCCTCCAAGGCGTTATTAGGAGTCATCAACGACATTCTCGATTTTTCGAAAATCGATGCCGGCAAGTTGGTGATGGAGCAAATACCGTTTGATTTAGAAGATGTGCTGACCACCTTAGCGGATATGTTCGCCTTTCGCGCTTACGATAAGGACTTAGAGTTCATTATTAATCTACCGGCCAGCATTCCTACGCTGCTACTGGGCGATCCGCTACGCTTAAATCAAGTGTTAGTGAACCTGGTCAGTAACGCTATTAAGTTTACCGAAGACGGTGAGATCAATGTCGGTGTTACGCTGCTAGATAAGTCAGAAGATAAAGTCTGGTTACGTATCTCAGTAACCGATACCGGTATCGGCATGGACGAAGAGCAGCGCGCAAACTTATTTAAAGCCTTTACCCAAGCTGACACCTCAACCACCCGTAAATACGGTGGAACCGGGTTAGGTTTGGCCATTTCCCGACGTTTAATACAACTGATGCACGGCGACATTGGCGTCACCAGCGCAGCGGGTCAAGGCTCAACCTTTTATATCGAATTAACCCTGCCGCTGCAGGACAGTCAGGACAGCTCGCATCATCAAAACCTATTAAAACGCCTACAAAATACTCGTATTCTCGCCATCGATGATAACCTCAGCACCCGTGAGATGCTTTATGAAATGCTGAGCGCTTATGGTATGCAAGTAAAAGTTTGCCGCACCGCGGAGCAAGGCTTAGCGCTGCTAAACGCGGCAGCCGAAGCGGAACAACCCTATCAAGTCGCGCTGGTTGACTGGCGTTTACCTGGCATGGATGGTATTGAGTTCTGCCAACAAGTTACCCAAAATAGCCAACTGCACGACAAGCCTAAACTGATTATTGCCAGCGGTTACTATGCTGAAGAAATGTCCGATCAAGCCCATCGCGCCGGCGTCGCCGACTTTATTACTAAGCCCTATACCGCCGCCACCCTAGCGCGCTCGTTAACATCCGTGCTCAGCGGCCAACAAGGTAAACTCGGCAGTGAACAACCCAGTCGACAGCAAATCCCCGAGCAAATTCGACAAGCGCCCATTTTAGTGGTCGAAGATAATGAAATTAACCAGCATGTCGCGCGCGAATTGCTCACCGGTCACGGTTTTCAGGTGGACATCGCTGAAAATGGTCAACAGGCCGTCGATAAAGTCCAACAGCAGTCGTATGCGATGGTATTGATGGATATTCAGATGCCCGTCATGGACGGCTATAAAGCGGCTGAAACGATTCGCCAGCAGTTCTCCTATCAACGCTTGCCAATCGTCGCCATGACCGCTAACGCCATGACCGGCGACGCCGAGAAGTCATCAGCAGCGGGTATGCAGGGGCATCTCGCTAAACCTATCGACGAAGACCAGCTCTTAGCCATGTTAATTCGTTGGTGTATTCCTGGAGATTATCAGCAACAGCGCACGACTAGTACCGCTCCAGCCAGCGCCAGCGCAGCACCAGTCGAACGGCCGAAACCGCGTTACCCGCAGAGTAAAGGCGTTGATTTTGCCAGTGCATTGGCACGCTTGCAGCATAATGTCGATTTATACGCTAAGCTGGTTGACCAATTGGTCGAGCAATATCGAGGCAGCGCCTTAAAGGTGGCCGATTTCATTACCCGTGGTCAGCATGACAGTGCGCGCCGTTATTTCCACTCGCTCAAAGGCGCCGCCGCTAATCTCGGCCTAACGTTATTGCAAAAGCGCGCCGCCCTACTTGAGAGTTCGATGGCAAACAGTGAAATCGATAAAGTCGCTGACCAAATTACCGGTTTGGAACCGCTGCTTGAACAAGCCAGTCAAGCCGCCTTCGATTTACGTGAGTGGCACAAGCGCCAACCTAATCAGGAGAGTCAAACATGATAAGACTGTTTGTGATCATTCCTATCGTACTCTGTTTGCTATGGCTGGTTTATCTACGTTGGCACGGCTGGAGCCTCAAACAAGGCCGCCAAGGCTTTGTTTATATTATCGTGTTCAGTGCCACCATTGCTGCTTTTTATAGCGTGATGCTATGGCTCACGCAGTATTAGCCACCGACCAACGCTAATAGAATACCGGCCGCAACAGCCGAGCCTAACACCCCAGCAACATTGGGGCCCATGGCGTGCATCAGCAAAAAGTTTTGAGGATTAGCCTCGAGCCCAACTTTGTTGACCACCCGAGCCGACATCGGCACCGCAGACACGCCAGCAGCACCAATCAATGGATTGATGGGGTGACGGCTAAACTTACCCATCAGTTTTGCCATTAACACCCCGGCGGCAGTACCCATTGCAAAAGCACAGGCGCCGAGTAGTAAAATACCTAATGTCTCTATCCGTAAAAACTCATCAGCGGACAGTTTAGCGCCAACCGCCAAGCCGAGAAAAATCGTGACGATGTTGATCAGTTCGTTTTGCGCGGTCTTGCTCAGACGTTCAACCACACCTGATTCACGCATCAGATTACCTAAGCAAAACATGCCAACTAATGGCGCCGCCGAAGGCAGCAGTAGCAGCGTCAGCACGACCACAATCAACGGAAAGGCAATACGCTCACGTCGTTGTACCGGACGCAATTGTGCCATCTTAATGGCGCGCTCTTGCGGCGAGGTCAGCAGCTTCATGATTGGCGGTTGAATAATCGGTACTAATGCCATGTATGAGTATGCCGCCACGGCGATGGCGCCGAGTAAATCAGGCGCTAGCTTTGAGGCGAGGAAAATTGCGGTAGGACCGTCGGCGCCGCCGATGATAGCGATCGCCGAAGCATCCGCAAGGGTGAAGTCGAAGCCTGGTACCGCATTCAGTAAAATCGCACCAAACAGCGTAACAAAAATACCAAACTGTGCCGCGGCGCCCAGCAACAATACACGCGGATTGGCTAACAGAGGACTAAAGTCGGTTAACGCCCCGACGCCCATAAAAATCAATAACGGAAAGACACCAGTATCAATCCCCACTAAATAGATGTAATGCAGAATACCGCCAGCGTCATTCATGCCTGCCAAGGGAATATTGGCCAGTACGGCACCAAAGCCAATCGGTAGTAGTAATAACGGTTCAAACTTTTTGCCAATTGCTAGATACAGCAGCACAAAGCCAACCATGATCATCACCAGTTGGCCCCAGCCCATGGCGGCCATACCGGTACTTTGCCAGAGTGTCTGTAGCTGCTGCATATGGCGTTAACCCAGCGTTAGCAAACGGTCACCAACGGCCACCGAATCGCCCTCAGCGACGAACAGTTCGGCGACCTGACCAGCTTGCTCTGCTTTGATATCGGTCTCCATTTTCATCGCTTCCATGACCAATAAGGTATCGCCTTCGGCGACTTGCTGACCGGCTTTCACCAACACTTTGAAAATCGTTCCTGCTAACGGAGCGGTGATGCGTTGCTGAGTGCCGCCTGCGTTTGTCACCTTATTATCACTCGCTGCGCTCGGCTGCGTGGTCGGTGACGTGCCTGACTCGCTAGCGGTCATGGTGCCCGCTGGCCCCACTTCGACATCAAACAGTTGACCATCGACTTTAACCTGATAACGCTCGCCTGCGCCTTGATTGGCCTGAGCAGCATGGCTGGCAGCCGACGCCGAAACGGCTTTGCCTTGTTGCGCACGTTCATCGCCAGCACTCGGCGCAGGTTCAAAGGCCTCGGGATTACCTCGATTTTTTAAGAATTTCAAACCAACCTGAGGGAATAATGCATAGGTTAAGACGTCGTCGACCTCTTGTTGCGCCAGCGTAAACCCTTCTTTGTCAGCAATTTCTCTGAGCTCTTCGGTTAGCGCCTCTAACTCATCCTCCAACAGATCGGCTGGACGACAAGTAATCGCCTCTTTGCCCTTTAGCACGCGCTCTTGCAATTCACGATTAACAAAGGCTGGACTGGCACCATACTCACCTTTTAGCACGCCAGCGGTTTCTTTTGAGATAGTGGCATAACGTTTACCACTGATCACATTTAGCACCGCCTGAGTGCCGACAATTTGTGAGGTCGGCGTCACCAACGGGATATAACCAAGATCTTTGCGCACCTCAGGGATCTCATCTAACACTTGATCAAACTTATCCAGCGCATTTTGCTCTTTCAGCTGATTTTCCATGTTGGTGAGCATGCCACCGGGTACTTGTGCCAATAAAATACGGGCATCGACGCCACGTAACGAGCCCTCAAACTGTGCATATTTTTTTCGCACTTGGCGGAAATAATCGGCGATATCGCTAAACTGTGACAACGCTAAGCCAGTATCCCGCTCAGTGCCCTCTGTCATGGCAACAATGGTTTCGGTGGCTGAATGGCCGTACGTCATGCTCAAAGGCGAAATAGCGGTATCCAGCATATCAATGCCAGCTTCAATCGCTTTTTGGTAAGTGGCGCCACTCAAGCCGGTGGTAGCATGACACTGCATCGCAATCGGAATGTCGACGGCCTGTTTTAATGCACTGACCAGTTGATAGGCATCATTAGGCCGTAACAAACCCGCCATATCTTTTATACATAATGAATCACAGCCCATATCAGCCAGCTGTTCAGCCATTTTTACCCATTTTTCTTTGGTATGCACAGGGCTAACGGTATAGGCCAAAGTACCCTGTGCATGGCCCTCGACAGCCTTAGCCGCGATAATCGCGGTTTCTAAGTTACGCACATCGTTCATGGCATCGAAGATACGAAAGACATCGACGCCATTTTCTCGCGCCCGCTCGACAAAGCGTTTCACCACATCATCGGCGTAATGACGGTAGCCAAGTAAATTTTGGCCGCGCAACAACATTTGCTGACGGGTGTTAGGCATGGCTTGCTTCAATTGTCGAATGCGTTCCCATGGATCTTCACCCAGATAGCGAATACACGCATCAAAGGTGGCCCCACCCCATGATTCAACCGACCAATAACCAATGCTGTCGAGCTGCTCGGCTATCGGCAGCATGTCGTCGATACGCATACGGGTGGCTAGTAATGATTGATGGGCATCCCGGAAAGCTAATTCGGTCAGCAGCAAAGGCTTACTCATAGGTACTCCTGTGTCTTATGTCGCGACACTAGCGGCGTTGACGATACTGGTGGATTGCAGCGGCAATGACAGCCAACGTGGTACTTGAAGGGGAAGTCATAGAGTCGCTATTCGGCGCTAGTGTTTGCTGGTTAACCAGCAGTTTACTGGAAACGACAATCACCGCGATAAGGATCAGTAAGAAACTAAAGACGGTTGCCATACCAATAGCCATTAACCAAGCGGCAGCAATGAGCGAGTCGGCCATAAACCACTAACTCCACGAGTTAACAAAGTGTTAACGACATTTAAGCGAAAAGTTTTGGATTATGCAATGTTAGCAGAGAGGGAGATAGTCGTTATTCAGCAGAAAAATAGCGGTAGAAAAAATGGCGCGCTCGGGAGGACTCGAACCTCCAACCGCCTGGTTCGTAGCCAGGTACTCTATCCAGTTGAGCTACGAGCGCATCATCGGGGTTATCAAGACTGGCGCGCTCGGGAGGACTCGAACCTCCAACCGCCTGGTTCGTAGCCAGGTACTCTATCCAGTTGAGCTACGAGCGCGTTACTGGCGGTGAGGGAGGGATTCGAACCCTCGATAGGGCTACAAACCCTATACTCCCTTAGCAGGGGAGCGCCTTCAGCCTCTCGGCCACCTCACCGCGTCTTGATGGCGTTGAATTCTAGCGATGTTGGCTATAATGTCAAACGCTTTTTTCCAAATTGGTGTTCGAATGTGGGATATTTAACCATCTCGTTTAAAAAACCTGCAAAATCGCCCATTTTTGATGGTTAATAGGGATTACATCAGACATAAAAAAACCGGCGACATGGCCGGCTCTATTGCATAAACCTAATTAAATAGACCATCACTACTACTCAAACGTCAGCACCAAGATGACTTTTTACAACAGACTATGTCTGTGAGCCCTCTTCACCACTATCGTCTTCTTTTTCTGCCTGAATACGCATGTAAATTTCTTCACGGTGGACAGAAACTTCTTTGGGTGCGTTGACACCTATCCGAACTTGGTTTCCTTTCACACCCAAAACGGTCACGGTAACTTCGTCACCTATCATTAAGGTTTCACCGACTCGGCGAGTTAGGATTAACATGGTTTGCTCCTTCAATACTGTCCAGTTCTCGGTAAGCGAACAACGAACATTTCCCTTTATGGTTGACCGATCGGTAGTCGGAACGTCCCAACGTCAACTAATTTACGCAATCAATCAATTACGATCTATAGAGTGAGTATATAGTAACAAGCATTACGCAAATTACACTATATTAATCTACATAATTGTAACCGAATCTAACGTAAGCCGTTATTCGCCTTCCCGATAACTCTAATCACTGACTCTCTAACCACTGCTTAGCAGCCGCTAATGCCGCACTCAACTGTTCAGGTTTCGAACCTCCAGCTTGCGCCATATCGGGGCGACCACCGCCTTTACCTCCTACCACGGCGGCCGCTTGGTTAACCAATTCTCCAGCTTTTATTTGACCAACCAGATCCTTGGTAACGCCAGCGATAAGGCTGACTTTTTCACCATTAGCTGTACCCAATACTACGATGCCCGAGCCGATTTGGTTCTTTAAATCATCGACTAACTCACGGAAAGTTTTTGGATCAGCGCCAGGCAACTCAGCGATGATCACGTTTCGTCCATTAATTTGTTGAGCTTGACCGAGCAAATCTGCACCGGCTTGAGCAAACTAGCAATCAGTTTCTCTTGCTGCTTTTGCTTATCTAACAATGCCTTAACGCGCTCAACTGCCGCCTGACCATCACCTTTCAAGAGCCCAGCGATGTCAACCAACTGACGCTGTTGAGCTTGCATATAAGCAATGGCGGCAGCACCCGTCATCACCTCTAAACGACGGATACCGGCCGCGATACCCGACTCAGAAACAATACGGAACAAGCCAATGTCACCGGTAGCCGATACATGCGTACCGCCACATAGCTCGACCGAGTAGTCGCCCATAGTGACTACTCTTACATTGTCGTCATATTTTTCGCCAAATAACGCCATCGCACCAGCAGCTTTCGCTGCCTCAATCGGCATCACTTCAGTCGTTAACGGTAAGTTACGTCGAATTTGCGCGTTCACCGCACGCTCTAACTCAGCAATTTGTTCTGCGCTAACGGCTTCAAAATGAGAAAAATCAAAGCGCATGCGCTCGGCCTCAACCAATGAGCCTTTTTGGCTAACGTGTTCGCCCAATAAGTCGCGTAACGCGGCGTGTAATAAGTGTGTCGCCGAGTGGTTACGCTTGATCGCTTGCCGACGCTCATCGTCAATCCGCGCGTGCACACTGTCGCCAACGGCGATATCGGCTTGCGCCTGACCATGATGACCAATCGCCTTGCCAATATACTGGCTATCTTTCACCACAAAAGTGCCAGCGGCAGTTTGCAGTTCACCGGTGTCACCAACTTGGCCGCCCGATTCCGCATAAAACGGCGTTTTACTTAACACCACAATGCCGTTATCACCTTTGTTTAAGCGCTCGACTGCTTTACCGTCACAGAATAGTTCGACCACCGTGGCGTCATCTTCGGCTTGCTCATAACCACTAAACTCGGTTTGCTGCTCAGAGCGTAGTTGCTGGTTATAATCGACACCAAATTGCGACGCCTGTTGCGCGCGCAGGCGCTGTTCAGCCATGGCCTCGGCAAAGCCTTGTTCATCAATTTTTAATGACTTTTCACGGGCGATATCGGCGGTTAAATCTTGTGGAAATCCGTAAGTGTCGTACAAGCGGAACACCACATCACCCGGTATGGTATCACCGTCTAATTCGGCAATAGCGTCGTTTAAAATGGCCAGTCCACGCTCCAGCGTGCGCGCAAACTGCTCTTCTTCGCGCTGCAATGCGTCTTCGATAATTTGCTGCTTAGCGACTAACTCAGGGTAGGCTGCGCCCATTTGTTTAACCAGCTCAGCCACCAACTGGTAAAAGAAACTACCTTTTGCGCCGATCAAGTTACCGTGACGCACGGCACGACGGATAATGCGTCGTAACACATAACCACGGCCTTCGTTCGAAGGCATGACGCCATCGACGATGAGGAAACTGGTTGAACGTATATGGTCGGCGATAACCCGCAGTGATTTGCTACTTAAGTCCTGACAGCCGGTCGCCTTGGCAGCCGCTTTAATTAACGCTTGGAACATATCAATATCGTAATTACTGTGCACGCCCTGCATGATCGCAGCAATACGTTCCAAACCCATGCCGGTATCAATCGACGGTTTGGGTAGCGGTTCCATGGTACCATCGGCCTGACGGTTAAATTGCATAAACACCAGGTTCCAAATTTCGATGTAGCGGTCACCGTCTTCTTCAGGCGTTCCTGGTGGTCCGCCCCAAACCTCTTCGCCGTGATCATAAAAGATCTCGGAGCACGGCCCGCATGGTCCGGTGTCACCCATCGACCAAAAGTTATCTTTTTCACCAATACGCGATATACGGTCGCTTGGTACGCCAATTTCTTGCGCCCAGATATCGTAAGCTTCGTCGTCCTCGGTAAATACCGTCACCCACAGCTTTTCCGCTGGCAGTTGTAACACCTCGGTCAGGAACTTCCATGAATAATTAATCGCTTCGCGCTTAAAATAATCACCAAAGCTAAAGTTACCCAGCATTTCGAAGAACGTATGATGGCGCGCGGTGTAACCCACATTTTCAAGGTCGTTGTGCTTGCCGCCAGCGCGTAAGCAGCGCTGTGCCGAGGTAGCTTTGTCATAACCGCGCTTTTCTGAACCAATAAAAACGTCTTTGAACGGCACCATACCGGCATTGGTAAATAACAATGTCGGGTCATTACCGGGGATCAAAGATGCAGACGCCACCCGCTGGTGGCCCCGTTCAGCAAAGTAACTCAAAAAAGCTTCGCGAATCTGGGCACTGGTCATGCTCATCGAATATATCCTGTTAGCTAAGTCTGTAAGTGACAATAAAAGTGCAAATTTTAGCAGCGCATGCTAGCACGAAAGCAACATCACGCCTAGACGCTGCGACTAGTCAGCAACATCGTTTGTCGCCAGCGTATGCTTGATTTGGTCGGGTAAATAGCCGCGCTGTTGCAAGTATCTAGCTTGACGCTGCCATTCTCTGCCTGGGCTGGGTAAGGCTTCACCAAAGCGTTGTTGGCGACGCGCCTGGCAGCGCTGTAACCAGTCTATCGACAGTTCAGCAAAGGTCTCGTTTATCGACGCTGCTGACAAACCTTTTTGCTGCCCCGCCGCAATAATTTTTAATGGCCCATCGCCATTCGCCAAGCGTGCCCGCACAAAACTCTGCAAAAAGCGTTGTTCACTTTGCCAGCCCTGCTCCGCCGCCCATTGCAACGCCTCGTTAATCAGCTCGACAGGCCAACCCTTTTGTTGCAGCTTGCGGCGCAATTCTAGTTGGCTGTGTTCTCGCCGGGTTAGCAGTCGCAATACGCTCTGCCGCAGTTGAGCAAGTTGCTGCTGCGCAGCGTCTTCATCCGGTGCTGAATTAAACGACGTCATAAACCTTCCAGTGCTGCCTACTTGGCAGAAAAATCATGGCACATAGGCTATAGTGATTGCAAAGGATTGTCATGCTGGCAATGAACTTTGCGTACATACACGGGCTCTAAGCCCTACGCTGATTATTTTCCATTGATTTTTCAACTACAAGGATAAGTTTATGCGTAAAATTATGTGGTTAATTCCCGCGTTATTACTTTCAGCCTGCCAGGTGCAAGCACAAAATAGTAATGCAATGAACAATACACCGTCGGTCACCGTATCGGGTCAAGCCACCCACTATGCCGTCCCCGATCAAATGAGTTTGACCTTGTGGGTCGAAGAACGTGGGCAAAAGCTCAGCTCGCTAAAAACACAAGTCGACCAAGCCAGCGAAAAAGTGCTACGTGACCTGCTCGAACGCGATATCGATAAAAAAGATATTCAATCTTATCAATTGCAGGTTTATCCACAATACGAGCGCAATGATAACGGAGAGACGCAACAAAAAGGCTTTGTCGTGCAGCGCCAGATCCGTGTCACTCTGCGTGATACTAGCCACTACGATAAAATCGTCGACATGGCGCTAGCACAGGGTGTTACCCGCGTTGCCAATATGCAGTATGAAATCAGCAACGCCGATGCCATATATCAGCAGGCACTGACCGATGCCTACGCCCAAGCCCAACAAAAAGCAAAGCTTATCGCGGAACGCGCAGGTTTAAGCTTGGGTCATGCAATTAATATTCGTGAGCAATCTATGCCGCGCTATGGAGTGATGATGATGGCTGCAGAACGGGTTTCAAAAAGTGATGTCTCGTTGCCGGGTCAACAGAGCGTCGAAGCACAAATCGAAGTGACTTTTACGCTGCAATAATGTAACCGCGTTATTATGTGGAAAAAGCGTTATATCGAAAAAGCGCCAGCCTGTGCTGGCGTTTTTTATGCTTGATCAGATAAGTCTACTTCAACCAAAACGGCTATCGGCAACAAAGGGGTTATTCGCACGCTCTTCGGCAAAGGTTGAGGTCGGCCCGTGTCCCGGAATAAAGGTGATATCGTCACCCAACGGCCATAGTTGTTCGCGGATAGAACGCACTAATTGTTGATGGTCACCACGAGGAAAATCTGAACGGCCAATGCTGCCATGAAAAAGCACATCGCCAACCCAGGCAACTCTTGCCTCAACATCGACAAAAACCACATGTCCGGGCGTGTGTCCAGGACAATGCAACACCTGTAACTGACGCTCCCCCACAGTCACTTGCTCACCGTCATTTAACCATTGATCAGGTACTAACGGCTCAACCTGAGCGGCGAACTGAAAGCGTTGCGCTTGCTGTGGTAACTGCGATAACCAAAAGTCGTCGTCACGATGTGGTCCCACCACCGGCACTTGATAATGTTCAGCAATGCTAGCAGCAGCACCGGCATGATCCAAATGACCATGGGTTAACAGAACTTTGTCGACCGTGACGCCTTGTTCGGCAACCACTTGCTTAATATTCTCAGCATCACCACCGGGATCGACAATCGCAGCACGATTGCTGACACTACACCAAACAATCGAACAGTTTTGTTGGAATGGCGTGACTGGCACGATAGTTAATTTCAACATGATTGACGACACCCTTTATTTATCGGCATTTAGACAACTTTATCGGCGCTGACTGATTGATTTATCAAGAGCCGTGAGTACAATTAAGGCCGTTGAAACAATTTCATAACAAGCCTAAATCTGCATAACTATAACATTACAGGCAACCTCTTTTGCGTAAACTGCTGGTTATTTTCACCCTACTGCTGACTGTCTTTACAGGCTCTTCAATAGCCGAAGAGTGGGAGCAATGGCGCCGTTTAAGCAGTGATGAACCGCAGCGCGTACTCGAGCTAACCGAGGCTCAGTTACAACAACAGCCGAAGCCGGCATTAGCGGCTAGAATTTACGCCGTTCGCGCCCAAGCATGGCGTAACTTAGGCGATGAGAACGCTTCATTTCAAGCCATTCAGCAGGGCCTTGGTTTGATCGACGAAGATCCGGATGACGTCGCAGAAACGTTGTTACGCATCAATTTGGTGCTCAATTTATTACAGCAAGGCAAAAAAGCTCAAGCCGCGCAACAAGCCAGTGCCGCCAGCCAAGCCGCAGCCCGTAGTCAACGCCCTGACTTACAAATCGAAGCCAGCATCAGCCAAGCACAGGTAGCGCAATCATTGGGTGACTTGAGCCGCGCCATGAGTATTTTAGAAACACTGGAAAAGACCGAGCACAGTAATAACGAGCGCTTGCAAATGGAGTTTCACGCGTTGCTGGGTGACGTTTATCTAGATGCAGGCGCCTACCATCGCGGTACCGAGCAAATCAAAACTGCGCTAGCCATCGCCAGACAATCGCTTGGTCGCTGGGATGTGTCGGTTCTACTGTATAATTTAGGTACCGCTGAGCAACAACGGGACGACTACCAAGCCGCACAACAACATTTACTCGAAGCGCTGCAAATCAGCCGCGAGCTCAACGATAGCTTGGGCATCGCTTACGCTACCCAAGCGCTAGCCAATATTGAGCAACGCCAACAGCATTACGATACCGCCCGACAACAGCTCGAACAGGCGTTGCAAGCGTATCAGCAGCAGCACATCCGTCCGAAAACGGCAGAAGTCATGCTGACGCTGGCTGAATGGGATTTGAATCAACAACGGCTTGAGCCCGCTAAGCAACGTGTAGTGCAACTCGCGCCGTTGATAGAGGCGCTAGCCGATACCGCATTATTAACCGATTATCGTTTTTTACAATCAAAAATAGCCGAACAAGAAGGCAATTATCGCGCTGCACTTGAGTACTTCCATCAGTACAGTGAATTACTCGATAAGCGTCAGCGCGCGCTCAATAACCGTAATTTGCGCGATTTGATTGTGCGGTTGGAAATCAAACAACAAGAAACCACCAACGAATTATTAAAAAAAGAAAACCAACTACAACAGCTGCAGTTTAAAGAACAACAAACCTACGCATACTTTTTGTTCACACTAGTAGTTTTAGCCGTTTTGACGACGCTAATCGTAGTCTATTTACTTACCCGTCAAATCCGCTCACGCAAACGCTTTGCACGGCTGGCAATGACCGATGAGCTGACCGGCGCACCGAATCGACGAGCTATTGTCGAGCAAGCCCAGCGCAGCTTAGCTGAAGCAAAACAACAAGGCAGCTCGGTAGCCTTAGCCATTATCGACTTTGACTATTTTAAGCAGGTTAATGATCGCTTTGGTCACGATGCTGGAGACCGTGTATTACAACGCTTCGCTCAAGTTACCGATAAGGTTCTACGGCAAGGCGACTACCACGGACGTCTTGGCGGAGAAGAATGGTTGTTAGTACTCAACCATACCGCCGACGACCACGCCGAATTAATTTTTGAACGCTTAAGTCAAGCCTTATCTGCAGAGAGTATCGAGGGTGTCGATAATGATTATCCGTTAACCTTTAGCATGGGTTTTGTCACTAGCCAAGCGGGTAAGGACAGTTTTGAGCGTTTGTATAAGCGCGCCGATGAAGCGCTTTACTCGGCCAAGCACCAAGGCCGTCGACGGCTGATCATTGCTGCTAGATGAACGCTATGGTGCACTGCTTAGCGTAGTCAAACCAGTTGGCCAGTTTAATAGCTGCTCACTCATACAGTGTAGCCCGCCACCGCCACGAATCATCTCGATCGCCCTGACTGGGCGAATATCTAAGCTTGGCAGGGCTTCTTGCAAACGCGTTAGCGCCTGCGCGTCACTGGATAAACCGAACTGTGGCACCCATAGCTGGCGTCCACTACGTAAGCAATTGACATAGCTGGCTAATAACGGTCGTTGAGCGCGGCTTAACACACCCGGCCGCGACTCAATTGAAGCCGTCGAGTTGGCGCTTACGTTGAGTAACTGCGGTTGTGGCAAAGCGACGACTCGGTAGCGTTCACCATTACAGTTACGCAACCCTTGCAGACGCTGAAAATTTTCTTTTAAGGCGGCTTGATCAGGATGTTCAGTACTCTCTGGCAGGCTCACTAAGAGCGTTTGTGAATCGATAAAAAGCGCCACGTTATCGACATGACCGAGCGTTTCATCACCACTCAAAAAGCCATCCAGACAAACCAACTGACGCAGCCGCAAACGCCGTTGTAAAGCCTGCTGATAGCAGTTCGCGCTTAACCCGCTACTGGCCGCTAAGCGTTGTATGCAGGCACGCGCCATTAGCGCCGTGCCATACCCATCGTGACTGAGTGCGCCACCTTCAAAAACCAATGTTTGTTGCACTGGCTGCACAGCTTGCGCCTGTGCTACGCGCAGCGCTAAGCTTTGGTCGCGGGCATAGTTCGGATAGAGTCCACCCCAAGCATCAAAACGCCAGCACAATGCGCTGTAACGTTGAGCTTGATCAACCATCCAAGTCGGGCTCAAATCACGCGGCCAAGCATCATCATAGTGGCATAACCATAACCCTACGCGATGCTGCTGCGCGGTTGACAACTGGCAGCGTAATAGCTTCGCGACTGCGGCCGCTAAACGCGGTAACACGCCCACGACACAACGCTGTTGATGACTGATATCGGCTATCCAGTCGACTAACTCCTGCTGCACCGGCAGCGCCGCGTCGCGCCATACGTCACGGCGATATGGCCATAATATAAAAATGGCAGCTTGTCGCTGCCATTCTGCTACTGTTCGCACATCGAGTGCTTGCGGGTGGTTTGCAAGGATCATTGGCGCGTTTTTTTAATTGGCTTGCGGGTCCGTTCAGAGCGGCTCCCATTAGCCGTATCAGGGCGTTTCCGTTCACTGCGCTGACGTTCGTTTTTTTGTCCCGAGTGTTTGTTCGGCTTTGCACTCGGCTTTGAACTCGGCTTATGCTGCGCATCACGTTCTGGTTTAGTACCGCTTGTCGTCTGTCGTTGACGGTGCTTAGCATTGGCTCGTCGAATACGGGCTAACTTACGCTGTTTCGGCTCGCTTTGCCGGGCATCCAGAAAACTACGTGTTTCTGCTGGTAAGCCTACCAATTCACGTAAATAGTTAACCTCTGTCAACGCCATTTCACTCCAGCCACCTTGCGGTAAACCAGACTCCAACGGAATATTACCGTAACGGATCCGGATCAAGCGGCTGACTTGAACCCCCTGCGACTCCCACAGGCGACGCACTTCACGGTTACGGCCCTCGGTCAGGGTGACATGAAACCATTGATTCATGCCCTCACCACCGGCGTGTTTAAGCTGCGTGAAGTTGGCCGGACCGTCTTCTAGTTGCACACCACGGCGTAAGCGTTGCAGCATGGCGTCATTGACCTCGCCAAAGACGCGCACAGCATATTCACGCTCGACTTGCTGACTGGGATGCATTAAGCGATTAGCTAATTCACCATCGGTGGTAAACAGCAACAAACCCGAAGTATTGACGTCGAGTCGTCCTACCGCCACCCAACGCGCACCGTTCATACGCGGTAAGCGTTGATAAACCGTGGGTCGCCCCTCTGGGTCTTTACGTGTACACAATTCGCCCTCTGGCTTGTGATACATCAACACCCGACAGATCACAGCTTGTTCGGGCTTGATCACCACATCGTGACCATCAATGCGCACCCGCGCTTCGGCATCGATACGTTCACCCAGTTGTGCCACACGGTCGTCGACGCGAATGCGACCAGCGGCAATCATCGCTTCGATCTCTCGGCGTGAACCATATCCTGAACGGGCTAATACTTTCTGTAATTTTTCACTCATTATTAGTGCACTCTGTCGTTTGTCGCTGTCTCAGCGGTAGTTGCAGAAGCCGGTTCCGCGATGGCCGGTAATTCTGACAGATCTTTGATGTTAAAGTCATCTAAAAATGTCTTCGTGGTGGCGTAAAGTTGTGGTCTCCCCGGCACTTCGCGGTGCCCCACCACCTTGATCCAACCGCGTTCCTGCAAGGTCTTCATAATTTGAGAGCTGACGCTGACACCGCGCACGTCCTCGATTTCACCACGAGTAATCGGCTGTCGATAAGCAATCAGCGCTAATGTCTCCAGCAACGCTTGTGAATACCGCGGCGGCTTTTCCTGCCATAAATTGGCTAGCAGCGCTGCAAATTCGGGTTTGCTTTGAAAGCGATAGCCTGACGCCACTTGTACTAACTCGACGCCACGATTTTGGTAGTGTTGCTGTAACTCTGCTAAAGCCTTTTTAATACGGGCGTTAGACACCGAGTAGGCGGCCAACAGTTGCTCTTGTAGCTGCACCGCTGTCATTGGCTGCTCGGCAACAAACAATGCCGCCTCGATAACTTGTAACAATTGCTGATCATTCAGCTTCATGAGCGTCCTCTGGCACAGTGGCAGCACTTTTTAACGTGACATGAAGATGTTGCTGCCCGTCGACATAAAGCAATTCAATTAACGATTCACGTACCAACTCTAAAATGGCTAAAAAGCTGACTACCACGCCCGCTCTTCCCTCGGCGCGCGTAAAAAGTTGCGCAAAAGCCACATATCGTTGTTGTTCTAAACGCTCTAACACAGCACTCATACGCGCTCGCGTGGATAAGTTTTCACGTTGGATCTGGTGATGAGCGTGTAAGTCGAGCTGGCGTAACACATCACTAAACGCCAATGCTAACTCTTGCAAACTAACCTCAGGAGGCACTACCTTGAGTTGCGCTTTGGCGTCGCTACTAATATGCGCCACAAATACATCACGTCCGCGCTGCGGCAGTTGCTCTAAATGCTGCGCTCCTTCTCGAATCGCCTCATATTCTTGTAGTCGACGCACCAATTCGGCGCGCGGATCGAGCTCATCATCGTCATCGCTGTGAGCGGGTTTAGGCAATAGCAAACGACTTTTAATTTCGGCTAACATGGCCGCCATCACCAAATAATCAGCCGCTAACTCTAAATTCAATTCGTGCATCATCTCGACATAACTAACATATTGCTTGGTTATGTCGAATACCGGTAAATCTAAAATATCCAGTTTTTGCTTGCGGATCAGGTATAACAGCAAGTCCATCGGACCGCTAAAACTCTCTAAAATCACTTCTAACGCGTGTGGCGGAATATATAAATCCTGCGGCCGTTCAATCACCGGCTCACCACGCACAAACCCTAACGGTAACGGTTGCTGCGCCGCATGCGGATCCGCTGCCTGCTTGACCGTCCCTTGCTCTAGCTGCGGCTTGCCGATTACTTCGCTATTCATGCGCATGACTCACACACGGCCATAGGGTTACTCTTCAAAAGGACCGGCGTCGCCTTTGCCGTATCGCAGGATACGAATTTGGTTATCATCGGCTAAATCCACTACCGTAGTCGGCTGTTCACCACGGTTTCCACCGTCGATAATTAAATCGACGCGCTTTTCCAGTACTTCACGAATGTGAAAGGGATCAGCCTCAGCAAACTCATTGCCGTCCAAAATCAAGCTGGTAGACATTAACGGCTCGCCTAAATCCTCCAGTAGCGCCAGCGCAATACGATTGGTAGGTACCCGGATACCGATGGTTTTTCGTTTTGGATTCAGTAATCGACGCGGCACCTCTTTGGTACCTTTCAGCACAAAGGTATAGGCCCCGGGGGTATTATTTTTGAGTAGTCGGAAAGCATTATTATCCACCCGCGCATAGGTCGATAACTCCGATAAATCTCGGCACATCAGGGTAAAGTTATGGTCTTTATCGACCGACCGGATTTGACAAATACGCTCCATCGCCCCCTTATCACCCAGCTGACAACCAATGGCATAACCCGAATCGGTAGGATAAACCACCACACCACCTTGCCGCACAATCGCCACCGCTTGTTGAATCAAACGTGCTTGTGGGTTTTCAGGGTGTATTTCAAAATATTGACTCATGCTTGCCTCCACGCTCTACCATGACCGTTTGCTAAGCTGCCCAATGTTGCCATATTGGCACACAGTCAGCGGGCAAACAAAGATTTTTGCCTAACTCGCGCCAGCCATTCGGGTTATGAAAATCCGATCCTGCTGAGGCGTAATAATCGTATTCAAGAGCGAATCGCTGCAAAGCTTCACGTTGTCCCGGAGATTGCTGTGAAATCGCCACTTCTATCGCGTCTAATTGCCAACTTTTGCCCTGTAGCAACAGCCGCCGCAACCATTTATTCGATAATTGATAGGCGTGTGGGTGAGCCAATACCGCAACACCGCCGGCAGCATGGATGGCGCTAATGGCGCTATCGATAGTACACCAGTCGGCGGCTTGATAGGCACTCTTGCCAGCACCGATGTAACGCTTGAAGGCTTGCTGCGGCTGGTCAATGTGCCCTGCGGCGACCAGCGCATCGGCAATGTGCTTGCGAGTAGCAACACCGCTTAGATTCTGCAAGTAAGTACTAACATCCATGCCGCGCCGGGCCAATTTTTCTAACATTGCCGCAATGCGCTGTTGACGCGCTTGCTGCTGTTGCGCCAGCAAGGTTAATAATGTCGGCTGTTGCGGGTCGATATTGAGCCCGACAATATGAATGTCAAAGCGATGCCAGCGACAGCTGATTTCGACCCCGCTAACCAGCCTTAACGGTAATTGCTGACTGACAATGGTCTGTTGCGCCTGAGCTAACCCGGCCACACTATCATGATCGGTAATAGCCAGTTGACTAACGCCCTGCTCGACCGCGCGCAGCACCAGTTCAGCTGGCGCTAAACTGCCGTCAGAAAAGTGGCTGTGACAATGTAAGTCGATGCTCATAATGATCTTTATCGGTTAGTTGGCAACTACTAATAGAAACTGAATGGATGTGCCACGCCTACAAACGCAGGCGTGAACATCAATGACTGCAGCGTTTGCTGCCGCATTGTTAGCCACATCATAACACGAAGTATTTACAACAAGGAGTCGATATGGCCGAGCTACCTCGCGTTATCCGTGATTCAGAAAGTTTATTAAAAGATATTTACAGCACCTTGGCAGTATCGGATGACGCACAACGCCGCTTGTCGCAGCCCAATACCATCATTCAAGTCGCCATTCCACTGCGTATGGACGACGGTTCGCTACAAGTATTTAAAGGCTGGCGCGCGCAGTACGATACCACCTTAGGACCGGCAAAAGGTGGGATCCGCTACCATCCCGACGTCGATGCCGAAGAAGTCACCTCTTTAGCATTCTGGATGACCATCAAAAACGCTATCGTCGATTTGCCCTTTGGTGGCGGTAAAGGTGGTATTTGCTGTGATCCGAAAAAGCTATCGAAAATGGAATTAGAACGCTTATCACGCGGCTATATTCGCGCGATTAAAGATATCATCGGCGTCGACCGTGATATTCCGGCGCCTGACGTTAACACCAATGCCACCGTAATGAGCTGGATGGCCGATGAATATAACCACATTGTGCGCGCTAATGTACCCGGCGTTATCACCGGTAAACCGATCGGTTTAGGTGGTTCACAAGGGCGCGTAGAAGCGACCGGCTTAGGCGCCCTAAAAGTGTTGGACCTATGGGCGCAGCGCCAACAGAAGAAACCACAGGATCTGACCGTTGCGGTACAAGGCTTTGGCAACGCTGGCTATTATTTTGCTAAAGGCGCGCGTGAACACGGTTATCGGGTGGTCGCGGTGTCGGATTCAAAAGGTGCCGTCTATGCTAAAGAAGGGCTCGACCCAGAACCGATTTGGCAACACAAAAATCAAGAACGCGAGCTAAAAGGCTTTATTTATAGCGATAACTCCGTTAGCGACGAACAAGAACAACAAGGCAGTGTCGAACAATTAACTAACGATGAACTGTTAAGTCTAGATGTTGATGTGTTGGTATTAGCCGCTTTGGAGGACCAAATCACCGACGAAAATGTTGCTAACGTCAACGCCAAAGCCATTGTCGAAATTGCTAACGGCCCGATCAGTCGCAGCGCCGATGATAAGCTGTTCCAGCGCGAGATCCCGGTGCTACCCGACGTACTCGCCAACACCGGTGGCGTGATCGTTAGTTATATGGAATGGCTACAGAACCGTAGTGGCGACTATTGGACGGCTGACACCGTTCGCGAACGCTTACACGAACGTTTAGAGCGGCAAAGTGAACGTTGTTTTGAGATGGCCGAAAAGCATCAAGTTAGCCTGCGCCAAGCAGCCTATATGGTTGCCATTGAGCGCTTAGCGACAGCGATGGATCATCGCGGTACACAGTCGTATTTTAGTAATGGTCAGGACCAATAACGGTTCCAACATAAGGATAATTACCATGCCCGCCTTAGCCGATACCATCTGGTTTAACGGTCAGTTAATACCTTGGCAGCAAGCGCAAGTGCACGTAATGAGTCACGCCTTACATTATGGTTCCTCGGTATTTGAAGGCATTCGTGCCTATCAAACGCCACAAGGACCCGCGATACTGCGCTTGCACGACCACATTCAGCGCTTATACGATTCAGCCAAAATTTATCGCATGAACCTGCCGTTCCAACCACAGCAGCTGGTGACAGCCTGTCACCAGACGTTGGCCGCTAATAACCTAACTAACGCCTATATCCGGCCGTTAGCTTTTATTGGCGACGTTGGCTTGGGCTTGTGTCCGCCGGTCGACGCTGTGTGCGATATGGTGGTTGCAGCGTTTCCCTGGCGTGCCTACCTAGGCGAAGACAGCGCCGAACAAGGCGTTGATGTCTGCGTCAGCTCGTGGCAACGACTGGCCGCGAATACCATGCCGACTGGCGCTAAAGCGGGAGGTAATTACTTATCATCGCAGTTGATTTCGGCCGAAGCCAAGCGCCACGGTTATCATGAAGGTATTGCCTTGGATGTGCATGGGCGTATTTCTGAGGGCGCTGGTGAAAACCTGTTTGTGGTGCGCAATGGCGCACTCTATACACCGCCGACCACGGCCAGTATTTTACCCGGACTGACCCGTGATATGGTCATCAAAATCGCTCAACAGTTGGGCTATACGGTGCATCAGGAAAGTATTGCGCGT
Source organism: Idiomarina xiamenensis 10-D-4 (assembly GCF_000299895.1). Classification (GTDB taxonomy): domain Bacteria; phylum Pseudomonadota; class Gammaproteobacteria; order Enterobacterales; family Alteromonadaceae; genus Idiomarina; species Idiomarina xiamenensis. The sequence continues at coordinate 135,836 of NZ_AMRG01000006.1, forward strand.
GAATCGCTATACTTAGCCGATGAGCTGTTTATGACCGGTACCGCGGCCGAGATCGTACCGGTTCGCAGTGTCGATAAGATCAGTATCGGTAGAGGCACTAGAGGTCCGTTAACTGAAGCGATACAAGCCGCATTTTTTGGCTTATTCGACGGCAGTTTTTCAGATCGTTGGGGTTGGCTAGAGCCGCTACAAACAGAGCGATAAAGCGCAACAGATGGGTTGACTTTAGTTTTTAGACCCGCTAGATTGCCGCTTAGACAAGTTAATTTAAAGACGCAACGCAAATGAATCAGATACAACAAGTACAAAACTGGTGGTGGCACTTCCCGATACAGCGGGTGTTGTGATCGTGCGCGTCTAAATAACGCAAAGATTTATCCAAAAGCCCGCATCATTGCGGGCTTTTTTGTTTTTATAAGGAAATATTTGTGAAGTTATCGAAGCAAACCGGACAATTGTATGCGCTGTCGGTAAGTGTACCTTACCAGCCCGATCCCATGCGCTTATATCAGCAGCTGTGTGGTGACAAAGCTGACACCTTGCTACTGGAGTCTGCCGAAATACAGTCTAAGCATAGCTTGAAAAGCCTACTGATGGTTGATGCTGCGCTACAATTGGTGTGTCGTGAACAACAGGTGACCATTCGCGCACTCAGCGCTAACGGCGCACAATTATTACCCTGGTTAGCCGAGCAACTAGCACAGCCGGGTGTTGTTGTGCAGCAGCAAGCACAGCAGTTGCTAATTGATTACAGCGTCGTGCATGGCAACGCGAATCACGATTTAGACGAAGACCAGCGACTTCGAGCGTTAAGTAATTTAGAACCGCTACGGGTACTACAACAACGCTTACAACAACAGCAACAACATCCGTTAGGCATTTTTCTGGGGGGGGTTTTTGCATACGACTTAATAGCCAGTTTTGAAGACCTAGCCGCTGTAGCCGAGGGTGAAAACGACTGTCCCGACTATCAGTTTTATTTAGCGGAAACGCTGCTCATCATCGATCACCAGCAACAACAAACCGAATTATTGGGCAGTTTACTTAGCGGCCCTCAGGTTCAAGAACATTATCAGCAACTTAGCGAACGCTTGGGTTATATTGCCGGACAAGCACAATTACCACTGATAAGCGCTAGCGACGTTGCTGCCAGTACTAGCCAGGCAACCAGCGCTGATACGGTTGATGCCAGTCCTGACCGCGCCACTTTTAGCGCAATCGTCGAGCAAATGAAGCAACACATCGGTGCTGGCGACATTTTTCAAGTGGTGCCATCACGTCGCTTTCGTCTGCCTTGCCATGATGTACTGGCCGCTTATCGAGAATTAAAGCGCAGTAACCCGTCACCTTATATGTTTTTGATGCGTGCCGCTGACTTTAGTCTATTTGGTGCCTCGCCAGAGTCGGCGTTAAAGTATGAGCAACACAGTAACCAAGTCGAGCTGTATCCGATTGCCGGCACCCGACCACGCGGCAAACACCAAGATGGCAGTATCGATGCCGATTTAGATAGTCGCTTAGAACTTGATTTACGCTTAGACCAAAAAGAATTAGCCGAACACCTCATGTTGGTCGATTTATCACGCAATGACCTAGCGCGTATTGCGCAGCCAGGCAGTCGTTACGTCGCCGACTTACTCAAAGTGGATCGCTACTCGCATGTCATGCATTTGGTCTCACGGGTAGTGGCGCAACTACAGCCCGATTTAGATGCACTGCACGCCTACCGCGCCTGCATGAACATGGGCACCTTGGTGGGTGCGCCAAAAATCAGTGCGGCGAGCCTGATCCGCGCTGTCGAGCAACAACGTCGCGGCAGTTATGGCGGCGCCGTCGGCTACCTATCGGGCAATGGCGATATGGATACTTGTATTGTCATTCGCTCGGCTTTTGTCAAAGGCCAGACCGCCTATGTGCAAGCGGGTGCAGGCGTTGTTTACGACTCACAAGCCGCGGCCGAGTGCGACGAGACCGAAAACAAAGCGCGCGCCGTTATTCAAGCCATTCAGCAAGCCAATCAACGCTCACAAGGAGCCGGACGATGAGTCAAGGCCGTATCATCCTGATCGATAATCAGGACTCATTTGCGTATAACCTAGTCGACGAACTGCGTCAGCTCGGTTATCAACTGCTGATTTACCGTAATCAAGTCAGCGTCGAGACCTTAGCCGCCTGCGTCGATGACTATGCGGATCCACAGTTATTATGCTTATCGCCAGGCCCCGGCCATCCGCAACAAGCCGGTCAACTGCTAGCCATCATCAAACATTTTCGCGGTAAACTACCGATGCTGGGTATCTGCCTGGGATTACAAGCATTACTGGTGGATGCTGGCGCTCGCGTTGATCGCTGTGGTGAAATTGTGCACGGTAAGGTGGCGCGGGTCGACTGCGTGCCACATCCATTATTCGAGGGCTTGATTGACGATTTATCTGACGCCACAACAGCAACCCTGTCGGTCGCCCGTTATCACTCCTTGAGTGGTTACGACTTGCCATCATCGGCACAGGTGTTGGCTAGCATCGATGGCCCGCAAGGCAGGATCCCGATGGCGGTTTACTTTAGCCAACAGCACAGCTTAGGTTTTCAGTTTCATCCCGAATCTATCATGACCACCGCCGGTAGCCGCTTGTTAAAACAAAGTGTGCAAATGCTACTGGCAGCACCATCAACAACCCCGTCAGGAGCTATCTCATGCAGTTATTAGAGCCCCTTCTTGCTGGCGAAACCCTGAGCCAAATACAATGTCAGCGTTTGTTTCAGCATTTGGTTAAAGGCGAACTCAACGACATGCAAATCACCGCCGCGTTAGTGGCGATGAAAATGCGTGGCGAAACGCCCGCCGAACTCGCCGGTGCGGCCAGCGCTTTACGGGATGCCGCCAAACCCTTTCAGCGTCCAGCCACGACAGTTATTGATAGCTGTGGCACCGGCGGCGATGGTAGTAACACCTTAAATATATCAACCACGGCGGCCTTGGTCGCGGCCAGCATGGGCATGACCGTGGCTAAGCATGGTAATCGCAGTGTCAGCTCACGCTCGGGCTCGGCTGATGTGTTAGAAGCCTTAGGTCTGCGCGTCGACTTAGATGCCGACGTGGCGGCCAAACAATTGCAGCAACTCGGTTTTTGCTTTTTGTTTGCACCGCATTATCATCCCGGTATCCGCTATGCGATGCCAACCCGACAAACGCTAAAAACACGCACCCTATTCAATCTGTTAGGACCGCTGGTTAACCCTGCTCGCCCCAATGCCCAGTTGCTCGGCGTCTATCATCCCGATTGGTGCGAGCCGTTGGCCGAAACCCTACGTTTATTGGGTTGTGAAAGAGCGATGGTGATTCACGGTAGTGGTTTGGATGAATTTGCTTTGCACGGTTCGACACAGGTCGTCGAGTTGCGTGATAATCAGCTACAGCGCTATACACTCACGCCGCAAGATTTTGGCGTGACAAACGCGCCCGTGAGTGCCTTACGCGGCGGTGACGCCGACCATAACGCCAACCTGCTGCAGCAAATTTTAGCCGGCTCAGCGAGCTTGCCGCAGCAACAAGCGGTCGCCATGAACGTGGCCGCAATGATGTATTTGAGCGACCGTGAAAACTCTTTGAAAAACGCCACCGAGGAAGTATTAATACACTTACAGAGTGGTCAGGCATTGCAACATTTAGCCAATATCGTAGCCTTACAACCACGGGGGCAGCAATCGGCATGAGCAACATTGAGCAGCTAGCCGCAAGCGCACTGAACGGCACGATTTTAGATAAAATTGTACGTCAACGTCAGCAGCGTATTACGGAACTTTATCAAACCTATGACGTTGAGGAGTTACGAGCGCAGCTACAGCCAAGTCAACGCAGTTTGGCAGACGCCTTAGCCCAGCCCGGTAGTGGTTTTATTTTAGAGTGTAAAAAAGCATCGCCGTCAAAAGGCCTGATCCGGGCCGACTTTAACCCCGTCGGCATCGCACGTAGCTATGCGCCCTATGCAGCAGCAATATCGGTACTCACCGAACCCGATTTCTTTCAAGGCCAGTTCGACTATTTAGCGGCGGTTAGCGCAGCCGTATACTGTGTAAAGACTTTATCATCGATCCGATGCAAATTTATTTAGCACGCTACTATGGTGCCGACGCTATTTTACTGATGTTGTCGGTGTTAGACGATGAGCGTTACCAACAACTCGCCGCCGTGGCCAGCGCACTAAATCTTGATATTCTGACCGAAGTCAGTAATGACCAAGAAATGGCTCGTGCAGCCCGGCTCAAGGCCACCATTATCGGTATCAATAATCGCGACTTGCGTGACCTGAGTATTGATATAGAACGTAGCCAACAGCTTAGCGAGAAAGCGCCTGCTGGGGCGTTAATAGTGGCCGAATCCGGTTATCAAAATAACCATCAAATCCGTACCAGCGCGCCATTTGTTGACGGCTTTTTGATCGGGAGTGCGCTAGCGGCGCAAGACGATATTGATTGGGCTTGTCGTGCCCTACTCTATGGCGAACATAAAGTCTGCGGTATCCGGCAAGCGGCAACCGCACATGTGGCACAAGCCGTCGGTGCCTGTTATGGCGGACTGATTTTCGCTGAACAATCGCCACGTTGTGTCAGCCTTGAACAGGCCCGCAACATTATCGCCGCCGAACCCAGTTTGCGCTGGGTCGGCGTGTTTAATCACGGTGATGTCAAACAGCTACTTGCCGTCGCCCGGCAGTTACCATTGTATGCGCTGCAATTGCACGGCGATTGGCCAGCAGAGAGCTTTCAGGCAATCAAACAAAGCTTACCTGAAATAGCCTTATGGCGAGCATTGCCGGTTACCGCGGTACCGCAGTTAACGCAGCCCGAGGTTGACCGTTATGTGTTAGATAACGGTGCCGGAGGCAGTGGTGAGTGCTTTGACTGGCGTTATATAGCGCCGTTAAGCGCTGCTGATAAACAACGTTGTCAGTTGGCCGGAGGCCTTAACGCCAGCAACATTGACAACGCCTTGGCACAAGCTTGTGCGGGCCTAGATATTAACTCGGGTGTGGAACGGCAGCGCGCGGAAAAGGACGCAGCACGGCTTAGTCAAGTATTTGCACGTATTCGATATTATGGTCGGGAGGACGTATGAAACAGACCTATTCAGCTTATTTTGGCGATTTTGGTGGACAATTTGTCCCCGAGATCTTATTACCGGCGTTAAACCAGTTAGAGCAAGCGTTTTTAGACGCGCAGCAAGATCCCCGTTTTCAAGATGAGTTTAAGCACCTGCTAACCCACTACTTGGGGCGCCCCACGCCATTATCTTGCTGCCGTAACCTACCGCTGAACGCTGCCAATGGTTGCAAGATTTATTTAAAACGCGAGGATTTATTGCACGGTGGTGCGCATAAAACCAATCAAGTGCTAGGGCAGGCGCTACTAGCCAAACGCATGGGTAAACAACGTATTATTGCCGAGACCGGTGCCGGTCAACATGGTACCGCGACCGCTTTAGCTTGCGCTCTGCTGGGTTTAGAGTGCGTGATTTATATGGGTAAAAAGGACGTTGAACGGCAGCAACCCAATGTCTTCCGGATGGAGCTAATGGGCGCCACGGTGATACCGGTTGATACCGGTAGTGGTACACTAAAAGATGCCGTTAATGAAGCCTTACGCGATTGGACCGCCAGTTACCCAAGCACTCATTATTTGCTCGGTACCGCTGCCGGTCCTCATCCATTCCCGACCATTGTGCGCGAGTTCCATCGCATGATCGGCGGCGAAGCCAAGCAACAAATATTGGCGCGCGAAGGACGTTTGCCAGACGAGGTGATCGCCTGTGTTGGCGGTGGCTCCAATGCTATCGGTATGTTCGCCGAGTTTATCGATGACAGTGAGGTCGCGCTAATTGGTGTCGAACCAGCGGGTAAAGGCCTACATAGCAACCAACATGGTGCCACTTTAGCAGCGGGCAAACCGGGTATATTACATGGCTGTTTATCTTACTTGATGCAGGATGACGATGGCCAAATAGAGGAAAGCTACTCGGTCTCGGCGGGTTTAGATTATCCCGGTGTAGGTCCGCAACATGCCTATTTGCATAGTATTGGTCGTGCTCGCTATGAGTCAGTCAGCGATGACGAAGCGCTTAGTGCCTTTAAATTACTGGCAAAACACGAAGGTATCATTCCCGCACTGGAGTCGGCACACGCACTTGCTTACGCTTTAAAACGAGCGCAACAGCCGGATGCGCCAGCGCTGCTATTGGTTAACTTATCGGGCCGTGGTGATAAAGATATCGACCATGTACGACGTATCATGGCAGCACAAGAAAAGCACGCGCTGGCAGCTGAGGAGGCCGCAGAATGAGCCGTTATGAAACCACTTTTGCCAAGCTAAAAGACCGTCAGGAAGGCGCTTTTGTACCCTTTGTGACTCTTTGCGATCCTAACCCACAGCAAAGCTGGCGTATTATCCAAACCCTGATCGATAACGGCGCCGATGCCTTAGAATTGGGTTTACCGTTTTCTGATCCGGTGGCCGACGGTCCAGTGATTCAACGCGCCAACTTACGTGCTTTAGCGAGCGGCGCCAAAATGACGGATTGCTGGCAATTATTGGCAAAAATACGTGAGTATGCGCCAACGCTACCGGTAGGCTTGTTGGTTTATGCCAACTTGGTTTATGCCGGAGGTATTGACAATTTCTACCGCCAGGCTGCCGCGGTCGGCGTCGATTCGGTGCTGATTGCCGATGTACCGCTGCGTGAATCAGCGCGCTTTAGTCAAGCCGCAGCAACTCATCAGATAGCACCCATTTTTATTGCGCCGCCAGACGCGAGTCCGCAATTGCTAAGCGATATCGCAACACATAGTCAGGGTTATATTTATGTGCTTAGCCGCGCCGGTGTCACCGGCACTGAACAGCGTATGCAAACACCCGCCTCCAGCTTATTGGCAAGTCTTCGCGAAAGTGGTGGCGCACCTCCGCTGCTGGGTTTTGGCATCGCCGAACCGGCGCATGTAGCAGCTGCTATTGCGGCCGGTGCGGCGGGTGCAATAAGCGGCTCAGCAGTGGTCAAACGGATTGAACAACACCTCGCTGACGACACCACACAATGCCAAGCACTGGCTGAGTTCGTGCAAAGTATGAAGGCTGCTACTCGCGCCCAAGCCTAGCCCCCGACCGCCGCATGTATTGCTCGCTGTGCAAGGGCGGGCTAGAATGCGGCTTATCGACGTTGCCGTCTGCTGCCATCGCCGCTAGCGTTAAAACTACGCCGCAGGCTCGGTAACGGTATGCGCTCACTTTATGTAGTAAGAGAAACCATTATGGCGTTATTGCTCGAATACCTACCGATTGTGTTGTTTTTTGTGGTCTATAAAACCGCCGATATCTACATGGCAACAGCCACCTTGATGGTTGCTACGGTGCTGCAACTCGGTGCCATGAAATTATTAAAGCACACCATTACCACCCGTCATTGGATCGTACTGGCGGTGGTCATGGCCTTTGGTGCATTAACGTTGGTGTTACATGATGACTGGTTCATCAAGTTAAAAGTGTCGATTATCTACCTCGCCATTGCGATGGCATTGGCTGGGGCCTTATTACTGGGCAAAGCTAACCCGTTAAAAGCGTTATTAGGACAAGATATCCAATTACCTGACTTTGCCTGGAAACGTTTATGTTACGCTTGGATTGTTTTTACCTTGGCGCTGGCAGCGGTCAACCTATATATCGCCTATTACTGGACACAAGCAGCGTGGGTAAACTTTAAAGTGTTTGGGATTTTAGGCATTACACTGGTATTTACCGTTGCTACCGGTTTTTATATGTACAAGCATCACCAAGCCGATAATGCAGACACAGGAGCATCATCCTAATGTGGTTTATGATTGTTGCCGAAGATACACCTAATAGCCTAGAACGGCGCTTAGCCGCTCGACCAGCTCACCTGCAACGCTTAACCGAATTACAAGATGGCGGACGCCTACTGACAGCCGGTCCATTACCCGCCATCGCCAGCAACGATCCGGGTCCAGCGGGCTTTACTGGTTCGCTGGTGGTAGCCGAGTTTGATAGCTTGGCGCAAGCACAAGCATGGGCCGATGCGGACCCCTATATCGATGCCGGGGTCTATGCCAAGGTGACAGTAAAACCCTATAAGCAGGTATTTCCGGTGTCGCAGTAAGCGCCGCTTACTGTGCCGCTTGCGGCGCTCGAAATGCCTTACTGTAAAAACCCGAGGGGTCGAAGCAGCAGACGCGCCGCTTTCCCGCCGCTAACATCTGACAGGCATCGTCAATACGCTTCTGTCGTGTTTTCGCCTGCTTTGCCGACGTTAACCAATGCAACCAATCGACTCGGGCCAACGTAGACGTCTGCTGCCAAACCTGCCACGCCGCCGCGTTATCAGCTAATGCCGCTTGCAAGTCGGCGGGTAATTCTGGCTCTGGCTCGACCGCAACGGGAGCAATAGTCAGTGTCACTTTGTCGCCAGCGCTAACCCCCGCTTGTGCAGCGAGCTCTTCGCTGACCTTTAACCAATGGCTTAATTGTCCATCGGGTTCTAGCCGTTGTTGAAAGGGCTGCTCATTAATGGTACCGGAGACCGAAGTACGCCCACGGCGCGGTAATTTCTCACTAACCGCTTTGGGTAGCAACAGAAAGTACCACCCCGTCGTCTCGGGCTGCGCCGGTTGTAGTAAAGTCGCACTAAAGCACATACTCTCCATGTCGATTCCTGTCTATTCACTACACACTATGCTCAAACTAATGTACTTTCATCCGCATCGCAACTCCGCTCGCGGCGCGATAAACGCCGCCATATAAAAAGCCCCCGTAATCTGACGATCACGAGGGCTTAAAGAATCACTTATTAAGGTAACTTAAGATTACCCGATAAGCATACTCAACTTAGAAGGTGTAACGCAGACCTAGTTTCACACGCCAAGTTGATTCTTCTGCTTCGAAGATGCTCCAGTTGTCATTACTGAAACCATAGCGCGGTTCAGCATAAATATAACGACCTTCGCTGTCTAATCCGTCAAAGCCAACTAACGCTTGGTTAGTATATTGCTGGCGTAAGACATCACCTTTTGAACTGTCAATCAGGTTCAACAGGTTATTAATGGTGAAGTAGAACATACCTTTATGACCTTCCATAAAACCAGGAATTTCTTGCTGGAACTGGAAGTCTAAGCTGTTGACCCAAGGTGAGGTACCGGTACCTTTAGGTGCAAAACCACCCGCATAACCTTCTAAACCCGCTGCTCTTACGTTTTCCATGATTTGCTCATAAGACAACGAACTTTCAGGGCTTAAGAATGGGTCGTTAGGACCTGTCGGAATATAAGGCAAGTAGGCAGCACCACCGAATGTCGATTGGTCACCCAAAGAGCCATAACCTGTACGATTAACGCTCTCACCCATGACATAACTGAAATGAGTGCCCGAACGGCGTTGGAAGAACAGGTTGAACTTCGATGCATAACCATCAAAGAACTCAGTCGAGTAGCCTAACGCGATTTTAAAGCTGTGCTCAACTTCGTAATCCGCAGTGCCGATTAACGACTGGTTACGGTCGCGAACGATGTTGTACTGATAGTTAGAAGTCGCAGTTGACGACGTACCCGGGTTACCCTCTTCGATGTCTTGATGCGTATAAGCACCATACATGCTAAGGCCATTATCCCAGTTCTTTGACAGTGACAAGGTATAAATCCACGCTTTACCATCTTGATTTTCATTGGTCAGCATCAGATCGTAATGACCACGCGGCGCATCGGCATCGCAAGGCTCATAGACATTGACACCAGCAGCGGTTTGACCGCTAACACAACGAGAAATGTCAACCCAGCCTGAATTGTTGGTCATCCATTTACGCATGATCTCACCGGTTGCGACGAAGTTCTCGCCAACACCTGGGATGTCAAAACGATAATCGGCACCGACACGCGCAATCCAATCAGATGGCATTTTATAATTAGGATCAATGACGTTAGTATCACCGTCACCAGGCACCATGGTATCTAGGACTGAACTAGGAATATTCTTCAAATCGACGTTACGAATTTCTCGATAGGTGTCGCCATCAATTTCTGTCTCAGTAAAGTTTGGATCAACATTGTAAACATCACCTAGATTAGGTTGCACCAAGGTGTAACCATCATTAGAGAATGAGTTCGAGATCCACACATTCGGACGACCACCTGAGAAGCGACCCAAGCCAGCACGTACGGTTAAGTCAGACGTTGCAAACCATTTGAAGTCGATACGCGGTAAGAAAATATCCAGACCGTCCAAGTTCTCTTGGTTGCTAAAGCCATAACGCTCAACAAAGTTTTCGTTCAGTGTTGGCTTGTCGCTTACCAGATAACGCTCATAGCGTAAGCCTAAACCCAATTCCATTGATTCGTTCAGGTACCAGTTATCCTGCACATACAGGTTCATCATACCTAAGCTGAAATCTGCGGCGGCATCGCTAGCCACGTTAGTGTAAGCATTTTCATAGCGAAGAGGCTGATCATTGATTGCGCTAGCTACGCGATTCTCAAAGTCATCGATTGAAGCGAACTGCCATGAACCCAGAGAGTTACGTACAAAAATGTTGAAAACATCTGTTGTTTCGTATTCACCACCGAATTTGATTTCGTGGTCACCCGCTAAGTAATTAAAACGAGCACCAATCTTTGTAGTCTCGTTAGAGAGTTGGTTAGCATGACGGTTGTAATCTGGACCGAAATTTAAAGTACCTTCAGCGGTATCAACTTCTATGTCACCGTAAGCAGTTGTTTTTAGACCGGAAATCGATTCAACTTCTTTACGACTTACATAAATTTCACTTGATAGATTAGCCGTCCAATCTGAGAATAATGACGCCCGATACAAATCCATGTTTTGGGTATAGTCATACCAGTTAGTATCAAGCTGTAACGTGTAGTTTCGGTCACTCATATTCCGTAGGTTGTTACCTTCGGTTTTGTTATAAGTAAACGATACACGGTGGTCGTAGTTAACGTTCCAATCTAATTTAACCAGTAAGTTTTTGTTTTCGGTATCAACCGGAGTATCCCAATTACCGATATCGATACCATACACTCGCTCACCAATCTCTTTGATACGAGCATATTCTTCTTGGGTGACCTTACTATCATTGGCCGCACCAGCGCCCGCAGGACCGTACTGAATTTGTGCTGGTTCTTTTGAGTTTTCGTAGTTAACGAAGAAGAACAGCTTATCTTTAATGATTGGACCACCCAAGGCAATACTATAAGTATCACGTTCGAAGTCTAACGGAACTTCTTCGCCGGTATCAGGGTTTTCTGGTGTACCTGCCCAAGCATCGCTCATGCGTTCATAGGTTAATGAGCCATGAAATTCGTTAGTACCCGATTTAGTGACCGCATTGATACGACCGCCCGAGAAACCGCCTTCAGATGCGTCGAAAGGTGCAACATCAACCGCAACCTGTTCGATAGCGTCTAAAGAAATCGGTGAACGCTGGGTTGGGTAACCGTTACCGTTTAGACCAAAGTCATCGTTAACGCCAACACCGTCGATAGTAATACTGTTATAACGCGGGTTAGCACCACCGATACTTAATGGCGCTTCGGCACCTGACAGTAAGTTAACGTATGGGTTCATACGCGCAACTTCTTTTAAGTCGCGGTTAAAGGTTGGCGCATTGCTGATATCTTCAGCGCCGTAGTAGCTGCTGCTGCCGTTATTATCAGCGCCGATAACAGCGGTACCAGTAACGGCGATACGCTCGACTTGTTCAGCTTCTAATTGTGCGTTTAAACGCAGTGCGTCGCCCACTGATAAGTAGACGTCTTTGTAAGTTTTTGTACCATTCTCACCAGTAATCGTGATGGTGTAAGGACCACCAACGCGCAAACCTGAGCTGGCGAAAGAGCCTGATTCGTTAGTTGAGACAACAGAACGCGTGCCAGACGGCTCGTGAACGATGACAACGCGAGCGTTAGCGGCAGTTTGGCCTGCTGCTGTGACCACGTTACCACGGATAGCCGACGAGGTTTCCTGTGCAAAGGCAGCTTGGCTAACGCCTAATGCCAATGTAATGGAAAGCGCGAGATGCTTGATTTTCATATCGATCTTCACCTGGGTTATTGTAGGTTGTTAACTAAAATCCATCTAATTTCACTGGGTCCATTAAAATGCGGTTATAAGGCACTTCATCCAGTTTGGAGCTCAGATTAACTGACTAATGTGACAAAATTCTTACGCGAGCAACAAGAATCAGAACTTTTTTCGTTTTGAGCTGTCTTAGGCGCCTGTCATATTAGTTTAACATGATGATGATTAATTACGCACTACTCGTAGGGAATTTTTGCCCAGGTGATGAGCATCGCCTTGCTACATGCGGTGCTTGGAATAATTTAGTGAACTGCCTAAGCGTTCACCTAAAAAATCAACGAGCAATCTAACTTTAGCGGCAAGATGGCGGTTTTCTGGGTATACCGCCCAAATCCCTTCGTCGCTAGGACGATAATCGCTTAAGACTTCGACCAATTCGCCGCTGGCTAAATCGTCGTTGACATAATAGTCCGGTAGTTGCGCAATCCCCAACCCTCTTTTCACCGCATCTAGCATCGCCACACCGGTATTGACTTGTACCCGTCCGCGCACGCGCCATTCACGTAACTGACCACGTTCTTGTAGACGCCAATGGTCCATACTGCCGCGCAAGCATTGATGCTGAGCCAGTTCAGCGATACTTTGCGGTTGCCCTTGCCAAGCCACGTATGTCGGCGCCGCAACTAAATATTGACGGCGGTCGGTCAAACGTTTCGCCATCAGATTCGAATCCGCCAGACGCCCTAAACGAATGGCTAGGTCGATACGGGATTCGATCAAATCGAGTTGTTTATTGGTCAAACGAAAATCCAGCTCCAGCTCGGGATAAAGCAGCAAGAACTCATGTAAAATCGGCGCAATACGCGTTTCACCGTAGTAAATCGGCGCGGTCACCACCAACTTACCGGCCGGTCGATCATGCAATTGCGTCACTGCACGATTGGCTTCATCTAAACCATCGACCAATTGCTGACAGTGCTGCAAATACAGTTGCCCTGCTTCGGTCACACTAACTTTGCGGGTTGAACGGTATAGCAATTTGAGTTGTAGGCGCTGCTCTAAGGCGGCAATATTGCGACTTACCTGAGCCACTGATAAGTCGAGTAAATGGGCGGTTTCGGTGAAGCTTTGCGTTTGTGCGACCGAGACAAACTCGCTGATGCCTTGCCAGATCTTCATTGTTGCATATATGAAAAAGTCATTTTTAATTTCGGCAGATTATCATGCATATGGAAAAAGTTAAAATGTCGCTATAGTTAATGACAATTAATCACTTTCGACCGCTCAACGACGCTTGAGCCTAACCGATAAAAGGACGATTCATGGATACGATTAAGACACGCGCAGCAGTCGCTTGGGGCCCTGGCGAACCACTCAAAATCGAAGAAGTCGATTTGCAACCACCACAGCAAGGCGAAGTGTTGGTAAAAATTGTCGCGAGCGGCGTTTGCCATACCGATGCTTATACCTTATCCGGTAAAGATCCAGAAGGTATCTTCCCGGCCATTTTAGGTCATGAAGGTGGTGGTATCGTCGAGGCCGTTGGTGAGGGCGTGACCTCTGTTGCTGTAGGCGACCATGTGATCCCGTTATATACACCGGAATGTGGTAAGTGCAAATTTTGTCTCTCAGGTAAAACCAACCTTTGCCAGGCGATTCGTAGTACTCAGGGTCAAGGCTTAATGCCCGATGGCAGCACTCGCTTCTCAAAAGATGGTAAGCCGATCTATCACTATATGGGTACATCGACGTTTTCTGAGTACACCGTAGTGCCTGAAATTGCGCTAGCAAAAGTCAGTAAAGAGGCGCCGTTAGAAGAAGTCTGTTTGCTCGGCTGTGGTGTTACCACGGGTATCGGTGCGGTGATGAATACCGCCAAAGTACAAGCTGGCGATACCGTCGCCATCTTTGGTTTGGGGGGCATTGGTTTATCGGCGATAATCGGTGCCACCATGGCCAAAGCTAGCCGCATTATTGCCATCGATATCAACGAAGATAAGTTCACCATGGCTAAGCAGCTAGGCGCCACTGATGTCATTAACCCCAACGATTATGATAAACCGATTCAAGAAGTGATTGTCGAAATGACCGATGGCGGCGTTGACTTCTCGTTCGAATGTATCGGTAACGTCAAAGTCATGCGCTCGGCCCTAGAGTGTTGTCATAAGGGCTGGGGTGAGTCGGTGATCATCGGTGTCGCCGGTGCCGGTGAAGAAATCTCCACACGGCCATTCCAGCTGGTCACCGGTCGCGTATGGCGCGGTAGTGCCTTTGGTGGCGTTAAAGGTCGCAGTGAATTGCCGGGTTACGTTCAACGCTACTTGAATGGCGAATTTAAATTGAGTGACTTCATCACCCATAACATGCCATTAGAAGACATTAATGAAGCGTTTGAACTCATGCATGAGGGTAAATCGATTCGTACCGTCATTCACTTCGATAAGTAGGTGACCGTGATGCAATTACAGCAATTAACGCTAGCCAATGAGCAACGTTGCTTCGCTGGTCGGCAACTGCGCTTTCAGCACCGCTCGACGGTGCTGAATTGCGACATGCAGTTTTCGGTATTCTTACCACCGCAAGCCGAACATGAAGCGGTACCAGCGTTATATTGGTTATCGGGTTTGACTTGCACCGATGAGAATTTTTCCAGCAAAGCTGGCGCACAGCGTGTCGCGGCAGAACTCGGCATCGCCTTGATCATTCCCGACACTAGCCCACGCGGCGACGACGTCGCCGACGACCCGGACGGCGCTTACGATTTTGGTTTGGGGGCTGGCTTTTATGTCAATGCGACGCAGCAGCCATACGCCAAGCATTATCAGATGTACGACTATATCGTTGATGAATTACCACAGTTGGTCGAAGCCGAGTTACCGGTCAGTCAAACTAAATCGATCAGCGGTCACTCAATGGGCGGTCATGGTGCGCTGGTCATCGGTTTGCGTAACAGCGAACGTTATCGCTCGATTTCGGCATTTTCACCAATTTGTCAGCCGACGGCGTGCCCATGGGGTAAAAAAGCTTTTCAGGGTTATTTAGGCGATGATCAACAGCTGTGGCGTGATTATGATGCCAGCCTACTGTTGGCGGCAGCCGAGCGGGTTTTACCGATTCGAGTCGATCAGGGCGACGCCGATAACTTTTATCCAGAACAGCTACGCACCGATGCCTTACAAGCTGCTAACGATAAACGTCAGGCGGGAGCCGATATTCGCCTGCAAGCGGGCTACGACCATAGCTATTATTTTATTGCCAGCTTTATCGAAGCGCACTTACGTTTTCATGCGCAATACTTGCTAGCCAAGTAATCGATAATGATTGCAGTTAAACGCGACCCGCTGGTCGCGTTTTTTTTATGCTTATAAGGCTTTTTTTAAAAAGTAACAGCTATGCCCAGGCGGCATATCATCTAGCTGACCAAACACTTGATAGCCCTGCTTTTTATAAAAACCTAAGGCCTGAAAGCTGGCCGTTTCTAAATACCCATTGCTGGCTTGTAAATGTTCTTTGGCGTGCTGCTCAAGACGTTTAAGTAAATCACTAGCAATGCCCTGCCCGCGCAATTCGGCACCGACCCATAACCACTCGACATGCAACCAAGCAAAGGTAATACGCCCGTAAACACCGCCTAGTACACGTCCGTCCTCGGCTCGCACAAAACAAGCCAGTTCTTGTCGAGGCCAGCTGCCTGCTTGCTCATCGTTGTACTGACGCAAACCACGTCTCAGTTGCTCTAAATCGCTCTGTTGCGGTTCGCCAACCACGTCAATTTGCCAGTCCCGAGGCGTTGTTACCATACTCATTCTCCGCTCGACCTCACTCAAATAAAACGACAACAGTGATCGTATCGTTATCGCGCAGTGTATCACGATAACAACCATTCGCCGCTGGTCGACTCCGCATTTTCACCAGCAAGGTCTACACTATGACTGTGTGATAAAGATAGCAGCCGCAAGGCGAAGGACGACGATAATGAAGTTATTGATGACAGGTGGCACCGGTCTTATTGGGCGAGCCTTAATTGAACGTCTACAACATCAATATGAGGTACACGTGCTGAGCCGCAATAAAACCCGGGCTTACCAAAAACTGGGGCACGCGGTGCATGTTTGGGAGGACTTCACAGAGCTCCCCGATATGAGTGAATTTGACGCCGTTATCAACTTACAAGGCGAGCCCATCGCGGATAAACGCTGGAGCGATAAACAAAAACAAGTGATTGAAAGCAGCCGCTGGCAAATCACCGAACAACTCAGCCAAGCCATTCAGCACGCGCCTCAGCCACCGAAGGTGTTTATCAGCGGTTCGGCTATTGGCTATTATGGCAGCGAGGCGGGCCCAGCGAGTCGTCATCTAGACGAACAAAGTGCGCCATTATGCCGTGACAGCGACAACGACTTCGCCCACCAATTATGCCAAACCTGGGAACAACTGGCCTTATCGGCCGACAGCGACAAGACGCGGGTCTGCGTACTTCGCACAGCGGTGGTACTGGCTGCCAAAGGTGGTGCCTTAGAAAAGATGAAACTGCCCTACCAGCTCGGTCTAGGTGGGCCATTAGGCGATGGTTTGCAGCCATTTTCCTGGATCCACATCGACGATATGGTCGGTATCATTCTATATCTACTAGAAAACCCTAGCTGTCGCGGTGCTTTTAATGCATCAGCGCCCAACCCATTGCCACAATATGAATTTAGTGCGGCGTTAGCCAAAGCGCTACACAGGCCTCATCTGATGCGTGTACCAGCGTTCATACTTCGTGCCGCGCTAGGCGAAATGAGCGAGATGCTGTTACGCGGTCAAGCGGTGATACCCGCTGCCATTCAACAAGCCGGTTACCGTTTTCGTTATGAAACCGTAGACAGCGCATTAAAAGCACTGTTTCATCGATCATAACGGCCACCTACTAGTATGACTTAGGTGGCCGTTGTCGCTGCTGTCAGCGCTATAACTAGCTGAGTTTTCGGATCAACAGTGCCGTATTGCGCTTCAATAAACGTCGACAAGATAGCTGCCCCAACGCGGTCACTACGATAGCGCCGGCCAGCGGCCCAACCAACCAAAAACGCCAGTGCCAAACCGCCGACATCTCAAACACTTGTGTTTGCAAAATATACAGCGATAGCTCCATGGCTAAGGTCGCAATTAAGCCACTGATAGCCCCTAACACCAAAAACTCGTAACTGACTGCGCGACTGAGTAACTTACCCGGCGCCCCCAACGTTCGTAAAATGACCAACTCACGCTGGCGTTCCTCCATGGTTGCCTGTACCTGCGCCACCAACACTAACGCACCAGCCACTAACACCAATACCATGACAAACAGGATCGCCAGCGACACTTGCTCGATCACTTCACGTAGCTGGTCGATAATCGCATCCAGATCGATCAACGATACTTGCGGGAAATCACGGAAAATCTGATACAACTCCGACTTTCGTTCACTGCCTAAGTAAAAACTGGCGATATAAGTCGCAGGAAAATCGGCCAACGTGGAGGTATTAAAAATCATGTAGAAGTTCGGTTGCAGCGAGTTCCAGTTCACTTTTCGAATGCTGGTCACCGGCACCGAGAACACTTCACCACCAATATCAAAAGTCAGCTGATCACCCACTTTGATAGCCATTTTATCCGCCACCCGCGATTCTACCGAGACTTGTGCCGTCGCAGTGTCGGCATGCCATGCGCCGTTACGAATATCATTATTGGGCGGCAGTTGGTCGCGCCAAGTTAAGGATAACTCGCGGCCAAAGCCAACACGTCGGCCATCAACAATGTCACCCTCGTCACGACTTTCTTTAGACACGTCGTCGACCAGCCGCTCCTCGTTGATCATGGTTAACCGTCCCGGCACAATCGGATACAAGTCGGTCGCTTCAATACCATTATTGGCAAAGGTTTCACGCAGGTCGGCAACGCGCTCTTGCGGCACATTGACGACAAAATAGTTAGGTGCATCGGCTGGTAGTTGATCCTGCCAATCGGCTAATAACTCGTTGCGCATCGCCAATACCAATAACAGCAACATAATAGCGGTCGAAAAGCTGATCATCTGCACGCTGTTAGCATTAGCGCGACGTTGTAAACCGGCCATCGCTAAACGCCAACTGCTGCCGGCTTGCATACCCGCGCGCCGACCCGCACGAATAAATAATCGTCCAACCAACAACAACACGATGGCGGCACCGCCACCTCCGGCAAAAATGGCCGATGACAATAACCATTGCTGGCTATAAGCCACCATCAGGCCGTAGATAGTCGCTCCGCACAGTAACCAGTGCAGCCAGCGAATACTATCATTACCGGTTAAGGTACGATGCAACACTCGCAGCGGCGGAATACTGATCAGCCGTAGCAACGGATACAGGGTAAACATCAACGCACTGATCAGACCCGTACCAGCGGCTAAAGCGTAGGGCTGCCAACCAGCCGCGGGTAGTGCTTGTCCTAAGCGCGTAGCAACAATTTCGATGACTTGCCATTGCAGCAGCCAGCCAATACCAATACCGATGGCGATACTCAACAACGTCAACAGCATTAAGTGCAAGATAAAGATACGTTGAATTTGCGCTTTACTGCCGCCGAGTGTTTTTATGATCGCGACCACATCATAGTTACGTTGGCAATAGCGCTGCGCTGCCACCGCCACCGCGGTCGCCGCTAACACCACACCAAGCAGACTGGCGAGTAACATAAAACGTTCGGCACGTTGCAGTGAACGCGCCAGCGGCGAACCGCCGTCTTCGATGCTACGCCAACTGTGGGTATCGTCGTTCAGTTGCGGCAGCAACCATTCTTCGTATGCCGTCAGTGCATCGCTACCACCGGCAAATAAAATGTTGTAACGCACACGACTACCCGGCTGTATTAAACCGGTTTTAGCCAGTTCGCTGTGATTGATCAACACATTGGGACTATCGGTGAATACCGAAAAACCGACGTCCGGCTCATAAGTCACCACCTTGGTTACAGTAAAACTGCTATCGCCGATATCAATTTGTTCACCCATTTCTAGCTGTAGTGCCTGAAATAGCTGCGACGCGACCCAAGCTTCGCCAGCCGCGGGGATGGCGTGAGTGACTTGACCCTTGCCGAAAGGTTGCTCAGCCACTTCCAGTTCACCACGCAACGGATAGCCTTCGCTGACGGCTTTAACATCGACCAGTGTCAGTTGATCGCCAGCAAAAGCCATCGAGTTAAAAACCACTCGTCGTGCGCTTTTTAAACCACGTCGCTGAGCTTCGTCTAGCCACGCTTGTGGCACATCGCGACGCGAACTTAATACGCGGTCGGCGGCTAAGAACTCGGCGCTACGACTCAATAATCCCGATTGTAAGCGCTCGCTGAACATCGATAACGACAACACCGCCGCTACCGATAGCGTAATGGCTGGG